>NZ_JYLL01000023.1 GCF_001439695.1 Pseudomonas veronii
TCAACCACTTGCGCTTCCGATCTCTCGTTAGCGGGAGGCGAATTCTACAGCGTTACACGCTGCTGTCAACACCTCTTTTTCTCCGCTTTCGACCGAGAAGATCGAAACGTTAATAGAGCCAAACAACACTGCTCTACCAACTCCTTCCAGGCTTCGATGAACTGAAGCAGGTCGCTGTCGAATCTTGCGTAACTCTTTGTTTACCAAGGAGTTTTCCGTTTCGACTGCGCCGGAAGTGGGGCGAATTATAGACGTCCAGGATTTGCCGTCAAGGGTTAATTACGCTTTTGTTGCAGAAGGTGCTTTTTTCGCAATAAGGCGCGGAATTCGCCGCATCACCGGCGGTATCCGCAGGACAAGAAGCAGCGCACCTATAGAAGCATAGATAGCCCACTCCTTCAGATCCGCCCGCACGATCCACAACATATGCAGCAAGCCAAGCCCAAGCACGCCATACACCAGGCGATGCAACTTCTTCCAACGGCTGCCCAACCGACGCTGACTGTAGCGATTCGACGTCAGCGCCAGCACCAACAAAGACAGGAAACCCAGGGCCCCCACAATAATGTAGGGGCGCTTACTCAATTCCACCCCCAGCTGCGACCAATCCAACCCCAGGACAAACACACAATATGCCGCCAGGTGCAGCACCACATAAGCAAAGCACCACAACCCCAACTGGCGCCGCACCGCGATCCACCCTGCCCAACCGCTCAACTTCTGCAACGGTGTCATCGCCAGGGTAATCAGCAGCAGGATCAACGTGCCCAAGCCCAGCCGGTCAACCAGCACCTTGCCTGGGTCCGGCCCCAAGGCAGAACGCCACGCTTCGTACAGCCAGAGCAACGGCCATACCGCGGTGGCGATAAACACGCCGATGCGCCAGATCGGGAAACGCATCAGTAGTTCTTCCGCAGGTCGAGGCCGGTATAGAGCGCCGCCACCTCATCCGAGTAACCGTTGAACATCTGCGTCTCGCGCACATTCGGGCTGAACAGACCACTCGGCAAGCGCCGTTCACGCGCCTGGGTCCAACGAGGGTGGTCGACCGTCGGGTTCACGTTCGCATAAAACCCGTACTCATTCGCCGCAATACTTTGCCAGGTGGTTTTCGGCTGCTCGCTTACCAAGCTGATACGCACGATGGACTTCACGCTCTTGAAGCCATACTTCCATGGCACCACCAAACGCAACGGCGCGCCATTCTGGTTAGGCAACTCGCGCCCATACATCCCCACCGCCAGAATCGCCAGGGGATTCATCGCCTCATCCAGGCGCAGCCCTTCTACATAGGGCCAATCGATCAAGCCGAAACTCGAGCGCTGGCCCGGCATGCTTTTGGGGTCCTGGAGGGTTTCGAAGCGGATGTACTTGGCTTTGGAAGTCGGCTCAACCTGCTTGAGCAACGCCGAAATGGGAAAACCCATCCACGGAATGACCATCGACCACGCCTCCACACAGCGCAGACGGTAGATTCGCTCTTCCAATTGATACGGCTTCATGAAGTCTTCCAGGGCGTAACGCCCCGGCTTTGCGACCTCGCCATCGATCACCACACTCCAGGGTTCGGTCTTGAGCGAACCTGCATTCGCCGCAGGATCGCCCTTGTCCGTGCCGAACTCATAGAAGTTGTTGTAGTGGGTCGCGTCCTTGAACGGGGTGATGGCTTCGTCCTTGACGGTTACCGCCTGCCATTTCGTACCCGGCAGTTTTTCGGCAAACCAGCCTGGCGCCTTGCCTGGCTCGACATCCGCATAGCGCGCGGCATCGTCAGCGCTGGCCCAGCGCGGCAAGCTGCTGGCGGCAACACCGGCCAGCGCACCACCGAGCAAGCTACGGCGAGACAGGTAGAAGGATTCAGGAGTGACGTCTGATTCATGACAATCGGACGCTTTGGGCAATTTGATTAACATGGCAACTCCGCAGCATTGGAGAACTGATGCACCAATAGACTGCGGAGTATGGGGGAAATTACATTAAGGCAATGTTTTGTCCCGACGCAGTTGCAGCAGATACTGAACTGGCCCGGAAGCGGCATACACCAGGAACACCAGCAGCAGAATACGCGGCGGATCGCTGAAGACCACGGCGAACACCAGCACCACCGCAAGGATGGCCACGAAAGGCACGCGCCCCTTGAGGTCGAGCTCCTTGAAGCTGTTGTACTTGATGTTACTGACCATCAGCATGCCGGCGGCCGCAACCATCAAGGCCACCAGGAACGACATCTTCGATCCCTGGATGCCGTAGTCACTGAACGCCCAGACGATCCCCGCCACCACGCCCGCAGCAGCCGGGCTGGCCAGGCCGATGAAGTAACGCTTGTCGGCGGTCCCCACCTGGGTGTTGAAGCGCGCCAGGCGCAACGCGGCGCCCGCGACATAGATGAAGGCCACCATCCAGCCGACCTTGCCCATGTCACCCAGGGCCCAGGCAAACGCCAGCAACGCAGGCGCGACACCAAAGGCAACCATGTCCGACAGCGAGTCATACTCGGCACCGAAGGCGCTTTGGGTATTGGTCATGCGCGCCACGCGCCCATCGAGACCGTCGAGCACCATGGCGACGAAGATGGCGATCGCCGCAAAACCGAAGTACTTGCTGGCACTCACCGCATCACCCGCCGCCAGCGCGCTCTGGGCGCTCATGGAGTTGATGATGGAGTAGAACCCGGCAAACAGGTTCGCCGTAGTGAACAGATTGGGCAGGAGATAGATGCCGCGATGCCGGACCTTGCGGCCTTCCGCGTCATGCCCTTCTTCAACATGTTCATCGATCGGTAGCAGGCTATCGGCGTCAGAAGCCTGGTTTGGCTCTTCGGGACGTTCGCTCATGGACTTTACCTTGCAACGGTGTGAAAAAATTCGACAGATACTTGCGGCGAGTGTTCGCCCGCAAACGATGCAGCTTTATACCAGAACCAGCCACCCAAACGAAAAAACGCGGCCTAAGCCGCGTTTTTTCTAGATGCATCCGACTTAGTTTTTGGCTTTGTCGACGATCTTGTTGGCACCGATCCACGGCATCATGGAGCGCAGTTGCTCGCCGATGATTTCGATACCGTGAGCGGCGTTGTTACGACGCTTGGCGGTCATCGAAGGGTAGCCGGTAGCGCCTTCGCTGATGAACATTTTGGCGTATTCGCCGTCCTGAATGCGTTTCAGGGCGTTGCGCATGGCCTGACGGGACTCGGCGTTGATCACTTCCGGGCCAGTCACGTACTCGCCGTATTCGGCGTTGTTGGAGATCGAGTAGTTCATGTTGGCGATACCGCCTTCGTACATGAGATCCACGATCAGCTTCAGTTCGTGCAGGCATTCGAAGTAGGCCATTTCCGGCGCGTAGCCGGCTTCAACCAGGGTTTCGAAACCGGCTTTGACCAGTTCAACGGTACCGCCGCACAGAACAGCTTGTTCGCCGAACAGGTCGGTTTCAGTCTCGTCCTTGAAAGTGGTTTCGATGATGCCGGTACGACCGCCACCAACGCCGGCAGCGTAGGACAGTGCAACGTTCTTGGCGTTGCCCGACGCGTCCTGGTAGATCGCGATCAGGTCAGGGATACCGCCGCCTTTGACGAACTCGGAACGCACGGTGTGGCCCGGGGCTTTCGGCGCGATCATGATCACGTCGAGGTCAGCGCGTGGCACGACTTGGTTGTAGTGGATCGCGAAGCCGTGGGAGAAGGCCAGGGTGGCGCCCTTCTTGATGTTCGGCTCGATTTCGTTCTTGTACAGCGCGGACTGGAACTCATCCGGGGTCAGGATCATGACCAGGTCGGCAGCGGCAACGGCGGAAGCAACGTCAGTCACTTTCAGGCCGTGGGCTTCAGCCTTGGCAACAGTGGCCGAGCCTTTGCGCAGGCCAACAGTCACGTCAACGCCGGAATCTTTCAGGTTGCAAGCTTGCGCGTGGCCCTGGGAACCGTAGCCGATGATGGCGACTTTCTTGCCCTGGATGATCGACAGGTCACAATCTTTATCGTAATAAACTTTCAT
The DNA here is from genome assembly GCF_001439695.1 of Pseudomonas veronii. Classification (GTDB taxonomy): domain Bacteria; phylum Pseudomonadota; class Gammaproteobacteria; order Pseudomonadales; family Pseudomonadaceae; genus Aquipseudomonas; species Aquipseudomonas veronii. Next base: position 3,996 of record NZ_JYLL01000023.1, read on the forward strand.
GAGGTTCCTCTATATATCCAGGCCTTAAGGCCATTCACTAATTTGGGTTAGATGCTGAGTACTTTGTCGCCACGGGCAATCCCGGTGACACCACTGCGTACGGTTTCCAGAATCGAGGCCGTCCCGATCGACTGGATGAAGCTGTCCAGCTTGTCGCTTGTACCGGTCAATTGCACGGTATAAACGCTGGCGCTCACATCGACGATCTGCCCGCGATAAATGTCGGTAGTACGCTTGATCTCGGCACGTTGGGCGCCCGTGGCCTTGACTTTAACCAGCATCAGCTCGCGCTCGATGTGGGCACTTTCCGACAGGTCGACCAGCTTGACCACTTCGATCAGCTTGTTGAGGTTTTTGGTGATCTGCTCGATCACCTCATCGTGGCCCACGGTGGTCAACGTCAGGCGCGACAGGGTCGGGTCTTCGGTCGGTGCCACGGTCAGGCTTTCGATGTTGTAGTTGCGTTGCGAAAACAAGCCGACAACACGAGACAGAGCGCCGGGTTCGTTCTCCAGAAGCAGGGAGATTATGTGCCGCATGATTAGGTACGCTCCGTCTTGTTCAGCCACATGTCACGCATAGAGCCGTCTTTGATCTGCATCGGGTAGACGTGCTCGCTGGTATCCACCTGAATATCGATGAACACCAGGCGATCCTTCATGGCGAACGCTTCTTCCATCTTCGGCTTCAGATCTTTCAGATCGTTGATGCGAATACCGACGTGGCCGTAAGCCTCGACCAATTTGACGAAGTCGGGCAGCGACTCCATGTAGGAATGGGAGTGACGACTACCGTAGCTCATGTCCTGCCATTGACGAACCATGCCCAACACGCCGTTGTTCAGGCACACGATCTTCACCGGAAGGCCGTACTGCAGGCACGTCGACAGCTCCTGGATGTTCATCTGGATGCTGCCTTCGCCGGTGACGCATGCAACGTCGCTGTCCGGGAAGCTCAGTTTGACACCCATGGCCGCAGGGAAACCAAAGCCCATCGTGCCCAGGCCACCGGAGTTGATCCAGCGGTTAGGCTTGTCGAACTTGTAGTACTGCGCGGCGAACATCTGGTGCTGGCCCACGTCGGAGGTCACAAAGGCATCGCCCTTGGTCACTTCGCACAGGGTCTCGATCACGGTTTGTGGCTTGATGATGCTGCCGTCACCCTTGTCATAAGGGAACAGGCCGCGGTCACCGCGCCATTCGTCGATCTGCTTCCACCAGCTGGCGACAGCTTCTTTGTTCGGCGTCTCGCCGATTTCCTTCAGCGCAGCGACCATTTCGGTCAACACGCTTTCCACCGGACCTACGATCGGCACGTCAGCCTTGATGGTCTTGGAGATGGACGCCGGGTCGATGTCGATATGGATGATCTTGGCATTCGGGCAGAACTTGCTCGCGCCGTTGATCACCCGGTCATCGAACCGCGCGCCCACGGCCAGGATCACGTCGGCGTGGTGCATGGTCAGGTTGGCGGTGTAGCTGCCGTGCATGCCGAGCATGCCGACGAACTGACGGTCCGTACCCGGGAATGCGCCGAGGCCCATCAGGGTGTTGGTCACCGGCAGGTTGAGCAGCTTGGCCAGTTCGGTCAACGGTGCGGAACCGCCGCCCAGAATCACGCCGCCGCCCGAGTACAGCACCGGACGCTTGGCCGCCAGGAGCATTTCTGCCGCCTTGCGGATCTGCCCCGAGTGCCCACGAACGGCCGGGCTGTAGGAACGCAGCTTGGCTTTCTTCGGGAAGACGTATTCGAATTTCTCGGCCGGGTTGGTCATGTCTTTCGGAATATCGACCACTACAGGGCCCGGGCGACCGGACTGTGCGAGGTAGAACGCCTTTTTCATGACTTCCGGGATTTCCGAGGCATGCTTGATCATGAAACTGTGTTTCACGATCGGCCGGGAGATACCGATCATGTCGGTTTCCTGGAATGCATCGGTACCGACCATGGTGCTAGCGACCTGGCCGGAAATGATCACCATCGGGATGGAGTCCATATAAGCAGTCGCGATGCCGGTAATGGCATTGGTTGCGCCTGGACCGGACGTTACCAGTACCACGCCGGCTTTACCGGTGGCACGGGCATAACCGTCAGCCATATGGGTTGCAGCCTGTTCGTGGCGAACCAGGATGTGGGTAACAGCCGGCTCCTTGAACAGTGCGTCATAGACGTGCAGCAGAGCACCACCAGGGTACCCGTAGATATAGTCAACGCCTTCGTCACGCAAAAAGCGGACGAGCATCTCACCGCCAGATAAAAGCTCCACGTTGTTCACCTCTAAAACGCCAGAATACCGTCCGTTAAAAACCGACGGGTCTTAATAGGTTTACTTCTCAACAGAGCATGAGCGACGGTGGTCGCCGACTACGTCAGCACTGACTGAGCAAGTATTGGGATCGTCCCAAGTGTTGCGGGCTCTTCCCACCCAGCGCGAGGTAACGCGTTGCGGGTGTAACAGGTCGGCGCGGATGTGCGCCTCATGATCTGCTGAGCGGGCCTGCTTCTGGCAGTCCCGATACAGCGGACTTTGGATTCTTCTGTTTCAGGCCCTTCAAGTCAAGCAATAATTGCGCTTTTTTCCAACTAAGCGCATGAGAACGTAGAAGAAAGGGCTTTGAGGAGGGATAAAACTCGCCTGAATGTCGTCAAGCGGTAGAAATGTGCGCAAGACTGCCGGAAAAACCGGCAGCCAGGCAATTAACGAGCGTCGACGATCAATTGGTCGAACTTTTTCAGCGCATTGCGCAAACCCTGGCTTTCCAGCGGCCGGTCGGTGTAGACCATCTCGGCCATCTCCATGATCCCGGAAGCATTTGGCAACGGCAGGTTCTGTTCGAGGATCTGCTTCATTCGCACCAGGAAGATCCACTGCAGCCACTGGTGGAAGTCCAGGGTGTCGACCGAAAAGGGCTCGACGCTGCTGAGCGCCTCGGCGCTGGGGGACACCTCGTCCCACCAGCCCTGCAGGCGCAATTCGCGCTCAATCAGCAACAGCTGTTCGGCAATCGCTGGAAAACGCACATCCATCAGAGGCTGACCTTGGCTTTCTGCCGAGCCTGGGCGGCACCGGCAGCGTCGCCTTGTGCGGCACGCGCATCACCGATCAAGGCCCACAGGCTGGCCTGCAGGTCAGGACGGCCGTTGGCCAGGGTCAGGCCGCGACGGGCGAACTGTTCGGCTTGCGGCGCATCGCCCTGGGCCATCCGCACCTGGGCCAGGCGATACAGCACCTGCGGTTCACGCGGCGCAACGCGCTGGGCGCGCTCGAGGCTCGACGATGCACCGTTCAAGTCGCCACCAGCCTGCTGTTGCTGGGCAGTGGTGAGCAAGGCCAGTACCGGGCCGTCCAGTTGCTCATCAGCCGACAGGCCGCCCGCGCTGGAGGACGACGGAATGCCGCTTGGCGTCGACGGCATGGTGTAGGTGTTCTGGTTGATCGGCGCGGCCTGGACCGGCGTGGAGTCAATCGGCCCCGACGTGCTAGGCCCTGGCGTCCACGGCTCGGCGCTGATCGGCGCCGATGTCGCGGCACCGGCGCCCGGCACCATCACCACCACACCCGAATCCTGCGGCACGGCGCGGGTCGCGGCCTGGGCAGGACGCTTGGTCACGGTCTGACGGAAACCGCCATTGGCCGAGATCCGATCGTTATTGGAGACGGTTGTGCTCGAGTCCACCACGGGAATGGAGCCGCGCTGAACGCTGGAGCAACCGCCGAGCAAAGCCAGAGCTGTAATAGCTGGAATCCACCACTTGTTCACTTGAAACCCTCTTTGCTTAATTCATCCAGCCCTTGACCCAATCCATCACCGATTCCGCGCTTGCAGGGGCACTGCCACCGCACGCGGCACCGGGAGGTGGTTCGCTGCCGCGAATATACGGCATCTGCACCGCGCCCGGACAGTTGGCATCGGAGCCCTGGCCGGTGTGCGGATCAATCCAGGCCTGCACGATGTTGTCCGGCTGCGGCATGCTCAGCGGCAACGGATCGGCCTTGCGCATGAAACTGGTCCAGACCTGCAACGCACCGGTCGCGCCGGTGAACGGCGTCTTGCCGTTGTCATCACGCCCCAGCCAGACCACGGCCAGCACATCCTGACCGAAGCCGGCGAACCAACTGTCACGCGAATCGTTACTGGTGCCGGTCTTGCCCGCCAGTGTCAGGTTGGAAGGCAGGACCTTGTACACCGAGCTACCGGTACCTTCGCGCATCACACGCTGCATGGCGTTCTGGATCAGGTAGATGGAGCCCGCGTCGAAACGCTGCTGAATCTGGAACGGATAGCGCTTGAGCGGCTCGCCTTCGGCCGTCAGCACGCTGCGAATGCCGCGCATCGGCGTGTTGAAACCACCGTTGGCGAGGGTCTGGTACATGGTCGCCACTTCCATCGGCGTCATGGCACCGGCGCCCAGAAGCATCGATGGGAAGGCCGGGAATTCGCGGGTGATGCCCAGGCGCGCGAGGGTCTTGAGGACGTTCGGCACGCCCACTTCGAGCCCCAGGCGCGAGGTCGAGATGTTGTAGGAATGCGCCAGCCCCTGGTACAGGAACACCGTACCGTGAGAACGACGATCGAAGTTCTGCGGGGTCCAGACCTGGCCGTCAGCACCTTTGACCGACAGCGGGTCGTCCGACAGCCAACTGGTCAGGGTGTATTTGCTCGGTTTTTCCAACGCCGTCAGGTACACCGCCGGCTTGACCAGCGAGCCGATCGGCCGCACCGCGTCCAGCGCACGGTTGAAGCCGGCGAAACTGGCCTGGCGGCTGCCGATCATGGCCTGGACTTCACCGGTTTCCGGGTTGGTCACCACCATGGCTGCTTCGACTTCGTCGGAGCCTTTACGCCCCGCCAGACGCTTGAAGGTGTCGTTGACCGACGCTTCGGCTTTCATCTGCAGGATCGGGTCGAAACTGGTGAAGATGCGCAGGCCTTCCTCGGTCAAGTCTTCGTCGCGGTAGTCTTCACGCAACTGGCGTTTGACCAGGTCGATAAAGCCCGGGAAGGAGCTGTCCGCCAGCTTGCCGCGGGTGGTCACGCCCAGTGGCATTTTCTTCGCCGCAGCAACCTGTTCCGCCGTGGCCACGCCCTGCTGCTCCAGCACGTCGAGCACCAGGTTACGCCGCTCAAGCGCGCGCTCAGGATTGCGCCGCGGGTTGTAGTAGGACGGCCCCTTGACCATGCCCACCAGCAACGCGACCTGATGCAACTTCAGCTCGGACAGCGGCTGGCCGAAGAAGAACTGGCTGGCCAGCCCGAAACCGTGGACCGCGCGCTGGCCGTCCTGGCCGACGAACACCTCGTTGAGGTAGGCCTCAAGGATTTCCTGCTTGCTGTAATGCAGCTCCAGCAGCATCGCCATCATGGCTTCGGTGAGTTTACGGGTCAGGCTGCGCTCGTTGGTGAGGTAGAAGTTCTTCACCAATTGCTGGGTCAGCGTACTGCCGCCCTGGGTCATTTTGCCGCCGGAGGTGTTGACCCAGATCGCACGGGCAATGGACTTCGGCGACACGCCCCAGTGGCTGTAGAAATCGCGGTCTTCCACGGCAACCAGGGTTTCAAGCAGGTACGGCGGCACCTGATCGAGCTTGATCAGGATGCGATCTTCCAGGTTCTTCGGGTAAATCCCGCCGATCATCAACGGTTCCAGGCGCACCACGGGCAGCTTCGAGCCATTCAGCGACGACAGCTCGGCCACGTAGTCGCCGGAGAAGCGCACGCGCACCGGCTGGGGTTTTTCCAGGCCTTCATAGAACTGGAAGCCGCGGGTGTTCAAGTCCACAGTATTGCCGCTGACGGCCGCAGCGCCGGGGCCGTTGCTCACAGGTTCGCGGCGGTAGCCCAAGGCGTCGAGTTCGGTGAGGAAGTCATCCTTGCTCAGCTTCTGGCCGGTGAACAGCTCCAGCGGACGGGCGTACACCTTGGCCGGAATGGTCCAGCGCTTGCCGGAGAATTTTTCCTGGACCACGGCATCGAGGTACACCGCAAAGCCGGCGAGCACCACAAGACCCACCAGGCTGAGCTTGAGCGCCCAGCCCAGCCACGGGCGCAGGCCGCGGGAAGGAGGTTTTTTACGGGAACGGGGAGATCGGGTTCGAGTCATGGCGGCGGATTATACGCACTTTATCGATGATCAACATGAGCCGGACAGCGGTTTGCACAGCAGGCGTCAGCAGCCATAATGCCCGCCATGATTTCCCCTGACTTTGAAGGATCGCCCGTGAGCCAGCCCCTGATTGCCGCCCTGCAGAACCCGGCTTTATACCCCCATCCGGTTGAAGCGTTCCAAGTCATCGAGACCCATATTTCCTGGGTCATACTGACCGGCCCTTACGCTTATAAACTGAAGAAACCGGTGAACTTCGGCTTCCTGGACTTCACCAAACTGGAAGATCGCGGGCATTTCTGCAACGAAGAGCTGCGCCTGAACCAGCGCCTGACCAAAGATTTGTATCTTGAAGTGTTGCCGATCACCGGCACGGCCGAAGCGCCGCAATTGGGCGGTGACGGCCCGGTCATCGAATACGCGCTGAAAATGCGTCAATTCCCGCAAAGCCAGTTGCTCAGCACCTTGCAAGCCAACGGTGAGCTGACCAGCGCGCACATCGACGAGATGGCCAAACAGATCGCGCACTTCCACCTCACCGCACCGAAAGTGCCGCAAGAGCACCCGGCCGGCACCCCGGACGAGGTGATGGCACCGGTACGCCAGAACTTCGATCAGATCCGCCCGTTCCTCAGCGACAAAGCCGACCTGCTGCAACTCGAAGCCCTGCAAGCCTGGGCCGAAAGCAGCTTCGAACGCCTCAAGCCGCTGCTGGCACAGCGCAAGCGCGATGGTTTCACCCGCGAGTGCCACGGCGATATCCACCTGGGCAATGCCACCTTGATCGATGGTCACGTGGTGATCTTCGACTGCATCGAGTTCAACGAACCGTTTCGCTTCACCGACGTGTACGCCGACACCGGCTTCCTGGCCATGGACCTGGAAGACCGCGGCCTCAAATCCCTGGCACGCCGGTTCATCAGCCAGTACCTCGAACTGACCGGCGACTACCAGGGCCTGGAAGTGCTGAACTTCTATAAAGCCTACCGCGCACTGGTCAGGGCCAAAGTCGCGCTGTTCAGCATGCCCAGCGAAGCGAGCCCGGTGCAGCGCGCCACCACCCTGCGCCAGTACCGCAACTACGCCAACCTGGCGGAGAGCTACAGCATTATTCCGTCGCGCTTCCTGGCGATTACCCACGGCGTTTCCGCTGTAGGCAAAAGCCACGTGGCCATGCGTCTGGTGGAAGCCTTGGGCGCCGTTCGCCTGCGTTCGGACGTGGAGCGCAAGCGCCTGTTTGGTGAACAACAGGTGGAAAACACGCCCCAGGCCGGCATCTATGCTGCCGACGCCAGCGCGAAAACCTACGCCCGCCTGAACGAGATCGCCGAGACCGTGCTGCGCGCCGGGTTCCCGGTGGTACTGGATGCGACCTTCCTGAAACGCGCACAACGCGATGCCGCCGCCAAAGTCGCCGAAGCGACGGGCGCGCCGTTCCTGATCCTGGACTGCAATGCGCCGCAGGCCGTTATCACCAGTTGGCTGGCACAACGTCAGGCAGACAAGAACGATCCGTCTGACGCTACATTGACGATCATTGAAGAGCAGCAAGCCCAACGCGAACCACTGACAGCCGAAGAGCTATTGCTGAGCAAGCGCGTCGAGACCAATCAAAGCGGAACCCTCGATGCACTGGTCGAGCAAATTCGCCAGCGCATGCCTGGTCTGTAAGAAAAACTTCTTGGTCGCGTCGTCACCTTAGGCGAGCGGCCAAGCAATAGTGGCACTATAATGGCGCCATAAATCCAACAGGTGTCGCTATCATGAGTCAGCCCAAGCTTCTTGATACCCCGCTCTATTCGCTTCTGCATAAAGACGATATCCGCGGTTTCAACCAGGAACGCCCCAAAGACGGCGTCATCGACATGCGCGGTGGCGACTTCCGCGGGCTGGATCTGCGCGATCTGAACGCCAGCGGCGTGGATTTCACCGATGCGTACTTCCGTTCCGCCGATTTGCGCGGGCTGGACTTGCGCGACTGCTCACTGGAAGGCGCGAGCCTGGCCCATGCGCAGATATCGGGCACCTACTTCCCGCCGGAACTGACGGCCGACGAGATCCTCATGTCGGTCAATTTCGGCACGCGCCTGCGCTACCGCACCAAGTAACACGCCCTCCCAAGCCCCCGGTCTCGTGCAAGACGGACCGGGGACTTCGCGCCTGCCCGCAATAAAACGTCGACGCCATCCTTATAAGCTTTTGCGCCATTCCTGACCAAAGAACTACGCTTTTCCTACTGAGCGCTACACTCCTTTTCAGGCTTGCCTGGTCACGACACCCACCGCACCATTCGGCCGTCGCAAGGAGGCTCGATGAACGATGAGCTGCAACACCTGAGAAACCTTGGCAAGACCTCGGCGCAATGGCTGCATGCGGCGGGCATCCACAGTGCGTCAGACCTGCGGCGCCTGGGCGCGGTCGATGCTTATCGAGCCGTTCGCACGCGTGGCTTCCGTGCCTCGAAAGTCTTGCTGTATGCAATCGAAGGGGCATTGATGGATGTGCATTGGAACGACATCCCAGCCGAACGCAAGGAGGCGCTGAACCGCCAATTGGATGCTATCTCGGCGCGCCAGAAGAATTAGATCGACGACCCCACCCGCCGCGGACAAAGATTCCGGACAAGGGCCTGTGAAAACAAATCTTGACTCTCAAATGAGAATCGTTATGATTATCACAACTGGTCGCGAGATCAGCCGATAACTGAAAGACCATTGGTTCGGACTCTCAGATTATCTCCTCATCAGGCTAATCACGGTTATTTGACCCGGCTCTTGCCGGGTCTTTTTTTGCCGGTAAAAAGCCTCAGCGCGCAATGATCAACGGATGCCCGCGCTCCGGATGCGGCTGCACCAGCACATCCAGCCCGAAGACCGCTTTGAGCGGCTCAGGCCGCAGAACCTGTGCCGGGGTATCCAGCGCATGGGGGCGGCCCGCGTCGAGCAACAGAATCCGGTCGCAGTAACGCGCCGCCAGGTTCAGGTCATGCAGAATCACCAGTACTGCTGCGCCACGGTCAGCAAAGCGGCGTATCGCCTGCAAGGTCGTGTGTTGATGCAAAGGGTCAAGCATCGAGGTCGGCTCATCCAGCAGCAACGTCTGCCCCGCCTGCCCGGGCCATAACTGCGCCAGCACCCGCGCCAGGTGAACGCGCTGCCGCTCGCCGCCCGACAAGGCCAGGTAACTGCGACCGCTCAAGTGCCCGACATCCGCGGCCTGCAACGCGGCATCGATAATCTCGTCATCCCGCACGCGCCCGGTCTGATGGGGCAAGCGGCCCATGCCGACCACCTCTTCGACACGAAAGGCGAAATCCAGGGTTGAAGCCTGCGGCAACACGGCCAGGCGTTGCGCGCGTTGCGACCCGCTCCAGTCTTTCAGTTCGTGCTGATCCAGCCACACCTGGCCTTGATCCGGGTGCAGCTCCCCGCACAACGCGCCCAGCAACGTGCTCTTGCCCGCGCCATTCGGGCCCAGCACGCCAAGCACCTGGCCGGGCAACAGGTCCAACGTGACATCCGCCAATACGGTTTTGCGACCGCGACGAATCCTCAGCCCTTCCACTCGCAGCATCAGGCGCGCCCTCGCAACAACAGGTAAAGAAAAAATGGCGCACCAATCAACGCGGTGACGATACCGATCGGCAACTCCGCCGGCGCCAAGGCCAGGCGCGCGACCAGATCCGCCAACAGCAGCAAGCTCGCCCCCGCCAGCACCGAGGCGGGTAACAGCACGCGATGATCCGGCCCGGCCAACAATCGCACCAGGTGCGGCACCACCAGGCCGACGAAGCCGATCATCCCCGCTGCCGCCACCGCCGCGCCCACGCCCAATGCGGTGCAGAACACCAATTCGCGCTTGAGCCGCTCAACATCGACCCCGAGATGAGCGGCCTCGGATTCGCCGAGCAACAGTGCATTCAATGCCTTCGCCCGCCGCGGCAGCCACAGCGCCACGCCAGCGCTCACCAGCAGCAACGGCCACAGGCGCGAATAGCTGGCGCCATTGAGGCTGCCCAGGTTCCAGAAAGTCAGTGTGCGCAGGGTGGCGTCATCGGCCAGGTAGGTAAACAAGCCCACCGCCGAGCTGGCGAGCGCCGTGAGGGCGATGCCGGCGAGCAGCATGGTCGCGACATGGGTCTGGCCGTTGCGCCGCCCCAGCCGGTAGACCAGCGCCGTCACCCCCAACCCACCGAGAAACGCGCACAACGACAACAGATACGGGCCGAACACCTCCGGCAACCCACCCAGAAACGAGCCACCGACAATGGCGAAGGCCGCACCGAGTGCCGCGCCGCTGGATACCCCGACCAACCCCGGATCGGCCAACGGGTTGCGAAACAACCCCTGCATCGCTACGCCCGACAAGGCCAATACACCGCCCACCGCCAGCCCCAGCAAGGTCCGCGGCAAACGGATCTGCCCGAGAATCAGCTCCGCCTGCTCCAGGCCACTGGCCTCGATCGGCACGCCCATCAGGCGCAAGGCCGCCCTGAGCGTATCCAGCAACGGCAGGCTGACCGGCCCCAGCGCCAATGAAAGCCAGATTGCCAGCACACACAACAGCGTCAGGCCGATAAACAGCGTTCGGGGTTTCACCAGCGTACTCATGGGGCAGACGTGGCCTGGGGCGGATAGAAGCCGGCCGACAACTGCACCAGGCTTTGCGGCAGACGCGGCCCGAGCCCGCCGACCAGCAGCGTCGGGTCCACCTCAAACACCCGTGCCTGTTTAGCCGCCGGCGTGGACGCCAGGATCGGGTTCTCCTTGAACAAGGCCGCACGCGCCGCCTCGCCGGTCAGCGCACGGTCGGCAAACACCAGCACCTCGGGGCTCAACCCGGCCAACGACTCCATGGAAAACGGCTTATAACCGCTGTGGGTCGCCAGGTTGCGCCCGCCCGCCTGCCGCAGCATCCAGTCAGCCGCCGTGTCTTTGCCAGCGATCAGCGGTTTGCCGCCGGCATTGCCGAGCAGCATCAACACCCCCGGGGCCTTGTGTGTGGCCTGGGCTGTGGCAACCCAACGTTTCTGCCGGTCAAGCGCCTGTTCATACGCGGTAAACAATGCATGGGCCTTGGCCTCACTGCCCAACAACCTCCCCAGGTGTTCGAGGTTGCCTTTCAACGTCGGCAAATCCGGCTGCGCCGAGAACATTTCCACCTGCACCCCGGCGTTGCGAATCTGCGCCAGCACTGGCGGCGGCCCCATTTCCTCGGTGCCCACCAGGACCTGCGGGCGCAGACTGAGAATGCCCTCGGCCGACAACTGCCGCTGATAACCGACGCTCGGCAATGCCTTGAGCGAAGCCGGATGCTGGCTGGTGGTGTCGACGCCCACCAACTTCGACTCACCGCCCAGGGCCGTCACCCACTCCGATAACGCGCCGCCAGCACTCACCCAGCGTTGCGGCAGTTCCGAGGCGTGCGCCCCAGGGTTGAGCATCAGTCCGACAACAAGCGCGATAGCGCTGGCACTCAAGCGCATAACAGGGTTTCCTTCCAGGGGCGGGGCTGCTGAAACACTCATGGATGTGACAGATACCTCTTGCCGGGCATCGTACTGAGCGCCCAGTCAGCTAACGGGCGAAGCCTGCATTTGATAATTGTTTGCATTTGAACGTCAAGGCACTTAAGGATTGGAATGAAGTTTCTCTGCCCCTCCGACACCCTCGCCCCCAACAGCAGCCGTGGTTTTGATATCGACGGGCACAAACTGTTGGCCGTGCGCCGGGATGGCATCGCCTACTTCTATCGCAATCGCTGCCCCCATCGCGGCGTCCCCCTGGAATGGCAGCCCGATCACTTCCTCGACGCCAGCGCCAGCCTGATCCAATGCGCCACCCACGGCGCGTTGTTCCTGATCGAGAGCGGCGAATGCATCGCCGGCCCCTGCGCGGGTCAAAGCCTCACTGCCCTGCCCGGCCGCGAAGACGAACAGGGCCTGTGGGTAGAACTCTAGTCGCCGAGCAGCACGTCCAAGCGGCGTTCGACGTAAATTTCCTCGGCCGTGACGCGCACACCATACGCCAGCACTTCCACCCCCGCGGCCTTGGCCTCGCGCAGGGCGGCAGCGTAGGCCGCGTCGATTTCCACGGCCGGGCGCACGGCCTCGATCCCGGACAGGTTGACGCAATACAGCTGCACCGCCCGCACACCATCCCGGGCCAGGTGCGCCAGCTCGCGTAGATGCTTGGCACCGCGCTGGGTCACGGCGTCCGGAAACGCCGCAATCGAGGTGCCATCGAACCCCAGCGTCACACTTTTGACTTCGACATAGGCCGCCCCCTCGGGGTAATCCAGGCGAAAATCAATGCGGCTGTTCTCCTGACCGTAAGGCACTTCACGCTTCAACGCGCTAAAGCCGTTGAGTTCGGTGATGACCCCGGCATGCAACGCCTCCTCAACCAGTTGATTGGCACGCGCCGTATTGACGCACGCGAGGCGGCCTTGAGGCGTCTCGGCAATTTCCCAGGTGCCGGGCAACTTGCGCTTGGGGTCAGTGGAGCGACTGAACCAGACCTGCCCGCCCTCGACCATGCAATTGAGCATCGAACCGGTATTTGGGCAGTGAATGGTCAACAACTCGCCGGTAACGGTTTCGATATCGGTGAGAAAACGCTTGTAGCGGCGAATCAGCCGCGCCTCTTCGAGGGGAGGATGAAAGCGCATCAGCCCTGCCAGCTCCGCAGCCCACGGGCGATGCGCTCTACCGCCTCTTGCAGCCGATCAAGGTTTTGCGTGTAGGCAAAGCGCACATGGTGGCCGGCTTGATAACGACCGAAATCCAGCCCGGGGGTGAACGCCACATGTTCGGTCTCAAGGAAATGACGGCAAAACGCGAAGGCATCACCGCCGAACGCGCTGATATCGGCGTACAAATAGAACGCCCCTTCCGGTTCGACGGCAATACCGAAGCCCAACTCGCGCAGGGCCGGCAGCAGGAAGTCGCGACGGCGCCCGAACTCGGCACGACGCGCTTCCAGAATGCTCAGGGTTTGCGGGGTGAAGCAAGCCAACGCCGCGTACTGCGCCATGCTCGGAGCGCTGATGTAGAGGTTTTGCGCGAGCTTCTCCAGCTCACCGACGGCATCGGGCGGTGCCACCAGCCAACCCAGGCGCCAGCCGGTCATGCCGAAATACTTCGAAAAACTATTCAGGACAAACGCATCATCGTCGACTTCCAGCACGCTGGCCGCCTCGGTGCCGTAAGTGAGGCCGTGGTAGATCTCGTCCACCACCAAATGGCCGTTACGCGCCTTGATGGCACTCGACAACCCCGCCAGTTCGTCCCGCGTCAGGATGGTGCCGGTGGGGTTGGCCGGCGATGCGACCAGCGCGCCCACGCTGTCCTGGTTCCAGTGCTTGGCCACCAGGTCGGCGGTCAATTGATAACGCACGTCCGGCCCCACGGGCACCAACTGCGCCGCGCCTTCCACCAGGCGCAGGAAGTGGCGGTTACACGGGTAACCCGGGTCGGCCAACAGCCAGTGTTTACCAGGGTCCACCAGCAGGCTGCTGGCCAACAGCAACGCGCCGGAGCCGCCCGGGGTGATCAGGATGCGCTCGGGGTCCACGCTCAGGCCGTAGCGTTGCTGGTAGAAACCGCTGATGGCATGGCGCAGTTCCGGCAGGCCGCGGGCTGCGGTATAGCGGGTCTTGCCATTGGCCAGCGCGGCCTGGCCGGCCTGGATGATCGGCTCGGCGGTGGTGAAATCCGGTTCGCCGATTTCCAGATGGATGACATCATGGCCTGCCGCTTGCAGCTCATTGGCTCGCGCCAGCAACGCCATGACATGAAAAGGTTCGATGGCGCGACTGCGCGCACTGTAGGGCTGAGCCATTAGCCTTCCTTAACGGTGAGGACAAAAACAGCGATTCTACCGAACCCTCGCGGTAAAACATGCTCTATTGCCTGCCAGGCCGTCCACGATGAACCCGGCAAGCGCTTGCAAAACGACTAAAATCAACCTTCGAGACGATTCATACCCAGCCACAGCGGGTTGCTGCTGTTTGCAACCCCTGCGTGATGGGCCTCGACAACCGGGAGTGGCGCACCCTGAATCTATCTGGTAAGTTCGCCCGCTTGCAGCCGCAGGGCCGGCAGGTGTCGGTGACGTTGCAATCCTGCGCAATGGATTAGAAGAGTGAGAGGCGGTCTATTCATGTCCACCCAAGCAAAGCAACAGCAATCCCCAGGCCTCAGCGGCTTCGAACCTTACGTCACGAAGGAAGGTGAGGAGTACATGGGCGAGCCCATGCGCGAGCACTTCACCAAGATCCTTAACAAGTGGAAACAAGACTTGATGCAGGAGGTCGACCGCACCGTTGACCATATGAAGGACGAAGCAGCCAACTTCCCTGATCCGGCCGACCGTGCGAGCCAGGAAGAAGAGTTCGCCCTTGAACTGCGTGCCCGTGATCGCGAACGCAAGCTGATCAAGAAGATCGACAAGACACTGCAGTTGATCAAGGACGAAGAATACGGCTGGTGCGAATGCTGCGGCATCGAAATCGGTATTCGCCGCCTGGAAGCACGTCCTACCGCCGACATGTGCGTGGACTGCAAGAACCTGGCAGAAATCAAGGAAAAACAGGTCGGCAAGTAACCCCTGCCGAGCTGAACGAATGGGGCGTACAAACGCCCCATTTTTGTTTCTGGCGTTTAGCGATTTTCCAGTAGTATCCGGCCCATGACAGCCTCTCCCTATATCGGGCGTTTCGCCCCCACACCCAGCGGCCACCTGCACTTCGGCTCGCTGGTCGCCGCCCTCGCCTCTTACCTTGACGCCCGCGCCAACCATGGCCGCTGGCTGATGCGTATGGAAGACCTCGACCCTCCCCGCGAAGAACCCGGCGCCCAGGCGGCAATCCTGCATGCCCTGGAAAGCTATGGCTTCGAGTGGGACGGTGAACTGGTCCGACAAAGCGACCGGCACGATGCCTACGCCAAGGTGCTGAACGACCTGTTCAACCACGGCCTGGCCTACGCCTGTACCTGCTCGCGCAAACAGCTGGAGCCCTACCACGGGATTTACCCTGGCTTGTGCCGTAATGCCGGTCATGAGCAGCACGATGCGGCCATCCGCCTGCGCGTCCCGGAGCTGGAGTACCACTTTACCGACCGCGTACAAGGCGAATTCCGACAACACCTGGGCCGCGAAGTGGGTGACTTCATCATCCGTCGCCGTGACGGTCTCTACGCCTACCAACTGGCCGTGGTGCTCGATGACGCCTGGCAAGGTGTTACCGACATCGTGCGCGGCGCCGACCTGCTCGACTCCACGCCGCGCCAGCTGTACCTGCAAGAATTATTGGGACTGCGCCAACCGCGTTACCTGCACGTGCCGCTGATCGTCCAGCCGGACGGTAACAAGTTGGGCAAATCCTATCGTTCCCCGCCCTTGACCACGGACCAGGCCACGCCTTTGCTGTTGAGAGCCCTGCGCGCCCTCGGCCAGCAACCCGGCGACGAACTGCTGCACGCCAGCCCACGGGAACTGCTGGATTGGGGCATTGCCCACTGGGATGCGCAGCTGATCCCGCGCACACTCACGCTGGCCGAAGCGCAGTTGCGCTGAAGGCGCTTGCAGCCGGCCAGGCATCCGTTACCATCGCCGCAGTTATTCAATCAGAGGCCAACATGTACATCTATCGCTTGGTCCTGCTGCTGGTCGTCGGGATCTACCTGTTTTCCCCCGCCATCATGGATTGGTGGATCGACGCCACGGGCGCCTGGTATCGCCCCTATCTGCTGTGGCTGATCCTGATCGTCGTGACTTTCATCCTGCAGAGCCAAAAAGATGCCGATGAGCTTTAGCCTCACCCAGATGCTGCTGATCAGCGCCGCCTACCTGGCCGCGCTGTTCGGTGTCGCCTGGATCAGTGAGCGCGGAATGATTCCGCGGGCGATCATTCGCCATCCGTTGACCTACACCTTGTCCTTGGGCGTCTACGCCAGCGCCTGGGCGTTCTATGGCACGGTGGGCCTGGCCTATCAGTATGGGTATGGCTTTCTGTCCAGTTACCTCGGGGTGTCCGGGGCCTTCTTGCTGGCGCCGGTGCTGCTGTACCCGATCCTGAAGATCACCCGCACCTATCAGTTGTCGTCCCTGGCCGACTTGTTCGCCTTCCGCTTTCGCAGCACCTGGGCCGGCGCGCTGACCACGATTTTCATGCTGATCGGCGTGCTGCCCTTGCTGGCCCTGCAGATCCAGGCAGTGGCCGACTCCATCAGCATCCTGACCCGTGAGCCGGTGCAGTATCGCGTGGCCCTGGCCTTCTGCGCGCTGATCAGCCTGTTCACGATTTTCTTCGGTTCACGCCACATCGCCACCCGCGAGAAACACGAAGGCCTGGTCTTTGCGATTGCTTTCGAGTCGGTGATCAAGCTGATCGCCATCGGTGGCGTCGGCCTGTATGCGCTCTACGGCGTATTCGACGGCCCGCAACAGCTGGAGTTGTGGCTGCTGCAAAACCAGACCGCCCTCGCCGCGCTGCACACCCCGCTGCAGGAAGGCCCGTGGCGCACGCTGCTGCTGGTGTTCTTCGCCTCGGCCATCGTGATGCCGCACATGTACCACATGACGTTCACCGAGAACCTCAACCCGCGCTCGCTGGTCAGCGCCAGTTGGGGCTTGCCGCTGTTCCTGCTGTTGATGAGTCTGGCGGTGCCGCTGATCCTGTGGGCCGGCCTGAAGTTGGGCGCCACCACCAACCCCGAATATTTCACCCTCGGCGTCGGCATCGCCGCCAACAGCCCGGCCCTGGCGCTGCTGGCCTATGTCGGCGGGTTGTCGGCGGCCAGTGGCCTGATCATCGTCACCACGCTGGCGCTCTCGGGCATGGCGCTCAATCACCTGGTGCTGCCGCTGTACCAGCCGCCGGCCGAAGGCAATATCTACCGCTGGCTGAAATGGACCCGCCGCGCGCTGATCGTCGCGATCATCATGGCCGGCTACGGTTTCTACCTGCTGCTGGGCGCCGGGCAAGACCTGGCCAACCTGGGGATCGTCGCGTTTGTCGCCACCTTGCAGTTCCTGCCAGGGGTGTTGTCGGTGCTGTACTGGCCGACGGCCAATCGACGCGGCTTTATCGCCGGGTTGCTCGCCGGGATTCTGGTGTGGCTGGTGACCATGTTGCTGCCGTTGGTCGGCAACCTGCAGGGTTTCTACATCCCGCTACTGAACATGATCTACGTGCTCGACGACACCAGCTGGCACATGGCGGCGATCGCCTCGCTGGCCGCCAACGTGCTGATGTTCACCCTGATCTCGCTGTTCACCAACGCCAGCCCGGAAGAAACCAGCGCCGCCGAAGCCTGCGCGGTGGACAACGTGCGCCGCCCGCAACGCCGTGAACTGCATGCCGCCTCGCCCCAAGAGTTCGCCACGCAACTGGCCAAGCCCCTGGGCGCCAAGGCCGCGCAAAAGGAAGTCGAACAAGCGCTGCGCGACCTCTATCTGCCGTTCGACGAGCGCCGTCCCTACGCCCTGCGCCGCCTGCGCGACCGAATCGAAGCCAACCTGTCCGGGCTGATGGGCCCCAGCGTGTCGCAGGACATGGTGGAAACGTTCCTGCCCTACAAGGCGAGCGGCGAAAACTACGTCACTGAAGACATCCACTTCATCGAAAGCCGGCTCGAGGATTATCACTCACGCCTCACTGGCCTGGCCGCCGAACTCGATGCCCTGCGCCGCTACCACCGCCAGACCTTGCAGGAACTGCCGATGGGGGTCTGCTCCCTGGCCAAGGACCAGGAGATTCTGATGTGGAACAAGGCCATGGAAGAACTCACCGGCATTGCCGCGCAACGGGTCGTGGGCTCGCGCCTCAATACCCTGGGCGACCCGTGGAAGGAACTGCTGCAAGGCTTTATCAACCTGCCCGACGAACACTTGCACAAGCAGCACCTGGCCCTCGACGGCCAGACCCGCTGGCTCAACCTGCACAAGGCGGCGATCGACGAGCCCCTGGCCCCCGGTAACAGCGGCCTGGTGTTGCTCGTCGAAGACCTGACCGAAACCCAGATGCTCGAAGACAAGCTGGTGCATTCCGAGCGCCTGGCCAGTATCGGTCGCCTGGCGGCCGGCGTGGCCCATGAAATCGGCAACCCGATCACCGGTATCGCCTGCCTGGCGCAGAACCTGCGCGAAGAGCGCGAGGAAGACGGCGAAATCACCGAGATCAGCGGGCAGATCCTCGAACAGACCAAGCGCGTGTCGCGCATCGTGCAGTCGCTGATGAGCTTCGCCCACGCCGGCGCCCATCAGAACCACGACGAAGCGGTGTGCCTGGCCGAAGTGGCACAGGATGCCATTGGGCTGCTGGCCTTGAATCGGCGCAATTTCGAAGTACAGTTCTTCAACCTATGCGATCCGGACCACTGGGTCGACGGTGACTCCCAGCGCTTGGCGCAGGTGTTGATCAACCTGCTGTCGAACGCCCGCGACGCGTCCCCGGCCGGCAGTGCGGTACGCGTCAAGAGCGAGGCTTTCGAGCACACGGTCGACCTGATCGTGGAGGACGAAGGCAGCGGCATTCCACAGAACATCAAGGACCGCTTGTTCGAACCCTTCTTCACCACCAAGGACCCCGGTGAAGGCACCGGTCTGGGCCTTGCACTGGTCTATTCCATCGTTGAAGAGCATTATGGACAAATCACCATCGACAGCCCGGCTGACACAGAAAGCCAACGCGGCACCCGTATTCGGGTGACCTTGCCGCGTCATGTCGAAGCGACGTCCGCTGTGAACTGAGACCGTCGAGAGAATTGAATCAATGCCGCACATTTTGATCGTCGAAGACGAAACCATTATCCGCTCTGCCTTGCGTCGCCTGCTTGAACGTAATCAGTACCAGGTCAGCGAAGCCGGCTCGGTGCAGGAAGCCCAAGAGCGGTTCAGTATTCCCACGTTCGACCTGATTGTCAGCGACCTGCGCCTGCCCGGCGCGCCGGGCACCGAGTTGATCAAGCTCGGCCAGGGCACCCCGGTGCTGATCATGACCAGCTACGCCAGCCTGCGCTCGGCGGTGGACTCCATGAAGATGGGCGCGGTGGACTACATCGCCAAGCCGTTCGACCACGATGAGATGCTCCAGGCCGTGGCCCGCATCCTGCGTGACCGCCAGTCGGCCAGCAGCGCTACGGCCGAACAGCGTCCCGCTGGCAAGGCGGCCAACGGCGCCGACAAGCCGGGCGTCGACAACAGCAATGGCGAGATCGGCATCATCGGCTCCTGCCCACCGATGCAGGACCTGTACAGCAAGATCCGCAAAGTGGCGCCGACGGACTCGAATGTGCTGATCCAGGGCGAGTCGGGGACCGGTAAGGAACTGGTGGCCCGCGCCCTGCACAACCTGTCCAAGCGCGCCAAGGCACCGATGATCTCGGTGAACTGCGCGGCAATCCCCGAATCCCTGATCGAGTCCGAACTGTTCGGCCACGAGAAAGGCGCGTTTACCGGCGCCAGCGCCGGGCGCGCGGGCCTGGTGGAAGCGGCGGACGGCGGCACGCTGTTCCTCGACGAAATCGGCGAGTTGCCCCTGGAAGCCCAGGCGCGCCTGCTGCGTGTACTGCAAGAAGGCGAAATCCGCCGGGTGGGTTCGGTGCAATCGCAGAAGGTCGATGTGCGCCTGATCGCGGCCACTCACCGCGACCTCAAGAGCCTGGCCAAGATCGGCCAGTTCCGTGAAGACTTGTATTACCGCCTGCATGTGATCGCACTCAAGCTGCCGGCCCTGCGGGAACGGGGTGCCGACGTCAACGAGATCGCCAATGCGTTCCTGTTGCGCCAGAGCGCGCGCATCAACCGTACCGACCTGCGGTTCGCCGCAGACGCCGAGCAGGCGATTCGGCACTATTCGTGGCCGGGTAACGTGCGGGAATTGGAGAACGCGGTCGAGCGTGCGGTGATTCTGTCGGAGAGCCCGGAAATTTCCGCCGAACTGCTGGGTATCGATATAGAGCTCAGTGACCTGGAAGACGACGACTTCATCGGCCTGGCCCCGCAACAGGGCGCCGCCGGCAATACCAGCCATGAACCGACGGAAGATTTGTCACTGGAAGACTACTTCCAGCATTTCGTCCTCGAGCACCAGGACCACATGACCGAGACCGAACTGGCGCGCAAGCTGGGCGTAAGCCGCAAGTGCCTGTGGGAACGGCGCCAACGCCTGGGCATTCCACGGCGCAAGACCGGAGTGGCCAGCGAAAGCTGAGGGCGCGCGCCCACAGGTAACACCCGCCAATGTGAAAAAACTGTTACCGCGGATATTTCGCGTAACAAAAGCCGGGGCTTACGGTAACGAAGCCCCGGCTTTTTTTTCGCCGCCAAACAGCCAAAAACCCCTCAACCCCCTGGTTTTGCTGGTCGGCGCAAAAGTTGGCACGCACCCTGCTATATGCTTAGTACAAAAACAATAACAAGCTTTGTACAAGACAATAAAAATAAGACGAATCGACTCACGCACAATAAAAACAACACGGCGGAGGCGCAGCTAACTGATTCTTTTGGAGAGGCGTTGCATTTGGGGCTTGCCCCGCAACCAGGCCGAGAACAACAAAAACTGCCCTAAGGCAGAGCCTGAACTGGTTGGATCGTAGATCAGCAACACAGCGACCAAAGCAATCCGTTTGCTCTTGACTCCCGATTGGGAGTGTCATGAAGGTCACACTTCATGGCGAGGGCGATCAACAAAAACAAAAAGCCCGAAACCAATAATAAAAATAGAGCACGCAACTACTTCTGGGGGAGCTTCGGCTCCCCTTGTAGTTTCCGGTATTTGACGTTTTTAGGCTTATGGCGCAAGGCCTGTAGCTTGTTCCTACACCATCCCCCGACTAAATGCTAGAATCCCGGCCCATCATGCGGTCATTCTTCGTTATGGCCGAACATTCCTTCAAACAGTGCATCCCATGCTGAAGAAGTTGTTCCAGTCATTCCGTTCTCCCTTGCGTCGAACGCAACACAAACGCAGCACGCCTGAAGTGCTCAACAGCAGCCAACATTCGCTGCAACGCGCTCAGTTCAGCCGTTATGCAGTGAACATCGTCGAACGTTTGCAGAACGCCGGTTACCAGGCTTATCTGGTGGGCGGCTGTGTACGCGACATGTTGCTCAATATCACACCCAAGGACTTCGACGTCGCCACCAGCGCCACGCCCGAGCAAGTGCGCGCCGAGTTTCGCAATGCGCGCATCATCGGCCGCCGCTTCAAGCTGGTGCATATTCACTTTGGCCGCGAAATCATCGAGGTCGCGACCTTCCGTGCCGGTCATCCGCAAAACGATGAGGAAGAAGACACCAATCAGTCTTCCCGCAACGAAAGCGGACGCATCCTGCGCGACAACGTCTACGGCACCCTGGAAGAAGACGCGCAGCGCCGCGACTTCACCATCAACGCCTTGTATTACGACCCGGTCAGCGAGCGCATCCTCGATTACGCCAACGGCGTACACGATATTCGCAACAACCTGATCCGCCTGATCGGCGACCCGACGCAGCGCTACCAGGAAGACCCGGTACGCATGCTGCGGGCGGTGCGTTTCGCCGCGAAGCTGAACTTCGGTATCGAGCGCCACACGGCTGCACCGATTCGCGAACTGGCGCCGATGCTGCGGGAAATCCCCTCGGCGCGCCTGTTCGAAGAAGTGCTCAAGCTGTTCCTCTCGGGCTACGCCGCCGATACCTTCGAAATGCTCGTCGACCTGCAGTTGTTCGATCCCTTGTTCCCGGCAAGCGCCGAAGCACTGGAATACAACCCGACGTATACCCACACCCTGATCAGCGAAGCGTTGATCAACACCGACCTGCGCATCAAACAGAACAAACCGGTTACCCCGGCGTTCCTGTTTGCCGCCCTGTTGTGGCCGGCCTTGCCCAAACGCGTACTGCGCCTGCAGGACCGTGGCATGCCGCCGATCCCGGCCATGCAGGAAGCCGCTCACGAGTTGATCGCCGAGCAGTGCCAGCGCATCGCCATCCCGAAACGCTTCACCCTGCCGATCCGCGAGATCTGGGACATGCAGGAACGCCTGCCGCGTCGCAGCGGCAAGCGCGCCGACCTGTTGCTGGAGAACCCGCGCTTCCGTGCCGGCTACGACTTCCTGCTGCTGCGTGAAAGCGCCGGCGAGCAGACCGACGACCTGGGCGAATGGTGGACCGACTACCAGGACGCCAATGACAGCGAGCGCCGCGAGATGATTCGTGAACTCGGCAGCAAAGGCGATGGCGTCGGCGAAGGGCCCAAGAAGCGTCGTCGCAGCGGGAGCAAACGCAAGCGCAGTGCCGCCGATGCCTCGGGCGCCGCAGGCGAATAAACGTGGAACGCATCTACATCGGCATGGGCAGCAACCTGGCGGCCCCGGAGCAACAATTGCGCAATGCTATCGAGGCGTTGGCGCAATTGCCGGGCACTACCGTCGCCGGGGTGTCGGCCTTCTATCAAAGCGACTCCCTGCTCCCCGGCCAACCGCGCTACACCAATGCGGTCGCGGCCCTGGACAGCTGCCTGGCGCCACTGGAACTGCTCGATGCGCTGCAAGCCATCGAGAACGACCAAGGCCGCGAGCGCCTTGAGCGTTGGGGCCCACGCACGCTCGACCTGGATATCCTGCTGTTCGGCGACCGCCTGATCGACGAACCACGCCTGCAAGTGCCGCACTATCAGATGCACCTGCGCGCCTTCGTGCTGTACCCGCTGGCCGAACTGGCCCCAGCCACCCTGCAATTGCCCGATGGCCGGCGCCTCAGCGACCTGCTCGCAGCCTGCCCGTTTGTCGGCCTGGAACGCATGCCTGCGCTCAGCACCCAGCGTTGATCAGCCACTGCTGAATCGCATCAGTAACAGCGGTAACACCACCGTCGTAACAATGCGGTAACACATGCAATTGACTTCCCGTGTCCTCCTCACGACTATAGGCGTCCCGCTGCCGCCAACCGGCGCTAAAGGGCGCAATCCAGGCCTTATAAGCACTGCTCTCAAGAAAGTGCGCCTGTATAAACGAAGACTCACGCGCGTTACTCGCTGTTTCCATGCGCCTGAACGAGGACCCTTTTCATGCCAGACGTTACCCTGACCACCTTGCAGAGCCTCAAGCTCAAAGGTGAAAAAATCACGATGCTGACCTGCTATGACGCCACCTTCGCCCACGCCTGCTGCCAAGCCGGTGTCGAGGTGTTACTGGTGGGCGACTCCCTCGGCATGGTGCTTCAAGGGCATGACAGCACCCTGCCCGTCACCACGGATGAACTTGCGTACCACACCGCCAGCGTCAAGCGCGGTAACGACGGCGCCTTTATCATCGCCGACCTGCCGTTCATGGGTTACGCCACCGTCGAACAGACCTTCCACAACGCCGGCAAATTGATGCAAGCCGGCGCGCACATGGTCAAGCTCGAAGGGGCCGCCTGGCTCGCCGACTCGATCCGCATGCTCGCTGAACGCGGCGTGCCGGTGTGCGCGCACATGGGCCTGACACCGCAGTCCGTGAACATCCTCGGCGGCTATAAAGTCCAGGGCCGCAACGAAGCCCAGGCGCGCCAGATGCGTGCCGATGCCATCGCCCTGGAACAAGCCGGCGCCGCGATGATCGTGCTCGAGTGCGTGCCCAGCGAACTGGCCGCGGAGATCACCCATGCGGTCAAAGTGCCGGTGATCGGCATTGGTGCCGGGTCGGCCACCGACGGCCAGGTCCTGGTGCTGCACGACATGCTCGGCCTGTCGATGACCGGCCGGGTACCGAAGTTCGTGAAAAACTTCATGACCGGCCAGGACAGCATCCACGCCGCGTTGAGCGCATACGTCGCCGAAGTCAAAGGCGTGACCTTCCCAGGCGCCGAACACGGATTCTCTGCATGAACACCGTAAAAACCCTACGTGAACTGCGGGCCGCCGTTACCCATGCCCGCAGCGCCGGCAAACGTATCGGCTTTGTGCCCACCATGGGCAACCTGCACAGCGGCCACGCGGCCCTCGTGGCCAAGGCGGCCCAACAGGCGGATTTCGTGGTCGCGAGCATCTTCGTCAACCCGCTGCAATTTGGCGCCGGCGAAGACCTGGACAAGTACCCGCGTACCCTCGCCGCCGACCAGGAAAAACTCCTGCAAGCCGGCTGCAACCTGTTGTTCGCGCCAAGCGTCGAGGAAATGTACCCCAGCGGCATGACCGGCCAGACCCGCGTCAGCGTGCCGCAATTGTCCGAAGGCCTGTGCGGCGCCAGCCGTCCCGGGCACTTTGAAGGTGTGGCCACGGTGGTCAACAAGCTGTTCAACATGGTCCAGCCGGATATGGCCGTGTTTGGTCAGAAGGACTACCAGCAACTGGCCGTGATTCGCGCCATGGTCCATGACCTGAACATGCCGATCCAGATCATCGGTGAACCGACCGTGCGCGCCGAGGATGGCCTCGCGCTGTCATCGCGCAACGGTTACCTCACCGCCGAGCAGCGGGCCGTTGCGCCGACGTTGTACCGCAGCCTGAGTCAGATTGCCGCCGCCATCAAAGGCGGCGACCGCGACTTCGCCAAACTGCGTGCCGAACAGGTCCAGCAGATCGAAGCCGCCGGCATGCGCGTGGATTACCTCGAAGTGCGCCAAGGCGTCCACCTGCGCCCGGCTATGGCCGAGGATCGCGATGTAGTGATCCTGGTCGCGGCCTACCTGGGCGCGACGCGTCTGATCGACAACCTGCATCTGACCCTCGACTGACCCCCTGCCCGTTGCCCAGCCTGATGCGCCGGTATAAAAAAGTACCGGCCACAGCGCAGACAAAGCCAAGACATATCGACACGCTAGGTTTAATGTATTCGCCCTGCGCTATGGTTAGCGCTGTCCGGAACCCATTGCTTGATGAAAGACTGGATGTTTCGGGCTTTGAAGTGTCCTAAAGGCAGTCCCCGTAATAAAAGGAAACCCGCAGCGATGGCGTACTACCGCACCCCTCATGACGTTACCGCTCTGCCCGCCTGGCGAGCGC
Source organism: Pseudomonas veronii (assembly GCF_001439695.1). Classification (GTDB taxonomy): domain Bacteria; phylum Pseudomonadota; class Gammaproteobacteria; order Pseudomonadales; family Pseudomonadaceae; genus Aquipseudomonas; species Aquipseudomonas veronii. Next base: position 29,076 of record NZ_JYLL01000023.1, read on the forward strand.
TCAATCAACATCGCCAAGCCATGCAGGATTTCAGCATGCGCGACGCGTTCAATGCCGATCCTCAGCGTTTTTCCCAATTCACCTTGAGCAGCTGCGGGCTTTTCCTCGATTACTCGAAAAACCTGATCACCAGCGAAACCCGCAACCTGCTCGTGGACCTGGCCAAGGAAGTCGACCTTAAAGCCGCGATCGACGCGCTGTATGCCGGCGAGCCGGTGAACTCGTCCGAGGGTCGCCCTGCCCTGCACACCGCCCTGCGCCGCCCAGTGGGCGACAAGTTGTCGGTCAACGGCGTGAACATCATGCCGGACGTACACAAGGTGTTGAACCAGATCACCGACCTCGTGGGCCGCATCCACGACGGCCTGTGGCGCGGCTACACCGAGAAGCCGATCACCGACGTGGTGAACATCGGCATCGGTGGCTCGTTCCTCGGCCCGGAGCTGGTCTCCGAAGCGTTGCTGTCCTACGCCCACAAAGGCGTGCGCTGCCACTACCTGGCGAACATCGACGGCAGCGAGTTCCACGAGCTGACCATGAAGCTGCGTGCCGAGACCACGCTGTTCATCGTCTCGTCGAAATCCTTCAACACCCTCGAAACCCTGAAAAACGCCCAGGCCGCCCGCGCCTGGTACCTGGCCCAGGGCGGCTCGGAAGCCGAGCTGTATCGCCACTTCATCGCCGTATCGAGCAACAACGCGGCCGCCGTGGCCTTCGGTATCCGCGAAGAAAACATCTTCCCGATGTGGGACTGGGTCGGCGGCCGTTACTCGCTGTGGTCGGCCATCGGCCTGCCCATCGCCCTGGCCATCGGCATGTCGAACTTCAAGGAACTGCTGTCCGGTGCCTACACCATGGACCAGCATTTCCAGAACGCGCCGTTCGAACAGAACATGCCGGTGCTGCTCGGCCTGCTGGGTGTGTGGTATGGCAACTTCTGGGGCGCGCAGAGCCATGCGATCCTGCCCTACGACCACTACCTGCGTAACATCACCAAACACTTGCAACAGCTGGACATGGAATCCAACGGCAAGAGCGTGCGCCAGGACGGTACGCCGGTGTCCACCGATACCGGCCCGGTGATCTGGGGCGGCGTGGGCTGCAACGGCCAGCACGCGTACCACCAGTTGCTGCACCAGGGCACCCAACTGATCCCGGCCGACTTTATCGTGCCGATCGTCAGCTTCAACCCGGTCTCCGACCACCATCAGTGGCTGTACGCCAACTGCCTGTCCCAGAGCCAGGCGCTGATGCTCGGCAAGACCCGCAGCGAAGCCGAAGCCGAGCTGCGCGACAAGGGCCTGCCGGAAGCCGACGTGCAGAAGCTGGCCCCGCACAAGGTGATCCCGGGCAACCGTCCGAGCAACACCCTGGTGGTCGAGCGCATCAGCCCGCGGCGCCTGGGCGCACTGGTCGCGATGTATGAACACAAAGTGTTCGTGCAAAGCGTGATCTGGGGCATCAACGCCTTCGACCAATGGGGCGTGGAGCTGGGCAAGGAACTGGGCAAGGGCGTCTACAACCGCCTGACCGGCGCCGAAGAAAGCCTGGCCGACGATGCGTCGACCCAGGGCCTGATCAACTACTTCCGCGGTCGTCACCGCGGCTGACGTCGGTCACACAGGGCCGGCGTCCATTCGGACGTCGGCCTTGAACCCGCCCCCGACTGGGTGCATCTTTATGACTTGTCGCAAAAACAAGAATAAGGATCGCTCATGTTCGATATCAGCATGTTTCCCATCGCCGATGCCGTCCGCCGGGCTGCGCAACTGAGTCAAGAGGACTATCAGCGCCTCTATCGCCAATCCATCGAACAGCCGGACACGTTCTGGGCCGAACAGGCCAGGCGCTTTCTCGACTGGACCACGCCCTGGCACACCGTCAATACCTCGGACATCCAGACCGGCGCCACCCAATGGTTTGCCGGCGGCCAATTGAACGTCAGCTACAACTGCATCGACCGCCACCTGGCGCAACGCGCCGAGCAACCGGCCTTCATCTGGGAGGGCGATGATCCGACAGTATCTTCCACCATCACCTACCGCCAACTGCATCAAAACGTCAGCCGCCTGGCCAATGTGCTGAAAAGCCGTGGCGTGAAAAAAGGCGACCGGGTGTGCATCTACATGCCGATGATTCCGCAAGCGGCCTACGCCATGCTCGCCTGTACGCGGATTGGGGCGGTGCATTCGGTGGTGTTTGGCGGCTTTTCACCCGACGCCCTGCGCGACCGCATTCTCGACGCCGACTGCCGCACGGTGATCACCGCCGATGAGGGCGTGCGCGGCGGCAAGCCGGTGGCGTTGAAACAAAATGTCGACAAGGCCCTGGCCAGTTGCCCGAACGTCAGCACCGTGCTGGTGGTAGCGCGCACCGGGGCCACCGTGAACTGGAGCGAAGGCCGCGACCTCAACTATCAACAGGCCGTGGATGCCGCCAGCGATGACTGCCCACCCGAGCCGATGGACGCCGAAGACCCGCTGTTTATCCTCTACACCTCCGGCAGCACCGGCAAACCCAAGGGCGTGCTGCACACCACCGGCGGCTACCTGCTGCAAGCCGCGATGACCTTCAAGTACGTGCTCGACTACCGCGACGGCGAAGTGTTCTGGTGTACCGCCGATGTGGGTTGGGTCACCGGCCACAGCTACATCGTGTACGGCCCGCTGGCCAACGGCGCCACCTCGCTGATGTTCGAAGGCGTGCCCAGCTACCCGAGCAGCTCGCGCTTCTGGCAGGTCATCGACAAGCATCAGGTCAATATCTTCTATACCGCGCCGACGGCCCTGCGCGCATTGATGCGCGAGGGCCACGCTCCGTTGGAGAACACCTCCCGCGCCAGCCTGCGCCTGCTCGGCAGCGTCGGTGAGCCGATCAATCCGGAAGCCTGGGACTGGTACTTCAACGCCGTCGGCGAACAACGCTGCCCGATTGTCGATACCTGGTGGCAGACCGAAACCGGCGGCATCATGCTCAGCCCGCTGGTCAGCGCCCAGCGCATCAAGCCCGGCTGCGCGACCCAACCGATGTTCGGCGTGCTGCCGGTGCTGCTCGATGAGCACGGCAAGGAAATCAACGGCCCGGGCAGCGGCGTGCTGGCGATCAAATCCAGTTGGCCGGGGCAGATCCGCAGTGTCTATGGCGACCCGCAGCGCATGATCGACACCTACTTTAAACCCTACCCCGGTTATTACTTCACCGGCGATGGCGCGCGGCGTGACGAAGACGGCGACTACTGGATCACCGGGCGCATCGACGATGTGATCAACGTCTCCGGCCACCGTATCGGCACCGCCGAGGTGGAAAGTGCCCTGGTGTTGCATGACTGGGTCGCCGAGGCTGCGGTGGTGGGCTATCCCCATGACGTCAAAGGCCAGGGCATCTATGCGTTCGTCACGCCGATGAATGGCGTGGAGCCCAGCGATACACTGAAGAAACATCTGCTCGAACTGGTCAGCAAGGAAATCGGCAGCTTTGCCAAACCGGAACTGATCCAGTGGGCCCCGGCCTTGCCGAAAACCCGCTCGGGTAAGATCATGCGACGCATTTTGCGCAAAATAGCCTGCAACGAGTTGGACAGCCTCGGAGATACCTCCACCCTGGCCGACCCCAGCGTGGTCGCCGGCCTGATCGACAAACGCCTGAACCGATAGGAACCCGCGCGTCGCCATGGAATTTATCCGCAGCCGTATCGAAACCCAGTTGATGAGCCTCACCGGCTTGTCGCTGGGCCAGTTGGACCTGGAAAACCCCAAGGGCGACCCCGGCCTGTTCGGCCCGGACTCGGTCAGTTGGCAAGTGCATGGCGATTTCAGCAGCATGCTCATCGGCGGCATCAGCGCCTTGATGCTGCAAGCCTTGCACCCATTGGCGCTGGCTGGCGTGTGGGACCATTCGAACTTTCGCCAGGACATGCTCGGGCGCCTGCGCCGCACGTCGCAGTTCATTTCCGGCACCACCTTCGGCTCGCGCAAAGACGCCGATTGGCTGATCGAGAAAGTACGCACCATTCACCTGCAGGTTGTCGGCCATGCACCCGACGGCCGCGCCTATGCGGCCAGCGACCCGCAGTTGCTGACCTGGGTGCATGTGGCGGAGGTCAGCAGCTTCCTCGCCGCACACGTGCGTTATCGCAACCCGCAGCTGTCGGGGCGCGATCAGGATCGTTACTACAACGAAATCGCCCTGGTCGCCGAACGCCTGGGCGCGCGGAATGTGCCGCGCTCACGCGAGGAAATTGCGGATTATCTGGCGCGTATCCGTCCACAATTGTTGTGCGACGCGCGCAGCCGCGAAGTGCTGCGCCTGCTGCTCGAAGCCCCGGCGCCCAGCACCCTGGCCAAACCCTTTGGCGCCCTGATGATGCAGGCCGGGATCGACCTGCTGCCGGCCTGGGCCGCCGACATGCTGGGGCAACACCCGAGCCCGCTGCAACGCCAGTTGGTGCGTGCCGGGGTCAAGCGCAGCGCGCCGGTGCTGCGTTGGGCAATGCGCAATGGCTCGGTGCAGCGCGCGCATCGGCGGATGGGGTTGATGTAGGCGACGCTCCATAACTGCTAAACTCCGCGCCCACATTTACCCAGCAAGGCGCGCTCCATGTCTCCCCTGAACCAGGCGCTGCGCGCCGCCCTCGATCATCGTCAAGGCCTGATCAGCGAGTTGCACGCCCAAGGCACCGACTGTTACCGGCTGTTCCACGGCAGCCAGGAAGGCGCCGGTGGCCTGACCATCGACCGCTATGGCCCGCAATTGCTGGTGCAGAGCTTCCACCAACCGCTGGAAAGCGCAGACTTGCTGGACCTGCATCAACTGATCAGCCAGTACATGGGCCTGGAATTGCTGCTGGTGTACAACGACCGTTCCCGTGGCAACTCGCGGATCGACCGCGAAGACACGGTCTACCGCGCCACACCGCCAGCGCTGCAGGACCTGGTCGGCCACGAATGGGGCCTCAATTACCGCGTGCGCGGGCGCCATGCAGGGCAAGACCCGTTGCTGTTCCTCGACCTGCGCAACACCCGCGGCTGGGTCAAGACACACAGTGCCGGCAAAAGCGTACTGAACCTGTTCGCCTACACCTGTGGCGTGGGCCTGAGCGCCGCGGCCGGCGGTGCCCGTGACGTGTGCAACCTGGATTTTGCCGAAGGCAACCTGGCGGTCGGCCGCGAAAACGGCCTGCTCAACCCGCAACTGGCACCCATGACGTTCGTGCAATCCGATTATTTCCCGGCGATTCGCCAGCTGGCCGGCCTGCCGATCACCCAGCGGCGCGGGCAGAAACTGCCGAGCTATCCGCGCCTGGAACCGCGTCAATATGACCTGGTGTTGCTTGACCCGCCGGCATGGGCCAAGAGCGCCTTCGGCACCGTCGACCTGTTGCGCGACTATCAAAGCCTGCTCAAGCCGGCGCTGTTGGCAACCGCCGACGACGGCGTGCTGATCTGCTGCAACAACCTGGCAAAAGTGAGCATGGACGATTGGCGTGAGCAGGTGCTACGTTGCGCCGAGAAAGCCGGGCGTCCGGTGCGCGACTGGCAAATCATGCCTCCTGGCGCCGACTTTCCGTCGCAAGACCAGCAACCTCCGTTGAAGACTCTGATCCTGCAGTTATAGGAATTTTCTGAAAGAGGGTGGCTCTTCGGAACCGAAAACCCGTGCCATACTCCAAGGCACTCCTGTTCGACATAGATGGCGCCGCCCCATGCCCAAAGGATTGATTCGCGCCACTGGCGCCTTGTTGACTGCCGTTGCCCTGTACAGCTTGCTGGGCTTTTTGATTTTGCCCGGCATTGCCCTTCGCATAGCCAACCAACAGTTGGCCAACTACGCCACGGTACCGGCCCGCATCGAGCGTATCGAGCTCAACCCGTTCAGCCTGGAAGTGACGCTGTGGGGCCTCAAGATCGGCGATCCTGGCAAGGAACAAGTGGGTTTCGAGCGGCTCTACGCCAACCTGCAGCTCGACAGCCTGTGGACCCGCGCCCTGCACCTGGCCGATGTGCAACTCGACAAACCCAAGACCGAGTTGCTGTTCGACAAGTCCGGCCAGTTGAACCTGGCGCAGTTGTTCAAACTGCCACCCAGCGAACCGACACCGGCAGACCCCAACGCCAAGCCGTTCCCGTTGCGGATCGAGCGGATCAAGCTGGCGGGCGGTTATCTGCACTTTGAAGACCTGCGCCCCAGCGAGCCAATCGAGTTCCTCTACGACAAACTCGACTTCGAGCTGAAAAACCTCAGCACCCTGCCGGAAGACAATGCCGACATGACCCTGGTCGCCGCCGGCCCGGAAGGCGGGCAGATCGACTGGAAGGGTAACGTCAGCCTGGTGCCGATCACGTCCAAAGGCACCCTGAAAATCACCGATGGCAAGATGAAAGCCTGGTGGCCCTATGTGCGCGACGCCCTGCCCCTGGTCCTCGAAAACGGCGTGCTCAACTTCAGCACGGACTACACGTTCAGCCTGGCCAAAGAAACCGAACTGAACCTGACCAACACCGCCGCCAGCATCGCGCCGTTCGCCATCAAGGCGCCGGATGGCCGGCCGTTGGTGCGCCTGGAGCGCCTGGACGTCAGCGAAACCACGATCGACCTGGCCAAGCAGCAGGTGGTGGTCGGCAAGATCCGCAGCAACAAGCTGGAAACCTGGGCCGCCCGCGAAGCCGATGGCCAACTGGACTGGCAGAAACTGTTCGCCAGCCAGCCGGGCAAGCCAGCCAAGGCGCCGGAAGCCGCCAGCGCGCCAGCAGCTGCCGACTCGCCCAAAGCCGCGCCCGCAGCGCCGAGCAAGCCTTGGCAAGTGCTGCTCAAGGATGTGCAACTGCGCAACTATCAGGTGCACCTGGCCGACCGCCAGGCCCAACCTGCGGTCGCGCTGGAACTCGGCCCGCTGAACGTCGATGTGCAGAACTTCGACAGCCTCAACGGCAGCCCCTTCACCCTCAAGGTCGACACCGGCCTGGGCAAGCAAGGCAAGATCCAGGCAACCGGCGAGGTCAACCTCAACCCGGTCAGCGCCAAGCTGAAAGTGAATACCCAGGACATCGATCTGCGGGTCGCGCAGTCCTATATCAGCCCGTTCATCCGCCTGGAACTGCGTAGCGGCATGCTCGGCAGCAACCTCGATGTGAACCTCAAAAGCACCGAGCCGCTGGCCCTACAGATCACCGGCCGGGCGCAGGTCGATCAGTTGCATACCCTCGACACCCTCAAGACCCGCGACTTCCTCAAATGGCAGCGCCTGGTGCTGGAAGGGCTGAACTACCAGCATGGCGACAGCCTGTCGATCGACAAGGTCAACCTGCAACAGCCCTATGTGCGCTTCATGATCAACGATGATCGCACCACCAACGTCGACGACCTGTTGATTCCCCAGCCGGCCGACAGCGGCGCCAAGCCAGCGGCCAAGCCGGCCGCAAGCAAAGAAAAACCGCTGGGCATTCATATCGGGCAGATCGCGATCAACGACGGTTCGGCCAACTTCGCCGACTTCAGCCTCACGCCCAACTTTGCCACCGCGATCCAACAGCTCAACGGGCAGATCGGCACCATTGACAGCCGCCAGGCCAAACCGGCAGCTGTCGACATCAAGGGCAAGGTGGATCGCTATGCACCGGTGACCATCAAAGGCAGCGTGAACCCGTTTGATCCGATGGCGGCACTGGATATCGCCACCAGCTTCAAACGTGTCGAGCTGACGACCCTGACGCCCTACTCGGGTAAGTTCGCCGGTTTCCGGATTCGCAAGGGCCGCCTCAACCTCGACCTGCATTACGTGATCACCAAAGGCCAGCTGAAGGCCGAGAACAAAGTGGTGGTCGAGCAACTGCAACTGGGTGAGAAAGTCGACAGTGCCGATGCGGTAGACCTGCCGATTCGCCTGGCGATCGCCCTGCTCAAGGACTCTGACGGCAAGATCTCGATTGAACTGCCCATCAGCGGCGACTTGAACAACCCGCAATTCAGCGTGATGCCGATCGTCTGGCAGACCCTGCGCAACCTGGTGGTGCGCGCGGCAACGGCGCCGTTCAAGTTTATCGGTGGGCTGGTGAGCGGCGGCGGTTCGGAAGACCTCGGCAATGTCTCGTTCGCCGCAGGCTCCAGCGAACTGAACAAAGACGCCGAGGGCGCCCTGAACACCTTGGCCAAGGCCCTCAAAGAACGCCCTACCCTGCGCCTGGAAATCGAAGGCACGGCGGCGGCCGACAGTGACGGCAAGTTCCTCGCCGAGCAGCGCCTGGAGCGCGAATACCAATATAACTATTACAAGATCCTGCAGCGCCGTGGCGACAAGGTTCCGGCCCAGGCGTCCTTGCTGCAAGTACCGGAAAAGGAAAAAGCCCCCTTGCTCGAAGGTATCTACCGCACCCGCCTGAAACAACAACCACCGGCGGAGTGGAAAAACCTGAGCGACGATGAACGCACGGCCAAACTCAAGGGCGGCGTGATCACGTTCTGGAGCAGCAGCGACGTGCTGTTGCGCCAGCTCGGTCAGGACCGCGCAAGCACCATCAAGGACTACCTGGTCGACAAAGGGCAGCTGGAAGATGACCGGGTGTACTTCGTCGACGCCAAACTGGGCCAGGCCGAGAAGGATGGCCGGGTGGTAACGCAGATGCATCTGGACGCCGAATGACCCCACGCGCCAGCGCAAGCTGGCGCCCACTTCGAAAGCATTCCTGGCCGGAATAGAACAGGCCCCGACACATGTGCCGGGGCCTGTAATGACCACATCCCTGTGGTCGGTCGCATGAACCCGTGAGGTGCATTGAGTGGATATCTAACTCACTCGTTGCCGCCGCCGCCTAGTTCAGCGATTGGTTGGGCGTTACTCTGCTTTCAGGCCATCGGCCGATACAGCTTTCACGCCTTTGATTTTCTTGGTGATGTTCACCGCGGTAGTTTTCTGCGCTTCGGTCACTGCGACGGAAGAAGACAGGGAAACTACACCCTTGTTGGTTTCGACTTTGATGTCGGTACCCGGAATGCCTTTCTCGGTAACCAGGTCAGCCTTCACCTTGGTAGTGATCCAAGTGTCCGAAGTGGCCTCTTTGGATTTGTCGATGTTGTCGGCTTTTACCGCACCGCCAGCCAGCAGGCCGTCAGCGGATACAGCGGTCACACCTTTGATACGCTTGGTGATGGCGACAGCGGTAGCTTTCTGCGAGTCAGAGATGGCAACGGTCGAAGACAGGGAAACCACACCTTTGTTGGTCTCAACCTTGATGTCCGAACCTGGGATGCCCTTTTCGGTCAGCAGGTCAGCTTTGACTTTGGTGGTGATCCAAGTGTCCGAGGTGGACTCTTTGGCTTTGGTCATTTCGCCAGCTGCCAGCGTCATCGGCGCCTGCGCGGTTTGAGCGAAGGCAACGTTGGCCATGGCCAGGGTCAGGGCGGTAGCAGTTGCGGTAGCGAGAGCGAACTTCTTCATACGAGTAACTCCTGTTTTATTAAAAGTCTGCAGTGTGTGAACCTTGATGCTGCAGCATTAACAGGACTATTGCAGGCACTGTGCCAAGTCGAACTCTTCAAATAAACCCTTTAAAAACAATTAGTTATAGATTGAGCGAATTTTCGGATTCGTGCAATTTGCATGAAGCAGAGCGTGCCTGCATGCAAGTTGCGGCTTTTGGCTGTGATTAAGCGTCTGATTTTTCGGCATTTTCCTGCACGCATAAAAAAAGGACTCCGAAGAGTCCTTTTTTCAGCGTGAAGCCTGCGGGTATTTAAGCGCCCGAAGCCTTGGCTGCTGCCACGTCTTTGATGGACAGCTTGATACGGCCGCGGTTGTCCACGTCCAGTACCAGCACTTCCACTTCCTGGCCTTCTTTCAGAATGTCGGTCACTTTCTCAACACGAGCGTCGCTCAGCATGGAGATGTGAACCAGACCGTCTTTGCCCGGCAGGATGTTGACGAATGCGCCGAAGTCGACGATGCGCTCAACTTTACCGACGTAGATCTTGCCGATCTCGGCTTCGGCAGTGATGCCCAGAACGCGCTGACGCGCCGCTTCTGCAGCTTCCTTGGTTTCGCCGAAGATCTTGATCGAGCCGTCGTCTTCGATATCGATCGAAGCCTTGGTCTCTTCACAGATCGCACGAATGGTCGCGCCGCCTTTACCGATGACATCACGGATTTTGTCGGTGTCGATTTTCATCGCGATCATGGTCGGAGCATTTTCCGACAGTTCGGTGCGGGACTGACCAATGATCTGGTTCATCTGACCGAGGATGTTCAGGCGCGCTTCCAGGGCTTGGCCCAGAGCGATTTCCATGATCTCTTCGGTGATGCCTTTGATCTTGATGTCCATCTGCAGCGCGGTAACACCTTTAGCGGTACCGGCTACTTTGAAGTCCATGTCGCCCAGGTGGTCTTCGTCACCCAGGATGTCGGTCAGGACGGCGAACTTCTCGCCTTCTTTGACCAGGCCCATGGCGATACCGGCAACCGGCGCCTTCATCGGCACACCAGCGTCCATCAGTGCCAGGGAAGCACCGCAGACCGAAGCCATGGAGCTGGAACCGTTGGACTCGGTGATTTCCGACACTACACGGATGGTGTACGGGAACACGTCGGCGGCTGGCAGCATGGCCTGAACCGAACGACGGGCCAGACGGCCGTGACCGATTTCGCGGCGACCGGCGCCACCCATGCGACCACATTCGCCCACCGAGAACGGCGGGAAGTTGTAGTGCAGCATGAACGGGTCTTTTTTCTCGCCTTCCAGGGTGTCCAGCAGCTGTGCGTCGCGGGCAGTACCCAGGGTCGCAACGACCAGGGCCTGGGTTTCGCCACGGGTGAACAGCGCGGAACCGTGAGTCTTCGGCAGAACGCCGACTTCGATGTTCAGCGGACGCACGGTGCGGGTGTCGCGGCCGTCGATACGTGGCTTGCCGTTAACGATGTTTTCGCGAACGGTGCGGTATTCGATTTCGCCGAATGCTGCTTTGACGTCGCTGGCAGAAGGCTGGCCTTCTTCACCGGACAGCTTGGCAACGACCTGATCCTTCAGCTCGCCCAGGCGAGCGTAACGGTCGGCCTTGACGGTGATGGTGTAGGCCTGGGAGATCGCTTCGCCGAACTCGGCACGGATCGCGCCCAGCAGTTCGGTGGCTTCGGCTTGCGGAGCCCAGGCCCAGGTTGGCTTGGCGGCTTCGGCAGCGAGTTCTTTGACGGCGTTGATCACAACCTGGAACTCGTCGTGAGCGAACAGTACCGCGCCCAGCATCTGGTCTTCGGTCAGCTCTTTGGCTTCCGATTCAACCATCAGAACGGCTTCCGAGGTACCGGCAACGACCATGTCCAGGCTCGAGGCTTTCAGTTGCTCGTAAGTCGGGTTCAGCAGGTAGCCGGTGCTTTCGTGGAAAGCCACGCGCGCAGCGCCGATCGGGCCATCGAAAGGAATGCCGGAGATAGCCAGGGCAGCCGAGGTACCGATCATCGCAGCGATGTCCGGATCGGTCTTTTTGCTGGTGGAGACGACGGTGCAGACAACCTGCACTTCGTTCATGAAGCCTTCTGGGAACAGCGGACGGATCGGACGGTCGATCAGTCGGGAAGTCAGGGTTTCTTTCTCGGAAGGACGGCCTTCGCGCTTGAAGAAACCGCCAGGGATCTTACCGGCAGCGTAAGTCTTTTCCTGGTAGTGAACAGACAGAGGGAAGAAGCCTTTGCTCGGGTCTGCGGTCTTGGCGCCTACAACGGTCACCAGTACGGTAACGTCGTCGTCAACGGTAACCAGCACTGCGCCGGAGGCTTGACGGGCGATACGGCCTGTCTCGAGGGTAACGGTCGACTGACCGAACTGAAATTTTTTGATAACCGGGTTCACGGTGTCCTACCTTCTTTGTGGCTCTTGGGGAACTTGTCTTCTTGCGAAATTCTTGGGCAATGTCGGGAATCGGCCCAACCCTTGTCCAGGGGTAAAACGTGTATCCAGATAAAACTTGAGGCTGGAAGCCTGCCATGGGCCAGCGGGAATCCCACTGACACACGGCAAACAACCAACCTCTAGCGCAATCGCTTATTAGCGACGCAGACCCAGGCGACCGATCAGAGCCTGATAACGACCCAGATCCTTGCCTTTCAGGTAGTCCAGCAGCTTACGGCGCTGGTTTACCATGCGGATCAGACCACGACGGGAGTGGTGATCTTTACCGTTGGCCTTGAAGTGACCTTGCAGTTTGTTGATGTTGTGGGTCAGCAGTGCAACTTGCACTTCTGGCGAACCAGTGTCACCAACAGCTTGCTGATAGTCAGCTACGATTTGTGCTTTTTCTTGAACGTCGAGAGCCATGAGGCAATCCTTTTTTCAGGAAACCACCCAAAGGGCAGTTTCAACAGGCCAGGGACAAATCCCTGTATCTAAAAATGAGTAGTGACCGTGCCTGTTAACAGCCACCCTCGTTCCAGTTTGCGTAAAGGCTGATACGCTTTTACCACAAACTGGTTTCGGTCATTCTGACCGAATCAGTCGACGCGGCGCGATGCGCCCGTCTTCGCTCACTTCACCGATACCGATAAAGCGACCGTTATGATCCTGTACCCGCACCATGCCGAATTTCGGCGCGTCCGGGGCACGTACCGGCTGGCCGTTGAGCCAGTAGAACGCGCTGTGCTCCGAGAAGTGCAGCAATGGCCAATCGAGCAAACCGCTGTCCGATGGCATCAAGAAGCGATCGACCGCTTCATTGCCGCCTTCGGCGTGTACCGCTTCCAACTCTTCCAGCGTCACCGTCTGGGCCAGGCTGAAAGGGCCGGCCTGGGTGCGTCGCAGTTCTGCGACATACGCGCCGCAACCGAGCTTTTCACCAATATCTTCCACCAGGGTACGGATATAGGTGCCTTTGCTGCAGTCCACGGCCAGGCGTGCGGTGTCGCCTTCACAGGCGAGCAATTCCAAGCGCGCAATAGTAACAGAACGCGGTTCGCGCTCCACTACTTCACCCGCACGAGCCAGCTTGTAAAGTGGTTGCCCATCGCGCTTGAGCGCCGAGTACATCGGCGGTATCTGACTGATTTGCCCACGAAAAGCGGGTAAAGCAGCCTCGATATCAGCACGACCAACGGTCACGTCGCGAACCTGCAAAACATCACCCTCGGCATCGGCCGTGGTGGTGGTCTTGCCCAGTTGCATCAGGGTTTCGTAACCCTTGTCGGAATCGAGCAGGTATTGCGAGAACTTGGTGGCCTCGCCAAAGCACAACGGCAACACACCGGTGGCCAGGGGGTCGAGGCTGCCGGTGTGCCCGGCTTTCTCGGCATTGAGCAGCCAGCGGACCTTCTGCAAGGCGGCATTGGAGGTAAAGCCAATGGGCTTGTCGAGCAGAATGATGCCGCTGACGTTGCGACGGATACGTTTGACCTGAGCCACCGCTTACTCCTTGGCGTCTTCAGGTGTGGACGGATGCTGATTATCCTCAGCCACGGCGCGCTCGATCAGTGCCGACAGGTGCGCGCCACGCACGACGCTTTCGTCGTAGTGGAAGTGCAACTGAGGCACGCTGCGCAGCTTCATTTCGCGGGCCAACTGCATGCGCAGGAAACCTGCGGCCGAGTTGAGCACCTTGATGCTTTGCGCGATTTCTTCGCTGCTGTCCTCACCCATCACGGTGATGAAGATTTTTGCGTGACCTACGTCACGGCTCACTTCAACGGCGGTGATGGTGACCAGGCCAACACGAGGATCTTTGACTTCGCGACGGATCAGTTGGGCCAGCTCGCGCTGCATCTGATCGCCGATACGTTGGGTACGGCTGTATTCTTTTGCCATGTCTTGTTACCTGTTACTGCCACACGGTGAAACCCGTGGGGTCTGAAAGCGGCAAACGCCCGGCCTGACAAAAGCCAGACCGGGCGTTGCGTTTAGAGTCCGGACGTTGCGCGGGGCATTTGCATGCCCACACGCGGCGTGGCTCCTGAAGTGCGCGAGTTAGAGGCTGCGAGCAACCTGAACCTTCTCGAAGACTTCGATCTTGTCGCCAACCTTGACGTCGTTGTAGCTCTTGACGCCGATACCGCATTCCATGCCGGCACGTACTTCGGAAGCGTCATCCTTGAAGCGGCGCAGGGATTCCAGCTCGCCTTCGAAGATAACGATGTCTTCACGCAGTACACGGATAGGACGGTTACGGTGAACGGTGCCTTCGATAACCATGCAGCCGGCGATCGCGCCGAATTTCGGCGAGCGGAACACGTCACGCACCTCGGCGATACCCAGGATGTTCTCCCGGACGTCGCTGCCAAGCATGCCGGTGAGGGCTTTCTTGACGTCTTCGATGATGTCGTAGATGACGTTGTAGTAACGCATGTCCAGGCCTTCCTGCTCGACGATCTTGCGAGCGCCAGCATCGGCACGCACGTTGAAGCCGAACAGTACAGCGTTGGAAGCCAGTGCCAGGTTGGCGTCGGACTCGGTGATACCACCGACACCGCCACCGACGACACGCACTTGCACTTCGTCGTTACCCAGGCCGTTCAAGGCGCCGTTCAACGCTTCGAGGGAACCACGGACGTCAGATTTGAGGACGATGTTAAGCGTCTTCTTCTCTTCCTGGCCCATGTTCTCGAAGATGTTTTCCAGCTTGCCGGCGTGAGCACGGGCCAACTTGACTTCGCGGAACTTGCCTTGACGGAACAGAGCCACTTCACGGGCTTTCTTCTCGTCGGCAACCACGCTCATCTCGTCGCCAGCGTCCGGGGTACCGTCCAGGCCGAGAATCTCGACAGGGATGGACGGACCGGCTTCCTTGATGGACTTGCCGTTCTCGTCGAGCATGGCACGTACACGGCCATAGTTCGAACCGACCAGCACCATGTCGCCTTGGCGCAGGGTACCGTCTTGAACCAGAACGGTCGCCACCGGGCCACGGCCCTTGTCGAGGCGGGACTCAACCACAACACCACGGCCAGGAGCCGATGGCGTAGCGGTCAGTTCCAGGACTTCGGCTTGCAACAGAACAGCTTCGAGCAGTTCGTCAACGCCAGTACCGACTTTCGCCGAGACCGGTACGAATGGAGTGTCGCCACCCCATTCTTCGGAAGTCACGCCGTGAACCGACAGTTCGCTACGGATGCGATCGAGATCGGCGCCCGGCTTGTCGATTTTGTTCACCGCAACCACCAACGGTACGCCAGCTGCCTTGGCATGCTGAACGGCTTCGATGGTTTGTGGCATCACGCCGTCGTCTGCTGCAACGACCAGGATCACGATGTCGGTCGCCTTGGCACCACGGGCACGCATCGCGGTAAACGCGGCGTGACCAGGGGTGTCGAGGAACGTCACCATGCCGCGATCGGTTTCAACGTGGTAGGCGCCGATGTGCTGGGTAATACCGCCAGCCTCGCCTGCCGCAACCTTGGCACGACGGATGTAGTCGAGCAGGGAAGTCTTACCGTGGTCAACGTGGCCCATTACGGTCACGACCGGCGCACGGGAAACGGCTTCACCTTCGAACTTCAGGGACTCGGCCAGGGAATCTTCCAGGGCGGTGTCGCTGACCAGGGTCACTTTGTGGCCCAGCTCTTCGGCAACCAGTTGGGCAGTTTCCTGATCCAGTACCTGGTTGATGGTGGCCGGAGTGCCCAGCTTGAACATGAACTTGATGATTTCAGCTGCCTTGACCGACATCTGCTGGGCGAGATCGCCCACAGTGATGGTCTCGCCGATCTTCACTTCACGCACGACAGGGCCGGTTGGGCTCTGGAAACCGTGGGCGTTGCGTTTTTTCAGCTTGGCCTTGCCGCGACCACCACGACGGAAGCTGTCGCTTTCTTCGTCGGTGGTACGTGGGGCAACGCGTGGCGCAGGCGCTTTCTCTTTGACCGAAGCACGATGCGGAGCGTTTTTGCGCTCACCATCACCGCCGCCACCGCGACGACTGTTATCGTCGGCACGTGGTTTGTCCGGACGACGAGGTTCGTCGCGTTTACGCGCATCAGCAGCAGGTGCTGGTGCAGCGGCCACCGGAGCGGCCTCACGCACAGCTTCTACAGGCGCGGCAGCAGGAGCAGCGACCGCATCAGTGGCAGCAGGTTGCGCAGCAGCAGGCTGGCGACGCGCTTCTTCTTCGGCGCGACGCTTGGCTTCTTCTTCAGCCTTCTGACGAGCAGCATTTTCTACTGCGCGACGTTCTTCCAGTTCGCGTTTGCGCTCGGCTTCGATTTCTTCCGGGCTGCGCTGTACGAAGACTTTCTTCTTGCGTACTTCAACGCTGATGCTCTTGCTACCAGCAACACGCAGGGTGCTGGTGGTTTTGCGCTGCAATGTAATCTTGCGCGGTTCTTCCACTTTCGCCTTGTGGCTGCTCTTCAAGTGAGTCAGCAAAGACTGCTTCTCACTATCGCTCACACCTTCATCGGCGGCGGTGTGCGGCAGACCTGCCTCACGCATCTGCTGCAACAGGCGCTCTACCGGTGTTTTGACCTCATCGGCCAGTTGTTTCACCGTGACTTGCGTCATGCACTTCTCTCCTCAGGCCGCGCCTAATTACTCGAACCAATGGGCTCGGGCGGCCATGATCAACTTGCCGGCACGATCATCGTCAATGCCGTCGATGTCGAGCAGATCGTCAATAGACTGCTCGGCCAGGTCTTCGCGGGTAATTACGCCGCGCACCGCCAGTTCCATCGCCAAATCCTTGTCCATACCCTCAAGCGAGAGCAGGTCTTCGGCCGGATGGGCGTCTGCCAGCTTTTCCTCAGTAGCGATGGCTTTAGTCAACAAACGATCCTTGGCCCGAGCGCGAAGCTCGTTGACGGTGTCTTCGTCAAAGCCATCGATGTTGAGCATTTCTTCCAACGGTACGTAGGCAATCTCTTCCAGGCTGGTGAAGCCTTCATCTACCAGCACCTGCGCCAGGTCTTCGTCGACTTCCAGCTCGTCGATGAAGTTGCGCAGGATGTCACCGGTTTCAGCTTGCTGCTTAGCCTGGATGTCCGATTCGGTCATCACGTTCAGGGTCCAGCCGGTCAGTTGGCTGGCCAGACGCACGTTCTGACCACCACGACCAATGGCCTGAGCCAGATTGTCTGCGCCAACGGCGATGTCCATGGCATGGGCATCTTCGTCAACGATAATTGCCGCCACTTCAGCCGGCGACATGGCGTTGATCACGAACTGCGCCGGGTTATCGTCCCACAGGACGATATCCACACGCTCACCGCCCAACTCGCCCGACACTGCCTGGACGCGCGAACCGCGCATACCAATGCAAGCGCCCTGCGGGTCGATGCGTTTGTCCTTGGAACGGACCGCGATCTTGGCGCGCGAACCCGGGTCGCGGGACGCAGCCATGACTTCGATCAGGCCTTCGGCGATTTCCGGCACTTCGATGCGGAACAGTTCAATCAGCATTTCCGGCGCGGTACGCGACAGGATCAGCTGAGGACCGCGGTTTTCGGTGCGGATTTCCTTGAGCAGCGCACGCAGACGCACGCCGACACGGAAGGTTTCGCGAGAAATGATGTCTTCGCGGGCCAGCAACGCTTCGGCGTTGTTGCCCAGGTCGACGATCACGTTGTCGCGGGTAACTTTTTTCACGGTGCCGGAGATGATTTCACCCAGGCGCTCGCGATAGGCGTCAACGACTTGAGCGCGCTCGGCCTCGCGAACCTTCTGCACAATGACCTGCTTGGCAGTTTGTGCAGCAATACGGCCGAACTCGATCGATTCGATCTTTTCTTCGACAACATCACCGACCTTGGCGCCAGGGTGCGTTTCAGCGACCTTGCTCGGCCAGGTTTCGATGGCCGGATCATCAAGATCGGCTTCTTCAACGACCGTCCAGCGACGGAAAGTTTCATAGGCACCGGTGTGGCGGTTGATTTCCACACGCAGATCAACTTCGTCTTCAAAACGCTTTTTGGTCGCAGTGGCCAGGGCCAGCTCCAGCGCTTCAAAAATCACGTTTGCCGGTACGCCCTTTTCATTGGATACCGACTCAACAACCAGCAGTACTTCTTTGCTCATCGTACGCCTCGCCTTTCGCAAGCCATTGGATCCGCGGGATCCGCGTCTCAGTCAAAACTGGGAATAATGTTGGCCTTGTCGATCATATCGATCGGCAACAGGAACTCATGGTCTTCTACTTGCACCACGACATCCTGCTCTTCTACACCGCGCAGAAGGCCCTGAAAATTGCGTCGCCCTTCAAAGGGAGATCGCAGCTTGATTTTCACTTGTCCACCGGCAAATTTTGCAAACTGCTCGAGAGTGAACAGTGGGCGTTCCATGCCAGGCGAGGAAACTTCGAGGGTGTACTCAACGGCGATTGGATCTTCAACATCCAGGACACCACTGATCTGACGGCTGACAATGGCACAATCGTCCACCAGCACGCCGCCCTCTTTATCAATATAAACGCGCAACATTGAGTGGCGACCTTGAGCCGAAAACTCAATACCCCAGCATTCATAGCCCAGGGCCACGACCACCGGGGCCAGCAAGGCCTGCAACTCTTCTAGC
This sequence comes from Pseudomonas veronii, assembly GCF_001439695.1. Lineage (GTDB taxonomy): Bacteria > Pseudomonadota > Gammaproteobacteria > Pseudomonadales > Pseudomonadaceae > Aquipseudomonas > Aquipseudomonas veronii. The sequence continues at coordinate 47,540 of NZ_JYLL01000023.1, forward strand.
TTGCTCGACACCTGAACCCCCTCGTGCATGTATGTGCATGCTGTGCAAAATAAAAAAATGGGCGAAACGCCCATCCTTGAAACGCCGTCGAATAGCGGCGTTGAAAGTGTCCAGCTAACAAAAAGCCCCTTAATAAGGGGCTCCGCTAAAACTGGTTGCGGGGGCCGGATTTGAACCGACGACCTTCGGGTTATGAGCCCGACGAGCTACCAGACTGCTCCACCCCGCGACAAAGCTGGGGCGGAAGTATACGACCGATCCCTTACAGGGTCAATGTAACCTTCCACCTACAAGAAAGCCCGCAACAGCGGGCTCTCCTGATAATTGGTACCGAGAAGGGGACTCGAACCCCTACACCCTATGGGCACAACCACCTCAAGGTTGCGTGTCTACCAATTCCACCACCTCGGCAATACAGCGTTTACAACCCTTCTTACTTCTGCTCTTGAGCTGGAGGCACGTCAGTCGCTGGAGTAGCCGACTTTTGCTCTTGAAGCACCGGGACATCATCAGAAGCCGGTTTTGCTTTTGGTACTTCCAACACTGCTGGGTTTGGCAAACCTACTTGAGTCAGCACATGAGCTTTCTCTTTAGCAAAGTAACCTAACCCTAAGCTGGTTATGAAGAAACCTGCGGCAAGTATAGCAGTAAACTTACTAAGAAAGGTAGAGGAACCTTGGCTTCCGAACACAGTATTTGAAGCACCTGCACCGAAAGACGCACCAGCATCCGCACCTTTACCCTGTTGCAACAAAACCAGGGCAACTACGCCCAGGGCAGCCAACAGATGAAAAACGACTACGACTGTTTCCAGCATTTTTTCAGTTTCCCGCGGCGCGACAAATCGCACCGAACTCATCTGCATTCAGGGAAGCTCCACCAATGAGCCCCCCATCGATATCCGGCATGCCGAACAGTTCGACCGCATTGGCCGCCTTCACGCTGCCGCCGTATAGAAGCCGCACACCTTGTGCGACCTCAGAATTCTCTGCCGCCAACTGCGCGCGGATAGCTGCATGCACATCCTGCGCCTGTTGCGGTGTTGCAGTCAGCCCGGTGCCAATGGCCCAGACCGGCTCGTAAGCGATGACTGCCTTCGCAAACGCACCAACACCCAGCTCCTCGATGATGCTGCCCAGCTGACGCGAGACAACTTCAAGAGTCTTGCCCGATTCGCGCTGTTCAAGGGTCTCCCCTATGCACAACACCGGAATCAAGCCACAAGCCTGTGCCGCTGCGAACTTGCGATTGAGTGTCCCATCCCGCTCGCCCATCAACTGACGGCGCTCGGAGTGCCCGACAAGCACGTAGGAACAACCCGCATCAACCAACTGACTTGGCGAAATCTCACCTGTCAGCGCACCTTGCATGGGTTCCATTGCGCAATTCTGCGCGCCGACCTGAATCGACTTACCTTTCAAGCCATCAACCACTTGGTTGATATGCAAGCAAGATGGAAAAACCGCGACATCAACACCGCTCGGCAAGGCCAAGTGACGAAGGCCATTGATCAGCTCAGCGACACTGGCGCGGGTACCGTGCATCTTCCAGTTACCAGCTACCATAGTGCGACGCATGCTGTACCTCGTCGGTCAAAGTGGGCGCAGATGTTACCCAACCACACCATCACTGGCAAGCCGAATTCAGGAGCAAACTTCAGTTACTAGTTTTGCCAGGTCTTCGGCATGCCCGCGAACCAGGGTTTCGTCCTCACCTTCGACCATGACGCGCACCAGCGGCTCTGTGCCGGACTTGCGCAGCAACACGCGCCCACGCCCCGCCATTGCCAGGGTCACGCGCTCGCAGGCCGCTTTGACAGCCGGGTGTTCGATCGGGTTGTCGCCACCGGCAAAGCGCACATTGAGCAGCACTTGCGGGCACTTACGCAGGGCTTGACGCGCCTGGGCCAGGCTTTCCTGGCGACGGCGCAACGCCAACAGCACCTGCAGCGCGGCAATGATCGCGTCGCCCGTGGTGGTGTGCTGGAAGCACACGACATGCCCGGAGTTCTCGCCACCGATCTGCCAATTGCGCTCCAGCAGTTCGGCAATCACATAACGATCCCCGACATTGGCACGCACAAAAGGAATGCCCAGCTCGCCCAGTGCCAACTCCAGCCCGAGATTGCTCATCAGCGTACCGACGACACCGCCCTGCAAGCGGTTACGCTCATGCAGGTCGCGGGCAATGATGAACATCAAGTCATCGCCATCAACCACGGCGCCGGTGTGATCCACCATCAGCACGCGGTCACCGTCGCCATCAAAGGCAATACCCAGGTCGGCATGCTCGGCCAGGACGGCAGCCTGCAATTGCTCCATATGCGTGGAGCCGCAGTTTTCGTTGATGTTCAACCCGTTTGGCTGGGCCGACAGCACCGTCACTTCCGCACCCAGCTCCTTGAACACGCTCGGCGCCACTTTATAGGTCGCACCATGGGCACAGTCGACGACGATCTTCAGCCCGGCGAAATTGGTGCTGCTTGGCACACTGCTCTTACAGAATTCGATATAACGGCCAGAGGCGTCGTTGATCCGCGACACCTTGCCCAGCTTGCTGGACTCGACCACCGTCATCGGCGCATCCAGCAGCTCTTCGATCATCAGCTCGATCTCATCCGGCAGCTTGGTGCCCTGCCCCGAGAAGAACTTGATGCCGTTGTCATCATGAGGATTGTGCGAAGCACTGATCACAATGCCGGCTTCGGCATGGAAGGTACGCGTCAGGTAAGCGATCGCCGGGGTCGGCATCGGGCCCAGCAGCATTACATCGGCACCGGCGGCGGACAAACCGGCCTCCAGCGCAGACTCAAACATATAGCCTGAGATACGCGTGTCCTTGCCCACCAGGATGCGGCACGCGCCCATGCTGCGGAACGCCATGCCTGCCGCCCAACCCAGCTTGAGCATGAAATCGGGGGTAATCGGAAACTCGCCGACCCGACCACGGATACCGTCGGTGCCAAAGTATTTCTTTGTCATAAGTGCTCCATCATTCTTATTCGGCCGATTCTACTGCGGCAATCATGCGGACGACATCCACGGTCTCAGCGACATCATGCACACGCAAGATACGCGCACCCTTGGTCACAGCAAGTGCCGCCAGCGCCAACCCGCCATAAAGCCGCTCGCCCACCGGGCGATTCAGCGCCAGACCTATCATGCTCTTGCGCGAAACGCCGACCAACAAAGGTCGACCCAGGGCATGCAAGGCTTCCATATGCTTGAACAGACTTAGATTGTGCTGCAGGGTCTTGGCGAAACCAAACCCCGGATCGAGGATGATCTTGTCGGCAGCAATCCCTACGGCGGCGCATTGAGCAATGCGATCAGCCAGGAACCCGCTCACTTCGCCAACCAGATCATCGTAGTGCGGATTGTCCTGCATGGTGCCGGGCTCGCCCAGCATATGCATCAGGCACACCGGCAGGCCGGTCGCCGCGGCGGCGTCCAGTGCGCCATCACGCTGCAACGAACGCACATCGTTGATCAGCCCCGCACCCAGGCGCGCCGTTTCGCGCATCACCGCCGGGGTCGATGTATCCACGGAAATGATCACATCCAGCTCGCGAGCGATGCGCTCGACGATCGGCGCCACCCGCTCCAGTTCCTCCACGGGAGAAACCACGCGAGCACCGGGCCGGGTCGACTCGCCGCCGACATCGATCAAGGTCGCACCCGCCGCCACCATCGCCTCGGCGTGACGCAACGCAGCATCGAGCTGATTGAAGCGACCACCATCGGAAAAGGAATCGGGGGTTACATTAAGAATGCCCATGACATGCGTATGGGCCAAATCAAGAACCCGGCTGCCGCAAGGCAACCGGGTGGAGGACGACGCAAAAGTCATTTCAAACCTTAGTGGTCAGCTGCAGGACCGCCGATCGGGTTTTCAGGGCGTTCGTTCTGAACCACTGGCGGCGTGCCAGAGGTGCCCGAACCACCTTCCCAATCGCGAGGTTCACGCGGTGTACGGCCCGCCATGATGTCGTCGATCTGATCGGCATCAATGGTTTCGTACTTCATCAGCGCATCCGCCATGGCATCCAGCTTGTCGCGGTTGTCGGTGAGGATCTGCTTGGCCGTGCCGTAGCACTGGTCAATGATGCTGCGCACTTCGGAGTCGATCAGCTTGGCTGTCTCACCGGAGAAGCTGGCACTTTGACCGCCACCGCCACGTCCCAGGAACACTTCGCCTTCTTCCTCGGCGTACATCAAAGGACCGAGTTTTTCCGACAGGCCCCACTTGGTCACCATGTTCCGCGCAATCTGGCTGGCACGCATGATGTCGTTGGAAGCGCCGGTGGTGACACCGTCGAAGCCCAGGGTCATCTCTTCAGCAATCCGGCCGCCGTACAGCGAGCAGATCTGACTGATCAACGCACGCTTGGAGAGGCTGTAGCGATCCTCTTCCGGCAGGAACATGGTCACACCCAGCGCCCGACCACGAGGAATGATCGACACTTTGTAGACCGGGTCATGCTCAGGCACGACGCGCCCTACGATAGCGTGACCGGCTTCGTGATAAGCGGTGTTCTGCTTCTCTTTCTCGGACATGACCATGGATTTGCGCTCGGCGCCCATCATGATCTTGTCTTTGGCCAGTTCGAACTCTTTCATTTCCACGATGCGCTTGCCGGTACGGGCCGCAAACAGCGAAGCCTCGTTCACCAGGTTGGCCAGGTCGGCACCGGAGAAGCCAGGCGTACCGCGGGCAATCACGGCCGGAGCGACGTCGTCGCCCATGGGTACTTTACGCATGTGGACTTTCAGGATCTGTTCACGACCACGGATATCCGGCAAGCCCACCACAACCTGACGGTCGAAACGGCCTGGACGCAGCAATGCAGGGTCCAACACATCCGGACGGTTGGTTGCGGCAATGACGATGATGCCGTCATTCATTTCAAAGCCGTCCATCTCCACCAGCAACTGGTTGAGGGTCTGCTCACGCTCATCGTGACCACCGCCCATGCCAGCACCACGATGGCGACCAACGGCGTCGATTTCATCGATGAAGATGATGCATGGCGCGTGCTTCTTGGCCTGCTCGAACATGTCGCGAACACGGCTGGCACCGACGCCGACGAACATTTCGACGAAGTCCGAACCGGAAATGGTGAAGAACGGCACCTTGGCTTCACCGGCAATCGCCTTGGCCAGCAAGGTTTTACCGGTACCCGGCGGGCCGACCATCAGCACACCGCGTGGAATGCGGCCACCCAGGCGCTGGAACTTGCCCGGATCACGCAGGAACTCGACCAGCTCACCCACTTCTTCCTTGGCTTCGTCGCAACCGGCGACGTCAGCCAGGGTGGTCTTCACCTGGTCTTCGGAGAGCAGGCGCGCCTTGCTCTTGCCGAAACTCATCGGCCCGCCCTTGCCTCCTGCACCGCCTTGCATCTGGCGCATGAAGAACATGAACACGGCGATGATCACCAGGATCGGGAAGCTTGCCACCAGGAGTTGAGTCCAGATGCTCTGCTGCTCAGGCAGCTTGCCTTCGACGATCACGTGGTTATCCACCAGGTCGCCGATCAGACCGTTGTCCTGGATTGCCGGACGAATGGTCTTGAAGCCGTCGCCATCGTTGCGCTTGCCGGTAATCACGTAGCCATCAACCGCTACGCGCTCGACCTTGCCATCCTTAACTTGCTGGATGAAGTCGGAATAGTTGAGGGTCTGCGGCTCGTTAGGGCTGGAGAAGTTGTTCATCACCGTCACCAGGACAGCCGCGATGATCAACCACAGGATCAGATTCTTTGCCATATCGTTCAATTAACTACCCTCTGAAGCAAGCTCCGCTACTGGCGCGCGCTTCGCATGATATTCACCGGCCTAACTTACTACATTACCTACAACTCTGGCAGGCGCCGTCTGTAACCCTTTGTGAAACTTTGACTACACAATATTCGTAAAGCTTCGTGACGAAAGCGATATAAAAAAACCTATCGACTCCCCTCAAACCTTCAAAGGCGCTCATCACTCGCTGCACCTTCGATACCGCGGAACCCCCGCGCCAGCAGATATTGCTCGCGAGACCGGTCCCGTGAGGAGTCCGGTTTACGCATCTGCACCTTATCGAACAGCTTGCGGATGTTCTTGTGGTACTCGTCGAAACCTTCGCCCTGGAAGACCTTGACCAGGAAATCACCACCCGGACGCAATACCCGCCCCGCCAGATCCAGCGCCAACTCGCACAGGAACATGGCTCGCGGCATATCAACAGCCGGTAATCCACTCATATTGGGGGCCATGTCGGAAATCACAAGGTCCACCTGCGAATTTCCCACAGCCTGCAGGATCTCAGCTAACACCGCATCCTGGGTAAAGTCACCATGGACGAAGGTCACATCCGGGATGCTGTCCATCTCCAGGATGTCGGAAGCGATCAACCGGCCTTGCCCGCCAATCAGACGACTGGCCACCTGGGACCAGCCACCCGGGGCGGCGCCCAGGTCGATCACGCTCATGCCGGGACGGAACAGTTTGTCCTTGTCCTGAAGTTCCAGCAGCTTGTAGCTGGCCCGGGAACGGTAGCCGTCCTTTTGCGCCTTTTTGACGTAAGGGTCGTTGAAATGCTCTTGCAGCCACTTAAGGCTAGTTTTGGAACGGGCCACGGGCCACCTCGAAAATAAAACGGGTCGTGATTAACTGGGCGGTCCCGGACTCGCTCGGGTAAACTGGCCGCCGCTTTTTACAAGATCAGACGCAGGGGTCAGATTATGCCGCTCACTCAAGAGCAGAAGAAACAGTACAAATCCATTGGCCACCATCTGAAACCAGTTTTGATCGTGGCCGACAACGGTTTGACTGAAGGTGTGTTAGCCGAACTTGAACGCGCATTGGGCGATCACGAACTGATCAAGATCAAGGTCAACATCCTTGACCGCGAAGCGCGCCTGGCCGCCATTGCAGAACTGTGCAAGGTTGGCAAGGCAGACCTGGTTCAGGTCATCGGCAAGATGGCACTGCTGTATCGCAAGAACTTCAGCGTCAACAAGCAACTGTCGAACGTTCATCGCTTCAAATGACAACAAGGGTCACGGGCGTGCTTCGCGCGCCCCGCCACTCCACCCAGGCGCCGGTTGCATCACCAGCACCAGGCCGGAAAACCCTAGCACAAGATAGCTGAATAGCTGCCAGCGCAACGCTTCCGGCAGCCACACATGCACGATGCAATACATTGCACATGCATACAGCGCCATCAACAGCAGTTGGCCGCGAATATCCCGCCACAAACTCCCCAAGCCTTCGGCCTTGATCAGCACCAGCGCCTGAAGCGTCACGCACGCCGCCGCAAAACCCACCAGCAGCGCACTCAGTAATCCATCGATCTCATCGATCAACAACGGCGCCAGGCCAATCAGGCCCAACGCCGGTAACACGCCAATATGCAACAACCACAGGCCGCCCACCCACAGCATCTGGGCAAACTGCCAAAGCATGGCGCCCGCACGAAGCGGGCGCCGCCTTTCAGACATGGCGAACTTCAACAATCTCGTACTCGATCACGCCACCGGGCGTTTTCACAACCACCACATCACCCTCTTCCTTGGCAATCAAGGCACGGGCCAGTGGCGAACCGACGGAGATCTTGCCGAGTTTGAAGTCAGCTTCGTCTTCACCGACGATGTGGTACACCACGCTTTCGTCGGTTTCGACATTGGCGATTTCCACCGTGGTGCCGAAAATCACTTTGCCGGTGTGCGGGATGGTCGTGACGTCGATGATGACCGCATTCTGCATACGGCCTTCGATGTCACGGATCCGCGCCTCGACCATACCCTGCTGCTCGCGGGCAGCGTGGTATTCGGCGTTTTCCTTCAAGTCACCCAGCTCGCGGGCCGTACCGATGTCCTGGCTCAGCTTTGGACGTACGACCTTGGTCAGATGGGCGTGCTCCTCTTCCAGGGCCTTGGCGCCCCGAACGGTCATTGGGTATTTGATCATGCCTTCAATCCTGCGTGTAGATCCTGCAAGCGACGCACGGTCTTTTCCGGACCGAACTTGAGCGCTTCGCAGATAGCTTCGCCAGCAGCAATGGTCGTGGTGCAGTAGATCTTGTGCTGCAAGGCATTACGACGAATGGAGTAAGAATCCGCAATCGACTGACGACCCTCAGTGGTGTTGATGATCAGAGTGACTTCGTCATTCTTGATCATATCGACCACATGCGGACGGCCTTCCGTCACCTTGTTCACGCGACGCACTTTCAGACCCGCCGCTTCAATCAGCCTGGCGGTCCCGGCGGTGGCCACGATCTCGAAGCCCAAGTTGATCAGATCACGGGCCACGCCTGCAACCAGTGGCTTGTCATCGTCGCGCACGCTGATGAAAGCAGTACCGCCGGTCGGCAGCACTTCGCTGGCACCCATCTGGGCCTTGGCGAACGCTTCACCGAAGGTATCGCCCACGCCCATCACTTCACCGGTGGACTTCATCTCTGGGCCCAGGATCGGGTCCACGCCAGGGAATTTGGCGAATGGGAACACCGCCTCTTTCACGCTGTAGAAGTTCGGAATGATTTCCTTGGTGAAGCCGATTTCCTTCAGGGTCTTACCGGCCATCACGCGGGCAGCGATCATGGCCAGGGACACACCGATGCACTTGGACACGAACGGCACGGTACGCGAGGCGCGCGGGTTGACTTCGATGACGTAGATGTCTTCGCCTTGCAGCGCCAACTGTACGTTCATCAGGCCGACCACACCCAGTTCCAGGGCCATTTTCTTGACCTGTTCGCGCATCTCGTCCTGGATGTGCAGCGGCAGCGAGTAAGGCGGCAGCGAGCACGCGGAGTCACCGGAGTGAACGCCCGCCTGTTCGATGTGCTGCATGATTGCGCCGATGACCACGTCAGTACCGTCGCAAACCGCATCCACGTCCATCTCGATGGCGCAGTTGAGGAAGTGGTCCAGCAGCACCGGGCTGTCGTTGGACACTTTCACCGCATCACGCAGGTAACGCTTGAGTTCTTCTTCTTCGTAGACGATTTCCATCGCCCGGCCGCCCAGTACGTAGGACGGACGCACCACCAGCGGGTAGCCGATCTTGCTGGCCGCACGCAGGGCTTCGTCTTCGCTGCGCACGGTAGCGTTCGGCGGCTGACGCAGGTTCAGGCGCTCGACCATTTGCTGGAAGCGCTCACGGTCTTCGGCACGGTCGATGGCGTCCGGGCTGGTGCCGATGATCGGCACGCCGGCGGCTTCCAGGGCACGGGCCAGTTTCAGCGGGGTTTGGCCGCCGTACTGGACGATCACGCCTTTAGGCTTCTCGACGCGCACGATTTCCAGCACGTCTTCCAGGGTGACCGGCTCGAAGTACAGGCGGTCGGAAGTGTCGTAGTCGGTGGAAACGGTTTCCGGGTTGCAGTTGACCATGATGGTCTCGTACCCGTCTTCGCGCAGGGCGAGGGCGGCGTGTACGCAGCAGTAGTCGAACTCGATGCCCTGGCCGATACGGTTCGGACCGCCACCCAGGATCATGATCTTGTCGCGACCCGACGGTGCAGCTTCGCACTCTTCCTCGTAGGTGGAGTACAGGTAGGCGGTGTCGGTGGAAAACTCGGCGGCGCAGGTGTCAACGCGCTTGTAGACCGGGAAGATGTCCAACTTGTGGCGATGAGTGCGCAGGTTTTTCTCAGTCACACCCAGCAACTTGGCCAGGCGCTGGTCGGAGAAACCTTTGCGCTTGAGGCGGAACATGGTGTCGCGGTCGATGCTGGCCAGACCCAGGGTCTTGACCTTCTCTTCTTCCTTGATCAGATCTTCGATCTGCACCAGGAACCACGGATCAATCATGTTCATGCCGAAGATGTCTTCGACGGTCATGCCGGCGCGGAACGCGTCAGCGACGTACCAGATACGCTCGGCACCCGGCACGGTCAGCTCGCGCTTGAGCACGCTCATGCTTTCTGGATTGCTCAGGTCGAGCTTCTCGTCCAGGCCGCAAACGCCGACTTCGAGGCCGCGCAGGGCTTTCTGCAGGGATTCCTGGAAGGTCCGGCCAATGGCCATGACTTCGCCGACCGACTTCATCTGGGTGGTCAGGCGCGCGTCTGCCTTGGGGAACTTCTCGAAGGCGAAACGTGGCAGCTTGGTCACGACGTAGTCGATGGACGGCTCGAAGGACGCCGGGGTCTTGCCGCCGGTGATGTCGTTCGACAGTTCGTCCAGGGTGTAACCCACAGCCAGCTTGGCCGCGACCTTGGCGATCGGGAAACCGGTGGCTTTCGAGGCCAGGGCCGACGAACGGGACACACGCGGGTTCATCTCGATCACGACCATGCGGCCGGTGTTCGGGCAGATACCGAACTGCACGTTGGAACCGCCAGTCTCCACGCCGATCTCGCGCAGTACCGCCAGGGAGGCGTCACGCAGGATCTGGTATTCCTTGTCGGTCAGGGTCTGTGCCGGAGCAACGGTGATCGAGTCACCGGTGTGCACGCCCATCGGGTCGAAGTTCTCGATGGAGCAGACGATGATGCAGTTGTCCTTCTTATCGCGGACAACCTCCATCTCATATTCTTTCCAGCCGATCAGGGATTCGTCGATCAGCAGCTCTTTGGTCGGCGACAGGTCCAGGCCGCGGGCGCAGATTTCTTCGAACTCTTCACGGTTGTACGCAATACCGCCACCGGTACCGCCCATGGTGAAGGACGGACGGATGATGCACGGGAAGCCCAGGGTCTCGAGGACCGCATTGGCTTCTTCCATGCTGTGGGCGATACCGGAACGCGGGCACGCCAGGCCGATGGACTTCATCGCCTTGTCGAAGCGCGAACGGTCTTCGGCCTTGTCGATGGTGTCGGCGTTGGCACCGATCATCTCAACGCCGAATTTTTCCAGGATGCCTTCGCGCTCCAGGTCGAGGGCGCAGTTCAGGGCGGTCTGGCCGCCCATGGTCGGCAGCAGTGCGTCCGGACGCTCTTTCTCGATGATCTTGGCAACGGTCTGCCACTTGATCGGCTCGATGTAGGTGGCGTCGGCCATGGCCGGGTCGGTCATGATGGTGGCCGGGTTGGAGTTCACCAGGATGACGCGGTAACCCTCCTCGCGCAGGGCTTTACAGGCCTGGGCGCCGGAGTAGTCGAATTCGCAGGCCTGGCCGATCACGATCGGGCCAGCGCCGAGAATCAGGATGCTTTTTATGTCTGTACGTTTTGGCATGGGTTTGTCACTCAAATCCGCAGGTCAGTCGGCAAGCCGTCTTGAACAATCTTTGAAGAGCCTGCGGGGGCCACCGACAGTCGGGGCCGCCCGCAGGCCGCTCAGTCAGCGTCGCTTGGCCATCTCATTGATGAAACGGTCGAACAGCGGCGCTACGTCGTTCGGGCCCGGGCTGGCTTCAGGGTGGCCCTGGAAGCTGAACGCGCTCTTGTCGGTGCGCTCGATGCCTTGCAGGGAACCGTCGAACAGCGACTTGTGGGTCGCACGGACGTTGGCCGGCAAGGTCGTTTCATCCACCGCAAAACCGTGGTTCTGGCTGGTGATCATCACTACGCCGGTGTCCAGGTCCTGTACAGGGTGGTTCGCGCCGTGGTGGCCGTGCCCCATTTTCAGGGTCTTGGCGCCGGAGGCCAGAGCGAGCAGTTGGTGGCCCAGGCAGATACCGAACACCGGGATCTCGGTCTCCAGCACGTCCTTGATCGCCTTGATGGCGTAGTCGCATGGCTCAGGGTCACCCGGGCCGTTGGATAGGAACACGCCGTCCGGCTGCAACGCCAGGACGTCGCTGGCAGGGGTTTGCGCCGGCACCACGGTCACGCGGCAACCGCGCTCGACCAGCATGCGCAGGATGTTGTACTTGATGCCGTAGTCGTAAGCCACTACGTGGTAGGGCAGATCAGCAGCGTCGATGGTCTCGTGGCTGTCGGTCTTCAAGTCCCAGACAGTGGAGCGCCAATCGTACTGTTCCTGGGTGCTGACGACTTTCGCCAGGTCCATGCCCTTCAGGCCAGGGAAGCCTTGCGCCGCAGCAATTGCCGCAGCCTCGGAGATATTCTCACCGACCATGATGCAGCCGTTCTGCGAGCCTTTTTCACGCAGGATGCGTGTCAGGCGGCGCGTATCGATACCGGCGATCGCCACAACGTTGTTGGCTTTCAGGTAATCGGACAGCGACATCGTGCTACGCCAGTTGCTCGCAACCAGTGGCAGGTCACGAATCACCAGGCCCGCGGACCAGACGCGATTGGACTCGACGTCTTGCGGCGTAGTACCGGTGTTGCCGATGTGCGGATAAGTCAGGGTAACGATCTGTTGGGCGTAGGAAGGATCGGTAAGGATTTCCTGATAGCCGGTCATGGCAGTGTTAAACACCACCTCTCCAACGGTTTGACCGTCGGCTCCAATGGCTTCGCCGCGAAAAATGCTGCCATCAGCAAGGGCGAGTATGGCTGGCTTAGTCAAGAAGACCTCCCGTAAATAAAGCCTGAAAGGGCGATCGCAGGTTGTAAAAAAGCGGAGTGACGTATGGACACGTCACCCCGCTTCTTCACTGAATTATTCTGCGCGCTTTTAGTGGACACACTAAAGCTGTAGCTTACAGAAAAAGGCTGTTTTGGTCCACCGCTAATGAGCCTTAAAGGCAGGAGAATGCGACAGGACGTCGCTTAGCGGGTAAAAACGGGGCCTTAGGATAATCCCGAGGCCCCATTTTAGCTACTGATTAGTGCAGATCCAGCACATCGCGCATGTCATACAGACCCGGCGCACGCCCATCCAGCCACAGCGCGGCACGCACCGCCCCCTTGGCGAATGTCATGCGGCTGGAGGCTTTGTGCGTGATTTCCAGGCGCTCGCCTTCAGTGGCGAACAGCACGGTGTGATCACCGACGACATCGCCACCACGAACGGTGGCAAAACCAATGGTGTCACGCGCACGCGCGCCGGTATGACCTTCACGCCCGTACACCGCCACCTTCGACAAGTCGCGACCCAGGGCATCGGCGATAGCCTCACCCATGCGCAACGCGGTTCCCGACGGCGCATCGATCTTGTGGCGATGATGGGTCTCGATGATTTCGATATCCGCCTCATCGCCCAGCACGCGCGCCGCCAGATCCAGCAGCTTGAGCGACAGGTTCACGCCCACGCTGAAGTTGGCGGCAAACACGATGGGAATATCCTTGCCCGCCTCGACCAGCAACTGCTTCTGCTCAGCGCTCAAGCCGGTGGTGCCGATCACCATGGCCTTGCCCGCCTTGCGGCAGAACGCCAGGTTTTTCAGCATCACGTCCGGCAGCGTAAAGTCGATCAGCACGTCGAATTCGTCCGCCACCTGCTCCAGATTGCCGGACAACGACACCCCGATACGCCCCAGCGAAGCCAGCTCACCGGCATCGGCGCCGATCAGCGTACTGCCTGGGCGAACGATCGCCGCGGTCAGGCCGGAGGCCGGCGAGCGCTGCTGTACCGCTTCGATCAGGGTTTTACCCATGCGCCCGGCAGCGCCCATTACGGCTATACGTCGCATACTCAATTCCTTACAAGTCGCCGAAGAAGCGCTTCACGCCATCGAAGAAGCCCGTGGTTTTCGGCGAGTGGGAGTCGTCACCCTCCAGCGAACTGCGGAACTCTTCGAGCAACTCGCGTTGGCGACGACCCAGGTTAACCGGCGTTTCCACCGTGACACGGCACATCAGGTCGCCCGCACCGCCACCACGTACCGGCGCCACGCCTTTGCCACGGATACGGAACTGCTTGCCGGTCTGCGTCCCCTCAGGGATCTTGAGCTTGACCCGACCATCCAGAGTCGGAATCTCCAGCTCGCCGCCCAGGGCCGCATCAACGAAGCTGATCGGCACTTCGCAGAACAGGTGCTTGCCGTCGCGCTGGAAGATCGAGTGCTCGCGCACATTGATCACCACATACAGGTCACCCGTCGGGCCACCCTGGGTCCCCGCCTCGCCTTCGCCCGACAGGCGAATGCGGTCACCGGTATCCACGCCCGCCGGCACTTTGACCGACAGGGTTTTGTACTCTTCGACACGCCCTTCACCGTGGCAGGAATCGCACGGGTCAGAAATGATCTTGCCTTGGCCTTGGCACCGCGGGCAGGTTTGCTGCACCGAGAAGAAGCCCTGCTGCATGCGGACCTGACCGATACCACCGCAGGTCGGGCAAGTGATCGGCGAGGAGCCTTTCTTGGCCCCCGAACCGTCGCACGGCTTGCAGTTGACCAGCGTCGGCACGCGGATATTGACGCTGGTGCCGCGCACGGCTTCTTCCAGGTTCAGTTCCAGGGTGTAGCGCAGGTCGCTGCCGCGCTGGGCACCGCCACGCTGACCACCGCGGCCACCGCCGAAGAAGTCGCTGAACACATCGCCGAAAATATCGGAGAAGTTCTGGCCGCCGAAGCCGGCACCGCCGCCACCCATGCTCGGGTCGACGCCGGCGTGACCGTACTGGTCGTAGGCCGCACGCTTGTTGGGATCACACAGGCATTCGTAGGCCTCGTTGGCCTCTTTGAACATTTCTTCGGATTCTTTGTTATCCGGATTACGGTCCGGGTGGTGCTTCATCGCCAGGCGACGGTAAGCCTTCTTCAGGTCCGCCTCGCTGGAACCGCGCTCCACACCCAATACTTCGTAATAGTCACGCTTTGCCATAAGTCTTTGCACTCTTAAGGACGTTCAGCCAGACCCTCCTGAGCCTTGCCGAACTCGTTGAGCCCCAATACAGGCCCGGACCCAACTCACGTCAATTCAACGATCCTGGTCATAACTGCTTTCAGCCAGGGACCCGGCCAAAAACGCGGTGACTGTCGCCGGAAAGCAGGAGCATTCCCGATCACACCGCCAGCATCCGAGCCTTGTCGCATGCTGTAAAAATTCGCATACCCCAGACACGCCAACGCGGGAGCAAGCTCCCGCGCGGCGACATCCTACCAGTCACCGCTTGATAGCGGTCAACCGGCCAAGCAGATTACTTCTGCTCTTTGACTTCTTCGAACTCGGCATCGACAACATCATCGTGCTTGGCTTCAGGCTCTGCCTGATGCGCGGCACCGTCAGCTGGCTGACCTTGCTCGGCGTACATTTTCTGAGCAACCGGCGCGGAGACCTTCGACAGTTCCTCAACCTTGGCTTCGATGGCAGCCTTGTCGTCGCCTTTAACTGCGGCTTCTAGGGCAACCAAGGCCGCTTCGATTGCGGTCTTCTCTTCGGCAGTCACTTTGTCGCCAGCTTCAGCGATCATTTTGCGCGTCGAGTGAACCAGTGCGTCGCCCTGGTTACGGGCAGCCGCCAACTCTTCGAACTTCTTGTCAGCCTCGGCATTGGTTTCCGCATCACGAATCATCTGCTGAATTTCTTCATCAGACAGACCAGAGTTGGCCTTGATGGTGATCTTCTGCTCTTTGCCAGTAGCCTTGTCTTTGGCGCCTACGTGCAAGATGCCGTTGGCGTCGATGTCGAAGGTCACTTCGATTTGTGGCACGCCACGTGGTGCTGGTGGAATCTCGGCCAGGTCGAACTTGCCCAGGGACTTGTTCTGCGCCGCTTGCTTACGCTCACCTTGCAGCACGTGAATGGTCACGGCGCCCTGGTTGTCATCG
Source organism: Pseudomonas veronii (assembly GCF_001439695.1). Classification (GTDB taxonomy): domain Bacteria; phylum Pseudomonadota; class Gammaproteobacteria; order Pseudomonadales; family Pseudomonadaceae; genus Aquipseudomonas; species Aquipseudomonas veronii. The sequence continues at coordinate 63,100 of NZ_JYLL01000023.1, forward strand.
GCCGTCGAGAACACTTGCGATTTCTTGGTAGGAATCGTGGTGTTCTTCTCGATCAGCGCAGTCATCACGCCACCCATGGTTTCGATACCCAGGGTCAGCGGGCTGACGTCCAGCAGCAATACGTCTTTCACGTCGCCGGCCAGTACCGCACCCTGGATGGCAGCACCCATGGCAACAGCTTCGTCCGGGTTCACGTCTTTACGTGCTTCTTTGCCGAAGAACTCGGTCACCAACTTCTGAACCAGTGGCATGCGGGTCTGACCGCCGACCAGGATCACGTCGTTGATCGCACTCACTTCGATGCCGGAGTCTTTCAGCGCGATGCGGCAAGGTTCGATGGTGCGCTGAACCAGGTCTTCAACCAGCGCTTCCAGCTTGGCGCGCGAGATCTTCACGTTCAAGTGCTTAGGACCGGTAGCGTCTGCAGTGATGTACGGCAGGTTAACGTCGGTCGACTGAGCCGAAGACAGCTCGATCTTGGCTTTCTCGGCAGCTTCTTTCAGACGCTGCATGGCCAGCGGGTCACCCTTGAGGTTCATGCCGCTTTCTTTCTTGAACTCGTCAACGAGGTAGTCGATCAGACGGATGTCGAAGTCTTCACCACCCAGGAAGGTGTCGCCGTTGGTGGCCAACACTTCGAACTGGTGCTCGCCGTCAACTTCCGCGATTTCGATCACGGACACGTCGAAGGTACCGCCACCCAGGTCATAAACGATGACAGTGTGGTCGCCCTTGGCTTTGTCCATGCCGTAAGCCAGAGCGGCTGCGGTTGGTTCGTTGATGATACGTTTTACGTCCAGACCCGCGATGCGGCCGGCGTCTTTGGTCGCCTGGCGCTGGCTGTCGTTGAAGTAGGCCGGAACGGTGATCACCGCTTCAGTCACGGCTTCACCGAGGTAGTCTTCGGCGGTTTTCTTCATCTTTTTCAAGATTTCAGCCGAGATCTGTGGCGGCGACATTTTCTGGCCGTTCACTTCAACCCAGGCGTCACCGTTGTCAGCCTTGGCGATTTTGTAAGGGACCATCTTGATGTCTTTCTGTACGACTTCTTCCTCGAACTTACGCCCGATCAGACGCTTCACCGCGTACAGGGTGTTGTGCGGGTTGGTCACCGCCTGACGCTTGGCCGACTGACCGACGAGGATTTCGCCGTCGTTGGCGTAAGCAATGATCGACGGCGTAGTACGCGCGCCTTCGGCGTTTTCGATGACTTTTGCAACGCCGTTTTCCAGCACGGAGACGCAGGAGTTGGTGGTCCCCAGGTCGATACCGATAATTTTGCCCATGATTTACTCTCCCGAAACTTGAATTTGGATGCCGCAGCAGTGGTGGCTAACTGCGGTAGCACTTAAACGCTTGACTTATAAATGGGGGCCTTGCGGCGTATTTCAAGCCTGCTCATCAATCGAAGGTGAAACCGGTGCAGGCGCCTTGCTGACCACGACCATTGCTGGACGCAGCAGGCGACCGTTGAGCTGGTATCCCTTCTGGAATACTTTCAACACGCTGTTTGGCTCAAGGTCATGACTTTCCTGCATCGCCATGGCCTGGTGATGCTCGGCATTGAACGGCTCGCCGCCTTGCGGATCGACAGCCTCCAACTGATAACGCTTCAGGGTGTCCTGGAACATTTTCAGGGTCAGCTCGATACCTTCACGCATCGGGCGGATGTTTTCGTCATCCGGGTTGGACAACTCAAGGCCGCGCTCCAGGCTGTCGATGATCGGCAACAGATCACCGGCGAATTTTTCCAGCGCGAACTTGTGGGCCTTTTCTACATCCTGCTCGGCACGGCGGCGGACGTTCTGCAGATCGGCGGCAACACGCAAAGATTGATCCTGCGCAGCGGCCAATTGCTCTTCGAGCACTTGCACACGAGTCGCCAGCTCATCACCGGCAGCCGAATTGGCGTCTGGAGTTTGCGTATCCTGCGTCTGTTCGTCAGCCATAGATTTCTCCTTTCAAAATCATGCGCGAACTCAACTCGCGCTTCTGTTCCGGTATATGGGGCCACAATTTCCAGGTTCAAGGGTGCGGGCGTCACCAAAAGTCTTTCATCTGATCCAGATCAATTCCGACCCATTCATTCCTCTTCGCACTAAAAAAAACATCGAAGCAAGCAAATCGAGCTAAGCGCCAGGATTGTCAGCCTGGAACAAAACACTGTATAAATAACCAGACCTAAAGCCTGGGAGCGGCCGTCATGCTCGTGCACCTGTCCGTACATAACTACGCCATCGTTGAACATCTGGATCTCGAACTGGATCGCGGGATGAGCGTAATCACAGGCGAAACCGGCGCCGGCAAGTCGATCATGCTCGACGCCCTCGGCCTGACCCTGGGCGACCGCGCCGACAGTGGCGTGGTACGCCCCGGCGCAGACAAGGCCGACATCCTGGCGACCTTCGACCTGGCGGACATCCCCGAAGCCGAAGCCTGGCTTGCCGAGCGCGACCTTAATAATGAAGGGCCGTGCATCCTGCGCCGGGTCATCACCGCCGAAGGCCGCTCCCGTGGCTACATCAACGGCACGCCCTGCCCGCTGGGTGACTTGAAGGCCCTGGGCGAGCTGCTGATCGATATCCACAGCCAGCACGAACACCAATCCCTGCTCAAAACCGACACCCATCGCCGCCTGCTCGATGAATACGCCGGCGCCACCGACCTCGCCCGCCAGGTCCAGCTCGCCGCCCAACGTTGGCGCCAGACCCGCCTGGAACTGGAGCGCCTCTCCAATTCCGGCGACGAGCAACGCGCACGCCACCAATTGCTCAGCTATCAACTCGAAGAGCTCGAAAGCCTTGGCCTCGGCGAAAGTGAGCTGGAACAGCTTGAGCAGGAACACAAGAACCTCACCAACGCCGAAACCCTGCTGGGTATTTGCCGCCAGGTGGTGGAGCAATGCAGCGAGAGCGACTCGGGCAATGTGCTCAATGCACTGACCGTCAGCCTCAATCGGCTGTCCAGCGTAAACAATGCGTCCGGCTCGCTGAATGAAGCCACGACCTTGCTGACCAGTGCACAAATCCAGGTAGAAGAAGCCGTAGGCGAACTGAACCGTTTCCTCGATCACTTCGACGCCGACCCGGCACGCCTGCAGGAAATAGAAGAACGCCTGGACACCATCTACACCCTGGCGCGCAAACATCGGATCCAGCCGACTGAAGTGGCAACGATGCAGCAGAAGCTGCTGGATGAAATCGAAACCCTGAACGCGAATGACGAGTCCATTGAGCGCCTGGGCGACGAATTGGCTTCTTTCGCCCGCCATTACCAAGAGAAGGCCCGCGAACTGAGCGATCTGCGCCATCAAGCCGCCACGAGCCTGGCCAGCGCGGTCGAGCAGGAAATCCAGCGCCTCGGCATGCCCGGCGGCCGCTTCACCATCGAACTGCACAGCAATACCAGCGCCGAACTGCAGCCCCACGGCCTGGAACAGGTAGAACTGCTGGTCAGCGCCAACCCAGGGCAACCGCTCAAAGCGCTGGCAAAAGTCGCCTCCGGGGGCGAACTATCGCGGATCAGCCTGGCGATTCAGGTGATCACCGCCCAAACCTCACGGGTTCCGACGCTGGTCTTTGACGAGGTAGACGTTGGCATTGGTGGCCCGACCGCAGAAATTGTCGGCCAACTGCTGCGTCGCCTGGGGGATCGCGGCCAGGTGCTGACGGTTACCCACTTACCGCAAGTAGCCGCCCAAGGGCATCAGCATTTGTTTGTACACAAAGTACGCGGCAGCGATGCGACGCACACGGCGGTGTCCAAGCTGAACAAGTCGGAACGCGTGGAGGAAGTCGCGCGCATGCTCGGCGGCATCGACCTGACCAAGGAGTCCCTGGCCCACGCGAAAAAAATGGTGGTGGCGGCGAAGGCCTGACCGAACCGGCAATTTTCTCTCTGTAAGAAAGCACGAAGGCGACCCGGGGGTCGCCTTCAATCGTTCCGCAGAGCGAATCTGCGTCGATTTTTACTTTTTCTTACGTACGTAAAGAACCAAATTGTGGTCCGACAACTCGTAGCCATGCTCCTCGGCAATTGCCTTCTGCAACCGCTCGATTTCCGGGTTGGTGAATTCGATAACCTCACCAGTGTCCACGTCGACCATGTGGTCGTGATGACCACCATCAGCCAATTCGAACACTGCGTGACCGCCGTCGAAATTATGACGAACCACCAGCCCCGCGGCTTCAAACTGGGTCAGCACGCGGTAAACCGTGGCCAGGCCAACGTCCTCATTGGACTCCATCAGCGCCTTGTAAACATCCTCGGCACTCATGTGGCGCTGCTCAGCAGAATCGAGCATTTGTAGAATCTTGACGCGTGGCAGAGTCACTTTAAGACCGGCTTTGCGTAGTTCGCTATTTTCAACCATGGTTAGCTTTCTCGCGGATGCTGCTTCGCAGCTTCTCTTAATACGGGTATGATCGGCGTTTACGTTGTCCCAGCCAAGATAGTGGAAGTCGCCCACCGATGCAAAACACCAAGCTCTTGCTAACCAGTTTCACCTTTGTGGGACTGCTCGCACTCGCCGGTTGTTCATTCCCCGGGGTTTACAAAATCGACATCCAGCAGGGCAATGTCGTCACGCAGGACATGATAGACCAGTTACGCCCGGGAATGACCCGACGGCAAGTACGGTTTATTATGGGCAACCCCCTGCTGACTGACACTTTCCACGCCGATCGCTGGGATTATCTCTACAGCATCCAGCCTGGGGGCGGTGAACGCCAACAGGAGCGCGTCAGCGTCATCTTCAATGGCAATGATCAACTGGTCAGCCTGTCCGGCGATTTCATGCCCGGCGTAAGCCGCGATGAAGCCTTGCTGGGCAAGGATAACGGCACCAACGTGACTGCGCCTGCGCAGGAAGCCGAGAAGCCGAAATCCGAAGTACCGGCCAAGCCTGGCTCATTGCTCGACAAGATCCAGAAAGACGTCGACCGCGTACAAACAGTTCCAGTCCCGACGCCACAGCCTCTGGACACCAGCCCGCAGTAAGTTTGCGGCGCTCGATAAAAAGCCCGGCATGCCGGGCTTTTTGTTGCCTGCAGATTCGCCGGCCTATGAACGCTGTTGCTTGACCAACGCCGCCTTGGCCGCTCGCAGCCGCCGCACTTCTTTGGGGTCGGCCAGCAGCGGGCGGTAGATCTCGATACGATCACCTGACTGCACGGTGCAGGTATCGGGGTCGAGCACTGCCTTACCGAATACCCCCAACGGGCAATCAGCAAGGTTCACCTCAGGAAAGTGCGTAGCAATCCCCGACGCCTGCACCGCAGCCCGCAGGCTCGTCCCCGCTGGCACCGCGACCGCCACCAACACCTGGCGATCCACGCCGGCATACACCACTTCAATCTCAACCATGCAGTTGCTTGGCTCGCTGACAGAATGCGTCGACCAGGGTATTGGCCGCCTGATTGAACAAAGGCCCCAACGTCGCCCGCACAATGGGCCCCGCATAATCGAAGGACAGATCCAGGCTGATCTTGCAGGCTTTCTCGGTCAACGCCTTGAACACCCAGACACCATGCAATTGAGTAAACGGCCCTTCCTGCAGATTCATTTCAATGGACTTGCCCGGCACCAGGACATTGCGTGTCACAAAGTGCTGGCTGAGCCCCCCCTTGGCCACCCCGACACTGGCAACCATGTGCTCATCACTGCCTTCCAGCACCTCGGCGGTCGAGCACCAAGGCAGGAATTCCGGGTAACGCGCCACGTCGTTGACCAGGTCATAAAGCACCTGGGCCGGATAGGGCAGCAGGGCCGAACGTTGAATATGCGTCGTCATGTGAGCGTTATTTCCACAGCTGAGCGGCAAACATCGCGAAAGAACAACCCGATCCGCGAGAGAAAAAAACCAAAGAACTGCCGGTATTGTCCGGGATTCGTCCAACACGCTCAAGCACGCAGGTTGACCGTAGCCGACACGCTCGCAACGCCCTATAATGCCGCCCCTATGGCTAAACAAAAGAAACACCCCACAGGGACCATCGCGCAGAATAAAAAAGCGCGACACGATTACTTCATCGAACATCGGTTCGAGGCTGGTCTGGTCCTGGCCGGCTGGGAAGTAAAAAGTCTGCGTGCCAGCAAGCTGCAACTGGTCGACAGCTATGTGCTGCTCAAGGATGGCGAGGCATGGCTGCTCGGCAGTCATATCACCCCGCTGACCACCGCGAGCACGCACGTGATTGCCGACCCGGTACGCACACGTAAGCTGCTGCTCAATGCCCGCGAACTGGACAAGCTCGCCGCCGCCGTACAGCAGAAAGGCTATGCCTGCGTCTGCCTGTCCTGGTATTGGAGCAAGCATCTGGTCAAGTGCGAGATCGCACTGGGCAAAGGCAAGAAGGAATACGACAAGCGTGACACCGAGCGCGAGCGCGATTCCGACCGTGAACTGCATCGCGCCGTGCGCAACAAGGGCAAGGAAGAATAATCCTTGCGCCGCTGTAGCCTAGGGCGCTTCGCCCCTGGCTACATGCCCTTGCGCCGCGCCGCCCGGGCCACGCGCTGAACTTCCTGACGTACCTCCTCCAACACCTCCTGCACATACAACAGATGACGTGTTGAGACTTCCCGCGCTTGCTCGGCCCGCCCCTCGATGATTGCCAGGTACAAATCCCGGTGCTGACTGATCAGCATATCGCGGGTTTCCGTGCGCTGCTGGTACATGCCGCCAATGTTGGTCACCACGTTCCGCTTGAGCAGGTCGAACAACCCGCGGATGGTGTGCAACAGCACAGCATTGTGGCTGGCCTCGGCAATGGCCAAGTGAAACCGCGCATCCGCGGCCCCCTCCTCTGCGCGGCTGACCTTATCGTCGCGCGCGTAACAATCCTGTAGCGCTTCAAAGGCCGCCGTCAGCCGCTCACGGTCGACTTCGGTAGCGCGCAATGCCGCGTAATAGGCACAGGACGCTTCGAGGGTTTGGCGAAACTCCAGCAAATCACGCTGCGCCTCGGGATTGTTTTCCAGCAGGTGCAACAACGGATCGCTGAACGTCGAGCCCAACGAATCAGACACATAATTGCCACCGCCCTGGCGACTGACCAGCAACCCCTTGGCCGCCAGTTTCTGAATCGCCTCACGCAGCGAGGGGCGCGAAACGCCGAACTTTTCAGCCAACGCGCGCTCGGCCGGCAAGCGCTCGCCCGATTTCAGCGTGCCCTCAAGGATCATGCCCTCAAGCTGCTCGACAATATCGTCAGACAAACGGCGCTGACGCACCTGATCAAACCCCATAACTCTCTCTCCACGATCCCGACCACTCGCCGGGGCCTCTATTCTGGCCTATCGCAACGCTTGCAGCACCCATCAGAACATCTTCGATTGATGCGATCAGAGCGCCCGCCCTCCCGCTTAAGACCAAAGTTTCGCAGGCGGCAAATTGACACATCCCTGCCTAGGCTTTTACTCTAGCCAACAGCGGCTGTAAATTGGTATTACCAATTATCCAAGCCGACTAAAATGTGCCTGACCAACAACAATTAGGGGCCACCCCATATGCAAACCTGGCAACAGCTCTACAGCCCGCTCGGCAGCCTCGGCCTGTCCGCACTGGCCGCCGTTATTCCAATCGTATTTTTCTTCCTGGCTCTGGCCGTGTTTCGCCTTAAAGGCCACGTCGCCGGCAGCATCACGCTGGCGCTGTCGATCCTGGTGGCGATCTTTGCCTTCCAGATGCCGGTGGACATGGCACTGGCCGCTGCCGGCTATGGCTTTGCCTACGGCCTGTGGCCCATCGCCTGGATCATCGTCGCTGCGGTATTTCTCTACAAACTGACGGTCAAGAGCGGCCAGTTCGAGATCATCCGCAGCTCGGTACTGTCGATCACCGACGACCAACGCCTGCAGGTCCTGCTGATCGGCTTCTGCTTCGGCGCCTTCCTGGAAGGTGCCGCCGGCTTTGGTGCTCCCGTGGCGATTACCGCCGCGCTGCTGGTCGGCCTGGGCTTCAACCCGCTGTACGCCGCCGGCCTGTGCCTGATCGCCAACACCGCGCCCGTCGCCTTCGGTGCCCTCGGGATTCCGATCATCGTCGCCGGGCAAGTGACCGGCATCGACGCGTTCAAGATCGGCGCCATGACTGGTCGCCAATTGCCACTGCTGTCGCTGTTCGTTCCGTTCTGGCTGGTGTTCATGATGGACGGCCTGCGCGGCGTGCGCGAAACCTGGCCGGCCGCCTTGGTGGCAGGCTTGAGCTTTGCCATCACCCAATACTTCACCTCCAACTTCATCGGCCCGGAACTGCCGGACATCACCTCGGCCCTGGCCAGCCTGGTTTCCTTGACTCTGTTCCTGAAAATCTGGCAACCCAAGCGCACCGCCGGCGCGCAGATTGCCGGTGCGACCTCCAGCGCAACGATCACCGCCAGCGCCGGCGGCTTCGGCCTGCCACGCAGCACTGTCGCTTCGCCCTACAGCCTGGGGCGAATCTTCAAAGCCTGGTCGCCGTTCCTGATCCTGACCGTGCTGGTGACCATCTGGACCCTCAAGCCCTTCAAGGCGATGTTCGCCGCAGGCGGCTCGATGTACAGCTGGGTGTTCAACTTTGCGATCCCGCACCTGGACCAACTGGTGGTCAAGGTTGCGCCTATCGTGACCAACCCGACGGCCATCCCCGCGGTATTCAAACTGGACCCGATTTCAGCGACCGGCACTGCGATTTTCTTTTCCGCGCTGATCTCGATGCTGGTATTGAAGATCGACATCAAAACTGGTCTTACCACTTTAAAAGAGACCTTCTACGAACTGCGCTGGCCGATCCTGTCCATCGGCATGGTGCTGGCTTTCGCGTTCGTCACCAACTACTCGGGCATGTCCTCGACCATGGCATTGGTCCTGGCCGGCACCGGCGCAGCCTTCCCGTTCTTCTCGCCGTTCCTCGGCTGGCTGGGGGTTTTCCTGACAGGCTCCGACACCTCGTCCAACGCGCTGTTCAGCTCGTTGCAAGCCACCACCGCCCACCAGATCGGTGTCAACGACGTCCTGCTGGTCGCGGCAAACACCAGCGGCGGCGTGACCGGCAAGATGATTTCGCCGCAATCGATCGCTGTGGCCTGCGCCGCTACCGGCCTGGTCGGCAAGGAATCCGACCTGTTCCGCTTCACCCTCAAGCACAGCCTGTTTTTCGCCACCATCGTCGGGCTGATCACACTGGCCCAGGCCTACTGGTTCACCGGCATGCTGGTGCATTGAGACCACAGGTAATCACGCAATAACCGACGCCGAACCGCGATTTCGGCGTCAGCTCTCCACAACCCTTCTGCCGGGCCGCTGAACACGCTGCGGCCCTGACGGACGGACAACCGGGACCACCCGGAGAACGCGCCTGATGAGCGAGCTTTTTTACAACGCCGTGCCGAATGCCACCCGTGTCGCGCCGCCTCTGGCCGAGCCACGCGAATACCCCCACGAAAAACCGCAGAAGGTCTACCTGTTCGGCACCTGCGTGGTCGATCTGTTTTATCCCGAAGCCGGCATGGACGCGATCCACCTGCTGGAACGCGAAGGGATCTGCGTGGATTATCCCCAAGGGCAAAGCTGCTGCGGGCAACCGGCCTACACCTCGGGCTATACCGACCAGGCCCGGCAAGTGGCACGCGCGCAACTGGCGCTGTTCGCCGGCGACTACCCGGTGGTGGTGCCATCCGGCTCCTGTGCCGGCATGTTACGTGAGCACTACGCCGACCTCTTCAAGGACGAACCCGACACCCTCAAACAGGTGCAGGCCCTCGCGGCCCGGACTTATGAGTTGGCGGAGTTCCTGTTGTTCGTGTGCAAGGTTCAACTCAACGACAGCGGGGCGCCGGTCAAGGTCGCCCTGCACACGTCGTGCTCCGCGCGTCGGGAAATGAACACCCACCTTCACGGCCGCGAACTGCTTGCCCAATTGCGCAATGTCGAACGCGTCGACCACAGCCACGAAAGCGAATGCTGTGGCTTTGGTGGGACGTTCAGCGTGCGTATGCCAGACATTTCCGGCGCAATGGTGGCCGACAAGACCCGAGCCTTGCAGGACTCCGGCGCCCATCAAGTACTGAGTGCTGATTGCGGTTGCCTGATGAACATCAATGGCGCTCTGGAGAAACAACAGGCGGCCTTACGCGGGCAACACCTGGCCAGCTTTCTCTGGCAACGCACCGGGGGTGAACGATGAACGCCGCGCTGATTCCCACCGTCGAGGTGTCGGAAGACTTCCGCACCCGCGCCCACCAGGCACTGGGCGACGCGCAACTGCGAAACAACTTTCGCAATGCGATGGATTCCCTGATGAGCAAACGGGCGGCGTCTTTCAGCGACGCCCACGAACGCGAACACCTGCGCGCCCTCGGTAACGCGGTGCGCGCCCGCGCCCTGTCGAAGCTGCCCGACCTGCTCGAACAACTGGAAGCCAACCTGACCCGAAACGGCGTGACCGTGCATTGGGCAGAAACGGTTGAAGAGGCCAATGCGATCGTGCTGTCGATCATCCGCCGGCGCGAAGCCACGCAGGTGATCAAAGGCAAATCCATGGTCAGCGAAGAGATGGAGATGAACCACGTACTCGCCGCCCAAGGCATCGAATGCCTTGAGTCGGACATGGGTGAGTTTATTGTTCAACTCGACCATGAGAAGCCGTCCCACATCATCATGCCGGCGATCCACAAGAACGCCAGCCAGGTCGCGTCGCTGTTCCATGAAAAACTCGGCGTGGAGTACACCAAGGATGTCGACCAGTTGATTCAGATTGGTCGCCGCGTGCTGCGGGAAAAGTTCTTCGAAGCGGATATCGGCGTCTCCGGCGTCAACTTCGCCGTGGCCGAAACCGGCACGCTGCTGCTGGTGGAAAACGAAGGCAACGGGCGTATGTCGACCACAGTGCCACCCGTGCATATCGCCGTGACCGGCATCGAGAAGGTCGTGGAAAACCTGCGCGACGTGGTGCCGTTACTGTCGCTGCTGACCCGCTCCGCGCTCGGCCAGCCGATCACCACCTACGTCAATATGATCTCCGGCCCGCGCAAGGCCGATGAGCTCGACGGCCCCGAAGAAGTCCACCTGGTGCTGCTGGACAACGGACGCAGCCAGGCGTTTGCCGACAGCGAATTGCGTCAGACGCTCAACTGCATTCGCTGCGGCGCATGTATGAATCATTGCCCGGTGTATACCCGAATCGGTGGCCACACCTACGGCGAGGTCTACCCCGGCCCTATCGGAAAAATCATCACACCGCATATGGTCGGCCTGGCAAAAGTACCGGACCATCCCAGTGCGTCTTCGTTGTGCGGTGCTTGTGGAGAAGTGTGTCCGGTAAAAATTCCGATCCCGGCCTTGCTACGCCGTCTGCGGGAAGAGAACGTAAAAGCGCCGGATAGCCCACACCCCGTGATGCGCGGCCAAGGCAGCAAGTATTCGCGCCAGGAGCGGTTCATCTGGAACGCCTGGGCCAAGCTCCACAGCTCACCGACGCTGTACCGCCTGTTCACATTCGCCGCCACGCGCCTGCGCGCCCTCGTACCGAACAACGTCGGGCCATGGACGCAAAACCATAGCGCGCCTAAACCCGCCGCCCGTTCGCTGCATGACCTGGCACGCGAGCATTTGGCCAAACAGGGAGCGCGTTGATGAGCGCCAAGCAAAATATCCTCGGCAAATTGCGCCACAGCCTGACGGGCACAACACCAGTGCCCGACAACTTCGATGAGGCCCTGGTCACACAGATCTACACCTACCCGCCAGAGCAGCGCATCGCACAATTGCGCAAGCTGATGGAGGCGGTGCATACCGAGATCCACCTGACCCGCGGCGCCGAATGGCCAGCTTTACTCGCGCAGCTGCTGCAAAAACGCGAGCTGCCCAGCCTGCTCATCGCGCCGACAACCGAGCATGGGCGGCGCATCACCGAGCACTGGTCGAACCATCCGCAATTGCCGCAGCTCAAAGCCTACGACCGCCCTGTGGAAGAATGGAAAGCCGAGCTGTTTAATGACACACCGGCCAGCCTGACCACGACCCTCGGCGCCATCGCCGCCACCGGTAGCCTGATTCTGTGGCCCACGCGGGAAGAACCGCGACTGATGAGCCTGGTGCCGCCGGTACACTTTGCACTGCTCAAGGCCAGCGAGATTTACGACAACTTTTATCAGGTCCAGCAGCAATTCGCCTGGGCCCAAGGCATGCCCACCAATGCCCTGCTGGTGTCCGGCCCGTCGAAGACCGCTGACATCGAACAAGTTCTGGCTTATGGCGCCCACGGTCCGAAGGACCTGGTGGTGCTGATCCTGGAGGACCAATGAGTCTGCCTGCCGCTTTCCTTGCTGACGTCGCACAGCTGATCCCGAAAATTCGTCGCTTCGACGACCCACTTTCCACCTTGGCATTTGGCACAGACGCCAGTTTTTACCGACTGATCCCACAGCTGGTGATTCGCGTCGAGTCGGAAGACGAAGTCGTGGCGCTGCTGAAACTGGCCCAGCGCGATCATGTTCCGGTGACCTTCCGCGCAGCGGGCACCAGCTTGTCCGGGCAGGCCATCAGCGATTCGGTGCTGATCGTACTGGGGGACAACTGGAACGGCCGCGAAATTCGTGGGCAAGGCACGCAGATCCGCCTGCAACCCGGCGTGATCGGCGCCCAGGCCAACGCCTGGCTGGCGCCATTCGGGCGCAAGATCGGGCCGGATCCGGCGTCGATCAACGCCTGCAAAATCGGCGGCATCGTCGCCAACAATGCCAGCGGCATGTGCTGCGGTACGGCGCAAAACACCTACCACACCCTGGCCGGGATTCGCCTGGTGCTGGCCGACGGCAGCCGCCTGGACACCGAAGATGCCGCCAGCGTCGCGGCATTTCGTCAGCAGCACGGCGCGCTGCTTGAACGCCTGGCCACACTCGGGCGGGAGACGCGGGCAAACGCTGAACTGGCCGCCAAAATCCGCCACAAATACCGTCTGAAAAATACCACCGGCCTGTCACTCAACGCCCTGGTGGATTTCGATGAGCCGCTGGATATCCTCAGCCACCTGCTGGTGGGCTCCGAAGGCACCCTGGGCTTTATCAGCGCAGTGACTTACGACACCGTCATCGACCACCCGAACAAAGCCTCGGCGCTGATCGTATTCCCCGATGTCGAGACCTGCTGCAATGCGGTGACCGTCCTGAAAACCCAACCGGTCTCAGCGGTTGAGCTGCTCGACCGACGCAGCATGCGTTCGGTGCAGGACAAACCCGGCATGCCCGCCTTCGTACAACATCTATCGGAAAATGCCTGCGCACTGTTGATCGAATCCCGTGCGGCATCGCCCTCTTTGCTCCAGGAGCAACTGGCGCTGATCATGGCGTCCCTGGCGGCGTTTCCGGTGGAAAAACAGGTCGACTTCACCGAAGACCCGGTGGAAAACGCCCGCCTGTGGGCGATCCGCAAAGACACCTTCCCCGCCGTCGGCGCCGTGCGCAAAACCGGCACTACGGTGATCATCGAAGACGTGACGTTCCCGGTCGAGCAGTTGGCCATCGGCGTTAACCGTTTGATCGAGCTGTTCGACAAACACCACTACGACGAAGCCATCCTTTTCGGACACGCTCTGGAAGGCAATCTGCACTTTGTGTTCACCCAAGGCTTCAACAGCAGCGAAGAAGTCGCACGCTACCAAGCGTTCATGGACGACGTCGCCCAACTGGTGGCCGTAGAGTTTGGCGGCTCACTGAAAGCCGAGCATGGCACCGGCCGCAACATGGCGCCGTTCGTCGAGCTGGAATGGGGCAGCGACGCCTATCAACTGATGTGGCAACTCAAACGCCTGCTCGACCCCAACGGTATTCTCAACCCGGACGTGGTGCTCAGCGAAGATCCGCAGATCCACCTTAAACACCTCAAGCCGCTGCCTGCCGCCGACGAGCTTGTGGATAAGTGTATCGAGTGCGGTTTCTGCGAGCCGGTATGCCCGTCGAAAGGCCTGACCTTAAGCCCGCGCCAGCGCATCGTGATCTGGCGCGATATCCAGGCGAAGAAACGCGCCGGCATCGACACCACTGAACTGGAAACGGCCTACCACTACCAGGGCATCGACACCTGCGCCGCCACCGGGTTATGCGCCCAGCGCTGCCCTGTGGGAATCAACACCGGCGACTTGGTGAAAAAACTCCGGGCCCGCGACGCCGACCATACGAAAACCGCCGAATGGTTGGCCACCCACTTCGCCACCGCGCTGCAAGGCGCGCGCTTTACCCTGCACGTCGCCAACGGCGCACGCATGCTGTTGGGCGCGCCGCGCCTGGCCAAGTTGTCGGCCACAGTGAGCAAGTTGTCCAAGGGACAAATCCCACAATGGACCAACGCCATGCCGCAACCGGAAAAAGCCATTCGCTTCAGTCCGGCGGTGACCGATGAGCGGCCACGCGTGGTCTACCTCGCGGCATGCGTCTCACGCGCCATGGGCCCGGCAGCTGGCGATAAAGAGCAAACGTCGCTGTACGACAAAACCCGCGGCCTGCTGGAAAAAGCCGGCTACCAAGTCGTCTTCCCCGACAACCAGGACAACCTGTGCTGCGGCCAGCCTTTCGCCTCCAAGGGCTATGCCGAACAGGCCGAACACAAGCGCCAGGAACTGATCGGCGCCTTGCTCCACGCCAGCCGCGGCGGCCTCGACCCGATCTACTGCGACACCAGCCCCTGCACCCTGCGCCTGGTGCAAGACCTGGGCGAAACACGCCTGGACCTGTACGACCCGGTACGATTTATCCGCACACACCTGATGGACCGCCTCGACTTCATACCGCAGGAAGCACCGATCGCCGTACACGTCACTTGCAGCACCCAGCACCTCGGGGAAAGCCAGGCCCTGATCGACCTGGCCCGCCGCTGCGCGAAAACCGTGGTGATCCCGGAAGGCATCCACTGCTGTGGTTTTGCCGGCGACAAAGGCTTCACCACCCCGGAACTCAACGCCCACTCCCTGCGCTCACTGAAAGACGCCGTGCAATATTGCAGCGAAGGCATCTCCACCAGCCGCACCTGCGAGATCGGCCTGAGCCAGCATGGCGGCATCGATTACCACGGGCTGGTCTACCTCGTGGACCGCGTAACCCGACCGAGGGCGCACTAATCCTGCACAAAAACAGAACCCCTGCGCGGCGACGTAGTCATCTGCATAGGCCTCGGCGATCGAGGCTCATCAGTGATGTCGCTGGCAGCCCTTGAACGCCAGCAGCGTCGAGCCCTTTTTCGCAAGGAGATACCCTTATGAAGCATTCCGCTCTTGCTGGCGTGTTCATTACCGCTGCGATGCTGGCCTCACCGGCGTTTGCCGCCGGAAAAACCGACCAGCTTTGTCAGATTAATCTCGACAAAATCAACAACGGCAAAGCCCTGCTCGCCACCGACACCACTGGCAAAAGCGGCGAAATCGACACCGCCGTGTCTCAAGCCAAAGCCGCCCAAGCAGCAGGTGATGACAAGAGGTGCATAGAGATCACGTCCAAAGCCCTGCAAGACCTACAGAACAGCGACAAAGGCGCCAATCAGTAACACCTCGACGCTCATGGCCAACCTTCGGGTTGGCCTTCTGTGACCGTTTGGCGTACACTGCACAGGCTTGTCACTCACTAAGAAACAACGAGTTACAAGCACGGGGCCGTTTAGGATTCGACGCCGGTCGCGAAACTTTAGGTGCATGCCGAGTTGGTAACAGAACTCGTAAATCCACTGTTGCAACTTTCTATAGTTGCCAATGACGAAACCTACGGGGAATACGCTCTCGCTGCGTAAGCAGCCTTAGCCCTTCCCTCCTGGTACCTTCGGGTCCAGCAATCATCAGGGGATGTCTGTAAACCCAAAATGATTGTCATATAGAACAGAATCGCCGTGCAGTACGTTGTGGACGAAGCGGCTAAAACTTACACAACTCGCCCAAAGCACCCTGCCCGTCGGGTCGCTGAGGGTTAACTTAATAGACACGGCTACGCATGTAGTACCGACAGCGGAGTACTGGCGGACGGGGGTTCAAATCCCCCCGGCTCCACCATTTAGTCTTCCCAGGAAGACCCAGAAAAGCCGTAAAGCCTAGAGAAATCAAAGCTTTACGGCTTTTTTCTTGCCCGCGTTTTCCCACCTGGTCCCAGGGCATCCCACAGTTGACGGGGGCATATATGGGGGCATAAAACGCTCATCAGCTCGCTCGGAGAGGATGTGCCCCCAATGCCCCTGAAAGACACCAACTGCCGCAACGCTAAGCCCCAGGACAAGCCCTATCGGCTATACGACGAACAGGGTCTGTACCTGGAAGTGCAGCCCAACGGAGGCCGTTACTGGCGCTTGAAATACCGTTTTCTGGGAAAGGAAAAACGCCTGGCTCTTGGTGTTTACCCTGAGGTCGGCTTGCAGGAAGCTCGGCGCAAACGTGATGACGCTCGCGTCCAACTTGCCAGCGGCCAAGATCCTTCGCTGCAAAGACGCATGGCCAAGGTGGTCAGCCAACTTGATCACCAGCACACTTTTGAATCGGTTGCCACGCAGTGGCTCAATATTCGCGAATCCTCCTGGGACCCGGAGTACACCCGGACTGTACGGCAGCGCCTTGAGCTCAATGCCTTCCCCTGGCTGGGAAAACTTCCGATTAGCAGCATCAGCACGCCCATGCTGGTCGAAAACCTCCAGCGCATTATCAAGCGCGGCGCTCGCGAGACGGCGCGTCGTGTTGCCCAGATCTACAAACAGATTTTTGAGTTCGCCGAAGCTGCCGGCATCACCCCGCCCAACCAGATAGGGAATCTCTCACGAACGCTCCCAGCCAAGCGGGTGAAACACTTTGCTGCCGTGACCGATCCTGAAAAACTCGGGGCACTGCTCAAAGCACTGGATAGCTACACGGGAACAATGCCTGTTTGTTGTGCACTCAAACTGGCCCCATTGCTGTTCTGCCGGCCCGGTGACCTGCGCCACATGGAGTGGTCGGAGGTCAATCTGGATGCGGGCGAGTGGTTGATTCCCGGCCACAAGATGAAAGGGCTCACTGCCACCAAACAGGATCGTCCGGATCATTTGGTTCCCCTGAGCCAGCAAGCAATCGCTGTTCTGCGCGAGCTGAAACCACTCACCGGCAGACATCGATACGCCTTCCCCTCGGCACGAGGAGGCGACCGGCCGATGTCCAACAATGCCGTACTCAGCGCATTACGCCGCATGGACATCAGCGGCGACGAAATGACCGGGCACGGCTTTCGTGCGACAGCGAGAACCATAGGTGCGGAGGTGCTGGGATTTCGCCCAGATCTCTTGGAGCATCAGCTCGCTCACACGGTAAAAAATCCGCTGGGACGTGCGTACGATCGAACCAGCTTCTTGCCAGAGCGGCGTGAAATGATGCAGATCTGGGCCGACTTTTTGGACTCGATAAAACGCTGAATGCAAGCGCCCCCATCAGCCAGCGAGCCCTCAAGCTAATACGAGCACTATCTTATCGCTCCAGTACTGGCTGAATTGCTAAACTGCGCCGATTTGGCGCCTGTAATGCGCCAGACGCAGTCCAAAAGGAATTCCTACCGATGTCAGCCTTATCAGCTTTGCTGAATACCTACCGCAGCGCTTCTGTCACCGAACGTGAAAAAGGTACTTACTTCGAAGAGCTGATTTGCACTTACCTCCGCAACGAAGCCACCTACCGCGACCTTTACGACAAAGTATGGACGTATGCGGAGTGGGCGAAGGAACAAAGCCTCAGTGGCAAGGATGCGGGCATTGATTTAGTGGCTCGCACCCAGGGCACCGGCGAGTACCACGCCATCCAGTGCAAGCTGTACGCCGAGGACTACAAAGTCCAGAAGAAGGACATAGACAGTTTCTTCACCGCCTCGGGCAAAGCGCCGTTCTCGCACCGCGTCATTGTTGCCACCACCAACAACTGGAGCGAGCACGCCGAGGACGCGTTGCAGGGCCAGCAGCCTCCGGTCAGTAAAATCGATCTGCAAGCCCTGGAAGACAGCCAGATAGACTGGGCCAAGTACCAGCCCAATCAGGCAGTCGCTCTCAAGGCCAAGAAGCAGCTGCGCGAGCACCAGCAAACCGCGTTGAATGCCGTGGCCGCTGGCCTCAAGGACGCCGAACGCGGCAAGCTGATCATGGCCTGCGGCACCGGCAAGACCTTCACTAGCCTGAAAATTGCCGAGCAGCAGGCCGGCAAGGGTAGGCGTGTACTGTTCCTGGTGCCTAGCCTGTCGCTGCTATCGCAGACCCTTACCGAATGGACGCAGGAAAGCGCCACCCCGCTCCACAGCTTTGCCGTCTGCTCCGACAGCGACGTTGGCAAGAAGCGCAAAGCAGAGGATGACGCGGTTCAGGTGTTCACCCACGAGCTACGCTACCCGGCCACTACCAAGGCAGATCGCCTCGCAGCGGAAATGCTCAAGCGCCATGATGCCGAGCACATGAGCGTAGTGTTCTCCACCTATCACTCCATCGATGTGATCAGCCGTGCCCAGGCTGATCATGGCCTGGCCGCTTTCGATCTGGTGATCTGCGACGAAGCGCACCGCACCACGGGCGCCACCTTTGACGACGACGACGAAAGCAACTTTGTGCGCGTTCACGATGCCGACTACATCCGCGCCACCAAACGTCTGTACATGACCGCCACGCCGCGCATCTACGGTGACAACGCCAAGCTCAAGGCCGAGTCTGGCGAAGTCACCCTGTGCTCGATGGATGATGAAGCGCTCTACGGCAAAGAGCTGTTCGTCATCAACTTCTCCGAGGCCGTTCAGCGCGGCCTGCTCACCGATTACAAGGTGCTGGTACTCACCGTCGAGGAGAGCACCATTAGCCGCCGCCTTCAGGAGATGCTGAAGGACGAGAACAACCAGCTCAAGGTAGACGATGCCGCCAAGATAGTCGGTTGCTGGAAGGCTCTGGCCAAGCAGGGATTGGCCGAAAACTTGGTGGGTGATGATAAGCCCATGAGGCGCGCTGTAGCTTTCTGTCAGGTCATCTCGCCCAACTACAAGGGCACCAAGCACAAGGTCAGCTCGATCAATATCGCCAGCATGTTCCAGTCGGTGGTGGAGGCTTATCAGAAGTCAGAAAACATCGATGAGTCCTCACGCATCATCTGCGAAGCCGCACACGTCGATGGCGGCATGAACGCCAGTGCCAAGGAAGCCAAGCTCAAATGGCTCAAGGAAGAACCGCCAGCCAACACCTGCCGCATCCTCAGCAACGTGCGCTGCCTGTCTGAAGGTGTGGACGTACCAGCGCTTGACGCCGTGCTCTTCCTAACCCCGCGTAACTCCCAGGTGGACGTGGTGCAATCCGTTGGCCGGGTAATGCGTAACGCACCGGGAAAGAAGCGCGGCTATGTGGTGCTGCCCGTGGTCATTCCGGCCGGCATGGAGCCCCACGAAGCGCTCAATGACAACCAGACCTACAAAGTGGTTTGGCAGGTGCTGCAGGCACTGCGGTCGCACGACGACAGCTTTGACGCCATGGTCAACAAGCTCGACCTGATCGGCTCTGACCCGCGCAAGATGGAAGTCATCGCCATCACCGACAAGGCCGAAAAAAAGACCAGGAAATCTAGCGGCACCAGCAATGGCCAGGCAGGCAAAGGCCAGTACGGCATTGGTGAGAAACGCGCTAAGTACGAGGTCGAAGGCCAGATGACCCAGCAGGCCGAGCTGGCCTATGAGGTGGGGGAAATCGAGAAGGCCATCTACGCCAAAATCGTCGACAAGTGCGGCAACCGCCACCATTGGGAAGACTGGGCTAACGACATCGCCAAGATCGCCCGTACCCATATTGACCGTATCCAGGGAATCCTGGAAAACACGGCTAACACCCAGGAAAAAGATGCCTTTAACGCCTTTGCCGCCGAACTGCGTGACGACCTCAACGACAGCATCAGCGATGGTGAGATTATCGAAATGCTCGCCCAGCATTTGGTAACCAAACCGGTGTTTGATGCGCTGTTCGAAGAGTACAGCTTCGCTAGCCACAACCCCATGTCTAAGGCGATGCAAGGCGTACTTGATGCGCTCCATGAGCACCACCTGGCAAAGGAGGCGGACACCCTAGATAAGTTCTACGCCAGCGTACGTCAACGCGCGGCTGGTATCGACAACGCCCAGGGCAAGCAGAAGATCATCGTCGAGCTGTACGAAAAGTTCTTCCGCAACGCCTTCCCCAAGATGACCGAGCGCTTGGGCATCGTTTACACCCCAGTCGAGGTGGTGGACTTCATCCTTCAAAGCGTAAATCACCTCCTGCAAAATGAGTTCGGTCAGACCCTGGGCAGCAAGGGCGTTCACATTATCGATCCTTTCACCGGCACCGGCACCTTCATCACCCGCCTGATCCAGTCAGGCCTGATCAAGCCGGAAGAACTGCAGCATAAGTACAAGCACGAAATACACGCCAACGAGCTGGTGCTGTTGGCCTACTACATTGCAGCCATCAATATCGAAGCGACGTACCACGGTGAAGTGACTGAGGAATACACGCCTTTTGAAGGAATCTGTCTGACTGATACATTTCAGATGTACGAGAAAGACGATCTAGTTGATGTGTTGCTCGAGGATAACAGCGCCCGCCGCAAGCGGCAGAAGGACTTGGATATTCGGGTGATTATTGGCAACCCTCCATACTCAGTGGGCCAGGGAAGTGCCAACGACAACAACCAGAACATAGCCTATCCACATCTAGATAGTCGTATTCGCAGCACGTATATAGAGGGGCAAAATATTACACTTACACGCTCACTGTATGATAGCTACATTCGTGCAATACGATGGGCCAGCGATCGAATTGGTAGTAGTGGAATTATCGGGTATGTATCAGGCTCAGGATTTATTGATAAATCCGCAATGAGTGGCATGCGTAAAGCCCTGACTGAAGAGTTTACCAATGTTTACGTTTTGAATCTCCGGGGTGATATTCGAAAAAACATGCTAAGCAAAGGCCGTGCTAAAGAAGGGCAGAACGTCTTTGGTAGCGGCAGCATGACTGGTGTAGCTATAACCCTATTTGTAAAAAATCCAGCCTCCAAAAACCATGGGAACATCTACTATCACAACATCGGAGACGACCTAAGCCAGTCGCAGAAGCTAGAAAGGCTCAGCAGTCTCGTGAGCATTTCAGGCGTATCTGCTGAACACTCTTGGCAATCTATCACTCCCGACATACACAACGACTGGCTTGGCCAGCGCGACGACAGTTTCAGTGACTTTATTAAAATGTCCAGCTTAGAAGGTGCGTCGATATTCAACGCTAGTTCTCCCGCCATAATGACCAACAGGGACTCATGGTGTATTAATTTCTCAAGAGACAAGCTACACTCAAACATAAATAAAACCTTAGATTTTTATAACTCGGAAGTTAAGCGATTTTCAACATCAGGAGAAAACATAGATATTGGAGACTTTGTAAACTCAGACCAAAAGCAGGTTAGTTGGTCTAGAGGTCTTCGGAATGATTGCGAGCGCCTAAAAACCCATAAAATACATAGCGGCGCCTTCATGCAGTGCTGTTATAGACCTTTTACAAACAGCTGGATTTATACCGATAAATCGCTAGTAGAATCTC
Source organism: Pseudomonas veronii (assembly GCF_001439695.1). Lineage (GTDB taxonomy): Bacteria > Pseudomonadota > Gammaproteobacteria > Pseudomonadales > Pseudomonadaceae > Aquipseudomonas > Aquipseudomonas veronii. Next base: position 84,655 of record NZ_JYLL01000023.1, read on the forward strand.
GCGGAAAAACCCCTGACTACTTCAATGATGAAAATAAAGTCATAGCAATTTCCGGAAAGGGTTCCCGAAGCGGATTTTCTGCCTTAATGCTACGCAGTGTTGGAACGTATGACACTTTGGAGAAAGCGCAATGCTTTCCTCTTTACTTGTATAGCTGCGACACTAACAAAGCTGATAAGGGCGACCTCTTTGAAGACTCTCAAACCCAGCTACAAAGTCATCGCCGTGATGCCTTGACCGACGAAGGCCTACTGCACTTTCACAATGCATACCCCGGTGAGCAGATCATCAAGGAAGACCTGTTCTACTACGTCTACGGCATCCTTCACTCCCCGGATTACCGCGAGCGCTTTGCTGACAATCTGAGCAAGGAGCTTCCACGCATTCCGGCAGTGAAGAAGGCTGAAGATTTCTGGGCCTTCAGCCAAGCGGGTCGCGCCTTGGCCGAACTTCACGTGAACTACGAAACCGTCGAGCCGTACCCCCTAACCATCGAAGCCAAGGGTACGCTGACCAACGCGGATTACCGGGTAGAGAAAATGAAGTTCGCCGAGAAGAGCGACAAGAGCACTGTCATCTACAACCCCCGCATCACCCTCAAAGACATCCCCGACGCTGCTTGGGATTACGTGGTCAACGGCAAAGCCGCACTGGACTGGGTGATGGAGCGACAGGCCGTACGCACTGACAAAGCCAGCGGCATCGTCAACGACGCCAACGACTGGGCCAATGAAACCATGGGCAACCCCAAGTACCCACTGGAGCTGTTCCAGCGCGTGGTCACCGTGAGCTTGGAAACCCAGAAAATCGTCAAGGCGCTACCCAAACTCGATATCGGCACAGATGAATAGTTGAGTCCGAAAGAACGCGGAGCATCCAGTCAACTACTGCCTTGGTTGGGCCACCCTTGCCCAACCAAGGCAGAGCATCTACTGATTGCCAGCCCGGCACTCTCATGTTAAAAACTGTCCGTCCCAAGCGATCCCTATCGATCCGCAACGGTCCGCCACGTCGCCCTGGTAACGACGTTAAAAACTTTCGCCTCGTTCGCATCCGTTGAGCGGGCCGCATCAACTTCCATCGGTTGATTTGTGCATCCGGCCTGAACGGCCTCATTCCGTTCGGCCCCTAGAAGCCTCACGGCCTAGAATTTCTGTAGCCCACAACGACCTCCGACGCTACCGAACATTAATCTCGGAAACGCGCATATTCCTATGCGTGTGGCAAATGCCCGTGCTCGCTATATAGCCAGCCGATATCCGTCTTTTACCCTTTTTAGCAGTAGTGCCGGAGGACGCTGCCTCACGCTTCAGGACCTAGGACTCAAAACCTATGGCAATGCACGTTAGCAACTTTGACGACGTCAGCGACGATGACAAAATTCTTCGTTTACGCGATGTCGAGGCAATCGTCGGCCTAAAACGCTCAACGATCTACCGTAAAATATCGGAGGGCCTTTTCCCGCGACAACGTCTTTTGTGCGGTTCCAGCGTCGGCTGGCGTAACAGTGAAATCCAGGCTTGGATTCGGCAAAGGGAGGCGCTGTAATGCAGCGCCGAACACCTCAACAACCGGGCTGGATGATAGAACTCACAGCAGCGGTCGATATTCCAGCGGAAAAAATCCAGTGGATTTGGCCAGGCTGGCTGCCAAAGGCAAAGTTATCCATTCTTGCCGGCGCAGGTGGATGCGGTAAAACCACGCTGGCAATCTCGCTGGCCGCCACGCTCAGCAGAGGTGGTGACTGGCCAGACGGCAGCAAATGTGAGGCAGCAGGCAACATCGTCATCTGGAGCGGCGAGGATGGTATCGCTGACACGATCATTCCCCGCCTTACGGCTGCAGATGCAGACCTAACCCGCGTGCACATTATCGAGGGGCTCAGAGATCAACGTGGGAACAGACGACAGTTTGATCCTGCAGCCAACTTTTCCCTTTTGGATGAAGCAGCCGCAAGGATTGACGGCGTTTCATTGCTGATTTTCGACCCACTGATCAATCTCATTCGTGGGGATATGCACCGGGCAAACGAAGTTCGGCAGGGGCTACAAATGGTAGTGGATTTCGCAGAGCAGCATTGTTGCGCTGTCCTCGGTATATCTCACCTGAGCAAAGGTACATCCCAGTCATCCGTAGCTGATCGCGTAATCGGCAGCCAGGCATTCTCAGCACTTGCTCGCACGGTACTGGTGGCTGGGAAAGCTCAAAATTCCGAAGCGCGAGTGCTTGTCCGACCGAAATCCAACGTCTCGATTGATAGTGGGGGGATAGAGTACTTCGTTGAGCCCTTATTGATAAACGAGCAGTTGGAAACAACCTGCATCCGGTGGGGAGAGGCCGTCGAAGGTAGTGCTGAAACTATTTTGGCGGATATCGAGCGAGCGGGCGGCGAAAGACCAGCATCAGCTACTCAAGAGGCGTGCAGCTTTCTTGAGGAGACGTTGCAAGCTGGGCCTGTTGCAATCAATGCGTTGATGGCTTTAGCTGAAGAACGTTGCATTTCTTCGGCGTCACTTCGCAGAGCCCAGAAACAGCTAGGTATACGTTCACACAAAACAGGTATGCAGGGCGGATGGGCATGGGAGCTTCCCACCGCTCCCTGAAGGCGCTCAACGCACGTCGAAGGTGCTCAATACTTGTGTTGAGCACCTTCGTTTTTATTGAACGCCTTCGACTCGCGAGAGAGTCTGTATGACTGATTCCGCAGATAAAACCCCGGCACGCCAGGCGCACAGGTCGACCACGAACTACTTCCCAATGAAATAGAGATTGCCGTTCTTGTTGTAAATAGCGGCAGGTCGGAAGTCCTTAGGCCAATTCCGTCCAGGGTAGTATGCATACATCCATTCGGGCAGGTGACGAGCAATACCCGCCAGCGCATCCATGCCGTCCTTATCAGCTCTGCTAGCGTCAGCAAATAGTTCGCCTGAGGGATCGGTCAGGAAAATCGGGCCGTAGGCTTTCTCGGCCGAAATGAATGCTGGCGCAGCGCTCGCCGGAGCGTCGAACGGTGCAGGGTTCCCAGCAGCCAAATCTACAAGCCTGTCGTATTTCTTGCCTGATCCGTCAGCGTACTTAGCCGGCTCATGACGCAACTTTGAGATTTTCCCACCGAAGTATTTTTCTCTCGCATCAAGCCAGGCCAACCTGACCAACGCAGATGCCTCCTTTGGGTTAGACGCGAGTTCCTCAGGCACCCACGCAGCAACCTGGTAATGATAGACAGGGCCAGCGCTGCCACCACCCAGCAAGAACAACCCGACGCCAAGAGAGGCTGCTCCTGCGCTGCTAAAACCAGTTGGAGGTGACACGTATCCCAAACCTGCCGTCGCTAGACCTCTAGAGCCTCCTGAAGACCGCGGCGCGCTCAGGTTATCTGCTTCATTCCCAACCATTTCACTTGGAATATCGCGCTGACCATCGATGCGCATGGCTTCCAGAACCAGCATGGCATCGGACCATTTCTCGCGAGGAACATCTTTAGGTTCTGGCAACGTGACCCTCGGGGTACTGGAGCAACCAACCAGCACAACCAACAGCAAGGTACCAACGCATCCCTTCACAGAAAAAAGCATCGACATGAAAACTCCCTATTTATTCAGTGGTAGTCCGGCACACGTAGTACGCCAGAGACATCCTTCACTTGCCTGCTAGGTCATAGCGCCCAAAATTATCTGGGCAACTTCAGCGGAAAATAACACCACCACTTAAACGACCGCAGATGATTTCGGCGAACCGACGTAGCGGTAAAGCGTTGTTCGAGAAACGCCATACCGTCGGGCAACATCGGTTACCTGTATCTCAGGATCTCTGAGAAGAGCTCGTATCTCACGCACCTGACGATCATCCAGCGCAGGCTTGCGTCCACCTTTTCTCCCACGGGCACGAGCCGCAGCCAGTCCTGCACGAGTTCGTTCTCGAATGAGGTTGCGCTCAAACTCAGCCAGGGCAGCGAACACGTGAAAAATCAGCTTGCCGGCAGCGCTGGTGGTTTCGATTCGTTCGGTTATGGATTCGAAGGCCACCCCTTCCTGCTCCAAGCTACTGACAATCCCAACCAAGTCAGGCAAAGAGCGACCGAGGCGGTCCAGTCGCCAGACAACCAGAGTGTCACCATTACGCAGAGCTTTAAGGCAATGCCCCAGCTCCGGCCTGTCCGCCGACTTGCCGCTCATGGTCTCCTCGTAGACTGTTGAGCACCCAGCCAGAGCAAGTGCATCTCGCTGCAGGTCGAGGTTCTGATCATCAGTCGACACTCGGGCATATCCAATCCGCTTTCCCATACGTTTTTCTCACACTGATTTCGGTACAGGAAAAGTGACAGGAAAGCGGTAAATCCCAAGTCCAAAAGATCATCTGGAATAGGTGTGCCATAAACGACCGTTTATTGGACGGATGCGCTCGTCAATTTCAGGCGCTGAAAGCGACCAAAACCGAACCCCAGAATATTTTTCCTCGCTCAACATTTCCTTCAGCAGCTCAGCACCTGAGCTGAATGGAGGAATGACCATGAAGCAGAGTTTCCACGCACATTTTGATCGGGACTTGACCAAGGCCGGTTCGGCAATTCTCAGGGAGGCAGTCCGGCGCGGGCTTCTCAGTCAGCACGAGGCCATGATCCACGACCAGCAATGGGCGCAGTTTAGTGCTTATGCCAACGAGTCTCATGAGGTAGACATCTTGGAATTCGTCAATAAAAAATTGGTGAGGGAGTACGGGGAAGAGCTCTATATCCAGACATACCAAGGAAATCTCCCACTGCAAAGCGTGTCGGGCCTGCTTGAGACTGTATATGTAGTGATGGGCTTCGCAACTAATGGGCACTGGAAAGGCGTAGCGGCTAACGTCGGTAGCCGTCTTGGCTTTCCAAGCTATGCACGGATTACCGTACCGCGCAGTCTTGACCGTACTAAGTTTGAAGCCGCGATGGTGGATATTCAGGCTCTCCACTCAGAGCAGCTAGCAACATTAATCAGGTCAGTTCGATACCTCGGCATGTCATTGCTTGAGGCTTTTTTCTTCGACGCAGAAGATGCTCACAAGGACGCCGAAGAAGAAAACATCTTTTATGTGTTCAGCAAAGATAAACATGAGCATCGGATCATTAATATCTCTGCCCCTGAGCAAATTGTAATTTTGAAGAAGGCCGCGGCATTTCAAAAACTTCAGGGCAGCAGCCACGCGACACCAGCAGCTTGGCGTACATGGAAATTAAAGAACCTACCTGCAGCTCAAGAGCTTTTACTTTCTCACGGACTAAACATTGATGATTGTCGCGCGGCATATGCCTGCGAGCTCTACTGGCGATTGTCTGGTCACCACGCCCCGATTCTTGGGGGCAAAGCTCCCCAAGATGAGGATCTGGAGGCCCGGAATCACGTCGCCTACGAGCTCGGGAATATGCGTATCTGGGAAACTGATGCGTACGTTGGTGCCCGAGCCAACCTGAGGAAGGAAGCCGCCGGTACCAATCGCTAAGCCATCACACCGCAGATTTGGGATTAGATCAGACGCCCTTAACCTTGGCAGGGTTCGAATTAAAGGAGTCAGGGAATGGATCGTTTTGAATTGCTTGTATATGCCGTGCTTGCCGTCATCAGTGCGCTGACTATCGCAGGTGTAATTGGCTATATGGTCGCAGCGTACCTGGACAAGAAGCACGGCGACGATTGAGCCTTCAGCGGAACGGCCAGATACCTGCAACAAACTGTCCGCTGCCCCTTGGCAGCGGGCGCTTACCCAAATCCATCGGCAAGGCACACTACCGCTGCGATACGCAGTATTTTCCCAAGCCTATGAGGTCATGGGATGACTTCGGAAGGGTTGTCAATTTCCGCACCCTAGCGAAAGTGACCGGAGCGCCGAAGCATTTAGATCTGCAACATGCACGCCCTCCGTGTGGCGAGCTAGCTTGCCGAGTACGCTAAAACCCGTGCGCGGACTCATGGGCAGCATCTCATCTTGGGTTTTCCGAAAGCTACCGGAGAGTGTTTAGCGACCTCATCTAACCGGAGCAGCACCATGGAATTTCGTCACCTTGGTAACGGGCAGTACTTCCCACCTATTGCACCAAACGGTCGGATTTACGCTGTACCTCTTGGGCAGGATACCCAGGTAGAAATTTTCTGCCTGGCCCCAGTAGGCATCATGGGCGCGGGCATCCAATTACGCTGGTCAGAAATCGTTGGTTGTTACTACGACGACGAATCATGGGAGATCATCCCGCGCAACTACTCGGGACGAGGGATGCGCTTCCGCAGAGGCCTATCCTGCATCATGGTGATCGCAGGCAACGAGGCTCTCACGACCCACATCCAGGGCTACCCCATTCCCATCTGCGTAATGAACCGCATTGCATTCGAACAGCAGCGAGGCAGCCACGGGTAGCGCGTTACCGTCACCACCCGCTGCGCGACACAGGTACCAACAGGAACGGCACCTACCAATGTTTATTTTATGAAAGTGAAGCCTTTCACTACTAATACAGATCAAAGCTGGGCGGCAGACTTGGTCGTAAGCGTCACTGCTAATAGCAAATACGGCCTCCGCCCCCGCCTGAATGGGCCTGCTGGCTGACAGCGAGTAGATTTAGCGCCCTACACTGCTTATAGCCCGAACCCGTCGCCTTCCCTGATCAAGCGCAGCAATATATCTCGCCGTAGTTCACTGCTGATACGAGAAAGCCCCGCCAGAGCAAGCTGAACGGGGCTTTCGGGATTTACAATCGGGTCAAATCTGTTCGGCACTGCTTATAGGTACTCAGCCGCTACCCTCCCGAATAGAGGTCGCCATGATTAAGCGCTTGGTATCTAGACAGCTTCTTCTCATAAGCGACCAACGTCCGACGTAGCTGACGATTCTCGCTCGCAACGCGGCGAATCTCTGCAAGCCGCCCCTCAACTTGCAGAACGAGGTGACGGTATGGGTATTCCACAAACTCAAACGAGGAAGCCGGGTATTTATGTTTGCCATTCCCCTTGGCAATAGTCAGGGGCGCGAATTTGTTTTTTTGTCCTTGCAGCGGCACCAGTTTGCACCAGTAGATCGAATACGCATTCGGGCTCGTTTGCTTGATTGAAACGGCAGCCACGACAGATTTGACCCCGGTCTTTTTGTACAGCTTCATGGACGCATCCACATAGCTTGCTACCAAGCATCTCGCGTCCGTAAGCAACTGCTCGTACTGCTGATCCAACAGGGTGACTATCGTTTGTGCTTCTTTGCTCATGACGAAGGCTCTCTTCTTTGTAAGAGCCAAATGGTGACCGATCGCTGAGCACCCAGGATTCGATTTCAGACCGTTCTACCGTCGGAAATCTACGGAAAGTGGGCGGACTGGCTCAGGCTGTGACCCAGCTTCGCATGAGATGACGGACGGATGACGACATGTCAGTCGCAGAAAAACATAACGTGCAAAGGATGCACGATAGATGACGGCGGCAGCCTTGACCCTGTGCGAAACAAGGTCGACATGTTAGAAGCAAATGACAGCGAGCGGGCGTGTATCCCTGCCAAGCTGCAACTGGCCAATTTCTGCCAGTTACGAAAGGCAGAAATCGGCCGATTCTGTTGAAAAAGTCGTACTCGCTTAGCCAAGGTGACCGCCTGCATCAATGAATAGCTTGCGGAGTTTTTTTCGAGCCGCCTCTGAAAGACGCGGTGAATAGCGTTGAAACTCT
>NZ_JYLL01000024.1 GCF_001439695.1 Pseudomonas veronii
TTCTTGACGACCATAGAGCATTGGAACCACCTGATCCCATCCCGAACTCAGCAGTGAAACGATGCATCGCCGATGGTAGTGTGGGGTTTCCCCATGTGAGAGTAGGTCATCGTCAAGATTAAATTCCAGAACCCCTGTTTGCTCGCGCAGACAGGGGTTTTGTTTTGGGCTGTCGGAAAGGTCAAGTGGCTCTTTGCGACGGACGTCAGTGCTAAGGCCCGGCCTTTCTATGCAATGACCCTGCGCATGGCTATCATGCGTGCCTCATTGTGAGGCGATACTTGCATGCTGACGTTGTTAAAACTTCTGAAAGATGGTCGATTCCACTCCGGGGAAGCGCTGGGCGCTGCCCTGGGCGTCAGTCGCAGTGCTGTATGGAAGCAGCTTCAGCATCTTGAGGCTGAGTTAAACCTGCCCATCCACAAAGTGCGTGGCAGGGGGTACCAATTGGCATCGCCGCTGGTGTTCTTGAATGCCGAAGACATCGCGCTGAAGGCGCCTTCTCTGGCGTGGCCCGTCCACATATCCGATTCCATTGACTCCACCAATGCTGAAGCCTTGCGCCTTGTCGATGCGGGTTGCGCGGCACCATTCCTGGTGCTCGCCGAGCAGCAGAGCGCCGGGCGAGGTCGACGGGGGCGCAAGTGGGTCAGCCCGTTCGCTCAGAATGTGTATTACAGCCTCGTGCTGCGCATCGAGGGTGGTCTGCGGCAGCTAGAGGGGTTGAGCCTGGTTGTGGGGCTTGCGGTCATGCAGGCCTTGCGCGAGTCGGGCGTGCAAGGAGCCGCCTTGAAATGGCCAAACGATGTCTTGGTGGGGCAGAAGAAAATTGCCGGTATCCTGCTGGAGTTGGTCGGCGATCCTGCTGATATCTGCCACGTTGTGCTCGGGATCGGCATCAACGTAAATATGCAGAAAGTCGCGGCAATCGATCAGCAGTGGACGTCGGTGCAGCTTGAAACGGGCTCTCCCGTAGATCGCAATCTACTGGTGGCGCGGCTGGGGCTGCAGTTGCAACGTTACTTGGAGCGACACGCCGCCTCCGGCTTTGCGGCGCTTCAGGAGGAGTGGGAGCAGAATCACTTGTGGCAGGGCAGGGCGGTGTCCCTCATTGCTGGAGTCAATCAGGTTGACGGGGTGGTTCTGGGGGTCGACCGCCAGGGTGCGTTGCGTTTGAGCGTCGATGGTGTTGAAAAAATATACAGCGGTGGTGAGCTAAGCCTGAGGTTGCGTGATGATTCTTGAGCTCGACTGTGGGAATAGCTTTATCAAATGGCGCGTACTTGAATCGGATCAGGCGAAAGCTTGCGCCGAAGGTGTTGTGGGGTCGGACCTCGCATTGATTGAAAGCCTGGCAGCGCTACCAGGCCTGTCGTTGGCGCGTTGCCGATTGGTGAGTGTTCGGGCTTCAGAAGAGACCAATAAGCTGGTCGAGGCTTTGCAAGGGGCTTTCGGTGTTGTCGTCTCCTGTGCTGTCCCCGCGCGTGAGATGGCTGGCGTGCGCAATGGCTACCAAGACTTCGAACGCCTTGGTCTTGATCGCTGGCTGGCGATGCTGGGTGGCTTCAAGTTGGCTTCGGGCGCGTGCCTGGTACTCGATTTTGGTACCGCAGCCACCGCCGATTTCATCGCGGCAGACGGTCAGCACCTGGGCGGCTTCATTTGCCCCGGCATGCCGTTGATGCGCAACCAGTTGCGCACGCACACCCGCAAGATACGCTACGACGACGCGGCGGCTGAGCGTGCCCTGGAGCGGCTCTCCCCCGGGCGCACGACCGCGGAGGCTGTCGAGCGTGGTTGTACGCTGATGCTCAGGGGGTTCGTGTTGACCCAGCTCGAGTTGGCCCGCAGCTACTGGGGTGATGATTTCACCGTATTCCTGACGGGTGGGGATGCTGATCTGGTCTCGGACGCCGTGCCGCAGGCGCGGTTGGTCCCGGACCTGGTTTTCGTTGGTCTGGCCATGGCGTGTCCATTGTCCTGAGGTGTTTATGCGTTGGCTGTTTTTACTTTTACTCGTTCTTAATGCCTTCTATTACGTTTGGCATCAGCAAGAGGCGCCGTTGCGCGCCAAGGATGTCACGCCCCTGAGTCTGTATCGTGGCCCTCAGCAGGATATTCGGCTGCTAAGCGAGTCCTCGGACTCGGTGTCCCGGCGTGACCGAGCAAAAGCGCCCGAGGCGCAGAATACCTGCTTATACATCGGCGGCTTTGCCGACCAGCGTCAGGCGCAGTCGCTTGAGCAGCGCCTCACGAGCCTGGATATAAAGGTCAAGGTTCAACTGTTGAGCACACCTGAGGCGTCCGGTTACTGGCTTCGTGTGGCCCCTGAAAGCCGGCGTCTGGCTGAGGATCTGCCGTTTGAAAACCTTGCTAAGGAATTCAATGAGTTAAAACATAAAATAATGCTGTGCGAAGGCATTGCAACTCTCGAATAGTTTGCATAGAATGGCGCCCGCTTCGCAGTGAAGACCTTTAAGGCCTACAGTGTGAAGCGAAGGTCAACGCAGCTAACCTCATATTTTTAATGAGAAAATGCTTGACAGAAGGCTGGCATGATGTAGAATGCCGGCTCGCTTAGGAGGGGTTCCCGAGCGGCCAAAGGGATCAGACTGTAAATCTGACGTCTACGACTTCGAAGGTTCGAATCCTTCCCCCTCCACCATTTTTAGCGTGAGCTGCAAGCTCCGCGGGTATAGTTTAGTGGTAGAACCTCAGCCTTCCAAGCTGATGATGCGGGTTCGATTCCCGCTACCCGCTCCAAGTTTGCAGGTTGTGCAGCGTGTTTTGCTCTTGTAGCTCAGTTGGTAGAGCACACCCTTGGTAAGGGTGAGGTCAGCGGTTCAAATCCGCTCAAGAGCTCCATATAACAAGGCAGATATGAAAATATCTGCCTTTGTTTTAACGGCTATCTCGGCTTGATTCTGTTGTAACGGGCGTTTTCGCCGGTTGGTTTCAAGTCTCTAGGGGTTGGCTGTTGTAAAGTCTTTTTCAGGCCTGCATAATGGTCGGCCTGATTTTGTTTTAGGTCAGTAGCTCAATTGGCAGAGCGACGGTCTCCAAAACCGTAGGTTGGGGGTTCGATTCCCTCCTGACCTGCCAGATTCACGTGGTGTATCTGGCTTTCTTTTCACAGGATCTTCATAGATGACTCCTAAGGCTGAAGCTCAAAGCTCTCGTTTCGATCTGGTCAAGTGGCTCGCTGTAGTCGCATTGGTGGTCGTAGGCGTTGTTGGCAATCAGTACTATTCTGCTTCGCCGATCCTGTACCGCGTACTCGCTTTGCTCGCCCTCGCTGCTGTAGCTGCCTTTGTAGGCCTGCAGACTGCCAAAGGCAAGTCTTTCGCGGTCCTGGTAAAGGAAGCTCGCACCGAAATTCGTAAAGTCGTTTGGCCGACTCGCCAAGAAACCACGCAGACCACGTTGATTGTTGTGGCTGTTGTTCTGGTTATGGCGTTGCTGTTGTGGGGGCTTGATTCCCTGCTCGGCTGGCTTGTTTCCTTGATTGTTGGCTAAGGGTGTCCCGTGGCTAAGCGTTGGTACGTTGTGCATGCTTACTCGGGTTACGAGAAGCATGTTATGCGCTCTTTGCTGGAGCGCGTAAAGCTGGCAGGCATGGAAGATGGCTTCGGCGAAATTCTGGTTCCCACTGAAGAAGTGGTTGAAATGCGGAATGGGCAGAAGCGCAAGAGTGAACGCAAGTTCTTCCCAGGCTACGTGCTGGTTCAGATGGACATGAATGAAGGTACTTGGCACTTGGTCAAGGATACCCCTCGTGTCATGGGCTTCATTGGCGGTACTGCCGATAAGCCTGCTCCGATCACCGACAAAGAAGCAGAAGCGATTCTGCGTCGTGTTGCTGACGGTAGCGACAAGCCTAAGCCGAAGACGTTGTTCGAGCCAGGTGAGGTTGTTCGTGTCACCGATGGTCCGTTTGCTGATTTCAACGGCACCGTCGAAGAAGTTAACTACGAAAAGAGCCGGATCCAAGTGGCAGTGCTCATTTTCGGACGCTCTACTCCGGTAGAGTTGGAGTTCAGTCAGGTCGAAAAGGTCTAACTGAGCAAGCATCCCAACCCCGCAGCCTAGGCTGTGGGGTTTTGTCGTCACTGGGATAAACGCGCAAGTAACCGGGGAGCCTTTCGAGGCGTTCGAACCCGTAATTGGAGTGCCTCATGGCCAAGAAGATTACCGCTTACATCAAGCTGCAAGTGAAGGCCGCTCAGGCCAACCCTAGCCCACCCGTCGGTCCAGCTCTGGGTCAGCACGGCGTGAACATCATGGAATTCTGCAAGGCCTTCAACGCCCGTACTCAGGGTCTTGAGCCAGGTCTGCCGACTCCAGTGATCATCACTGTATACAGCGACCGTAGCTTCACCTTCGAAACCAAGTCGACCCCGGCTTCGGTTCTGTTGAAGAAAGCTGCTGGTCTGACTAGCGGTTCCGCTCGTCCTAACACCGTTAAGGTTGGCACCGTGACTCGTGCTCAGCTGGAAGAAATCGCGAAAACCAAAAACGCGGATCTGACTGCAGCTGATATGGATGCAGCCGTGCGTACCATCGCCGGTTCTGCTCGTAGCATGGGCCTTAACGTGGAGGGTGTGTAATGGCTAAGCTGACCAAGCGCCAAAAGGCTATCGCCGGCAAAATCGAAGCAGGCAAGGCCTACAACTTTGTAGACGCTGCTGCCCTGCTGACCGAGCTGTCGACTGTCAAGTTCAGCGAGTCGGTTGACGTTGCTGTGAACCTGGGTGTTGACCCACGTAAATCCGACCAGGTCGTTCGTAGCGCTACTGTGCTGCCACACGGTACTGGCAAGACTGTACGTGTTGCTGTCTTCACCCAAGGTCCAGCAGCTGAAGCTGCTCTGGCCGCCGGCGCCGATCGCGTTGGCATGGACGACCTGGCTGCCGAAATGAAAGGCGGCGACCTGAACTATGACGTCGTTATTGCTTCCCCGGATGCAATGCGCGTTGTAGGTCAGTTGGGTCAGATCCTTGGTCCACGTGGCCTGATGCCTAACCCAAAAGTCGGCACCGTAACCCCAGACGTCGCTACCGCGGTTAAAAACGCCAAGGCTGGTCAGGTTCGTTATCGCACCGACAAAAACGGCATCATTCACACTTCCGTTGGCAAAGTCGGCTTCGATGCCGTCAAGCTGAAGGAAAACGTTGAAGCCCTGATCGCTGATCTGAAGCGTATCAAACCAGCTTCCTCGAAAGGCATCTACGTCAAGCGCGTTACCCTGAGCACCACTATGGGCCCAGGTCTGGTCATCGACCAAGGCTCGCTGGACGTATAAGACACAAGTTGGCGTGAGCGATCGCGCCAATTGAAAAAATTGGGGTCCCTGCCTGGCGGGGGCTATCCAAGACCGTAGGCGACGCAAGTCTTAAACCTCAAGCCTACGCAGATGGTGCTCCCGGTTCCTTACCGAATCAGACACCAAAACGACATCCGGCTTCGGCCAGATGAAACGGTAACAAGCAGGAGTTAAACCCGTGGCAATTAATCTCGAAGACAAGAAGGCCATCGTCGCTGAAGTCAACGAGGCTGCCAAAGCTGCTCTGTCCGCTGTCGTGGCTGATGCCCGTGGTGTGACAGTAGGCGCTATGACCGGACTCCGTAAAGAGGCTCGTGAAGCTGGCGTATACGTACGTGTTGTACGTAACACCCTGCTCAAGCGCGCTGTTGCTGACACTGAATACAGTGTCCTCAACGACGTGTTCACCGGCCCGACTCTGATCGCGTTCTCCACAGAACATCCAGGCGCTGCTGCCCGTTTGTTCAAAGAGTTCGCCAAGAGTCAGGACAAGTTCGAGATCAAGGCAGCTGCGTTCGAGGGCAAGTTCCTCGCAGCTAACCAAATCGACGTACTGGCAACACTGCCGACCCGTGACGAAGCTATTTCGCAACTGATGAGCGTGATTCAAGGCGCTACCAGCAAGCTGGCTCGTACTCTGGCTGCAGTTCGCGAGCAAAAAGAAGCTGCCGCAGCCTAAGGCTGAGCATTTTCTCTCGCGTATTTTTGTTTATTTCGATGGCCGCGTAGGCCGTCCCCCAATTCAGGAAATACAGTAATGTCTATCTCCCAAGAAGATATCCTCAACGCCGTAGCTGAAATGTCGGTTCTGCAGGTTGTTGAGCTGATCAAAGCTTTCGAAGAAAAATTCGGCGTTTCTGCTGCCGCTGCTTCCGCTGGCCCAGCCGCTGTTGCTGCTGTTGCTGAAGAGCAAACCGAATTCAACGTCATGCTGCTGGAAGCTGGCGAGAAGAAAGTAAACGTGATCAAGGCAGTTCGTGAACTGACCGGTCTGGGCCTGAAAGAAGCCAAGGCTGTAGTTGACGGCGCTCCTGCCTTGGTTCTGGAAGCTGTTGCCAAAGACGCAGCTGACAAAGCCAAAGCATCTCTGGAAGAAGCAGGCGCTAAAGTCGAGCTGAAGTAAGCATCGACCTTGCGTCTCCAGCCCAAGCGTTAAGCTGAAGGCTGATGGCTGGTGGCTCTTGCCACCGGCCTTTTTCCGTTCTTGGCTGTCGACTCGGTCGCCGCCATTAACGTGCTGTAGCCACCCGGTGCGGTGGTGCAAACCAAGGGGTTTGCAAGATTTTCTGGCTGCTCCCGTCGGGAGGGCCAAACAAGCAGGTGACCAAGCTGGGGAACGCTGATGGCTTACTCATATACTGAGAAAAAACGTATCCGCAAGGACTTTAGCAAGTTGCCGGACGTCATGGATGTCCCGTACCTTCTGGCTATCCAGCTGGATTCGTATCGTGAATTCTTGCAGGCGGGAGCGACCAAAGATCAGTTCCGCGACGTGGGCCTGCATGCGGCCTTCAAATCCGTTTTCCCGATCATCAGCTACTCCGGCAATGCTGCGCTGGAGTACGTCGGTTATCGCCTGGGCGAACCGGCATTTGATGTCAAAGAATGCGTGTTGCGCGGTGTTACGTACGCCGTACCTTTGCGGGTAAAAGTCCGTCTGATCATTTTCGACAAAGAATCGTCGAACAAAGCGATCAAGGACATCAAAGAGCAAGAAGTCTACATGGGCGAAATCCCATTGATGACTGAAAACGGTACCTTCGTTATCAACGGTACCGAGCGTGTTATCGTTTCCCAGCTGCACCGTTCCCCGGGCGTGTTCTTCGACCACGACCGCGGCAAGACGCACAGCTCCGGTAAGCTCCTGTACTCCGCGCGGATCATTCCGTACCGTGGTTCGTGGTTGGACTTCGAGTTCGACCCGAAAGACTGCGTGTTCGTGCGTATCGACCGTCGTCGCAAGCTGCCGGCCTCGGTACTGCTGCGCGCGCTCGGCTATACCACTGAGCAAGTGCTTGATGCTTTCTACACCACCAACGTGTTCAGCCTGAAGGACGAAACCCTCAGCCTGGAACTGATCGCTTCGCGTCTGCGTGGTGAAATTGCTGTCCTGGATATCCAGGACGAAAATGGCAAGGTCATCGTTGAAGCCGGCCGCCGTATCACTGCGCGCCACATCAACCAGATCGAAAAAGCCGGTATCAAGTCGCTGGAAGTGCCTCTGGACTACGTCCTGGGTCGCACGACCGCCAAGGTCATCGTTCACCCGGCCACAGGCGAAATCCTGGCTGAGTGCAACACCGAGCTGAACACCGAGATCCTGGCAAAAATCGCCAAGGCCCAGGTTGTTCGCATCGAGACCTTGTACACCAACGATATCGACTGCGGTCCGTTCGTCTCCGACACCCTGAAGATCGACTCCACCAGCAACCAATTGGAAGCGCTGGTCGAGATCTATCGCATGATGCGTCCTGGCGAGCCACCGACCAAAGACGCTGCCGAAACCCTGTTCAACAACCTGTTCTTCAGCCCTGAGCGCTATGACCTGTCTGCGGTCGGCCGGATGAAGTTCAACCGTCGTATCGGTCGTACCGAGATCGAAGGTTCGGGCGTGCTGTGCAAGGAAGACATCGTTGCGGTCCTGAAGACTCTGGTCGACATCCGTAACGGCAAAGGCATCGTCGATGACATCGACCACCTGGGTAACCGTCGTGTTCGCTGCGTAGGCGAAATGGCCGAGAACCAGTTCCGCGTTGGCCTGGTACGTGTTGAGCGTGCGGTCAAAGAGCGTCTGTCGATGGCTGAAAGCGAAGGCCTGATGCCGCAAGACCTGATCAACGCCAAGCCAGTGGCTGCGGCGGTGAAAGAGTTCTTCGGTTCCAGCCAGCTCTCGCAGTTCATGGACCAGAACAACCCGCTCTCCGAGATCACCCACAAGCGCCGTGTATCTGCACTGGGCCCGGGCGGTCTGACCCGTGAGCGTGCTGGCTTCGAAGTCCGTGACGTACACCCGACGCACTACGGTCGTGTTTGCCCGATCGAAACGCCGGAAGGTCCGAACATCGGTCTGATCAACTCCCTGGCCGCCTATGCGCGCACCAACCAGTACGGCTTCCTTGAGAGCCCGTACCGTGTGGTGAAAGACGCTCTGGTCACCGACGAGATCGTATTCCTGTCCGCCATCGAAGAAGCCGATCACGTGATCGCTCAGGCTTCGGCCACGATGAACGAGAAGAAGGTCCTGGTCGACGAGCTGGTAGCTGTTCGTCACTTGAACGAGTTCACCGTCAAGGCGCCGGAAGACGTCACCTTGATGGACGTATCGCCCAAGCAGGTAGTTTCGGTCGCCGCGTCGCTGATCCCGTTCCTGGAACACGATGACGCCAACCGTGCGTTGATGGGTTCCAACATGCAGCGTCAAGCTGTACCGACCCTGCGTGCTGACAAGCCGCTGGTAGGTACCGGCATGGAGCGTAACGTAGCCCGTGACTCCGGCGTTTGCGTCGTGGCTCGTCGTGGCGGCGTGATCGACTCCGTTGATGCCAGCCGTATCGTGGTGCGTGTTGCCGATGACGAAGTTGAAACTGGCGAAGCCGGTGTCGACATCTACAACCTGACCAAATACACCCGCTCGAACCAGAACACCTGCATCAACCAGCGTCCGCTGGTGCGTAAGGGTGATCGCGTTCAGCGCAGCGACATCATGGCTGACGGCCCGTCCACCGACATGGGTGAACTGGCGTTGGGCCAGAACATGCGTATCGCGTTCATGGCGTGGAACGGCTTCAACTTCGAAGACTCCATCTGCCTGTCCGAGCGTGTGGTTCAAGAAGACCGCTTCACCACGATCCACATCCAGGAACTGACCTGTGTGGCGCGTGATACCAAGCTTGGGCCAGAGGAAATCACTGCAGACATCCCGAACGTGGGTGAAGCTGCACTGAACAAGCTGGACGAAGCCGGTATCGTTTACGTAGGTGCTGAAGTTGGCGCAGGCGACATCCTGGTCGGTAAGGTCACTCCGAAAGGCGAGACCCAACTGACTCCGGAAGAGAAGCTGTTGCGTGCCATCTTCGGTGAAAAAGCCAGCGACGTTAAAGACACCTCCCTGCGCGTACCGACCGGTACCAAAGGTACTGTCATCGACGTACAGGTCTTCACCCGCGACGGCGTTGAGCGTGATGCTCGTGCACTGTCCATCGAGAAGACCCAGCTCGACGAGATCCGCAAGGACCTGAACGAAGAGTTCCGTATCGTTGAAGGCGCGACCTTCGAACGTCTGCGTTCCGCTCTGGTAGGCCACAAGGCCGAAGGCGGCGCGGGCCTGAAGAAAGGTCAGGACATCACCGACGAAGTCCTCGACGGTCTTGAGCACGGCCAGTGGTTCAAACTGCGCATGGCTGAAGACGCTCTGAACGAGCAGCTCGAGAAGGCCCAGGCCTACATCGTCGATCGCCGCCGTCTGCTGGACGACAAGTTCGAAGACAAGAAGCGCAAACTGCAGCAGGGCGATGACCTGGCTCCAGGCGTGCTGAAAATCGTCAAGGTTTACCTGGCAATCCGTCGCCGCATCCAACCGGGCGACAAGATGGCCGGTCGTCACGGTAACAAGGGTGTGGTCTCCGTGATCATGCCGGTTGAAGACATGCCGCACGATGCCAATGGCACCCCGGTCGACGTCGTCCTCAACCCGTTGGGCGTACCTTCACGTATGAACGTTGGTCAGATCCTCGAAACCCACCTGGGCCTCGCGGCCAAAGGTCTGGGCGAGAAGATCAACCGTATGATCGAAGAGCAGCGCAAGGTTGCTGACCTGCGCAAGTTCCTGCACGAGATCTACAACGAGATCGGCGGCCGCAAAGAAGAGCTGGATACCTTCTCCGACCAGGAAATCCTGGATCTGGCGAAGAACCTGCGCGGCGGCGTTCCAATGGCTACCCCGGTGTTCGACGGTGCCAAGGAAAGCGAAATCAAGGCCATGCTGAAACTGGCAGACCTGCCCGAAAGCGGCCAGATGCAGCTGTTCGACGGCCGCACCGGCAACAAGTTCGAGCGCCCGGTTACTGTTGGCTACATGTACATGCTGAAGCTGAACCACTTGGTAGACGACAAGATGCACGCTCGTTCTACCGGTTCGTACAGCCTGGTTACCCAGCAGCCGCTGGGTGGTAAGGCTCAGTTCGGTGGTCAGCGTTTCGGGGAGATGGAGGTCTGGGCACTGGAAGCATACGGTGCTGCTTACACTCTGCAAGAAATGCTCACAGTGAAGTCGGACGATGTGAACGGTCGGACCAAGATGTACAAAAACATCGTGGACGGCGATCACCGTATGGAGCCGGGCATGCCCGAGTCCTTCAACGTGTTGATCAAAGAAATTCGTTCCCTCGGCATCGATATCGATCTGGAAACCGAATAACACGTGACGCGAATCGAGAGCGGGGCTATTTGGCCCGCTCTCTGCTCCGCCAGGAGGAAAGGCCTTGAAAGACCTACTGAATTTGCTGAAAAACCAGGGTCAAGTCGAAGAGTTCGACGCCATCCGTATTGGACTGGCATCGCCTGAGATGATCCGTTCGTGGTCGTTCGGTGAAGTTAAAAAGCCGGAAACCATCAACTACCGTACGTTCAAACCCGAGCGTGACGGCCTGTTCTGCGCCAAGATCTTTGGCCCGGTAAAGGATTACGAGTGCCTGTGCGGTAAGTACAAGCGCTTGAAGCACCGTGGTGTGATCTGCGAGAAGTGCGGCGTTGAAGTTGCACTGGCCAAGGTTCGTCGTGAGCGCATGGCGCACATCGAACTGGCTTCGCCGGTTGCCCACATCTGGTTCCTGAAATCGCTGCCGTCCCGTATCGGCTTGCTGATGGACATGACCCTGCGTGATATCGAACGCGTTCTCTACTTCGAGAGCTATGTCGTTATCGATCCAGGCATGACCACCCTTGAAAAAGGTCAGCTGCTGAACGACGAGCAGTACTTCGAAGCGCTGGAAGAGTTCGGCGACGATTTCGATGCCCGCATGGGTGCCGAAGCTGTCCGCGAACTGCTGCACGCTATCGACCTGGAACACGAGATTGGCCGTCTGCGTGAAGAAATTCCGCAAACCAACTCCGAAACCAAAATCAAGAAGCTGTCCAAGCGTCTGAAGTTGATGGAAGCCTTCCAGGGTTCCGGCAACTTGCCAGAGTGGATGGTGCTGACCGTTCTGCCGGTTCTGCCGCCAGACCTGCGTCCGCTGGTACCGTTGGACGGTGGTCGTTTCGCGACGTCCGACCTCAACGACCTGTACCGCCGCGTGATCAACCGTAACAACCGCTTGAAGCGCCTGCTCGATCTGTCCGCTCCGGACATCATCGTGCGCAACGAAAAGCGTATGTTGCAAGAAGCCGTCGATGCCCTGCTCGACAACGGTCGTCGTGGCCGCGCTATCACCGGTTCGAACAAGCGTCCTCTGAAATCCCTGGCTGACATGATCAAGGGTAAGCAAGGTCGTTTCCGTCAGAACTTGCTCGGTAAGCGTGTTGACTACTCCGGTCGTTCGGTAATTACCGTAGGCCCGACCCTGCGTCTGCATCAGTGCGGTCTGCCTAAGAAGATGGCCCTTGAGCTGTTCAAGCCGTTCATCTTCGGCAAGCTGGAAATGCGCGGTCTCGCGACCACGATCAAAGCGGCCAAGAAAATGGTCGAGCGCGAACTGCCAGAGGTTTGGGACGTTCTCGCTGAAGTGATCCGCGAACACCCGGTTCTCCTCAACCGTGCACCGACCCTTCACCGTCTGGGTATCCAGGCGTTTGAACCGGTACTGATCGAAGGTAAGGCTATCCAGCTGCACCCTCTGGTCTGTGCTGCGTACAACGCCGACTTCGACGGCGACCAAATGGCCGTGCACGTACCGCTGACACTGGAAGCCCAGTTGGAAGCGCGTGCGTTGATGATGTCGACCAACAACATCCTGTCGCCAGCCAACGGTGAGCCAATCATCGTTCCGTCGCAGGACGTTGTACTGGGTCTGTACTACATGACCCGTGAAGCGATCAACGCCAAGGGCGAAGGTCGTGTGTTCGCTGACCTGCAGGAAGTTGACCGTGTGTTCCGTGCCGGCGAAGCCGCACTGCACGCCAAGGTCAAAGTGCGGATTCACGAAACCGTGAACGACCGTGACGGCGGCAGCGTGAGCAATGTCCGTATCGTCGACACCACTGTCGGCCGTGCGCTGTTGTACCAGGTTGTGCCAAAAGGTTTGTCTTACGACGTCGTCAACCTGCCGATGAAGAAAAAGGCGATCTCCAAGCTGATCAACCAGTGCTACCGCGTGGTTGGTCTGAAAGAGACCGTGATCTTCGCTGACCAGTTGATGTACACCGGTTTTGCCTATTCGACCATTTCCGGCGTTTCCATCGGTGTTAACGACTTCGTTATCCCGGATGAAAAAGCCCGCATCATCAGTGCTGCCACCGATGAAGTGAAAGAGATCGAAAGCCAGTACGCCTCCGGCCTGGTAACCCAGGGCGAGAAGTACAACAAAGTGATCGACCTTTGGTCCAAGGCCAACGACGAAGTGTCGAAGGCGATGATGGCTAACCTCTCGAAAGAGAAGGTTATCGACCGTCATGGCGTAGAAGTCGATCAAGAGTCTTTCAACTCGATGTACATGATGGCCGACTCGGGCGCACGGGGTTCTGCTGCGCAGATCCGTCAGCTCGCCGGTATGCGTGGCCTGATGGCCAAGCCGGACGGTTCCATCATCGAAACGCCGATTACTGCGAACTTCCGTGAAGGTTTGAGCGTACTTCAGTACTTCATCTCTACTCACGGTGCTCGTAAAGGTCTGGCGGATACCGCGTTGAAAACCGCTAACTCCGGTTACCTGACTCGTCGTCTGGTAGACGTTGCACAAGATCTGGTTGTAACCGAGATCGATTGCGGCACCGAGCACGGCCTGCTGATGACACCGCACATTGAAGGCGGTGACGTTGTAGAGCCGCTGGGTGAGCGCGTATTGGGCCGTGTTATTGCCCGTGACGTATTCAAGCCGGGTACCGAGGAAATTATCGTTCCTGCCGGCACCCTGGTTGACGAGAAGTGGGTCGAGTTCATCGAACTCAACAGCATCGACGAAGTGATCGTTCGTTCGCCGATCAGCTGCGAAACCCGCTTCGGCATTTGCGCCAAGTGCTATGGCCGTGACTTGGCTCGTGGTCACCAGGTGAACATCGGTGAAGCGGTCGGCGTTATCGCTGCCCAGTCCATCGGTGAGCCGGGTACCCAGCTGACCATGCGTACATTCCACATCGGTGGTGCGGCAAGCCGGACCTCCGCAGCCGACAGCGTTCAGGTGAAGAACGGCGGTACCGTCCGCCTGCACAACCTGAAGCACGTTGAGCGAGTGGATGGTTGCCTGGTTGCGGTGTCCCGTTCCGGTGAGCTGGCAATCGCTGACGACTACGGTCGTGAGCGTGAGCGCTACAAGCTGCCGTATGGTGCTGTGATTTCGGTTAAAGAAGGTGACAAGGTCGACGCTGGCGCAATCGTGGCCAAGTGGGATCCGCACACTCACCCAATCGTTACCGAAATGAAAGGTACCGTGACCTACGTGGGCATGGAAGAAGGCATCACGATCAAGCGTCAGACTGACGAATTGACCGGTATGACCAACATTGAAGTCCTCGACGCGAAAGATCGTCCAGCTGCCGGTAAAGACATCCGTCCTGCCGTGAAGATGGTCGATGACAACGGCAAGGATCTGTTGCTGCCAGGCACTGACGTAATCGCTCAGTACTTCCTGCCAGCCAACGCCCTGGTCGGTGTAGCGGATGGTGCGAAGATCGCGATCGGTGACGTTATCGCGCGTATCCCGCAAGAGACTTCGAAGACCCGTGACATCACCGGTGGTCTGCCGCGTGTTGCCGACTTGTTCGAAGCTCGTCGTCCGAAAGAAGCGTCGATTCTGGCTGAAGTCAGCGGCACCATCGCGTTCGGTAAAGAGACCAAGGGCAAGCGCCGTCTGGTCATTACCCCGAACGACGGTAGCGATCCGTATGAAGAGCTGATTCCGAAGTGGCGTCACCTGAACGTGTTCGAAGGCGAACAGGTAAACCGCGGCGAAGTTATCTCCGACGGTCCGAGCGATCCACACGACATCCTGCGTCTGCTGGGTGTGAGTGCGCTGGCCAAGTACATCGTTAACGAGATCCAGGACGTTTACCGTCTGCAAGGCGTGAAGATCAACGATAAGCACATCGAGACCATCCTGCGTCAGATGCTGCGTAAAGTTGAAATCGCTGAATCAGGCGATTCCAGTTTCATCAAGGGCGACCAGATGGAACTGACTCACGTACTGGTAGAAAACGAACGTCTGGCAGCCGACGAGAAATTTGTTTCCAAATTTACTCGTGTACTGCTGGGTATCACCAAGGCGTCGTTGTCCACTGAGTCGTTCATCTCGGCGGCCTCCTTCCAGGAGACCACTCGCGTACTGACCGAAGCAGCGGTAACCGGCAAGCGCGATTACCTGCGCGGCCTGAAAGAAAACGTGGTTGTGGGTCGTCTGATCCCAGCCGGTACCGGTTTGGCTTACCACAGCGAGCGCAAGCGCCGCCGTGATGCTGACAAGCCGTTGCGCGTAAGCGCCAGTGAAGTGGAAGCTGCACTGACCGAAGCGCTGAACTCAAGCGGTAACTGAGTTCTGCGATAAATAAGTCTGGGCCCTGGCAGCCCCCATTCGTCGGATCGAGGCAGTTTTGCCCCGGTTCGTTGAGAGGGGAGGTCGGGGCCTTGCCTTGACTGGGGGCAAGATCCTCTTTAGACTCTTGTACCCCTAAATTTGGCGGGAATTCGTTCCTGCCATTTTGCTTTTCTTGCAAGACAATAGCGTCGCAAGACAACAGTGGAGCTAGTAGATGGCAACTATCAACCAGCTGGTACGTCAGCCGCGTAAGCGTATCGTCGAGAAATCCGACGTACCTGCGCTGCAGAACTGCCCGCAACGTCGTGGCGTATGCACTCGCGTGTATACCACTACGCCGAAAAAACCTAACTCGGCACTGCGTAAAGTATGCCGTGTGCGTCTGACCAACGGTTTCGAGGTTTCCTCGTACATCGGCGGTGAAGGCCACAACCTGCAAGAGCACAGCGTGGTACTGATCCGCGGCGGTCGTGTAAAAGACTTGCCAGGTGTTCGTTACCACACCGTACGCGGCTCCTTGGATACTTCCGGCGTTAAAGGTCGTAACCAGGGTCGTTCGAAGTACGGTACCAAGAAGCCTAAGTAGTAGCGGCTTTTTGTAAAACTGAATCATCTTATTTTCTGAGTCGATAAGAGTAAGGTCGGAGGCGTCCCGAAAGGGCACCGATTCCGAGCGAACCTGAAGACCGTTTGAGGGCTTATCCATGCCAAGAAGACGCGTAGCAGCCAAGCGCGAAGTGCTTGACGATCCAAAATACGGAAGCCAAATCCTGGCCAAGTTCATGAACCACGTGATGGAAAGCGGCAAGAAAGCCGTTGCCGAGCGTATCGTTTATGGCGCGCTGGAAAAGGTTAAAGAACGCAAGAACAGCGACCCCCTGGAAATCTTCGAGAAAGCTCTCGACGCCATCGCTCCGCTGGTCGAAGTGAAGTCGCGCCGTGTAGGCGGTGCTACTTACCAGGTTCCGGTTGAAGTTCGTCCGTCCCGTCGTAACGCCCTGGCAATGCGCTGGTTGGTAGACTTCGCCCGTAAGCGTGGCGAGAAGTCTATGGCTCTGCGTTTGGCTGGCGAACTGTTGGACGCTGCTGAAGGTAAAGGCGCTGCTGTTAAGAAGCGTGAAGACGTGCACCGTATGGCTGAAGCTAACAAGGCTTTCTCGCACTACCGCTTCTAAATCCAGCGTCACTCAATTTGCGAGGGCTTTATGGCTCGTACTACACCGATTAATCGCTACCGTAACATTGGTATCGTTGCTCACGTGGATGCTGGTAAAACCACCACCACCGAGCGCGTCCTTTTTTACACCGGCAAAAGTCACAAGATGGGCGAGGTGCATGACGGCGCCGCGACCACAGACTGGATGGTTCAGGAGCAGGAGCGTGGTATTACCATTACTTCTGCTGCTATTACCGCCTTCTGGAAAGGTTCCGAGAAGCAGTACAAAGACGAGCACCGCTTCAACGTTATCGATACCCCGGGCCACGTAGACTTCACTATTGAAGTTGAACGTTCCCTGCGTGTACTCGACGGCGCTGTCGTTGTGTTCTGCGGTACCTCGGGTGTTGAGCCTCAGTCGGAAACCGTATGGCGTCAAGCCAACAAATACGGCGTTCCACGTCTTGTTTACGTAAACAAGATGGACCGTGCTGGTGCCAACTTCCTGCGCGTGATCGGTCAGATCAAGCAGCGTCTGGGTCACACTCCGGTGCCAATTCAATTGGCAATCGGTTCCGAAGATAACTTCCAGGGCCAGATCGATCTGATCGCCATGGAAGCCGTCTACTGGAATGACGCTGACAAAGGTATGGTTCCTGTTCGTAAGCCTATCCCTGCTGAACTGCAGGAGCTGGCTGACGAGTGGCGTAACAACATGGTTGAGGCTGCTGCCGAAGCCAGCGAAGAGCTGATGAACAAGTACCTCGAAGGTGAAGAACTCACCAACGCGGAAATCAAGGCCGCTCTGCGTCAGCGTACTATCGCTGGTGAGATCGTCTTGGCTGTTTGTGGTTCTTCCTTCAAGAACAAGGGTGTTCCCCTGGTTCTCGACGCCGTTATCGACTACCTGCCTGCTCCAACCGACATTCCTGCTATCAAGGGTACCAACCCTGATAACGAGGAAGAAGAGATGGAGCGTCACGCCGATGACAGCGAGCCGTTCTCGGCTCTGGCGTTCAAGATCGCAACCGACCCATTCGTGGGTACCTTGACTTTCGTCCGCGTTTACTCGGGCGTGTTGGCCTCCGGCGACGGCGTGATCAACTCGGTTAAAGGTAAGAAAGAGCGCGTGGGTCGTATGGTGCAAATGCACGCAAACGCCCGTGAAGAGATCAAGGAAGTGCGCGCTGGTGACATCGCGGCCCTGATCGGCATGAAGGACGTCACCACTGGTGAAACTTTGTGCGACGCTGCTAAGCCAATCATCCTGGTTCGTATGGACTTCCCGGAGCCGGTTATTTCGGTTGCCGTAGAGCCTAAGACCAAGGATGACCAGGAAAAAATGGGTATCGCTCTGGGCAAACTTGCTCAGGAAGATCCATCTTTCCGCGTCAAGACTGATGAAGAGACTGGTCAAACGATCATCTCCGGCATGGGCGAGTTGCACCTGGACATCCTGGTTGACCGGATGCGCCGTGAGTTCAACGTCGAAGCCAACATCGGTAAGCCTCAGGTTTCCTATCGTGAGCGCATCACGAAGAACTGTGAAATCGAAGGCAAGTTCGTTCGTCAGTCCGGCGGTCGTGGTCAGTTCGGTCACTGCTGGATCCGTTTTGCTCCTGCTGACGAAGGTCAGGAAGGTCTGCAATTCGTGAACGAAGTAGTAGGTGGTGTTGTTCCTAAGGAATACATCCCTGCTATCCAGAAGGGTATCGAAGAGCAGATGAAGAACGGTGTTGTCGCCGGCTATCCCCTGATCGGCCTGAAAGCAACCGTTTTTGACGGTTCTTACCACGACGTCGACTCCAACGAGATGGCGTTCAAGGTGGCTGCTTCCATGGCAACCAAGCAACTGGCCCAGAAGGGCGGTGGTGAGTTGCTTGAGCCAATCATGGCGGTAGAAGTTGTTACACCTGAAGACTATATGGGTGATGTCATGGGCGACCTTAACCGTCGTCGCGGCATGATCTTGGGTATGGAAGACACGGTTTCCGGCAAAGTGATTCGCGCCGAGGTTCCGTTGGGTGAGATGTTCGGTTATGCGACCGACGTTCGCTCCATGTCCCAGGGTCGCGCAAGCTACTCTATGGAATTCAAAAAATACAACACAGCTCCGGCGCACATCGCTGAAACTGTATCCAAAAAACAAGGCTGATTCAGTCCTTTAGGCAAGGAGTTAATTGTCGTGGCTAAAGAAAAATTTGATCGTTCCCTACCGCACGTCAACGTTGGCACCATCGGTCACGTTGACCACGGTAAAACCACTCTGACTGCTGCTCTGACTCGCGTTTGCTCCGAAGTATTCGGTTCCGCAATCGTTGATTTCGATAAAATCGACAGCGCACCAGAAGAAAAAGCTCGTGGTATCACCATCAACACCGCGCACGTCGAGTACAACTCGAAGATTCGTCACTACGCTCACGTTGACTGCCCAGGTCACGCTGACTATGTGAAGAACATGATCACTGGTGCTGCCCAGATGGACGGCGCGATCCTGGTTTGCTCGGCCGCTGATGGTCCGATGCCACAAACCCGTGAGCACATCCTGCTGTCCCGTCAGGTAGGCGTTCCGTACATCGTGGTTTTCCTGAACAAGGCTGACCTGGTAGACGACGCTGAGCTGCTGGAACTGGTTGAGATGGAAGTGCGCGATCTGCTGAGCACTTACGACTTCCCAGGCGACGACACTCCGATCATCATCGGTTCTGCTCGTATGGCGCTGGAAGGCAAAGACGACAACGAAATGGGCACCACTGCCGTTCGTAAACTGGTTGAAACTCTGGACAGCTACATCCCAGAACCAGTTCGTCTGACCGACAAGCCATTCCTGATGCCAATCGAAGACGTATTCTCGATCTCGGGTCGCGGTACTGTTGTGACTGGTCGTATCGAGCGTGGTATCGTTCGCGTTCAAGACCCACTGGAAATCGTTGGTCTGCGTGACACCACCGTTACCACTTGCACCGGTGTTGAAATGTTCCGCAAGCTGCTCGACGAAGGTCGTGCTGGCGAGAACTGCGGCGTACTGCTGCGCGGCACCAAGCGTGATGACGTTGAACGTGGTCAGGTTCTGGTTAAGCCAGGTACCGTTAAGCCGCACACCAAGTTCACCGCAGAAGTTTACGTTCTGAGCAAGGAAGAAGGCGGTCGTCACACTCCGTTCTTCAAAGGCTACCGTCCACAGTTCTACTTCCGTACTACTGACGTGACTGGTAACTGCGAACTGCCAGAAGGCGTTGAAATGGTAATGCCAGGCGATAACATTCAAATGACTGTTACCCTGATCAAAACCATCGCAATGGAAGACGGTCTGCGCTTCGCTATCCGTGAAGGCGGCCGTACCGTTGGTGCTGGCGTTGTAGCTAAAATCATCGAGTAAGCTCTTTTTTGAGTTAGCTTCGAGGTTTTGAAAAAGCCCCCGCTCAGCGGGGGCTTTTTTTATTGGGTTGACACCTATCTGGGGCGTCTATAGAATTGCGCCTCCTTTTAACGGGCGTATTGCGCTCGCTGGGAATAGCAGCCGGAGTCTGAAATCCAATGCAAAATCAGCAAATCCGTATCAGGTTGAAGGCTTTTGACCATCGCCTGATCGACCAATCCACCCAGGAAATCGTGGAAACCGCGAAACGTACTGGTGCTCAAGTGCGTGGTCCAATTCCACTGCCTACCCGTAAAGAGCGGTTCACCGTTCTGGTCTCCCCGCACGTCAACAAAGACGCGCGTGACCAGTACGAGATCCGTACTCATAAGCGCGTACTGGACATCGTCCAGCCAACGGATAAAACCGTTGATGCACTTATGAAGCTTGATCTGGCGGCCGGTGTGGAAGTACAGATCAGCCTCGGCTAAGACTTGGGTCTTAGTCGTGTAACGCTCTGAAATGGGCGGCCATAGCGGGTGAAAGCCCCGTACACTCATGAGGTTTACAACATGACTATTGGTGTAGTCGGTCGTAAATGCGGTATGACCCGTATTTTCACCGAAGAAGGTGTCTCCATTCCGGTCACGGTCATTGAGATCGAACCGAATCGCGTCACCCAGTTCAAAACTGAAGAAACCGATGGCTATCGTGCAGTGCAAGTCACTGTCGGCGAGCGTCGTGCTTCGCGCGTGACTGCTGCTCAAGCAGGTCACTTCGCTAAAGCAAACGTTGCAGCTGGTCGCACTGTTATGGAGTTCCGTCTTGAAGAAGGCGACTACCAGGCTGGCGATCTGATCAACGCTGAAATCTTCGCCGCTGGTCAACTGGTTGATGTAACCGGTCAGTCCAAGGGTAAAGGCTTCCAGGGTACGATCAAGCGTTGGAATTTCCGTGGCCAAGACAACACTCACGGTAACTCCGTTTCCCACCGCGTCCCGGGCTCTATTGGCCAGTGCCAGACTCCTGGTCGTGTATTCAAGGGCAAAAAAATGTCCGGTCATATGGGCGCTGAGCGCGTGACCGTGCAGTCCCTCGAAGTAGTGCGCGTCGACGCTGAACGCAATCTGTTGTTGGTCAAGGGTGCTGTTCCTGGCGCTACTGGCGGCAACCTGGTTGTACGTCCAGCGGCCAAGGCTCGCGGTTAAGGGGAAGCTGACATGCAATTAAATGTAAATGACGCTCAAGCGATCGAAGTTTCCGAACTGACATTTGGCGGCGAATTCAACGAGACGCTCGTTCACCAAGCAGTCGTGGCCTACATGGCCGGCGGCCGTCAAGGTAGCAAGCAGCAAAAGACCCGTTCCGACGTTCGTGGTGGCGGTAAGCGCCCTTGGCGTCAGAAAGGTACTGGCCGTGCTCGTGCCGGTACTATCCGTAGCCCAATCTGGCGCGGCGGCGGTACCACTTTCGCAGCTCGTCCGCAGGATCACACTCAGAAGCTCAACAAGAAGATGTACCGCGCAGCACTGCGCTCCATCCTTGCTGAACTCGTGCGTACTGATCGTCTGGTCGTGGTTCAGGACTTCGCTGTTGAAGCACCGAAAACCAAAGATCTGCTGAACAAGCTGAACGGCATGGGCCTGACTGACGTCTTGATCGTGTCTGAAGCTGTTGATCAGAACCTGTACCTGGCTGCTCGCAACCTGCCACACGTTGATGTACGTGACGTGCAAGGTTCCGATCCAGTTAGTCTGATCGCATACGACAAGGTGTTGATCACCGTGTCGGCCGTGAAGAAATTCGAGGAGCTGCTGGGATGAACCAGGAACGCGTATTTAAAGTTCTGCTTGGCCCGCACGTTTCCGAAAAGGCTACGGTTCTGGCTGACAAGAAAGGCCAGTTCGTTTTCAAGGTTGCAACTGACGCAACCAAGCTGGAAATCAAGAAGGCCGTCGAAAGCCTGTTCAGCGTGAAAGTAGAGCGTGTTACTACCCTGAATGTTCTGGGTAAGAGCAAGCGCACTGCTCGCGGTCTGGGCAAGCGTAATGACTGGAAGAAGGCAGTTATCTCCCTTCAGCCAGGCCAAGATCTCGATTTCAGCAGCAGTGCTGAGTAAGGAAGGGGTGCATCATGGCAATCGTTAAATGCAAACCGACTTCCCCTGGCCGCCGTTTTGTGGTCAAGGTGGTCAACCAGGAGCTGCATAAAGGCGCTCCTCACGCACCGCTGCTCGAGAAGAAATCGAAGACTGGTGGTCGTAACAACAATGGTCGCATTACCACTCGTCACATCGGTGGTGGCCATAAACAGCATTATCGTCTGGTCGACTTCCGTCGCAACGACAAAGATGGCATCGCTGCCACTGTCGAGCGTATCGAATACGATCCAAACCGTACTGCTCACATCGCTCTGCTGTTGTACGCAGATGGCGAGCGTCGCTACATCATCGCCCCTAAAGGCGTGAGTGCTGGTGACCAGCTGATCGCAGGTGCTCTGGCACCGATCAAGCCGGGCAACGCTCTGCAACTGCGTAACATTCCAGTTGGTAGCACCGTACACGGCATCGAATTGAAGCCAGGTAAAGGCGCGCAAATCGCTCGTTCCGCTGGTGCTTCGGCTCAGCTGATCGCTCGTGAAGGTGTCTACGTGACCCTGCGTCTGCGTTCTGGTGAGATGCGTAAAGTGCTGGCTGAATGCCGCGCGACCCTGGGTGAAGTCTCGAACTCCGAGCACAGCCTGCGTTCGCTGGGTAAAGCTGGTGCCAAACGCTGGCGTGGCGTTCGCCCAACCGTTCGTGGTGTTGCCATGAACCCGGTTGACCACCCACACGGTGGTGGTGAAGGTCGTACCTCTGGTGGTCGTCATCCGGTATCGCCATGGGGCTTCCCGACTAAGGGCGCGAAGACTCGTGGTAATAAGCGTACCGACAAAATGATCGTCCGTCGTCGCAAGTAAATAGAGGGATACGACAGTGCCACGTTCTCTGAAAAAAGGTCCTTTTATTGATCTTCACCTACTGAAGAAGATCGAAGTGGCGGCGGAAAAGAACGATCGCAAACCAGTTAAGACCTGGTCGCGTCGTTCGATGATCCTGCCACAAATGGTCGGTCTGACCATCGCAGTACACAACGGTCGTCAACACGTCCCAGTTCTCGTTAACGAAGACATGGTCGGCCACAAACTAGGCGAGTTTGCCGGTACCCGCACTTATCGTGGGCACGTGGCAGACAAGAAAGCCAAGCGTTAAGGGGTAAGGAAATGGAAGTAGCCGCTAAGTTGTCGGGCGCTCGAATCTCCGCCCAGAAAGCCCGCTTGGTCGCCGACCAGATCCGCGGGAAGAAGGTGGGCGAAGCGCTCAACCTGTTGGCTTTCAGCAGTAAGAAAGCCGCCGAGATCATGAAGAAAGTGCTGGAGTCGGCCGTAGCCAACGCCGAGCATAACGAAGGCGCAGACGTTGATGACCTGAAGGTCAGCACCGTTTTCGTCAACGAAGGGCGTTCGCTGAAGCGTATCATGCCGCGTGCCAAAGGCCGTGCTGATCGCATCGTCAAGCGGTCTTGCCATATCACTGTCAAGGTTGCTGACAAGTAACGGAGTCGAAGAGATGGGTCAGAAAGTACATCCCATTGGCATTCGCCTGGGAATCGTCAAGGAGCACACCTCCGTCTGGTACGCAGACGGTCGGACTTATGCGGACTATTTGTTCGCTGATCTGAAGGTGCGTGAGTATCTCCAAGACAAACTAAAAAGCGCGTCCGTAAGCCGTATCGATATCCATCGTCCGGCACAAACTGCACGTATCACCATCCACACCGCTCGTCCAGGTATCGTTATCGGGAAGAAAGGTGAAGATGTTGAGAAACTGCGTCAGGACCTGACCAAGCAAATGGGTGTGCCTGTGCACATCAATATCGAAGAGATCCGCAAGCCGGAGCTCGACGGTATGCTGGTTGCGCAGAGCGTAGCTCAGCAGCTGGAGCGTCGCGTCATGTTCCGTCGCGCTATGAAGCGCGCCGTACAGAACGCCATGCGTATTGGTGCCAAAGGCATCAAAATCCAAGTGAGCGGTCGTCTCGGCGGTGCTGAAATCGCACGTACTGAATGGTATCGCGAAGGTCGTGTGCCACTGCACACCCTGCGTGCCGACATCGACTATGCCAACTACGAAGCTCACACCACTTATGGTGTGATCGGTGTAAAGGTTTGGATCTTCAAAGGCGAAGTAATTGGTGGTCGCCAAGAAGAACTGAAACCACAAGCACCAGCGCCTCGTAAAAAAGCTGCTAAGTAAGGGGTACGCCAAATGTTGCAACCAAAGCGTACGAAGTTCCGCAAGCAGATGACAGGCCACAACCGTGGTCTGGCTCAGCGCGGTAGCAAAGTCAGCTTCGGCGAATTCGCGCTGAAGTCTGTAGCTCGTGGTCGTCTCACCGCTCGTCAGATCGAGTCAGCGCGTCGTGCTCTGACCCGTCACGTAAAACGTGGCGGCAAGATCTGGATCCGTGTATTCCCGGACAAGCCGATCTCCAAAAAGCCCCTCGAAGTTCGGATGGGTAAAGGTAAGGGTAACGTGGAATACTGGGTAGCCCAGATTCAGCCAGGCAAAGTCCTGTATGAAATCGAGGGTGTAACTGAAGAGCTGGCGCGTGAGGCTTTTGCCCTGGCTGCTGCAAAGCTGCCGCTCGCCACCGCCTTTGTTAAACGGACGGTGATGTGATGAAAGCGAATGAACTTCGTGAAAAATCCGCACAGCAGCTGAACGAGCAACTGCTCGGCCTGCTGCGCGACCAGTTCAATCTGCGCATGCAGAAAGCAACTGGCCAGTTGGGGCAGTCTCATCTGCTCTCGCAAGTTAAGCGTGACATCGCTCGCGTGAAGACTGTGCTCAACCAGCAGGCAGGTAAGTGATCATGGCTGAAGCCGAAAAGACTGTCCGTACGCTGACTGGCCGTGTTGTCAGCGACAAGATGGACAAAACCATCACCGTTTTGATCGAGCGTCGCGTTAAGCACCCGATCTACGGTAAATATGTTAAGCGTTCGACTAAGCTGCACGCGCACGACGAAACCAACCAGTGCCACATCGGCGACAAAGTCACTATTCGTGAAACTCGTCCGCTGGCCAAGACCAAGTCTTGGGCACTGGTTGATGTTCTCGAACGCGCTGTGGAAGTCTAAGGACTAGGGGTCGGAGAAATTATATGATTCAGACTCAATCCATGCTCGATGTGGCCGATAACAGCGGCGCTCGCCGTGTTATGTGCATCAAGGTGCTGGGTGGCTCCCATCGTCGTTACGCTGGTATCGGTGACATCATCAAAGTTACCGTGAAGGAAGCAATTCCTCGCGGTAAAGTGAAAAAAGGCCAAGTGATGACTGCTGTTGTAGTCCGCACTCGTCACGGCGTTCGCCGTGCAGATGGCTCCATTATCCGCTTTGATGGCAACGCTGCTGTTCTTCTGAACAACAAGCAAGAGCCGATCGGCACCCGTATCTTTGGGCCAGTGACGCGTGAACTTCGTACTGAGAAGTTCATGAAGATCGTCTCGCTCGCCCCAGAAGTGCTGTAAGGAGATCCGACATGCAAAAGATTCGTCGTGACGACGAGATCATCGTGATCGCCGGCAAAGACAAAGGTAAGCGCGGTAAGGTGCTGAAGGTTCTCGCTGACGACCGTCTGGTCGTCGGTGGTCTGAACCTGGTCAAGCGTCATACCAAGCCTAACCCTATGTCGGGCGTACAAGGCGGTATCGTCGAGAAAGAAGCGCCACTGCACGCTTCTAACGTCGCCATCTTCAACGGCGAAACCAACAAGGCTGACCGCGTTGGTTTCAAAGTAGAAGACGGTAAGAAAATTCGTGTCTTCAAGTCGACCCAAAAAGCGGTTGATGCTTGAACACTGCTAGGTAGATAAGACCATGGCACGACTACAAGAGATTTACCGGAAGGAAATCGCCCCCAAGCTTAAGGAAGAACTTAAGCTCGGGAACGTGATGGAAGTTCCGCGCGTTACCAAAATCACCCTGAACATGGGTCTGGGCGAAGCGATCGGCGACAAAAAAGTCATCGAGCACGCTGTTGCTGACCTGGAAAAGATCACCGGTCAAAAAGTCGTTGTGACTTACGCTCGGAAATCCATCGCTGGCTTTAAAGTCCGTGAAGGTTGGCCGATCGGCGTCAAAGTGACTCTGCGCCGTGAGCGTATGTACGAATTCCTGGATCGTCTGCTGTCGATCTCCCTGCCTCGGGTCCGCGACTTCCGCGGCCTGAATGCCAAGTCCTTCGATGGTCGTGGTAACTACAGCATGGGCGTGAAAGAGCAGATCATCTTCCCGGAAATCGACTACGACAAGATCGATGCTCTCCGCGGTCTGGACATCACCCTGACCACCACTGCCAAGAACGATGATGAAGGTCGCGCCCTGTTGCGTGCTTTCAAATTCCCGTTCCGCAACTGATTGGAGTAGGACCATGGCCAAGATGAGCATGAAAAACCGCGAGCTGAAACGTCAGCTCACGGTTGCCAAGTACGCCAAGAAGCGTGCAGCACTGAAAGCAATCATCGTTGATCTGAACGCAAGTCCAGAAGCACGTTGGGAAGCCACAGTAGCTCTGCAGAAGCAGCCACGTGACGCAAGCGCCTCGCGCATGCGTAACCGCTGCCGCCTGACCGGTCGTCCACACGGCGTTTACCGCAAGTTCGGCCTCGGCCGTAACAAACTGCGTGAAGCGGCAATGCGTGGTGACGTACCAGGTCTGGTTAAAGCCAGCTGGTAAGTACTTTCAAAGTCCGGACGGTCTGAATCGCAAGATACTGACCGCCGGTACCTTGAATCTGGAACAAGCCCCTTTTGGGGCTTGTTTCATTTCCGGAGTGTGTCTAGAATACCCGGCTCGCCTGAGCCCGTGTTTTCTATGCCCGGAGATACTCAGCGACATATGTAGCCGCAAGGCTAATTTTTTTGTATTAGGAGCGTCTAGCCCATGAGTATGCAGGACCCGTTAGCGGACATGCTAACTCGTATCCGTAATGCCCAGATGGCTGAAAAGTCCGTCGTAAGCATGCCATCTTCCACGTTGAAGGTAGCTGTTGCCAAAGTCCTGAAAGACGAAGGCTACATTGCGGGTTATCAGATCAGCAGCGAAATCAAACCACTGCTGTCCATCGAGCTGAAGTACTTCGAAGGCCGTCCGGTCATCGAGGAAGTGAAGCGCGTTAGCCGTCCAGGCCTGCGTCAGTACAAGTCCGTTGAAGATCTGCCGAAAGTTCGTGGCGGTCTTGGCGTGTCTATCGTCTCCACCAACAAAGGTGTGATGACGGATCGTGCTGCGCGCGCTGCCGGTGTCGGCGGCGAAGTTCTTTGCACTGTGTTCTAAGGGGGGATAAGCATGTCTCGCGTCGCTAAGAACCCCGTTAAGCTGCCAGCCGGTGTCGAAGTAAAATTCGCAGGCCAACAGCTTTCGGTGAAGGGTGCCAAGGGTACTCTTGAACTGAACATCCATTCGTCCGTTGAGATCGTTGAAGAAGCTGGTGAGCTGCGTTTCGCTGCTCGCAATGGCGATCAACAAACTCGCGCAATGGCCGGTACCACGCGTGCGTTGGTAAACAACATGGTCCAAGGCGTAAGCCAAGGCTTCGAGCGTAAGCTCCAGCTGGTCGGTGTTGGTTACAAAGCGCAAGCAAAAGGCACGGTTTTGAACCTGGCCCTTGGCTTCTCGCACCCAGTGGATTACGAACTGCCGGAAGGCATCACCGCTGAGACCCCTAGCCAAACCGATATCCTGATCAAGGGCATCGATAAGCAGCTGGTAGGTCAGGTGGCCGCTGAGATCCGCGACTTCCGTCCACCAGAGCCGTACAAAGGCAAAGGTGTGCGCTACGCGGACGAAGTCGTCCGTCGTAAAGAAGCCAAGAAGAAGTAGGGCATAGCAAATGACCGACAAAAAAGTTACTCGACTGCGTCGCGCTCGCAAAGCACGCCTGAAAATGCACGAACTCGAAGTCGTGCGTCTCTGCGTGTTCCGCTCGTCGCAGCACATCTACGCCCAGGTCATCTCGGCCGACGGCAACAAAGTCCTGGCAAGCGCCTCGACTTTGGATAAAGAACTGCGTGATGGTGCCACCGGCAACATCGACGCGGCCACTAAGGTTGGCCAGCTGGTCGCTACGCGTGCTAAAGCCGCTGGCGTCTCGCAGGTGGCTTTCGACCGCTCTGGCTTCAAGTATCACGGTCGCGTCAAGGCGCTGGCTGATGCTGCTCGTGAAGCTGGGCTGGAGTTCTAAGTTATGTCAAATAACGACCAAAAGCGCGACGAAGGCTACATTGAGAAGCTGGTTCAAGTTAACCGCGTAGCCAAAACCGTTAAAGGCGGCCGTATCTTCACTTTCACCGCGTTGACCGTGGTGGGTGATGGTAAAGGGCGCGTTGGCTTCGGCCGTGGCAAGTCACGTGAAGTGCCTGCTGCGATCCAGAAGGCAATGGAAGCTGCTCGTCGCAACATGATCCAAGTTGATCTGAACGGCACCACTCTGCAGTACGCAATGAAGTCCGCCCATGGCGCTTCGAAGGTGTACATGCAGCCTGCTTCTGAAGGTACCGGTATCATCGCTGGCGGCGCTATGCGTGCTGTCCTCGAAGTTGCTGGCGTTCAGAACGTTCTGGCCAAGTGCTACGGCTCGACTAACCCAGTAAACGTGGTTCACGCCACTTTCAAGGGTTTGAAAGCAATGCAGTCTCCTGAATCCATTGCCGCCAAGCGTGGCAAAAGCGTCAAGGAGATCTTCTGATCATGGCTACCGTTAAAGTAACGCTGATCAAAAGCATGACCGGCCGCATCCCTAACCACAAATTGTGCGTTAAGGGTTTGGGTCTGCGTCGCATCGGTCACACTGTAGAAGTCCAGGATACTCCCGAGAATCGCGGGATGATCAACAAGGCTTACTACATGCTGCGTGTCGAGGGTTAATCGATGAAACTCAATGATCTGAGTCCAGCGCCGGGTTCCCGTCGCGAAAAGCATCGTCCGGGCCGTGGTATCGGTAGCGGTTTGGGTAAGACTGGTGGCCGTGGCCACAAAGGTCAAACCTCCCGCTCCGGTGGCACCATTGCTCCAGGCTTTGAAGGCGGTCAACAGCCGCTGCATCGTCGCCTGCCTAAGTTCGGTTTCGTATCCCTGAAAGCCATGGACCGCGCAGAAGTGCGTCTGTCCGAGCTGGCTAAAGTGGAAGGCGACATCGTTACTGTGCAGACCCTGAAAGATGCCAACGTGATCAACGTCAACGTACAGCGTGTGAAAATCATGCTGTCCGGTGAAGTGACTCGCGCTGTCACTATCGGCAAGGGAATCGGCGCCACCAAAGGTGCGCGTTCGGCTATCGAAGCAGCTGGCGGCAAGTTCGAGGAATAAATGGCTAAGCAAGGTGCTCTCTCAGCGCTCGGCAAAGGCGGTATGTCTGAACTTTGGGCTCGTCTGCGTTTTCTGTTCCTGGCGATTATCGTCTACCGAATAGGCGCACACATCCCGGTTCCAGGTATCAACCCGGACCGACTCGCAGACCTGTTTCGACAGAATGAGGGGACCATTCTTAGCTTGTTCAACATGTTTTCCGGCGGCGCGCTGGAACGGATGAGCATCTTTGCACTGGGGATCATGCCGTACATTTCGGCATCGATCATCATGCAACTGATGACCGCCGTCAGCCCGCAGCTGGAGCAGTTGAAGAAGGAAGGTGAAGCTGGCCGTCGCAAGATTAGCCAGTACACCCGCTACGGCACTGTCATCCTCGCCCTGGTTCAAGCTATCGGCATGTCCGTTGGCCTGGCGGGGCAGGGTGTTGCGTTCACTGGTGACTTTGGCTTCCATTTCGTCGCGGTATCCACGTTTGTGGCTGGTGCGATGTTCATGATGTGGCTGGGTGAGCAGATTACTGAGCGTGGTGTTGGTAACGGTATCTCGATGTTGATTTTCGCAGGTATCGTCGCCGGTCTTCCGAGAGCGATCGGGCAGTCTTTCGAGTCTGCACGTCAGGGTGATATCAACATTTTCGCCCTGGTCGCCATCGGTTTGCTGGCAGTAGCGATTATCGGTTTTGTGGTGTTCATTGAGCGTGGCCAGCGTCGTATTGCTGTTCACTACGCCAAGCGTCAGCAGGGCCGCAAGGTCTTTGCCGCGCAGACCAGCCACTTGCCGCTGAAAGTGAATATGGCCGGTGTTATTCCGGCGATTTTCGCGAGCAGCATCTTGCTGTTTCCGGCTTCGTTGGGTACCTGGTTTGGTCAGTCTGAAAACATGGGCTGGCTGCAGGACCTCTCTCAGTCGATCGCTCCTGGTCAGCCGTTGAATATTCTGCTGTTTAGTGCAGGGATTATTTTCTTCTGCTTCTTCTATACGGCGTTGATGTTCAATCCGAAAGACGTAGCGGAAAACCTGAAGAAGTCCGGTGCCTTTATTCCGGGCATCCGTCCAGGTGAGCAGTCTGCACGCTACATTGATGGCGTTCTGACTCGTTTGACCCTGTTCGGTGCTCTATATATGACGGCCGTGTGCTTGTTGCCCCAGTTCCTGGTGGTTGCAGCAAACGTTCCGTTCTACCTTGGCGGGACCTCGTTGCTGATCGTGGTCGTGGTTGTGATGGACTTCATGTCCCAAGTACAATCGCACCTCGTTTCGCACCAGTACGAATCCCTGATGAAGAAAGCCAACCTGAAGGGTTACGGCAGCGGCATGTTGCGCTGAGTACCCATAAGGTTCGAGGAGTTGGTGATGAAAGTTCGTGCATCGGTGAAAAAGCTGTGCCGTAACTGCAAGATTATTCGCCGCGAAGGTGTTGTTCGAGTAATTTGCAGCGCGGAACCGCGTCACAAACAGCGCCAAGGCTGAGTGTGATCCGCTTGAAGCCCGGCAGCTAGTGCGCTGCCGGGTTGATTATTTGTTATTACAGCGATATTATCTCGCGCCCTATTTCTTGGCTTCCGGGGCGTAGGTAGCTGTCAATTGGAGTCCCACTGAATGGCCCGTATTGCAGGCGTTAACATTCCAGATAACAAGCACACTGTTATCTCGCTGACCTACATCTATGGTGTTGGTCGCACTACTGCGCAGAAAATTTGCGCGGTCGCTGGGGTAAACCCAGCCGCTAAGATCAAGGATCTGAGCGACGAGCAGGTTGAATTGCTGCGTGGCGAAGTGGCGAAGTTCACCACTGAAGGTGACCTGCGTCGCGAAATCAACATGAAAATCAAGCGTTTGATGGACCTCGGTTGCTATCGCGGTCTGCGTCATCGTCGTGGTCTTCCAGTACGCGGTCAGCGTACCAAGACTAACGCGCGTACCCGTAAAGGTCCGCGTAAGCCGATCCGCAAGTAATCGCCCCCGCGAATCGACAGGAAAATTATCATGGCAAAACCTGCTGCTCGTCCTCGTAAAAAAGTTAAAAAGACAGTGGTTGATGGCATCGCCCACATCCATGCTTCTTTTAACAACACCATCGTGACCATCACCGACCGTCAAGGTAACGCGCTTTCTTGGGCTACCTCCGGTGGTTCGGGTTTCCGCGGTTCCCGCAAGTCCACCCCGTTCGCTGCTCAAGTAGCTGCTGAACGTGCTGGTCAAGCTGCGCTGGAATACGGCCTGAAAAACCTCGACGTTAACGTCAAAGGTCCAGGTCCAGGTCGTGAGTCCGCTGTCCGTGCTTTGAACGGCTGTGGCTATAAGATCGCCAGCATCACCGACGTGACGCCAATCCCGCACAACGGGTGCCGTCCGCCGAAGAAGCGCCGCGTGTAATCCAGGAGATTGTAAAGAATGGCTCGTTACATTGGTCCAAAATGCAAACTCGCTCGTCGCGAAGGCACCGATCTCTTCCTGAAGAGCGGCGTGCGCGCGATCGAATCGAAGTGCAACATTGAAGCAGCACCTGGTATCCACGGCCAACGCCGCGGTCGCCAGTCCGATTACGGCACCCAACTGCGTGAAAAGCAGAAGGTCCGTCGTATCTACGGCGTTCTCGAGCGTCAGTTCAGCGGCTACTACAAAGAAGCTGCTGGCAAGAAAGGTGCAACCGGTGAAAACCTGCTGCAACTGCTCGAATGCCGTCTGGACAACGTTGTATACCGTATGGGCTTTGGTTCTACTCGTGCCGAATCCCGTCAGCTGGTATCGCACAAGTCGATCAGCGTTAACGGCCAGACCGTAAACGTTCCGTCCTACCAGGTTCGTGCTGGTGACGTGGTCGCTGTTCGCGAGAAAGCAAAAAACCAACTTCGCATTGTCCAAGCTCTCGATCTGTGTGCCCAACGTGGCCGCGTAGAATGGGTAGAAGTAGACACTGAGAAGAAGTCGGGCGTTTTCAAGAACGTTCCAGCTCGCAGTGATCTGTCCGCCGACATCAACGAAAGCCTGATTGTCGAGCTCTACTCCAAGTAAGGGCTAGAAAATAGGTGCATCCATGCAGATTTCGGTAAATGAGTTCCTGACACCCCGCCACATTGATGTGCAGGTTGTCAGTCCAACCCGCGCCAAAATCACACTCGAGCCTCTCGAGCGTGGTTTTGGCCACACCCTGGGCAACGCGCTGCGCCGCATCCTGTTGTCCTCAATGCCCGGCTGTGCAGTAGTCGAGGCCGAGATTGACGGTGTGCTCCACGAGTACAGCGCCATCGAAGGTGTACAGGAAGACGTAATTGAAATCCTGTTGAACCTTAAAGGTCTGGCTATCAAGCTGCACGGCCGTGACGAAGTTACGCTGACCTTGTCGAAGAAGGGTTCGGGGGTGGTTACCGCTGCCGATATTCAGCTGGATCATGATGTCGAGATCGTTAACCCCGATCACGTAATCGCTAACCTGGCGTCTAACGGCGCCCTGAACATGAAGCTCACTGTAGCTCGTGGTCGTGGTTATGAACCGGCCGACTCGCGTCAGAGCGATGAAGACGAAAGCCGCAGCATTGGTCGCTTGCAGCTTGACTCTTCGTTCAGCCCGGTTCGCCGTATCGCATACGTGGTGGAAAACGCCCGTGTCGAGCAGCGTACTAACCTGGACAAGCTGGTTATTGATCTGGAAACCAACGGTACTCTGGACCCTGAAGAGGCTATCCGTCGCGCTGCAACCATTCTGCAACAGCAGTTGGCTGCGTTCGTCGACCTCAAAGGCGACAGCGAACCAGTGGTAATCGAGCAGGAAGACGAGATCGATCCGATCCTGCTTCGCCCGGTTGACGATCTGGAACTGACTGTACGTTCGGCTAACTGCCTTAAGGCGGAAAACATTTACTACATCGGCGACCTGATTCAGCGTACCGAAGTAGAACTGTTGAAGACTCCGAACCTGGGCAAGAAATCCTTGACTGAAATCAAGGACGTTCTGGCCTCCCGCGGTCTGTCCCTCGGCATGCGCCTCGACAACTGGCCGCCTGCAAGTCTTAAGAAGGACGACAAGGCGACTGCCTGATCGTCGTAATCACCGAACGTGAGTTTGGTAAGGAATGAACCATGCGTCATCGTAAAAGTGGACGTCACCTGAGCCGTACCAGCTCGCACCGTAAGGCCATGTTCCAAAACATGGCGGTGTCGCTGTTCGAGCACGAGCTGATCAAAACTACACTGCCGAAAGCTAAAGAACTGCGTCGCGTTGCTGAGCCGCTGATCACTTTGGCTAAGACAGACAGCCTGGCTAACCGCCGTCTGGCCTTCGACCGTACTCGTTCGAAAGCTATCGTTGGTAAGCTCTTCAACGACCTGGGCAAGCGTTACGCTACCCGTGAGGGTGGCTACCTGCGCATCCTCAAGTGCGGTTTCCGCGCTGGCGACAACGCGCCTATGGCGTATGTCGAGTTGGTTGATCGTGCTACTGCCGGCGAAGCTGTAAGCGCCGAGTAAGACGACAGTCTGTAACGAAGAACCGGGCCTAGCGCCCGGTTTTTTGTGCGCGTAAGAAAAGCGCCATGGATACAAGCGTGCATCGATCTGGCCGCGGCATTATGGGCGTCGGGTGTATTGGTAGTAATTTTCTATTGATGTCCACAATTTAATGAATTTGTAGACGTCATGTTGATGATCAATACTCACTGCAAGCCGATTAGCCGGCAGTTCCAAGTCCGACCTGAGGAAGATTGAACATGAGCCAGAACAAAATTCTTACCACCGCCAGCGGCGCTCCCGTGGCGGACAACCAGAACTCCCGTTCCGCCGGCCCGCGTGGCCCGTTGTTGCTCGATGATTTTCACCTGATCGAGAAGCTCGCTCACTTCAACCGCGAAAACATCCCTGAGCGTCGCGTACACGCCAAAGGTTCGGGTGCTTACGGCACGTTCACCGTCACCCGGGACATTACTCAGTACACCAGCGCCAAGCTGTTCGAGGCCGTTGGTAAACAAACGCCGACCTTTCTGCGTTTCTCCACGGTCGGTGGCGAACGTGGTTCGGCGGATACCGAGCGCGACCCTCGTGGCTTTGCCTTGAAGTTCTACACCGAAGAAGGCAACTGGGACATCGTCGGTAACAACACCCCGGTGTTCTTCATCCGCGACCCACTCAAGTTCCCTGATTTCATCCACACTCAAAAACGCCTGCCGCAAAGCAATCTGAAAAGCGCGCAGATGATGTGGGATTTCTGGTCGCACTCCCCGGAGGCGCTGCACCAGGTCACCATCCTGTTTTCCGATCGTGGTATCCCTGACGGTTACCGCCACATGCACGGCTTCGGTAGCCACACCTACAGCTTGATCAACGCCAAGGGCGAGCGGCACTGGGTGAAGTGGCACTACAAGACCAAGCAAGGCATCAAGAACCTGGCACCGGCCGAGGCGGCACGTTTGGCCGGTACCGACCCTGATTACGCACAGCGCGATCTGTTTGGTGCGATCGAGCGCGGGGATTTCCCGAAATGGCGCGTCTGCATTCAGATCATGACCGAGGCCCAGGCCAACGCACATTACGAGAACCCCTTTGACGTGACCAAAACCTGGTCGCAGAAGGAGTTCCCGCTGATCGAAGTCGGTGAACTGGAGCTCAACCGTAATCCGCAGAACTACTTCGCCGAAGTGGAACAAGCGGCGTTCGGCCCGAGCAACATGGTCCCGGGTGTTGGCCTGTCGCCGGACCGCATGCTGCAAGGTCGCGTCTTCGCTTACGCAGATGCCCACCGCTACCGTATCGGCACCAACCACCAGCAATTGCCGGTGAATGCCCCACGTAGCCCGGTCAACAGCTACCAGCGTGATGGCTCGATGGCCTTCGGCAGCAACGGCGGTGGGGCGCCCAACTATGAGCCAAACAGCTACGCCGACGCGCCGAAACAAGCGCCACAGTACGCCGAGCCCGCATTGGCCCTGAGCGGTGCCGCGGATCGTTACGATCACCGCGAAGACACCGACTATTACAGCCACGCCGGTGCGCTGTTCCGCCTGATGAACGATGAGCAGAAAGCCTTGCTCACCGGCAACATCGCCGGCGCCATGGCGGGGGTTTCCAGTGATGTGGTCCAGCGTCAGTTGCAGCACTTCTTCAAAGCCGATCCGGCTTATGGAGAAGCAATCGCAAAGGCGCTGGGTGTATCGATTAACTGACTCTAAACGATAAGCAGAACCGCCCTCATTTGGGCGGTTTTTGCGTTAATTCAGCCGCTTTTCTCAGGAAATCTTCACTTTTCTGCCGTTGGCTCCGTGACCTATGGGTCAGCATGGTTCAAACTAAAGACTTTCAAGCAGGGAGATGTAGGGCGATGCAAGGTCACCCCGACGTAATCGATTACCTCAACACGTTGCTGACGGGCGAACTCGCGGCTCGTGACCAATATTTCATCCATTCGCGTATGTACGAAGACTGGGGCTTTACCGAGCTCTACGAGCGTATCAACCACGAGATGGAAGAAGAGACCCAGCACGCCGACGCGCTGATGCGCCGTATCCTGATGCTCGAAGGCACGCCACGCATGCGTCCCGACGACTTGGACGTAGGCACAACGGTGCCTGAGATGCTCGCCGCTGACCTGCGCCTCGAGAACAAGGTCCGTGCCGCGCTGTGCAAGGGCATCGAGCTGTGCGAGCAGCACAACGACTATGTCACCCGTGAAATTCTGCGCGTGCAGTTGGCCGATACCGAAGAAGATCACACCTACTGGCTGGAAAAGCAGCTGGGCCTGATCAAGCTGGTCGGCCTGGAGAATTACCTGCAATCGCAGTTCTGATTCCCGGCTGTAAAAAAGCCCCTGTCACCGTTGAAGTGACAGGGGCTTTTTATTGGGCCGGATAAATCAGGCCCGGTCGCGCGCGAGCAACGGTTTCAAGTAGTAACCCGTGTGCGATTGCGGCATCTCGGAGACCTGCTCCGGTGTACCTACCGCGATGATCTGACCGCCCTTGGAACCGCCTTCCGGCCCGAGGTCGACCAGCCAGTCGGCGGTCTTGATCACATCCAGGTTGTGCTCGATCACCACCACGGTGTTGCCGTGGTCACGCAGGCGGTGCAACACATCCAGCAATTGCTGAATGTCCGCGAAGTGCAGGCCCGTGGTCGGCTCATCGAGGATATACAGGGTTTTACCGGTATCGCGCTTGGACAGCTCACGGGACAGCTTGACCCGTTGCGCTTCACCACCGGACAGCGTGGTCGCCGATTGCCCCAGCTTGATGTACGACAAGCCCACATCCATCAGCGTCTGCAGCTTGCGCGCCAACGCCGGAACCGCGTCGAAGAACACCCGCGCTTCCTCGATGGTCATCTCCAGGGTTTCGTGGATGTTCTTGCCCTTGTATTTGATCTCAAGGGTTTCGCGGTTGTAGCGCTTGCTCTTGCACACATCGCACGGCACGTAGATGTCCGGCAGGAAGTGCATCTCCACCTTGATCAAGCCATCGCCCTGGCACGCTTCGCAGCGCCCGCCCTTGACGTTGAACGAGAACCGGCCCGGCCCGTAGCCCCGCGAGCGGGATTCCGGCACGCCGGCGAACAACTCGCGAATGGGCGTGAACAGCCCGGTATAGGTCGCCGGGTTGGAGCGGGGGGTACGGCCAATCGGGCTCTGGTCGATATCGACCACTTTGTCGAGGAGCTCCAGGCCCTTGATGCTGTCATGTGCAGCCGCTTCCAGCGTGGTCGCGCCGTTCAGGGCGGTGGCGCTCAACGGGAACAGCGTGTTGTTGATCAGCGTCGACTTGCCCGAGCCGGAAACACCCGTCACGCAGGTCAACAGACCCAGCGGAATTTCCAAGTCGACATTGCGCAGGTTGTTGCCGCGCGCGCCCTTGAGGTGCAACGCCATCTTCTTGTTGCGTGGCGTGCGCTTGGACGGCACTTCAATCCTCACGCGCCCGGACAGGTACTTGCCGGTCAGCGAGTCTGGATGAGCCATCACCTCGGCAGGCGTGCCTTGGGCGACGATATGCCCACCATGCACGCCAGCGCCCGGGCCGATATCGACCACATAATCGGCCAGGCGAATCGCGTCTTCGTCGTGCTCGACCACGATCACCGTGTTGCCGATGTCCCGCAGGTGTTTCAGCGTGCCCAGGAGGCGATCGTTATCGCGCTGGTGCAAGCCAATCGACGGCTCATCGAGGATATACAACACGCCCACCAGACCGGCGCCGATCTGGCTGGCCAGGCGGATGCGC
Organism: Pseudomonas veronii; assembly: GCF_001439695.1. GTDB lineage: Bacteria > Pseudomonadota > Gammaproteobacteria > Pseudomonadales > Pseudomonadaceae > Aquipseudomonas > Aquipseudomonas veronii. The sequence goes on from NZ_JYLL01000024.1 coordinate 37,135, forward strand.
TGGGCTTCACCGCCCGACAAGGTATCGGCGCTGCGGTCCAGCGACAGGTAATCCAGGCCGACGTTGACCAGGAACTGCAGGCGCTCGCGAATCTCCTTGAGGATCTTGTCGGCAATCTCCCCACGGCGTCCGGTCAGCTTGAGTACGCCGAAATATTCACAGGCGTCGCCAATCGGAAGGTTGGTCACCGCCGGCAGGGTCTTCTCGCCAACCCATACGTGCCGCGCCTCACGGCGCAGGCGGGTGCCTCGGCAATCCGGGCAGGGCTGGGTGCTGAGGAACTTGGCCAGTTCTTCCCGCACGCTCGCCGACTCGGTCTCGCGGTAGCGGCGTTCGAGGTTGGGCACGATGCCTTCGAACGGATGCGAGCGCTTGACGATATCGCCACGGTCGTTGAGGTATTTGAAGTCGACGTTCTGCGAACCGCTGCCGTTGAGAATGACCTTCTGCTGATCCGCCGGCAGTTGGTTGAACGGTACTTCCAGGCTGAACTTATAGTGCGAGGCCAATGAGCCGAGCATCTGGAAGTAATAGACGTTACGCCTGTCCCAGCCGCGTATCGCACCTTCCGCCAGCGTCAGCTCGCCATTGACCAGGCGCTTGATATCGAAAAACTGCTTCACGCCCAGGCCATCGCAGGTCGGGCAGGCGCCGGCCGGGTTGTTGAAGGAAAACAGCTTGGGTTCCAGCTCGCTGATGGCGTGGCCACAGATCGGGCAGGCAAAGCGTGCGGAGAAGATGATCTCTTCGCCCGGTTCGTCGTCCATCGGCGCGACCAGGGCGATACCGTCCGCCAGCTTCAGGGCTGTCTCGAAGGATTCCGCCAGGCGCTGCTGCAAGTCGGCGCGTACTTTGAAGCGGTCGACCACGACATCGATCGAGTGCTTCTTCTGCTTGTCGAGCTTCGGCGCTTCGTCCAGCTCGTACAGCTTGCCGTTGATCCGCGCACGCACGAAACCTTGCGCGCGCAGTTCTTCAAACACTGAAAGGTGTTCACCCTTGCGCTCGCGAATCACCGGCGCCAGCAGCATCAGCTTGGCGCCTTCCGGCTGGGCCAGCACCAGGTCGACCATCTGGCTGACGGTCTGGGCTTCCAGCGGGATGTCGTGGTCCGGGCAGCGCGGGATACCGACGCGCGCATACAGCAGGCGCAGGTAGTCGTAGATCTCGGTGATGGTGCCCACGGTGGAGCGCGGGTTGTGGGAAGTCGACTTCTGCTCGATGGAAATTGCCGGCGACAGGCCTTCGATGGTGTCGACGTCGGGCTTTTCCATCATCGACAGAAACTGGCGGGCATAGGCCGACAGCGACTCGACATAGCGCCGCTGGCCTTCGGCGTACAGCGTGTCGAACGCCAGCGACGATTTGCCGGACCCGGACAAACCGGTGATGACGATCAGTTTGTCCCGGGGCAGGGTCAGGTCGATGTTCTTCAGGTTGTGGGTTCTAGCCCCACGAATCAGGATCTTGTCCAAGATGGCCTCGCACGGCGGGCGTAAATAATGCCGGAGTATACGGCTAAAGACTGGATGAATATACACTGTCAAGGTGCCAGGTGCAGCCTTACATGAAACCTGCGCGGCAAACCGCCGCATATACCCTCTCAATCGATGGGACTGGTAGAATCGCCGCCGGTTCACACGAGGTTTTTCCATGCACGATCCCCACAGCGAACGCATGAGTAGCGGCGAGACCCGAGCAGCAAGCGGTCTGGCCCTGGTGTTCGCCTTCCGTATGCTTGGCATGTTCATGGTGTTGCCGGTGCTGGCGACCTACGGGATGGATCTCGCAGGCGCGACCCCCGCCCTGATCGGCCTGGCCATTGGCGCTTATGGCCTGACCCAGGCAATTTTCCAGATTCCGTTCGGGATCATTTCCGACCGCATCGGCCGCCGCCCGGTGATCTACCTCGGGTTGATCGTGTTTGCCCTCGGCAGCGTACTCGCGGCCCAGTCCGATTCGATCTGGGGCGTGATTGCCGGGCGTGTCCTACAGGGCGCCGGCGCGATTTCCGCAGCGGTCATGGCCTTGCTGTCGGACCTGACCCGCGAACAACACCGCACCAAGGCCATGGCCATGATCGGCATGACCATCGGCCTGTCGTTCGCCGTCGCGATGGTGGTCGGCCCGTTGCTGACCCGCGCCTTCGGTTTGCACGGGCTGTTCCTGGCCACCGGCGGCATGGCGTTGTTCGGTATCGTGATCGTGGCCTTCATGGTGCCGCGTTCCACCGGCACTCTGCAGCACCGTGAATCCGGCGTCGCGCGCCAGGCGCTGCTGCCGACCCTCAAGCACCCGGACCTGCTGCGCCTGGATTTGGGTATCTTCGTGTTGCACGCGATGCTGATGTGCAGCTTCGTGGCCTTGCCCCTGGCCCTGGTGCAAAAAGCCGGGTTGCCCAAGGAACAACACTGGTGGGTCTACCTGACCGCGCTGCTGATTTCATTCTTCGCCATGATCCCGTTCATCATCTATGGCGAGAAGAAACGCAAAATGAAACGAATTTTGCTCGGCGCCGTCGTGACGCTGATGCTCACTGAGCTATTCTTCTGGCAGTTCGGCGACAGCCTGCGGGCGCTGGTAATCGGTACGGTGGTGTTCTTCACCGCGTTCAACCTGCTGGAGGCTTCGCTGCCTTCGCTGATCAGTAAAGTTTCACCGGCCGGCGGCAAGGGCACGGCGATGGGGGTGTATTCCACCAGCCAGTTCCTGGGCTCTGCACTGGGCGGCATCATGGGTGGCTGGATGTTCCAGCACGGCGGTTTGTCGGTTGTGTTCCTCGGATGCGCAGGTCTGGCTGCCCTCTGGCTAGCCTTTGCTGTTACCATGCGCGAACCTCCCTATGTGACGAGTCTGCGCTTGCCGTTATCGCCTGAAGCGATACGCGAAGCTGGCTTGGCCGAGCGCCTTAAGGCCGTTACAGGGGTTACCGATGCTGTGGTTATTGCTGAAGAAGCCGCCATCTACATCAAATTGGACACCGAATTATTGGATCGCGCGACGCTCGAGCAACTGGTCAACCCAGTGCCGACAGCGCGCCCAGCTTAGGAGAACGTTATGGCCCGTGGGGTTAACAAAGTCATATTGGTCGGTACATGCGGCCAGGATCCCGAAGTTCGCTACTTGCCTAACGGTAACGCCGTGACCAACCTGAGTCTGGCGACCAGCGAACAGTGGACCGACAAGCAGACCGGCCAGAAGGTCGAGAAAACCGAATGGCACCGTGTGTCGATGTTCGGCAAAGTGGCAGAGATCGCCGGTGAATACCTGCGCAAAGGTTCGCAGGTCTACATCGAAGGCAAACTGCAGACCCGCGAGTGGGAAAAAGACGGCATCAAGCGTTACACCACTGAAATCGTGGTCGACATGCAAGGCACCATGCAACTGCTCGGCGGCCGTCCACAGGGCGACCAACAGGGCCAGGGCGGCATGTCCAACTCGGCACCGCGTCCACAGCAGTCGCGTCCGCAGCCAAGCCAGCAACCACAGCGTGAGTCGCGCCCAGCGCCACAGCAGGCCGCTCCGCAACCAGCTGCGGATTTCGACAGCTTTGATGACGATATTCCGTTCTAGGCCATACCAGCGCACCCCGCAGCAAACTAAAAAAACCGCGCCGCCGACAAGGCCGCGCGGTTTTTTATGCGCCTTACATCGTCTAAAACTGCGCGAAGCGCAACATATCGGCGTTGACCCGCTGCTTGTGAGTGTCGGTCAACCCATGAGGGGCGCCTGAATACACCAACAACTGGGCGTCTGGAATGAGGCGTTTGCTTTCCAAGGCTGACGCCTGGATCGGCACGATCTGATCGTCGCCCCCATGGATAATGAGCGTGGGGATATTGAAATGCTTCAGGTCATCCCGAAAGTCGGTTTCAGAAAATGCCTTGATGCTGTCGAAGGTATTTTTGTGCCCTCCCATTACACCCTGCATCCAGAATGAATTGATCAAGCCTTGCGAGGGTTTGACGCCTACCCGGTTGAATCCATAGAAAGGGCCGCTGGCCAGATCAAGGTAGAGCTGCGAACGGTTGGCAATAGAGTCGGCACGCATCCCGTCAAAAACTTCGATCGGCGTCCCTTGGGGGTTACTGGGGGTTTTCAGCATCAATGGCGTTACCGCGCAGATCAAGCCGGCTTTGGCCACGCGCGAAGTGCCATGACGAGCGATATAGCGTGCAACTTCACCGCCTCCGGTGGAAAAACCGAAGAGGATCACGTTGCTCAGATTCAGGTGCTCAATCAGTTCCGCCAGGTCGTCCGCGTAGTGGTCCATGTCATTGCCGCCCCACGGCTGGCTTGAGCGGCCATGCCCTCGGCGGTCATGCGCGATGGCGCGAAAACCGTTGTTGGCGAAATGCAGCATTTGCGATTCCCAGCTGTCGCTGTTCAGTGGCCAGCCGTGGCAGAACATAACAGGCTGGCCGCTGCCCCAGTCCTTATAGTAAAGCTCGTTGCCTTCGCGAGTTGTCAGATAAGTCATGGCGTAGCTCCATTGACGTGTACAGACTTGGCGGTGAAGGCCAGAAAACCGTCCGTAGACACTACGCTGGCATGGGTATTAACGACCCGCAGAGGACTTGGCTCGTGCAGGTCTAATCTGATCTTAGTTCGGTTTTGCGCGCGCTGCGTAAGGGCGTTGGCATCTTCCGATGGTGAGGTGATCCCTGGCGTTTGTTCTCGCGGCTCACACGATTTAGGCTGTGGCCAACCTTTAAACACAAGGAACGCCGCGATGACCTGGTCCGCCAAGCAATACACGCTGTTCGAACAACAGCGCACACGCCCCGTCCGTGATCTGGTCGCGGCCATTCCCAATACCGCGGTGCAAACTGCCGTCGACCTGGGCTGCGGCCCCGGTAATTCCACGCAAGTGTTGGCCGAACGTTTTCCGCAGGCTCGCGTCACCGGCATGGACAGCTCCGACGACATGCTGGCCGACGCCCGCAAGCGCCTGCCGACGCTGAACTTCGAACGGGCGGATATCGGCGCCTGGAGCCCGGCGCAACCGTTCGATGTGATCCTGGCGAATGCTTCCCTGCAATGGCTGCCGGACCACGCCACGCTTTACCCGCACCTGGTCAGCCAGTTGACCTCCGGCGGAACCCTGGCGGTGCAAACCCCGGACAACCTCGACGAGCCCGCCCATCGGCTGGCGCGTGAAGTCGCCGCCGATGGCCCATGGTCCGCCAGGATCGGCGCGGTCAAACACAATGAACGGCACACGGCGAGCTATTACTACGAACTGCTGAGCAAACACTGCAGCGCCGTCGACGTGTGGCGCACCACCTACCTGCACCCGCTGGCGGATCACGCGGCTGTGGTGGAGTGGTTCAAGGCCTCGGCATTGCGGCCGTTCCTCGCACCGTTGAGTGACGACGAAAAAGCCGCCTTCCTACAGGACTATCAGGCGCGAATTACCCAGGCTTATCCGGCCCTGGCTGATGGCACCGTGCTGCTGCCTTTCCCGCGCCTGTTCATCATCGCAACCCGCTAGCCCCACGCCCGCACGTGGCGGTCAGGCCGCCGCCGCTTGCGCCTGCAAGTATTCCTGCGTCGACACCACGCTCGCATACCCAAATGCCAACGACGCCATATACGCCCCATGCACCTGCGCCGCCGGAATCACTTGCCCGTTGAACTCCTGATCCCGCGTGGCGCAGGCGTCATGGAGCACGGTGACCTTGTAACCGAGGTCCGCCGCCGCCCGTACCACGGCGTCGATGCACATATGGCTCATGCTGCCGACCACCACCAGGTCAGTGATGCTGCGTTGTTCCAGCACGGTGCGCAGCTGGGTTTCGCGAAACGCATTCACGAAATGTTTAAGCACCACCGGCTCACTGCCTTCGTTCAGCACCTTGGGGTGCAGATGCGCGCCTTCGGAGCCTGGGGTGAAGAACGGCGCATCTTCCGAGGTGAACTCATGGCGCACATGAATCACCGCATCGCCCGCCTGGCGAAATGCCTGCAGCGCCTGCGCGGCCTTGTCTGCCGCGGCTTCCACGCCGTCGAGCGGCCACTTGCCTTGGGGGAAGTAGTCGTTCTGGATATCGATTAGGATGAGCGCTTGCTTGGCCATGTGTGTTGCCTCGTGATGGGTTGATGGGCGCCAGTATCTTAGCTGGCGCACCGACCGGGGATTGGCTGCACCGACAATAACAGGGGGAAAACTGACAATGGCCGTGGAACGCTCGATCATCGAGTTGGGTGTGTTGATCTATCAGGGCGCGCAACTGGCGGCGGTGCATGGCCTGACCGATCTGTTCGGGGTGGCCAACCGGATCGCCGCCGCGCACCAATCCGCGCAATTGCCGCTGCTGCGGGTCAGCCATTGGCAGGTGGCGGCAGATGGTACGCCCGCGCGCGTATTCGCCAGCCATCCCGGCCCCGGCCAACCGCTGATGGCCGTGCTGGTACCACCGTCGATTGGCGAATTCACCGAGCAACAGACGCCACCCGCGTTGTTGCAATGGCTACGCCAACAACACGCGGCGGGCACCGTGCTCGGTGGCGTGTGCATCGGCTCGATCATGCTGGCGCGCAGTGGTTTGCTGGACGGGCGCAGCGCCACCACCCATTGGTCTTCCGCCAGTACGTTCGCAGAGCATTACCCCGCGGTGCGTCTGGAAGCGGATAAACCGATCGTCGATGACGGCGACCTGATCACCACCGCCGGGCTGATGGCGTGGTCCGAACTGGGCCTGCGCCTGGTCGACCGCCTCATGGGGCCGAGCGTTGCGGCGGACACGGCGCGCTTTCTGGTGATCGAACACAGCGACAGCGCCAGCCAGTGCGGCAGCAACTTTGCGCCGATTCTCGGGCATGGCGACGGCGCGATCCTGAAAGTGCAGCACTGGTTGCAAGCCAGTGGCGCGGTGGATGTCTCGGTGGCGGCGATGGCGCAGGAAGCCGGCCTCGAAGAACGCACGTTCCTGCGGCGCTTTCGCGGCGCGACGGGTTTGAAACCCACCGAATACTGCCAGCACCTGCGAGTGGGCAAAGCCCGGCAAATGCTCGAGTTCACCAACGGCACCATCGACCATATCGCCTGGACCGTGGGCTATCAGGACCCCAGCGCGTTTCGCGCCACCTTCAAGAAAATCACCGGCCTGGCGCCCAGCGAGTATCGCAGCCGGTTTGGTGTGTGAAGAATGTTTCGTCGTCACCGCCCTCGCTCGCCTCGTCAGCTTCCTATAGGCCTGATGATGTTCTGGCCTCATCGGGGGCAAGCCCCCTCCCACATTTGATTGTGTTCACAGATCAACGTGTGGGAGGGGGCTTGCCCCCGATGAGGCCTTCAAAGTCACCCCGACTCAATGCCTGATCAGCCTCTCCTGCACCGCCTGCTGATCCACATCCAGCAGTATCTGTTGCTTGCCAGCCACCATCACTGCCGCTGGCAACCCATCGCGATACACAATCCGGTTACCACTCACCGCCGGCACTTTGCTGCCCGGCAATAGCGTGCCCACCAGGTTCAGCGGATCAGTCCCGCACACCGCGATCAGGCTTCCATCATGGGCCCGCCGCCGCACCTCACGCAGCAGCGGGATCGCTTCCGGCAAGGCGAACTGTTCGCCCGCCAACCCGCTGACGAACCGCCCGCCGCGAATCTCCCCGCGTGCCTCCAGGCGGTGAAAGGTGCGCAACAGTTCGCGCCAGCTTGGCAGCCAATCCGCCTCGCGCTCCAGCAGTCGCCAGAACACCACGCCGTAGCGGCGCAGCAAGGTCATCGCCACATGCTCCAGGGTTTCGGCCGAGTGCGGGCCGGCGGCGGTCGACGGGCGCCGGATCAGCGCCCAGCGCCCGGCATCGTCCATGCCGCCGACGAATGCACCGCGCCCGCGCCGGCTGCTGCGCGCCTGGCGTTTACTCGCGGGTGTGGTCAGCGCACGCAGCCCGGCGAAGCTGTCGGCGTTCACCAGGCCGGCACCGACCAGCTCCTGCAGCGCCGTTTCCAGCTCGCTGCGCAGCAGATGGGCTTCGTGGGCCAGCTCATCGAAAAACAACGCGCCGTGTTCGCGCAGGGTCTGGTGGACTTTCTGCGCCTTGGGCGACAACGTCGTGCTGTCGGTCTGTTCGGTCAGCCCGCTCCACAGCGGCACCTGGCTGCGTGGCAGCAGCACCACGGGCGTGCTGCGCAGGGCGGTGGCGCCGGGCTTGTTGCTCAGGCGTGTCCACACCAGCTTGCCGCTGCGGCACAGGTCGTCGAGCCAGGTTGATGTGTAATCCTTGAGCCGCGCGCTGAGCAAGTCACTGTCCCAGGCCGAGGTGGCCGCCGCGTAGCCTTCGAACTGGGCGACGATCTGCGGCAACATCGCGCTGCCCTGGCCACGCGTACCGTCGGACAGGTGCTGCCAATCGAACAGAAAGCGCATGAAGTCCTGCAACGCCACAGGCTCGATTTCCCGGCGCAGGCGCTTGACCGTGTAGCGATGAATCCGCGCCAGCAGGTGCCGTTCGCACCATTGTTCCTCGCGGGCGCCGGGGCTGAAACGCCCGCGCAACACATAGCCTTCCTGCTCCAGGCGGGCCAGGGCCTGGGCGATGTCGGTCACCGGCAGCCCAAGGGGCGCGGCGATTTCGATCAGGCTCAGCGGGCCGAACCCCCCGAGGCGCGCGCGCAGCACTTCCACCAGCGCGTCATCGAAGGTCCAGGGCTCATCGAAGCCGGGCAACAGCGGCAAGTCGTTGGGGTAAATCGCCCGCAAGCAACTCAGGCGTTCCACCGCCACCCACTGGCCTTGGGGCAGATGACAGGCGCGTCCGCCCTTGGCCAGCGTTTGCAACCACTGCCGCCATTGCGGCGTGACCTCGCTGTCGACGATGCACGCCAGGCTCATCAACGCTTCATGCATTTCATCCAGGCCATGGGGCGCCGGCCAGGCCTCTTCGCGCACGCCGGCGATGGCGTCGGCGTCCAGCGCGCCAAGGTCGTCGGTGCTCTGCGGGTCGCTCCAGCGCCGGTTGAGCACGGCCTGGGTGCGGCGTTCTTCCAGCGGCGCGTCGTCGAGAAAGGTGTAGGGCCGCGCGCTGAGAATTTCCGCGGCCATGGGCGAGGGCGCCGGCAGGTCGCGGCTGATCAGGCGTACCTCGCCGCGCTCGATGCGCCGCAACAGGGCCAGCCAGGCGTCGCTGTCCATCGCTTCGTGCAGGCAGTCATCCAGGGTTTGTTCGACCAGCGGGTGGTCGGGTACTTCGCGCTCGCCGGCGAGGTTTTCCAGGCACGCGATTTGGTCGGGAAACACGCTGGCGATCAGGTCTTCGCTTTTCATCCGCTGGATCTGCGGCGCCACCTTGCGCCCGCCGGTAAAACGCGGCAACGCCAGGGCCACCCCGGCGTTCCAGCGCCAGCGCACGCCGAACAACGGCGCGTCGAGCACGGCCTGGATCAGCAGGTGCTCGGCGGTCTGGCTGTTGAGATAACGCCACACCTCATCCAGCGCGAAACTGTGGCTGGTGGACAGCGACAGCACGATCGCATTCTCGCTGGCCGCCGCTTGCAGTTCGAAGTTGAAGGTGCGGCAGAAACGCTTGCGCAGCGCCAGGCCCCAGGCGCGGTTGATGCGGCTGCCGAACGGCGTGTGGATGATCAGTTGGGTGCCGCCGGACTCGTCGAAAAACCGCTCCATGATCAGCGTGTCCTGGGACGGCAACGCGCTGAGCGCCAGGCGCGCGCGGGCCAGGTAATCCACGATCTGCTCGGCGCTGGCGCGGTTCAGGCCCAGGGTGTCGGTGAGCCAGGCGAGGGTGGGTTGCAGATCGCCGGGCGTGGCGCCGAGCAGTTCGTCCAACTGGCCCTGCAAACGCGCGACCGCCGCCGACAGTTCGCGGCTGCGCCCCGGCGCTTCGCCGAGCCAGAACGGGATGGTCGGCGGCTGGCCATGGGCGTCCTCGACCCGCACCTTGCCGGCTTCGACCCGCAAGATCCGGTAGGACGTATTACCGAGCTGGAAGACATCCCCGGCGATGCTTTCCACCGCGAAGTCTTCGTTGACGCTGCCGATGTTCAGGCCCTGAGGCTCGAGCAACACGCTGTAGTCGGCGTTGTCGGGGATGGTGCCGCCGCTGGTCACGGCGGTCAGCCTGGCGCCCCGACGGCCGCGCAGGGTGCCGGTCACGGCGTCGCGGTGCAGGTAGGCGCTGCGGATGCCCTGGCGGCCGTTGTAGCCGTCGCAGAGCATCTGCACCAGCGCCTGGTAATGGCGTTCATCCAGCTCGGCATAGGGCGCGGCGCGGTGGATAAGTTCGAGCAGCGCCTGTTCCGGCCATTCCCGTGCGCTGACTTCGGCGACGATTTGCTGGGCCAGCACGTCCAGCGGCGCGACCGGGATGTGCAGGGTGTCCAACTCGCCCCGGCGCACGCAGTCGAGCAGGGCGGCGCATTCGATCAGGTCATCGCGGGTGGTGGCGAACAGGCGCCCCTTGGGCGTGCCGCCGACCTGGTGCCCGGAGCGACCGACTCTTTGCAGAAACCCATTGATGGAACCGGGCGAGCCGATCTGGCACACCAGGTCGACCTCGCCGATATCGATCCCCAGTTCCAGGGATGCGGTGGCGATCAGCACTTGCAGCGCGCCAGCCTTGAGCCGTTGTTCGGCGTCCAGGCGCAACTCCTTGGCCAGGCTGCCGTGGTGCGCGGCCACGGCGGACTTGCCCAGGCGCTCGCTCAAATGCCGCGCCAGGCGTTCGGCCAGGCGCCGGGTGTTGACGAAAATCAGCGTGGTGCGGTGTTCGCGGGCGAGGGCGGCGAGGCGGTCGTAGACCAATTCCCACACGTCGTTGGCCATTACCGCTGACAGCGGCACCGGCGGCACTTCGATATCCAGGTCACGCGGGCGCGCATGGCCGATGTCGACGATTGCGCACGGACGTGCCGTGCCCACCAGAAAACGCGACACCGCCTCGATGGGTTTTTGCGTGGCCGACAGACCGATGCGTATCAACGGCTCGGCGCACAAGCCTTGCAGGCGTTCGAGGCTCAGGGCCAGGTGACTGCCGCGTTTGCTCGCCGCGATCGCATGGATCTCATCGACGATCACCGTGCGCGTGCTGGCGAGCATCTGCCGGCCGGAGTCCGAGCCCAGCAGCACGTAGAGCGATTCCGGCGTGGTCACCAGAATATGCGGCGCACGCTTGCGCATCAGCACGCGGTCTTTTTGCGGCGTGTCGCCGGTACGCACGGCGGTGCGGATCGCCAGCGGTGGCAGGCCCAGTTGCTGTAAATGCGCGGTGATCCCGGTCAGCGGGGTTTGCAGGTTGATCTGGATGTCGTTGGACAGCGCCTTGAGCGGCGACACATACACCACCTGGGTTTCATCCGGCAGTTGCCCGCCGTTGGCCAGGCCTTGATGAACCAGGTCATCGAGCACTGCGAGGAAGGCCGTCAGCGTCTTGCCGGAGCCGGTGGGTGCGGCGATCAGCGTCGAGCGGCGCTGGCGGATCAGCGGCCACGCCTGGGCCTGGGCGTGGGTCACCGAGGGGAAGGTGCTGCGGAACCAGGCGCTGACGGCGGGGTGAAAGCCGTTCAAGACCGTATCGGTTGTTTCAGGAAGGTTCATGATCCCTATATGCAACCGCCCGGGCCAAGTTGCAAGCCCGCACTTTGTCCGTGACGGTTGCGCTACAAACCCGCAAAATGCAACGATTCTGGCAAATACCCACGGCAAGGCTCAAACGCCTGTCGATACTAACCATCGTTCCAAACAGACCGGGCCAGCTCAATCTATGCGAATGCGCCTTATGTTGTTGGGCGGCGGGAATGCCCTCGGGCAGGCGCTGATTCGCCTCGGTGCAGAGGAAGACATCGGTTTCCTCGCCCCCAAACCGCCCCAAGACGGCTGGGATGCCGCGAGCCTTACCCAATTGCTCGACGACACCCGTCCCGATGCGTTGATCAACCTCGCCTACTATTTCGATTGGTTCCAGGCCGAAACGGTCAGCGAAAGCCGTCTGGCCGCCCAGGAGTCGGCGATCGAACGCCTGGCCGAACTGTGTCAGCACCACAGCATCACCTTGCTGCAACCGTCCAGCTACCGCGTGTTCGATGGCTCCCGCGCCACTGCCTACAGCGAAAAGGACGAGCCGGTGCCCCTGGGCCTGCGCGGCCAGGCGTTGTGGCGTATCGAACAGAGCGTGCGCGCCACCTGCCCGCAGCATGTGTTGCTGCGCTTTGGCTGGCTGCTGGATGACAGTGTCGACGGCACCCTCGGGCGTTTCCTGGCGCGGGCCGAGCAGACTGAAGAACTGCTGATGGCAGATGACCGTCGCGGCAATCCGACGCCGGTGGACGATGCGGCGCGGGTGATCATCTCCGTGCTCAAGCAACTCGACTGCGCGGCGCCGCTGTGGGGCACTTATCACTACGCCGGTCACGAGGCGACCACGCCGTTGGCGCTGGGCCAGGCGATCCTCACCGAAGCGCGCAGTTTCCGTGCGCTGGTGATCGAAGCCCCCACCGCCCAGGCCCATGCGGCTCGGCCGGATGCCGGTGAAGAACCACAACACGCGGTGCTGGCCTGCAAGAAAATCCTCCACACCTTCGGCATCAAGCCGCGGGCGTGGCGAGCAGGGTTGCCGGCGTTGCTGGATCGGTTCTACCGCCGTAGCTGAAACACCCCAAAGCAAAATGTGGGAGGGTGCTTGCCCCCGATAGCGTGGCGTCAGTCAACAGATTCATTGACTGAGCCACCGCTATCGGGGGCAAGCCCCCTCCCACATTGGTTTTGCGGTGTTTGTTAAATATCGCTTAGAACTTGTAGCCGATACCAACCATGTAAACGAATGGATCAACGTCAACATTGACCTTGGCGCGAGTGCCTGGGCCCAGACCGTTGTTTTCCACGGTGGCCGTGGTGCTGATGTCGATATAACGGACCTGGCCGTTGATCATCCACTTGTCGGTGATCATGTAGTCAGCACCGATCTGTGCGGCCCAGCCCCAGGAGTTGTCGGCCTTGAAGTTGCTGAAACCGCTTTGTTTCGCGCTGCCGCTGAGGCTCTCGTCATAGATCCAGGTGTAGTTGATACCGGCACCCACATACGGTTGGAACTTCGAGGCGCTGTCCAGCGGGTAGTACACGACGCTCAGGGTTGGCGGCAGTTGTTTCAGGGAGCCGAGCTTACCGTTGGCTGCGCCTACGGAAGTGCCCTTGAGTTTCACGTCATGCGAGAACGGGGTGGCCGCCAGCAGTTCGATACCCCAGTGGCTGCTGAACATGTAGGCGAAGTTCAGACCCAGTTGCGTGTCGCTGCTCAAGGTCGCCTTGCCGCCCAGGTTGGCGCCGGTCGATGGGCCCTGGTCAACTTTGACGTTGCCGCTGTCTGTGTTCGGGTTCACGGTAATCGCACCGGCACGAATCAGGATGTCACCGGCCTCGTAAGCGTGGGCAACGGGGGCGGCGAGGGCGAGCGCGAAGAGTGACGCGCCGAGCAGAGACTTATTGTTCATGGGAGCTCCAGAGGACGTTTAAAGGTTGTACATCCAATGGTAAAGATCGTTCCGTTCGGTCTTTTGACGCAGCTCAATGAATGGGTGATAAGCGCTATTCCGGCAATTCGTAGACGTAAATCTTCTCGGCATCCATCTGATAGCCGGCGTCGGCCAGCTCACTGGAGGACGGTTTGACCTGCATCACGCCTTCGATCCAATACGGCTGATACAGCTCGTCGAGCTTCACGCCGACTTCGCTTTTCACATGCACGATCTGGTTCGACGGCGGTGGCGGTACGTGAATGCACGCGCCGAAATACGGCACCAACAGGAACTCGGTGGTACGGCCTTCTTCACTGACTTCCAGCGGCACGATATAGCCCGGCAGGCGGATATGCCGGCCGTCGAGGCTTGGCACCACCGGTGCGTTGGGCAAGTCCTGCTTGGCCGCTGGCGCGGCCTCCACCGACAACGCATCGGCCATTTTCGACAGGTCGTGCAGCGGTTTCATATTGGGGATTTCCGGCGGCGCGTCCGCCGGGATCATTTCCTGCCAGGACAAATCCTTGGGCTGATCCTCCGCCCAGGCGGGCGCGGCCAGCAGCAACAACAGGGCAAACAGGGCACGACGCATCGAAGCCTTCCTCATAAACGTATGGACAGGCCATCGGCCAAGGATTGTCGATAGGCCCGCCACGCCGGCACGCTGCCCATCAACAGCGCCGCCGCGAGGATACCGGCGAGCAAGCTCCATTCATACTCGCTGGGCCAGGCCATCGGCAGGTCCAGGCCGTAGTTGGCCTGCAGGTACCCGCGTGAAGCGGCGATGCACACGTACAGCAGACCCACGCCGGCGATCACACCGGACAGCGCCAGGGCGAAGGCTTCGAAGATCAGCAACGTCGCGATATGCCACGGCCGCGCGCCCACCGAACGCAGGATCGCCATTTCGCGACGACGCTCGTTGAGGCTGGTGAGGATCGCGGTGAGCATGCCGATCAAACCGGTCAGCACCACGAACAGCGAGATCACGAACAGCGCTTTTTCGGCGGTGCCCATCATGCTCCACAGCTCTTGCAGCGCCACGCCGGGCAGGATCGCCAGCATTGGTTCGCCACGGAATTCATTGATCTCGCGTTGCAGGGCGAAGGTGGAGATCTTGTTGTTCAAGCCGAGCATGAAGGCGGTGATCGCCTGCGGGGTCAGGTCCATGTTGCGCGCCTGATCGGCACTGATGCGGCCTTTGCCCTGGGCCGGCACGCCGTTGTGCCAGTCGATATGGATCGCCTCCATGCCGCCGAGGCTGATATGCAGTGTGCGGTCCACCGGGGTGCCGGTGCGCTTGAGGATGCCGACCACGGTGAACGGTTTGTCATCGTGCTTGACCAGGCTCACCACGGCCACGCCATGGGCCAGCACCAACTGATCGCCGAGCTTGTAGTGCAGCGCTTCGGCCACTTCGGCGCCGAGTACCACTTCGAACGGATCGGTGGCGAAGGCGCGGCCGCTGGCCAGTTCGAGGTGTTGCTTGCGGCCGTACTGGTAGTGCTCGAAATAGGATTCGTTGGTGCCCATCACCCGGTAGCCGCGATGGGAGTCGCCGAGGGAGATCGGAATCGCCCATTTCACCTGCGGGTTGGCGGCGAAGTGTTCGTAGCTGTCCCAACGGATATTGTTGGTGGCGTTGCCGATGCGGAACACCGAATACAGCAGCAGGTTGACCGAGCCGGAGCGCGCGCCGACGATCAGGTCGGTGCCGCTGATGGTGCTGGCGAAACTGTTGCGCGCTTCAACGCGTACCCGCTCCACGGCCAGCAGCAGGCACACCGAAAGGGCGATGGCGAAGGCGGTGAGGATCGCGGTAAAGCGGCGGTTAGCCAGGCTGGCCATGGCTAGACGGAACAGATACATCTCAAACCTCTGCGGGCGTGGCGGCGCGATTGAGTTCGGCCAGCGACAGGTGACGGTCGAACAGCGGAGCCAGGCTCTGGTCATGGCTGACAAACAACAGGCTGGCGCCGGCCTCGCGGCATTCGGCGAACAACAGTTGCAGGAAGGCTTCGCGGGCGTCGTAGTCCAGCGCCGAGGTGGGTTCGTCGGCGATCACCAGCTCCGGCTGGCCGATCAGCGCACGGGCGGCGGCCACCCGTTGTTGCTGGCCGATCGACAGCGAGTCGGCGCGGCGCTCCAGCAGGGCGCTGTCCTTCAACCCCAGGTGCGCCAGCAACGCCGCGGCGGCCTGGTCGACACTGCCGTGGCGCTGCTTGGCCCGCTGCGCGCGCAGCTTGGAAAAGTGGCACGGCAACTCGACGTTTTCGCGCACCGACAGGAACGGCAGCAGGTTGAACTGCTGGAAGATGTAGCCGGTATGGTCGACGCGAAAACGGTCGCGGGCACCGGCCGAGAGGTCGGTCAGTTCCTGGCCGAGCAGACGGATGCTGCCCCGGCCGGGTGTCTGCACGCCGCCCAGCAGGCCGAGCAGGGTGGTCTTGCCACTGCCGCTGGGACCCTTGAGAAACAGGGTCTCCCCCGGTTCCAGGCGGAACGCGGGGATGTCCAGCAACGGCGGGTGTCCGGGCCAGTTGAAGCCCAGGTCGGACAGTTCGATCAATGCGTGGCTCATGGCTACTCAGAACTTCAGGGTGGCTGCTGTGACCGTCGCTTCCACACCTTGCTGGCCGCTCGGGCCGATCAGTTGTACCTGAATTTTCTGGGTGGCGGGGAAGGTCTTGAACACTTGGCTCAGGTCGAGGTTGCTCAAGGCCGTCGGCGTGGCGCAGGTGAACTGGTAGTGGGCGTGGATTTCGCTGTGGTCGTGATGGTGCTCGTGGGCGGCCGCGTCTTTGTCGGCGGTGGCGTGGTCGTCATCGTCGTCATCATGCTCGGCTTCGGGCTTGTCGCCGAACAGCGGGCTGTTGAGTTCCTGGGTGCTGACCACGCAACCGGCGGCCTTGGGCAGGTTGAACAGGGCGGCTGGGTTTTCCAGCTGTTTGCGCACGGCGGCGACCTTGGCTTTGTCGGCGGCGCTGGTGGCCGGGTGTTCGAACCCCACCAGGTTCATCGCCGGGCTGTCCAGCTCAAGCTCCAGGGCCTGGCCGTCGAGCGCCGCGTTGAGACGGCCGACCCCGTGTTCATGGGCTCCCAGGCTGGCATGCTCATGATCATGCTCGTCAGCGGCGTGGGCGATAGCCAGTGGCAGCAGGGCAAACGGCAAAGCAAGCAGCAGACGGCGCATGGGGAAGCTCCAGAACATGAAATTTATGTTATGTGATCTTATAACAATAGTGCCGAGAGTTTGACCGTCCGCTTGGCGTTGCGCAAGCCGCATGGGAGCATGCCCGTCGGAAAAAATGCAGGAGTAGGGACGATGTTGCGGATTCGTGGAACTGTCGGCGACCTGCCGGTGGACTTGACTCTGGAGCTGGATGACGCTGATTGGGCACGCCTGCGCGCGCAGTTGCAGACGCCGCCGGTGCCCAGCGCCACCGCTGCGCCGGCTGTTGCGGTCAAGCAGAACGATGACCTGTGGCAGAACGCCCAGGACCTGTTGCGCGCCGCCGGCCAGCTCAACGGGCTGGAATTGCTCGATCAACTGGAAGGACTGGCCGGCGACGCCGCGGCGGGCAAGCGCCTGCTGGTGCGCCTGCGCCATAGCGGCCAGGTCAAGGTCAGCAGCGGCGGTGATACGCCGCTCTATACCTGGATTGACCCGTTGTAGGAGCGAGCTTGCTTGCGAAGAGCGTCAACCACAACGCGCCCATCCTGAATGAATGCGGTGTCCTTGAGTTTTTCGCGAGCAAGCTCGCTCCTACAGGGCGATTAGTACAGCGCGGCGAACAGCTTGCGGCGGTACGCGGTCACCAGCGGGTGATCGTTGCCCAGCAGTTCGAACACCTGCAGCAAGGTCTTGTGCGGTAAGCCTTCGCTGTAGCTGCGGTTGCGGATGAACAGTTTGAGCAAGCCTTCCAGCGCGGCATCGTACTGCTGGCGCGCCAGTTGCTGAATGGCCAACTGATAGGCCGCTTCATCGTCCTGCGGGTTTTGCGCCAGGCGGCTTTTCAGGTCGGCGGGGTCGGGCAGGTCGGCGGCCTGGCGCAGGAAGGTGATTTGCGCCTTGGCGCCAGCGAGGGCGGCCTTGTGCTCGTCGCTCTTGACGGCGTCGAGAACGGCCTGGGCTTCACCCAATTCACCGCGTTCGGCCAGGCAGCGCGCGTACAGAATCAGCGCGCCGGCGTTGCTGTTGTCTTCGCCCAGCAGCGCGACCAGCACGGCTTCGGCTTCACTGATACGGCCCTCGGCAAACAGCGCCTGAGCCTGCTCCAGCGGGTCCGCCGCAGCCGGCGGCGGCATCTGCACGTGAGGTTCGAGCATCGCCCGCACCGCCGACTCCGGCTGCGCCCCGGCAAACCCGTCCACCGGTTGGCCGTCCTTGAACAGCACCACCGTCGGCAGGTTGCGAATACCAAAGCGCGCAACGATGTCCTGCTCGGCCTCGCAATCGACCTTGGCCAGCAGCAATTGGCCCTGATAACTCTCGGCGATCTTCGCCAGCATCGGCATCAACGCCTTGCACGGCGCGCACCACTCGGCCCAGAAGTCCACGAGCACGGGCTTTTCGAAGGAGTTCTGGATCACCGCCTGGTCGAACGTGGCGGTGGTGGCGTCGAAGATATACGGCGTGGGCTCACTCATGGGGCGTCTCGAATAAAGCGGGAATGGGGCAACTATAAGGGCTGGCGCCGCGAATGGTACAGGCTCACCTTGCGAAACTCCCAAGGCTCGGCCAAGTCCGGCAATGTCAGGGCATCGAGTATCGCCAGGCGCTGATAATCCGGATGCTGAAAGTCCCGCACCCGCGAGTCCGCCACCAGTGCTTCACGCCCGCGCGTGAGGAACTGGTCGAGCAGCGGCAGGTTGGCGCGGTCGTAGAGCACGTCGGCCACCAGGATCAGGTCGAAGCGGTCGGCCTCGGCGAAAAAATCCGCCGAATAGCCCAGTTCAACCCCGTTGAGTTCGGCATTCGCACGGCAGGACGCCAATGCCAGTGGGTCCAGGTCGCAGGCCACCACTTCCTGCGCGCCGGCCTTGGCGGCGGCAATCCCGGCGACGCCGGAGCCGGCGCCGAAATCCAGCACGCGCTTGCCCGCGACCCATTCCGGGTTCGCCGCCAGGTAGCGTGCGAGTGCCAGGCCGCTGGCCCAGCAAAAACTCCAGTAGGGCGGCTCATGCAGGATGCGCCGGGTTTCTTCGGGGCTGAAGGCGCGGTCCATGTTGTCGGCGTCGAGCAGCCACAACGCCAGGTCGGTGCCCGGCAACGGGCAGGGCACCAGCTGTGCGTCGCCGATCAGGGCGCTCAGCGCCCGTTGCAGGTCGAGCGGTGGCGTCATGGTGCCTTGACGAGTTGCAGGGGGCCGGTGGTCTGGGTGATGGCCTGGGTGATGCGTACTGCGGGCAGGTGCAGGATCAGTTGGCCGGACTGGCTGGCGCGCCCGCGCAGTTCGACCCGCGCACCGGCCGGGAACGCGTCGGGGCTGAAGCGCAGGCGGAAGGCCAGGGGCTTGCCGTTGCCGCTCAGCACGCTGCTGGCGAGCAGTTGTTGCGGGCGGCTGCGGTCGTCGATCACCAACAGCGCCATTTCGACTTCGGCGCCGGCGGGCACGTTGGTCAGGCTGCCGTTGATCTCACGCTGGTAGGCCGGCAGCGGGCCGAGGTCTTCGATGCCGGGGACTTTTTTCTCTTGCGCCGGCTGGGGCTGCGGCGTCGAAGGTTTTGGGGCTTCGCTGCTGCAGGCGACCAGAAAACCGAACAAGGTGAGTAAAACGAGTGGTCGTAACTGCATGTACGGCTCCAGAAAGGACAAAATCCGTGGCTTAAAAAACAGGAAACATAATCGTCAGCCTATATACCGTAAAGGCTATGGCTTGTCTTGCCACGGGGATGCGCTACCATGGCCCTCCCTTTTTTTGTTGCCTGCCACCATGCACTGTCCCTTCTGCGGTGCCAACGACACCAAGGTCATTGACTCGCGTCTGGTCGCCGAGGGCGATCAAGTGCGTCGCCGGCGCGAATGCCTGGCCTGCGGTGAACGTTTCACCACCTTCGAAACCGCCGAACTGGTATTGCCGCGCCTGATCAAATCCGACGGCAGCCGCCAGCCTTTCGACGAAGACAAATTGCGCGCCGGTATGCAGCGCGCCCTGGAAAAACGCCCGGTGAGTGTCGAGCGGCTGGAGGCGGCGCTGGCGCATATCAAGCACAAGTTGCGCGCGACCGGCGAGCGCGAGGTCAAGTCCCTGGTGGTTGGAGAGCTGGTGATGGGCGAGCTGCAAAAGCTCGACGAAGTCGCCTATATCCGTTTCGCTTCGGTGTATCGACGTTTCCAGGACCTCAATGAGTTCCGCGAAGAGATCGACCGCCTGGCCCGTGAGCCGATCAAAAAATGAACCCACCGTCTGCTGAACAGGCCATCCTCGACGCCCATTACATGGCCCGCGCCCTCGAACTGGCGCGCAACGGCCTGTACACCACCCATCCCAACCCGCGTGTGGGGTGTGTGATTGTGCGCGATGGGCAGATCGTCGGCGAAGGTTGGCATGTACGTACCGGCGAGCCCCATGCAGAAGTGCATGCCTTGCGCGCAGCCGCTGACAAAGCCCGTGGCGCCACGGCCTACGTCACCCTGGAACCCTGCAGCCATTACGGCCATACCCCGCCGTGCGCCGATGCGCTGGTGAGTGCCGGGGTGGCGCGGGTGGTCGCGGCGATGCAGGACCCCAACCCGGATGTCGCCGGGCGCGGTATGCAGCGTTTGGCCCAGGCCGGCATCGAAGTGCGCAGCGGTGTGCTCGAAGTGGAAGCGCGGGCGCTCAATAAAGGTTTCCTCAAGCGCATGGAACACGGCCTGCCGTTTGTGCGGGTCAAGCTGGCGATGAGCCTGGACGGTCGCACCGCGATGGCCAGCGGCGAGAGCCAATGGATCACCGGCCCCGCCGCCCGCGCCGCCGTGCAGCGCCTGCGCGCCGAGGCCAGCGTAGTGCTGACCGGCGCCGACACCGTGCTGGCCGATGGTGCGCGCCTGACCGTGCGCGCCGCCGAACTCGGCCTGGACGCAGAAACCACCGCGCTGGCCATGTCGCGTCCGCCGCTGCGCGTATTGATCGACGGCCGCCTGCGGGTGCCGCTCAATGCGCCGTTCTTCAAGGCCGGCCCGGCGCTGGTCATCACCTGTGTCACTGCGGAAAACCAGTTCCCCCGTGGCCCCGAGTGCCTGGTGGTGCCCGGTGTCGATGGCCAGGTCGACCTGCGCTCGGCGCTGGTGGCGTTGGCGGCCCGTGGCGTCAACGACGTGCTGGTGGAAGCCGGGCCAAGCCTGGCGGGCGCGTTCGCCCAGCAGGGCCTGGTGGACGAATACGTGATTTTCGTCGCCGGCAAGTTCCTCGGCTCCGCAGCCCGGCCTTTGCTGGACTGGCCGCTTGAGAAACTGGCCGACGCGCCCCAACTCAAGATCACTGAAATGCGCGCTGTGGGCGATGACTGGCGAGTCACTGCCATCCCTGTGCCAGCAGCGAGCGTATAATTCTGACCGGGCGCTCAAACGCCCGCACCGTTTTCCAGGAGAAGGCCATGTTCACCGGCATTATCGAATCCATCGGCAGCATCCGTGCCATGACCCCCAAGGGCGGCGACGTGCGCCTGCTGGTTGACACCGGCAAGCTCGACCTGGGCGACGTCAAGCTGGGCGACAGCATCGCCGTCAGCGGCGTGTGCCTGACCGTCGTCGACTTGCCGGGCAACGGCTTTGCCGCCGATGTCAGCCGCGAAACCCTGGACTGCACGGCGATGAGCGACCTCAAGGCCGGCAGCCCGGTCAACCTGGAAAAAGCCCTGACCCC
This sequence comes from Pseudomonas veronii, assembly GCF_001439695.1. Lineage (GTDB taxonomy): Bacteria > Pseudomonadota > Gammaproteobacteria > Pseudomonadales > Pseudomonadaceae > Aquipseudomonas > Aquipseudomonas veronii. The sequence goes on from NZ_JYLL01000024.1 coordinate 58,459, forward strand.
GACCACGCGCCTGGGTGGTCATCTGGTCAGCGGCCATGTCGACGGCGTCGGCGAAGTAGTGGCGCGCAGCGAAAACGCCCGCGCCGTGGAGTTCCGCATCCGCGCGCCCAAGGAGTTGGCCAAATACATCGCCCACAAAGGCTCGATCACCGTCGATGGCACCAGCCTGACCGTGAACGCCGTGGATGGCGCCGAATTCGCACTGACCATCATTCCCCACACCCTGAGCGAAACCATCATGGCGTCGTACCAGCCAGGTCGCCGGGTGAACCTGGAAGTCGACTTGCTTGCCCGTTACCTGGAGCGCCTGCTTATGGGCGATAAGGCCGCAGAGTCTGACTCTCGACAAAAGCCTGCCAGTAACATCACCGAAAGTTTTCTGGCCGCTAACGGCTACCTGAAATCCTGACCAAGGGGGTGCCCTGTGGCGCTCAATAGCATCGAAGAACTGGTTGAAGATATCCGCCAAGGCAAGATGGTCATCCTGATGGATGACGAAGACCGTGAGAACGAAGGCGACATCATCATGGCCGCCGAGGCGTGCAAGCCGGAGCACATCAACTTCATGGCCAAGCACGCCCGTGGGTTGATCTGCATGCCCATGAGCCGCGAACGCTGCGAGTTGCTCAAGCTGCCGCTGATGGCGCCGCGCAACGGTTCCGGGTTTGGCACCAAGTTCACCGTATCGATCGAGGCCACCACCGGCGTGACCACCGGGATCTCCGCCGCCGACCGTGCGCGCACCGTGCAAGCGGCCGCCGCGAAAGACGCCAAGGCCGAAGACATCGTCAGCCCGGGCCACATCTTCCCGCTGATGGCCCAGCCGGGCGGCACCCTGGCCCGCGCCGGCCACACCGAAGCCGCCTGCGACCTGGCGCGCATGGCCGGTTTCGAGCCGAGCGGGGTGATCTGCGAAGTGATGAACGACGACGGCACCATGGCCCGTCGTAGCGAACTCGAAACCTTTGCCGCCCAACACAACCTCAAGATCGGCACGATTGCCGACCTGATTCACTACCGGATGATCCACGAACGTACCGTTCAGCGGATTGCCGAGCAGCCGCTGGACAGCGAACTGGGCCAATTCAACCTGGTGACCTACCGTGATTCGGTGGAGGGCGACGTTCACATGGCGCTGACCCTGGGCACCATCTGCGCCGACGAACCGACCCTGGTGCGCGTGCATAACATGGACCCGCTGCGCGACCTGTTGATGGTCAAGCAACCCGGGCGCTGGAGCCTGCGCGCCGCGATGGCCGCGGTGTCCGAGGCCGGCAGCGGGGTGGTATTGCTGTTGGGCAACCCGGTGGATGGCGACGTATTGCTCGCGCATATTCGTGAGTCCGCCGAGCAAACCCAGGTCAAAACGCCGACCACCTACAGCATCGTCGGTGCCGGTTCGCAGATCCTGCGTGACCTCGGCGTGCGCAAAATGCGCCTGATGAGCGCACCGATGAAATTTAATGCGATATCCGGTTTCGACCTGGAAGTTGTAGAATACGTGCCCTCCGAATAAAGGCTGGCGATTTTCGCCCCTTGTTCGCGGTTAAATCATCACTGAGGGACGCACTTTTCGCGTCCCGGCTCTTTAAGAGATTTGTCGAATGACCCTGAAGACCATCGAAGGTACCTTCATCGCCCCCAAAGGCCGCTACGCCCTGGTGGTTGGCCGCTTCAACAGCTTCGTGGTTGAAAGCCTGGTAAGCGGTGCCGTGGACGCCCTGGTTCGCCACGGTGTGAGCGAGAGCGACATCACCATCATCCGTGCCCCTGGCGCCTTCGAAATTCCACTGGTTGCGCAAAAAGTTGCGCAACGGGGTGAATACGCGGCGATCGTCGCCCTGGGCGCGGTCATTCGTGGCGGTACGCCGCACTTCGAATACGTGGCTGGCGAATGCACCAAGGGCCTGGCCCAGGTGTCCATGGAGTTCGGCGTACCGGTTGCATTCGGCGTGCTGACCGTGGATTCGATCGAACAAGCCATCGAACGTTCCGGCACCAAGGCCGGTAACAAAGGTGCTGAAGCTGCCCTGTCCGCCCTGGAAATGGTCAGCCTGCTGGCGCAGTTGGAGGCCAAGTGATTTCCGACGAGAGCGATCGTTTCAACCCGCGCGACCCACGCCCAGCCGACGCCGGCAAGCCGTCCAAGAGCGTCAAGCGTCGCGAAGCGCGTCAGCTTGCGACCCAGGCGCTGTATCAGTGGCACATGGCGAAAACCTCGCTGAACGAAATCGAAGCGCAATTTCGCGTCGATAACGATTTCAGTGACGTCGATGCCAGCTACTTCCACGACATCCTGCACGGCGTCCCGGCCAATAAGACCGAGATCGACATCGCGCTGGCACCGTGCCTGGACCTGACCCTCGACGAGCTGGACCCGGTTGAACTGGCCGTACTGCGCCTGTCCACCTGGGAACTGCTCAAGCGCGTCGACGTGCCGTACCGCGTGGTGATCAACGAAGGCATCGAACTGGCGAAAGTCTACGGTTCGACCGACGGTCACAAGTTCGTCAACGGCGTGCTCGACAAGCTGGCCCCGCGCCTGCGCGAAGCCGAAGTGAAGGAACACAAGCGCTGATCCGCGCTTGAGTTCTCGATGGGCGAGTTTGAGCTGATCCGCAAATACTTCGCCGCCGCGCCTTGTGCGCAGGGCGGCGAGGGCATTGCCCTGGGGATCGGCGATGACTGCGCCTTGCTGGCGCTCCCCGCCGGGGAGCAGTTGGCAATCTCCACCGATACCTTGGTGGCCGGCGTGCATTTCGCCGCCCCCTGTGATCCGTTCCTGCTCGGCCAGCGCTCGCTGGCCGTGGCGGTGAGCGATCTGGCCGCCATGGGCGCCGACCCCATCGCGTTTACCCTGGCCCTCACAACCCCCACCGTCGATGCCGATTGGCTGCAACGCTATGCCCAGGGTTTGAACGCCATGGCGCAGAGCTGTCGGGTGGGCCTGGTCGGCGGCGACACCACGCGCGGGCCGCTGAGCTTGACCATGACCGTGTTCGGCCGTGTGCCGGCCGGGCAAGCGTTGACCCGCAGCGGTGCGCGGCCGGGTGACTTGCTGTGTGTGGGCGGGGAATTGGGCAACGCGGCGGGAGCGCTGCCGTTGGTGCTGGGCCAGCGCAGCGCCGAGGCCAGCATCGCCGACCCGCTGCTGGCGCATTACTGGTCGCCGCAACCGCAGTTGGCCCTGGGCGTTGCCCTTCGGGGCAAGGCGACGTCTGCAATGGATATTTCCGACGGGCTCCTGGCCGATTGTGGGCATATCGCCAAGGCATCGGCTGTCAGCCTGCTGGTCGAGCGCCAGCGACTGCCGTTATCCAAGGCCTTGCTCGCGTTTGTCGGCGATGACGTGGCGCGGGTGGCGGCCTTGAGTGGCGGCGACGACTATGTGTTGGTGTTCACCCTGCCACCGGCCGCGCTGGCACCATTGCTGGCGGGCGGCTGGCCGGTGCATGTGATCGGCCGGGTCGAGGCGGGGCAGGGCGTGACGCTGCTCGACGCGAACGGGCGCGACATCACCCCGGCCGTTCGCGGTTATCAACATTTTCGCGAGACGCCCTGAGTCAGCATTCAGACCTGCATAGAACCGAGACGAAGGCCAATCGAGCCGATTGATCTTTATCAACGATAATTCAGCTTAAGCGTCTGTAGGAACGTGCTGTTACAATGCCCGCCTCTGTGAAATCTGAAATCAGGAGCACACGGTGCCCGTCGTTTTCGTCGCTGCTTCCAAGCTGCCTACCCCTTTTGCCATGTTCACCATGCATGGCTTCCTCGAAGAAGCCAACGGGCGCGAGCACGTCGTGCTCAGCCTGGGCGATATCGCCGATGGCGCGCCGGTACTGGGCCGCATCCACTCCGAGTGCCTGACCGGCGACGCGCTGTTCAGCCAGCGCTGCGACTGTGGTTCGCAACTGGAAGCGGCGATGCGCGCCATTGCCCATGAAGGCCGCGGCATCTTGCTGTACTTGCGCCAGGAAGGTCGTGGCATTGGCCTGCTGAATAAAATCCGCGCCTACGAGTTGCAGGACGGCGGCGCGGACACCGTTGAAGCCAACGAGCGCCTGGGCTTTGCCGCCGACCAGCGTGACTACGGCATCTGCCTGCCGATGCTGGAGCACCTGGGCGTGAAATCCCTGCGCCTGATGACCAACAACCCGCGCAAGGTCAAAGCCTTGACCGAGATGGGCATCACCGTCGCCGAGCGCGTGCCGCTGCATACCGGGCACAACCCGCACAACAAGCTCTACCTGGCGACCAAAGCCAGCAAGCTCGACCACATGATGGGCAACGAACACCAGGGCGAGGTCGACCGCGCGTGACTCGAGGCCAGGTGAAACGGCGACTGTCCTTCAATTGGTGGCAGTACCTGGCGCTGGCGTTGCTGCCATTGTTCGTGATCAACCTGGTGTTCGCTCAGGCCGAACCGCTGTTGCCGGTGCTGGCCATGCCGTTCTTCATTGCGGGCGTGGCCTCGATGTTTCTCAGCCTGCGCTATTTTCATGGCTATAAACATGCGTTGATCGCCACCTCTAAAGCCCTCGATACCGCAGAAGAGCCGGCGGCCTGGATCACCCTTGCCGCCCGTCGGCGCACGGCGTTGCTGATTGCCTCCGTGCCGGCCTGGATCGGTGCGCTGGCGGTATTCGTCGGCCTGGAAGCGGTGCCGTTGTTCCTGCTGGCGTTGTCGACCCTGGTGTTGTTTTACCTCTACCGCATCCCGCGTCAATTGGGATGAAGCCTCGCTGGCTGGCGCTCCTGCTGCTGGCGTTCGCTGCCCAGGCCCTGGCGGTCGAGCGGGTGGTCAGCCTGGCGCCGTCGCTGTCGGAAATCGTGGTTGAACTGGGCGCTGCCGACCTGTTGGTGGGCGTGCTCGATGGCGGCGAGCGGCCAGCGGCGCTGGCGAAGGTCGCGTCGGTCGGGCGCTATGGGCAATTGAACATCGAGCGCTTGCTCAGCCTCAAGCCCGACCTGATCCTGCTCTGGCCCGGCAGCATCGGCCCGGCCCAGCGTGAACAGTTGCAGCGCCTGAATATCCCGGTCTACATCGCCGAACCCCATAACCTCGAACAACTGACCCAGCAGGTCCAGGCCATCGCCGAGCAACTGGGGCGCGCCGACGCCGGCCGGCAATTGTCTGCGCAGTTGCGCCAACGCCTGGCCGGGTTGCGCCAGCGCTATCAGCGTGCCGAACCCTTGCGGGTGTTTTACCAAGTGTGGAGCCCGCCTTTGTACACCGTGGGCGGTGGGCAGATCATCAGCGATGCGCTGAGTGTGTGCGGCGCGCGCAATGTGTTCGACGACCTCACGCTGCCCGCGCCGCAGGTCAGCGTCGAGTCGGTGCTGCAGCGCAACCCCGGGGTGATTCTGGCGGCGGATCAACCGCAGTTGGATGCCTGGAAAGCCTGGCCGCAGCTGGCGGCGGTGGCGCAGGGGCGTTTGCTGTTGGTTCCGGACAAGGGGCTGGAACGGCCGAGCGGGCAGATGTTGGAAGCCTTGGCGCGGTTGTGTCAGGTGATTGCGCCGAACCGCTGACGCAATCGCAGGCACGCCGACGTTTCTATCAGAGCGTCGGCGTCCAGGTCACGCCAACCCTCCACACCCGACCTTCTTCCCGATAGTCCTGATTGTTCAGGAACGCCGGATCGTCATAGCTGTAACGTGCCCGAGCGTAAGTCTTGTCCAGCACGTTATCGACTTTCAGCGACAACGCCACTTCCCGGCTGAGCGCCCAACTGCTGCGCAGCCCGAGCAAGGCATAACCGCCCAGGCGATTGCGATTGGCTTCGTCGTCGTAGCTGCTGCTGATCGCCTGCCAGCTCGCACCGACGCCGAGTTGATCGAATTGCCGATCCAGGTCCAGGTTCAGGGTGCGCCGCGCACGGCGGGCGAGGGTGTGGCCGCTGTCGCGGTCGCGCGGGTCGATCAGCGAAACGCCCAGGTTGCCCTGCCAGCCGAACAGCTCGTGCTTGAGCGCGGCTTCAAAACCATTGATCCGCGCCGCTGCGACGTTCTGCGGTTTGCCGCCGTCGAGAATGATCGCGTCGCTCAAGTCGGTGCGGTACAGCGAGGTTTCCAGGCGCGTGTGGTCGCCGAGCTGGCTGCGCCATTGCAATTCGTAACTCTTCGACGTCTCGGGCTGAAGATTCGGGTTGCTGTACTGCGTGTCCGGGTAATAGAGGTCATTGAAGGTCGGCGCGCGGAAGCCTTCGCTGTAGCTGAGCAGCACATCGTTGTCGGGGTTGATCGGCACGGTGAGGGTGCCGCTCCAGCTGTTCTGGCTGCCAAACTGTTGGTTCTGGTCATGGCGCAGGCCCAGTTCGGTGGAAAACCACTCGCTGCGGAAACGATGCTGGACAAAGGCGGCGCGGTTCCAGCGGCTGTTTTCGGTAAACGTGGTGGAGCCGTGGAAGCGGTCTTCGTACCAGTCGCCGCCGAGGATCAAGCTGTTGCGCTCATTCAGGGTCAGGTCGTTCTGCCAGTTGAGCGAGTCGCGGTAGGTGTTGAATACGCTGAAGTCATCGCTGAGCGTATCGCGCTTGGTATCGCGGTTCTCGCTGTGGCCCAGTTCCAGGCGCGATTGCCAGCGTTCGCTGAGGCGGGCGTCGGCATAGCCGCTGGCGCTGCTCACGGCGTAGTCGGTGTAGGGTTTCTGGCCGACGCTCTGGTCGGTGGCGACGTCGTAGCGGCCGAAGCTGTTGTCGTACTCCGACTTGCCGCGGCTATCCAACAGGTTGAAACCGGCTTCCAACGCGTCACTGAAACTGTGGCTGAGGTTCAGGCTGACGGACTGGTTGCGGTAGGCATCATGGTCGCCATCGCTGGGAAACGAGGTGTGTGTCGAGTTGATGCCGGCGCTTTCATCCAGGCTCGCGCCCAGGTTGAAGCGCGTGTGTTCGTCGCCGCCGGACAGCCCGAGGCTGCGCTCCCAGCTCTGGTGGCTGCCGAAGCCCAACCGCAGGCGCGGTTGCAGGCCCTGTTCGGCGTTGCGCCGGGTAAACACCTGGATCACCCCGCCAATTGCATCGCTGCCGTAGATCACCGAGCGCGAGCCGCGCAGTACTTCGACGCGCTCGATCTGGTCCACATTCAGGTATTGCAGGCCGCTGTCGCCGGAGGTGGCGTTGGCGATGCGCTGGCCGTCCACCAGCACCAGGCTTTGCGCGGACTTGGTGCCGCGCAGGTAGATGCCCGGCAAACTGCCACGGCCGCCGGTGGGCGCCACTTGCACGCCGGGCACGCGGCTGAGCAGGTCGGTCAGGCTGGTGGGTTGCAGGCGGTCGATGTCGTCGCGGGTGAAGACGGTGTTGGCGGCGCTGCTGTCGTTGCGCGCCTGGACCTGGCGGTTGGCGCTGATGACCACGTCGGGGAGTTTCAGCGCGGCGTCGCGGGTGTCGGCGAGCAGGTCGTGGGCTGGCAGAAGCAGCAAGGGCAGGGCAAGGCGCAGGTGATTCATAGAGCGGTCCATAGCTTTTTGTAGGAGCGAGCTTGCTCGCGAAAAACCTGAGGACGCCGCGTGCATACAGAGTGCACGCGTCATCGTTGACGTTTTTCGCGAGCAAGCTCGCTCCTACAGAAGTCTCGGGGGGTTATAAACCCAGGAGTGTCATGCGTTCGCGGACCGACGCCTCGATACCCGCCTCGTCGAGCCCGCACTCGGCGAGCATCTGCGCCGGCTTGGCGTGTTCGACGTACACATCCGGCAAGCCCAGGTGCAGCACCGACTTGAGGATGTTCTCGCGCGCCAGGAACTCGCTGACCGCCGCACCGGCACCGCCCATGATGGCGTTTTCTTCGACCGTCACCAGCAGTTCATGGCCGGCGGCGATCTCGCGCACCAGTGCTTCATCCAGCGGTTTGACGAAACGCATGTCGACCACGGTGGCGTCGATCTTCTCGGCGACTTTCAGGGCTTCGGCCAGTTGCACGCCGAACACCAGGAACGCGGTCTTGCTGCCTTGGCGTCGCACAATGCCCTTGCCGATTTCGATCGGCGCCAGGTCTTTTTCGATCACCGCGTTCGGGCCGGTGCCGCGCGGGTAGCGCACGGCGGCCGGGCCGTTGTAGAGGTGGCCGGTGCTGAGCATCTTGCGCAGTTCGTTTTCGTCGCTCGGCGTCATCACCAGCATGCCGGGGATGCAACGCAGGTAGGACAGGTCGAAGCTGCCGGCGTGGGTCGGGCCGTCTTCGCCGACCAGTCCGGCGCGGTCGATGGCGAACAGTACGTCGAGGTGCTGCACCGCGACGTCATGCACCAACTGGTCATAAGCGCGCTGCAGGAAGGTGGAGTAGATCGCCACCACCGGCTTGGCGCCTTCGCAGGCCATGCCTGCGGCGAATGTCACCGCGTGCTGCTCAGCGATGGCGACGTCGAAGTAGCGCAGCGGGAAACGCTCGCTGAACGCCACCAGGTCGGAACCTTCCTTCATCGCCGGGGTAATCCCCACCAGGCGCGGGTCGGCGGCGGCCATGTCGCACAGCCATTCGCCGAACACACCGGAGTACTTTGGCCCGCTGGCTTTTTTCGGCGCGGCGGCGGGGGCGTCCAGGGGGTCGAGCTTGGTGATCGCGTGGTAACCGATCGGGTCGACTTCCGCCGGGGCGAAGCCTTTGCCTTTCTTGGTGACGATGTGCAGGAACTGCGGGCCTTTGAGGTCACGCATGTTGCGCAGCGTGGCGATCAGGGTCGGCAGGTCGTGGCCGTCGATGGGGCCGATGTAGTTCCAGCCCAGCTCTTCGAACAGCGTGCCGGGCACCAGCATGCCTTTGGCATATTCTTCGGTGCGGCGGGCAATTTCCCACGCGCCGGGCAAGCGCGACAGCACTTTCTTACTGCCTTCGCGCATGCTGGCGTAGGTCCGGCTGGAAAGGATCTTCGCCAGGTAGTTGGACAGGCCGCCGACATTGCGCGAGATCGACATGTCGTTGTCGTTGAGGATCACCAGCATGTTGGCGTCCACTTCCGGCGCATGGTTCAGCGCCTCGAAGGCCATGCCGGCGGTCAGCGCGCCGTCACCGATCACCGCAATCGCCTTGCGATCGCTGCCTTGCAGGCGCGAGGCAATCGCCATGCCCAGCGCGGCACTGATCGAGGTGCTGGAGTGGCCGACGCCAAAGGTGTCGTACTCGCTCTCCGAGCGACGCGGGAAGGCGGCGATGCCGTCCTTCTGGCGCAGGGTGCTCATGCGCTCGCGACGGCCGGTGAGGATTTTATGCGGATACGCCTGATGGCCTACGTCCCACACCAGCCGGTCGTCCGGGGTGTCGAACACGTAATGCAGCGCGATGGTCAGCTCGATGACGCCCAGGCCGGCACCGAAATGCCCACCGGTCTGGCCGACCGTGTAGAGCAATTCCAGGCGCAATTCATCGGCCAGGGTTACCAGCTCGGCTTCACCCAGACGACGCAGGCCGTCCGGCGTGACAGCACGGTCGAGCAGAGGCGTGGACGGGCGTTTGCGGGGAATCTCTTGAAACGTCGTGGGCATCAGGCGAATCGTTATAGGTATAGAAGAGGCGGCAGTTTACCTCAAGCATCGCAAACTGCCCACGCAGAGCACCGAACTTGACCGATATGTGGCTGTAATGGCCGCGGTTATCAGTGACGACGTTCGACGATGTACCGCGCCAGGTCTCGCAGGGGCTCGGCTGCTGCGTCGAAAGGTCGCAGGGCGGCCAGGGCCTGGTCGCGCAGTTCCAGGGCATAGGCCTTGGCGGCATCCAGCCCGAGCAGCGCAGGATAAGTCGGTTTGTCCCGTGCGATATCGGCGCCCTGGCGTTTGCCCAGGGTGGCGGTGTCACTTTCTACGTCGAGAATGTCGTCCTGCACCTGGAACGCCAGGCCGATGGCCCCGGAGTAAACCTGCAAGGCCGCCAATTGCGCGGCTTCGGCACGCCCACTGGCCAGGGCGCCCAGGTGGACGGCGGCTTCGATCAGGGCGCCGGTCTTGTGCCGATGCATGTGTTCGAGGGCCTGTTGATCGAGCTTCTGGCCCACCGAGCCGAGATCGATGGCCTGGCCACCGACCATCCCGGCGGGGCCTGCGGCGACCGCCAGGGTGGTGACCATGCGCAAGCGGATCTCGGCATTCACGCTGCTCAAACTCGGGTCGAGCAATGCGCTGAACGCCAGGCTTTGCAGGCCATCGCCGGCGAGGATCGCGCAGGCTTCGTCAAAGGCTTTATGGGTGGTCGGCTGGCCGCGACGCAGGTCATCGTCGTCCATCGCCGGCAAATCGTCATGCACCAGGGAATAGGCGTGAATCAACTCCACCGCGCAGGCCGCGCCGTTGGCCTGTTCGGCAGGCGCGCCGAGGGCTTCGCATGCCGCATAGGCCAGCAACGGGCGCACCCGCTTGCCGCCATTCATCACGCTGTAGCGCATGGCCTCGTAGAGCCGTTTCATTTCCGGGCTTGGCGCAACAAACAAGGGCTCCAGCGCCGCATTGACCCGGGCTTGGCTACTGGCCTGATACGCGTCGATCATTCGGGCTGTTCCGCATCGAAAGGTTCTTCGGCCAACTCCCCGTCGCGTTCGAGCAACACCTGGACCTTCTGCTCCGCCTGCGCCAACGCGCTCTGGCAGTCGCGGGTCAGGCCGATGCCTTGTTCAAACGCCGTCAGCGAGTCTTCCAGCGACAACTCGCCGTTCTCCAGACGCTCGACCAGGGTTTGCAGGTCGGCGAGGGATTGTTCGAAATCGAGTGCAACTTTTTTGCGGGCCATGGCGGCTATTCCGGTAGACGGTAAACCGGCGCGACACTAGCAGACATGGGGGATGGGGGCAAATGAACGGGGCGACTGAGCCGATTGCGCGGTCGCCTGTTACTGCGCCGCCGCGGCGCGCAAATAGTTATACACACTGGCCCGGGAAATCTTGAAGTAGTCGCCGACGTAGTCGACAAAGTTACGCACATCCAGCAGGCCGTGCTCCCGCGCCTGCACCAGCACCTGGATGATTTCGCTACGGCCGAAATCGGCGGGTTTCAAATGATTTTCGGCGGCGAGGGTTTCGATGATCTCATTGAGTTTTTCCCGCCAATCGCCGCTGAACAGCGATTCTGGGCGCCCCTGGGACTGCTGGCCTACGGCAAAGCCGCTGATCAGTTTCTGCACTTGGGCCAGGGCGGTCACATCGAAGTTCAGGCACAGCAAGGCGCAGGGTTCACCGTTGGCGGCACGGGCGACGAGGGAGATCGAACGCAACTGACGGCTGTTGATCCCGGTCTTTTCATACGGCCCGACGGTGTCGGGTCCGGCAGCCAACTCAGCCAGGTCAGTGATCAGCGATTCATCCCCGACCTGACGTCGGGAAAAGCCATTGGCAATGTGGGCAATACGCCCGGTGTGCAGGTCGTGTACCACGGCTTCCAGGTCCGGATAGAGCAGGGCGGCGATGCCGTCGGCGGTTGCCTTGATGAATGCGATATCGACCATGGGTTAACCGGGCACAGGAAAAAGGAACGGTGATTGTACGCAGGCGTCCGAACAGTTGTCAGTCCACGGCCTGCATGCGCTGCACCGCGAGGGTCGCCAGTGCGATGTCCTGAGCGGCCAGGCCGGTCAGGTCGGCGATGGTCAGGTCATCGTCGCGGAAACGCCCGCGTGCCTTACCGGCCAGCACATGGCCGAGGGAAACGTCGGCCTGGTCGCTGATCAAATGGGCCCGTACTGCGTGGCTCATTTCGCCATGGTCCAGGCATTGGGCACGGTCATCGGTCATGAGCACCCGTGCCCTCTGCAGCAGCAACGGGTCCAGTTCCTGTTTGCCTGGGCTGTCTGCGCCCAGGGCGACAATATGAGTGCCTTTACGCACCACGTCGGCCGGTACGATTGCCTGGGTCGACGGCGTGCAGGTAATCACCAGATTGCACTGTGCGAAAACAGCCTCAACGCTGTCGGCTGCTTGGGCTTTCAACCCAGCTTGCTGCAGTGCGTTGGCGAGGTGTTGTGCCCGCTCGGGAGAGCGTCCCCAGATCACCACACGCTCGATTCCCAGCAGTTCGCAGGCCCAGCGCGCCTGCAGTTGCGCCTGATGCCCGCTGCCGAGAATGCCTAGCGCGCTCACCCGTGCGGGCGCCCCGGCCCGTGCGGCCAAGGCACCGGCGGCGGCAGTGCGGCAACTGGTCAGCCAGCCTTCGTCGTTGAGGATGGCGCGGGTCTTGCCGGTGTGAGAATCGAACACCAGCACCAGGCCATTATTGGTCTCCAGGCCGCGGGAAGGATTCTCATAAAAGCCCATGGCCAGCTTGACCACAAACACCGAACCGTCTTTCGCGTAGCCGGACTTGATATGACAGTCCCCCGGCGGGTTTTCAAACAACAACACCCCCGGCGGCGGGGCCACGATGCGGCCGTCGGCGTGACTGATCAATGCCTGTTCCACCGCGTGCAGCATGTCTTGGCGCGACAGCGTGGCGCGCAATGCACTGAGTTCGTAAACCGCCAGTGGCACCGCGCTCATCACGCACGCTCCTGCAGGGGAACGCAGGTTTTAAGCTTGAAGTCCGAGAGTGTGGTCATGGCGCGCTCCTGAATATCAACGGGACGAAAGCGCGACACTAACCTGATTTATATTTATTGTCTAATTTGTACTTATCGTGCAATTCTGGTTTGAGTGTTTAAGCATCGCGTCAAACTCGACCAGCCCGGCCTGCATCTTCTGCAGTGCCGCCATCTGCAGCGCCAGCTCCTCCTGCTTGCGGGCAATCGCCTGGCTCGCGCGCGCCCAGGGCAGCGCGTCGCCCTGGTGCCCGTGCAAGATGGCCTGTAACTCCTTGAGCTTGAAACCCAGTTGCTGAGCACACTTGATCAACATCAGCAGCTCGACACTCTGCGCCGAATAGACCCGATACCGCCCCGCTCTCTGCGGGCTGGGAAGCAGGCCGATCGCTTCATAGTGACGAATCGCCTTGATGGTCGTGCCCGACAGTTGCGCCGCTTTGCCGATGAACATGAAAACGCCCTTTTCCAAATAATCCGCCGGCCCGCGTCAGCCAACGAGCGCGTTGCGCGGGCGTGGAACCCAGCACCGGCCCGAGCAACAAGGTCTTGGTCACCGTTATGCCGCAAAACGCCAGCGTCGTCTTGCGCATCTGATGAATGCCCGGCATGCGGTAGAACCAGCGGTAATACCATGGCGGCGTATCGAGCGTCACCAGCAAGTGTGCGGTTCGGCCATGCAGCAGCTTGTCGGGAAATGCCTTGCCTGCACGGTACTTGAAGGCGAAGCCGGGTAGGAAAACTCTATCGATAAAGCCCTTCATCAACGCCGGAATACCACCCCACCAAATCGGCAAGACAAACGCCAAATGGGTGGCCCACAGGATATCTGCCTGGGCACCGAGCAAATCGGCTTCCAGGGCTTGAATGTCGGTGTAACCGTGATGCAGCACCGGGTCGAAAGCCAGCGTGCCCAGCCGTAGGACGCGTACTTCATGGTCGGCGTTTTTGGCCGATTGGATGTAGGTGTCCGCCAGTGCCGAACAGAAACTGGTGCTGGAGGGATGGCCGAGGATGACCAGAATGCGCTGAGCCATGGGGATGAGTCCTGAAACGGGGTTGCAGGGTAGGGGCTGCCGTATAGGGGAGAGTCAAGGGGAATAGCGCGATGCGGCTTGCCCCACGTTTTGCCCGGTTACTCATAAAACCCCGGTCTCAAGTGCTTGAGATTCGTCACCGATGAACAGCGGCTGGAACGTTTTGCTTGGCACGTAGCCGGTTATTTTTTTGTCATGTGTAAGGTTTTGAGGCGCATGTTCGGTGATGTGCATATTGATGTCGTTGGCCGCCTGCCGGCGTTTGCTACCAACGCTCTGGATCAAGTGCCCCGTGGTCTGCCGGCCCTCCTGCCGGGCGACAGTCTTGGTCAAGCAATGGCGAAGTGCCAGGTCCCAGCAAACCTGTTCAATGTAATGCATGGGTTCCATCCCCTCGTGACGTGTGCGAATACTTTACCTGTATAAGTCTACATTCTAGACCTGTCGTCTATTGCTACATATCGTGTGGCTGTCGTTTAAACAAATTGGGTATACGCAAGGAAGTACGCATGACTATGGCAGAAGCAGTGTCGACAGGGGCATTGGTAGTGTTGGGGAGCATCCTGCTGGTGCTCCTGTTGCAATACTTGAGGCTGCGTGAACTCTGGAAAATGGCGCTTACCTGCCGCCGGAACGCGCGCTGGGGGCGGATCTATGAGGCTGAGAACCGGGAGTTGCGTTCTGCGCTGCGCGCTGAGAAGGCGCATATCAAGCAGTTGCAGAGGAAAGTCGGGCTTTTGCAAGGGGGGGTGACTGCGCAGGAGGAATAGGTAGAGAAGGATGTCTCGCTGATCACTTTTCAGACGAGAGCAGGAGCGTCAAAAACAATACCCGTTGGAGCCTATCCTCCCAACCGCTGCGCTTGACAGGGATAGTGGCAAAGTGCGATTGAGGCTTTAGGATTTTGGGTCCGGGGCGATAACCTTTTTTTTAGCGCGCCCTCTTTTGAGCGCCGCGTAGCGACGGAGAATAGAACAATGGCAAGTATGGAAGCTCAACTGGAAGAGCAGTTCGATAAGGAAATGGCGTCGGTCAAACGCCCGAACCTGATGATTGTTGGCGGCACCGGTGTTGGAAAGAGCAGCCTGATCAATCATATCTTCGGCAAAACGATTGCCAAGGTCGGTACCGGGCAGCCTGTCACTCGGGGCTGTCATCGCTACGAAGACGCCAACATCCCTCTGGTCATCTTTGATACCGAAGGTTATGAGGTGACGGAAGGCAAACCCTCGACAGGCAACTTTCGGGAAAAAATCATCCCGGAGATCAAACAGCGCAAGTTCAAGGCGCTGGATGAACAGATCCATCTCATTTGGTACTGCCTCAGCGTAGCCAACCACCGGGTTACTGATTTTGACCTGGACAACTTGCGATTGATTACCGGTGAACTGGATATTCCGGTGGCTGTGGTACTCACCCAGTGCGATGCCGAACCCATCGACGATGAGGGCAACGGTGAGACTTCCCGGGCGTTTCGCAACGTGCTGCGCGAGCACGGTATTCATTGTGAGGTTTTCGAGACCTGTGCAAATAACCCCAGCCACGATCCAGAGCTGAAACTGGACCTTGAAAAGTTAATCGCCTGGTCGAGTGCATCACTCAAGGACGATGCGCTACGCCAGTCCTTCGTGGCTGCCCAGATCGCGTCGCTACCAGCCAAACGCAGCGAGGCGATGACCATCATCATGACCTACAGCGGCACCACCGCCGCCAGCGCCGGACTTAACCCGGTGCCGATGTCGGACGCGTTACTCATTGTGCCTCAGCAGATGGCGATGGCGGCATCGCTGGCCAAGCTCTACGGGTTTGGCTCGATGGGTGAAATGGCCGTCAGCCTGCTCAAGGGCCAGATCCTCAGCCTGGTGGGGCGTCAGTTGGCAGCCAGCCTGACCAAGATGATCCCCGTGCTTGGGCAGATCATTAACGCCGCTGTTGCCGGGGCGATCACCGGAGCGCTTGGCTTGGCCCTGGTCGAGGTCTATGAACGCGCCGTGGACGGCTACCTGAAGACAGGCAAGTCACCGGACTGGGCTCGCCTCTTTTCTAACGAGCAGTTCATGCAGGCGTTCAAGATTGCGCTGGGAAAATGGGGCAATCAAAAAGCTTGAAGCCACTTGGCGCACTCTGAAGGCCGTGGCGAGAGACAGATCTGTTTCTAGGCAGGCCTTCATCCCCCTTCAGCGGTTCAGGGTTTAGAGAGACATGGATCAGTTCGCGATCAACATCATCGTGCTGGGTAAAAGCGGCGTCGGCAAAAGCAGCTTCTGCAACTATCTTTTTGACCAGGTGGGTTTGTTTGAGACGGGAAGTGGCAAGCCCGTCACCTCCTGGGAGAAAAATTTTCAGTCGCACACCTTCGAGCACCAGGGGCACCTGTTGAATGTGTTCGACAGCGTTGGCCTGGAAGCTGACAACTATGAGCGATGGCTCCAACAGTTCGACCGTTTCATGCAGCAACATCGTGCGCGCCCGATGGAGCCGGAAACCTGGATTCATGGCGCCTTCTATGTGATCAACGCCAGCTCCGCACGGCTGGAACCGGTGGATGTGAATCTGATCAAACGGCTCGGACTGGATGCCAGGATTCCCCTGCAAGTCATCCTGACCAATGCCGACGTTGCGGGCGATAAGGTCGAGGCCCTCCAGCGAGAAATTCACCAACTATGCCCGGGTGTATCGGTGACGCCGCTGTGTTCGGTATCGGTACGTAGGCGTGGTGGTCAGTCGACGCAAGCCTTTGGTCGCGATGAAGTGCTTTCGCTCTACCTGGAACAGTCGCATGCCTTTCTCAGCAAGCGCCTGGCTGCGATGAGCTGCTTGAACTTCAAAGGTGTGCTTCGCCAAATGCGCGATACGGTCGTTGCCAAGATCGAAAAGGCAGACCTCAGCATCTTTAGAATCGCGGACCTCGATCTGGATACGGAAATCGAGTTGCCCGATTTTGATGAGGTGTTTTCCGATCTGAAAGGCTTCGATGACTACCTCTCATCCTTTGGCTTCATGGGGGACTGGGAGACCAGCGATGAGCTGGAAAACGCAGTGACCCGTGTGTTTGACGACTTCCAGCGAGAGATGGAGGGGCGCTTCAAAGAGATCGAAGACGGGTTCGAGTCCGATAGCCTCCTGCGCAAGGTGGGCGCGCTCTATGAGGCGGCAAAAATCATCCTGACCCTTAAATCGACCATGATTGAATGGCTGGATGACGGTTTTGGCCGTGTCCACGCAGAACTCGACAGGCTCTTCGTCAAATATGCCGAGGACGACAACTTCTTCGCCAGTCATCTAACGGGACGCGTCTTCATCAGGCCCAAACTGTTCGGCATTTTCTAAGCACGGGCTGCATCAGCGCTATTTAAGGAAGAGCATTAACCATGGGCTTCGATTCGATTTATGCGGTGCTGCCAGACCACGCGGCCGAGATAAGCCGCTTGCAGTACTTGTTGGCTGACGCACGGCTGCCGGTGGTTTCGGTGATCGGCAAATACAACCATGGCAAGAGCTCCTTGCTCAACGCCCTCGTGGAGCGCGAGCAGTTCGCTGTGTCGGATGCTCGGGAAACCACCGTATTGAGCTACTTCGAGCCTGAACGCCTGAGTTGAACCTGTCCTCTTATCGTGACGCCGCTCATGCTGGGCGGCTGCTTTTTTTTTTGCAAAGGAATGACGCGGCATGAATCGAATGTTTGTAAGCCCTTGGTTGTCGGTATCCCCCAACGGCCCGGTGACCTGTGCTCACCCCCGCGCACATGACTATGTTCATTTACGCCAAGGCGAAATGGATGGTGCCTGTGGACCTTACTGCGTGGCGATGACCTTGATCGCATTGGGCGTTATGTCCCGCGAGCAGGCTCAATCACTCGACAGTTACGATGGCCGAACCCGACTGGGTCGCTTTCGCGAAAGCCTACTGGCCTTCGGCGCCCTGGTGTCGGAAGGCACCGACGATTTCGATGTGAGCTGGCTGGTTGATGTGTTCAAGCACGCCGGGGTTGTGACCGAAGTGCTGGATGCAGCGCCGCGACGACAGACGACCATCCGCAATATTGCCGACGCCGTCGACAACCGCAAAATCCCGATCGTCTGTGTCGATTGGGACGACGGCCTGGCGGCGCATTGGCTGCTAGTTATCGGCTATCAGGGTTACCAGGCAAACGATGACGATGAATTACAAATCACCCACCTGCTGTGCCTCGACCCCACCAGTGACGCCCCACGGGTGTCACTCTGGAATGCAGTGATCGAAGTCTTCACCGAGGAGGGTAAATCGGTGAACGAAGGTCGTTACTACTGCCAGCACTGGGGCCCCAACGCCGCGCCGACGGCCTGCCGAATTGCTCAGAGTGTTTTGGTGGGGCTCGATAAAAAAGCCGAGTCCAACTATTTCTACTGAGTAAAGTGCGGGCGCCGCACCGTCCATCGCAGCACCTAACGAAGCAAGCCTGCTTTTTCAAGCAGGCTTATCGTTGACGGCAGTTTTCTTACTTCTGCTGCGCCGTCAGCGCCGCATAACCATTCATCAAGTTGCGATAGTTCGGAATACGCTGGGACAACAGATTGCCCAGGCCTTCGATATCGTTGCGCCAGTCGCGATGCAGCTCACACGCCACCGAAAACCAGTTCATCATCTGCGCACCGGCCTGCGTCATCCGGCTCCACGCCGCCTGTTGCACCGTGGTATTGAAGGTGCCCGAAGCATCCGTCACCACAAATACATCAAACCCCTCCGCCAGCGCCGACAACGTCGGGAACGCCACGCACACGTCCGTCACCACACCGGCAATGATGATCTGCTTACGCCCGGTGGCCTTGATCGCCTTGACGAAGTCTTCGTTGTCCCACGCATTGATCTGGCCAGGGCGAGCGATGTACGGCGCGTCCGGGAACATCTCCTTCAACTCCGGCACCAGCGGGCCGTTAGGGCCTTGCTCGAAGCTGGTGGTGAGGATCGTCGGCAGGTTGAAGAACTTGGCCAGGTCCGCCAGGGCCAGCACGTTGTTCTTGAACTCGTTGGGCGAGAAGTCCTGCACCAGGGAGATCAGACCGGTCTGGTGGTCGACCAGCAGGACTACAGCGTCGTCTTTGTTCAAGCGGTTGTAGGTTGGCGTGCTCATGGTTGAATCCTTTTTTGTTTAAGTGGGTTGGGCGTTGCGTTCAACATGGGCACAGATTAATGGGTGGGACGTGGGGGATAAATCGGCTGGGAGGCGTCTTACTGTCAACTTAAAAGGGACAATTGGTTGAGCTACCCGCAGTATCGGTCCTTTTCACTTGCGGGATGTTTCCTAGAGAACTCCAGGAGCGGTATGAGGATGTTCTTCAAAAGAGCGGGCGTCAGTGCTCTGCGTGATTAACGGTGTTCTATTCGAGCTCCACCTTTTTCAGGTGAAGCCAGGCTGTACTCACCTTCATCACAATGACCCCCAACAGCAGTAAGCCGGTGAGCGTCATGGCGAGCCCTTGCAGCAAGATGTTTGCCGGTACCTTATCGGCCACGACGCCTGTCAGCATGACCGAAACAAGAAAGGCCGCGCCTGTGCCGGTATCCAGCAATGCAATCACACGGGCATAGAAATCCCCAGCAACCTGCTGATAGATGCGCAACAGGCTCAGGGTAATGACCAGCCCCTCCGCCAGCCCCGTCACAGCCACCAACGGCAATGCCAAACCGAGGCTGTCGACTTTCGATACAACCCAGATAGAGGCACATATCAGGGTCAGACTGATCAACATCCATGCGCCATATTGCTGCCCGACACGGGGCCATGACGACAAAGCAAGTCCAGCCAGCATGCCGACACCATAGGCGCCGAACAGCAACCCGACATCGGCCGGTGGACGCTCCAGCACCTGGACCACATAGACAAGCGCAAGAATCTCAAAACTGCCAAGGGCCAGCATCACCAGCATACTGGCCGTCATGGGCAGTATCAGGCTGGTTCCATAGCGTGAAACCGCCGTGCGCAAATCGCGCCAGATACCTACTTCATCGGCCTGCTCCCGCTTGACATGGGACGAGGGCAACAACACACACAAGACACTGGCGATGAGCAGCAGCACGCCAATTACCACAACCGCCACCCCATGCCCGTAGTGGCTGGCCAGCACGCCAGCCAACAGCGTACCGATGGCCATCCCTGACATGCGCGCGGCCATGATGATGGCGTTGGCAGCGGGTAGCCTATCTGCCGAAACCAGGCTGGGTAACAAGGCACTGGCACCCGGCACGAAGAACCGGTTGCATGTCGCCGCCAGGGCAGCAATGGCAAGGATCGGGATAAGCTGCCCACGCATCGCCGGCAGCAAGAGTGCCAGGATGATGAACAGACGCGCCACACAGGCCCAGACCAGTACCCGTTTGAGATCGGTGCGATCGGCCACTGCACCGGCCCATGCGCCGAACAGCAGCATCGGGATCAACTCGCATATGACCAGCAACATGATGTTGAACGCCGACTGGGTCAGATCGAATACCACGATCTGCAGCAGTACGATCAGCATCCAATCCGCCACCGAAATCACCCATTGCAGACCGGTCAAGAGCAAAAGACCGGCGCCATGTTTGTGTAGCAGCCGCTTCACCGCTGGTCTTCCACAGTCAGGTTTTCCTGCGCGAGCTTGTCCTGGTCGTGCTTGAGCACAAATCGATGCAGGATCATGCGAAGCAGTCGTCCGAGCCACTTGGGATTGGCTTGCATCCAGGCGTAACAGGCTTGCAGGCGACAGCCCATTTCGACTTTGCCCTGCTCGTTGGAAATACCAAAGTTAATGCTGCGCAGTCCTTTGCCGATGGCGTGGCGAACGATGTGGTAGCCCATGGCGCGGTGGATGGACAGGCGACTCGTTGCCTCCAGATCCACGCCGCAATAGGTGGATTCCAGATGGTCGCCCAGAACAAAACAGAGGTCGAACGCATCAATGCGTCCTTCCTTGCGCAGCAGCAACCACACCGCATGGTCGAGCTGGCTCATTTGCAGAAAGAAATCTTCGGTGACCATGATCTGGTCAGGCGAGTGATGTTTGCGATACAGCTGTAACCATAAGGCGTGCAAGCGCTGCGCTTCATCAGTCGACAGTGCCTGACCCTCGCGAATGTCGAGACAGTAGCCTGCCTTTTCAAGCGACCGCAGATCACGGCGTATGCTTTTGCGCTTGGGGTGCTGCTCCAGATACTGCTCAAAGTCTGTCCAGGGCAGCTCCAAATGCGCGCAGCTGTAGAGCTTGTCGAGCGCCTGCTTGTGGAGGTAATCGGATGTCGGAAAATCCCGCCCGACGAACAGTCGGACGCCGCGCTTGATTGACGCCCGCTCCAGCGCAGCCACCAGACCATATCGCAGGCTTATGGAATTCGCAGTCACCGCTAACATCAGCGGCAACCCCGTATTGACCGGCGTTCCCAGGGTTGTGACGCGCAATGACATCCCATATGGCAGATGAATCCGCCATAGGGTGGCTACAGCAGCGCCGACCAGTTCACCGTTTGAAATGGCCAGCGCATAAAGGTACTGGCATTCCAGGCCGCTGGCCTCCAGGGCAGCCATATACTCATGGCTGCAAAACTGATGAGGCTTGCACAGTTGATTCCAGGACGTTCGGTCAATCGTCGCAATCGAGTCCTTGATTTCAATATGTTCCGCCGCCCAAGTGGTGTCATTTGTGCTGGCCGGCAAGCCGACCCGCACCACCTGTTCCATGCGTGTCATATGCGACTTCCTGACCTAGTTCGCTGCCGCTAGCAGGCTCTCGCCCAATCGACTGGATGAATCATCGCAACCGAGCAGATTTTCCAGGCTTTGGGCAAACCTCTCGATTTCCGCGTCGGTGTGGTGCCGGTGCAGGATCAGCCGTATCAGTGCCTGATTGGGCTTGACCGCCGGATAGCGGAAGATCGGTACGCAGAAGCCTTGTTGCTCCAACTGCTCCCGAACTTGCTCGGCCTTGCTGTCCTTGCCGATCAACACGGAGGTGATGTAAGACGGTGTGCTATTGAGCTGCAGGCCACCGTCAAGCAATCGCAGGCGAAACGCCAGGCTTCTGCGCAGGAAGTCATCCATGATGGAAGGGTCGCGCTTGAGGCGCTCGATGATGGATGCCGCTGCGTCTGCCGTTGGCGGTTGAATGGCGGCTGTGAAGATCGACGTTCCACTCAGTACTTCAAAGGCGTCGATGTACTCCGCGTTGGCGCTGATCGCACCGCCTTCCAGGCCTACTGATTTCGATAATGAGATCATGATGAAATCGGCGCGGCGAAGGTGCTGGAACTCTTCGTAGAAATTGCGCTGCGGCTCGCCATACACCATGAAGCCATTGGCGTCGTCGATATAGCTCAGGGCATTGAATCGTTCACACAGATCCAGGATCGTACCGATAGGCGCCACGCTTCCGTCGGAGGAGTAGACACTTTCGAAAACCACAATGGCCTTTCGATCTCCGATATTTTGCAGAACACGCTCAAGGTCGGCCACATCGTTATGCTTGAACGACAGCAGCGATTCGCCGTACTTAAGGTGCGCGGCGGCTTTCCAGAGACTCCAGTGGCAATCACGGTCAAAGATCAGCACGGCATCGCGGTTGTCAATGCCGCTGCTGGGGGAGAAATTGAACTTCGCTGTCATGGCATTGATGAAGCCAAGGTTGGCCAGCATGCCTGAGGCAAACGTGAGTGTTTTGTCTTTGCCATGATGCTCGCTGAGCAACGTTTCCAATCGGAAATGTGGCTCGCAGACACCCTGCGTCGCCCGCGACCCACCGGTGGAAAGCCCATAGCGTTTGACCGACTCACAGAACGCATCGAGCACTTGCGGGTCCTGTTGCCAGCCGAGGTAGTTGATCCCCGAAAAATTCACATACGGCAGGCCATTGCGCGTGATGCGCGAACCAGACATTCCTTCCATCAGGACCGGCTCGCGCAGGAACCCTTCTGACACCGACGACTCAACGAAGCGCTGAAAACCCCAGCGATCCACATTTGGTGATATTTCCATATGTCCCTCCTCCATTCATCCTGATTGCCAACACTTGATAGAACTTGACAAATTGCAAAAAATAAGCTTGTCGATTTTGTTTCAAGTGGTAGCGTTTAGTCGTCTCAACGATTTACGGCCGCATTCAGAAGCGCAATTATCGTTGCACCGAAATATCAAGTAACGATCAACAAGCCATCAAGATCGCATGAAGGAGTGACCTGTGAGTTTAGGACGAGTACTGATCGTCGAGGATGATTTCGATGGGGCTGAAGTACTGGAGGCCTATCTTGGCCGGGATGGATTCCAGACGCGACATGCAGCAGATGGCCATAAAGCCTTGGACTACCACGCGCGTTGGCGGCCGGATCTGGTGCTGCTGGACATCATGTTGCCGGGACTCAGCGGCAACGAGGTTTTGACTGCCATTCGCCAACACTCAGCGACCCCAGTCATTATGGTGACCGCTGTTGGGCACGAACCCAGCCGCATCAACTCCCTGCTGTACGGTGCTGATGACTATGTGGTCAAACCCTACAACCCAGGGGAAGTGGTTGCTCGCGTGCATGCGGTGCTGCGGCGTTGGCGTGGGGGTGGCCAGGGTCAGTCGACCTTGCTACGGCATAATCACTTGGTCATTGATTTGAATGCGGCACTGGCGACCATTGAAATCAATGGCACCAATCAACCCCTGGAGTTGACGCGCACCGAGTTCAATCTACTGTCCATGATGATGGCCGCGCCATCGCGCATGTACACACGTGCCGAGCTGCTCGCCAACTGCCTGCCCGAAAGTGATGCGATGGAGCGAGTGGTCGATGCCCACCTGTACAACCTGCGACGCAAGCTGGAGCGAGTAGGCATTCACGATGTCGTTCTGACGGTGCGGGGGCTGGGGTATCGCTTCAGCAATCCGGCATGAGCACGGCAAAGAACGGACTCTCCCGCCAACTCTGGTACTGGATCAGCCTGCGCATGATCGGCCTGGCACTGGCGGCCATGCTGGTGGTGGGGGCTGGCATGTGGTTACGCTTCTTCTCGTGGGAAACCAAACTGCGAAACGCACTGCCCGAGGCCGTGCGCCAGGAACTCAAGGTCCTGGAAGTCGACCATGCCGCCAATGCCGAGCGCCTGCGTGAAATCTATGGGCAATACCTCTATGGCGATTACTTCACGCCAGAGGTCCTCCGGGCGGATCTGCTGTGGTTCAGCGGGCTGGCGCTGATTGCGCTCCCCCTGATTATCGGCGGCGGCATCTGGGTCTCGTTGCGCCTGTCGCGCCAACTCAGCGCCGTTGCGATCTCGGCAATGCACATCGCTGGCGGAGACTTCCGGTCACGAGCAGGCAACGTGCGCGATGCCCCCGCAGCGCTGTATAGCCTGATGGCCGATTTCAACCACATGGCTGAGCGCCTGGAGCGGCAGGAGCGGGAATTACAGGCATCCAGCGCCGCCATCGCCCACGAGCTGCGCACGCCCCTCACCGCTGCCAAGGGGCGGCTACAGGGTCTGATCGATGGCGTATTCGAGGCCTCGCCGCAACAGTTGGTCATGATCATGCGACAGCTTGATCAGCTCAATCGGCTCATTGATGATCTGTACTTATTGTCGCTGGCCACAGCCGACCAGTTGCAGCTGATGCCCTCAAGCTTTGCACTCAAGTCCCTGATGGAAGAGCGAGTGGCTTGGGCGGCACCACGCTTGCAACAGCAACCGGTGAACATCGTCCTCGACTGTCCGGACGGTTTGATGTTGATCGCCGATCGCGACCGCTTAGGCCAGGTACTGTCGATCCTGCTCGACAATGCCCTGTGCTACGCAGCATCCGGGGGGTATCTGGCGCTGCGGGCCAGCAAGCGGCAAGACCGGGTGCTGCTCGACGTCGAGGATGCTGGCCCGGGCTTCGCACCGGAGCATATCGAGCGCTCGTGCGACCGTTTCTGGCGTGCCGAACATTCGCGCTCTCGCCATGCAGGCGGCAGCGGGCTGGGGCTGTCGGTGGCAGTCGCTATCTGCCAAGCCCATAGTGGCAAGTTGAGTGTCCATAATCGTGCCGAGGGCGGCGGTCGCATCCATATCGAGTTGCCAGGCTGACTCAAGGCGAAGGCTGCGCCAGCCTGAAAGCGGGCGCAGGCAAAACCTGGTCCGTTGTCCTTGACGAAGTCTTCACCGTTTCTTGGCGCGACCTTGAATCGAAGGCGGCTCACTACCGGGGTACTGAACCTCAAAGGATGAACCGCCATGAGCAAGCCCGTTTCTCGATACAAACACAAGCAACACATGACCAGCGCTGTCTCGGTTTTCATTACCGGCAGCCTCTGCTTGCTGATGCCGCTGAAAAGCCAGGCCCAGCAGCAAGTCGCTGACGTATCCACCCGCTTGTTTGGCGAAAAAACCGAGGTCACGGTGGGACTGGGTGCCGCCTATACCCCTCGCTATCTGGGCGCAAAACAATCGCGAGCCATGCTGGTGCCGACACTGAGTATTTATCGCGGCATTTTCTTTGCCGATTCCATGCGCGGCCTTGGCGCGGAATACCTGACTCAGAGCGGGTTTTACTCCAGCGTGGCAATCGGCTACGACTTTGGCCGTACTGATGAAGACAGCGTTTGGCGCCCTGGCTCCAAGCGACTCCAGGGGATGGGTGAAGTCACAGGCGCGACCACTGCCACGTTTCAGCTGGCACAGGATCTGACCTCCTGGCTGTCGATCAAGGGTGAAGCAGAGCTGCGCGTTGCTGGTTATAAGCGTGGTAATCGTTACCGGTTGGGCCTGGAAAGCACCGTACTGAAAACGGCAGGTGATGTGATTACCCTTGGCATGAACGTGCATGCCGGGGATAAGCGCTACAACCGCACCTACTTCGGGGTGAGCGATGCCCAGGCCCAGGCTTCCCGGTTCTCTCGTTTCGATGCCGACTCCGGCGTCTATGCCTACTCGTTGTCAGCGGACTGGCAACATAAATTCAATCAGCATTGGGCGATGTTGGTCGGGTTGAATGTCATGGAGTTCCGCGAAGAGGCGAACAAAAGTCCTGTGGTGGAAGAAAAAACCGGCGTCACCAGTTTTGCCTCATTGCACTATTCATTCTGAGGCGAATAGACATCCACCGTGCGCTTACGTAGACAGCTCATCCCGGCGCGGAGGCCAGGGTGCCGGAAACTGATTTGGTTGGCCTGCACCGTGGCGGCAGTCTTGTTATTGGTGGCGGGCGCTTGGCTGCTCATGAGCGAGCCGCCCATTTCAGTGCTGACGACACCGCTACAGCCTCCAAAATAATCTCAGACGCTCAAGGCAAGGTTGCGCCGTGGGCGTCTGTTCCGCAGACCGGTATTTGGCCGCACTTGATGAAATCTTGATTAAACCTTGAAAGACGATTGACGCGTGAAGAGCACACTTCCCTCCATGCCTCCTCTGGATCGGAAACTTCACGCCATGTCACGACAGTGCAATGCAGCATTTGTGGTGGTGCTGCTATCAGGCTGCACTACGCTAATACCGCCGTATACAACCCCCGACAACAGCACCTTGCCTGCGCATTACCAGCAAAGGAGCGGTAAAAAGTCCGAGGATGCCGCACTAACCTCGGCGGCCGATAAAACCTGGCAGAGCTATTTTCCAGATCCTCATCTACAGGCTTTGATCCGCCAGGCGCTGCTTCACAACCACGACCTGCGCAGTGCCGCTTTGCGGGTTCGGCAAGCACAGGCGGCCTACCGCATCGAGCGCAGCGCCCTGACGCCCACGGTTGCCCTGGGAGTCGATGCGAAACGCTCGCGCACGCCTGCGGATCTGACGGAAATCGGTCAGACCTCGACGGGCAACGAATTCAAGGCAGGTGTGGGTATCAGCAGTTGGGAGATCGACTTCTGGGGACGTATCACCAGCCTGAACGAAGAAGCCTTGCAGCAATTCCTGGCGACCCAGGCCGGGCATCAGGCAGTGACGATCAGCCTGGTGGCGCAGGTGGCCGACGCCTGGATTAGCCTTCGCGAGCTGGATAAGCGCCTGCACCTGGCTAATGTCGCTCAGGCCAACCAGAGCGAATCGCTGCGCATCTTCACACGTCGGTTCGAGATGGGGTCAGTGACCAAGCTGGAACTGACCCAGGTGCAGACGCTGCTGACCCAGGCCGAGGCATTGACGCTGCAACTGCAACAGCAACGTGACCTGCAACACAATGCCGTGAATCTGCTGGTCGGACAGGTTGACCTCGTCGATGCCAACTACAGGCCTGTCGCCGATCAGACCCTGGTCCAGCCCCTGGATGCCGGCCTGCCATCCGACCTGCTGATCAACCGCCCGGACATCGTCGCAGCAGAGCATCGCCTGCGTGCCGCCAATGCCCATATCGGCGCGGCCCGCGCGGCCTTCTTCCCGCGCATTAGCTTGACCGCTTTCGGCGGCCTGGCCAGCGCAGAACTGAGTGACTTATTCAGCGCAAGCAGCCGTGCCTGGAACTTCGCGCCAAGCCTGTCGTTGCCGGTCTTCGATGGCGGACTGAACCAGGCCAACCTGGATTTGGCGAATGTGCGCAAACACCTTGCCGTCGTTGAGTACGAGCAAACCATCCAGAGCGCCTTTCGCGACGTAGCGGATGCCCTGGCCAAGCAGCACTGGCTGCAACAGCAACTATCAGTGCAGCAGCAAGCCGTCGAGATCCAGGAGGAACGCAGTCGGCTGGCGCTCCTGAGCCATGACCGTGGCCGCTCCAGTTTCCTGGAGGTGCTTGACGCCGAACGTGATCGTCTGCAGGCCCAGCAACAAGAGGTACAAGCGCAACACGCACTGCTACGCAACCGGGTGGCGCTGTATGCCGCACTGGGTGGCGGCTCACGGCATGTGCCGAACGCCCCGTTACTCGACCAGCCGTCATCCACCCTGTTTTCAGATATTGCAGAGGAATAACCCAGCCATGAGCGCCTCCATCAAGAAGAAAATCACCGCAGTTGCCATCGTGGCGGCCATTGCCGGTGCGACCTGGATCGGCTGGGACTGGTTCGATCAACGCGCTGTGCCGGACGGTCTGATGGTCAGCAATGGACGCATTGAAGCCACGGAGGTGGACGTGGCCGCCAAATTTAGTGGGCGCGTCGCGCAGATCCTGGCCGATGAAGGTGACGAGGTGCAGGCTGGGCAGGTGTTGGCACACATGCATATCGATTCGCTGCTGGCCCAGATGCGCGAGGCCCAGGCGCAATTGCAGCGGGCAGAACATGCCGTGAAGGCCACTCAGGCGCAGGTGAGCATGCGCCGCAGCGAGCAGGCCGCCGCCGAGGCTGTCGTGGTTCAGCGCCATACGGAACTGAATGCCGCCCAGCGTCGACTGGTACGCACCGAGGTATTGGTCAAGGACGGCGCCACAACAGGCCAGGAGTTGGACGATGACCGCGCCAGAGTGGCGAATACCGGCGCTGCGCTCAATGCCGCGCGCGCGCAGGCTAACGCCGCCAGATCGGCCATCGAAGCCAGCGACGCCGAAGTCACCGGCGCAACATCGACCGTCGCGGCAGCGCAGGCCACGGTCGAGCGCATCCAGTCCGAGTTGGACGACAGCACTCTCAAGGCCCCGCGCAGTGGCCGCGTGCAGTATCGCCTGGCCCAGCCCGGCGAAATGCTCAGCGATGGCGGCAAGGTGCTTAACCTGATCGACCTGTCAGATGTCTACATGAGCTTCTTCTTGCCCACCGAAGCCGCCGGGCAAGTGGCCCTGGGCAGTGAAGTGCGCGTTGTGCTGGACACCGCGCCGCACTTGCCGATACCCGCCACGGTCACCTTTGTCTCGCGCCAGGCCCAGTTCACCCCCAAATTCGTGGAGACAGCCAATGAGCGGCAGAAGCTGATGTTCCGGGTCAAGGCTCGGATCGACAAAGCATTGCTGAGCAAGTACCAGGATTATGTAAAGTCCGGCCTGCCCGGCGTTGCCTGGATCAGGACCGCTCCTCAGGCCCAATGGCCTGAAGCCTTGCAGCTTAGGGACTTGCCATGAACAGCCTCGCTGAGCCCGTGGTTCGCCTGCGGGACGTAAGCCTGCACTACGGCAAGACCCAGGCGCTGTCGGGCATCACCCAGGACATCCCTGGCGGTTGCATGGTAGGGCTGATCGGCCCGGATGGCGTAGGGAAGTCCAGTCTGCTGTCGTTGCTCTCCGGCGCGCGTCGGGTACAGCAAGGCACAGTAGAGGTGCTGGGCGCCGACATCGCCAGCAAGGCCCACCGCGACCAGATCTGCCCGCGTATTGCCTACATGCCCCAAGGCCTGGGCAAGAACCTGTACCCCACACTGTCAGTGGAAGAAAACCTGCAGTTCATCGCACGGTTGTTCAGTCAAAACGCCAGCGAACGGCGCCGACGCATCGACGATTTGACCCGTAGCACCGGCATGTATCCATTTCTTGCGCGACCCGCCGGGAAGCTTTCGGGGGGCATGAAGCAGAAACTGAGCCTGTGCTGCGCTCTGATCCATGATCCCGACCTGCTGATCCTCGACGAACCCACTACGGGTGTCGATCCGCTGGCGCGCGCGCAGTTCTGGGAACTGATCGCCCGTATCCGTCGCCAGCGAGTCGGCATGAGTGTGATCGTCGCCACCGCCTACATGGATGAAGCACAAGGCTTTGACTGGCTGGCAGTCATGGACGAAGGTCGGGTACGGGCCACCGGCACGCCTGCCGAACTGCTGGCACGCACCCATTGCGATTCGTTGGAATCGGCCTTCATCAGTTTGCTGCCGGACGAGAAAAAGCAAGACCATGAGCCCGTGGTCATTCCTCCCTTGCAGACCGACCCGGATGATATCGCCATCCAAGCCCAGGGGCTGACAATGCGCTTTGGCGACTTCACGGCTGTGGATCACGTGAGCTTTCGCATCCGTCGCGGAGAAATCTTCGGGTTTCTCGGCTCCAACGGCTGCGGCAAGAGCACTACGATGAAAATGCTCACCGGCCTGCTACCCGCCAGCGAAGGCCGTGCCTGGCTGTTCGGCAAGGAGATCGACTCTCACGACCTTGCCACACGCAGTCGCGTAGGCTACATGTCGCAATCGTTCTCGCTCTATAACGAATTGACGGTAAAGCAGAACCTGGTCCTGCATGCCAAACTATTCCATGTGCCCGCCACAGAGATCGACGCTCGCGTGCAGCAAATGGCCGGGCGTTTTGAATTGCTGGACGTCATGGATAGCCTGCCGCCTAGCATCCCCATGGGCATGCGCCAGCGCCTATCGCTGGCCGTGGCGATGGTTCACAAGCCCGAACTGCTTATTCTGGACGAGCCGACTTCGGGCGTCGATCCGGTGGCGCGCGACAAGTTCTGGCGCTTGTTGGTGCAACTGTCGCGGCGCGACCATGTGACCATCTTCATCTCCACCCACTTCATGAACGAGGCCGAGCGCTGCGACCGCATGTCGATGATGCATGCGGGCAAGGTGCTCGACAGTGATGCGCCAATGCAGTTGGTGGAAAAACGCGGTGCCGCCAGCCTGGAAGAGGCCTTTATCGGTTATCTGATCGAGGCCGATAACAATGCCGCGCATGTGCCGGATGAGAGCGCTCCCACACAGCACGGCACGGCCGCAACAGCAGCCGAACAGGCTCAGTCGTTCAGCCTGCAGCGTCTACTCAGCTACGCCTGGCGCGAGTCGCTGGAACTGCGGCGCGATCCGGTACGCGCCACACTGGCGCTACTGGGATCGCTGCTGCTGATGTTTGTTATCGGCTATGGCATCAGCACTGACGTCAATGACCTGCGCTACGCCGTGCTTGACCGTGATCAGACCGGCCTGAGCCATGACTACACCCTGGCGCTCTCCGGTTCGCCGTATTTTCTTGAGCGCCCGCCGTTGCACAGTTACGCAGAACTGGACCGACGCATGCAGACCGGCGAACTGAGTCTGGTCATCGAGATCCCGTCCGGCTTTGCCCGCGACGCGACGCTGGGGCACAACGCCCAGGTCGGTGCCTGGATCAACGGCGCCATGCCCAGCCGCGCCGAAACCGTGCAAGGCTATGTGCAGGGCATGCACCTGCTCTGGCTCACGCAAAAATCCCAGCGATTGAACGGCAAAACCTACACCAACCCGGTCGAAGTGCAGACGCGCTTTCGCTACAACCCGGACATCAAGAGCCTGCCCGCCATCGTCCCGGCGGTGGTGCCATTGCTGCTGTTGATGCTGCCGGCGATGCTGACCGCGCTAGCCGTGGTGCGCGAGAAGGAACTGGGCGCGATCATCAACTTCTACGTCACCCCTGTCACCCGCACCGAGTTCCTGCTTGGCAAGCAACTGCCCTATGTGGCGCTGGGAATGCTGAACTTCCTGTTGATGAGCGTGCTGGCGGTGACCGTACTGGACGTGCCCATGAAGGGCAGCTTTGCCACCCTGGCGCTGGCCACCCTGGTGTTTCTGGTGATCTCCACCGGCATGGGGCTGGTCGCATCGGCCGTCACGCGCAGTCAGATCGCCGCGATGTTCGCTGCGCTGATCGGCACGCTGGTGCCTGCCACCCAGTTCGCCGGGCTGACTACACCCGTTTCCTCGTTGGAGGGCATCGGCAAGCTGATCGGCGAAGCCTACCCGGCCACCCACATGTTTCTCATCAGCCGTGGCGTATTCGCGAAGGCTTTGGGGCTGGCTGATCTGCAGCAGTCCTTCATTGCTTTGTTGGTGGCCCTACCGCTGGTGATGGGTCTGGCGATTGCGATGCTGCACAAACAGGAGCGCTGAGATGAAACGCACTTTTTCCAATATCTGGCAACTGGGCGTCAAGGAGCTTCGCAGTCTGTGGCGCGATCCGGTCATGCTGCTGCTGATCGTCTTCAGCTTCACGGCGATGGTCTACACGGCCGCCTCGGCCATTCCAGATACCCTGAACAACGCACCGATCGCCTTCGTCGACGAAGATGATTCGCCCCTGTCGCAGCGCATCGCCACCGCTTTCTACCCGCCTCAGTTCACGCAACCAGAGCACATCAGTGTTGCCGAGATGGACGCCGGTCTGGACTCCGGCCGCTATACCTTCGTGCTGTACATGCCGCCCAACCTACAGCGCGATGTTCTGGCGGGTCGTCCCGCGCAGGTGCAGCTCAACGTCGATGCCACACGCATGGATCAAGCCTTCAGCGGCAGCGCCTATGTCGAGCAGATCGTTACCGATGAGGTCAAGACCTTCGTGCAGCGTTATCGCGGCAATTCGGCCCCGTCGGTGGAACTGGCGCTGCGCGCACGTTTCAACCCGGCGTTGGACAAGACTTGGTTCAGCAGCCTGCTGCAGATCATCGACAACATCACCATGCTGGCGATCATTCTGACCGGAGCCGCGCTGATCCGCGAACGTGAGCACGGCACTATCGAACACCTGTTGGTGATGCCGGTCACCCCCACGCAGATCATGCTGGCCAAGGTCCTGGCGATGGGCACGGTGGTGCTGGTGGCGGCGGCGTTGTCGTTGCAGTTCGTGGTACGCGGGTTGCTCGCCGTACCCATCGAAGGCTCGATCTGGCTGTTCCTGGTCGGCGCCGCGCTGAGCTTGTTCGCCAACACCGCCCTGGGCATCTATCTGGCCACCGTGGCCCGCAGCATGCCGCAGTTCGGCCTGTTGCTGATGCTGGTGCTGTTGCCGTTGATCCTGCTCTCCGGCGGCGCCACTCCGCGCGAAAGCATGCCCACGCTGGTGCAGTACCTGATGCTGGCCGCACCCACCACCCACTTGGTGCAGTTGGGAGAAGGCGTGCTGTACCGCGGCGCGGGGCTGGACGTGGTGTGGGTTCAACTTCTTGCGCTACTACTCATCGGCAGCGTGCTGTTCGCACTTTCGTTGCAGCGTTTTCGCCGGATGCTTGCGCAGATGGATGGAGGCTGATCCTCGCCCATCACATCGCCGGATGAGGTTAGGTGGCGTTAAACCCCATTGGACAGAGAAATACCTTATGGCCTCTGAATAGAGACGCTATCAGTTGATTTCTCAGAATGGATAGGCTTGTTTCGGACAATTAAAAAGCCGGCTTGTGGTTTAATGCCGATCAGTTAAGCCTTCTCGCTTGACCTTTGGCCGCAAAAAATCAAAATCCGATGCCTACACTGGCATCGGATTTTTTTATGCGTCTCGCTCGGGCACTGGAACTGACCCACAACATCGCC
>NZ_JYLL01000025.1 GCF_001439695.1 Pseudomonas veronii
GATCATCCACGGCCATGACTTTCAAGCCGTTGACCTTGGCCTTGGCGACAATGGCCGGGCCGAGGGACACGTCCGGCGGGCAGATCACAAAGCCCTTGGCGCCGTTGGCGGCCAGGCTGTCGATGGCCGAGAGGGTCTTCTCGCCGTCGGGCACGGCGATCTTGATCACAGTGAAACCATGTTCCTTGCCGGCTTTTTCGGCGAAGGCCCATTCGGTCTGGAACCAGGGTTCTTCGGCTTGTTTGACCAGGAAGCCGATTTTTACGGGTTCGGCAACGGCCAGGCTGCTGAAGCCGCTTAACGCAATGGCGGCGGCGAGTACGCGGAGTGTTTTTTTCATGAACGGCACCTCTTGTTGTTATTGGAGAGTGACAAGTTCTAGTCGTGGTACATCACCGACCGTCCGCCATCGATCATCAGGCAGGTGGCGTTGATAAAGGGCGCCTCATCGGTGGCCAGAAACAGCGCGCTCATCGCCACCTCCACAGGCTGGCCGATGCGCTTGGGCGGGTGCAGGTC
Organism: Pseudomonas veronii; assembly: GCF_001439695.1. GTDB lineage: Bacteria > Pseudomonadota > Gammaproteobacteria > Pseudomonadales > Pseudomonadaceae > Aquipseudomonas > Aquipseudomonas veronii. The sequence continues at coordinate 520 of NZ_JYLL01000025.1, forward strand.
GAACGCGCGCTGGCGCTCGGCGTGGGGGTCGGGGAAAGTGTTCCAGTAGTCGACGTTGAGTTGGGTTTCGATATAACCCGGGGCGATGGCATTTACGCGGATGCCCTTGGGCGCGTATTCGATGCCGAGGGCGCGGGTCAGGCCGAGCAGGCCGTGTTTGGCGACGGGGTAGGGAAAACAACCGGGAATGATGTGGCTGGAATGGGTCGAGGCGATGTTGATGATGTTGCCGATGCCCTGCTCGATCATGTGCGGCAACACCGTGCGGCAGCCATACCAGGCGCCGTCGAGGTCGATGGCGAAGCAGCGCCGCCAGTCTTCGTCGGTCATCTGCAACGGGTCGCGGAACACGTTGACCCCGGCGCAGTTGACCAGCACATCGACACGGCCGAAGCGCTCGATGGCCAGGTTGACCAGCGCCTGCCATTGCGCCTGGGACGTGATGTCGACCGGTTGCGCGTAGATCTCGGCGCCGCGTTCGCGCCAGTGGGCGGCGACTTGCTCGACCTTTTCGCCCTGGATATCGGCGATCACCAAACGTGCCTGCTGCGCCTGGAAGCAGGCCACGATCGCCTCGCCAATGCCTTGGGCCGCGCCGGTGACGATCACCACCTTGTGCTTGAGCCGCTCGCCATAAGTCGGTTCGGGCACGGCGGGGAGTGACAGAGGTTGTGCCTGCATCGCTTCACCTGTTTTATTTTTGGTAGTGAGTGCTGATGCAGCCGACTATAAACCCAGACCTTGAAATATCTCAATATATAAATTTACATCCCATATAGTGAGAATACATATAAAAAAACCGGCGTCGGGACGCCGGTTTTCACCGGGTACTTGATCAGCCCTGGGCGAAATCCCGCAGCGCATCGCCCTCCATGCGGTAGCGCACCCACTCTTCCTGGGGCTGGGCGCCGATGGATTTGTAGAAAGCAATCGCCGGTTCGTTCCAATCCAGCACGCTCCATTCGAACCGCCCGCAACCGTTGTCGCAGGCGATCTTCGCCAGGTGGCGCAGCAACTTCTTGCCGGCCCCGCCGCCGCGTTGCTCGGGGTTGATGTAGAGGTCTTCGAGGTACAGGCAGTTGCTGCCCAGCCAGGTGGAATAGCTGAAAAAGAACACCGCGAAGCCGATGGGCAAACCGTCGCGCAGGCAGATCAGCCCATGGGCGGTGGCGCCCTCGCTGAACAGGCTGCGCTCGATATCCGCCACACTGGCGATCACTTCATGACGGGCTTTTTCAAACTCGGCAAGCTCGGTGATGAAAGTCAGGATCTGCGCAGCATCGCTGGGCACGGCGGGGCGAATCTCGATGGTCATGGGCGCGCCTTGGGCAAATTCAAAGGCCACATACTAAGACGGTTTGATGACAGATTGCAGTGCAATTTCGGGATCGCCAGGCCACCTTACTCCGTTGCGGGCTAAAGCAAGCACCAGCAACCACAGAACAATCCGCCCTGACGCGCATGGTAGAACGTGGTCATAACTCCAATGATTCCAAGGCGTGCTCATGAACTCCACACCTCCGGTGGGCGGAAAACTATTCGTCCTGTTTTGCCTGGCCAGCTTCCTGTTGTCCTTGTCCTACGGCTCGACGTTTCTGCTGTCGTTGCTGATTCACTCGCGCGGTGGGAATGAGCATGACGCCGGCAGTGTGATTTCCACGGCGATGCTCAGTACCTTCGTCGCGGTAGTGCTCTCCGGGCATTTGGCCGATGCAGTGGGCGCGGCACGGGCGATTGCGGGAATGGGCGTGTTGCTGGTGGTGGCCTGCCTCGGTTTTGCCCTGACGCCGGGGTTTGGCCAAGGCTTGATGCTGTTCGGGCTGGCCCTCGGCTTGGGTTGGGGGGTGTTCTACACGCTGGGCCCGATCATCGTGACCTTGCTGGTCGAGCCCAGGCAGCGGGCCAAGTACTTTGCGCTGCTGTCGGGCAGCATGTTGAGCGGGATCGGTTCCGGGCCCTTGCTCGGACGAGCCACCAGTGCGCTGGACCTGCCCCTGACGACCGCCTTCTATATCGCTGGGGCGGCCAGCCTCGTTGGGGTGCTGATGTTCTGGCGACTGGGCGCACAACTCAAGCACCATGCGAATGCGCCGACGTCGAGGATTTCCCTGGCCGCCAGCCGCCGGGTGCTGTCGTCCAGGGCGGCGTTCGCCATCCTCATGGTCGGCCTGGGCGGTTGCGTGTTTGGCGGGCTTTCATCGTTCCAGACCAGCTACGCGGCCGCGCATGGGTTGGATTATTCGCTGTTCTTCGCGGGGTTCCTGAGCGCCGCGATCACCAGCCGTCTGTTGATCGCCGGCTTCGTGGTCAAGCGTGATGCCTACCGGGCCGCCTGTGTGTTGTCCGGGATCATGCTCGGCTCGATTGCACTGTTTGCTTTTGGTGTGAGCGGTAACCTCAGCTACCTGCTGGCGGCTGCCACGCTGGGGGTGGGTTACGGCCTGACGTATTCGGTGATCAATGGGCTGGTCGCCCACGAAGCGCCGTCCGGCACGACGTCCCAGGCGTTGCTGCTGTTCAGCCTGGCGTATTTTGTCGGCGTCTTCGGGTTTCCCTGGCTGGCGGGCAGGATCATCGTCGACTACGGCCTGTCGACATTGATGATGGGCGTACTGGCCATCGCTGCACTGAACTGGATGATCACCGTGGCACGCCTGATAGCGCGCCAGCTCTCGGCGCACAAAACCTTACAGGTGTCCTGATAGCGCTCGTCGGCATCCAGGCGCGATCATCGACAACGGCGCCGACCCGCACATCGATAGCCAGGCGAACACCGCTCAAAATGCGGGGGCTTATCCAGCGAGGAATGCGTCGACTTCCGCGGCGTCGGGAGCAGTCGCCGGCCCCCAGCGCGTCACCGCCAGGGCTGCCGCCGCATTGGCACGGCACGCCGCGTCGAGCGGTTTCAAACCATTGGCCAAACCGGCGATGAACACGCCGGCGTGGGCATCTCCCGCGCCATTGCTGTCGACCGCCTGCACCTTGAAGCCGGGCACAGGCTCAAGCGCATTCGCCCGCCCGACCCAGCAACCGTTCGGCCCATCGCGCACCACCCGCAGTGTGTCGGCGGGCAGATACCGGTTGAGCTTGATCAGCGCCTCGGCCATATCCGCCGCGCCGGTGAATGCCAGGGCTTCCGGGCCGTTGCTGGTCCAGATGTCGATACGCGGCAGCAGCGCGCGCATCAACGCCGAGTCGGGCGCCTTGACCAGCGGGCCCGGGTCGAACACCACCGTAATCGCCCGTGGCAGCGCCAGTAGCCAGTCGATCAGCGCCTGGGCCTTGCCGTCGAGAAGCAGGCTGTAGCCACTCACGTACACGTAGTCATCGGCACGTGGCGCGACGTTGGCCAAGTCCTCGGCGCTCAGCTCGCCCTCGGCGCCCAGATGGGAGATGAAGGTGCGCTCGCTGCTGGCTTCAGTCAGCGCCACGCACAGGCCGGTGTCCTTGCCGACACTGGCGGGCAGCGCGATGTCGATGCCTTCGGCGTGCATCGCCGCACGGGCCAGGTCGCCGAAACGGCCGCTGCCGTGGCGCCCCAGGTAGACCACCGGCAGCCCGTTGCGCCGCGCCGCCGCCATCACATTAAAACCGCCGCCGGCTTCGAAACGGGCCGATTGTGCCAGCACGTCGCCGCCGCTCGCCGGCAATTGATCGAGGGCCATGACCAGGTCGACGATGACCTGGCCGGTGTGCAGCAACCTAGGCATTGGCACGCTCGACCAATGCCGGACGCCGGTCAGCCGCGCCGCCGAGCAACGCATATATCCCGCCGGCCACCACGAAAGTCACGATCCAGCCCAGGCCGTTGTGGCCCAGCCAGGAATCGGACAACGGCCCGGCGAACCAGATGTTGTCGGCGGTGGTGCCGATGGTAGTGAAACTGAACCCCAGCCCGATCGCCACGGCCCACGCCCCCAACGCGCGCCATTCCACGCCGCCGCGATACCAGTAGGCGCTGCTTGGGCTGACGTTCAGCAGGTCGTCGGGGCTGTAGTAATGACGGTGAATCAGGTCGACCACGAAGATCCCCACCCACGCGGTGATCGGCACCGCCAGCAACGAGATGAAGGTGATGAACGGGCCGTAGAAACTGTCGGCGATCAGCATGAAGTAGATCGAACCGGCGAAGATCGCCACGATATCGACGATCACCGCGTACACGCGCTTGACCTTCAAACCGAGGGTCAAGGTAGTGAGGCCGGCCGAATACACCGACAGGTTATTCGACAGCAACAGCCCGCCAAACGCGGTGATCAGGTACGGCACGGCCATCCAGGTGGGCAGCATGTCGCGGATCGCGACGATCGGGTCGGTCGCCGCCGCCAGGTCGTTGTTGCCCACCGACAGCAGGCCGCCGAGGGTGATCAGCAGCACCAGTGGAATGCCCGCGCCAAACGCGGCAGACGCCACCAGGCGCACGGCCGTGACGCTGCGGTGTTGGTAGCGCGACATGTCGGCGCCGGCGTTGGCCCAGCCGATCCCGGTGCCGGCGGCCATGGTGCCGATGCCGATGAGCATCGCGCTCAAGGGCGCCGGGGTGGCGTTGAACACTGCGCTCCAGTCGATGGTGGCGCAGAGGAAGCCGCCGACCAGGAGATTCAAGGCGCCGAATACGTAGGTCGCCCACTTCTGGATCACCAGCAAAGTCGCATGGCCCAGGCCGGAAACGGCCAGGGTCAGCAGTACGAAAATGGCGATGAACAGCAGCGTCAGCAGCGGCGCACTTTTCGCCGCGACCGGGGTGTGGAACAGCAGCGTACACAACGACAGCAGCACGAACGCAGCAGTGGTGGTGTTGACGGTCTCCCAACCGAGCCGCGACATCAGCGACACCAACGTCGGCCCGATATTGCCGCGCACGCCGAAGATGGCGCGGGACAGCGTCAGACTCGGCGCACGCCCGCGCCGCCCGGCGATCGAGATAATGCCCACCACCGCGAAGGAGCCGGCGGCACCGAGGATGGCGACGATGACCGCCTGCCAGATGGCCAGGCCGCGAAATGCAACCAGGGTGGCGCCCAGCGGCAACCCCAGGATGCTGATGTTCGCGGCGAACCACACCCAGAACAGTTGCAGCGGATGGCCGTGGCACTCGCCTTCGGGGACCGGTTCGATGCCGCGCGTTTCCAAGCGCCCGGCGCTTGGGCCGGAAGTGGACGTACTCATGTGCGGGTGCTCCTGGTGCCGGTATTGTTAGGGTTGTGGCAAATTCGCAAATCGCAATGTTGACTCGGTCAGTGCGCGAGCGCGCTGGCCTGTAGCGCCTGGCGCAAGCTGAGCAGCCCTTCAACCAACGGCTGCAACGCCAGCCCGTTGACCCGCTGGACCTGTTCGATCATCGCCGCCGGCCAGCATTGCATCCCCAGGCACGCGCCCAGCATCGCGCCGAGGATCGCGGCGATGGTGTCGGTGTCGCCGCCCAGGCTGGCGGCCACGCACAAGGCCTCGAAGGCGTTCATCTCGCCCACCGCCACTTGCTGCGCGAGGGCGAACGAGACCACCACCGATTCCTGGGAAGCGACCGAGGTGCCAATCAATTCATAGAGCAAGTCGGCGAACAGCGCCTTGTCGCCACTGGCGACGCTCAAGGTCCGCGCCCAACCGATGCGCGTGGCAATACGGCCGCCGGCCACCCAGTGTCCATGGCGTTCGGCCTGCTGGGCGATCTGGCTGCCGATGTTCAGCGCTGCGCCCAGGTCCGCGCCGTTGATCCCGGCCGAGACCACTGCCGCCACTGCCGCGGCACTGGAGATGCCGAGGCTGGTGTTGTGGGTCACCTGGCACGCCTGGATCACCGCACGGATGAACGGCGCGGGGTCGCTGACATCGGCGGCAATCCCCACCGGCGCGATACGCATCGCCGCGCCGTTGGTGGTGCCGTAGCGCCCGGACTCTTCAGGCGTATGCCCGGCGAGGATCATGTCGATGGCGCGCTTGGTCGACGGGCCCAGCAGGTCCTGGGAGCCTTTGGCGCGCATTCGCGCTTCCCAGTCGATCAGGCGTCGCGCAAGTACGCTCGGCTCGATCGTGCCCTGGCCTTCCACCAGCAACTCGCCGACGAGGATCGCCTGCTCGGTGTCATCGGTGATGGAGCCGGCGGGCATGTTCGGTGCGATGGGTTGGTCGGCGTCGGCATCTTCCAGGCCGGTGATGGCACCGAAGCGCGCCCGGACCTGCTCGCGGCTCAAAGACTGGGTGGGCATGCCCAAGGCATCGCCCAACGCCAGACCGTAGAAGGCACCGAGGGCACGATTGTGCGCGCTCATTTCGTCGCGCCAAACTGCAAGTGCAGACGAAAATGCAGCGGGTCGAGCAGACTCTCCACGTATTCCATGAAGCGTTCGCGCCGGTCGTAAGTGGTGCGCGACGCCTTGAGAAACACCGTGCCCACCGGGCGCTCGAGCAGCTCGGCGTCTTCATCGGTCAGAGGCTCGGCGCCGATCCATTGATCGCCTTCGGCGCCGACGTAACCGTAGGCGGCCAGGGTGATGGTCAGGGAGTTGTCGATCAGCCCGACCCGGGGCAAGCCTTCCAGGCCTCCGGAGGCCGGCATCAGCGAGCGCTCCAAAGACACGGCGCGGCCATCGGCGGCGCGGCGGCGACGGTCGAGGGCGATGAATTGGTCGCTGCCGAAGCGGCTGAACAGGTCCGGGCGGGTCACGGCTTCGAAGCGCAGGATGTCGGTGCTGACCAGGGCGCCGGTGTCGGCCAGGGCCTGGGCCCAGCCATTGCGTTGGTCGAGCACCATGCCGTCATAGGTGACGATGGAGCCGACGCCGCCCTGGGTGGCGATGTAGTTGCGGCGCTTGAGCTCGGCCAGGGCTTCGCGCAGCGTGCCGCGACTGACCGCAAACTCTTCGGCCAGTTGATGCTCACCCGGCAGCAGGAAACCGTCGGCCATCACCCCACCTTCGATACGGCGGATGAGTTCGTCGACGACGCGTTTTTTCTTATCGAATCGGACATGTCTAATCATGTACAAATTGATAACCGATAGCAGCCGTTTGCAGCAAGCGAATTATTTCAGGGAGAGGAAAAAAACCTGCTCAGGGCTCCAGGCCAATCGGGAAGAACGTCCCGCTGCTCCACACGCCGAGCCAGTTCTGACCGTCGATCGGACGGCTCACCGCCAGCTCGACCAATTGGTAGAACACATTGCGATGCACCAGGGCTTCGAGGTTGGCGCGCACCCGCAGATAGGGCGAAGGCTCCTCGGTGTCGGGGTCGATCACCACCCGCAGCGGGTGTTCAAGATCGGCCTCGACCTGCTCGTCGACTTGCGTGGTGAAGCGCAACCGCTGGCTTTCGCCCTGCCCTTCGACTTCCAGGGTGACCGCGACAAACGGCGCATCCTCGACGGTGATGCCGACCTTTTCCACGGGGGTGACCAGAAAGTACTCATCGCCATCGCGGCGGATGATGTTGGAGAACAACTTGACCATCGGCTTGCGCCCGATCGGCGTGCCCTGGTAATACCAGGTGCCGTCGCGGGCAATGTGCATGTCGATGTTGCCGCAGAAGTCCGGGTTCCACAGATGCACCGGCGCCGGCCCCTTGCCCTTGGGCAGTTGGGCCAATAGATCATTGGCCTTGGCGGAATCGGTCATGGGCTTCTCCTCTGGCTTACTGATCGCTCATGCCCAGCAGGCCTCGGGCGTACTGCGCCAGCGGGCGGGCGATCAGATCTTGGGGCGTATTGTCGTGGAACGTCAGTAAACCGCCACGACTGCGAATCCGTGCAGTATCAATCAAATACTGGGTGCTGGTCTCGATCAACATGATCTGGATAACGCCGCTGTCCAGGCCGACACGGTCGAGGGCCTGCTGATCGGTCCACTCATCGGCGTTGCCGATGCGGTCATCCGCCTTGGCGAAGCGGCAGTACAGCAAGTAGTGAGCGCCGGCCGCACGGGCTTCGGCCATGGCTTGTTCGAGGCTTTCGGGCTGGCGGGCGCGGCGCACCATGGGGAAGTATTCGACGAAGCCGTTGAAGGCTTCTTCGGCGACCACGTTCGGGCGCGGATAGGCGCTGCCGGGCGGCACGAAGGCGCCCTGGGCGATGAAGACAAAGGAGTCCGGCTGCACGCGAATCGACGCGGAGCGCCGGGTGTCGCTGTGGTCCAGCAACCCGGCGTCGCTCATCTGATAACGGGTGCCTTCGGCCATATCGCTGACGGTCATGCAACCACTCAGCGTCAACGACGCCAGCAACAAAACCAGACTACGCATCCTAATCCTCCAGAAGCCGGTGACGGAAAACCGGCGAATGGGCATGAGATGCAGAATCCGCGCCATTTGGGGAGGGGGCTTGCTCCCGATTGCGGCGAGTCGGTCAGATTATCTGGGACTGACACATTGCAATCGGGGGCAAGCCCCCTCCCACACTGGATTGTGCGCAATCTTGAAAACCGGGTTAGCCGCCGATGATTTTCATGATGGTCGCACCACCGGAGAACGCCACTTCCTGTTTGTCGCCCAAGGCCTTCATCAGCAAGCCTTGCAAGGCCGGCAGCGCCTGGTGGCGCGGTTTATCCAGCAGGTCGCCGACATAGTGACGATTGCTCGACGACAGGCAGCCATGCAACCAACCGGTGGACGACAGCCGCAACCGTGAACAGGTGCGGCAGAACGGCACGCTTTCGTTGGCGATCACCCCAAAGAAACCCTTGCCCGGCACTTCGTAGCGCACCGCCGTGGCGTCCACGGGAGCGTTGGCTTGCAGGTATTCGTGGTGTTCGCCGATCAGGCTCAGCAGTTGCTGAAGGCTGACGAATTGCTGCAGGAAGGCATTGGAGTCCTTGGCCAGGTGGCCCATTCGCATCAGTTCGATAAAGCGCAGCTCATAGCCCCGTTCCAGGCAATAGTCGAGCAGCGGCATCACCTGATCGAGGTTCTGGCCGCGCAACGGCACCATATTCACCTTGATCTTGATCCCGGCCGCGCGCGCCTGGTCCATGCCATCGAGCACCGTGGCCAGGTCGCCGCCACGGGCGATGCTGCGAAAGGCCTCGGCGTTCAGCGTGTCGAGGGACACGTTGATGCGCCGAATGCCGGCGTCCACCAGCAGCGGCAGTTTGCGCGCCAGCAGTTGGCCGTTGGTGGTCAGGCTGATCTCACTGAGGCCCATCCCGCCCACGGCGCCCATGAAGGCTTCCAGCTTGGGGCTGACCAACGGCTCACCACCGGTGATGCGCAGGCGCTCGATACCGGCGGCTTCGATCAGGTAAGCCACGCCACGGGCCATGGCCTCGGCCGAGAGTTCGTCCTGGGCAGCCACCAGCCGCTTGCCGTTAGGCACGCAATAGGTACACGCGTAATTGCAGGCTGAGGTCAGGCTGATCCGCAAATTGCGAAAACGCCTGCCTTGACGATCAACGATCATGGATCACTCCGGCAGAGGATAATTCAGACGCAGCAAAAGCTGACTCATAAATCAGCTTTTAGCAATAGCCTTACCTGAGTATATTCCTGGGTTACTGCACCTGGCAGCAAATCATTACGCGGCAGGCGTGCCAGCAGGTGCAGCGTCAACGGGTGGCAGCTCGCTGCTGTGCTTGCGCTTGTTGCCCATACGCACGCCGATGTCCATCAGGAACTGGAAGAAACCTTCCTGATCTTCCAATACATTGCTCCAGAACGGCGAGTGGTACAGCGCCACTGCGCCATGCACCAACGCCCAGGCGGCGCAGTAGTGGAAGTACGGCGGCACGTCTTCCAGCTTGCCTTCGCTGATGCGGCCCTTGATCAGCAGGGTCAGGCGTTCGAAGTTCGAGGCGCGGATCTTGTGCAACTCCTCGACCATTTCCGGCACCTGATGGCCCTTGACCACCTTCTCTTCCAGGCGGTCGAACAGGCGGTAGCGCTGCGGGTCACGCATGCGGAACTCGAAGTAGGCCCGCGACAGGGCTTCCTTGTCCTTGTCCACATCAGCCGAATGCAGCAGCTCGTTCAGGTCGCGCTCGTAGTCGAGCATCAGGCGCAGGTAGATCTCGGCCTTGGACTTGAAGTGCTTGTAGATGGTGCCTTTGCCGATACCTACGGCATCCGCGATCATCTCGACGGTAACGCTGTCTTCACCTTGTTCGAGGAACAACTTGAGGGCGGTGTCGAGAATTTCCTGCTCGCGGCGGCGAAACTCACGGACCTTACGGGGTTCTTTTTGCATGAGGAAAAGGTCTGCAGAGGTCGGTATAGGGAGGGTTGCGCAGGGCCAAGGAGACGTGGCAATACGATTTACCCGGTACGAGGGATTATCCCGACTGAACGTTCGTTGGGCAACGCTTATGTGAACCGCTCACACACATTACTTTCAGCATGCCGACGAATTCATGGCGTTCAGTCAGAAATAATACGTGACGTCTACGCCTGTACATCCGCTCAATGAGAACTCAAGCGAAGCGCGCGTATTCCAAATCTGTTTAAAAAACGACCAGACGCGACTGGACTGAATCGGATACTGATCAATACTTCAACTGTCGGCGCGACATCTCCCCCAAGTGAAGCGTCGACCTGGGTACCGACGGACTGCGTGCCCTTGTTTTACTCCTAATGGTCTTAACCCGGATTCCCCCCCCAGAACCCGGGTTTTTTTTGCCTCGGATTTGGTCGCGTCAACCCGCGACGTGCGCCAGCGGGAACAGGCGCTTGAAGTTCTCGGTGGTCTGTTCGGCAAAGCGTTCGTAGGATTCACCGCGTAGCATCGCCAGGTAATCCGCCACGTCACGCACATACTCCGGCAGGTTCGGCTTGCCGCGATGGGGAATCGGCGCCAGGTACGGCGAGTCGGTTTCCACCAGCAGCCGGTCGGCCGGCACTTGTCGCGCCACGTCACGCAGGGCGTCGGCATTGCGAAAGGTGACGATGCCCGACAGGGAAATGTAGAACCCCAGGTCGAGGGCCGCCTTGGCCATGTCCCAGTCTTCGGTGAAGCAATGCAGCACGCCGGCCTGGGGCAATGCGGCTTCGCGCAGCAGGCTCAGGGTGTCGGCGCGGGCGCCGCGGGTGTGGACGATGACCGGTTTGCCGGTCTGCTCGGCGGCGTGCAGGTGCAGGCGGAACGACGCTTGCTGCAATAGCGCGGCTTCGGGCTCGTAGTGATAGTCCAGGCCGGTTTCACCAATCGCCACCACCCGTGGGTGGTTGAGTTCGCCGAGCAACCAGTCGAGGGCCGGAGCTTCGCCAGGCTTGAGGTCCAGCGGGTGGATACCCACCGAGCAATCCACGTCCGCGTAGCGATCCGCGAGGGCTTTGACGTCGGCCGCATTGTCGGCGCTGACGCCGATGCACAGGAAGTGCCCGACCCCACGCTGGCGGGCCGCTTCCAGGGCGGCGTCGAGGGAACCGCCGTGTTGGGCGAGGTCGAGGCGATCAAGGTGGCAATGGGAATCTACGAGCATAGGAAATGACAACTTCAATCACGGGAAGGATCTGGCCGACGATACACCCGTCGGCCACGGAAATTAACGCCGGCCGAGCAAACCGACCCACTGCACCAGCAGCGCTTCGAGCAACAGCACGCGGTTGAGGTTGGCCTTGCCGAGGACCTTCTGGCGCTGGGCGAGAATCCAGTCCTGGATATTCAGCACCTTGTCCTGTGCGCTTTTCTGCGCGAGGTATTGCACGACCTTGCGCATGTCCGGCAGGCCCAGGCCATTTTCATCCTGGGTCAACTGGTAGCGCAGGATCAGGCTCGACCAGTCGCAGAACCAGTCGAACAGCAGCAGCAAGGGGATATCCTTCCAGGCGGTTTCCGCCAACTGGGTGGCGGACAACTCCTGCTTGAGCAGCTTTTTCACCCCGTCCACCACCAGCGCGCGTTGCTCGCGCACGCCCTGGGCCTGCAGCTTCACGGCGGCCAGGGGGGAGCCGGCGGCCAGGGTCAGCAACTCGACGCGTTCGGCTTCGGAACAGTCCGGCAAAGCCTGTTCCAGCCATTGCAGGCTCATCTCCTCGCTGGGCAATGGGCACGCCTGCTGCACGCAACGGCTGCGAATGGTCGGCAACAAGCGGCTGGACTGGTGGCTGACCAGCAACAGCACGGTATCGCCGGAAGGTTCTTCGAGGCTTTTGAGCAAGGCGTTGGCCGCGTTGATGTTCATCGCCTCCACCGGCTCGATCAGTACGACCTTGCGCCCGCCCATCTGCGCGGTTTGCACCACGAAGCTGACGAGGTCACGCACCTGGTCGACCTTGATCGCCTTGTCCGCTTCCTCGGGTTCCAGCAGGTAGTTGTCCGGGTGGCTGCCGGCCTTGAGCAGCAGGCAGGATTTGCACACGCCGCAGGCTTCCAGGTTGACCGGACGTTGGCACAGCAGGCTGGCCATCAGGCGTTCGGCGAGTGCGCGCTTACCGATACCCGCCGGGCCGTGCAACAAGTAGGCATGAGCGTGCTGGGCACGCCCCGCCAGTTGCTGCCAGAGACTGTCCTGCCAAGGGTAGGCTTCAGCCACGGGCGCGCTCCAGCAATGTGGGTAGCAGCGCATCGATGGCCTGCTGCACCTGGGCCAGCGGCTGGGCGGCGTCCAACAGGTAGTAACGCGCCGGCTCGGCCTTGGCCCGGGCAAGGAATGCGCTGCGCACGGCGTTGAAAAACGCCTGGCCTTCCAGTTCGAAGCGGTCCAGGCGGCCACGCGCACTGGCACGGGCCAGACCGACTTCCACCGGCAGGTCGAACACCAGGGTCAGGTCGGGACGCAAATCGCCCTGGACGAAGGTCTCCAGGGTGGCGATGCGCGCCTGGGACAGGCCGCGGCCACCGCCTTGGTAGGCATAGGTGGAATCGGTGAAACGGTCACAAATCACCACGGCGCCGCGGGCCAGCGCCGGGCGAATCACTTCGGCCAGGTGCTGGGCGCGTGCGGCGAACACCAGCAGCAGCTCGGTGTCCGGGTTCATCTGTTCTTCACCTGGGGCCAGCAGCACTTCACGGATGCGCTCGGCCAATGGCGTACCACCGGGCTCGCGGGTCAGCACCACCTCGACGCCCGCAGCGCGCAAACGCTCGGCCAGGTAATCGCGGTTGGTGCTTTTGCCGGCGCCTTCCGGGCCTTCCAGGGTAATAAACAAGCCAGTCACAGGCAGTCCTTAGTCAGAGTCATTGCGGGCTTTGCGGTGCGGCGGCGTCCGGCGCAGGCTCGGCGGGTGCGTCGGGGGCATCGTTCGTCGGCGCGGGGTCTTCCAACGGCTTCACCTGCGGCGCCGGGCTGGAACGGTAATCGGCGCGACGCTTGAGCTGGAACTCACGCACCGCGGCATTATGTGCATCCAGGTCGTCCGAGAAAATATGACTGCCATCACCCCGGGCAACGAAATACAGGCTGCTGCCCGGCACCGGGTTCAGCGCCGCATGAATCGCCTCGCGGCCGACCATCGCGATGGGTGTCGGCGGGAGCCCGGCAACCATGTAGGTGTTGTAGGGGTTGGCTTCCTTGAGATGGGCACGCGTCAGCTTACCGTTGTAGCGCTCGCCCAGGCCGTAGATCACCGTCGGATCGGTCTGCAGCAGCATGCCGATCTTCATGCGACGCACGAATACCCCGGCGATCTGCCCGCGCTCCTCCGGCACACCGGTCTCTTTCTCCACCAGGGAGGCCATGATCAGCGCTTGGTAGGGGTCGGTGTACGGCGCGTCGGCGGCGCGTTTGCTCCACTCCTGGGCGAGCACGTCGTCCAGGCGGTTGTAGGCTTTCTTGAGGAACTCGACATCCGTCATGCCGCGCACAAAGCGATAGGTATCGGGGAAGAACCGCCCCTCGGGGAAAACCCCTGGGTGGCCGAGCTTGTCCATCACTTCGCTGTCACTCAGGCCGGCAAGGCTCTGCACGATCTTTTCATGCTTGGCCAGCGCCGAGCGCACTTGGCGGAAATTCCAGCCCTCCACCAGGGTCAGGCTGTATTGCACCACTTCGCCACGCTGCCACAGGCCGATCAAGCCTTGGGCGGTGAGGCCGGGAGTGAGGCGGTATTCGCCGCTGTGCAATGGCTGGCCTTCGAGGTTGAAGCGCCAGTACAGACGCAACCAGAAGGCGCCGTCGAGCACACCGTCGGCTTCCAGGCGATTGAAAGTGCCGGTCGGCGTGGCTCCGGCGGGGACGTCGAGCAGTTGCTCCTCGGTCAGGTGCAAGGGCTGCTTGAGGGCTGAGTCGAGCTTCCAGGCCGAAAACCCCAACAGCAACGCCGCCGCGAACAGACCGATCAGCAGCAGTAACAACAGTTTTCGTATCAACTCAAATATCCAATAGCGCGCGAACAATGCCCTGCAGTTTACGGGTGAGCGGCCCAACCGACCAGCTCATCGCAGCACAGCCGCGCACCGGCCAAATGCCATAAACGCTGTTGCAGACAAAAACCTCGTCGGCCGACTGCAACTGCTCAAGGCTGATATCGGCCACGACCACCGGGGTGCCGAGCGCCTGCGCCTGGGCCAGTACCTCGGCACGCATGACGCCGGCCACGCCGCAACGATTCAGATCAGCGGTCAACAACACGCCGTGGCGCACCAGGAACAGGTTGCTGAACACGCCTTCGATGACGCGCCCGGACATATCCAGCATCAAACCTTCGGCATGCTCGGTATCTTGCCACTCGGCGCGCGCGATCACTTGTTCGAGGCGATTGAGGTGCTTGAGACCGGCCAGCAGCGGCTGTTCGGACAAACGGGTGGCGCACGGAAACAGGCGGATACCGTCGTTGCCATGGGCCTGGGGATAAGCAGCAGGCGCACTGCCCTGCAGGATACGGCGCACCGGGGCGCCGGGGTTGATGCCATAACCGCGTAGGCTGTCGCCTCGGGTGAGGATCAATTTGAGTACGCCGTCGCCGAGGGCGCTGGCATAAGCGAGCACTTCGCTGCGGACCAATGCCGGGTCCACAACCAATGCCAACCGCCTGCAACCCTCGGCCAGGCGTTGCAGGTGGCGGTCGAGCAACACCGGTTGCCCGGCCTTGACGGCGATGGTTTCGAACAGGCCATCGCCATACGCCAGGCCACGATCTTTCAGGGGCACGCTGTCCGCTGGCTGACCGTCGACCCAGCTGTGCATTACTCGGCGAACCGGCGGAACACCAGGGAGCCGTTGGTGCCACCGAAACCGAACGAGTTGGACAACACCACGTCGATCGGCATCTTCTGCGCTTCATGAGGCACGAAGTTCAGGTCGCAGCCTTCATCCGGCTCATCGAGGTTGATGGTCGGCGGAGCGACCTGATCCCTGATGGCCAGCACGCTGAAGATCGCTTCGACCGCGCCCGCCGCACCCAACAGGTGGCCGGTCATGGACTTGGTGGAGCTGACCGCCAGCTTGTAGGCGTGCTCGCCGAACACCGACTTGATCGCTTCGGCTTCCGCCAGGTCGCCGGTCGCTGTCGAAGTGCCGTGGGCGTTGATGTACTGCACCAGGTCCGGGCTGATCTTCGCATCGCGCAGGGCGTTGGTGATGCAACGCGCAGCACCGGCGCCGTTGGCCGGTGGCGAAGTCATGTGGTAGGCGTCGCCACTCATGCCAAAGCCGATCAGCTCGGCGTAGATCGTCGCGCCACGCGCCTTGGCGTGTTCCAGCTCTTCCAGCACCAGCGCACCGGCGCCGTCGGCCAGGACGAAACCGTCACGGCCCTTGTCCCACGGACGGCTGGCACGAGCCGGCTCGTCGTTGCGGGTCGACAGCGCACGCGACGCGCCGAAGCCGCCCATGCCCAGGCCGCAGGCCGCCATTTCAGCGCCGCCGGCAATCATCACGTCCGCTTCGTCATAGGCGATATTGCGCGCGGCCATGCCGATGCAATGCGTGCCTGTGGTGCAAGCCGTGGCAATGGCGTAGTTAGGTCCCTGTGCTCCCAGATGGATGGACAGGAAACCGGAAATCATATTGATGATCGAACCCGGCACGAAGAACGGTGAAATTCGACGCGGACCGGACTCGTGCAACGTGCGACTGGTTTCTTCGATATTGGTCAAACCGCCAATACCCGAACCCATGGCCACGCCGATGCGTTCACGGTTGGCGTCGGTGACTTCCAGACCAGCGTCACGCACTGCCTGAAAACCGGCTGCCAGGCCGTATTGAATGAACAGGTCGAGTTTGCGGGACTCTTTGATCGAGAGGTATTGCTCGACATTGAACCCCTTTACCGAGCCGCCAAAACGGGTGGAATAGGCAGAAAGGTCCGTGTGTTCGATCAGACCAATACCACTGCGGCCAGCCAGAATGCCCTGCCAACTGCTCGGCACATCCGTGCCCAGTGGCGACAACATACCCATACCGGTGACTACGACGCGTCTACGCGACACAGCACTCTCCTTTTTCTAATGACGACACTTTGCTTCAGAATCACTTTTCATCAGAGCTAAAGAAAAAACCGCACGCCGTTACAGCAGTGCGGTTTTTCCCTGACAGCAAGCGACGACTACAAACTATTACGCCTGGTGGCTGGTAACGTAGTCGATTGCAGCTTGAACGGTAGTGATTTTTTCAGCTTCTTCGTCCGGGATTTCGGTCTCGAATTCCTCTTCCAGAGCCATCACCAGCTCAACGGTGTCAAGGGAGTCGGCACCCAGGTCTTCAACGAAGGAAGCGGTGTTGACCACTTCTTCTTCTTTAACGCCCAGTTGCTCGGCAACGATTTTCTTGACGCGCTCTTCGATGGTGCTCATACCTTGTTTTCACTCCTAATGGACAAATTCAGGCAGCTGGCCAGTGGGTAAGTGTATAGAAAGCCATTTCAGCTTTTCAACTGAAAGGTTCACCCCGTACCCGGTCGGCCACCCGCGTATAAATTAAGTTGCAGCTTTATAACGGATTTTAGACAGCTCGTATGACATTTTTTTGAAGCGATCCGTCACAATTTAACTCATGTACATCCCGCCGTTAACCGGGATTGTAGCCCCAGTCACGTATGCCGCACCGTCGGATGCCAGGAAAGAGACCACATTCGCGATCTCTTGAGCCTGGCCCAGACGGCCCAGCGGAATCTGCGTCAGCAAGGCTTCACGCTGTGCTTCCGGCAGTTCGCGGGTCATATCGGTGTCGATGAACCCAGGGGCCACCGAGTTGACCGTAATCGACCGCGAGCCGACTTCACGCGCCAGTGCGCGGCTGAAACCTTCCAGACCGGCTTTCGCCGCGGCATAGTTTACTTGGCCTGCGTTGCCCATGGCACCCACTACGGAGCCAATATTGATAATTCGACCCCAACGCGCCTTGGTCATGCCGCGCAAAACGCCCTTGGACAGGCGAAACAGACTGTTCAAGTTGGTGTCGACGACGTCATGCCACTCGTCGTCTTTCATCCGCATCATCAGATTATCGCGGGTGATACCGGCATTATTCACCAGAATCGCCGGCGCGCCGAACTGTGCGGTGATCTCGGCCAGTACGGCAGCCACGGACTCATCGCTGGTCACATTCAGCTCAAGGCCGGTGCCCTGCACGCCGTTTTCCTTCAAGGTCGCGGCGATACGCTCGGCGCCCGCGGCGGAAGTGGCGGTGCCGATCACGACGGCGCCCTGACGGCCCAGTTCCAGGGCGATCGCCTGGCCAATGCCACGGCTTGCGCCGGTAACCAGTGCAACTTTACCTTGCAGACTCATGCAGGCTTCTCCTAAGTTCGGGGTTCAGGCCAGTGCCGCGCGAGCGGCCGCAAAGGCATCCGGGGTATTGAGGTTGGAGGTCGACACGCCGTCGGCGCAGCGCTTGTTCAGGCCGGCCAGGACTTTGCCCGGGCCGCACTCGACCAACTCGGTGGCGCCGTTGGCGGCCAGGGTCTGTACCGATTCAACCCAGCGCACCGGCTTGTAGAGTTGTTCCAGCAGGTCGCGCTTGAGGGTGTCGAGATCCGCGGCAACCGCCGCGCTGACGTTCTGCACCAGCGGGATCTGCGGTGCCTGCCAGTTGATGGCGGCGATGGACTCGGCAAAACGCTCGGCCGCCGGGCGCATCAGCTCGCAGTGCGACGGCACGCTCACCGGCAACGGCAAGGCACGCTTGGCGCCACGGGCCTTGCAGCCTTCGATGGCGCGCTCAACGGCGGCCTTGGCACCGGCAATCACCACCTGGCCCGGCGAGTTGAAGTTCACCGCGCTGACCACTTCGCCCTGGGCCGCTTCGGCACAGGCGGCGATCACCACCGCATCATCCAGGCCGAGAATGGCGGCCATGCCACCCTGCCCGGCCGGAACCGCTTCCTGCATCAACTGGCCACGACGCTCGACCAGCTTGACCGCTTCAGCGAGGGTCAGGCTGCCCGCGGCGACCAGGGCACTGTATTCGCCCAGGCTGTGACCGGCGACGAATGCCGGACGCGCGCCGCCTTCCGCCAGCCACAAGCGCCACAGGGCGATCGAAGCGGTGAGGATGGCCGGCTGGGTTTTATCGGTTTGATTGAGTTGCTCTTCCGGCCCCTGCTGGGTCAGCGCCCACAGGTCGTAACCCAGGGCATCGGAAGCTTCCTTGAAGGTTTCCAGGATCAGCGGATATTGCGCGCCCAGCTCGGCCAACATGCCGAGGGACTGCGAACCCTGCCCTGGAAAGACGAATGCGAGGGATGTAGACATGTAACAAGCCCCTAATGATCTGGTCGTCGGATATAGGCGCTCCTACGATGGGAGCGCACGAAACTGACAGATTGGATGGTCAATTGAACCGGCCGGTCACATTTAAGCATTCCCGGGCCGATTCGCCTAAGGCAACAGATCTTCCAGGCGGCCGTGCAAGCGTCGCGGCAGGTTTTCCTGGATCTCGATCAACGCCCGTGCAATCGCACTCTGAAAGCCTTCCACCCCCGCCGAGCCATGGCTTTTCACCACGATGCCCTGCAAGCCGAGAA
Organism: Pseudomonas veronii; assembly: GCF_001439695.1. Taxonomy (GTDB): domain Bacteria; phylum Pseudomonadota; class Gammaproteobacteria; order Pseudomonadales; family Pseudomonadaceae; genus Aquipseudomonas; species Aquipseudomonas veronii. The sequence goes on from NZ_JYLL01000025.1 coordinate 19,342, forward strand.
AGCTTGCGCCATTATGCCGCGCCGGGGCCAGGTCCTCCTGCAGGCGGCGCATCAGCGGCAACGCCAGGGCGCCGACCAGGCGTGTCGCCAGGTTGCGCTTGAACAAGGCCTCGATCCGCGTGGCAATCATGGTCGCCAGGCCTTCGCTGGATTTAAGCAGGATATTGCCGACAAACCCGTCGCACACCACCACATCCGCCTCGCCGCGATACAAACCGTCGCCTTCGACAAAGCCGATGTAGTTCAACCCCCGCGCACCTTGCAGCAAAGCGGCGGCGAGCTTGACCTGCTGGTTGCCCTTGATGTCTTCGATGCCGATATTCAGCAAGGCCACGCGCGGACGAGCCACACCCAGCGCCTCGGCCGCCACCGAGCCCATCACGGCGAACTGGAACAGATGCTCGGCACTGCAATCGACATTCGCGCCCAGGTCGAGCAACTGGCAATAGCCTGTCTGCGTCGGTATCGCCGCGACTATCGCCGGCCGGTCGATCCCCGGCAAGGTCTTGAGCACATGCCGCGACAACGCCATCAGCGCGCCCGTATTGCCGGCACTGACACAGGCTTGCACCTTGCCATCACGCAACAACTCGAGGGCGACCCGCATTGAAGAGTCGGGCTTGCCACGCAGGGCGACCGCTGGCTTTTCATCCATGCCGATGGCTTCGCTGGCGGGCGTAATCGTCAGGCGCGCGCGATCCACCGCCGGATGGCTGGCAATCAGTTCTTCAAGAAGGGAAGGTTGACCGACGAGGGTCAGGTGCAGCGAGGGCGTAGCAGACAGGCTGGCAATACAAGCCTGAACAATGCTGCGGGGACCGAAGTCCCCGCCCATTGCGTCAATCGCGATGACTTGAGCAGACAAGTGATTACTCGTCAGCGCCCTTGTCGATCACTTTACGGCCACGGTATACGCCTTCTGGCGATACGTGGTGACGCAGGTGAATTTCACCGGTGGTTTTTTCTACAGACAGAGTGCTTGCCGTCAGGGCGTCGTGCGAACGACGCATGTCACGGGCAGAGCGGGATTTTTTGTTCTGCTGAACAGCCATAATTGATTAACTCCTAAACGTTTGGGTCACGCTTTAACTGCGCCAATACACTGAACGGGTTGGACCGCGTTACCTCGTCCTCGCTCGGTTCGGACTCGTCATCGAGGCCCGCCGGCTGCTGGCATTCTTCCGGATGATGAGCAGGCACAATGGGCAAGGCGAGCAAAAGCTCCTCCTCGATCAGTGCATGCAGATCCAAAGGATCTTCGCCCAGTTCCAGCACGTCATAACCTTTCGGCAACGACTGGGTATTCGCACCCTCCTTTACCACAGCGTAACTGCATTCGCTGTGAATCGGCAGGGTGACCAGCTCAAGACAACGCTGGCAAACCATTTTGACCTCGGTGTCGATAAAGCTGTGAATAACCACAGATTTACGTTCATCTCGTTCAAAAACGAATTTGGCCTGCACCGTACCGACAGTGTCGGAAAGCGGGTCGCAGAGTCTCTCCAAATCGGCCAGCAGCAATTCACCTTGAAGGGAAGTGCCACGATCAGCCAATTTGCGCGGGTCAACGTGAGGTGGAATCGGGTCATTCAACATAGGCGCAGCATTATAGGGATGCCCCCAGCCATGTCAAAGGAAATTCAGCCCTGTGCGTCAGCCGGTCGTCCCGCTAGAATCCCCGGTCGCCCTGAGGAGACGCCCATGCTGCCTTTATTACTCGCATCCAGCTCGGTCTATCGCCGGGAATTGCTGAGCCGCCTGCACTTACCGTTCATCTGCAGCTCGCCGGATATCGATGAAAGCCACCGCGCAAATGAGTCAGCCGTCGAACTGGTCAAGCGCCTGGCCGAAGAGAAAGCCCGCGCCCTCGCCGCCCGCCATCCAGGGCACCTGATCATCGGCTCCGATCAGGTCGCCACACTCGAAGGCCGGATCATCGGCAAACCCCACACCTTCGAGAACGCCCGCGAGCAACTGCTGGCGGCCAGCGGCAAGCGTGTCAGCTTCCTCACCGGGCTGACGCTGCTGAACAGCGAGACCGGGCACTGCCAGGTCGACTGCGTGCCGTTCACCGTGCACATGCGCGTGCTGGACGCGGAGCGGGTCGAGCGCTACCTGCGGATCGAGCAGCCCTATGACTGCGCGGGCAGTTTCAAGGCCGAAGGGCTGGGCGTGAGCCTGTTTCAAAGCACCGAAGGCCCGGATGCGACCAGCCTTGTCGGCTTACCGCTGATTCGCCTGGTGGATATGCTGCTGGCCGAGGGCGTGCAAATCCCTTAAACCAGCGCAAAACCAAATGTGGGAGGGGGCTTGCTCCCGATTGCGGTGGGTCAGCTACAGATAAGCTGGCTGATCCACTGCTATCGGGAGCAAGCTCCCTCCCACATTTATCTACGCAGACCTTGGGATCTCAGCGCAGGGTCGGGCCCTGGAAGCCCATGTACAAGGCCAACTTCTCCGCCACGCTGGCGCCGAGCTTCTTGGAGAAACGGTCAAACGGCGACTCCTGAACGGTGAAGTCCACCAGTTCCTTTTCACCAATCACGTCCCGCGCCACCGAACTGGCACTGCCCAGGCCATCGATCAAGCCCAGCGGCAAGGCCTGCTCGCCAGACCAGACCAGCCCGGAGAACAGCTCCGGATGGTCCTTGTCCTTCAGACGATCACCGCGCCCTTGCTTGACGCTGGCAATGAACTGGCGATGAGTGGTGTCGAGCACGCTCTGCCAGAACTGGGTTTCATCGGCCTTTTGCGGCTGGAACGGGTCGAGGAACGCCTTATGCTCGCCCGAGGTGTAGGTGCGACGCTCCACACCGAGCTTCTCCATGGTGCCGACAAAGCCGTAACCGGCCGCCGTGACGCCAATGGAACCCACCAGGCTGGCCTTGTCGGCGTAGATCTGGTCAGCGGCACTGGCGATGTAATACGCACCCGAGGCGCCCAGGTCGGAGATCACCGCGTACAGCTTGATCTGCGGATGCAGCGCGCGCAGGCGGCGAATTTCGTCATACACGTAGCCCGATTGCACCGGGCTGCCGCCTGGGCTGTTGATGCGCAGGATCACGCCCTTGACCTTGGGGTCTTCGAACGCGGTGCGCAGACTGCTGACGATATTGTCGGCGCTGGCGGACTCCTTGTCGGCAATCACCCCGCGCACTTCGATCAAGGCGGTGTAGTTGGGACCACGGGTCGCGGTTTTTTCCATGTCCACCAGCGGGCTGAACAGCACCAGCATGCCGAGCAGGTAAACAAAGGTCAGCAGCTTGAAGAAAATCCCCCAGCGCCGCGAACGACGCTGCTCTTGCACGCTGGCCAGAAGAGTCTTCTCCAGCAGCTTCCAACTCTTGTCGTCACTGCTGTCGGCCTTTTCGGGCGCTTTCCACTCATCACTCATGCCATCTACCCCAGCAAAGACTCAGTGGGCCCGGCTGAGCCAGGCCTGCAATTCAGAAAAATGATCGATCGTCAGCCTGGGCTCGTATGCCTGCAGCGCCTCGGCAGCCTGCGCACCGTAGCTGACCGCCACGCTGTCCATGCCGGCATTGCGTGCCATCATCAGGTCGAAGGACGCGTCGCCGACCATCAACGCCTGGCGTGGCGACACGCCGCAATGGGCGAGGATCTGCTCAAGCATCAGCGGATGGGGCTTGCTGGCGGTTTCGTCCGCTGCGCGGGTAACGTCGAAATAGTCTTCCCAGCCGTGGGCCCTGAGCACCCGGTCCAGGCCGCGGCGGGCCTTGCCAGTGGCGACCGCCAGCTGATAACCCTCGGCGCGGAACGCTTCCAGGGACTGCACCACGCCATCAAACAGCGGCGAAGGCTCGGCCTCCAGCGCAATGTAGTGATCGGCATAATGCTCGCGGAACGCGACCAATTCAGCGTCAGCGATGTGCGGGTACAAGGTGCGAATCGCCTCAGGCAACCCCAGGCCGATAATGCCCTTGACCGCCAGATCGCTACACAGCTCGAAGCCAGAACGCGTCGAGGCCATGTGCATGGCCTCGACGATACGGCCAATGGAGTTGGCCAGCGTGCCGTCCCAATCGAAAATCAGCAGTTTGTAGTCAAGGTGCGGCACTCAAACGCTCCACGGTCTTGGCCCACATCTCATCGACCGGCGCCTGCAATTTCAATTCGCCACCATCGGGCAGCGGTACGGTGAGCATGTAGGCGTGCAGGAACAGGCGTTTGCCGCCCAGGTCGCGAATCTCCTTGGAGAACGCCTCGTCGCCATACTTGGTGTCACCGGCAATGCAGTGGCCCGCATGCAGGGTGTGCACGCGAATCTGGTGAGTGCGCCCGGTGACCGGCTTGGCCTCGACCAGGGTGGCGAAGTCGCCGAAGCGGCGCAGCACCTTGAACAGGGTCAGGGCTTCTTTGCCCTCCTCGTCCACTTCGACCATGCGCTCGCCGGAGCGCAAGTTGCTCTTCTGCAACGGCGCGCGCACGCTCTTGATCGAGCTGGCCCAGTTGCCGCGCACCAGCGCCATGTAGCGCTTGTCCACGCCATCGCCGCGCAGGGCGGTGTGCAGGTGGCGCAACATGCTGCGCTTCTTGGCGATCATGAGCAGGCCGGAGGTGTCGCGGTCGAGGCGATGGACCAGCTCCAGCTCCTTGGCATCCGGACGCAACTGACGAAAGGCTTCGATCACGCCGAAACTCAGGCCGCTGCCGCCGTGAACCGCAATGCCGCAGGGCTTGTTGATCACGATCAGCTTGCTGTCTTCGTAGACAATCGACGCTTCAAGGCGCTGCAACAGACCCTGGGCCAGCGGCACAGGTTCGTCGCGCTCAGGCACGCGCACCGGAGGCACCCGGACGATATCGCCCGCCTGCAGCTTGTACTCGGGCTTGATGCGACCCTTGTTCACGCGCACTTCGCCTTTACGCAAAATGCGGTAGATCAAGGTCTTGGGCACGCCTTTGAGCCTGGCCAGGAGAAAATTGTCGATGCGTTGGCCGGCATATTCCGGCGAGACCTCGAGCAGCTGGACGCTGGGGGTCTGGGGGGCGGTAGTCGTCATGTCGGCGATGATAACAATTTTTTATGGAATTGAAGCACTTAATCATTACTGCTATAGTCGCGAACGCCGCCAAAAGCGGCCTGGACAGAGGACTTGCGGCAAATTGCCGGCCCTGACCTTCGCAATTCATCAGGACGCGAGGCCGTCCTACGGGGCTTTCGTTACCTTGGAAAGCCCGAGATTGTAACAAGCGCAGGTGACATGAGGCCTGAAGCGAGTGCAGAAAGCAGAGTGAATACTCGCATTTTGCGCCGATATTTACGGCCAGTTCACAAAGTGCAGTCAGTCTTGGGACACACCATGGCGAATGCTTCGGAAACAACGCCTGTTAAGAGCCGAGTGAGAGCGCAATCGCCCACACTTGGTCTTGTTTAGCCATGAGCGTGGACTCCCCATTGGAGAACACGGTAAATGCCAACCCGCTGCGGATTCTGCGCGCGGCAGCACCCGAATTATCAGGGATACGTGTAGGGTGGAGATGCACAACCGTCGGACCGTGTAGCACTAGGCTTATATATAGACGCTTCATCTCGTCCACAGTCGCCGGTTGATTCCTCCTCCTGACCTTAGCTTTTGTTGAAGTGGTGCCTTTGTCACCACCGCTAACAAGCAGGACGCGTCCGTCGCGATACCAGCCCAATTCGCCGGTTATTGCTGGACACTGGAGTGGCCAACCACTCTTGACGCACCTGACACCGACCGTGAGAAGTCGTGTGTGCCGAACGCCGTTTCCGGCAGCCCGGAAACCGACGGTACAACATGAAAAGAATGCTGATTAACGCAACTCAACCCGAAGAGTTGCGTGTTGCGCTGGTAGATGGCCAACGCCTTTACGACCTGGATATCGAGTCCGGCGCACGCGAGCAGAAGAAGGCCAACATCTATAAAGGCCGTATTACTCGCATCGAACCAAGCCTTGAGGCTGCCTTTGTCGATTTCGGCTCCGAGCGCCACGGCTTCCTGCCCCTCAAAGAAATCTCCCGCGAATACTTCAAGAAAGCCCCCGAAGGCCGCGTGAACATCAAGGACGTCCTGAGCGAAGGCCAGGAAGTCATCGTCCAGGTCGAAAAAGAAGAACGTGGCAACAAGGGCGCCGCCCTGACCACCTTCATCAGCCTGGCCGGTCGTTACCTCGTACTGATGCCGAACAACCCGCGTGCCGGCGGCATTTCCCGTCGCATCGAAGGCGAAGAACGCAACGAACTGCGTGAAGCGCTGAACGGCCTGGTCGCTCCAGCCGACATGGGCCTGATCGTCCGCACTGCCGGCCTGGGCCGCAGCAGCGAAGAAATGCAGTGGGACCTCGACTACCTGCTGCAACTGTGGACCGCCATCAAAGAAGCGTCCCTGGATCGTTCCGCGCCGTTCCTGATCTACCAGGAAAGCAACGTGATCATCCGCGCCATCCGCGATTACCTGCGCCAGGACATCGGCGAAGTGCTGATCGACAGCGTCGAAGCCCAGGACGAAGCCCTGACCTTCATCCGCCAGGTGATGCCGCAGTACGCCAGCAAGATCAAGCTGTACGAAGACAGCGTTCCGCTGTTCAACCGTTTCCAGATCGAAAGCCAGATCGAGACCGCCTTCCAGCGCGTGGTCGAACTGCCTTCCGGCGGCTCCATCGTGATCGACCCGACCGAAGCCCTGGTGTCCATCGACATCAACTCGGCGCGCGCCACGAAAGGTAGCGACATCGAAGAAACCGCCCTGCAGACCAACCTGGAAGCGGCTGAAGAAATCGCCCGCCAGCTGCGCCTGCGTGATATCGGCGGCCTGATCGTGATCGACTTCATCGACATGACCCCAGCCAAGAACCAGCGCGCCGTGGAAGAGAAAGTCCGCGAATGCCTGGAAGCTGACCGTGCCCGCGTGCAAGTCGGCCGCATCTCGCGCTTCGGCCTGCTGGAAATGTCCCGTCAGCGCCTGCGTCCGTCCCTGGGCGAGAGCAGCGGCATTGTCTGCCCGCGTTGCAACGGCACTGGCATCATCCGTGACGTTGAATCGCTGTCCCTGGCGATCCTGCGCCTGATCGAAGAAGAAGCCCTGAAAGACCGCACCGCCGAAGTCCGCGCACAAGTGCCGATCCCGGTTGCCGCGTTCCTGCTCAACGAAAAACGCAACTCGATCACCAAGATCGAACTGCGCACCCGTGCCCGTATCGTCATCCTGCCGAACGATCATCTCGAAACGCCGCACTTCGAAGTGCAGCGCCTGCGTGATGACAGCCCGGAAGCCCACAGCGGCCAGTCCAGCTACGAAATCGCCGCTGCCGCTGCCGAAGTGGAAGAAGTCCAGCCAGCCGCCGCGACCCGCACCCTGGTTCGCCAGGAAGCCGCCGTGAAGACCGCTCCGGCGCGTGCCAACGCACCGGTTCCGGTTGAAGTGGCTGCCCCGGTTGCAGCCCCGGCCGCCCTGCCTGAGCCAAGCCTGTTCAAGGGCCTGGTGAAATCGCTGGTCAGCCTGTTCGCCAGCAAGGAAGAGCCTGCGGCACCGGTGGTGGTCGAAAAACCTGCCACCGAGCGTCCGGCGCGTAACGAAGAGCGTCGCAACGGTCGCCAGCAGAGCCGTAACCGCAACGGTCGCCGTGACGAAGAGCGCAAGCCGCGCGAAGAACGGGCCCCGCGTGAAGAGCGCGCACCCCGTGAAGAGCGTGCGCCTCGCGAAGCCCGTGAAGAGACCCCGGTCGTAGCCCGCGAAGAACGCGCACCGCGCGAAGAGCGCGCACCACGTCCACCACGCGCACCGCGTGAAGATCGCAAGCCGCGTGGCGAGCGTGAAGAACGTGTGCGTGAACTGCGCGAGCCGCTGGACGCTGCGCCAGCCGTTGCCGTTGCCGCCGCTGCTGTTGCCGCCCCTACCGAGGAAGAACGCCCGGCTCGCCCGCCGCGTGAAGAGCGTGCGCCACGTGAAGAGCGTCAACCGCGCCCACCGCGTGAAGAACGTCAACCACGTACCGAGCAGGCGGCTGCCGCCAGCGAAGAAGAAGTGCTGACCGGCGAAGAGCAACTGCAGGAAGACGGCCAGGACAACGCCGAAGGCGATCGTCCGCGCCGCCGCTCCCGTGGCCAGCGTCGTCGCAGCAACCGTCGCGAGCGTCAACGTGACGCCAACGGCAATGTGATCGAAGGTTCGGAAGAAGCCGGCGAGAACGCAGAAGCCGCTACCAGCGAACCAACCAGCACCGAACTGGCTGCCGGCCTGGCCGTTACCGCCGCTGTTGCCAGCTCGGTCATCAGCGCACCTGCCGAAGCCCAGGCTCACGAGCAGGCTGAACGCGCCACTGCCGCCGTCGAAGAAACCGTTGCGGTAGAAGCGCCAGTCGCCGAGACCCCAGTGGTTGAAGCACCGGTCGTAGAAGCAACCACCCCGATCGAAGCCCCCGCGGCTCCGGAAGTGGAAGTTGCGCCGGTTCGCGAAGCCCAGTCGCAAGAAGAAGTGGCTGCCGCCGAGCCTGCCCCGGTGGTTGAGCCACAGCCAGTGGTTGAAGCTGTCGTGGAAGCTCCGGTCGTCGAAGCCGCCGCCCCGGCCGTGCGTGAAGTTCGCGAAGAACAGACCGCCTTCCAGTGGACTGCCGAACCTGCCGCCCCGGTTGAAGCGTCTGCCCCCGTGGTAGAAGCCGCACCGGCCCCGGTTGCCGAAGTGGTTGAAGCCGCTCCGGTAGTGGTTGCCGAGCCTGCGCCCGTGGTTGAAGCGCCCGTGGTTGCCGAAGCCGCCGCCCCGGTGGTTGAAGCCGCACCGGCCAGCGCCCTGACCGAAAACGGCCGTGCGCCGAACGACCCACGTGAAGTGCGCCGTCGTCGCAAGGAAGCCGAAGCGGCCGCCGCTGCTGCCGCTGCCGCACCGGCTGTCGCCGAAGTGGTCGAGCACGCTGCCCCTATCGTCGACGAGACCCCGCGTTCCGTTGAAGAAGTGGCAGAGCACCACCCAAAGGCCCTGGAAGAAGAGCACGAGCCTAAACCCCTCGTCTGATTCCATCAGCCACTGAAAAGCCCCGCCTGATCACTCAGGCGGGGCTTTTTTATGCCAACAAATTCTGAAAACACCGAAGATTCAATGTGAGAGGGGGCTTGCCCCCTCCCACATTTCAGAGCGGTTTGAAATCCAACAGATGTGGCAGATCCACATCCCAGAGTACGCCAGGATCGTTTACCTGGATCTCGCGCACCTGCCCCTGGGCAAACAGCGGCTTGGCCCCGCGATCGCCCGTCAACGCCATCAACGCTGGCCCAAACGCTCGTCCAAACGCAACCGGATGCCCATACTGGCCGGCATGCACCGGCACGTTGATGCTGTCCACGTGCTCCAGCACCCGTTCAATACTGGACGGCAGGATGAACGGCATATCACCCAGCACCACCAGCCAGCCATCACTGGAAGCACTGGCCGCGACCGCTGCCGCAATGCTGTCGCCCATTCCGGCCGAGCACAGCTGCACTACCTCGCAGCCATGGACCTGCGCCAGACGAATGACTTCAAGCCGCTCGGGCGACGTCACCAGCACGCGCTTTAGCGCCCACGCCGGCAAATTCACCAGCACCTGCTCGATCACCGGCCGCACCACTGCGTCCCGGCCGACGCACTCAGCCAGCAATTTATCCCGATCTGCCCCGGCTTCAGCGCGAAAACGACTGCCCTGCCCCGCCGCCAGCACAATCACCGTGACGGTCATTCAACCTGCACCGACAGCGGCTTTTTCTGCAGTGGCGCCACGCCATTCTTGATCGCGACAATTTCCGCCAGTAACGACAGCGCGATCTCCGCCGGTGTATGGCTGCCAATATGCAAACCGATCGGCCCATGCAACCGCGCGATCGCCTGCGCAGACAATCCCAGCGCCGCCAGGTTTTCCCGGCGTTTACGCGTGTTGACCCGCGAACCCAGCGCGCCGATATAGAACGCATTGGAGTTCAGTGCCGTCAGCAACGCCATATCGTCCAGGCGCGGGTCGTGGGTCAGGCAGACGATGGCCGTGCGTTCGTCGGTCTGGATGTTCAGCACCGCTTCATCAGGCATGCCGGGCACAAAGCGGCCGTGCGGTTCTTCCCAGCCATACGCGAACTCTTCACGCGGGTCGCAGATCAGCACTTCGAAATCCAGCAACCGCGCCATCTGCGCCACGTAGCGGGACAACTGCCCGGCGCCGATCAACAGCAGGCGCCAGCGCGGGCCATAGATGGCGCGCAGGCGCTCGCCGTCGAAGCTCACCACGTCGGTCTTGCTCGCGGGGCTCAAGCTCACGTCGCCGGTGGCCAGGTCCAGCTCCCGAGCGACGATTTCATGGGCGTCACAGCGCGCCAGCAACTCGGCCACCCACTGCCACTCCGTCACGCGCTCTTCGGTCAGGCGCAGGGTGCCGCCGCACGGCAGACCGAAACGCGCTGCTTCATCGCGCGTCACGCCGTAGGTCACCAACTGCACCGCGGGCCCGTCGTCCGCCAACCGACCATCCTGCAGACGCGCAATCAAATCGTCTTCAATGCAACCGCCGGACACCGAGCCGATCACCACCCCATCGCCGCGCAAGGCCAGCATGGCCCCGGGCGGACGCGGCGCGCTGCCCCAGGTCTGGACCACGCTGTACAACACCACCCGCTGCCCCGCGCGGCGCCATTCGAGCACGCTGCGCAGGACATTCAGATCCACACTGTCCATCAAGCCTTCGCCTCCTGCCAGCCTTGCAACTGATAACGCACGGGCAGGTTGCGAATACGCTTGCCGGTGGCGGCAAAGATCGCATTGCACAGCGCCGGCGCAATCGGCGGTACGCCGGGCTCACCGACACCGCCCAACGGCACCTCGCCCTGTGGCGTGACCAGGTGGACCGCGACAACCTTGGGCGCCAGGGACATGCGCGCCACTTCATACATATGGAAGTTGTCCTGCTGGACCTTGCCGTCCTTGAAGCTGATCTCGCCCAATACCGCGTTGCCCAGGCCCATCACGCAGGCGCCTTCGAATTGCGAGCGAATGCGTTCCGGGTTGATCTGCGGGCCGCAGTCCACAGCGATATCCGCCTTGTGGACGATCAGCGTGCCGTCGTCTTTGACTTCCACCTCGATCACCGCCGCCACATAGGTGACGAAACTGTAATGCACCGCCAGCCCCAGGCCTCGCCCCTTGGGTAGCGTGCGCCCCCAGCCGGCGGCTTTGGCGGCGGTTTCGAGGACACCGCGCAGGCGGGCGGTATCGATCGGGTAGCGCTCCGGGGATTCGCCGTAGTTCCACTCATCGCTCAGGGTTTTCGGATCGATCTGACGGTCCGGCCCAAGCAGTTTGAGTTGGTACTGCAACGGGTCCTGGCCGGCCTTGTGCGCCAGCTCATCGACAAAGCTCTGAATCGCAAAGCCATGCGGGATGTTCGACACCGAGCGGTACCAACCAACCCGGGTGTGGGCGGCGGCTTCGGGGTTTTCCAGGCGCACGTTGGGAATCGCGTAGGCCATGTTGGTAAAGCCCATGCCCAGCTCGAACGCCGCCTCGTGGTTCATCCCCGGCGCAAACAACGCGGTGATGCTCGGCGCGACGGTGCGGTGCAGCCAGGCGGAAGGCAGGCCGTCCTTGTTCAGGCCGGCCTTGAGGTACTCGGCGGAAACCGTGTGGAAGTAGGAGTTGTGGATGTCATCTTCACGAGTCCACTGCACGCGCACGGCCTTGCCGGGGAATTCCTTGGCGAGGATGGCCGCCTCGACCACAAAGTCCGGCTTGGACTTGCGACCGAAACCGCCGCCCAGCAGCGTGACATTGATCGTCACGTTATCGAAAGGCAGGCCCAGGCGCTCGGCGACACGCTCACGGGTCACCTGGGGCGCCTGGCTGGGGGCCCAGGCTTCGCACTGGCCCTTGTCGAAACGGGCAACGGCAACCATCGGTTCCATCGGTGACTGGGCCAGATGCGGCAAATAATAAGCGGCGTCCAAAGTGCTGTCGGCCTCGCTCATCGCCTGCTCGAGGGTACCGGTGTTGCGCACCACTTTGCCCGGTTGCCGCGCGGCCGCTTCCAGTTCCTTGCGGTAATCGATCGAGTTGTAGCCGGCGTTAACGCCGTCATCCCAGACAATCGCCAGCGCTTCGCGACCCTTGATCGCCGCCCATGTGTTGCTGGCCACCACGGCCACGCCGCCCAGCGGCTGGAACTCCGAGGGCAGAGGCCGGCTTTCGATTTCGAGGACCCTGATCACCCCCGGCACCTTCAACGCCGCACTGGCATCGAAGGATTTGACCTTGCCGCCATACACCGTCGGCCGTGCAATGGTGGCGTAGAGCATGCCGTCGAAATGCACGTCCGCGCCGTAGACCGCGCGACCGTTGACGATATCGGCGCCGTCGATGGCCTTGACGCCCTCTTTGCCGATGTAGCGGAACTCCGACGGCTGCTTGAGGCGCAGCGTGTCGCGCGCCGGCACCGCCAATGCACCGGCAGCGGCGGCCAGCTCGCCATAGCCCAAGGTGCGACCGCTGGGCTGGTGAACCACCTTATGCAGCTGCGCACGGCACTCGCCCAGCGGCACCTTCCACTGTTCGGCAGCCGCCTGTTCCAGCATCGCGCGCACACTCGCGCCGCAACGCCGCATCGGTTCGAACCAGTGGCGCATGCTGCGCGAGCCATCGGTGTCCTGGTTGCCGTAACGCACTTCGTCAGCCGGCGCCTGCTGGACGCGCACGTGGGCCCAATCGGCGTCCAACTCATCGGCGACTACCAGGCTCAGGCTGGTACGCACGCCCTGGCCCATTTCCGAACGGTTGCAGATCACGGTCACGGTGCCGTCGGTGGCAATGCTGACGTAGACCTTGGGGTCATCGATCAGCCCATGGGGCATGGCATCGCCGCCATACTTCTTGGCGGCATCGGCGGCAAACGCTGCGGGCAGGCCCCAACTGGCGGCGATCACCAGCGCGCCGGTGGCGCCGACGCCCTTGAGGAAACCGCGGCGGCTGAGGTTATCGAGGACGAAATCAGCGGGTAAGCGGTTCATGCCTTGGCCCCCTGCAGCTGCGTCGAGGCCTGGCGGATCGCGGTCTTGATGCGATTGTAGGTGCCGCAGCGGCAGATATTGCCGACCATCGCCTCCTCGATCTGCTCGTCGCTGGGGTTGGGGTTGGTTTTCAGCAGCGCGGTGGCCGACATGATTTGCCCGCCCTGGCAGTAACCGCACTGGGCCACGGCACTGTCCAGCCAGGCTTGCTGCACGACCTGGCCGATGGGGTCGGTGTGCAGGTTGTCGATGGTGCTCACGGCCTGGCCCTTGACCGCGCCGATCGGGGTGATGCAACTGCGCGCCGGGGCGCCGTCGATATGAATGGTGCACGCGCCGCACAGGCCCATGCCGCAGCCGAATTTGGTGCCGTTGTAACCCGCCACATCGCGAATCGCCCACAACAGCGGCATATCCTCGGTGACGTCCAGTTGATGGTCTTGACCGTTGAGTTTCAGGGTAATCATTGGGCACGCCCGCCTATTTTTTGCATTTAGGGGCGAGCCATCTGCTGCGAAAGGTATCGCTGGTTCGGGTGCACGCAGATGGGCTCAGGCTGAGGAGGCTCTCTTGCGAAGACGGATCTTCACCGGGCCTTTGATGGAGCATTGACTAACTGTAAACCAAAAAATTCGAATTTGGCCGCGCAGAAACGCAAACGCCCCGAACCAGTCGGGGCGTTTGCGGATTGCTGTGGGCGTCAGTTCACGCCATCAGCGGGTTACTTGATCACCGGCGCAGGGCCTTCGGCCACGCCCAGGTCATCTTCTTCACGGGTGTCGGAGATCCCACGACCACCGGAAGCCAGCTCGACTTGCAGCTTGTCTTCGTCCAGCTCCTTGACCCACTTGGCGACAACCAGGGTCGCCACGGCGTTACCGACCAGGTTGGTCAGCGCACGGGCTTCGGACATGAAGCGGTCGATGCCGAGGATCAGCGCCAGGCCGGCAACCGGCAGGTGGCCCACGGCCGACAGGGTCGCGGCCAGCACGATGAAACCACTGCCGGTCACGCCTGCAGCGCCCTTGGAGGACAGCAGCAGCACCAGCAACAGGGTGATCTGGTGGGTGATGTCCATGTGGGTGTCAGTCGCCTGGGCGATGAACACGGCAGCCATGGTCAGGTAGATCGAGGTACCGTCGAGGTTGAACGAGTAGCCAGTCGGGATCACCAGGCCAACCACGGATTTCTTCGCGCCCAGACGCTCCATCTTGATCAACATGCGTGGCAGTGCCGATTCAGACGAGGACGTACCCAGAACGATCAACAGCTCTTCACGGATGTAGCGGATCAGTTTCAGCACGCTGAAACCGTGCGCGCGGCAGATGGCGCCGAGCACCACCACCACGAACAGGACGCAGGTGATGTAGAAGCAGATCATCAACTGGCCCAGTTGCACCAGCGAGCCGACACCGTAGGCACCGATGGTGAACGCCATGGCGCCGAGGGCACCGATTGGCGCGAGCTTCATGATCATGTTGATGATGTTGAACATCACGTGGGCGAAGCGATCGATGAAGTCCAGCACCGGCTTGCCGTAGGCACCCAGGCGATGCAGGGCGAAACCGAAGATCACCGAGAACATCAGCACTTGCAGGATGTCACCGTTGGCGAACGCGCCGACGATGGTGTTTGGAATCACATTGAGGATAAACCCTACGATGCTCTGGTCTTTACCAGCTGTCACGTAGGCCGCCACTTTGGATGCGTCCAGGGTGGCCACGTCGATGTGCATGCCAGCGCCCGGCTGCACGACGTTCACCACGAACAGGCCGATCAACAGGGCGATGGAGGACACGACTTCGAAGTACAGCAGCGCGTAGCCGCCGGTTTTGCCGACCGATTTCATGCTCTGCATGCCAGCGATGCCGCTGACAACGGTGCAGAAGATGATCGGGGCGATGACCATTTTGATCAGTTTGATGAACCCGTCACCCAGCGGCTTGAGCGCCACACCGGTCTGCGGGTAGAAGTGACCGAGCAAAATACCGATAACGATGGCAACGATCACCTGGAAATACAGGGATTTGTACAGTGGCTGACGAGTCGTCATTGCAAAGTTCCTCAATCGTCCCGTGTGGCAAATATCCGCCATTGCCCACGGCACTTGAATTGCGAACCCTCCTGCACTGGAGGGATTTGTTGTTTGCGAGACCTGTAGGACCAAGCCTGCGCTGTAATCCTTATCGCAAACGTCGTGCCACTTTGCTTAAACGGCCTGAAGCCCCTTAGACATCAGGGCTGGAGGGATCAAGGCGCGCCTGAGCGCCGTCCATTGCATGGCGGGTTTCCGCCAACTCGCCGTGTCTCGTCCTACAATTTGGCGGATATCCGCCTTGTCGCTGTAGCGGGTGATGGCTACCATCCGCCCTTCCATGGACGAGGCCCTTGCATGCGCGAACGTACCATCGCCAGTCACTACGCCCGAGCGGCCCTCGGCGGTGCGCGCCGGGCCGGCTACGACTACTCGGGCCTATTGCAGCAGGTGGGCATCACCCCGGAACTGCTGAACGAACCCCGCGCCCGCATCGCGCCGGAACAATTTACCCGGCTGTTGCAAATGCTCTGGCTCGCGCTGGACGACGAATACCTGGGCTTTGCCGAAGGTCCGAGCAAGCGCGGCACGTTCGCCATGATGTGCCACGCGCTGATCCATTGCCGCACCCTGGAGAAGGCTCTCGAACGCGGCTTATTGTTTTATAGCCTATTCCCACAAGGTCCGCGTTGGCAGCTGACACGGGAAGGCGAAATGGCCCGCTTGAGCCTGGACGACTCCCAACTCGGGGACCCGGATCACTTTCTCAGCGAATCCCTGCTGCTGATCTGGCATCGCCTCGGCAGTTGGTTGATCGGCCAGCGCATCCGCCTGCAGCAGGCCACATTCAGCTACCCGATGCCGGCCCACGCCAGCGAATACGACCTGTTGTTTCCCTGCCCGCAGGTGTTCGACGCACCGAACAGCAGCCTGGTGTTTCCTGCGCGTTACTTGAGCCTGCCGCTGCTGCAGGACGAGCGCACCCTCAAGCATTTCCTGCAGCGCTCCCCCGCCGACTTGTTGTCGCGGCCCGATGAGGGCGACAGTTTGAGCAGCCAGATCCGCCGCCTGCTCAGCCGTGACCGCACACCCTGGCCGGACCTGGACGCCGTTGCCCAGCACTTGCACATCAGCCCGCAGACCCTGCGCCGACATCTGCGTGAAGAAGGCAGCAGTTTTCAAGCGCTCAAGGATGAGCTGCGGCGGGACATCGCCATTTACCACCTGGGACGCGCGGATCTGTCATTGCAGGAAATTGCCGAACAGCTCGGGTTCTCCGAGCCGTCGGCGTTTCATCGGGCGTTCAAGAAGTGGACGGGATTGACGCCGGGGGCTTATCGGGCACAGGAGAGTTAGGCAGGCGCCACTCAAGGAAGGTCAAACGGCCGGAAAGTGGATCTTGAACGCCGCGCCCCCCAAAGGCGAGTCGCCCAGGGTCAGGCGCGCGCCGTAGCTTTCAATGATGTCCTTGACCACCGCCAGGCCGATCCCCTGCCCCGGGTGCTGGCGGTCTAGCCGCTCGCCCCGTTGCAGAATCCGCGCGCGCTGGTCGGGCGGCACACCGGGGCCGTCATCTTCGATGCACAGTTCGATGCCATCCAGGCTTTCCACCAGGCTGATACGCACTTCGCTCAAGCACAGGCGGTAGGCGTTTTCCAGCAGGTTGCCGAGCAGTTCCAGCAAGGCGCCTTTTTCGATGGGCACATCGCACGCGTCCGGCAATACGAAGCTCACTTTGACGTGCTTGTCGCGGTAGACCTTGTCCAGCGTGTCGCACAGGCTTTGCAGTACCGGCTGCAGGCGTACCTGATGGCGTACCAGGCCGCTTTTACGCAAGCTGGCGCGCTGCAACTGGTAGCTGATCTGCTGGCTCATGCGTTCGATCTGCGATTGCAGCACCCAGGCCTGGTCGCGGTCTTCGGGGCGCTGGGCCATGTCTTCGCTCACGCCCTGCAACACCGCCAGCGGGGTTTTCAGGCTGTGGGCCAAGTCGTCGAGGGAGTCGCGGTAGCGGGTACGCTGCTCGCGCTCACTGTGCAGCAAGCGGTTGAGAGACCCGGTGAGGCGCAGCAGTTCGCGCGGGTGTTCTTCGCTGAGGCTTTCGCGGGTGCCGCCTTCGATCTGGTCCAGCTCCTGGCTCAGGCGCCGCAACGCTTGCAGGCCCCAGGTCAGGCCCAGCCAGAGCAACGTCAGCAACACCAGCAACGCCGCGCCGAAGCCCAGGTAGAGGTTTTCGCGCAGACCTTCGAGGGTCAACTGGTATTCGCGCACCGGTTGCAGCGCGACGATGCTGAACGCCGCACTCTTGCCGCCGAGCAGCTTGACCTCGACGTCATACACGAAGAATTCCTGGCCATTGCCCTCGCGAATCCGCGCAAACTCATTACCGCGCCCGTCATAGCGCGGCCTGTAGTTGATGTTTTCTTCCTGGGTCGCCCGCGAGCGCCACACCAGATGGCCTTCGCGGTCGTAGATATAACCGAGCAACCGGCTATCGGTGAGGTTGAAGCGTTCGTCCGGCAACTGCGCCGGCATTTGCAGGCGGTTGTTTTCAACCCGCGCCGCCGAAATCAAGGTGGTGACGTCCGACGCCAGGCGCTGCTCGATCGAGTCCTGCAAGGCCAGGCTGAACGCGCCCTGCATGGCCGGCAACAAACCCAGCATAAACAGCACGGCCAGGGTGGCAGCCGCCAGCATCAAGCGCACACGTAACGAGCGAATCAACGACAGCGCTCATTGAACAGATAGCCCAGGCCGCGCACGGTGTCGATCGGCTTGAACCCGCCCGGGCCTTCCAGTTTACGGCGCAGGCGGCCGACCAGCACTTCGATGACATTCGGGTCGCGCTCGTCGTCATCGGGGTAGAGCTGTTCCATCAAGCGGTCCTTGGGCACTACCTGCTGATGGTGACGCATCAGGTACTCGAGAATCCGGTACTCGTAGGCGGTCAGCGCCAGGGGTTGCTCGTCCAACGAGGCCTGCTTGCGGTTGAGGTCCAGCAGCAAGGGGCCGGCGACGATGGTCGATTGGGTAAAGCCGCTGGAACGACGCAGCAACGCGTTCATCCGCGCTTCCAGTTCTTCGAACTGGAACGGCTTGACCACGTAGTCGTCGGCGCCGGCGGCCAGGCCTTCGACCTTGTCCTGCCAGTTGCCGCGAGCGGTGAGGATCAGGATCGGGAAGGTCTTGTCCTGGGCGCGCAGTTGGCGGATCAGATCAAGACCGCCCATGCCGGGCAGGCCGAGGTCGATGATCGCCAGGTCATGGTTGAATTGGCCAGTCTGGTACAAGGCCTCCTCCGCGTTGGCCACGGCTTCGACCACGTGCCCGCTGTCGGTCAGGCGGGTATACAGGTGATGACGCAACAGAGCCTCATCTTCCACGACCAGCAATTTCATAAGGCTCTCCAAGGCAAATCAACTGTCCGACAGAGGGATATCATAGCGGCCCTGCAGGTCTTGCGGGCGCAGTTTAATGCCATTGTATTGGCCACCAAGATGCTCATAGCCGGCACGATACGTCGCCTGCGGGCTGCTCGAACCCAGCGACTGGCCCCAAGGCGCGGCCTGGCTGCGCACCGCCTCGAAGCTCACACGCTGCATCAGCGTGCTGGATTTCTTGGTTCTCTCGCTACCGAATGCCGCAAAGGCGCCATCGCTGGCCTGCGCCCCGGCGGTGGCACTGAACATGGTCAACGCCAACATCAGCTTCTTGATTGCAGTCATGGTACTTACCTCCACGTAGGCTGTAGGCCCACACTACGCAAGCGCCCCTGAACTCCCCCTGAACAGGCTCTGAACCTGGCCTGAACCGCTACGGACTATCCACTGGCGCGCCAACTCGGCAAAATACCGCCCATGACGCCCCTACCCGCTTGCTGCACCCCACTCGACGCCCATTGGCCACTGCCCGATCCCTTGCCGGGTACGGTGTTGCTCAGTACGCGCTTTGATCCGGCCCTGTTGATCGCCGGTGATTTCCAACGCAGCGCGGTGCCGCCGCCGGCGAGCATCCAGCGTTCGGTGGCCAAGCGCCAGGCGGAGTTTCTCGCCGGACGGTTATGCGCCCGCGCCGCCTTGCAACAGCTCGATAACCTGGACTGCGTGCCGGCAATCGGCGAAGACCGGGCGCCGGTGTGGCCGCCGCACATCAGCGGCTCCATCACCCACAGCAGCGGGCACGCGGCGGCAATCGTCGGGCACAAGGCGCAATGGCGCGGGCTGGGGATGGACCTGGAAAATGTCCTGAGCCTGGAGCGCGCGGAACGCCTGGCGGGGGAAATTCTCACCGCCGATGAGTTGCAGCGCATGGCCAGGTTGCCGCGTGAGCAACATGCGCAGCTGGTGACACTGACGTTTTCGGCCAAGGAGAGCCTGTTCAAGGCGCTCTACCCGATCGTGCAGAAGCGCTTCTACTTTGAGCATGCCGAAGTGGTGGAATGGTCCGAGCACGGCCAGATGCGGTTGCGGCTGCTGACGGAGTTGTCCGGCGAGTGGTGCCACGGCAAGGAGTTGGTTGGGCAATTTGCGGTGGATGGGGAACAGTTGTTGAGCCTTGTAGCAATCGGCGTCTGATCTAGCGTCATCGGGGGCAAGCCCCCTCCCACACTGGAATGCATTCCAAGAGGGGCGGTGCGAGGGTTCGGCTTGCTCCCGATAGCAGTATCAGGATTTATCCTGGTCCCGTGGCCAACTCAGGCTGAAGCACGCCCCTCCCAGGTTGTTGCTCTTGCTGATCAATGCCCGCCCGCCATGCCAATGAATAATCCGCCGCACAATCGACAAGCCCAGGCCATGCCCGCCCGAGGCGCGGGTGCGGCTGTCGTCCAGGCGCAGGAACGGCGTGAAGATGCGTTCCCAGGCGCTTTCCGGTACGCCGGGGCCATCGTCTTCCACATCGATGCGGCAGCGCACCTGGCCGACCTGGTAACTGATCAGCACCCGGCCCTGGGCATGGCGCATGGCATTGCTCACCAGGTTCTGCAGGGCGCGGTGCAGGTAGCGCGGTTCGGCATCGACCCAGGCATCGTCCCAATGCACCGATGACAGGCAGATACCACGGCTCACGCTGACCTGCGGGCGCAGTGGCGATAATTCGCCGATCACCTGGTCGAGTAACGCATTGAGGTCGACCCGCTGGAAATTCAGCTCCGGCGCGCCCTGCTCCAGGCGCGCGTAGGTGAGCATTTCGTCGACCAGGCCGTCGAGGTCCTGAATATCGCTGTCCATACCTTCGAGGTATTTGCGCCGGGCCTGCGGGGTGGCGGCCTCGCCGATCATCTCCAGGCCGAAACGCAGGCGCGCCACCGGGGTGCGCAACTCGTGGGACACCGCGCGCACCAGTTCGCGCTGGATCGCGAGCAACTGCTGCAGGTGCTCGGCCATGCCATTGAAGGCGGCGGCCAGGCGCCCCACCGAGTCGGCGCCGCGCGCGGGCACGCGCACTTCCAGGTTGCCTTTGGCAATACGCGTGGCAGCGGCCTCCAGGCCTCTGAGCCGGCGCTCGAGCTGACGCACCAACAGATAGACGATCAGGCCAATCAGGGTCAGGCCGATCAATGCGATCAGGATCAACCATTGCGCCGGGTACGGGTTCATTTGATACAACGGGCCGATTTCAAGCACCCAGGGCGTGCCGACCATGCCGGCAAACACCCGAATCGAGTCGCCGCCCTTGCCCAGCGCCATCACCGTATCGCCCTCCGACACGCGGCGGCGCTGGTCGTCGTCCATATCGGCCTGATCGAGGGCCATCAGGTGCATCTCGAAGCCAAACCCTTTGGCTTCCTTTATATCCGCCAGGCGTTGCGGTTGCTCGGCCACCGGAAAACGCACCAACTCGTCGGCCAACAGGTAGATCGTCGCCCGCGCCAATTGCTCGCTGATCTGTTGCACTTCACCTTCCAGCACCAACTGATCCTGCTCGCTGACCAAACGCAGGACCCGCGCCGCATGGGGGCCGGTCTGTTGCACCAGCACCTGGCCATGCTGCAGGCGGGTGCGTTGGCCGAGGTCCAGTTGGGCATCGGTGTACGTGCGCAGCATCAGGGGAATGCCCAACAGGCGCTCCCACACCGCCAGCGCGCGCTGGCGCTCGATCACGCTCATGGGTTGCAGGTTGTCTCCCATCAAGGCAAAGGTGCCGTGGGCCAGACGTTCACGGTACTGCCCGCTGCGCACGTCGTTGAGCAGGTGCAACGCCAGCACGCCCAGCAGCGCCACCAGGATCAGCGCCGCGCACATGCCGCCGTAGATGCGCAGGAAGATCGAGTTCACAGCGGTATGTCGCCAGCGGCTTCGGGGACGAACAGATAGCCTTTGCTGCGCACGGTCTTGATCAGGCGCGGGTGGATCGGATCGTCGCCGATCTTCGGACGGATGCGCGAGATACGCACGTCGATCGAGCGGTCCTGGCCGTCGTAGCCGATGCCGCGCAGGGCGATGAAGATTTCTTCGCGCGACAGGATGCGCCCGGCATTCGCCACCAGCAGCCACAGCAGGTCGAACTCGGCGCTGGTCAGTTCGATGCCGTCGCCCTGCAGCCAGGCTTCGCGCAGGGCGTTATCCACGAGCAGCGGGCCGAATTGCAGGCGGCGCTGGTTTTGCGCGACGGCCGGTTCCGCTGGCTCGCTGCGGCGCAACAGGGCCTGGATACGCGCCAGCAGCAGGCGTGGGCGCACGGGTTTGCACACGTAGTCGTCGGCGCCCATGTCCAGGCCCAATACCTGGTCCATGTCGTCGGTACGCGCGGTGAGCATGAGGATCACCCCGTCGTAGCGCTCGCGCACCTTGCGGCAGATGCTCAGGCCATCTTCGCCGGGCAGCATCAGGTCGAGAATCACCAGGTCCGGCTGTTCGGCGATGATCCGCGCCGCAGCCTGGGCGCCGTCGCTTTCCACCGACACGCGCAGGCCGTTGCTCTCCAGGTAATCACGGGTCAACTCGGCCAATCGCTCGTCATCCTCGACGATCAGGATTTGCCAGGCTTCATGCTCCACAGGTAATCCTCGTTGTTATTAGGGGATTGGTTGGTCTGCTCGATCAAATGTGGGAGGGGACTTGCTCCCTCCCACATGTTGATCTTCGCCAGCCACACCTTATTTGTAATGTTGTGAGGGCATAACAATGATCGATTGTAGCCATGCCCCAACCCTCGAACACAAGCCAGGAAATGCATTCGGTGATGCGGTTTTTTTGTGATAGGGTTCGCGCCCTCAAAAATCCAAAGAGCCGTTTTTTTCTTGGAATATTCAGTGACAAACGGCGCGGTCCAGCAGTACTGCGGCCTACACGGGCATTCTACGTTTCATACACATTTTACTCACAGCGTTATCCACAGGCCCTGGATTGCTAAGCCTCCAAAAACGCATTATCTTGTACCTCGGCGCCAAAAAAACCCTACATGTAGGGTTTTGAACTAAAAGACCAAACACAAATCAGACAAGAAACTCAAGCCCTTTCTTGCTCCTGTTTGGTCCAACTCCAGCATTTTTTGAAAGCCCAAACCGCTCATGCGGATGGCAACCGTTTTAGCGCTCCAACAGCGTAAAACGGTACGGGTGTTGCAGTGCTTGAACCGGGCAACTGTCACCCACCAGGAATACGGCGAGGCGCTTTTGAGCGCCAAACCGAAGACTTCGGCATGGAAGCGGCGCGATAAGCCCCCCTTCCTCCTGTCCCGAAGTTGTTATGCCAGGCCAAGGCCTGCTGTAAGTGCTTCAGGACGGAACGGTGGGCACCGTGATGGTGCCCAAATAAATATAGAATGTGGAGACAACCCCCCATGCAAACCGACACAACTCGCGAGAACCCGCAGGGCTCCGTGCCGCAGGCCGCTGATTCGAATATGGATCTGTCCGCCACTGCACCCGGCCAACTGCGCGTGATCAAGCGTAACGGCACTGTCGTTCCTTACACCGATGACAAAATCACCGTCGCCATCACCAAAGCGTTTCTTGCAGTTGAAGGCGGCAACGCTGCCGCCTCGTCGCGCATCCACGACACCGTTGCCCGCCTGACCGAACAAGTCACCGCGACCTTCAAGCGTCGCATGCCTTCGGGCGGCACCATCCACATCGAAGAAATCCAGGACCAGGTCGAACTGGCCCTGATGCGTGCCGGCGAGCAGAAAGTCGCCCGCGACTACGTGATCTACCGTGATTCGCGCGCCAAGGAACGTGCCGTTCGCTCCCCGGCCGACGAAGCCGCCGTACACGCGCACCCATCGATCCGCATCACCCTGGCCGACGGCACCTTCGCGCCGCTGGACCTGGGCCGCCTGAACACCATCATCACCGAGGCCTGCGAAGGCCTGGAAGAAGTCGACGGCGACCTGATCCAGCGCGAAACCCTGAAGAACCTGTACGACGGCGTGGCCCTGACCGACGTCAACACCGCCCTGGTGATGACCGCCCGTACCCTGGTTGAACGCGAGCCGAACTACTCGTTCGTCACCGCGCGCCTGTTGATGGACACCCTGCGTGCCGAAGGCCTGGGCTTCCTCGGCGTGGCCGACAGCGCCACCCACCACGAGATGGCCGACCTCTATGCCAAGGCCCTGCCGGCCTACATCGCCAAGGGTATCGAATACGAATTGCTGAACCCGGTCCTGGCCACCTTCGACCTGGAAAAACTCGGCAAGGCGATCAACCACGAGCGCGACCAGCAGTTCACCTACCTGGGCCTGCAAACCCTGTACGACCGTTACTTCATCCACAAGGACGGTATCCGCTTCGAACTGCCGCAAGTGTTCTTCATGCGCGTGGCCATGGGCCTGGCAATTGAAGAGAAGCACAAAGAAGACCGCGCCATCGAGTTCTACAACCTGTTGTCGTCCTTCGACTACATGTCGTCCACGCCGACCCTGTTCAACGCCGGTACCCTGCGTCCACAGCTGTCGAGCTGCTACCTGACCACCGTGCCGGACGACCTGTCGGGCATCTACCACGCGATCCACGACAACGCCATGTTGTCCAAATTCGCCGGTGGCCTGGGCAACGACTGGACGCCGGTGCGCGCACTGGGTTCGTACATCAAGGGCACCAACGGCAAGTCTCAGGGCGTCGTACCGTTCCTGAAAGTCGTCAACGACACCGCCGTAGCGGTCAACCAGGGTGGCAAGCGCAAAGGCGCTGTGTGTGCCTACCTGGAAACCTGGCACATGGACATTGAAGAGTTCATCGAGCTGCGCAAGAACACCGGCGATGACCGTCGTCGTACCCACGACATGAACACCGCCAACTGGATTCCTGACCTGTTCATGAAGCGTGTCTTCGACGACGGCAAGTGGACCCTGTTCTCGCCGTCCGAAGTGCCGGACCTGCACGACCTGACCGGCAAGGCCTTCGAAGAGCGCTACGAGTACTACGAAGCCCTCACCGAGTACCCAGGCAAGGTCAAGCTGTTCAAGACCATCCAGGCCAAAGACCTGTGGCGTAAAATGCTGTCCATGCTGTTCGAAACCGGCCACCCATGGCTGACCTTCAAAGACCCGTGCAACCTGCGCAGCCCGCAGCAGCACGTAGGCGTGGTCCACAGCTCGAACCTGTGCACCGAGATCACCTTGAACACCAACAAGGACGAGATCGCCGTCTGCAACCTGGGCTCGATCAACCTGCCGAACCACATCGTCAACGGCAAGCTGGACACCGCCAAGCTGGAGCGCACTGTCAACACCGCTGTTCGCATGCTCGATAACGTGATCGACATCAACTACTACTCGGTGCCACAGGCGCAGAACTCCAACTTCAAGCACCGTCCGGTTGGCCTGGGGATCATGGGCTTCCAGGACGCTTTGTACCTGCAGCACATTCCTTACGGTTCGGACGCCGCGGTCGAGTTCGCCGACAAGTCCATGGAAGCGGTCAGCTACTACGCGATCCAGGCTTCCTGCGACCTGGCCGACGAGCGCGGCGCCTACGAGACGTTCCAGGGCTCGCTGTGGTCCAAAGGCATCCTGCCGCTGGATTCGCAACAGATCCTGATCGCGCAACGTGGCCAGAAGTACATCGACGTTGACCTGAACGAATCCCTGGACTGGGCGCCGGTACGTGCCCGTGTGCAGAAAGGTATCCGTAACTCCAACATCATGGCCATCGCACCGACCGCGACCATCGCCAACATCACTGGCGTGTCGCAGTCGATCGAACCGACCTACCAGAACCTGTATGTGAAATCGAACCTGTCGGGCGAATTCACCGTGATCAACCCGTACCTGGTTCGCGACCTGAAAGCCCGCGGCCTGTGGGACTCGGTCATGATCAACGACCTGAAGTACTACGACGGTTCGGTGCAGCAGATCGAGCGCATCCCGCAAGAACTCAAAGAGCTCTACGCGACTGCCTTCGAAGTGGACACCAAATGGATCGTTGACGCCGCCAGCCGTCGCCAGAAGTGGATCGACCAGGCGCAGTCGCTGAACCTGTACATCGCCGGCGCTTCGGGCAAGAAGCTCGACGTGACCTACCGCATGGCTTGGTACCGTGGCCTGAAAACCACTTACTACCTCCGTGCCCTGGCCGC
The DNA here is from genome assembly GCF_001439695.1 of Pseudomonas veronii. GTDB lineage: Bacteria > Pseudomonadota > Gammaproteobacteria > Pseudomonadales > Pseudomonadaceae > Aquipseudomonas > Aquipseudomonas veronii. The sequence goes on from NZ_JYLL01000025.1 coordinate 44,894, forward strand.
GACCAGCACCGAGAAGTCGACCATCAACACCGGCAAGCTGAACGCGGTTTCCAGCGGCAACCACGGTGATGACTCGGTGCTCGCCGCACCAGCCGGCCCGGCCCCCGTGCCGAAAGCCTGCGCGATCGACGAGCCGGATTGCGAAGCCTGCCAATAAGCTGAGCACGTTCCGGGCTTGATGGCCCGGGATTGGAAAACCCCGATAATCCCTTGCTGCAGTTGGGTTTATCGGGGTTTTCTTTTGCCTGGGCAAAGGCTCATCAGTCGTCGAACAATATGGTCGCAATCCCCGACCGGGGCACCCCGCCCCGCTTGCCCCACAGCTCAATCCGGCCACCGATCACCGCCATCGAATGACCGCCATACTCCACCGTCCCCACCTTGCCGCTTCGCAAGTCGGCATCCGTGGCCTGCCGGTAATTTTTGCGCAAGCCCAGACGGTCCAAGCCTTCCCGGCTGTACTCGCCATCATTGAGGGTACGTATGCCATCCAGAAAGCTGCGTCCGGCAGTGCCGTCGTTGTTTTCCAATTGCGCCCGTTTTGCGCTGACGGCAAACATGAAATTGGCGTTGGTCATCATTTTCGGGTCATCGCCCTGGAAACGTGCATGGGTGGCAGCCAGCCGCACTTCATCCTTGGTCAGGTCAACCTTGACACCATCGCGCATGGTCACAGAGTAGCCATTACCCGTCTCCTTGACCTCTTTGAAGACGTCGGTGGGCTTCTCGCCAAATTGCATCATGGCGGCTTTAATCGCTGAAACCGTCACGCAATTGCCGTCCGGCCCCTGTCTGAAGCCGCTCCAGATATTCTCCGGTTTTTTCCCCGGCTCGCTGTCATCGGGCTTGTAGTCGAAATGCTTCGCGCCTTCGGTAATCGGCTTGTCGCTCATGGACTCGCTGGGGCCGAAACCACCGCCGCCGCCTCCACCGCCTCCACCGCCGCCGCCGCCGCCCCCCCCTCCCCCACCGCCGTCCGGAGAGGGGGATGGAGACGGTGCTGGTGACGGCGGCGCATCCGGGCCATCCGGAAATTCCTCCGGGAAGGCTCTCTTCATGAACGCCTGAAAGCCCTCAGGCGCGTCTTTCTTCACCTCTTCGAGGATCTCCTTGAACTTCTCTTCGCCGAGCTCCTTTCGCTTTTCATTCAGCTTGTCCCGCAGCTCCTGGGCCGTCTGGTTCTTGGAGGTTTTTTCGGCATCTTCAAGCTCCTTGATCAGCTTCGTGATACTGTCCTTGACGGCCCCCTTGTCGTCCTTGGTGCCATCAGACTGGTTGACCCCCTTCTGGTACTGTCCTCCCCACCCCCCCTCGTAACGCATCCCCCCAGCCCCTTGGCCGGATATCGATGAATTCCACATACCGCCTCTCCCAGGTAATGAAACAACCCAACGCCTCTCGGCTTGATAGGTGGAAAGACAGGTGTGGTGCGTTCCAACAAAGGCGTGTCATCTCGTAACCGCATCGGGGGTGGGAAAAGGTCCTGATGCCAAATAAAACGCAAAAAAAAGCCCCTCGATCGAGGGGCTTCTTGTGCAGCGTTAGCGCATCAGGTCATCTGGATGATGGTCTGCATGATGGTGCTCTGGGTGGAGATGGTCTTGGCGTTCGCCTGGTAGTTGCTCTGGGCCTTGATCAGGTCCACCAGCTCGTTGGTCAGGTTGACGTTGGAGTTCTCCAGGGAGTTGGCCACGATCGAACCGAGGGTGCCGGCTTGAGGGGTGTCGTATCCCGGTTGGCCCGAGGCAAAGGTCTCTCTCCAGGCCGTGCCGCCTGCCGGTTGCAGGCCTTGTTCGTTGTTGAAGCTGGCCAGGGAGATCTGGCCAATGGCCTTGCTCTGCTGGTTGCTGAAGGTGGCGAACAGTACACCGCTGCCGTCGATTTTCAGCCCGGTGATCTGGCCGGTGGCATAGCCATCGGTGACCGGTGGGTTGCGATAGCTGGCCGAATTGTACTGGGTGATATTCGCCATGTTGACCGCAATACCGCCGGTGTTGGCAGCGGCGCCGTTAGCAGTCCATACACCGTTGGTCACGGTGCCCGGTTTCCAGTTGGAAATGGTCAGGGTGGTGTTGGAGACTATGCTGGGCGGGGTGACCACGCCAGCGAGCTTACCGGCCGTGTCGAACGTCAGGGTCGACGCGACAGGTGCCACCGCGCCTGCGCCACTGATCGGGGTACCATCAGGGTTACGCCCGTCGATCAGGGTGTAGGAGTTCCATTGGTTGGAACCCGTCTTCACCAGGTACTGCACCATCGGGTGAGCGTTGCCTTGGGTGTCGTACAAGGTGGTGCTGTACTGGGTGGTGAAGGTCTTGGTGTCGGTTGGGTTGAAAGGCTTGGCCACCTGGTCGATCACCGCCTCCGAGGAGTTCAGGTTACTGGTGGAATCGACGGTGCTGGAGGCTTTTGGCGGCAGGTTCGACAAGTTGAGTTGCAGGTCGACCAAGCCACCCTTGACGATCTTGCCGTTGTCATCCGCCGCGTAGCCTTGCAGGCGCGAAGTACCGGTGTTGTTGGTGATGTAGCCGTCTTTGTCTGCACGGAAAGCACCGCTACGGGTGTATTCCAGCGAACCGTCGCTGCCCTTCTGTACGAAGAAGCCACCGCCCTGGATCGCCATGTCCAGGATGCCGCCACTGTTGTTGACGTCGCCCTGAGTGAATTGCTGGGACACGGCCGCCAGGTTCACACCGTTACCGATGCTGTTCTGGCCGGTGCCCAGCTTGGACGCCGCGTAGATGTCCGCGAATTCCGCACGGGACGATTTGAAGCCAGTGGTCGCGACGTTGGCGATGTTGTTGCCGGTCACGTCCAGTTGTTTGTTGGCCGCATAGAGGCCGCTCAGGCCGATGTTAAAAGACATGTTTCTCTCCCTCTGCCGTATCTAGCCGGCTCTATGTACCGATAGTCTGAATTTGCGACAGCTTGACGCTGCCCATGCCGCCTGCAAGGTTGAGCAGCATTTCGCCGCCGGTCTTGCTCAGGGTCACGCTGGTGACCGTCGCCGGCAGCGAAGTGGCCAGAGCCACTGCGTCGCCCGCGTCATTCTTGGTGGTGGCCGTAAAGGTGTAAGTCCCTGCCGGGGCGACCTCACCGTCAGCGTTCTTGCCATCCCAGATGAAGTCGGAACTGCCCGCGCTCTGTGCGCCCATATCGAGGGTACGCACCACGACACCGTCTTTGTCGGTGATCTTGACCGAGACGTTGCCCGTTGCCGCCGTCACTGCGACCGAGCCGGTCATGCTCTTGCTGGTGTCCACCAGCGCCTTGTCGGTCTGGGTAATGATCGAGCGACCGACCAGCGACGAAGCCTGCAATGCTTGCGACGAGCTGAAGTTGCTGGAGATGCTGTTTACCGAGTCGTTCAGGGTGTTGATGCCTTCCAGGCTACTGAACTGCGCCAACTGAGCCACGAACGCACCGTTGTCCTGAGGCGACAGCGGGTTCTGGTTCTTCAGTTGGGTCACCAACAGTTGCAGGAACGCATCCTTGCCCAGCGACTGGTTGCCCGTTGCCGTCTTGGTGGCGGTGCTGAGGCTGCTGTTGTCCGTCGCAGTCTTGACCTTGCTGTTGAACAGGTCCTGGACTGCCGAGTTGTTCGTCGTATCAACAATGGCCATTGTTTGGCGCCCCTTATCACTGACCCAGGGTCAGGACCTTCTGCATCATGGTTTTGGCGGTGTTCATCATTTCCGCGTTGGTCTGGAACGAGCGACTGGCAGAGATCATGTCAGCCATTTCCTCGACCACGTTGACGTTCGGGTAGTACACGTAGCCTTTTTCGTTCGCCGCAGGGTGATTAGGCTCATAGCGCGCTTCCAGATTGCTCTGGTCTTCAACCACGCCGAGTACCTGCACGCCTTGCCCGGCAGCGTCCTGATTCTGGAACAGCGAATCGCCGCCGCTGCTCTGGCCGCCCTGAAACATGGTGGCGAACACCGGGTGACGGGCGCGGTAGGTCTGGTCGATGCTCGAAGACACCGTCTCGGCGTTGGCGATGTTACTGGCGACGGTGTTCAGGCGCGTGGTCTGCGCGCTCATGCCACTACCGGCAATATTGAAAACACTGGCTAAGGACATGGCTTACTCTCCACGCAGGGCTGACATCAGCCCTTTGAATTTGCTGTTGAGCAGGGTGAAGCTGGCCTGGAAGTTCACCGAGTTCTCGGCGTAGGCCGATTGCTCCAACTGCGCGTCGACGGTGTTCTGGTCGATCGACGGCTGCATCGGCGTGCGATACAGCAGCGATTCGTCGCCACTGCTCAGGCCTTGCGCTTCGATATGACGGCTGTTGGTCATGTTCAAGGCGAAGGTGCCGTTCTTGGTCTTGTCCTGCTGTGCGGCGAGCACGGCGGAGAAGTCCAGGTCCCGAGCCTTGTAGTTCGGGGTGTCGGCGTTGGCAATGTTGTTGGCCAGGACTTCGGCACGCTGGGCGCGAAAGCCGAGGGCTTGTTCGTGGATACCGAGCGCTTTATCGAAGCTGATGCTCATGGCGGAAACCTTTAGGCTGACCTGCTGTTCGTTAACAGGGTTATAGCAAGGTGCATGCCAATCTGGCTAAAGCCCATATATCAAGGGGTTACGCAGAGATTGCCGGCGGCAATGCCAGAAAAGCGGCAAACGGCTTCCGCGTGGCGCCAGTAAAGCGGCAATCGGGAGTTGCCGCTTTTACCTTGCCGCAAAACAAATGTGGGAGGGGGCTTGCCCCCGATAGCGGTGGTTCAGTCATAGATACTGAGACTGACACACCGCTATCGGGGGCAAGCCCCCTCCCACACTTTGACTGCGTGCGACTTACTTGGCCTGGTAAATGATCCCAGGACTGCACTGCACCATCTGGAAATGATCCGGCAGGCCGTTCAGCGCCTCGGATGCACCGAGGAACAGATACCCCCCGCGCTTGAGCGTGCCGTGGATGCGCAGCAGGATGTCTTTCTTCACTTCGGCCGAGAAGTAGATCAGCACGTTACGGCAGAACACCATGTCGAACTTGCCCAGGCTGGCGTAGCTGTCGAGCAGGTTGAACGAGCGAAACTCCACCCGGTTCTTGATCGGCGCCTTGACCGCCCAACGCCCCGCCCCTTTCGGGTCGAAGTAACGCTGCAGGCGTTCCGGGGACAAACCGCGGCCCAGGGCCAGGCTGTCGTACTCGCCGGTCTTGCAGTTGGTGAGCATGGTGCCCGACAGATCGGTGGCGACAATTTGCGCGCCGGCCTTCAACTGGCCCATGTTCGTCCGTTCGAACTCGTCGATCGCCATCGAAATCGAGTACGGTTCCTGCCCCGAGGAACAGGCTGCCGACCAGATCCGCAAACGCTGACCCGGGCTGGCCTTGATCGCCTCGGGCAGCACTTTGCTCTTGAGTACCTCAAAGGGGTAGGTGTCGCGAAACCATAGGGTTTCGTTGGTGGTCATGGCATCGACCACCATTTCCTTGAGCCCGCTGCGCGGCTGGCTCTGAATCCGCTGGACCAACTCACCGAGGGACTTGATGCCCTGCTGTTCCATCAGTTTGTTGAGACGGCTGGATACCAGATACTGCTTGTTTTCACCGAGCAATATGCCACAGGCTTTTTCCAGGAAGACCCGGAACTGTTCGAAATCCAAATTACCCGTAGACAATGATACCGCCTCTTAAATCGTGTGACCGCCAGGGAAATTCCCCTAGCCGTGATCTGCTGCCTTGATCCGGTCGACTACCCGGGATGCCAGGTCATCAGGGCGGAACTTAGCCAGGAAGTCGTCAGCACCGACCTTCTTGACCATCGCCTGATTGAATACGCCCGACAACGAAGTATGCAGGATGATATGCAATTTTTGCATGCGTGGATCGTTGCGTATTTCAGCCGTGAGGGTATAGCCGTCCATTTCCGGCATCTCGATGTCGGAAATCATCATCAAGAATTCTTCTTCCGGCTTCTTGCCTTCATCCACCAGTTTGCGCAGGTAATCCAGCGCCTGGCGGCCATCGTTGAGCGCCACCACCTCAACGCCGATGGTTTGCAGGCAACGGGTCACCTGTTTACGCGCCACCGAGGAGTCGTCCACCGTCAGCACCCGCAGCGAAACCGCCTTGTGCGCCGTTTCGGCATCGACGACGCCAACCGAAATCGCTTCGGAAGTCGGTGCGACTTCGGCGAGGATTTTCTCCACGTCGATGATTTCGACCAACTGGTTGTCTACTCGCGTCACCGCCGTGAGGTAGTGATCGCGACCGGTGCCCTTGGGCGGTGGATGGATCTCTTCCCAGTTCATGTTGACGATACGTTCCACCGAGCGCACCAGGAAACCCTGGGTCTTGGTGTTGTATTCGGTAATGATCACAAACGGGTTTTCGCGGTCTTGCAGGCCGGCCGAACTCGTGGCCAATGCCAGGTCGAGAATCGGGATGGTCGCGCCACGGATGTTGGCTACGCCACACACCACCGGGCTCGACTTGGGCATGATCGTCAGCTTGGGACACTGCAGCACTTCCCGCACTTTGAACACGTTGATGCCATAGAGCTGCTTGCCGTCCAGGCGAAAAAGCAACAACTCCAGGCGATTCTGCCCTACCAGCTGTGTACGCTGGTTTACTGAATCCATTACACCTGCCATGCCCAGACTCCTACGCTAAAACCTTTGGGGGTACGACGCGCACCCAACACTAAACGGCACGAGCTTTGCTTTTTATTGGCTATGGATATGAAAACGACAGTTTCCCGACGCACTCGCCACTCACGGTATCGCAGATTGCTCTGCGCCTGGATGGCGTTGTTTGCCGTGGGCGCAGGCATCACTGCCCGCGCCGCCGACGTCACCTTGCCTGATCTACTTATCGGCGTCACCCAAGGCTTTCTTGAATTCACTGTAGAAGATTATCTGGCAACCACCCAGACGCCAGGACGCTATGAAATCCAGGTCAACCAATTGGATCCGCGCCTGCGCATGCCGATGTGCGACAAGGAATTGACAGCCAGCCTGGAAAGCCCGGCCCAGCCCATTGGTCGCGTGACGGTCAAGGTGCGCTGTGAAGGGACCTCGCCCTGGACCGTGTTCGTGCCCGCCCAGGTCAAACTGTTCCGCGATGTCGTCGTGGTGTCGCGGCCGCTCAAACGCAGCGGAATCATCGGCTATGAGGATGTCATCTTGCGCGAGCGGGACATCAGCCTGATCAATCAGGGTTACCTGACGTCAGTGGACCAGGCTGTCGGGCAACGATTGACCCGACCAATGGTCGCCGACCAGGTCATCACCCTGGTCCATCTTGAACAGGCAGAAGTCATTCGCAAGGGCGACCAAGTCATCATTTCCGCCAGCAGCGGCGGGCTGAATGTGAAGATGCCGGGCGAAGCGCTGTCCAACGGCGGCATGAGCGAACAGATCCGGGTCAAGAACCTCAATTCCAACCGCGTCATCAAGGCACGGGTCACCGCGCCGGGCCAAGTCGAGGTGGCTTTATAGATCACTGGAATAGGACGCCAGCTTTTCCTACACTGTACGCCTGACGTTCGTGCATGCAGGTTTATTGTCAATCGCGCCTAAAGTTTGTCCGGGTATGGCCGAAACCATGGCAAGCGTCCAAATACCCAGAGGTTTTTTTATCATGGTCATCGATTTCAGCCGTTTGAATAACGCCCCGGCTTTGCCAGGCACTACGCGCACCAGCGGCACCAAGGACAGCGTAGACGCCAAGGCCCAGCCTCTGCCCGCCAAAGCGGAACAGGCCGGCGCCAGCCAAAGCGGGGAATCCGTACACCTGAGCAATGAGGCTCAACAGTTGCAGAAGGTCACTGACTCGCTGCGCGATCAACCTGTCGTCAATCAAGCCCGTGTGGCCGAATTGAAACAGGCAATCGCCGATGGCAGCTATAAAGTCGACAGCAACCGTGTAGCCAGCAAGCTGCTTAACTTCGAAGCCGAGCGCTAGGCAAAGGCCTGCGCCAGGCTTTTGGACGCTTAAAACCCAAGGCCAGCCATGCACCACGACGAAAATCTGCTTCAACTGATCATTGATGATCTGGCGCCGACGCAACAATTGCTCGAGCTGCTCAAAGAAGAATCCCTGGCCCTGTATGGCCGGGATATGCCGCTGCTGGAAGAAATCCTGGCGCGCAAGCAGTCGCTGATTGTCCTGCTGGAACAGCACGGCAAGAAGCGTAGCCAGATTCTCGTCAGCCTCGGCCTACCGGCAGATCAAGACGGCCTCGCTCAGTTGGCCAGTCATTCCTCGGTCGGCGATCAGTTGCTGGCCCAGAGCAAAGAACTCAATCAATTACTCACCCAGTGTCAGGAAGCCAACCTGCTCAACGGTCAGTCGATCCAGCTTCAGCAAGCCACGACCGCCAATCAGTTGCGCATACTCCATGGCGGCGAACCTCCGGCCCTGTATAACGCCCAAGGCTCTACCTCGCGCATGGTCAAGCCAAGCACCCGCAGCCAAGCCTGACGTCGGTTTAACGTGCGCCCTATCCAAGGCGTGCGACATACTGGCAAAATGATGGTTCTTGCGTGTAGTCGTATATTGTCTGGAGATGGAAGAACCGTGTTCAACGCCCTTAATGCGGAAGAAGCTCCGCAGCCACCCAAGGTGTTCACCACGCCTCTGGAAATCGCTGGCACCTTGCGCATGCTGCAAGAAAGCCATGACCCGCTGATCATCACCTTCCATGAACGCAGCCAGCGCTTTCAAAGCTACCTGGTCGACGTCGACCGGGACAGCAAGACCCTGGCCCTGGACGAAATGATCCCCCGCGATGGCGAACGCTACCTTGAGAATGGCGAACCCTTCCGCATCGAAGGCTTTCACGACGGCGTGCGCGTTGCCTGGGAAAGCAACGGCACCCTGAGCATCAGCGAAAAAGGCGGCCACCGTATCTACAGCGGCAACATGCCGGACGAAGTGGTCTACCATCAGCGCCGCAATGCGTTCCGCGCCGCGCTGAAACTCGCGCAATTGGTGAATATCGAGTTGGGCGGCGAGAAACTCAAGGCGCCGGTCAGCGGCAAGCTGCTGGATATCTCCGCCACCGGCTGCAAATTGCGCTTTGAAGGCGATATTTCCGAGCGCCTGCAGTTGGGCCAGGTCTACGACCGTTTTATCGCCGCACTGCCCTTTGGCAGCATGACCACCTCGGTCGAACTGCGTTACCTGCACTTCGAAGAGAAGATCAACACCACCTTCGCCGGCGTGCGCTTCCACAACATGAGCGGCCTGGTGCAGCGCCAGGTCGAGCGTTTTGTGTACCAGTTGCAACGCGAAGCACGACGCTTCGACAAAGACGACGATTTTTAAGCATTCAGATCGCGATAAAAAACGGGCAGACCCTTTGGGGATCTGCCCGTTTTTGCATTCAGGGGCGCGCCCTGCTCAGGCCGTGGGGATGCTCATCCGGGCCCGGTGGTTCCGGCGGCCCTTCGAAGAGCGGCTCATCCGCCGATGATTCCGCGTCGGTTTCAGGCTCGGGCTCGACAACCGCCGTCTGCATCTGCTCCTGCACCATCTGCTCATCGACCCGCGGATCGAGGGCAGCCACCAGCGGCGAGCTGGACATGCTGTCAGGCATTGCCACGTGCTGCAGCGGTGCATCGTCGACCTGATGCAGGTTGGTCACCGCTTTAGGCCGGATACGCCACACCAGGATCAGCGCGCACAGGCTGAAAAACGCGTACAGCATCTGGCTGCCAAACAGCTTCATCACCACACCGGCCAGCAACGGCCCGATACTGGCGCCCACGCCATAGGTCACCAGCAGCATGGCCGTCAGCGATACCCGACGATCGCCTTCGACGTGGTCGTTGGAAAACGCCACGGCCAGCGGGTACAGGCAGAACTGCACCAGCGAACACAGGAACCCGGCCACGAACAGCACTTCCAGCGGCACCTTGCTCAGGATCGCCAACGGCAATGCCGCCACCGCCAGGCACAGGGCGAAGCAGCGAATCAACAGTGCGCGATCGTAACGGTCCGACAGCCAGCCCAACGGCCACTGCACCACCAACCCGGCAAAAATGCAGCTACCCATGAAGAGACCGACCTGCTCGGTACTCAGCCCCTGCTGGGACGCATAGAGCGGCGCCAAACCGTAGAACGAACCAACGATCAACCCCGCCCCCAGCACCGTGCTCAACGACTGCGGCACGCGCTGGATAAAGAAGCGTGGCTCCATCGGCGCCGGACGCAGGGGCGCCGGGTGAATGCGCCGGGTCATCGCCACCGGCACCAGGCACAGGGCAAAGCACAGCGCGACCAGCATCAGCAACTCGGGGCCGAGCTGGGGATGCATCACCAGGATCAACTGCCCCAGCACCAGGCCAAGGTAGGACGCAATCATATAGCCGCTGAACACTACGCCACGCTGCTTGGCGTCCGCCTGCTCGTTAAGCCAGCTTTCGATGACCATGTACTGGCACATCATCCCCAGGCCCACGATGACCCGCAGGACGATCCAGGCCGGCAGCCAGTCGATCAGGCCATGGCCCAACACCGCCGCGCCGACGATCCCGGCACAGGTGGCATACGCGCGGATATGCCCGACCCGGGCGATCAGGCGGTGGCCGATCTTGCCGCCCAGTACCAGGCCGGAATAGTTGGCCGCCATCAGCGCACCGACCCACAGGCTGTCGACGTTGTCGGCCGCCAGGCGCAAGGCCAGGTACGTACTGAGCAGGCCGGAGCCGATCAGCATCATCAAGGAGGCGAAATAAAGGGCTCGAAAAGATTTCCAGATCTGGCGCATCGGCGTTCCGAGCGGCTCCTTGCAGTGAGGGTCAGGGCTACCGGCATGATAGTCCCGGGGGTCGGGTCCGGACAGGCACCAGGCGCTGTTTCCGGGGAATATTTTGTGTGAAAACGATGGACTACAGCTCAGACGCTACCGGGTGACACACAAGGTACAAGGTTGCGCGAAATACTCGCCGCACCACCTGTGAACCTCGATCACACGCAAGGTTCGACCGAGTGTTGAAAAGACCGAGCACGCCCCAAAAGCCCCCCGCCACGCCTGCACATGATTACCCGCACGCCGGCGTCGCCGATGCGTATCGCCGCGAATTGTTACTGTTTTATCAACATTGTTTTCCAGTCTTATGGATTTATCCAAAAAACCAGCGCTATAGACTGGTCTACGCGTTAATCCACCGCGATTAACCAGCGAATCAGTCGGAGTAAAGCATGTAACCCGAACAAGGCCGACAGAGCCTTCGGAACGATTCACTCGCGACTGAGCACGTGGACAGTCGTCAAGCGGGCGTAATACAGCCGCCAACGTTTTCGTTATCCCTCCTGCCGAAACTCAATCAGCCTCTATTAAGCATCCCGTTCGTTATCGAACGGCGCTTTCAACGTGGAGGGCTGGGGCGAAAGAGTGTCGGCATCCAGACCAGGAATACGGGGATGGCCAATTATTACGCTGATTTCCAAAGCTCGCTTGCCGTCGGCAAGCCAGCCTATCGGGATCATGGAAGAACCGCACCCGGCCAACTAAAGGCCGAACTCAATATTCGGCCAAGTTGTTGGTAAATAGCGCAAGCCGTTACGTATTTCCCCAACTGAGCATATACAAATATGACAGACGATCATCGATCTCACTCTGGAAGATCCTCAATGAGCACTATTGCAAGGGGACTGTTTTCCCTGCTTGTTTTTGCCGTGGCACTGGCGTTGATTTATGGCGGATTCAAGCTGGTAGCACTCGACGGGTCGAGTTATTACTTGCTGGCTGGCCTCGCCTATCTGTTGTTGGCGGCACTGTTTGTCTTGCGTAAACCTATCGGCATCGCCCTCTCCGTCGTCGTATTCCTCGCCACCTGTGTGTGGGCGTTCTACGAAGTGGGTCAGCTCAGCTACTGGCAACTGCTGCCGCGCCTGGTGGTGCCGGCGATCATCCTGACCCTCAGCTTGTGGGTCGGTGCCGCATTCCCGGAAACAGCCTTGAGCACCCGGCGCACGGCGAACCGATTCGGCTTCGCCGTATTCCTGGCCTTGATCGCCACCTTCATTGCGGCGTTCTACCCGCACGGCGGGATCTCGAACCCTGCGGCCGCGACTGACTCGAGCAAGGCCACGAGCCCCGCCAGCGCACCTGAAAACTGGGAGTTCTTCGGGCGCAATGCGTCAGGGACGCGGTTTGCGCCTTACACGCAGATCACGCCGGGAAACGTCAAGGACCTGCAAGTAGCCTGGACCTACCGAACCGGACGCAGGACCACCGGCGCCGGCGCTGGCGTTGATGAAAACACCCCGCTGCAGATCGGCAACGTGCTGTATTCGTGTACCCCGGAAAACCTGATCACCGCGCTGGATGGCGATACGGGCAAGGCGATCTGGACGTTCGACCCTCACGCCAAAAGCGAAGAGCATGTGACGTGCCGTGGCGTGGGCTATTACGACATCGATAAAGACGACAGCCTGAGCGCGGCGGTCAAGGCCTCGTATACCGATCAGCAGCAATGTCGCCAGCGTATTCTGGTGTCGTCGGTGGATGCCCGCCTGTTTGCACTTGACGCGCACACCGGCGCCTTGTGCCAGAGTTTTGGTGACAACGGTTACGTCGATCTCAAGAAAGGCATGGGCCCGACCGAGAACAGCAAGCGCTACCACCCGACCTCCCTGCCTGTGGTCATGGGCCACCTCACGGTGGTGGGTGGTTGGGTACGCGATATTGTGGCAGGCGAACCTTCCGGCGCCGTGCGCGCCTTCGACGTGCTGAGCGGTGCGCTGGTGTGGGCATGGGACGTCGGCGCGCCCGAAGGCACCGACCCGACCGCGGCCGATCACCAGTTCACGCTGGAAACACCTAACGTATGGACGATCCCGACCTACGATAAAGAGCTGAACCTGGTCTACTTGCCGACCGGCAATGGCCCGCCCGACTATTGGGGCGGTGATCGCAACGCAGTCAAAGAAAAATTTGGTTCGGCCGTCGTGGCAGTCGATGCCTCGACCGGCAAAGCCAAATGGGTCTACCAGCTCATTCACCATGATGTATGGGATTACGATCTGCCATCGCAGCCGGTTCTCTATGACATCAAGAATGCCCAAGGCGTGAAAACCCCGGTCTTGATCCAGACCACCAAGACCGGCCAGATTTTTGTGCTGGATCGTCGTACTGGCCAGCCGGTCACCGAGGTGCAGGAGCGTGCCGTTCCGACTTCTCCTGCGGCAGAAGGCGAACACTTGTCGCCGACGCAACCGTACTCGGCCGGCATGCCGGTGATCGGGGCCGACCCTCTGACTGAAAAGTCGATGTGGGGCGTGTCGACATTCGACCAACTGTATTGCCGGATCATGTTCAAAGACTCGGTTTACGCGGGGCCGTTTACGCCGCCAACCGAAAAGCCGTACATCGAATGGCCTGGCTTGCTGGGCGGGATGAACTGGGGTGGCATCTCCATCGATGAGAACACCGGCACGATGTTCGTCAACGACATGCGGATGCCGCTGCGGATGTCATTGGTGACCAAGGAAGAAACCAAGAAGTTCAAGGTGTCGACCGATGAAGTGCCGGGTTTCATGGGCACCATTCGCCCGCAAGTCGCGGGTATCTATGGCGGCGTGAAAATCGACATTCTCCAGTCGCCACTGGGCGTGCCGTGCAACTCCCCGCCCTTCGGCAGCATGAGTGCGATTGATCTCAATACGCAGAAACTGCTCTGGCAGGTTCCCATGGGCACCGTGCAGGACACCGGCCCGCTGGGGATCAAGACACACCTGCAGATTCCGCTGGGCATGCCGACGCTCGGCGGTCCGACGTCGACAGCCTCTGGCCTGGTGTTCTTTGCGGGCACCCAGGACTACTACCTGCGCGCGCTCGATTCGGCCACCGGCAAAGAAGTCTGGAAAGCCCGCCTGCCGGTTGGCGCAGTTGCCGCCCCACTGATCTATCAGTCGCCCACCACCGGGAAGCAGTACGTGGTCATCTCCGCCGGCGGCATGAGCCATTCGCCTGACGTCGGTGATTACATCATTGCTTATGCATTGCCGGACAACATCAAGCCGTAATGCGTTAGTTGCCACTGCATGAAAATAACCCCCGTTTACGGGGGTTATTTTTCCAAGTCACAAAAGAACGGTGCAACCGATAAACAACGCGGGCCGTTGAGCTATTCCCCCACTTTCTCTGTAACGGAGCACATCCAAATGCTTTTTTCTTTCCGCGCCATGCTGACCAGCAGCCTGTGCAGCGGTTTGTCCCTATGCCTTTTCGCCCCATCCCCGGCACTGGCCGACGATCTGATGAACCGCTCTACACTCACTGGCGACTGGGGCGGTGAACGCCAAAAGTTGACCGACAAGGGCATCAAACTGACCGGTGACTACAGTTCCGAAACGATTTCCAACTTGCATGGCGGGATCAAGCGCGGCACCCGCTATTCGCAACAAATACGCATAGGCGCCCAGTTTGATCTGAGTAAGTTGCTCGACAGCCCCGATGCGGGACGCGTGCAACTGCTGGTTAACGACCGTCGCGGCCACAGCGCCACGGAAGATTTGCTTGGAAACCGCCTGTCGTCCCAAGAAAACTATGGCGGCGAATACACCCGGCTGACCGAGTTCAGTTATCAACGCAACCTGTTTTCGCCGGACCTCTCCACCAAACTCGGCTTCATGGTGATGGGCACCGATTTCGGTGGTATGCCCATCTTGAGCAACTTTGTGAGCGCCGGTTTTTGTGCACACCCACTGACCATGTCGAGCGGCAGTGGCTGGGGCAACTACCCGACAGCACATTGGGGCGGCGAGCTGCGTTACGATGTCAACCCGTCGCTGACGCTGCAAACCGCCGTATTCCAAGTCAACCCGGAATACAACACGCGCTCGTCCAAAGCGTTCTCCATGCCCAGCAACGGCACTACGGGAGCGATTTTGCCACTGGAGGCGGTCTTCAATAACAACGCCTTCCTGAACGGCCAATACAAAGTCGGTTGGTACTACGACACCTCCAACGCCCCCAAGATCGGCAGTACGCAAAAGAGCGAAAACCGTACCGGCGCCTATGTGTTGATTGACCAAGCCATCTGGCGGGATGAGCAAGACCCGCAAAGCGTACTACGCCTCTTCGGCCAAGCGGCCAGCAGCAACGCGGCGACCTCGCCGATGCGCCGCTGGTACTCGGTGGGCCTGGTCAAACAAAAGCCTTTCGCGAGCCGCCCGAACGACTCCATCTCTTTTGGCTATGGGCGCGCCGTGCTCAACTCGCGCACACGGGATGTGCAAGAAGCCAAGGCGACCAACCTCGAAGACGCCGAAATGATCGCCAACCTCGACAACGGCGAGCAGATGCTTGAGCTCAACTACGGCGCACAGGTCACACCTTGGCTGCTACTACGCCCCGATCTGCAGTACTACATCGAGCCCGGCGCGTTCTCCGGCAAAAAGCGTGACAACGCGCTGGCGGCGGGGTTACAGGTCAAGGCGACGTTTTAACAACGTCGTTTGCACAGGGGGCATCCATTCGGTGCCCTTTCGCAATCGCACACGCGGTCGGATATCTCAGCTTGTAGCGCAATCAATACGTGCTCAAGCGCTACGCGGGCCGACTGTCCGACCTTCTCCGGCGCTCCCCGCCCGACCCAAGCTCCGCCTTTAGCCCCCGACTTACCCATCGACCTCTCCTGCCAGTGACGAATTCAGATCAGCGTCGGTATACACTTATTATTTTTATATACTATAATTTAACCAACTGAACAATTAGTGATCAATCGTATGCTCGAATCAGATCTCCAGCGGCTTCACGCCAACGCCGATGCTGCCAGCCAATTCCTCAAGGCTCTGGCCAATCCGGATCGCTTGATCCTGCTCTGCCAGCTATCCCAAGGCGAGCGCAATGTCGGCGATCTGGAGTCGCTGCTCGGGATACAACAACCGACGCTTTCTCAGCAGTTGGCGGTGCTGCGCCGCGAAGGCCTGGTGGATACGCGCCGAGAAGGAAAGCAGGTGTTCTATCGCATCTGCAGCCCGGCGGCATTGGCAGTCATTCAAACCTTGTATCAACAATTTTGCGCTGGAGAAGCCTCATGAATATCGACTGGCTCAACTTCACTCCCTGGTCATCCCTTGCAGGCGGCGCATTGATTGGCCTGGCGGCCAGCCTTTTCGTCGTCGCCAACGGGCGTATCGCCGGCATCAGCGGTTTGATCGGCAGTCTTTTACAACGGAGCAGCGAAGGTGCGGGTGAGAAAGCGCTGTTTCTCCTCGGCCTGCTCGTCGCGCCGCTTCTATGGGGCTTGTTCGCCGCACTGCCGCCGATTGAATTCAAGAGTGGCGGGGTCGGGCTGATCGTCGCCGGTGTATTGGTGGGTATCGGTACACGCTACGGTTCAGGTTGCACCAGCGGCCACGGCGTGTGCGGCATATCGCGCCTTTCGCCGCGATCGATGGTCGCCACTGCCTGCTTTATGTTCAGCGGTTTCCTTAGCGTATTTGTCCTGCGTCATCTGCTGGGAGCCTGGATATGAACAAACTGACCGCATTCATTGCTGGCCTGCTGTTTGGCCTGGGACTGCTGCTGGCAGGCATGGCCAACCCGAGCAAAGTATTGGCTTTCCTGGATCTGGCCGGTGCCTGGGACCCTTCCCTCGCGCTGGTCATGATCGGGGCGATTGGCGTCGCCATTGGCCCGCTGACCTGGGCGCGCCACCAATCCCGCTCGCTGCTGGGAAAGCCAATGCAACTGCCGACCAAGCGTGAGTTGGACCCGCGCCTGATCGGCGGCAGCCTGCTGTTCGGCATCGGCTGGGGAATAGCGGGCATCTGTCCAGGCCCTGCGGTGGCAATTCTGCTGACAGGACGCTGGCAAGCAATCGTGTTCATGTTGGCCATGCTGGCCGGCATGTTGTTGTTTACTGCGCTGGAGACCCGGCGCAACCACTGATCGGGAGATCGTCATGAAAGCGAACCTTGGAACCATTGACCGTAGCCTGCGCATTGTCGTCGGCCTGGTTCTCATTGGCCTCAGTCTGTCGGGCGTGATCGGCTGGTGGGGTTGGATCGGCTTAGTGCCACTGGCTACCGGTATTTTCCGTTTCTGCCCTTTGTACAGGTTGCTGGGCATCCAAACCTGTAACCGTTGCTGAGCAAAAACCCCATAGCGTTCACGTGCACGAGGGCATTGGCGCAGCCGATTTTGTGGCTATGCGCCAAGCACGGGACGCTACGCTGGGCATATGTGCGTTGATCCCAACAGCTGGATCTATCAACGGACACGTCGAGTGGTTTTGTTTAAAGCTATTCTGCGTGGCGTCGTTTCAAAAGCTGTGTGAACAAGGAAATCTCAATGTCCGACCTGAACGATCCGCGTGTGTTCTTTGCCGCCGAGCGCACGTTGCTGGCATGGAACCGAACCAGCCTTTCGCTGATGGCATTTGGCTTTGTGATTGAACGATCCGGGCTACTGCTCCAGATGCTGAAACCGGACGCTCCGGGCTCTCCCGGAAAACATTTTTCGTTCTGGATCGGGCTGGCCTTTCTGATGCTGGGCTCCTGGGTTGCCTGCTGGTCATCCTGGCAATACAAAAAGGTGGTCAAGACCCTCAAACCCGTTGAGATCCCCCTTGGCTACAGCGTCAATACCGGCCCTGGCATTAATGTCATTACTGCAATTCTTGGCGTTTTGCTCATGGCCTATTTGTTCATGATGTGAGCAAGACTGGCCTGCATGACTTCACTCGACCTCCTCGATGGGCGGTAGATGGGTGCAGTCGAGCATCTCTCGACGAGCAAACGAACGAGTGTAACCCTGGCTCACCGTTGGACCCTGATTAAGTGAGTCGCCCATTCAAAAACAAAAAAGCCCCGCCGGAGCAATACCCGGCGGGGCTTTTTGTTGGCCTTGTTGCTGTCATCCTGCTGTCACGGGGAAAAATGAGCTGGCAGTGGATCGGCGCGAGAGGCTTTATTTGTATGGTGTCCCAGGGCCGGTTCGAACGGCCAACCTTCCCCTTAGGAGGGGGATGCTCTATCCAATTGAGCTACTGGGACAAATGACAACCATCGGGCCAACGGCGCTGCGACGGACGGCGTGCATGTTAACGGCCGAGGTGGGTTTTGTCATGTCGTCCGTGGGCTTTTTGAGTGTAAGCCAATGCTTGCGCCACGGATCACGGTTTCGCCCAGCAAACCCGGGCATCCGAGGCCATCGTGCAAAATGCACTACACCAAAATGCCAGCATTGCAAATTGCAACCCGAGCGCTGTTTAGATTAAACTCAAACCATTGATTTTATTGAAATAAAACATTGGCACGGCATCTGCAATACTTCTCCTACAAAACCATTCGGCTGGACCCGTTGCGGAGAAGATGACGATGAACAGCACCCTTCTGTTGGCTCTCAATACCGTCGCCCTGGCCGCACTGGTGATGTTTCATTTTCAGTCGAACGGTAGCGATGACACCGCGCAGATCCGCCAGCCCGTACCGCATCATCTGCAACAACGTCCGCAATTGGCAGTGATGACGGCCAACCCGCAATCGCCCGTGCGCCTGGCCCAAAGCACTCAGGCCGCGCCCGCAACTGAACACTGGGTTTTCTGAGGAAGCCTTCCATGTCCAAAGCCGCCTGGCTGTTTTTGTGCCTGACCGTCGTGACTGCCGTGCTGGGCATGTCTACCTCGTCCCAGGACGCTCGCACCGCCGCCCTCATCACCAGCGTCGTGTTCGGCAGCTTCCTGCTGTTGACGCTGATCGTCGGCCGCCGAATCAGATTCGACCCCGTGCTGCGCTGATTTTCGCTCGCCCGCACACCTACCTTATGTCGCCTCGCACTAGCAAATCGGCAAATTGCCACTAGTCTTAAAAACAAGGGCAAAAGGCCATATCACGATACGATATGCGCCCCAAACCCCTTGGTAGCAACGGCTTGCGGGACGATGAATTGTGACGATCGCTCGCAAAAAAGTTTTCCAACCAGTCCGCAAAAAAGCAAATCAGTACTGGCATAAAGCCTTTAGGCAGTTCAATATTTGTCACAGAATTGACGCCAAGGAACCGGCAAAACTGAGGCATGATGCGGCCTCTTTGCAATTCAGGTTGAACTTTGGTCGTGAGCCTTGTCTTAACACTCATCTTGCGGCCAATTCCAATAACCGCTCCCCTGAACTAACCGGTTAAATATATGCGCCCATTGAAACAGGCAATTTATTCCAGCCGTACGGCTGACAAGTTCGTCGTACGTCTGCCAGACGGAATGCGGGAACGCATTGCCGAGGTGGCTCGCAATCATCACCGCAGCATGAACTCCGAAATCATCGCGCGCCTGGAGCAGAGCCTCATTCAGGAAGGTGCGTTGGGCGAAGAGCTAAGCATGCGCCTGGACAGCCCTGAGCTGTCACTGCACGAACGCGAACTGCTGCAGCGTTTTCGTCAGCTCTCCCACCGCCAGCAAAATGCCCTTGTCTCGCTTATTGCGCACGACGTTGAGGCGGCCGCAGAAGCCGAATGATCTGTTCCTGAAAGCCGAAGCCAGCCATGTGCTGGCTTTTTTTTGCGCGCAATTCGGGAAGGCAGTACTGGGCGGGGGCTGGGTTGCCCCCGCCGCGAGGGGTCAGAGCAGGAAGATCGTCGCCAGGCCAAGGAAGATGAAGAAGCCGCCGCTGTCGGTCATGGCGGTAATCATCACACTGGCGCCCATGGCTGGGTCGCGCCCAAGGCGTGCCAGGGTCATGGGGATCAGCACCCCCATCAAGGCCGCCAACAGCAGGTTAAGGGTCATGGCGGCGGTCATGACCACCCCCAGCGACCAACTGCCGTACAGCAAGTAGGCCACGATCCCGATCACCCCGCCCCACACCACGCCATTGATCAGCGCCACCGCCAACTCCTTGCGCATCAGGCGCGAGGTGTTGCCGGTATTGACCTGGTCGAGCGCCATGGCGCGCACGATCATGGTAATGGTCTGGTTGCCGGAGTTACCGCCGATCCCGGCAACGATTGGCATCAACGCCGCCAGTGCCACCAGCTTTTCGATCGAACCTTCGAACAGCCCGATCACCCGCGAAGCGATGAACGCGGTGATCAGGTTTACGGCCAGCCACGCCCAGCGGTTACGCAGGGAGCGCCAGACCGAGGCAAAAATATCTTCCTCTTCACGCAGACCCGCCATGTTGAGGACTTCGGTTTCACTTTCTTCACGGATCAGGTCGACCATTTCATCGATGGTCAGACGGCCGATCAGCTTGCCGTTCTTGTCGACCACCGGGGCCGAGATCAAGTCGTAACGTTCGAAGGCCTGGGCGGCGTCGTAGGCGTCTTCATCCGGATGGAAACCCACCGGATCGCTGGCCATCACGTCCGCAACCTTCTTCTCCGGGTCGTTGACCAGCAGGCGCTTGATCGGCAGCACGCCCTTGAGAATGCCTTCGTAGTCGACCACGAACAGCTTGTCGGTGTGCCCTGGCAGCTCTTTCAGGCGGCGCAGGTAACGCAGTACCACTTCCAGGCTGACGTCTTCGCGGATGGTGACCATCTCGAAGTCCATCAGGGCACCGACCTGATCCTCGTCATAGGACAGCGCGGAGCGCACGCGCTCACGCTGCTGGCTGTCGAGGGCTTCCATCAGCTCATGGACAACATCACGGGGCAGCTCGGGGGCCAGGTCGGCCAGTTCGTCGGCGTCCATCTCCCGGGCCGCGGCCAGAAGCTCGTGATCATCCATGTCGGCGATCAGGGTTTCACGGACGGAGTCGGATACTTCGAGCAGGATGTCGCCGTCGCGGTCGGCCTTGACCAACTGCCAAAGGGTCAGTCGATCATCCAGCGGCAAGGCTTCAAGGATATAAGCGACGTCGGCGGAGTGCAGATCATCGAGCTTGCGTTGCAACTCGACGAGGTTTTGCCGATGAACCAGGTTTTCGACGCGGTCGTGGTGCGGACCTTCCTGGCGGTGCGTGAGCTCTTCGACCACGCGCTGGCGCTGCAGCAGCTCAATGACTTGAGCCAGGCGATCCTGCAGGCTTTCTTGTGTTTTCTTTACTTCTACTTCGGTCATAGGCGAACTCCACTCCCAGCAGCGGGGCACGCCGGAAGGATCAATCAGTCAATTCATGATTGGTAAAACGGGGTACTGAGTAACTACTGGGTAAGTCCATGGAGGTGTTCCACAAGCCCCGGCGGGGCTGACGGGCGCAATGATACACCGCCCGCCGCTTTTAACGTCAAAAAACTGGTAAGAACAAGCGCTTGCGAGCCAAAGCTGAGAATTGGCCGCATCTATGAATTGCGACGCTGCCACGCGAATGGAAAACACATGGCGCGAGAAGAAAAGGTTTAATCCTACAAACCCCAGACGGCAAAAAGCCCGCACTAGGCGGGCTTTTTGTTTGTATGGTGCACTCGACAGGATTCGAACCTGTGACCGCTCGGTTCGTAGCCGAGTACTCTATCCAGCTGAGCTACGAGTGCAGATTGTGTTTTTAGACCAGATCACAACTGGTTGTAACCGAATCACCTGCATTGCTGCAACTGACTCTTAAATGGTGCACTCGACAGGATTCGAACCTGTGACCGCTCGGTTCGTAGCCGAGTACTCTATCCAGCTGAGCTACGAGTGCATTTGTTGCCGCGCATTATAGGCCGTTCAATCTCTATGTAAAGCGATTTTTTCGATTAATTTCAACAACTTATCGATAAATCCAGATTGCAACGTACTAAGCAAATAATGGCGGAGAACGGGGGATTCGAACCCCCGACACCCTTTTGAGGTGTACTCCCTTAGCAGGGGAGCGCCTTCGGCCACTCGGCCAGCTCTCCGCAACACGGGGCGTATATTAACCACGTTCATCCCCGTTTGCAAACATAAAAAACGATAAAAATTAAAGGCTTGGTTCTTCGTCCTTCTCTTTCTTGATCCGCAGATAGATTTCCTCGCGGTGGACCGCTACCTCTTTCGGAGCATTTACCCCAATACGCACTTGATTGCCTTTGACGCCGAGCACGGTCACGGTGATTTCTCCATCACCAATAATCAGGCTTTCTGCGCAACGACGAGTCAGAATCAACATACCTTTCACCTCACGCACTTCAGTTCAGGAACAACAGTCTGCAAAAAAAGGCCTTCGACCTACGGCTCAGCGGCCATAGCCCTACCAGCTAAGTATTGTCGAGCCCACGCAAAACAACATGCGCCCTACAAAAAAATGAAAGGCGCGGTAAACCGCGCCTTCCTGGCCTTGCATCACTCGCCCTGTCGGGCCGGAGCGTCCAGCTCAAAAGCGGTATGCAGTGCGCGTACAGCCAGTTCCAGGTACTTCTCTTCGATCACCACCGAGACTTTGATTTCCGAGGTGGAGATCATCTGGATGTTGATGCTTTCCTTGGCCAGGGCCTCGAACATGCGGCTGGCAACGCCGGCATGGGAACGCATGCCCACACCTACGATCGATACCTTGGCGATCTTGGTATCGCCGACCACTTCACGCGCGCCAATCCCGCTCGCAGTGTTCTGCAGGATACGCTCGGCCGCTTCGTACTCGTTGCGGTGAACGGTGAAGGTGAAATCAGTGGTGTTATCGTGCGAAACGTTCTGCACGATCATGTCGACTTCAATGTTCGCGCCACTGATCGGGCCGAGGATCTTGAATGCCACGCCCGGGGTGTCTGGCACGCCACGGATCGTCAGCTTGGCTTCATCGCGGTTGAAAGCGATGCCGGAAATGATCGGCTGTTCCATGGATTCCTCTTCATCAATAGTAATGAGGGTACCCGGACCCTCTTTGAAGCTGTGCAATACGCGCAGCGGAACGTTGTACTTACCGGCGAATTCCACCGCGCGGATCTGCAACACCTTGGAACCGAGGCTGGCCATTTCCAGCATCTCTTCGAAGGTGATCTTGTCCAGGCGCTGAGCCACGGACACCACGCGCGGATCGGTGGTGTAGACGCCATCCACATCGGTGTAGATCTGGCATTCGTCAGCCTTGAGCGCGGCCGCCAGGGCCACACCGGTGGTGTCCGAACCGCCACGCCCGAGGGTGGTGATATTGCCGTGCTCGTCGACGCCCTGGAAACCGGCGACGACTACCACACGACCGGCCTTCAGATCAGCGCGAATCTTCTGATCATCGATCTGCAGGATGCGCGCCTTGGTGTGCGCGCTGTCGGTGAGGATACGCACCTGACTGCCAGTGTAGGACACGGCCGGCACACCGCGCTTGTTCAGCGCCATGGCCAGCAGGCCAATGGTCACCTGCTCGCCGGTGGACACGATCACATCCAGCTCACGCGGCAGCGGTTGTTGATCGCCGCTGATAGCCTTGGCCAGTTCGATCAGGCGATTGGTTTCGCCGCTCATGGCCGACAGCACCACGACGAGGTCGTCGCCGGCATCGCGGAATTTCTTAACCTTGTCGGCGACCTGCTCGATTCTTTCGACAGAGCCGACCGAGGTGCCTCCAAATTTCTGTACGATCAAAGCCATTTCTAAGCCGCCTCAGCCCGTAAAGGGGCGCCCAATAAACCAATCTTCCAGCAACCGAGCGAGCCCGCGACTAGACCACGGGCTCATTCACAGCGCCTTAAATGCCAGCCTCGACAAACGGCACGGTCAGGGCCAGGGCCGCGTCCAGGGCACCGGCGTCTACACCACCGCCTTGTGCCATGTCCGGACGACCACCGCCCTTCCCGCCCACTGCCGCAGCGGCTTGTTTCATCAAATCACCGGCTTTGAGTTGGCCAGTCAGGTCTTTGGTTACACCGGCAACCAGAACGACCTTATCCTCATGGACACTGCCGAGCAGGATCACTGCGCGGCCGAGCTTGTTCTTCAACTGATCGACCAAGGCCAACAACGCCTTGCCGTCCTGGCCGTCCAGGCGCGCCGCCAGGACGTTCACGCCCTTGACGTCCTGGGCGGAAGCCGACAGATCGTCGCCTGCCGCGCTGGCCGCCTTGGCCTGCAACTGTTCCAGCTGTTTCTCCAGGGCGCGGTTGCGCTCCAGCACGGCGGACAGTTTGTCGATCAGATTGTCACGGCTGCCCTTGACCAGGCTGGCCGCTTCCTTGAGTTGTTCTTCACCCGCATTGAGGTAGGCCAGGGCCGCAGCACCGGTTACCGCTTCAATACGACGCACACCGGACGCCACACCGCCTTCGCTGATGATTTTCAGCAGGCCGATGTCGCCGGTACGGTTGGCGTGGATCCCACCGCACAGTTCCACCGAGAAGTTGCCGCCCATGCTCAGGACGCGCACGTTGTCGCCGTACTTCTCGCCGAACAGCGCCATGGCGCCCTTGGCCTTGGCGGTCTCGATGTCGGTTTCCTCGGTTTCCACCGCGGTGTTCTTGCGCACCTGGGCGTTGACGATATCTTCCAGGGCCTTGATCTGCGCAGGCTTGATCGCTTCGAAGTGGCTGAAGTCGAAACGCAGGCGCTGGCTGTCGACCAACGAACCCTTCTGCTGGACGTGCTCGCCCAACACCTGGCGCAGTGCCGCGTGCAGCAAGTGGGTGGCCGAGTGGTTCAGCGCAGTGGCGTGGCGCACGTCGGCGTCCACCTGGGCGTCCACCGGCGAACCGACGATCAGGCTGCCCGACGCCAATACGCCGTGGTGCAGGAACGCGCCGCCGGTCTTGGTGGTATCACGCACATCGAAACGACCGGAAGACGCCTTGAGGAAACCGCAGTCGCCGATCTGGCCACCGGATTCGGCATAGAACGGCGTCCGGTCCAGGACCACCACGCCGTCATCGCCTTCATTCAGGACGTCGACCGACTGGCCGTCTTTATACAGCGCGATCACTTTGGCCGAACCGTGGGTGGCCGTATAGCCGGTGAACTCGGTGGCCACGTCAACCTTGACCAGGCTGTTGTAGTCCATGCCGAAGGAACTGGCGGAACGGGCGCGCACGCGCTGGGCTTCCATCTCGCGTTCGAAACCTTCCTCGTCGAGGGTCAGGTTGCGCTCACGGGCGATGTCGCCGGTCAGGTCCATCGGGAAACCGTAGGTGTCGTAGAGTTTGAACACCACATCGCCCGGCACCACGCTGCCCTGCAGGCCGGCGAGGTCTTGCTCGAGGATTTTCAGGCCCTGTTCCAGGGTCTTGGCGAACTGCTCTTCTTCGGCCTTGAGCACGCGCTCGATGTGCGCCTGGTTCTGGGTGAGTTCCGGGAAGGCTGCGCCCATCTCGGCGACCAGCGCCGCGACGATCTGGTAGAAGAAGCTGCCGTTGGCGCCCAGCTTGTTACCGTGGCGGCAGGCGCGACGGATGATACGGCGCAGCACGTAGCCGCGGCCTTCATTGGACGGCAGCACGCCGTCGGCAATCAGGAAACCGCAGGAACGGATGTGGTCAGCCACCACTTTGAGCGATGCCTGGTCTTCATTGGCACAACCGATGGCCTTGGCCGCAGCGGCCAGCAGGCTCTGGAACAGGTCGATCTCGTAGTTGGAGTGAACGTGCTGCATCACCGCACTGATCCGCTCCAGGCCCATGCCGGTATCCACCGACGGTGCCGGCAGCGGGTGCAACACGCCATCGGCGGTGCGGTTGAACTGCATGAACACGTTGTTCCAGATCTCGATGTAACGGTCGCCGTCTTCTTCCGGCGAACCCGGTGGGCCGCCCCAGATATCGGCGCCGTGATCGTAGAAAATCTCGGTGCATGGGCCGCACGGGCCGGTGTCGCCCATGGTCCAGAAGTTGTCGGAGGCGTAAGGCGCGCCCTTGTTGTCGCCGATACGCACCATGCGCTCAGGCGGCACGCCGACTTGCTGGGTCCAGATGTCGTAGGCTTCGTCATCGCTGGCGTAGACGGTGACCCAGAGCTTTTCCTTCGGCAGTTTCAGCACGCCAGTGAGGAAGGTCCAGGCGAAGTTGATCGCGTCTTTCTTGAAATAGTCGCCAAAGCTGAAGTTGCCGAGCATTTCGAAAAACGTGTGGTGACGGGCGGTGTAGCCGACGTTTTCCAGGTCGTTGTGCTTGCCACCGGCGCGCACGCATTTCTGGCTGCTGACCGCGCGGGTATAGGCGCGCTTTTCCTGGCCCAGGAAGCAGTCCTTGAACTGGTTCATCCCCGCGTTGGTGAACAGCAGGGTGGGGTCATTGCCTGGGATCAAGGAGCTGGAGGCGACACGGGTGTGGCCTTGCTCTTCGAAGAAGCGAAGGAAGGCTTCACGGATTTCTGCGCTTTTCATTAGGTTCTTCCACGGAGTCTGAGGCCAAAGGCCAGTGCGCAACATCATCAGACGGAGCGACGGCAAAGGGCCGCATTATATCGGCCCTTTGCCGGTGGTACAGCGTGTTTATGTGATAGAAACAGTCAATTAGACAGTCTGCACGGTCATTTCCGAGAAAACTCGACGAATGCCTGCACCACTTGCTCGATCTGCGCACGGCTCACGTCCAGGTGCGTGACCATGCGCAGGCGCGGTGCGGCGCTCAACTTGATCCCGCGCTCGGCGGCAAACGTCTTCAGGGCCTGCGCCCGGTCGCCGAGCTGCACGTAGACCATGTTGGTCTGCACCGGCTCCACCGCATACCCGGCCTTGCGCAGTTCATCCCCCAGCCATTGGGCGTTGGCGTGGTCGTCGGCCAGGCGCTGCACCTGATGGTCAAGGGCATACAGCCCCGCCGCCGCCAGGGAACCGGCCTGGCGCATGCCGCCGCCGACCATCTTGCGCAAACGCCGCGCCTTGGCGATCAGCGCCGTGGAGCCGCACAACACCGAGCCAATCGGCGCGCCCAGGCCCTTGGACAGGCACACCGACACCGAATCGAAATGCTGGGTGATCTCCCGCGCGTCCACCTCGAGCCTGACCGCCGCATTGTAGAGCCGCGCGCCGTCCAGGTGCAGGGCCAGGCCATGTTCACGGGTAAACGCACGTGCCCTGGCCAGGTACTCCAGCGGCAGCACCTTGCCCTGCATGGTGTTCTCCAGCGCCAACAGGCGGGTGCGGGCGAAGTGAAAATCATCGGGCTTGATCGCTTCCAGCACCTGATCCAGGTCCAGGGAACCGTCCGCCTGCACTTCCAGTGGTTGCGGCTGGATCGAACCCAGCACCGCCGCGCCGCCGCCTTCGTACTTATAGGTGTGGGCCTGCTGACCGACGATGTATTCCTCGCCGCGCTCACAGTGGGCCATCAACGCCAGCAGGTTGCTCATGGTGCCGGTGGGCACGAACAACGCCGCGGCGAACCCCAGGCGCTTGGCCAGTTCCGCCTCCAGGCGATTGACGCTAGGGTCTTCGCCATACACGTCATCGCCGCTGACGGCGCTGGCCATCGCATCGAGCATGCCGGGGGTGGGTTGGGTCACGGTGTCGCTGCGCAGGTCTATCACGGTCATCAAACTGGCCTCTGATGGGTTGGGCGTTCTTTCGTACTGACGATTACTGCGGGTAAAGCCACGGAATATCAAGCCCTATGCTGCGTCAATCGAATATCAATCAAACAAACCGATATAGGCTATCGATACGGCAATCGTGCAGTTTCTGAAAAACCATGTTAAAAACTCTCCGCCGCCAGGGTTCTGGCGGCAACGTTCTCAGGGCGGGGTGCAATTCCCCACCGGCGGTAATTGCGCGCAATGTGCATAGCCCGCGAGCGCTTGGCGCCTCGAACTGCTCCGGCAGGACGGCGACAAGGTCAGCAGACCCGGTGTGATCCCGGGGCCGACGGTCATAGTCCGGATGAAGAGAGAACGGGATTGGCGCAAAAGGGCCGCGCGCTGAGTTCATGCCTGCATGACCCAGCTGTTCGTACCCTTAAATCCCATTCGATTCATAACGCCCTGTTTTTTTCTTAAACAGGAGTCAGAACATGCAACCCACCGCAATCGACAGCAAAAGCAAAAACCATCACGGCGAGCGCGTCGCGTTTATCCAGGCCTGCTGGCACAAGGATATTGTCGACCAATCGCGCAAAGGCTTTCTCAGCGAAATGATCGCCCTGGGTTACCAGGAATCGGACATCGATTTCTTCGAAGTCGGCGGCGCCTTTGAAATGCCCCTGCACGCCAAGCTGCTGGCCAAGACCGGCCGTTACGCCGGCATCGTCGCCGCGGCCCTGGTGGTGGACGGCGGCATCTACCGCCACGAATTCGTCGCCCAATCGGTGGTCAGCGGCCTGATGCAGGTTCAGCTGGAAACCGAAGTGCCGGTGTTCTCGGTGTCTCTGACCCCGCACCACTTCCACGCTGGCAGCGAGCACCACGCCTTCTTCCATGATCACTTCGTACACAAAGGCCAGGAAGCGGCGCGTACCTGTGCCGACACCTTGCACAAGGTACGTGCGATCCGCCGCAGCGAGCCGCGTGCCGTAGCAGTTTAAGCAACACCGCAAAACAAAATGTGGGAGGGGGCTTGCCCCCGATGGCGGTCTGTCAGTTAAAAATTTTCTGACAGTTACACCGCAATCGGGGGCAAGCCCCCTCCCACATTTGGATCCGGTTAAGGCTGAGATCTATGCCAGCCCGGCGTCCGTGGTCGGCACGATCAATATCCCTGCGCGCAAGCCATTCTTCACCTTCGGGTTCGGGAAGATGATGCGTGCGCCCTCCTCCTCGATCACCCAGCGGGTCTTGGCGACGTCTTCGGCGAGCAGATAGCCCTGGGCCAACGGCGAAAAGTTTTCCACGTCCGCCGGCAGGTGCAACAGGAATGCATCGCTGTGCTTGATGACTTCGCGGGACACGGCAAACAGCTGCAGGCCATCCAGGCTGCCGGTGTCCGGCTCGGTGCCTTCGATGATCTGCGTCAGCCGGGTTTCCAGGCGCGACACGTCCACATCCTGGTTCTGCCCGAACGGCCGCGCCTTGCCCAATTCCAGGGTAAAGGCCTCGGCACCCAGTTGCTCATAGGTAAAGGCGGAGAAGGTGATCGAAGCTTTGTTCTGCAGCAGCACCGCCTGCATACCGGCGGCGCGCAAGCGGGCCAGTTCGTGGCGCGAATGCTGGCGCCCGTCCTTCCACGGGTAGAGGGCGAACTGCTCGACCTTCGAACCACGAATGGCGGTGTGCAGGTCGTAATGCAAGCGCGAGCGGCCAGGCAGGCTGAAGAAGCTGCGGGCCAATTGTTCCAGCTCGGCGGCGCGCATGGCTTCAGGGCCGATATTTTTTTCGTGACGGCCGTTGAACAGCCGGTTGACGTCCAGTTCGAGGTAACGCTCGCCGCGGCGCATGGCCTCGGGGTTGCCGAACAGGAACAGAATACGGGTGCGGGGTTTGATCTGCCCACGGGCGATGCCATGCAACAGGCGGTCGAGCAATTCGATCGGCGCGGTCTCGTTGCCGTGGATGCCGGACGACAGCAGCACGTCGCTGCCGTTGTCCCGCGCTTGCGGCGGGCGCACTTCGAGCGCGCCTTCGCTGAGCCAGCGCATCTGCACGCCGTCGACAGTCAGTTGAATTTTTTGCGCCGGTTCACGACCGGCGAGAGTCAGTTCAAGGAGTTTGCCGAGGGCGAGCATAAGCAGCTTCCTTAGTGGTTGCAGCCTGGGCCGTGGACGTGATCGTCGTCATCACCCTCAACGTCGGCCGGTTCCATTTCCAGTTGCAGGCTCATCAGGTTGGTGGCCAGTGGGCGCATCAGCAGGTTGGCGTACTCGGCGTCGCCTTCTTCCACGTCCACACCGATCAGCAGTTGGCCACGGCCGTCGTGCTGAATCCAGACTTCCTTGCCCTGCCAGATCACGGCAACGCGGGTGCAGGAGGTTTGCAGCTGGGTGCCGTCGGTGTCTTCAAGGATCAGTTGCAGGGTATCGGTGCTCATAAATAGCTCTCGGCCGTGTGGCGTTAATTGATCTGGAAAGGATATACCGCGCCCAGTTTAAGGATTTGCGTCAGTTCATCCAATGCCGTCCGGCATTCAAGCAGCAATTGCGGGTCAGCCAGGTCGCTTTCGCGCAGGCTGTCGCGGTAGTGCTTGTCGACCCACTGGGTCAGCGTTTCATACAACGGCGCGGTCATGATAACCCCTGGGTTCACCGCCGCCAGCTCGGTTTCGTTCAACGCCACGCGCAAACGCAGGCACGCCGGGCCGCCGCCGTTCTGCATGCTTTGCTTGAGGTCGAAGACCTTGACCTCGCGGATCAAACCACCGGCAGCGGTCAGACCTTGCAGATACTGCCAGACACGTGCGTTGGCGCGGCACTCTTCCGGCACGATCAATAGCATCGAGCCGTCGGCGCGGGTCAGCAATTGGCTGTTGAACAGGTAGGAACGCACCGCGTCTTCGACGCTGACCTGGGCACGCGGCACGCACACCGACTGGAAGTTGCCGCCCAGCTTGCCCAACTTGGCCTGCAACTCGGCAAGCATCGTCTCGGTGTTGAGGAACGCGTCCTCGTGATAGAACAGCATTTCGCCATTGCCCACCGCGATCACGTCGTTATGGAACACGCCGGCATCGATCACCGCCGGGTTCTGCTGGGCGAAGACCACGCCAGCGTCTTTCAGGCCGTGCAGGCGGGCGACGGCCTGGGAGGCTTCGAGGGTCTGGCGCGCCGGGTACTTCTGCGGTGCCGGGTAACGGGTGTCGAACGCGCTGCGGCCGAACACGAAAAACTCCACGCCGGCCTCGCCATAGTCACGGCAGAAACGTGTGTGGTTGGCCGCGCCTTCGTCGCCGAACTGCGCCACCGCCGGCAACGCGGCGTGGTGGGCGAAGTGTTTCGCATCGGCAAACATCGCCCCCAATACGCGGCTGGTGGTCGGGTGTTCGATGCTGCGGTGGTATTTGCAGTTGAGGTTGGCGGCGGTGAAATGCACGCGGCCATCCGCCGTGTCGGCGCTCGGGCTGACGGTGGCGGCGTTGGCCACCCACATGCTCGACGCCGAGCAACTGGCGACCAGCAATGGCATGGCGTGCTTGGCCGCGTGCTGGATGACCTGGGCATCGCTGCCGCTGAAGCCGAGGTTGCGCAAGGCAGCCACGTCCGGGCGTTCCTGCGGCGCCAGCACGCCTTGCACAAAACCCATGTCCATCAGCGCTTTCATTTTCTGCAGGCCCTGCAACGCCGCTTCCTTGGGGTTGGAAGCTTGCTGGCTGTTGCTCTGGGACGCGACGTTGCCGTAGGACAAACCGCCGTAGTTATGGGTCGGCCCCACTAGACCGTCAAAATTGACTTCATAGGATTTCATCGGCGAGGCTCCACGAACATCTGTTTTTATAGGCAATCTTCAACACACCCCGGGTCAAGTGTGGGAGGGGGCTTGCCCCCTCCCACCTTTAGATCAGTGTAATGCCGGGGGTGAGTGTGGCTGGCAGCACCAGGCTTGGGGTTTCCAGGGACGCCACCGGGTACGCGCAATAATCCGCTGCGTAATAGGCGCTGGCGCGATGGTTGCCCGAAGCCCCGACACCACCGAACGGCGCGGTACTGGCGGCGCCGGTCAGTTGTTTGTTCCAGTTGACGATCCCGGCGCGGCTTTCCAGCCAGAACTGCTGGTAGCGCGCTTCGGAGTCCGACAACAAACCGGCGGCCAGGCCGTACTGGGTGTTGTTGGCCTCGGCAATCGCCGCGGCGAAATCAGCGTAGCGGATCACCTGCAACAGCGGGCCGAACAGCTCTTCATCGGCGCGCTCGCTCACTTCGGTCACGTCAATGATGCCCGGGGTCAGCAACGCGGCCTGAGCCTGCGGCTGGGTCATTTCCAGCAGCGCCACGGCGCCGTTGGCCAACAGCAGTTCCTGGGCGTCCATCAAGGCTTTCGCCGCCGCCAGGGAAATCACCGAGCCCATGAACGGCGCCGGTTGCTGGTCGAATGCACCGACCGTAATCGTCGCGCTGACTGCCACCAGCCGCGCCAGCAGCGCATCGCCCCAGGCGCCTTCGGGCACCAGCAAGCGACGGGCACAGGTGCAACGTTGGCCGGCCGAGATAAACGCCGATTGGATGATGGTGTAGACCGCCGCATCCACGTCGGCCACTTGATCCACCACCAGCGGGTTGTTACCGCCCATTTCCAGGGCCAGGATCTTGTCCGGGCGCCCGGAGAACTGCTGGTGCAGGTGGTTGCCGGTGCGGCTGGAGCCGGTGAAGAACAACCCGTCGATACCCGGGTTGGCCGCCAGGGCGATTCCGGTTTCCCGCGCACCTTGCAGCAGGTTCAACACGCCCGCCGGCAGGCCGGCTTCGATCCAGCATTGCACGGTCAGCTCGGCGACTTTCGGGGTCAACTCGCTGGGTTTGAACAGCACGGTATTGCCCGCCAGCAACGCCGGGACGATATGCCCATTGGGCAGGTGACCGGGGAAGTTGTAAGGACCAAACACCGCCACCACGCCGTGAGGCTTGTGGCGCAGCACGGCGGTGGCGTCGCCCAGCGGGCCGCTCTTCTCGCCGGTACGCTCGCGGTAGCTTTGCACCGAGATTGCGATCTTGTTGGCCATGCTGGTGACTTCGGTGGCCGATTCCCACAGGGGCTTGCCGGTTTCTTCACCGATGCAGCGGGCGATTTCATCGGCGCGGCTTTTCAAGGTATTGGCGAAGGCTTCGAGCACACCGATGCGCTCTTCCAACGAGCGCCGGGCCCACGCCGGAAACGCCTGGCGCGCCGCCTGCACGGCGGATTCGACCTGCTCGGCGCTGGCGCCATTGCCGGCCCACAGCACGTGCTGGGTCACCGGGTTGCGCGATTCGAACAACTCACCCTGGCCAGCCAGCCAGCTACCTGCGATATACAGCGAATTCATTATTTCGACTCCCGAGCAGCAGACAACGGTACGGCACGCACTTGATCACCCACCACCAGTTGCAGGCGCTTGGCGGTCAACGGATCAACCACCAGCGTGCCTGCCGCCAGGCGGGCCGGTGCGGCGGTGATGCGGCACTCTTCGCGCTTGCGGTTATGGATCAGGAACGGCGTGGCGTCGTCGCCTGGCGTGCCGATGGCCAACACCAGCGACTGGCTGTCGCGCACCGCACGGATCTTGCTGGTCTCACATTCCACCGCCGGTCCGGCGTCGAAAATGTCGACATAGCCCTGGTAGCTGAACCCTTCGCTCTTGAGCATGCTCAGCGCCGGCTCGGTATCCGGGTGGACCTTGCCGATCACGTTGCGCGCATCCTCCGACAGGAAGCAGCTGTACAGCGGAAATTTCGGCATCAACTCGGCGATAAAGGCTTTGTTGCCCACGCCGGTGAGGTAGTCGGCCTGGCTGAATTCCATCTTGAAGAAGTGTCGGCCCAGGCTTTCCCAGAACGGCGAGCGCCCGGCTTCATTGGACACGCCGCGCATCTCGGCGATGATCTTGTTGCCGAACAACTGCGGGAACTCCGCGATAAACAGCAGGCGCGCCTTGGCCAGCATGCGGCCGTTGAGGCCGTTGCGGTAATCGGCGTGCAGGAACAACGAACACAGTTCGGAGTTGCCGGTGAGGTCGTTGGCCAGGAACAGCGTCGGGATCTCACGGTAGATATTCAGCTCCTGGGAGGCGCTGACGGTCAGGCCGACCCGGAAGTTGTACCAGGGCTCGCGCAGGCCGACGGCGCCGGCGATGGCGGAAATCCCCACCACGCGGCCTTCGTCGTTTTCCAGCACGAACAGGTAGTCGGCATCCCCGCGCCCGGCTTCGCCGCGGAAGGTTTTTTCGGCCCAGCCGACCCGGTGGGTCAGGCGCTCTTCGTTGGCCGGCAAGGTGGTCAGGCCGGTGCCGGTGCTGCGCGCCAGATCAATCAGGGCCGGTAAATCGCTGCTGCGTACGGGACGAACGATCATGCTATCTCCTCAGGCGGGCCGCCCGCTCAGGCCACCCGCAAAACTCTGCGTTAAACCGCAACCAAACGCACGCTGGCGCCTTCGCCGACGCCCAGGGCTTCGGCTGCTTCCAGGTCCAGGGTCACCGGTTTGCCGGGCGCGTAGTCCAGCTCCAGCAGCACCGCGCGGTAATCCTGCAACTGCGCGTTGCTCACCAGGTACTGGCGGCCGACACCCTTGACCCTCTCGCCGATCTTCACCGGCACCACGCGGCTCTGGGCGATCGAGCGAATGCCCGAGACCCGCGCGTGCAGCGTCGGGCCGCCGTCGAAGATGTCGATGTAGTGATCGGTCTCGAAGCCTTCGCGCATGAGGATGTCGAAGGTGATCTGCGCACGCGGATGCACCTGGCCCATGGCTTCCTGGGCTTCGTCCGGCAGCAGCGGCACGTAGATCGGGTAGTGCGGCATCAGCTCGGCGAGGAACGTGCGGCTTTTCAGCCCGCACAGGCGCTCGGCGGCGGCGTAGTTGAGGTCGAAGAAGTTGCGTCCGATGGCGTCCCAGAACGGCGAATCACCGTTCTCGTCGCTGTAGCCGACAATCTCGGTCACCACCGAGTCGGCGAAGCGCTCGGGATGGCTGGCGACGAACAACAGGCGGCCGCGGGAATTGAGTTCCGACCACGGCGAACCGACCAGCTCCGGCACCACGTAGAAGCTGGTGAGCAGGCTGTTGCCGGTGAGGTCGTGGCACTGGGAAAGCACGTGGATCTTGTTGTGGATCTTCAGCTCGCGGGAGGCGTGGACGAAGGTCTCGTTACGGAAGCTGTAGAACGGTTCCGAGTAGCCGGCCGAGGCGACGATGGCCGAGCAGCCGACGAGCTTGCCGGTCTCGGTGTCTTCGAGCACGAAGAAATAGCTTTCTTCACCGTTGAAACTGACCTCGGCAGCGAAAGACGCTTCGCTGGCGGCGATCTTGTCGCTCAGGCGCTCCACATCGTCCGGCAAGGAGGTGACACCAATCGGGCTGTCCGCAGCCAGACGCTGCACCTCGCCCAGATCAGCCATTTGCGCGGGGCGCATCACCAGCATGGTGTCACTCCTTAACTCGAAAAACTCATAGGAAAAAGTACCGGACAGGTCAGGAACAACACATATCCAATGTGGGAGGGGCGGTGCGACGATTCGACTTGCCCCCGATAGCGGTGTATCAGTCACCAGATGTATCAACTGACAGACTGCTATCGGGGGCAAGCCCCCTCCCACATTCGACCCAGTCCGACAGATAAATGTGTATCAGGCTTGGGTCAGTGTTTTAACAGCACGCTCAAAACGGTCCAGGCCTTCATTGATGTCCGCATCCTCCACCACCAGGCTCGGCGCGAAACGCACCACGTCGGGGCCGGCTTGCAGGATCATCAGGTTTTCTTTCTCGGCCGCGTTGAACACGTCCTTGGCCTTGCCTTTCCAGGCGTCACTCAACACGCAACCGAGCAGCAGGCCGAGGCCGCGCACTTCGCTGAAGATCCCGTATTGTTTGCCGATCTGTTCCAGGCGGGCCTTGAACAGGTCGTGCTTGGCGTTGACGCCGGCCAGCACTTCAGGCGTGTTGATCACATCGATCACCGCCCCCGCCACCGCACATGCCAGCGGGTTGCCGCCGTAGGTGGTGCCGTGGGTGCCGACCACCAAGTGCTTGGCCAAGGCTTCCGTGGTGAGCATCGCGGCAATCGGGAAACCGCCGCCCAGGCTCTTGGCGCTGGTGAGAATGTCCGGCACCACACCGTAGTGCTGGTAGGCGAACAGGTGGCCGCTGCGGCCCATGCCGGTCTGCACTTCGTCGAACACCAGCAGCGCGTCGTGGGCGTCGCACAGTTCGCGGGCGCCTTGCAGGTAGGCCAGCTCGGCCGGCAGTACGCCGCCCTCGCCTTGCACCGGTTCCAGCACCACGGCGCAGGTCTTGTCCGACACGGCAGCTTTCAGCGCGGCCAGGTCATTGAACGGCACATGGGTGATGCCAGTGATCTTCGGCCCGAAGCCGTCGGAGTACTTCGACTGGCCACCGACGTTGACGGTGAACAGGGTGCGGCCGTGGAAGCTGTTGAGGGCGGCGATGATCTCGTATTTCTCGCTGCCGAAGCGGTCGAACGCCACGCGACGGGCCAGCTTGAACGCAGCCTCGTTGGCTTCGGCGCCGGAGTTGCAGAAGAACACACGCTCGGCAAAAGTGGCGTCGATCAACTTGTGGGCCAGGCGCAGGGCCGGCTCATTGGTGAAGACGTTGGAGACGTGCCACAGCTTGTGGGCCTGTTCGGTCAACGCACCGACCAGCGCCGGGTGGGCATGGCCCAAAACATTGACCGCGATGCCGCCGGCAAAGTCGATCAGCTCGCGACCCGCCTGGTCCCACACGCGCGAACCTGCGCCGCGCACGGGGATGAATGCGGCAGGTGCGTAATTGGGCACCATGACCTGGTCGAAATCGGCACGTTGCACCGGGGCTTGCTCAACGGACATCGGAGTCTCCTGAAGAGGAACGCCTGCCTGGAACTGGCGGGCGATGCAGGGATTGTAAGGACAGTTTTCAGCGCGGCCTTGCCGCCAAGCGACAACTTCTTATAGCGCCAACCCGCGATTTTGGCGGGTTTACGCCAATGCGACAAATAGCATCGCAATGGCGCAGTTTAAACGCTACCGGGGCACAGCGGCAGGTGGTCGAGCAGGATAGGCGTAACTTGGCCGGCGGCCGGCTATCTATCTACCGCAGGGATCGCGCGAGTGAGATCAACCGCGTTCGGACGGCACCGACGACAACTCGAACGGGCTGCTGCTGCGTCGCTGGTTGCGGTCTTCGCGGGGGGTGGCGCCGAAGAAATTGCGGTAGGCGCTGGAGAAGTGCGGCCCCGAGGAGAAGCCGCAGGACAGGCCGATCTGGATGATCGACTTGCTGGTTTGCATCAGCATCTGGCGGGCCTTGTTCAGGCGCAGTTCCAGGTAATACTGGCTGGGGACGCGATTGAGGTATTGCTTGAAGATGCGTTCCAGTTGTCGTCGCGACACGCAGACATGCTGGGCGATTTCGTCGGTGGTCAGCGGTTCCTCAATGTTGGCCTCCATCAACAGCACCGCCTGGGTCAGCTTCGGATGGCTCGAGCCCAGGCGGTTTTGCAGAGGGATGCGCTGGCGCTCGCCGCCTTCGCGGATGCGCTCCACCACCAGTTCCTCGGACACCGCACCGGCCAGCTCGGCGCCGTGATCACGGGCCAGCACCGCCAGCAACAGGTCGAGTACCGACATGCCGCCACAGGCGGTCAGGCGATCGCGGTCCCAGTCGAACAGATGGCTGGTGGCGATGACCTTGGGGAAGCGCTCGGCGAAATCGTCCTGCCAGCGCCAATGCACGGCGGCGCGGTAGCCGTCGAGCAGACCGAGATGAGCCAGCGGGTAGACACCGGCCGACAAGCCGCCGATCACACACCCGGCGCGCACCAGTTGCTTGAGCGCGGTGCTGAGCTGCGAAGCGATCGCGGTGGGCGGTTCGTCGGCCAGCAGGAACAGTTTCTGGAAGCCTTCGAGCTTGCCGGCCCACGGCCCGCCGGGCAGTTGCCAGGCGCCATCGGTCTGCGGTTCGGCCTGCAGAAACGACAGTTCATAGACCACCTCCGGATGCACCCGCTGAGCAACGCGCAAGGCCTCCTCAGCCAGCGCAAGCGTCAGTGCTTTTGTGCTGGG
This sequence comes from Pseudomonas veronii, assembly GCF_001439695.1. Lineage (GTDB taxonomy): Bacteria > Pseudomonadota > Gammaproteobacteria > Pseudomonadales > Pseudomonadaceae > Aquipseudomonas > Aquipseudomonas veronii. The sequence goes on from NZ_JYLL01000025.1 coordinate 82,236, forward strand.
CCAAATCAGGAAACCAATTCGATGGGCAGTCATGGAGGGCTATCCGAAGCAAAAACAGTGAAAGAAGCCGTGGGCCAATGCTAGCCCGTAAACGAACACAAATCTCAAAAACGATGAACATCCAATGTGGGAGGGGCGGTGCGACGATTCGACTTGCCCCCGATAGCGGTGTATCAGTCACCAGATGTATCAACTGACAGACTGCTATCGGGGGCAAGCCCCCTCCCACATAAAAGGAGTGGCTACTTCAAGCTGCCGGAGAGGAACTGCTGAAGCCGCTCAGACTGGGGATTGACCAGCACTTCGCGCGGGTTGCCGCGTTCTTCGACGATGCCTTTGTGCAGGAATACCAGCTGGTTGGACACTTCACGGGCAAAGCCCATTTCGTGGGTCACCACCACCATGGTGCGGCCTTCCTGGGCCAGGTCCTGCATCACTTTCAACACTTCGCCGACCAACTCCGGGTCCAGCGCCGAGGTGGGTTCGTCGAACAGCATCACCTCCGGCTCCATCGCCAGCGCACGGGCAATCGCCACGCGCTGTTGCTCGCCACCGGACATATGGCCGGGGAACGCATCCTTACGATGGCCCACGCCGACTTTGGCCAGGTAGTGCTCGGCCTTTTCCCGCGCGTCCTTTTTCGACATGCCCAGCACATGCACCGGGGCTTCCATCACGTTTTCCAGCGCGGTCATGTGCGACCACAGGTTGAAATGCTGGAACACCATGGACAGGCGCGAACGCATGCGTTGCAGCTGTTTCGGGTCGGCGGCCCGCAGGGCGCCGTCTTTGCCGGCCACCAGTTTCAGCTCTTCGTTATTGAGCAGGATCTTGCCGGCGTGGGGCTGCTCCAGCAGGTTGACGCAGCGCAAAAAGGTACTTTTGCCCGAACCGCTGGAACCGATGATGCTGATCACATCACCGGCCGCGGCGGCCAGGGACACGCCTTTGAGCACTTCATGACTGCCATAGCGTTTATGCAGGTCTTGGACTTCAAGCTTGTACATGCGGTCGGTTCTCACAAAAACAGGTGGTCAGTCGTTGAGCAAGCGCCCGTGACGCAGCGCTTCGCGCCCCGCCACCTTGGCCAGCCAGAAACCCGCTTGGGCATAACGTAGCCGTTCAACGGCAAACAGCACCCCCGAAGTGCCGGCGCAGATGATGCTCACGCGGTCTTCCAGAGGGTCGATCACTTCAAAAACCGGCTCGCCGGCGTCCACCCAGTCACCGGCTTTACGCAGGTAACTGATCACGCCAGCGTGGGGTGCAAACAGCAATTCGGTGCCTTCGAAGGGCACGCCTTCGCAGGGTTCGTGACGTGGCGCCGGCCACTCACCTTTAATCAGGCCCTGCTCGGCGAGGAACGCGAGGATGCCTTCGGCGTGGAAGATCGCTTCGTCGCGGCCGGTATCGGCCTGGCCGCCCAGTTCCAGGGTGGTCGCCAGGCACGCCAGCGGAATCTGCGCCTCGGGGAACGCCCGCGACACACGCAGCCAGGGCAGCGAGCAGGCTTCATCGAACGAACTGCCGCCGGAGTCTTCCGCCAGCAGCCCGACTTTCACATTCAAATGCGCCGACAGCGACCGCCACTGCGGCCAATGCTGGGGCAGCGCGTACATGTGCAGCGCGGCTTCGGCGTCGCAATGCAGGTCGAGGACGATGTCCGCGGTGCAGGCGTGGCTCAGCAGCACCCGCTGCATGCCTTGCAACTGGCTGGCCGGCGCGGGTAGCGCGTCGAGCGTATCGCGCATCGCCTGGCGGATCACGCGCACGTTGGCATGGGGATCATCGCCGAGCTTGCCGTGCAGTTGTGCGATCAGCGGCTCGCTCAACTCGACGAAATCGCGGTTGAAATTCTTGCCGCTGCCAATCTCGAAACGCCCTTGATGGCTGCCTTGCAACAGCTGGCCCAGGCCCATCGGGTTGGCCACCGGCACCAACTCGATCACGCCGTTGAGCGCGCCTTGCTGTTCCAGTTCGGTCAGGCGCTTTTTCAGCTCCCACGCGGCACGCATCCCCGGCAGTTCATCGGCGTGCAGGCTGGCCTGGATGTAGGCCTTGCGCTCGCCGCTGCCGAAACGGAACACGCTCAGTTGGCGCTCGCAACCCAGGTGGCCCCAGGGCAACAGGTGATCGATACGTTCCATATCAGTGCTTCCGTGGAGCCAGGTAGCTCAGCCAGCGGCGCTCGGCCAACTTGAACAGGCGCACCAGGATGAAAGTCAGGCACAGGTAGAACGCGCCGGCGGTGATATACGCTTCGAACGGCAGGTAGAACTGTGCGTTCACCGTGCGCGCGGCACCGGTGATGTCGATCAGGGTGACGATGGATGCCAGGCTGGTGGTCTGCAGCATCATGATCACTTCGTTGCTGTACTGCGGCAGCGCCCGGCGCAGGGCCGATGGCAGCAGGATGCGGCGGTACAGTTTGTAGCGCGACATGCCCATGGCCTTGGCCGCTTCGATCTCGCCGTTGGGGGTGGCCTTGAGGCTCCCGGCGATGATTTCGGCGGTGTAGGCGCTGGTGTTGATCGCAAAGGCCAGGCACGCGCAGAACGTGGCGCTGGACAACAGCGGCCACAGGAAGCTCTCGCGCACCGCCTGGAACTGGGCCAGGCCGTAGTAGATCAAGAACAGCTGCACCAGCATCGGTGTGCCGCGGATCACATAGGTGTAGAGCCAGGCCGCGCCGTTGACGATCGGCTGCTTGGACACCCGCATCAAGCCCAGGGGCAAGGCGGCGAGCAGGCCGAAGAACAGCGAGATGGCGAGCAGTTTCAGGGTGGTCAGCAAGCCGCCGAGGTACAGCGGCATGGCGTCCCAGATGACGTTGTAGTCGAAGATCATAGATCAGCCGCCCTTACGCCTACCGAGTAGCGCTTCTCAAGATGACGCAAGGCCAGCAACGATACGCTGGTGATCACCAGGTACATCGCCGCCACTGCGAGGAAGAAGGTAAAAGGCTCGCGGGTGGCATCCGCCGCCTGCTTGGCCTTGAACATCATGTCTTGCAGGCCCACCACCGAAATCAGCGCGGTGGCCTTGGTCAGGACCAGCCAGTTGTTGGTAAACCCGGGGATCGCCAGCCGGATCATCTGCGGCACCATCACCCGGAAAAACACCTGGAAAGGGCTCATGCCATACGCCAGGCCGGCTTCGGCCTGGCCCTTGGGGATGGCCATGAAGGCGCCGCGGAAGGTTTCCGACAGGTAGGCGCCAAAGATGAAACCCAGGGTGCCGATACCGGCGGCCAAGGGGTTCAAGTCGATATAGTCGTCATAGCCAAGCATCGGCGCGACGCGGTTGAGCAGGTCCTGACCGCCGTAGAAAATCAGCAGGATCAGCACCAGGTCGGGAATCCCACGGATCACCGTGGAGTACAAGTCACCCAGCCAGGCCAACCAGCGCACCGGCGACAGGCGTAACGCGACCCCGATCAGACCCAGAACGATGGCCAAGGCCATGGACGACAAGGCGAGCTGAAGCGTCAACCATGCGCCATCGAGGATGACGGCCCCGTAGCCTTTCAACATGATTCAGGTCCTCGAAAAGGGGGATGAAAAAATGGCGCAAACCGCAGGAATTCTGTTGCTTGCGCCATTCTGGACAGACCGCTGCGACGATTTACTTGGCGTCTGGGCCGTAAATATCGAAGTTGAAGTACTTGTCCTGGATAGCCTTGTACTTGCCGTTGGCACGAATCGCAGTGATCGCAGCGTTGATGCGGTCCAGGTTTTCCTTGTCGCCTTTACGTACCGCGATACCGATGCCATCGCCGAAGTATTTGCTATCGGTAAAGGCTGGGCCGGTGAACGCGTAGCCTTTACCCGCAGCCGTATCGAGGAAACCTTCCTGCAACAGGGTGGCGTCAGCCACGGTGCCGTCGAGGCGACCGGCTTCCACGTCCAGGTAGATTTCGTTCTGCGAGCTGTAAGGAACAACCGTGGCACCTTTAGGCGCCAGTACTTCCTTGGCGAAACGGTCGTGGATCGAACCGCGCTGCACGCCGATCTTCTTGCCTTTCAACTCATCCAGGCTGTCGCTGACGGTCGTGCCTTCCTTCAACACCAGGCGCGCCGGGGTCAGGTAGTAGCGGTTGGTGAAGTCCACGGACTTCTTGCGGTCGTCGGTGATGGACATGGACGACAGGATCGCGTCGATCTTGCGCACTTTCAGCGCGGGGATCAGGCCGTCGAACTCTTGCTCGACCCAAGTACACTTGACCTTCATCTCTTCGCACAGAGCGTTGCCGATGTCGTAGTCAAAACCGACGATGTTGCCATCCGGCGCCTTCGAGGCAAACGGAGGGTACGCCGCTTCGATACCAATTTTCAGAGGCTTGCCTTCAGCGAAAGCCTGCATGGACAGCACGGACAGCGCCAGGGCGCCCAACAGCACGAGTTTCTTCATCTTGGGACTCCATCGGTATAGGGCAAAACAGCAGTATGAGCCATGGCCCACGATGCGACTGAGTGAAACCGAATAGCGGTGCTGCGTCCTACGCCGATTCAACAGCGGCGACGACGAGCGAGTGATCGGCATTCTAACGACAGGCCGGAAGCCGATATTTCCTCAATGCGACAACAATTTACAGAAGCACCGAGAAAGCGGTTCCAGCACATTGACAGTCCCTGTTTTTTATGCAGAGACAAAAGATATTAAACCTGTTGATACTGCAAATAGCGGGCCTATTATTCGCAAACCCTTCTAGCACGGCAAGTCTGGCGTTTAATCTAATACTGGGAGCTGTCTAAAACGCGGCTTTTCGGTGCAACCCCGTAGCACTTTGCCTCATGTTCGGGCGAAGGGTTACACATTTGCGCCGCTCGGTAACATTCAGAAACGTCCTGACGAAGAAGTCGATATTTATTGGCCTGGGGTTATGCAGGTCCATGTGGGAGGGGCGGTGCGACGATTCGACTTGCCCCCGATAGCGGTCTTCAGCCAACTGATCAGTGACTGATCCACCGCCATCGGGGGCAAGCCCCCTCCCACATGGGATCTTCAGTGGCTTTGAGAGACCACAAACATGGGATCTTCAGTGGTTTTGAGAGACCACAAAAAAGCCCCACCCGGCTCACGCCGAATGGGGCTCTGTCCCGCCTACCCGTCTTACGCGACGTTCATGGTCTTGTGGGTCTCAATCAAATGCGCCACCACACTTGGGTCGGCCAGGGTGGAGATATCGCCCAAGCCATCGTACTCAGCCGTGGCAATCTTGCGCAGGATACGTCGCATGATTTTGCCCGACCGCGTCTTCGGCAAGCCCGGTGCCCACTGGATCACGTCCGGCGAAGCGATCGGCCCGATTTCCTTGCGCACCCAGTTCTTCAGTTCCAGGCGCAGCGCTTCGGTCGGCTCTTCACCATTTTTCAGGGTGACATACACATAGATGCCTTGGCCCTTGATGTCGTGCGGCACACCCACCACCGCCGCTTCGGCGACTTTCGGGTGGGCGACCATGGCGCTTTCGATCTCGGCGGTCCCCATACGGTGGCCGGACACGTTCAACACGTCATCCACACGGCCGGTGATCCACCAGTAGCCATCTTCATCGCGACGAGCGCCGTCACCGGTGAAGTACATGCCACGGAAGGTCTTGAAGTAGGTATCGACGAAACGGTCATGGTCGCCGTACAGGGTACGGGCCTGGCCTGGCCACGAATCGAGGATCACCAGGTTGCCTTCGGCAGGGCCTTCGATGATGTTGCCCAGGTTATCCACCAAGGCCGGCACCACGCCGAAGAACGGCCGTGCCGCCGAACCCGGCTTGAGCGCATGGGCGCCCGGCAGCGGGCTCATCAGGGTGGCGCCGGTCTCGGTCTGCCACCAGGTATCGACGATCGGGCAACGGGATTGGCCGACGTTCTTGTAGTACCAGTCCCACGCTTCCGGGTTGATCGGCTCACCCACCGAACCCAGTAGGCGCAAGCTGCTGCCATCAACGCCTTCGCAGGCGGCGGTGCCGGAAGCCATCATCGCGCGGATCGCCGTCGGCGCGGTGTAGAGAACATTGACCTTGTGCTTGTCGACGATCTTGCCCACCCGAGTGATGTCCGGGTAGTTAGGCACGCCTTCGAACATCAGCGTGGTCGCGCCATTGGCCAGTGGCCCGTAGACGATATAGGTGTGGCCGGTGATCCAGCCGACGTCGGCGGTACACCAGAAGATTTCGCCCGGACGGTAGTCGAATACGCGCTCATGGGTCAGGGCCGCATACAACAAGTAGCCGCCAGTGGTGTGCTGCACGCCTTTAGGCTTGCCGGTGGAGCCGGAGGTATAAAGGATGAACAGCGCTTCTTCGGCGCCCATCTCTTTCGGCGCGCACACGGTGCCCGCCACTTTCATCAGGTCTTCGTACCAGATGTCGCGATGCTGGTTCCACTTGATACTGCCACTGGTGCGCTTGCAAACGATGACTTTCTGGACGCTGTTGGTTTCCGGGTTGGTCAGAGCGTCGTCGACGTTGGCCTTCAACGGAATCTTCTTACCGGCGCGCACACCTTCGTCGGCGGTGATTACCACTTTCGACTTACAGTCGATGATGCGACCAGCCAAGGCCTCCGGCGAGAAACCGCCAAACACCACCGAGTGGATCGCACCGATGCGGGCACAGGCCAGCATGGCGACCGCAGCTTCGGGGATCATCGGCATATAAATAGTCACCACGTCGCCGCGGTGTATGTCCTGGCCACGCAGGGCGTTGGCGAACTTGCAGACTTGTTCGTGCAACTCGCGGTAGGTGATGGTGCGGCTGTCGGCAGGGTCATCGCCCTCCCAGATGATCGCCGCCTGGTCGCCGCGCTCGGCGAGGTGACGGTCCAGGCAGTTGTAGGAAACGTTCAAGGTGCCATCGGCAAACCACTTGATGTCGACATGGTGATCGTCGAATGAGGTCTGCTTCACCGTGGTGAAAGGCTTGATCCAGTCAAGACGCTTGGCTTGCTCACGCCAGAAACCATCGGGGTTGACCACCGACTGCTGGTACATGGCCTTGTAGGTCGCCTCGTCAGTCAGCGTGTTGGCTACTGTTTCGGGGCGAACGGGGTACAGGGAAGCCGCACTCATCTTTCTTACCTCGGTGAAATAGTTGTTTTTGTATGACCCCAGTTGTAGCCGGGGTCAGTCTATAGAACCATTCGACGATGGTAGTAACAAGATCCTACAAATTGCCCTGCTATCTCCTTCCCCCCTCTGGCCCGTAGCCTGCGGCGCTTGGCGGACACGTAAAAAAACCTGCGACGGGGGATTGTTACAAAAACCACCAATAGTGTTTATCAAAAGCACGGGTATATGAATATAACCCGCAGGCCTAAAATCGACTCCGCCAACAAGGCAACCAGATTAACAACGTAACAGCCCCCACGAAGGCACGTTAATCGGAAGTAAACACCCCTAAGTTACACACGAGGCCTCCAAAGGGCCCCGTGCCCCCTTTCGCACTGAAGAAGGTAAAAAGAGAAATGAAAGCTTTATTAGTTATGGCCCTCAGCAGCTTGTGCGCCACCGCCGCCCTGGCCGAGGAAGCCCCGACTGACGTAGCCGGCCAGAACGCCCCGATTGTTGAAGACTACACCTACAGCACTCACCTGGACGTCGCCAAAGTAGTCTCCATGAGCACCATTCCAGATGTATGCGAAGTCGTACCGGTAAAAATGGAATATGAAGACTCCAAAGGTCAGCGCCACATTCTTAACTACCATGTGATGGGTAACGGTTGCTCTAACGGATAACAACTTCGTTAGTTCACATTGACCGTGATCTTATTCGCCGCAAGAAATTGTTCTTGCGGCCAAAAACCCGCCTCCCACTCCCCCGCTCAAAAAACCTCGCCAGCCCCCGCAATAAATAGCCCACCGTCCGTCAAAAAAATCCTCCGGCACCAACCCCCTGTAAACCCTCGCTCTGGCTCGAATACCAGGCGTTTTGTCAGCAATCCGAGCGCATCTGCCGCAACACAAAGCCGTTTTTTTCCCTATAATGCGCGGGTAAATCGGGCCTGCAATATCCCTTTACACTGGGATGAAGAGCCGACCTGAGGCCTCCGCAGGAGCATGCATCTATCGCTCCGCCCCTCAAGCCTCACGCAGAGCACCCGTTCACCCCATTGCGTTTAATGCCTGCGCTAGCTGTTGCAACAAACGATTCCTTAAGATCCACCGCGGCCCGAGGGCCGTGTGAACCCCCAACCATCCGGTTTCACACGGGCACCTTCGAGCCCTCACGCAGGAGACGACACGTCATGCTGAGCTGGGACGAATTCGACAAAGAAGAAGACGGCGAAGTCGCTGTCAAAGGCGCCAACGCCGGCCACGCCACCGAAGCCAACATGGACCGCCTCGACGGTGCCGGCGCCGCTGCCGCCATCGAAGCCCGCGCCGTCACCGCCAACGACTCCGCCGCGATCATCCGCGCCAAGGCTGCCCTCGACAAACTCGACATCGCCGAAGGCCTCGCCGAGCTCGAAGGCGCCTCCGCCCGCGTCG
>NZ_JYLL01000026.1 GCF_001439695.1 Pseudomonas veronii
CATCGTTCTGCACATGCGCGCCGGCCGAGGTGGCATCGAAGACGAAATCGATGTGCTGGAACACGTCCATGCGGGTCAGGCCTTCGACGCCTTCGTGGGTGGTAGCCACGCCCATGCGCTGGGCGCGAGCGAGGCCGTCGGAGGCCGGGTCGATGCCGACCATGACCGCCATTTCCAGGTGTTTGGCGTTGCGCAGGATCTTGATCATCAGGTCGGTGCCGATGTTGCCGGAACCGATGATGGCGACTTTGAGTTTTGCAGGGTTCATACGGCTTCTCCGTAGACTTCAGCGAGGAGGATGACGCTGGGCTCGAGGCTGTCGGCGTACAGCCGCGTCACGGCCTCGGCGCGCAGGCTCAGCGCCATGCGCTGGTTGATGTAGCCTTTGTCGGTGATTTCGCCGTCGTTGAGGCTGGGCGGCGAGTCGAGAATCACCAGGCGCATGGCATGCTGGGACGACGCCGGGAATTCCTTGGCCAGCGCCAGCAGCCCCGAACACAAGGCCAGGCGCACCTCGGACTGCATCGCCAGTTGTGCGCCGGTCATCTGTTGTCCGGCGGCACCGAGCAGATCGCGCAGGGCCGGGCTTGGGTAGATCAGCGCACCGATCACGTCGCGATCATGCCCACAGATCACGCAATCGCTGACGTAAGGCGCCAAGGCACTGACCAGGCGTGGACGCAGGGTGCCCACCGATACCCAGGTGCCGCTGCTGAGTTTGAAGTCTTCAGTCACCCGACCGTCGAACTGCACCCCCAACTCCGGCCGCTGCGGGTCGACCAAGCGCCCCGCGTCGCCAATGCGGTAGAAGCCCTCCTCATCGAACGCGGCCAGGCTGCTGACCGGGTCCTTCAGGTAGCGCGGGAACACCGACGGCCCGCGCACGCGCATCTCCAGCTTGTCGCCGCAGGGCACGAACTTGAGCTGCGTGCCCGGCACCGGCAGGCCGATGATGCCGGCCTTGTCGGCGGCGAAATGCACGTTGGTGACCACCGGCGACGTCTCGGTCGAGCCCCACTCGGTGGCAAAGAACAGCGGGGTGTCGCGGACCTTGGTGGCACACGCCGCCAGCCGCCCCCAACTGCTCTGGGGCAGCGCGGCAGCGGCGTAGAACAGCATGCGCAGGCGCCCGAACAAGGCGCGCGCCAGTACCTCGTCGCGCTCGAGGTACGGCAGCAAGACCTCGTAGCCGCGCGGCACGTTGAAGTACAGGGTGGGTCGCACCGACTTGAGGTTTTCCACGGTGCGGTCGATTTGCCCCGGTAACGGCAGGCCGTCATCGATGTACAAGGTGCCGCCGTTGCGCAGTACCAGGTTGAAGTTGTGGTTGGCGCCGAACACATGGCTCCAGGGCAACCAGTCGAGCACCACCAGTTCTTCGTGCTCAAGAAAGCGCCAGCACTGGGCAATCGCCTGCTGGTTGGCACAGAGCATGCCGTGGGTATTGACCACCGCCTTGGGCGCACCGGTCGAACCGGAGGTCATCAGGTAGCGCGCCGGGGTGTCGCCGTCGAGCCGTGCAAACGCTTGCATCACCGCTGGGCTTTCGGCCTTGTACAACAGCGGCAAGGCCAGCGCCCCGCGAATTTCCTGGGCGTTGCGCGCCGCCACCACCGGGCAATCCGGGTTGACCAACTCGATGGCACGGCAATAGGCATCACCGTCGTTGACAAAAATCAGCGCCGGCTTGAGCACCTCGACAATCGCCTTGAGTTTGCTGCACCCGCTGCCGGTGTTGCGCGAGTACGCCACGGAAATCGTCGACACCGGGATGCCCACGTGCAGCGCCGCCAAGGTCAATAGCGCCTGGTCCAGATCGTTTTCCGAGAGCATCAGCAGCGGGCGCCCGGCCGGCAAGTCCAGCTCAAGCAAGCCCTGGGCCAATGCCCCCACGCGCTGGCGCACCTGGGCATAGTTCAGGCTGAACCAGCCGGCGCCGCGCCGCTCGGCCAGGTAGGCACGCTGCGGTGTCTGCACGGCCCAGTGTTCGAGCCACTGCCCGACACAGCGCGCATAGGGCTGCAGGGGCTCGGGTGAACTCAGCACGAAGCTGCCGTCGGCACGTGCCTCATACAGCACCTTGGCAGGGGCCAATTGGGTCGGATCATTGAAAAAATCGTACATTGCACGCCCTCGTGAATACGGCAGGCCATCAGCCCGCTGCTCACTCGTTTTATTGTTGTAATCGCCACCGGGTCGTCAGCCCGGTAGCAGGGTTGTTGCCTGCTGGCCTCAGCCGAAACGACAGCTCACTTCACCCAGGCGGGTGAGGCGCAAGCGCAGGCTGTCGCCCGCCACCACCGGCACCATGGGCCCGAGCGCGCCCGACAACAGCACGTCGCCCGCCTGCAACGGGCGCCCGGTCAGGGCCATGGTGCGCGCCAGCCACAGCGCAGCGTCCAGCGGGTTGCCCATGCACGCGGCCCCCACGCCGATGGCTGCCTGGGCCGCGTTCTTCTCCAGCAGCATGCCTTCGAGCGCCAGGTCCAGGCCGCGCAGGCTGACGGGGGTCTTGCCCAGCACGTAGAGGCCCGATGAGGCGTTGTCGGCCACGGTATCGACCAGGGTGATCTTCCAGTCCTCGATCGCCGAGTCGACGATTTCCAGGGCCGGCAGCACATGGTCGACGGCGCGCAGCAATTCGCCCAGGGTCGTATCGGGGTGAGGGAGATCGCGCCCCAGGACGAAGGCGATTTCGCCTTCGACCTTGGGCTGGATCAGCCGGGTGCTGTCGATGGTCTCGCCATCGCGGTATTCCATGTCGGCAAACAGCATGCCGAAATCGGGCTGATCGACGCCCAACTGCTGCTGTACCGCCAGGGACGTCAGGCCGATCTTGCGTCCGCTCAGGCGCCGACCGGCAGCCAGGGCGGCCTGGGTGTTGATCTCTTGCACGGCGTAGGCGTCGTGCAACGACTGGATGTCGAAACGCTCGGAAATGCGTGGGCAAGGGCTGCGGCTCGACCGCGCCAGGGCCAGCGCAGCGGCGGCGGCCTGAAGGTTTTCGTGGTGCATGGGGTTGCTCCTGAACGGTTCTGGATGGCTCACAACTGACGTGCGCGGCTTTCGCGATAACCCTGGTGCAACTCGTCCACCAGTTGCGCCACGCTGTAGGTGCCGGTGATCTGGCCTACGCCTTGGCCGGCCGACCACACATGTTTCCAGGCCTTGTTGGCAGTGGAGATGTCACCGGAAAAGTCGATGCTGGCGCGGTTTTCGGCGCTGGGGTCGATACCGGCCTTTTCCAGCGACGGCCGCATCCAGTTGGCAAGCACGCCGCTGACCGCCTTGGTGGTGGTCACGTCATCCAGCGAGCAGGCCACCAGCATGTCGCGGTAGGCGGCTTCCACCAGGCTTTCATGGGCGGCAATCAGGCGGGTTCCGACCAGCGAGAAATCGCAGCCCAGTACCTGCACCGCATGGATGTCGCGGCCGTTGGAAATCGCCCCGGCCAAGCCCAAAGGGCCGTCCCAGAACTGGCGCACTTCGGCGACGAAGGCGAACGGGTTGTAGCTGCCGGTATGCCCGCCCGCCCCGTTGCACACCAGGACCAGGCCATCGACGCCAGCGGCCACCGCCTTGCGCGCCAGTGCCGGGCTGATCACGTCGGCGATCACCACGCCGCCATAAGCGTGTACGGTTTCAAGGACGCGCTTGGGGCTACCCAGGGCTGTGGACACGATGGGCGGCTGATAACGGCGCACCAACTCAAGCTCAGCGTCGAAGCGGTCGTAGGTGCTGTGTACGATCATGTTGAGCATCCATGGCGCCCACTGCTCGCCGCGTTGCTGCGCCAGCTCACGCTCGCGGCTGATCTGCTCCAGCCATTCCTGCAATTGTTCGACCGTTCGCGCATTGGGCGCCGGAAGGCTGCCGACGATGCCGGCCTGGCAGCAGGCGGCCACCAGGCCCGGCCCCGACACCAGGAACATCGGCGCCGCGAGGACCGGGAGGTTGAGCCCGGCAAACAGGTTCAGGAGTTGCTGTTGCGGTGCACTCAGGCTTGTTCTTGTCATCACGCATCTCTCTTATTCTAGTTATCAAGGCGTCGGCCTGGCTCAGGCCTTGCGCGGCTTGGCTGCACCGGCACTGCGGATCTCCCAGCCGCCATCGCTGTGGATGATGTTCGCCGTAGTCAGGCCGGAATTTTCCCGCGAGGCCAACAGCACGTAGTGCCCGGTGTGGTCTTCGGGCTCGGCAATCCGTTGCAACGGCACCGCCTGCGCCGCACCGGCTTCGAAGCCCGGGATCTGGTTCAGCGGCACACTGCGGCTGTTCAAGCCTTCCAGGCTTTTCATCGGCGTGTTGGTCGCCCCCGGAGCCACGCCGTTGACGCGGATGTCCGGCGCCAGCTCGTAAGCCAGTTGGCGAATCATGCCCACCAACGCATGCTTGGCGGTGACGTAGAGAATGCCACCGCCGCCGGCATAAAAGGCACTGTTGGAGAGGGTAAAGATCATGCTGCCCCGGGTTTCGCGCAGTGCCTCGATCGAGGCTTGCGCGCCCAGCAGATAACCCTGCACGTTGGTGGCGAAGAGTTTCTGGAAGGCGCCCTCGAACTCTTCCGGGGCAATACGGTCCAGGCGCGTGAAATAATCGAACACGGCAGCGTTGCCAACGAAGGTGTCAAGCCTGCCAAACGCCTCAAGGGTCGCCGCCACCGCACGCTGATTGTCCTGATACCGCGACACATCCCCCTCAATCGTGATGACCGCGTCGCCAAGCGTGTCAGCCAACGCGGCCAGTTGCGCCGCATCGCGGCCCATGACCGCGACGCGCGCGCCCTCGGCCACGTAACGACGGACGATGGCGCTGCCAATCCCGCCGGTACCGCCGGTGACCAATGCCACCTGCCCTTTTAACCAAGCCATATGCCAGCCCTCAGAGGAAGGTGTTGATGTTCTTGCACAGCAACATCGCGTTAGGGATCAGGATCTTGCGCTTGAGCAACTTGAGGCCGTCGGCCTCCAGGCGCAGTACATCCTCGCGCCGGCCAGCGATCTGGTGATGCTCGTCCAGGCCGCGGCTGCGCACGTTGATAAAGCACGAGTAGGCCAGGTATTCGCCCGGCGCCGGGCCGGCATACACTTCGACGTTGCTGATCAGGTGAACGTTGCGCGTCGGCGGGTTCTCGGCCCAGGCCGACGGCTGCTTGAAGCGTGCCACGCGGCGCTTGAGTTCGCGCATGCCGTCATCGAAGAAGGCCATGTGTTCCAGGCGATAGGGCCCGGATTTGTCCTCGCGGCGCCGGTTCTCGATGCCCGGCATCCAGTAGTGGATGGCTTCACTGAGACCGTGCAGCCACGCGTCCCAGCATTCGCCGTCGAGCAGGCGCGCTTCGCGCAGCAGGAACTGTTCGACGCGGCGGGTTTCCTCGACTGAAACGAGGCTGTCCTGTTGTTCGTGTGTCATCTGGCCCCCCTCAGCGCAGCGTGCCGTTGCGGTCCGGAACATCGGCCCAGGTCGGAGCCTGCAGCAGATCCTTCCAGCGCTGATAGAACGCCCGCGCATTACATTCGTTGAGCTGGCCCTTGAACACATTGCCGGGCAACTCGCTGTTTTCGAGACGGGTGTGCATGCCCAGGCCGACGTACAGGTCCTGATAACGCGTGACCACGCCACGGCTGCTCTTGGTGCAGTACTCCCAGTTCTCGCCGTCGTCCATCTCGAACACCCCGGTGGGCGAGAACGTCATCATCGCGCCGCGCCGCCACTTGTCCTTGATCTCCTGCGGGGCGTTTTTGTTGACGATCACCCAGGTGAACAGCTCGATCTTGTGCGGGCCGCGCGGCTGCCAGATGCGAACGGTGTTTTGCCCCGGCAGAAAGGAAAAGTTGGGGAACACGGTGAACGAGGAAATCGCCCCGATCAGCCGCGAGCGGAATTCGCCGAGGCGGTCCGCCACCTTGGGACGCAGCACGTGCAGGTATTTGTTGATGTCTTTCTCGCCCAGGGTCGCGGCGTTGCCGACCACGTCGGTGGCGAACTCATAGCCGTGGCCATTCCAGTTCACCGAGTACGACTCGGGCAACTCGCCGACATTCGCCACCGGCCCGCCGAGCATGGCCTTGGCCGCCGAATCGTGGGTCCAGCCGCCGTGCAGGATGTCACCGACGAAGTTCTCGGCGGCGATCTTCCAGTTGCACTCAATGGTGGAGCGGATGCAACCACCGAGAAACTCGCTGCCGCCTTCATCCATGTCGAGCATCACGTCCATGTACCAGGTCATCGGCCCGAGGTATTCCTCCAGGGTCGGCGCATCGCTGGCAAACGTGGCGAAAACCAGGCCTTTATAGCTGGCGACACGCGCCTCGCGCAGGCCGTGCCTGGACTTGTCGAACTGGCTTTCTTCGTAGCATTTGGATTCGTGCATGCCCATCAGCCGGCCGCCATCGGCACCGAACGACCAGCCATGGTAGTTGCAGATAAAGCCGCGGGCGTTGCCGGCCTCGGCAAAGCACACCTTGTTGCCACGGTGCGGGCAGGCATTGAGGAAGACCTTGATCGAGGCGTCCTTCTGGCGCACCACCAGCACTTCGTCTTCACCCATCGAGGTGGTCAGGTAGTCGCCGGACTTGGGCAGCTGGGACTCGTGCGCGACGAACAGCCAGCAGCGCGCGAAGATTTTCTCCAGCTCCTGCTCGTAGATCGCCGGGTCCCAGAAGACCTTGCCGGACAGGCGCCCTTCCTCCATGTCGCAGATACGGTCGAGGTTGCCCAGGGCGGGCGTGCTTTCAATGGTTCTGAGCGGTATGTGTTTGTTGTTATCCATGGTTCAGACTCACAGGAATACGGTTGGACAGCGGCCCGGTCACACCGGGCTGTTGGCGGCGGCCAGCGCCTCGTCAGCCTCCAGGGCGATGTCGGCGAACACCTCGCGGTCGGTGACGATGACCTTGTAGGTGCGCAAGTGGCGCTCGCAGGGAAACGTCACCGCCTTGCCGCTGGGCACATGGAACTGGCCCCAGTGGACCGGGCAGGTAATCAGGTCGTCTTCCAGGTCGCCCTCGGCCAGCGAAGCGGTGGCGTGGGTACACATGTCGGTGGTGGCGTAGAACGTGCCCCCCAGGTTGTAGACGCAGATGGCGTCGCCCTCGCGGTGGGCAACCTTCTTCAGCTCCCCTGGCGCCAGCTCATCACGTTGGCAAAGTAATACACGGCTCATGCTCGGCCCTCACACTCAGTTGCACAAAGCCCAGCCCGGTGACCCAGGCGGGTACGGCTTCATAGGCAATCACTTCGCCCTGCGGGCGCTCGATGGCGGCCAGGGCGCAGGCGAAGTTACGGATTTCCATCGCGCCGTTGCCGGCCCGACGCAGGATCTCTTCGTCGCTGTAGGCGCACAGCGCTTGCAGGTCGCCATTGACGCCGAGGGCGAGAATCTCGCGATCGAAGTCTTCGGCCACCCGGCCCATCTCGGCGGTGCCGACCCAGTGGCTGATCCCGCCACTGCCGATAATCACCACACGCTCGTCGGCATCGAACGCTTCGACGGCCGCCCGCAGCTGCCGGCCGAGGTCGGCCGACCGCTGGAGCGAGATGTACGGGTCAACGCCGCACGCCAGGTACACCGGGATGCTCGGCAACTCACGCCCGAGCAAGGCCTCGGCCGGCTTGACCACCAGTTGGTGCGGAATGGAAAAGGAATGGTCGACGGTAAAACTGCGCGCCACGGTCCAGTCCACGCCCTGCCCATCGCCGTGCTCGACAATGTGCGTGGCCAACGCTTGATGGTTGCGCACCGCGCCACGTTCCAGGCCCGGCAGGCGATCGATGGGGCCATCCACATCGCCGGTGCCGATCACATAGCGCGGCAGGCAATGGGTGCCGAACAGAATGTAATGGTCGCAACCGACGATGATCACCGAGGTCGGCTGCAAGGCCGCCAGGCGTTCGGCGCAGGCTTCGTATGCAGCCCATACCGCCTCACGTTGCGCCAACGGCGGCGCGTCGGGTGCCACGAACATTACCGGGTCATGCGGCATCCAGAAGCCGCCTACTATCTTGCCCATCGGTTCACCCCTTGAGCGCGGCGGAAAATCCCGCGCTGTGTTCGTCGGTAGCGCCCAGGCGCTGTTTGTAGAGGCTCATGTTGCGGTCAGGGGCAAGCTCCTGCCAGAAGCCCATGGTCAGCATCGGGTTGACCCCGGCCGCCTGCAGCCCGGCAACATCGAACTCGACGATCATGCGGACCTCGGCCTCCTCCAGGGCAAAACGCCCGAGGAACCCGACCGCGTCCTGCCGAAAGCGCTCTTTGGCGACACGCTCGACGCACAGCTGCCAGAGCGCACGCTCCATAACGTTTCTGCTCATACCGGCCTACTCGCTGAGGAAATCGCGGACCAGCGCGGCAAAGCGGCGCGGCTGCTCGCTCTGCACCCAGTGCCCACAGCGCCCGAACAGGTGCAGGTCGGCATCGGGAATGCTGTTGGCGATCAGCAGCCCGCACTCGGGCGGCACCACGCGGTCTTCACGGCCGTGTACCACCAGCGTCGGCGCGACGATCTTGGCCAACGCGGCCGCAGGAAAACCCTTGACCAGGGTCGGACCGTCGGCGGCCGGCTGCGGGATCAGTTTGCGTAGCGCCTGCTGGGCACCAGGGCGCGCACTGGCTTCGTAACGTGCCTGCACCATCGCCTCGGTGATCAGCGACACGTCATAGGGGAACAGCTTCATCAGCTCGCGCATGTTGTCCAGCGATGGCTCGTATTCCCAGGCGCCGCGCAAGCCTGGGGTCTGCACGAACTCACCGGCCGGGGTGCCGAGCAACACCAGCTTGTTGACGCGCTCCGGTGCGAACACCGCCAGGCCGATGGCCAGCGCGCCGCCAAACGAATTGCCGACGAACGAGGCTTTTTCGATGTCCAGGGCATCCATGATGCCGAGCAGATGGTTGACCCACAGCTTGATGTCGTACTTGGCGTCGTCCTTGAACTCGGTGAAGCCGAAGCCGGCGATGTCCGGCACGACCACGCGCCAGCGATCAGCGAACACCGGCACGGTATTGGCCCAGTTGGCCCAGCCCGATACACCGGGGCCCGAACCATGCAACAGGAACAAGGCCTCGCCCTGACCGGCTTCGTGGTAGTGAGTCTGGTGCCCTGCTGCAAGCAGAGTCTTGGGATTTGCGCTCATGTCGGCCTCCGGTTCTTATTCTTAACATACAGATGTGTATCTGTATGCTATTTACCGATTTGACCTGCGTCAATTAAAAAAAACGTGGCTTTGTGCAAATAATCCAAAAGCCAACCTACACACATGTACTCTAGAATCCGAGCACACGCAGCCCCCATGCGCGGGCCACAGTCGGTGCGCTGGCAATAGCTTCGTCGTTGCGCCGGGCGTTAGAATGGCGGCTCGCTGCCAAGGCGGGCGTCGAACGCTGCTGTGCCCTGGCGCTTATCCAGCTTGTTGGACAAGGCCCCTAGACAATGTCATCACGCACCAACCTCACGCGGGAAGATTGGATTCATGCGGCACAGGAAGTCCTGGTTACCAGCGGCGTCGACGCTGTGCGAGTCGATACCCTGGCCAAGGAATTGAAGATCACCCGTGGCAGCTTCTACTACCACTTCAAAAGTCGCGGGGAACTGCTCGAAGGCATCCTCGGCAACTGGCGCGCACGCGCCACCGAAGATGTGATTCTGCACCTGCGCAATGCCCACAGCTCGCCGCTGCAACAACTGCATCGCCTGCTCGAACTGCCCTCCCACGGGCAGACCGCCAAGGACGCCGCCTCGATCGAGCTGGGCATTCGCGGCTGGGCCCGCCGCGACAAGCAGGCGCGCCAGGCCATCGACGAAGTCGACAGCCACCGCCTGAGCTACATCGAAGGCCTGCTGATCCAGGCCGGCGTGCCCAGTGGCGATGCCCAGGACCGCGCCTACCTGATCTATGCCTACCAGATCAGCCTGTCATTGCTGCACAGCGAAGACACCCCGCAACAACGCCTGGAACGCAGCCAGCGCATGGCCGGCATCCTGATCCCCGAATCCTGCACCCTCCCCGCCTGAGCCCGGATGCCGACCTGCGTCGGCATTCATAAAAATACATAAATGTATCTTTCAAGATCACGAAGCAGCACGCGCACTGGGTGCTGAACTTTTCAGATGAAAAAGATTATTTTATTTTTTTATCTAAAAACAACAACATAGATTAGAAACCCGCCTTTAAACAAACCGTTACAGCGGCGCCTATTGACAAAGCGCCCACCCTCCCGCGTAGTCTATACATACACATTCACATGTGTATTTTAAAGCTGTGTATGGCGCTCCCTCAGGCTTATCCACACGACAATAAGAATAGAAAACGGGTACCTCACTATGCACTTGCATGCACCCCTGCGCACGGCCACACCCTGCGCGCTTGACACCTCGCCCTCCCGACGACAGCACCCCGGCACGGCATTGACCGACGCCCGCTGGCGCACACCTTCGCCTCCCTTTCCTACCGCTCGCTGAGGGCCGCTCATGGATATCTCGATACTGGCGTTTCTCGCCCAGGACGGCCTGACCACGGGCGCGATTTATGCCTTGGTGGCGCTGGCCCTGGTGCTGGTGTTCTCGGTGACGCGCACCATCCTGGTGTGCCAGGGCGACTTCGTCACCTACAGCGCCCTGACCCTGGCCACCCTGCAACTGGGGCTGATGCCCGGCACCCTGTGGCTGCTGCTCGGCTGCTCGCTGGCCGCCTGCACACTGGACAGCATCGCCGCGTTGCGCCGTGGTCAATCGCGCCGGGTGCCCGGCCTGCTGGCACGCTACCTGGGCTTGCCGACGGTGCTGTGGGTGGTGCTGGACACCTTCGAGCTGGCCGGTTTGCCGGCCGTGTTGCAGATCCTGCTGACCCTGGCGCTGGTCACGCCGCTGGGGCCGCTGCTGTATCGCCTGGTGTATCAACGGGTGGCCGAGACCTCGGTGCTGTTGCTGCTGATTGTATCGGTGGCCGTACACATCACGCTGGTGGGTATCAGCTTGCTGATGTTCGGCGCAGAAGGGGTTCGCACCGATGCCCTGGCCGAAGCGGTGTTCATGCTCGGTGAGCTGCCGGTGGGCCTGCAAAGCCTGTTGGTGATCGCCAGCGCCCTGCTGCTGATCGGCCTGCTCTACGCGTTTTTCGGCCACAGCCTGTATGGCAAGGCCCTGCGCGCCACGGCACTGAATCGCAAGGGCGCGCAACTGGTGGGCATCCCCACACAGCTGGCCGGCAAGGCAGCGTTCGGCCTGGCGGCGTTGATCGGCGCCATTTCCGGCGTGCTGATCGGCCCGCTGACCACCCTGTACTACGACTCGGGCTTTCTGATCAGCCTCAAGGGGTTTGTCGCTGCGATCTTCGGCGGCCTGGCCAGTTACCCGATTGCCGCAGCCAGTGCGTTTTTCGTCGGTGTCCTGGAGAGCTTCGCCAACTTCGGCGCCTCGGCCTACAAGGAGGTGATCGTGTTCACCCTGGTGATCCCGGTACTGCTGTGGCTCTCGTTGAAGCACCCTCACCTTGAGGAGCAACACTGATGATCCGTCGACTGATCCCCCTGTTCGCCCTGCTGCTTCTGGCGGGCCTGGCACCAGTGCTGCTGCCGACCTTCCATGTCACGCTGCTGAATTACATCGGCCTGTATAGCCTGGTCGCCCTGGGCCTGGTGCTGCTGACCGGCATCGGCGGCATGACCTCGTTCGGCCAGGCCGCGTTCGTCGGTATCGGCGCCTACGCCAGCGCGGTGCTGACCACCCAATATGGCCTGTCGCCCTGGCTCGGTTTGCTTGCGGGCCTGGCGATTACCCTTGTGGTTGCCACCAGCCTGGGCCTGTTGACCCTGCGCCTGGCCGGCCACTACCTGCCCATCGGCACCCTGGCCTGGGGTCTGGCGCTGTTCTACCTGTTCGGCAACCTGCCCGGGCTGGGCGGCTTCGGCGGCCTGCAAAACCTGCCGAATATCAGCCTGTTCGGCTGGCAGGTCCGCGACCCGGCCGACTTCAGCCTGCTGATTGGGCTGCTGTTGGCGATCAGCCTGTGGCTGCTCGACAACCTGCTGCATAGCCGCCAAGGCCGCGCCATCCGCACCCTCAAGGATTCCGCCGGCATGGCTGAGGCGATGGGCATCGACACGGCGCGCAGCCGCTTGCAGGTGTTCATCATCGCGGCCCTGCTCGCGGCGTTGTCGGGCTGGCTGTACGCGCACCTGCAACGGGTGGTCAATCCCACGCCGTTCTCGGTGGTGATGGGTATCGAATATCTGTTCATGATCGTGCTCGGCGGCGTTGCCAGCCTCTGGGGCGCACTGCTCGGCGCAGCCCTGCTGACCCTGATCAAACAGGTGCTGCAAGACGTACTGCCACAGCTGTTCGGGCACGCCGACAACGTCGAGATGATTTTCTTCGGTGTGCTGGTGATCCTGGTCCTGCAATACGCCCGTGGCGGCCTGTTGCCATTGCTGAGCGGCCTGTTCCCGAGGGCACAACCCCGCCCGTTGCCCGAGCACCCGGCCCATGCGCTGCCCCGCCGGACGATGCCCGCCAACGGGCAGCCGTTGATGGTCGCAGAAGGTCTGCTCAAGCAGTTTGGCGGACTGGTGGCCAACAAGGACATGGGCTTGACCGTCAATGGCGCCGAAATCACCGCGCTGATCGGTCCCAACGGCGCCGGCAAGTCGACCCTGTTCAATCTGTTGTCCGGGGTGCTCGCGCCCAATGCCGGCCAGATCGTTTTTCTCGGCCAGCGCATCGACGGCCTGTCGCCGCGTGCCATCGCCCGACTGGGCGTCAGCCGCACCTTCCAGCACGTGCGTTTGTTGCCGGACATGAGTGTCCTGGAAAACGTCGCCCTCGGCGCCCATGCCCGGGGCGAAGCCGGGCTGCTGCGCTCGATGCTGCATCTGGAGCGCGAAGAGGAAGCCGCCCTGCTGGCCGAGGCCCGGCGCCAGATCGAACGCGTGGGCCTGGGCGCCGCCCTGCACACCCCCGCCGGCAGCCTGCCGTTGGGCCAGCAGCGCATCGTCGAAATTGCCCGGGCGCTGTGCAGCGATCCCCTGTTGCTGTTGCTCGACGAACCCGCCGCCGGACTGCGCCATGCCGAAAAGCAGGCACTCGCCCACCTGCTCGAACAACTGCGCAGCGAAGGCCTCGGCGTGCTGCTGGTGGAGCACGACATGGAATTCGTCATGGGACTGGCCGACCAGATCGTGGTGATGGAATTCGGCCAGCGCCTGGCCGGTGGCACACCGCTGCAGATACAGCAAAACCCTGCGGTGCTTGCCGCCTACCTTGGAGGTGTCGAATGAGTCGCCTGCTGGATGTACGCAACCTGACGATCAGCCACGGCAAGGTCGAAGCGGTACGCCAACTCAACCTGAGCCTGGAGGAAGGCCAGATCGTCAGCCTGATCGGCCCCAACGGCGCCGGCAAGACCACCTTGATGGCGGCGCTGATTGGCCTGCTGCCAGCACAGGGCCAGGTGAGTTACGCCGGCCAGCCGCTGCTGGCGCACCACGACGTCGCCCAGCGCATCGACAAGGGCATGGCGCTGGTGCCGGAAAGCCGCGAACTGTTCGGCCTGATGAGCGTCGAGGACAACCTGCGCCTGGGTGCCTTCAGCCGTCATCGGCGTGGCTTTCGCGACCACCAGAAGACCCTCGACGAAGTTTTCGGCCTGTTCCCGCGCATGTACGAACGGCGCAGTCAGCCGGCCTGCACCCTGTCGGGCGGCGAGCGCCAGATGCTTGCCATCGGCCGCGCGCTGATGGCCAAGCCGCGCTTGCTGATGCTCGACGAACCCAGCCTGGGCCTGGCCCCGCGGGTGATCGGCGAAATCTTCACGATCTTCGAGACCCTGCGCCAGAGCGGCGTGTCGATCCTGCTGGTCGAGCAAAACGCCCGCGCCGCGCTGAAGATTTCCGATTACGGCTACGTGCTCGAAGTCGGGGAAATCGTGCTTGAAGGCAGCGCCCAAGCCTTGGCCAACAACCCCCAGGTGGCCGAAATCTACCTGGGCCGCCCACCCACCCGAGCCGCCATGGAGGTCACCAGCGCTACCGGCACGTAGCGCCCTGCCACAGCCTTTGCCACACCATAAAAAAATATCAGGAGCGTGTATGAGATCGATTTTTCCCTTGCTGTTGCTGACCTCACTGTCTGCCGCCGCACAGGCGGACATGACCGTCGGCGTGATTCTCTCCACCACCGGCCCCGGTGCCTCGCTGGGTATTCCCGAGCGCAATACCGTGGCCCTGTTGCCCAAGGAAATTGCCGGCCAGGCGGTGAAATACGTGGTACTGGACGACGGCAGCGACAGCACGGCCGCCGCCAAGAACGCGCGCAAACTGGTGAGCGAAAACCGTGTCGACCTGTTGATCGGCTCCACCACCGTGCCCACCTCGGCGGCCGTGGCGCAAATCGCCAAGGAGAGCAAGACCGCGCAGATCGCCCTGGCCCCATTCGCCCCGGCAAGCGGCGAACAGACCTGGATTTTCACCGTCGCCCAGACCAACACCTTGATGGCCGAGGCGCTGATCGAGCACATGCAAAAAGCCGGCGTAAAAACCCTGGCGTATATCGGCTACAACGATGTGTGGGGCGAAGACTGGCACAAAGTGCTGAGCGAGATGGCGCCGGCGGCAGGCATCCAATTGGTGCGAGACGAGCGCTTCAACCGCACCGACTCGTCGGTCAGCGGCCAGGCCCTGAAGGTCATGAGCAGCAAGCCCGATGCGGTATTGATCGGCGCCACCGGCACACCCGCGGCCCTGCCTCACACCGAACTGCGGCGCCTGGGTTACAAGGGCACCATTTACCACACCCATGGTGCGGCCAACAGCGCGTTCCTGCGCATCGGCGACAAAGCCTTGAACGGCGCGATCCTGCCCGTGGGGCCCGTGGTGGTGTGGGACAAACTGCCGGCCAGCCACCCGTCCAAAGCCATCGCCAGCCAATACGCGCAGGATTACCAGGCCCAGTACGGCGCCAACAGCCTGTCGCCATTCGGCGCCTACCTGTACGACGCCATGCGCCTGGTGGAGGCCGCCGTGCCGGCCGCGCTCAAAGGCAGCACACCGGGCACGCCAGCGTTTCGCGAGCAACTGCGCGACCAGCTTGAGCAGACCCGCAACGTGGTCGGCACCCACGGCGTGTACAACCTGAGCGCCACCGACCACTTCGGCCACGACCAGCGCGCTCGCGCACTGGTGACGGTGCAGGATCAGCAGTGGGTCCTCTTGCATGCCCCTGAATAACCCCGACAACAATAATAAAAAGGCAACGTCCATGAGTACTCTGAAACGGGTTCACACCACCCTCGCCCTCGGTACGCTGTGCAGCATCAGCCCCGCGCTGCTGGCCCAGGGTTTTATCGAAGACAGCAAGGCCACGCTGACTTCACGCAACTACTACTTCGACCGCGACTACAAAGGCGACTCGGCGCAATCGGCCACCCGTGAATGGGCGCAGGGCTTCATCCTGCGCTTCACTTCCGGTTATACCCCTGGCACCGTGGGGTTTGGCCTGGATGCCCAAGGCCTGCTCGGCTTGAAACTCGACTCCAGCCCCGATCGCACCGGCACCGGCCTGCTGTCGTACAACCCGGTCACTCGCCAGCCGAACGACAGCTATTCAGAACTGGGGCTGACCGGCAAGGTCAAGGTATCGAAAACCGAACTGCAGGGCGGCACGCTCGCGCCGAACCTGCCCATCCTGTTTGCCAGCCCGACGCGCCTGCTGCCACAGACCTTTCGCGGCGCCCAGCTCAAGTCCCAGGACATCGACAACCTGACGCTCAATGCCGGCTGGCTCGACCGCATGAACCAGCGCGATTCGACCAACTACCAGAAGATCACCCTGGCCTCGCCCAACCGGCGCTTCAACGGTGCGGCCGAATCGGACAGCTTCAGCTTTGCCGGCGGCGACTACAAATGGTCCGACGCTCTCACACTCAAGTACTACCACGCGGAACTTGCGGACATTTATCGCCAGGACTTCGTCGGGTTTATCGACAATCGCCCACTGGGCCCGGGGCGGGTGAAAACCGATGTGCGCTACCACATCAGTGGCGAGGACGGCCCCGCCAAAGCGGGCAAGGTCGACAACCGCACCTTCGGCGTGATGAGCACCTACAGCCTGGGCGCCCACAGCCTCGGGCTCGGTTACATGCAACTGAGCGGTGATACGGCAATGCCCTACATCGCCGGTTCAGAACCGATGGTGGTCAGTGAAGGCGCCTTGAGCAGCGAGTTCCTCAACCCCAAGGAACGCACCTGGCAGGTCCGCTACGACTATGACTTCGCCGCCCTGGCGGTTCCCGGGCTCAAGGGCATGCTGCGGTATCTGGACGCCAGCCATATCGAACTACCGAGTGCATTGGGCGGCAGTGATCGCAGCGAGAGCGAAAAAGACATAGAGCTGTCTTATGTGGTGCAGAGCGGCACCTTCAAGAACGTCGCGTTCCGCTTGCGCCATGCCTGGTACCGCAATGACTTCGCCCCTACCGCTTCGTTTCGCGATGACAACGAACTGCGGGTGAACATCGATTACACCTTGGCGCTCTGGTAAAGCCTCAATAGGTTAACCCGTTGCGAAACACCCCGGCTTTCCGGGGTGTTTTGCGTTGAGGCTTACTCGGCCGCGCAGTCGCGCGCCGCGATGCCCTTCTCCTGGGCATACGCGGCAGACTTGGCCTCGATCAACGGGCGCAAGGTGGCGCGGTCGGCCTGGACCCAGTCGGTCACCAGCACCCATTTTTGCCCGTCCCACTGCTGCACCCGGGCTGAACCGCCGCCTTCGTGGTCGGCGCAGGACAGTTTCAACGGCGCGAGCAAGCCTTCGAGACCCAACGCCTTGATGCGAGCGGCGTCGATGTCCAAATGCTCGAACGCCCAGCGCGTTTCCTCACCGTTCAGCCCACGATTGCCGAACTTGGCCTGGCCGGTGCGCAAGGCTTCGACTGCAATGGCCGCGTTGATCAGGCCGATGTTGTAGTAGACCTTGCCGAAGTAACTCGGGTCTTTGAGGTTGCTCTTGCCCGGGTCCAGGATGAACTGCTTGAGTTTGCGGTGGATCTCGAAGCTGTCGCCACCGGGGAACGGCGCCAGCGCCTGGTAGCCTTTGGCGGCGGTGCCCGCGGGGATCACATCGGCTTCGGAGCCGGCCCACACGTCTCCGATCAGGCGGTCCACCGGGATGCCAAAACGCACGGCGGTCTTGATGCCGACCGGGGTGGACACGCCCCAGGTGCGCAGGAACACCCAGTCCGGGTTGATCTGACGGACCTGCCGCCATTGGGTCGACTGCTCGTTGCCGGGGTCCGCCACCGGGATCTGGATATTCTCGAAACCGTACTTTTGCGCGAGCAATTGCATCGCCGCCTGGGTTTCGCGGCCATAGGCGGAGTCGTGGTAGACCGTGACGATCTTCTTGCCCTTGAGTTTGTCCAGGCCGCCTTCGCGCTGGGCGATGTAGTTGATCCCCACCGACGCCTGGCCGTAGTAGTTGAGCAACAGCGGGAAGGCGTAAGGGAACACGCGGCCATCGGTCGATTCGGTACGCCCGCCGGCACCGTCGATCAGCGGGATATGGTCGACGGCGGCGCGGTCCATCAGCGCATAGGACGCCGGCGTGCTGTGGGTGAAGAAGAAGCCGGTCGGCGCGCCGTCGAGGCCGGCCTTGTAGCGTTCGTAGCATTCGATGATACGGTCGGTCTTCCACTCGGTCTCGCACTCTTGCCAGACCAGTTTGACCCCGTTCACGCCGCCTTCGACCTCATTGATATAGCGGAAGTAGTCGATCTCCCCCGCCCACCACGGGATGCCGCTGGAGGCGTAGGCGCCGACCCGGTAGGTCGCCAGCGGGATGAACTGTTGATCATTGGCCGCCTGGGCCGCGGCCGGCAGCAGCCCGCCCAAGGTGCCGATTGCCAGCAGGCCGGCAATAAACGTGCGTTGCAAGGTGTTGTGCATGGGTGTGGTTTCTTTTGAAAAGTGGGGGTTATCCCTCCCGTTGTCGGGTCAGTGCCTATCGACTGACAACACAATTCATGCCAAACCCATAAGCCTTTAAATTCAGCACCTTACGCAGAACCTAAGCCTGCGCGATCGCACAGTTTATTGAACTGCTGTTGCCCCACCAACAGCCTGAGCACGTCCCGTCAGCCGATAAACCGCTGCAGCGCAAACGGCGCCATCGCCGCCGACATCTCCCCCGTCAACACCCACTGCGCGATCGCCTGTCCGAACAACGGCGCGAACTTGAAACCATGCCCGCTCAACCCTGCCGCGACCATCAACCCCGGCACGCGCGGGTCCGGGCCGAGCAGCGGATTACCGTCCGGCGTGTCATCGAAGAACGACACGCGGCGCCCGATCGGCTGTGCGCCCAGTAGACGTTGCACGCGTTGCGCGGCGCGGTCACGGTAGGCCAACACCTGAGTGTCGCTGAAGGTGCCGTCGAAGGCATCCGGGTCGATGGGCGCCCCTTCGGCGCCGCCCAGCGCGCCGATCACGTAGCTGCCGGGGCGATCCGGGCGCAGGTAGAAGCCGACGTCGCGGTCGCAGTAGCCCGGCATCGGCTTATCCGCGCCGCAGACCTCGAGAATGCCCACGCATTGCCGTGTGGCGTGAATCGGCAGCGGCGCGCCGCACTCGGCGGCCAGTGCGGCGGCCCACGGCCCGGCGGCGTTGATCACATGGCTGCTGGCGATAAACCCGCAGTCGGTCTGCACGCCGATGACGCGGCCGGCCTGGCGCACAATCCGCCGCGCCGCCCGGCCCTCTTCGATCACCGCGCCCAGGGCGCTCGCACCGGCGGCAAAGCTGCGCGCGGTAAGACGCGGGTCGCAATAACCGGCGTCCGGTTCGTAGACCGCGCCCGCCAGGCCATCGGTGTACAGGTCCGGCACCCGTTCCCGTATCTGCTCGGGGCAGAGCCATTCAAGCGGCGCGCCCGCTGCCCGCAGACGCGCGACATTGGCCTGGGTGGTCGCTTGCGCGTGCCCGGCAATACCGGTCAGGAACCCCGTGCGCTGGTAGCCGCATGCGCCGGGATAGTGCTGCGGCCACTCGCGATAGGCCCGCACACCTTGCGTCGCCAGGTAGCTGAGAGCGGGGTCGGCATAATAAGCCCGCACGATCCCCGGCGATGCGCCCGACGAACCGCTGGCAATCGCGCCTTTATCGAGCAGCCTGACCGACGCCCCGGCCCGCGCCAGGTGCCAGGCTGCGGCGGTGCCGGTGGTGCCGGCGCCGATCACGATAACGTCGGCGTATTCATGCATCGCTGGTGGCCCCGGCAAGCACCACGCTGGCCGGCAGGCACGGCGCCAATGCGGCCGGCGACAGCGGCGCAAAGCGCGGGCGCGCCGAGGTCTGCGGACGTGGCTGCGAGGCAGCGTGCAGCGCCTGGATCAGCGGCAAACCGTCATGCCCCAGGCGCTGCCACAGGTACTCGGCCAGGCGCGGCATGATCGGCGCGGCCAGGTACGCCAGGCCCTTGAGCCACAGGTAGGCGTGGGCGGGCTGGGTGACGTCCAGGTCGGGGCGTTGCATCCATTGATGCAGCACGTCCCAGGCTTCGCGCACCGACACCGCGTCCAACCGGAAGGCCTGCCCCAACCGCGTAACGGCCAGCTCCAGGGCCGGCCACAGCGCCGGGTCGATGGACTGCGGCCGCGTGTGATCGAGGGCGGCCAGCGCCAGGTCGATGCGGCCGTCGAGCGCACCGGCCAGGTCCACATTGACCACCTCGACAAACTCCTCCACGGCGAAGTTGGTTTCGCCCTGTTCGGGGCTTTCGCGGCTCAGGAAGTAACGCACCGCGTCGCTGGTCGCCGGGGTCTTTTCGACGATATCGGCGGCCCACACCACATGCAGGCGGCTGGTGGAAAACTTCGCGCCTTGCAGGTTGTAGAAGTAATTGGTCAACACGTAATCGAATGAGCGGTGATCCTGCAACGCATCCATCACCGCGACACTGCCGGCCAACAGCAGCACCGCGTTGTCGATGCCAAAACTGACCAGCGTCGTCACCTCGCTGCTGCGCAGCATGGCATGGCCGTGCTCGGGCGCCTGTTCCTGGGATCGGTCGGCGCAGGTCAGCGCATACTCCCAGCCCGATTCGAACAGCACGCGCGGGTTGCCGAAGCGGTCCGGGCTCCAGGCAACGCCCCATTCGCCCGGCGCGGTCAGCCGCACCCGGCCGTTTTCCCGTTCCAGGAAGCGCGCAATCACCTCGACGATCGACGCCGGCGCACCGGAGGTCGCCATGCGCTGCAGCAACTGCTCGGGGTGGGCGACGGTCAGAAACAGGCTTTCGACCTCAACCCAGTGCAGGGGGCTGTCGCCCATGCGCGGTTGCGGGTCAAGCATGGCTTCCGGGCGAAACAGTGCGCCGCAGGCTTCGCAAAAATAGCCGCCCGCCCCCGCCCGGCAATACGGGCATTGCCCCAGCAGCCAGGCCCCCGCCATGTAGCGCCGGGTGTCCGGGCAATACAGCACGCGTTCGACCACGCTTTGCGTCACCCCGAGCGCCACCAGGCGCTCCACCGTGCGCTGGGCATTGCGCGCATGCTGCTGCGCATAGGGGCCTTGCACCAGGTCGAGGAAGTCATCCACCTCGACATCCAGCGCGCGCAGGTCATGGGCGATTTGCCCGTGATAGTCGCGCACCACGGCTTCGGGCGTGCGCTGCTCTTGCAGGGCCTTCCACAGCACATAGGAGTCGAAGCCGTCGACCGCCGAGACCACGTCGACACGATGGCCCTGGCTGCGCAGGTAGCGCCCCAGCATGTCCATGCGCAAGTACGGCCCGGCGATATGCCCCAGGTGCAGCCTGCCGTTCGGAGTCGGCGGGATGGGCATCAGGAAGAAGGTTTGCGCGGCGATAGCGGTCATCTTTTCAATCCATCGAAACAGTAGAAAGGGTGGGTTTGGCGGTAGCGGGCGCATCGGGCCACTGGGCGACGAGCAGGTCCACGGCTTCGCGGGCAATGCCCGGTGCCAGGCGGAAACCGGCGCCGCTGCCGGCGCCGGCAAACACCAGGTTCTGCCCGGCGTCGAAGCTCACCTGCGACTCTCCGCCGGGGCTGTAGCTGTCGCAGAACACCCGGCCGCCGCGACAGCGGGCCACCAGCTCGGGCAGGTAGTGCGCCAGCGTGCGGGTGGCCACCTGCACATCGTGGCGGTTGATTTCCAGTGCATGTTTGCGCGGCGCAACGTCCCATTCATCGCACCGGAAGCTGAACAACCACTGGTTACGCGCCGCCAATGGCATCAGGTAAGCGTCGGATTGCGGCAAGAACAGCGCCGCGGCGTTGCTCGGCGGTACGCCGTCGATATGCAGGGCCACCACCTTCTTCACCCGCAGCCCATGGCGCGCGGCAAGCGCGTCGAACGGCGGCTCGCTGACCCACGGCCCCGTGGCAACCAGGGTGCGGCGGGCGCGCAGCGTGGCGCCGTCGGCCAGGGTGATGCGCGTGCCGCTGCCCAGCGCATCGATCTGCTGCACGCCCACGCCTTCGATGCAGCGCACATGGGCACTGGCCAGGCTGTGGCCGATCAGCAACCGCGCCACCAGCGGTGGCTCATAGCTTTCGGCGGTGCCGCCACGCAACAGGCTTTCGTTCGCGCCAACCTTGAGTGAGGCGCCCAGGCGTAAGCCCAGGTCCGGCGCGCACAGGTCGGCGGGCTGAACCGGCGCATCGACCAGGGCCTGCTCGATGTCTGCGCTAAAGCTGCGTTCGGCCAGCCAGTACACCGGCGCCTGGGTGGTGCGGATGCCCAGGCGATCACGCAGGGCCCGATACAGCTCGGCGCTCTCCCCGGCCAGGCGCCGTTCGCGCGGCGAGCGGCCGGTGGCCAGCAGCACACCCGCCGAATGGGCGGTGGCCCCGTCGCCGATGCGGTAGCGGTCGATCAGCAGAATCTGCCAGTGGGGATAGCGTTGCGTCGCATGATGCAACGCCCAGGCACCGATAATGCCGCCTCCGACAATCACCAGGTCGAAGTGCTGCTCCATGCTCATGCCCACCACACCGAAAACACCTGGACCTGGGTCGTGCCGTTGTTGCGCGCGAAATGCGGCCGCCAGGGCGCGAAATAAAGGCTTTCGCCATTTCTGACCGCGTGCCAGGTGCCGTCGTAGAAGACGTCCAGCTCGCCGCCGCTGATAAACCAGATTTCGTTCACGGCGTGCTTGTCTTCGTCCGTCGCGCTGTGTGGCTCGAGAGTGAAACGCGATGACTGGATCGGCGCATTGGCCAGTTTGCCGGCAAAGTGGTGCAGGTACAGGCGCACGCCTTCCGGCGCCACGGGCTCCTCGGTTTCTCGAATCACCGGGGCATTGCCGTTGGGGGCAAGTGTGATGGGTTCCATGACCGGGCTCCTGGGTCTAGTTGGCGAGAGCGGTCAGGCGATCGAAACGCGCATCGCCGACCTCGTCGAATACTTCGTTGGCGCCCCATTGGACGAACGCCTCGGGCTCATCCAAGTCGTACAGGGCTTGCCCGCTGACGCTGTTGATGATGTTCGCGCAACGCCAGGGGATCAGGCCCAGGTTCGGGTCGGCGATGCCTTTCTGGCTGCGCGCGGCGTTTTGCACATAGATGGCCGAGCCCTGCGGCCCATCCCAGGCGACGGAATAGTCATCGTTGAAGACATACTCGCCGTTGCATCGGGTAATCCGTGATTCGAGCGCCGCCAGGCACGCCGGCATCTGGTAGGCATAGCCTGTACACAGCACCGCGGTGTCGGCACTCAGTTCCTCCTGCACCTGGCTGTGCCCGTGCGCCATCGACAGGCTCCAGTGATGGGGGCGCTGCTGAATCGCGGTCAACTCGCGCCCGGGCAGCAGGCGAATGTGACAGGGGTGCTGCAAGACGTGCTTGAGCTCGTACAGGCGGCGATAAATCGACTGCAACAACGCTTGGGAAATGCCGTCGCTCGCCAGTTTTTGCTCGACCAGCAATGGCCGGCGCACGGCCTCGGGCTGGGCGAAAAAGTGGTCACTGTACTGCGGGGTGTAGAGCTCGTTGGTAAACGGCGACTCATCCAGCGGCGAAAAATTCCAGCGCCGCGAGACCCAGGTCACGCTGGCGGGCAAGGCGGCGGTGTCGGACAGCAGGTGCTGGATGATTTCGGCCCCGGTCTGGCCGCCACCGATCACCACCACGCGCTGGTCTTTGAAGCTGCGCTTGCGGGTCATGTACTGCGAGGAGTGAAACAGCGTATCGCCCAGATGCGCCTGCGCGCACGCCGGGATCGACGGTTGCTGCCCGGTGCCCAACACCAGGTGGCGCGCCGGTTGCGCCCAGGTATCGCCCTGGAGCAGGAACAGGCCGTTATCGAACGTCACCGAACGCACTTCGCTGTTGAAATGCAGATTCGGCAGCTGGCTGCACGCCCAGCGGTAGTACTGGTTGAACTCGCGGCGCAGCACCTGCTCGAAATGCGCGTTGATAAAACTGAGCAGCTGTTTTTTCTGCGCAAGGTAAGCGAGGAATGACAGCGGGTTGGACGGGTCCACCAGGCTGACCAGGTCCTTGAGGTAATGCACCTGCAGTTTGGCCTCGGGCACCATCATCCCCGCATGCCATTGAAATTCGCTGCTGCGCTCGAAGAACGCTGCGCTAATGCTCGGTTTGGGCTGGGCCAGCGCCGCCAGGCTAAGGTTGGCCGGACCGATGCCGATCCCCGCCATATCGACAACTGCAGGTGCAGAACGCAGATTCATGATCATTATCCCTATTGATGATGTTTTTCAGGTGCAGCGACGCCTCGCGAATGTCACGAAAACGTGCCGGGCAATTGCCTTTACAGGTGCAGGTCCATCAACTTTCCACGGGTTGCGCCGCCGGCGCTTTCAACACCAGGGCGGCCATCAGCATGGCGAGCAACGACAAACCGATGGCGACGCTGACGGCGACGTCGATGGCATCGCCCAGGGGCTGAATCGAGGTGAGCAAGGCGCCGAAGATCGCCACGCCGAAGGCGGAGCCGCTTTGGCGGCTGGCATTGAGCGTGCCCGCCGCCACCCCGGCCTTGGCGCGGTCGACCACACTCATCAGCACGGAGGTGGCGGCCGGGGTGATGATCCCGGCACCGAACCCCACGGCCGGGTAGCACACTGCGATACGCCAGTACGGTGCGTCACTGGCCAGGGCGAACAGGCCGATAAACCCCACGGTGTACAGGCCGAACCCCGCACACAGCACGGCGCGCGCGCCATACGCACGGGTCAGCCGGCCGCAGGTGAAGCTGCCCAGGGTGACCATGGCGGTCAGTGGCAGGAAAGCCAGCCCGGTGTCCAGCGGCGACCAGCCACGCTCGCTCTGGAAGTACACGCTGAGCAGGAAAAACAGGCCATAGAACACCAAGGCCGATGCCAGCGACAGCAGCGTCGCCCCCGAGAACACCGGGTTGCGGAAATACTGCAGCGGCAGCATCGGGTCCTTGTGGCGGCTTTCGGTCACAAAGAACACGCACCAGGCGATACAGGCCACGAACACGCAGGCGTACACCCATTCGGAGTTCCACCCCAGCTTCGCCCCTTCAATCAGCACCGCCACCGAGGTCGCCAGCGCGATAATCGCGGCGACTTGCCCAGTGACGTCCAAGTGCCGGTTTGGCGCCAACGGTGCCGAAGACGGGATGCGCGAGGTCAGCCACACGCCCACCAGGGCGATCGGCACGTTGATCAAGAAGATGCTGCGCCAGCCGAACAGCTCGATCAGTACACCGCCCACCAGCGGTCCGGCCGCCATGGCGATGCCGCCGCACCCGGCCCACACGCCAATGGCGCCGGCGCGCTGGTGGGTCTGCGGGTAAGCGCTGTTGATCAACATCAAGGAACACGGCACCAGCAACGCGGCGCCCAGCCCCTGCAGGACCCGCGCACCGACCAACTCCGGCAGGTCGGTGGCCAGGCCGCACAACGCCGAGGCCAGGGCAAACAGGCCGAGGCCGACGGCGTAGATTTTCTTCGCGCCGAAACGATCGCCCAGCAGGCCGCCCGTCAGCAGCAGGCTGGCGAAGGTCAGGGTATATGCGTTGATCACCCACTGCAGCCCGGTGATACCCGAGCCAAAGGTGCGGGAAATCGATTCCACTGCCACGTTGACAATCGAAGTGTCGAGGATAACGACCACATAGCTCAGACTCGTCGCAATCAGTACTTGTCGTTGGTAGCGGGTGTTGGAGGTCATGACCGCGAGCGTCCTTTAAGGGGGCGGCTCGACTATATGCAGCTTTCTGGGATAAACGCTTCGAGCTGTGTCGAAGTGTTTATGTTTATGTCATCCTGAAATCCGATTTCACCTGGCACAGCACGGAGTTCGACGGAATGACCCAGCCAAAAATCTCATCCATCGCCTACCTGATCGCCGAACCCGTGCGCGCAGTGATCCTGATCACCCTGGCAGATGGCAGTTCGATGTCTGCCAGCGCCTTGGCCGATGCCGCTGGCGTGACGCCGCAGACGGCCAGTTCGCACCTGGCGAAGCTGCTCGACGGCGGCTTGCTCACCGTGGAGATCAAGGGCCGCAACCGCTTCTATCAATTGGCCGGCCCCGATGTGTCCCATGTGCTGGAAAGCCTGGCGGCGGTCGCACCGCAAACCAGTTCGTGGCGTAGCCTGCCCAACCGTTCGGCCCATGAATTGCGTTTTGCCCGTTGCTGCTACGACCACCTGGCCGGCCAGGTCGGCGTAGCGGTGACCCAAGGCCTGCTGGAGCAGGGTTTTCTCCTTGAAAGCGACGAGCGCGAATACGTGCTCACCCGGCGTGGTACCGAGTGGCTGCAGTCACTCAACCCGCAGGCCGGCGAGCCATGCTTGCACGACCACCTCCAGGCCCGCCGCTGCCTGGATTGGACCGAACGGCAACACCACATCGCCGGGCCGCTCGGCACCCACCTGCTGGAGACTTTTTGCCAGTTGGGTTGGCTGCGCCGAACCGCCGGCTCGCGCGCGGTACATGTGACCGGCTCGGGCTGGCGGGCATTCAAGCTGCATCTGGGGATTGAGCACCTGCGCCATCTCGAAGCACCGCTGCATGCCGTGACCCCGGCCAGGAAAACCCTTATGCCGGCACCTGTTGCGAGCTGAACAAGCGCTCGATTTCGGCGATGCGGCGCTCCTGGGCCACCCCGCTCTGCTGCCAGGCGAGCAGCGCATTGATCCGCGCGTACCAGGCCGCCACATGGGGATACTCCAGAAACGGCGCCTGGGTCCGCGGGATATGACTCAGCGGGGCCGCCAGGTCGATGTCCGCCAGGCTCAACGCGTCGCCCACCACAAAGCGCCGGGTGCGCAAGTGCCCGTCGAGCACCGCCGTGTAGCGGTGGATCGCCTGCAGCGCTTCGGCCACCAGGGTCGGGTTCTCGGCGCGGCCTTTGAGGCGGTCCATGAACCGCTGCTCGATCAGCACCGTGGGCCCGCGACGAAAATGCTCGGCGGCCCAGAACATCCATTTGAGCGTTTCGTACTTGGCATTGCCCGCGGGCAGCAATGACGAGCCGGCCCGTTCCGCCAGGTAAATCATGATCGCCGAGGCTTCGAACAGCACCACGTCGCCGTCGACCAAGGTCGGGATCGTGCCGTTGGGGTTGAGCGCCAGGTACTCCGGCGTGCGGTTCTCGCCACTGAACAGGTCGAGGAAGACGAATTCGACCTCAAGCCCCAGGTAAGCGGCGGTCGTCAGTACGCGCCGGGTATTGCTCGAACCTCTGTCGCCATACACTTTCATGCCACTGCCTCGGTTGCGTGTTTGTCCATGAATGAAGGGTGCTCGGCGAGCAGCATCACCACCTCGCGGGCCTGGCGCACCGATTGGTACACCGAATTGACCATCGGCGCCGCCAGGTACGAGGCCATGCCCAGCAGCCAGATGTCTTCCGGCGCTTCGGCGCCGGGCAGGCTGACCTGCAACTGCGCTGACACATAAGGCGGCGTACACGGCGTTGCCGGCGGCACCTGCAGCTCAAGGCCGTTGCGCGAGGCATGGAAAAACTGTTTATGAAAACCGCTGGCGCACACCACCGCATCCACCGCCTCGATGCGCCCCTGGGCATCGTGGACCCGCCATTGGCCTTGCCACTCAAGCTGTGTCGGCAAGTGCGCGGCCAGCTGCAGGCGCCCTTCGTCGATCAGGCGCAGCAGCGTGGTTGCGGTCTGCAAAGGCACCGCGAACAGGTAACGCCCGACCGCTTCCCAGCAGTTTTGCAGCGCCGCCACGCGCACCGAGGGCGGCGCCGCGCGCAACTTCCCGTCGGCCAGGTCCATGCACTGCACCAACAGGTTCTGCCAGTCCGTCGCGCCCCGTCGGGCCAAGGCGACTTCGCCGCGCAGGCGCCGGATGGGCTCCGCGCTGCGATCGACTTGTTCGCGCAGCGAGCGGCCATTGATCGCCTTGGTCGCCCGCGCAACGATGCGCAGCAAGTGCCAGTACAGCTTGGGGTTTTCCAGGTCCAGCCGGGCGAATCGCGCTTCATCCAGGGCCACCGCGCCACGCCGGGGGGTGGCGGTACGCACGCCCGGCAAACGCCCGGAAGGCGACGCCATCAGCACCTGGTGCCCCGCGCCGCAGAGCAGCAACACACTGTCGACCGCCGACAGGCGACTGCCCAGCACCAAGACCCGTGACGGTTTATCCAGGCTGTCCAGCCAGGCCTTGGCCGGGTATGGCGTGGAGAAAATGCCCGGCGCACCGGCATGCGGGCTGACCAGCGGCGGCACGAACGGCGCGGCACTGCCGGTGCAGACCAGCACGGCACAGGCGCGCAGGTCGCCGCCGTCATCCAGCACCAGGCGATAGTCGCCGCGCGCGACCGGCTGGATATGCCGCACCGTCGCCCGCACGATCCGATGCGCAATGCCCCGGGCCTCGGCCACATCGCGGTACTCGGCATAGCGTTGCTTGAGATAGCCCGCCACCCAGGTCCGTGGCACAAACGCGTCTTCGCCGACGTCGATGCCCTGCGCCTGGAGGTAACGCTGAAAGTCGTGCGGCTCATCGTCCAGTATCGACAGGGTCTGCACCGAGGTATTGCATAACAGCACGTCCTCGCAGACGCCGAAGGCAATCGAGTCCGCCAGCCCCTCGGGATCGATGATGTCGATACGCTTGGCGTTGCCGGCGCGCACCAGTTGGATAAACGCCGCGACACCGGTCACCGACCCACCAATGATCGCAACCGCCGCACGCGGGTTCACAGCGCTTGCGCCTTCGCCAGCACTGGCGCCAGCAAGCGCACGCCATACCAGCCCCAATACACGCGGTGGCAGGTGATCAAGCCGTTTTCTATCTCCATCATTTCCATCAGGTCGACCTGCTCCCCCGTCGGCGTCTTGCGCGGGTATTCCCACGTCAGGTTGCGGCCGTTGATGAAGGCTTTATCGCTGCGATACCACTCAGCCAGGTCATTGGGAAAGCGGCGCTTGCTGTCCTCCATGAACCGCTGGATCGTCCCCCGGCCGACCAGCACGCCGCTGCCGTGGTCGGGGTAGATCGCCAGCACCAGCGGCGTTTCGAACACCGCCTGCTCGGCATACAACGCCGCCGTCGCGGCCAGGTCGCCGGCACAGACGCTGGCGTGCCAGGCTTCATAGATAGCCAGCAGGCCGGGATCGATGGACGCAGTCATGAGGTTTCCTCGCGTGGCAGCACCGCTGCTAATAGAAGCCGCAATTGTAAAAAATTGCCACCCCAGCATGCTTCGACCTGGCCCGAAGTGTCAGGCACGCGATGCCTCTCAAGGATTACAGGGCGCCCAACTGTTTCATCAAGGTGAGGTTGTCTTCGATGTGCCAGTTGGCGGCGATCTTGCCGTTGTCGATCTGATAGATATCGGTGGCGATAAAGTCCACGGGCTGCCCACCGCCCTTGATCTGGCCGAAGGTGCCGGTGAAGTGCCCGCGAAAATGCAGGTGAACCACCACGCGGTCGCCGGCGATGAGCATGTGTTCGACCTCGCAACGCAGGTCCGGCACCGCTTCACGAAACGCCCGGGAGGCGAGCAACGGGCCTTCGGGGCCTTGTTTACGTCCGGCCGGTGGGGTTTTGTCGATGAAATCTGCGGCCAGCGCCTCACGGGCCAGGCTTTCGTCACCGGTATCCCAGAAGGTGTCATAACGGCGGGCGGCGGTTTCCATGAGCGCCAGTTGCGCAGGCGGGAGGCTCTTGTCCACCACCAGCACACCCGGCTTGACCAGTTCAGTGCTGGCCGCCAGGACGGCGCCGGAAAAGGTCGAGGTCAAGAGTGTGGCGATGAGGCAAACGCGCGCTATAGGTGAGGGTTTCATTGAAAAATCTCCTTGGGTGATGGGCTCAGAGGGTCTCGTGTTCGCGCAGGCTAAGCGGGCTTTTAAGGGTGTACTGCGCGATAGCGTCCTTGCGCATGAAGGCCACGCCGGGGTGGCTGTTGGCATAGCGCAAAAACTCATCCCAGACCCGGACCATTTGCGGCGTACCGCTGATGCGGTCGTGGGCGCTGATCGACATCATGCGGCGCCGGCTGCCGGCCTCTTCGTACAGCTGGTCGAAGTCCAGCTTCACCTGTTCCAGGAACTGCGACGGTGAGTAGTTGCGGCCTTCGATCAAGACGATGTCGTTGTTGCGCAAGGTGTACGGAACCACCACGAAATCCTGGCCGTTGACCTGCTCGATAAACGGCTCGTCGCGACTCACATCGTCGATGTGATAGACGTAGCCAAGCTCTTGCAGCAGCGCCAGGGTGTTGGGGCCACGGCGCAGCCAATTGCAGTTGTAGCCGCTGACCGGCTGGCCGGTGACGTCCTGCACCATGCTCGCGGCCTGGCGCAGGAACGTGCGTTCTTCATCGCGGCTCATGGCAAATTGCGAACTCCAGCGCGGGCCATGGCCCGCCGCCTCGTGTCCGCGCGCGACGATTTCCCGGGCCAACTGCGGATGCCGCTTCACCGCATCGCCGATCATGTGGCTGGTGACCTTCACCCCATGCCGGTCCCAGAGGTCGAGCAGCCTGGGAATGCCTTCGCGGTAGCCATAGGCGAACCAGGTATTGGTGGCCGGGTCAGCGGGCACGCTGTCGGGGAAGTCCACTTTGGGAAACGGGCTGTCGGTGCCCTTCAGCGGTTGCCCACCGGCCTCGAACTGCATCGAGATCGAGACCACAAGCCGTGTGTCGCCGGGCCAGAAACCACCCTTGGCCTGGCGCGCAGCCGGTGCCGCCCCACTCTGCCCGGCCTGCGCCGCGCTCGCGTTGGCGCTGCCGAGCAGCGATCCGGCGGTCAACACCGCGGCGCCCGCGCCCGCCTGGGCCAGGAAGGTACGCCGTTGCAGGTTCACAGATGACATGACGGTAACTCCGTTGAATAAACACGGATGCAACGTTAGTCCTTTAGGTTTATTTTGATAATTGAGCTGAAATCAAAAATCACTTTCGGAAAAACCGAATAATGCTGCTGAAGAACCTTGAGCTGTTTTTGTTGATCGTCGAGAAAGGCGGGCTGTCTGCCGCCGGCAGGGAACTGGGCTTATCGCCGGCCTCGGTGTCGGAACGGCTGGCGCAGCTGGAGAGTTTTTACGGCGCCAGCCTGCTCAAGCGCACCACCCGCGCGATCAACCTCACGGATGAAGGCCGCCTGCTGGTCGATGGCGCGCATCGCCTGTTGGCAGACGCCGACGAGTTGCACACCAGCATTCGCCTGGGCGCCGACACCCTTTGCGGGCCGATCCGCCTCAGCGCCCCGCAAGACTTCGGTCGCCAATACATCGAGCCGATCCTTGCGCAGTTCATGCAGGAGCACCCGCAGGTCAGCATCGACCTGAACCTCAGCGATGGCTATGTCGACCCCGTCGGCCAGGGGATCGACTTCGCCGTGCGCTTCGGCGCGCTGGCCGACAGCACCCTGCATGCCCGTCTGATTGGCGAAAACCGCCGAGTGGTGTGTGCATCACCGCTGTACCTGGCGCGCCACGGCACCCCGCAACACCCCGAGGACCTGGCCGCGCACGAGTGCCTGGTGATGCGCTTCGGCGTCAATATTTCGCGGGAGTGGGCGTTCATGCAGCACGGGCAGACCCACCGGATCATGGTGCGTGGCCGCCGCGTGGCGAACGACGGCGCGCTGGTCCGCCAATGGTGCCTGGCCGGCCACGGGATTTGCTTGAAATCGGTGTGGGACGTGCGTGCCGACCTCGACGCCGGCCGCTTGGTCGAGGTGCTCGAGGATTACGACTTGGGCCGCACAGCGCTGAACATCGTCTACCCGCCCACGCGCATTCAGCCCAGACGGGTGAGAATGTTGATAGAACGCATCGTTGCGCAGCTGGCGAGCGACAGTGCCAGGTAGGCATTGCGGCGTTCCTTGCAGCGCGCGCAACATGCCTTTGTCATCAAGCATATTGATAGCTGCCTAATGAAACCCGCAGACTAGAGGGCTCACTCCGCGCTTATATCATTCCGAATGATAGTTATCTTTGCTTCATTCGATTCGTGACCTAGCAGCTCCCCGCGCATGATCCGCCCATCTCAAATACATTGGCGGATACACCTCATGGAACAGACACTCAAACACTTACGCTTGCCCCTGGCGATTCTGGCCGTGGCGGTGATGAGCGCGTGCGGCAAAACCCCGGAACAAGCGGCCGCCATGCCTCCTGCAAAAATCAGCGTGGCCAAGGTGCTTGAGCAACCGGTCAACGAGTGGGACGAATTCACCGGACGCCTGGAAGCACCGGAAACCGTGCAGATCCGTCCACGGGTGTCCGGCCAGATCGATCAGGTGGCCTTCACCGAAGGCGCCCTCGTGAAGAAAGGCGACCTGCTGTTCCAGATCGACCCACGCCCGTTCCAGGCCGAGGTGCGCCGCCTCGAAGCCCAACTGCAACAGACCAAAGCCGCCGCCACCCGCAGCGATAACGAAGCGCAACGGGGCGAACGCCTGCGTCAGAGCAACGCGATCTCCGCCGAACTGGCCGACTCGCGCACCACCGCCGCCCAGGAAGCCCGCGCCGCTGTCGCCGGCATCCAGGCGCAGTTGGACCTGGCCAAGCTGAACCTGAGCTTCACCCGCGTCATCGCGCCGATCAGCGGCCGTGTCAGCCGTGCCGAGATCACCGCTGGCAACCTGGTCACCGCCGACGTCACCGCGCTGACCAGCGTGGTCTCCACCGACAAGGTCTACGCCTACTTCGACGCCGATGAGCGCGTGTACCTCAAGTACACCGAACTCGCCCGCCAGGGTCGCCGTGGCGCGACCACCCCGGTGTACCTGGGCCTGTCGAATGAAACCGGCAACCCGCACCTGGGCCAGATGAACTTCGTCGACAACCAGGTCAACCCGGCCACCGGCACCATCCGTGGCCGCGCGGTATTCGACAACAGCAAAGGCGAATACACCCCTGGCTTGTACGCCCGCCTGAAACTGGTCGGCAGCGGCACTTACTCCGCCGTGCTGATCAACGATGAAGCGGTCGGCACCGACCTGGGCAAGAAGTTCGTGCTGGTGATGGAAGGCGACAAGCCAGCCTACCGCTCGGTGGAACTGGGGCCGAAGATCGAAGGTTTGCGCATCGTGCGCAGCGGCCTGAACAAAGACGACACCATTATCGTCAAGGGCCTGCAGCGTGTGCGCCCGGGTGCGCCGGTCGCCCCGGAAACCATCCCGATGGCCAGCAAGGAAACCCTCGCCGCCTTGGCCCAACAACGACAAGCGCTTGAAGCCAGCAACCTGGAGCAAGTGGCGCCGGAAAAAACCGCGCCCAAGCTCGCAGCCGTCGCGACTCCACGCGGTTAAGGGATACGACTCAAGATGAATTTTTCCAAGTTCTTCATTTCGCGGCCGATCTTCG
Source organism: Pseudomonas veronii (assembly GCF_001439695.1). Classification (GTDB taxonomy): domain Bacteria; phylum Pseudomonadota; class Gammaproteobacteria; order Pseudomonadales; family Pseudomonadaceae; genus Aquipseudomonas; species Aquipseudomonas veronii. Next base: position 32,797 of record NZ_JYLL01000026.1, read on the forward strand.
CAGCGGTGCTCTCGCTGTTGATCCTGATCGCTGGCGCGATCTCGCTGTTCCAACTGCCGATCAGCGAATACCCGGAAGTGGTGCCGCCGACCGTGGTGGTGCGTGCCAACTTCCCTGGCGCCAACCCCAAAGTCATCGGCGAAACCGTCGCCGCGCCGCTGGAACAGGCGATCACCGGCGTCGAGAACATGCTGTACATGTCCTCGCAGTCGACCGCCGACGGCAAACTGACCCTGACCATCACCTTCGCCCTGGGCACCGACCTGGACAACGCGCAGGTGCAGGTGCAAAACCGTGTGACGCGCACGCAACCCAAGCTGCCCGAGGAAGTGACGCGCATCGGTATCACCGTGGACAAGGCCTCCCCCGACCTGACCATGGTGGTGCATTTGACCTCCCCGGATCAGCGTTACGACATGCTTTACCTGTCCAACTACGCCTTGCTCAACATCAAGGACGAGTTGGCGCGCCTGGGCGGCGTGGGTGATGTGCAGCTGTTCGGCATGGGCGACTACTCCCTGCGCGTCTGGCTGGACCCGAACAAGACCGCTTCGCGCAACCTGACCGCCACCGATGTGGTGACCGCGATTCGCGAGCAGAACCGTCAAGTGGCCGCCGGTGCGCTGGGTGCGCCGCCTGCACCGAATGCCACCAGCTTCCAGTTGTCGGTGAACACCCAGGGCCGCCTGGTCACGGAAGAAGAGTTCGAGAACATCATCATTCGCGCCGGCGATAACGGTGAAATCACGCGCCTCAAAGACATCGCGCGGGTCGAGCTGGGTTCGAGCCAATACGCCCTGCGTTCGTTGCTCAACAACCAGCCGGCCGTGGCGATCCCGATCTTCCAGCGCCCAGGCTCGAACGCGATCCAGATCTCCAACGAAGTGCGCGACAAGATGGCGGAGCTGAAGAAGAGCTTCCCCGAAGGCATGGACTTCAGCATCGTCTACGACCCGACCATCTTCGTGCGCGGCTCCATCGAGGCGGTGGTGCATACCCTGTTCGAAGCGCTGATCCTCGTAGTGCTGGTGGTGATCCTGTTCCTGCAGACCTGGCGCGCCTCGATCATTCCGTTGGTGGCGGTGCCGGTCTCGCTGATCGGTACGTTTGCGGTGATGCACCTGTTCGGCTTCTCGCTCAACGCACTGTCCTTGTTCGGCCTGGTACTCGCCATCGGCATCGTGGTGGATGACGCCATCGTGGTGGTGGAGAACGTCGAGCGCAACATCGAGCTGGGCCTGGAACCGTTCCAGGCGACTGAAAAGGCCATGAGCGAAGTGACCGGGCCGATCATCGCCACGGCACTGGTGCTGTGCGCCGTGTTCATTCCCGCGGCCTTCATCAGCGGCTTGACCGGGCAGTTCTACAAGCAGTTCGCCTTGACCATTGCGATTTCGACGGTGATCTCGGCCTTCAACTCGCTGACCTTGTCCCCCGCCCTGGCTGCCGTGTTGCTGCGCAGCCATGACGCGCCGAAGGATCGCTTCTCCAAGGTGCTCGACAAGCTGTTGGGGGGCTGGTTGTTCCGGCCGTTCAACCGCTTCTTCGAAAAAGCCAGCCATGGTTACGTCGGCACCGTGCGCCGGGTGATCCGCGGCAGCGGCATCGCGCTGTTCCTGTACGCCGGCCTGATGGTGCTGACGTGGTTCGGGTTTGCCCACACCCCGACCGGTTTCGTACCGGCCCAGGACAAGCAATACCTGGTGGCTTTCGCCCAATTGCCGGACGCCGCGAGCCTGGATCGCACCGAAGACGTGATCAAGCGCATGTCCGACATCGCCCTGAAACAGCCGGGCGTGGAAAGCGCCGTGGCCTTCCCGGGCCTGTCGATCAACGGGTTCACCAACAGCCCGAACAGCGGCATCGTGTTCGTGACCCTCAAACCGTTCGACGAGCGTAAAGACCCGAGCATGTCCGCCGGTGCGATTGCCGGTGCGCTGAACGGCAAGTACAGCGACATCCAGGAAGCCTACATGGCGATCTTCCCACCGCCGCCGGTACAGGGCCTGGGCACCATCGGCGGGTTCCGCCTGCAGATCGAAGACCGTGGCAACCTGGGTTACGAAGAGCTGTACAAAGAAGTGCAGAACGTCATCACCAAGAGCCGCAGCACGCCGGAGCTGTTCGGCCTGTTCACCAGCTACACGGTCAACGTGCCCCAGGTCGATGCCGCCATCGACCGCGAAAAGGCCAAGACCCACGGCGTGGCGATCAGCGACATCTTCGACACCCTGCAGATCTACCTGGGTTCGTTGTATGCCAACGACTTCAACCGCTTCGGCCGCACCTACCAGGTCAACGTGCAGGCTGAACAGCAGTTCCGCCTGGATGAAGACCAGATCGGCCAGTTGAAAGTGCGCAACAACAAAGGCGAGATGATCCCGCTGGCGACCTTCATCAAGGTCAGCGACACCTCCGGCCCGGACCGCGTAATGCACTACAACGGCTTCATCACCGCGGAAATCAACGGCAACGCTGCACCGGGCTACAGCTCCGGCCAGGCCCAGACCGCGATTGAAAAACTGCTGAAGGATGAACTGCCCAACGGCATGACCTACGAGTGGACCGACCTGACGTATCAGCAAATCCTCTCGGGCAACACCGCGCTGTTCGTGTTCCCGCTCTGTGTGCTGCTGGCGTTCCTGGTACTGGCCGCCCAATACGAAAGCTGGAGCCTGCCACTGGCGGTGATCCTGATCGTACCGATGACGCTGTTGTCGGCCATCACCGGGGTGATCATCTCGGGCGGCGACAACAACATCTTCACCCAGATCGGCCTGATCGTGCTGGTGGGCCTGGCCTGTAAGAACGCGATTCTGATCGTCGAGTTCGCCAAGGATAAACAGCAGGAAGGCCTCGACCCGCTCGCCGCGGTGCTGGAAGCGTGCCGCCTGCGGCTGCGGCCGATCCTGATGACCTCGTTCGCCTTCATCATGGGTGTGGTGCCCCTGGTGCTGTCCAGCGGTGCCGGTGCCGAGATGCGGCATGCCATGGGCGTGGCGGTGTTCTCCGGGATGATCGGCGTGACCTTCTTCGGGCTGTTGCTGACACCAGTGTTCTACGTACTGATCCGTCGCTATGTGGAGCGCCAGGACGCGCGCAAAGCGGCCAAGGCCTTGAAGCTGGAGACACAGCAATGAGTGTGAAAGTCTTTCTGCCGAGCTTGCTGGTCCTGGCGCTGAGCGCCTGTGCCGTGGGCCCGGACTACACAACCCAGACCCCGGAGGCGGCCAATATCACGGCTGCCGCCGATGCCAAAAAATACGACCACGGGAAATTCGAAGGCATCTGGTGGCAGCAGTTCGACGACCCGACTCTGAACCAGTTGGTGACCCAGTCGCTGAGCGGTAACCGCGACCTGCGTGTGGCGTTTGCCCGCCTGCGGGCCGCACGGGCGATCCGCGATGACGCCAGCAACGACGCGATGCCGACCATCACCAGCCGCGCCAGCAGTGACCTGGCCAAGGGGCAAATCCCTGGTCAGACCACCAAGCGCGTCAACAGCGAGCGTTATGACCTGGGCCTGGACATGGCCTGGGAGCTGGACCTGTTCGGCCGCATCCAGCGCAACCTGGAAGCCACCGACGCCGACCAGCAAGCGGCCGAAGCCGACCTGTACCAGCTGCAAGTCACGCTGATTGCCGAACTGGTGGACGCCTACGGTCAACTGCGCGGCGCGCAACTGCGTGAACGCATCGCCCTGGACAACCTGAAGAACCAGCAGGAGTCGCGCACCATCACCGTCAGCCTGCGCGATGCCGGCGTGGGCGACCAACTCGACGTGGAGCGTGCCGACGCGCGCCTCGCAGCGGTGGAAGCCAGCGTGCCGCAACTGCAGGCCGAACAAGTGCGCGAGCGCAACCGCATCGCCACTCTCCTCGGCCAGCGCCCCGACAAGCTGAGCGTGGACCTGAGCCCGAAAGACTTGCCGGCGATTGCCAAGGCGCTGCCGATCGGCGATCCAGGGCAACTGCTGCAACGGCGCCCGGACATTCTGAGTGCCGAACGCAAACTGGCATCCGCCACCGCGCGCATCGGCGTGGCCAAGGCCGACCTGTTCCCACGGGTCAGCCTCAGCGGCTTCCTCGGCTTCACCGCCGGGCGCGGTTCGCAGATCGGTTCATCCGCGGCGAATGCCTGGGCCCTTGGCCCGAGCATCACCTGGGCCGCGTTTGACCTGGGCAGCGTGCGTGCACGCTTGCGCGGCGCCGATGCCGAGGCCGATGGCGCCCTGGCCAACTACGAGCAGCAAGTGTTGCTGGCGTTGGAAGAATCCGAGAACGCCTTCAGCGACTACGGCAAGCGTCAGCAACGCCTGGTCTCGCTGATCCGCCAAAGCGAATCCAGCCGCGCCGCCGCCGACCTCGCCGCGATCCGCTACCGCGAAGGTACCGTGGACTTCCTCGTGCTGCTCGACGCACAACGCGAACGCCTGGCCGCCGAAGACTCCCAGGCCCAGGCCGAGGTTGATCTGTATCGCGGGATTGTTGCGATCTACAAGGCGCTGGGTGGCGGTTGGCAGCCGGATACGGTGGTCGCTACGGCCAAGTGATGTAAAGAGCTCCTTTGGTTGGTCGCATCCAGCCAATTTTTAGCCCCGTGGTCCGTTTGGTCATGGGGCTTTTTTTTGTGTCGCTGATCAGCGTGTTAGCCATTTATAAAATATGTTGGATATGGCAGACGTCATAAAAAGTACTTCCCCAAGGATCTTTCCCTGAAGCAAGCGCTTGAGACCGCGAGGAAAATCCTGAACTTGCTGCCGATCCACAGTACCGCGCTTTATGTTCCACCACGGCATAACAACCGCTGAGGTGACGGCACACAGCCGAATCATTCTTCCTCGTATCGAATCGCCCCAGAACTGTTTGTTAGAAGTGACAAGGCTGCATTTATTTAAACGATCCTCCATTTCATCCAATCGTCGATACATCAGGAAAATGCCGACTACATTGATGCTAAGGACTACAAACAGAACGCTCACACTAAACCAGAACTTAAGAGGAAGATTGAGCCAGTAGTCAATATTCATAAATTTTCTCCCCTGCGTACTCACCCAACTCGCTTCCAAGACTGCCCCCAACCGCGCCCAAGGTCCCACCTGCGATTAACAGGCAACTCAATGATCCCGGCCCAGTTGTAGGGGGTAGTACGGTGAAACATAAAGCTGCCGCCATAGACCCACCTGCCATCCCCCCCAGAACCCCTCCTCCTAGCTTGCTCACTTCCACATATTTCGCCTGCCTGCACTGCTCCTCCCTCCCCGTGGAACAGGCTTCCTTGATCTCCAGCCCAGTGGACGCAGCGCTCAAAGCAATCCCCAACGGCGTCCCTGCCTTGAGCACTTTCGCCACCCTGGAAATCCGCGCAATCCTCTCGGCATACCGGCTGATCTCTCCAGTATGCAAATAACTCTTGGTGGAAATACCGAGCATTTTCTTGATCGAGCCTTCATTACGCAAACCCGTGCCGTAACGGGCGAACCCGCGCAGTTGTGCCTCCAGTTTGGCGAACAGCGTTTGGCGACGCGCCAAAAACTCCTCCCGCGCAGCGCCACCGCCTCAGCGCAACGCCTGTTTATGCAGGGCATCGATTTCTTCCAGGGTTTTGACGATCGCCTTCAAGTGGTGATTCCACGCATCTCCCGCCGTGCCGATACCGAGCGACGTGTAGCCGAGCAGTTTCTGCAACAAATCGTAGTTTTGCAGGGCAAAGGCGTCGCCCCCTTCGGCCATCACGCTATGGCGGATACGCCAGGCGGATTGCATCAGCAGATGCTCTTCCGGCTTGCACAACGCCGTGGAGTCATCACCGATGATGACCAACTGCCCCGGCAGCACCACAACGTTCCGGATATGGGTATTGAGCCTGTCGAACTTGGCTTCGGCGTGCTGGCTCAAGCGCAATCTTGCCTTGAGTTCAACTGAGGTTTGTTGCCAATCATTGATAAACGCGTAGGGCTGAGACATTAAAAACCTCTCAGCAGCAGTGGGCGAAGGGAACCGGTTGATGTGAGCCTGTTGCTTGCCATGCATGCATTCCTGATTGAATGAAGATGGCGTCGTAATCTAATTAACGGCTCAAGCGTTGTCGCGGATTTACCAGATAAATTCGCGCATCGTCGATCAACTTGGGAAATGGACTTCCCCTCGCCTACCAATAGCTGTCAGACACTTCCTAATAGCTATTCCAATGGAATATTTTCGTTAACCAATATGACTGCGGCAACGCAAATGACGCGAAACGTCACTAGTACCAGACAATGTAAAGAGTCTCTTTGGTTGGTCGCATCCAGCCAGTTTTTTACCCCGTACTCCATTCGATCACGGGGATTTTTTGGCTCAACAACTTAAGAAAAATATTCCTACTGAATACTATTTCATTTACGCAGCCAAAAAACGACGCCGCACATAAAGACAACGACGATGACGAAATAGATACCACGAAACAAGTTTTTCAGGCTGCGAGGAAACTCCTGGACTTGCTGCCAGTCAATGACACCGCGCTTCAGATTCCATGTTGGCAGTAATACGGCTACTGCAACCGCAGATAACCGCATCATTCTTCCTCGCGGCGAGTTGCCCCAAAACTTAGAGTGGAAGGTAAGGAGACTGCATTTGTTCAAAAGGCGCTCCATGTAGTCGAGACGTCGGTAGGCCAGAAAAACGCCTATTAGTACAACGATATTGATAGAGAGTATTAACGCCACCAGAAACCAAAACATAACGCGAGAATTTAAGAAATAGTCAATACCTAACACTATTTGCAAAGCCAAAAATAGGTACCAAAGGCAAAGAAAACCACACCAACGAAGAGCATTCCCCTGAACAGGTTTTTAAGGCCACGAGGAAATTCCTGAACTTGCTGCCAGTCAATAACGCCGCGCTTCAAATTCCTCTTTGGCTGTAGTACTGCCACTGTAATTGCAGACAACCGCATCATTCTTCCTCGCGCGGAGTTTCCCCAAAACCGGGAGTGAAATACGACGAGACTGCATTTATTCAAAAGCCGCTCCATGTATTCCAGCCGTCGATAGGCCAGGAAAACACCTATTAGTACGACAACGACGACCGAAACACACAAGGCTAATTCAATCCAAAAAAAGATGAGAGGATTTAGAAAGTTGTCAATACTCATAGAGTTTTTCACCCACCATTTCCCCACCTCTGCTGCCAATCCCCGCCGCCCATTCGATCACGGGGCTTTTTGGCTCGGCAACTTAAGAAAAATATTCCTACTAAACACTATTTCATTTAGGCAGCCAAAAAACGATGCCGTACATAAAGACAACGACGATGACGAAATAGATACCACGGAACAAGTTTTTCAGGCAGCGAGGAAATTCCTGGACTTGCTGCCAGTCAATGACACCACGTTTTAAGTTCCGCTTTGGCAGCAATACTGCTACTGCGACCGCGCCGAATCGCATCATTCTCCCTCGCGGTGAGTTGCCCCAAAACTGGGCGTGAAACACAACGAAACTGCATTTATTCAGAAGGCGCTCCATGTATTCCAAACGCCGATAGGCCAGAAAAACATAGATCAGCAAGGCAACGCCGAGTGAAATACACAACGCTATTTCAAACCAGAAAATGATATGAGAACTTAGGAAATCGTTAATATTCATAGATCTTTTCACCCACTAATTCCCCACCCCTACTGCCAAGCGCGCCTCCTGCGACGCCGCCCACCGCGCCACCGATTAATAGACAAGCCAGCGAACCTGGACCCGTTGTTGGTACCAGTACGGCAAGACACAAACTCGATCCAATCAACCCTCCGGCAGCGCCTAATGAAACGCCTCCTGCCAGCTTCCCCACCTCCACATACTTAGCCTTCGTACACTGCTCTTCCCTCCCCGTGGAACAGGCTTCCTTGATCTCCAGCCCAGTGGACGCAGCGCTCAAAGCAATCCCCAACGGCGTCCCTGCCTTGAGCACTTTCGCCACCCTGGAAATCCGCGCAATCCTCTCGGCATATCGACTGATCTCCCCGGTATGCAAATAACTCTTGGTGGAAATACCGAGCATTTTCTTGATCGAGCCTTCATTACGCAAACCCGTGCCGTAACGGGCGAACCCGCGCAGTTGTGCCTCCAGTTTGGCGAACAGCGTTTGGCGACGCGCCAAAAACTCCTCCCGCGCTGCGCCACCGCCTCGGCGCAACGCCTGTTTATGCAGGGCATCGATTTCTTCCAGGGTTTTGACGATCGCCTTCAAGTGGCGATTCCAAGCATCCCCCGCCGTGCCGATACCGAGCGACGTGTAGCCGAGCAGTTTCTGCAACAAATCGTAGTTTTGCAGGGCAAAGGCGTCGCCCCCTTCGGCCATCACGCTATGGCGGATACGCCAGGCGGATTGCATCAGCAGATGCTCTTCCGGCTTGCACAACGCCGTGGAGTCATCACCGATGATGACCAACTGCCCCGGCAGCACCACAACGTTTCGAATATGGGTATTGAGCCTGTCGAACTTGGCTTCGGCGTGCTGGCTCAAGCGCAATCTTGCCTTGAGTTCAACTGAGGTTTGTTGCCAATCATTGATAAACGCGTAGGGCTGAGACATTAAAAAACTCTCAGCCGCAGTGGGCGAAGGGAACCGGTTGATGTGAGCCTGTTGCTTGCCATGCATGCATTCCTGATTGAATGAAGATGGCGTCGTAATCTAATTAACGGCTCAAGCGCTGTCGCGGATTTAGCCGGTGGATTTGCACGCGGTAGATCAATTTTGGAAATAGACTACCCCTCGCAAGCTAATCGCTGTCAGACACTTCCTCGCATCTATTCCAACAGACTGTTTTCGTTAAATAACATGACCACAGTAATGCAACGGGCACGAAGGCCATCAGCGCCTTCTGATGTAAAAATCTCCTTGGATTGGTCGCATCCAGCCAATTCTTTGCCCCACGGCCCATTCGGTCACGGCACTTTTTTAAAGTAGGTACAAGAGTGGCCCGATATAAAAGTGTACGTTTCGACTAATGGAGGATTTCACTATGGCCGTTTTATTGACTGCGGAACAAATGAGGTACACCAAAGCGTCTAACCCGTTCCAGATAAAGAACCCGAAACAGGTTATCAATACATTCACGATAACGGAAGAATCAAAAGCTTCGGACACGTTGAAGCTTCGAAAACAAGAGTCGATTGATGATCTGAAAGCATTTTTGAAAGACTACGACATGACATCGATCACCACCAACGAACTAAAAAAGTCGGCAGACGGTTTTATGAAAACGACGTAATTGATGGCGAGGCGTTTCATATGTTCATATCTGGTCTGGGTGCTTTTGATGCCAACGGCCAGCAAGCTGAAACAGACGTAAAATACAAGGCAATCGCCTTATTTAACGAAAGCTGGACGATTGCCTTTCGTTTCTTGAAAGCCATCCCAACGTGAAGCGGTCACAAGGCATCCCCGAATATGTTCAAGGCATGTTCGCTGCCAATCATGCAATCAATGCACGGGCATTTTTTGTTAATTCTTCCCGCAGTGATCTCTCGATAGAGGAGCGTGCCTGAGTTTGGCTCTTTATCCCGTACACCCACTCCATCACAGGCGATTTGTCTCGTTCAAAATCAAACTACGATAATGCCCCGGATTCGACCCGACCCATTTACGAAACGCCTTGTAGAACGAACTGGCATCGGCAAATCCCAATCGCGTGGCAATTTCGGCAAAGCTGATCTGCGGTTCGGCCAGCCAGACAATCGCCAACTCTTTGCGCACGCTGTCCTTGAGCCCCTGATACGTTTGCCCCTCTTCCGCCAAGCGGCGGCGCAGGGTCGAGGCGGAGATGCACAGGTTGGCGGCCAGGCCGTCGGTTTCCGGCCAGATGTCGGGCGGCATCTGGCGCAGGTCGTGCTTGATGCGCGTGGCCAGGCTGTCGGGGTCGCGGTATTTGACCAGGATATTGGCCGGTGCGTGGCCAAGGAAACGCTTGAGTTCTTCGGCGCTGCGCTTGATCGGTAGGTCGAGGCAATCGGCGGAGAAGATCATGCGCGTGCGCGGTCGGTCGAAACGCAGGTTGTCGGAGAACATCACCCGGTAATCGTCACAAAAATCCGGTTGTGGGCAGCGCAGTTCAATGGCCAGGATCGGTATACGCCGCCCCGCGAGCCAACAGGCGACGCCGTGGACGATCATCCAATAAGTGAAATAGCTGAACGCCCGGCGCGGCTCAGGCTCGGTTTCGAGCAGCACGATTTCCGCCAGGCTTTGCTGGCGCACCAGTTGGGCAGGCAAATGCTCGAACATCAATGACAGGAACGCCAAGCCGGTTTCCAGCCCGGCCGCCACCGTCGGTTGAGCCATGGCCACGCGGCACAGAAACGCCAGGCTGCCGGACTTGAGCGGGCGCGGGTCCATGCCAAAAAACTCATCGTCCAGGCGCCGCGCCAACAGGCGCCACAACCGAGCGTAGGTCGTGGCCGAGACACGTGCACCAGGCTGCAACAGCAGCTCGGGAGCAATGCCCGCCTTGCTCAAGGCCTCAACGCTCGCTGCTCCCGACGCGCAGCTCTGCAACAGGGCTTCGCGCACAAGATGGATGGAGATGGTGTCTTTTTCCGACATGGGTGTGGGGCAATCCAACGGCACAAAAGGTGGGGTGCATCATAAGGGCGCTTGAGCTTTGCCACCACCGTTCAGCCGCCGTTCAGTAAAGGTCAATGTTTCTTGTTTGGCAATGAGTATCATTATGTTACAACTTGGCTTCCTATCCAGTTTCCCTGCGGTGTCGAATGCTTGTTCCCTTTCTCATCATGTTGCGCGAAGGCATTGAAGCCGCATTGATCGTTGGCATCATCGCCAGTTACTTGCAACAGACCGGCCGTGGCCAGTGGATGCCCGCCGTGTGGGTCGGTGTCTTCCTCGCCGCGGCCCTGGCCTTGCTGGTCGGTGGCGGCCTGGAACTGATGAGTGCCGAATTTCCGCAAAAGCAGCAGGAATTGTTCGAAGGCGTGGTCGGCCTGGTCGCCGTGGGCATACTCAGTTCCATGGTGTTCTGGATGCGCAAGGTCGCACGCTCGATCAAACATTCGCTGCACCAATCCCTCGACCATGCCCTGGCCGGCTCGCGCCACCAAGTCACCGCGCTGATCCTGATGGTGTTTTTCGCCGTGGCCCGTGAAGGCCTGGAAACCGTGTTCTTCCTGTTGGCGGTGTTCCAGCAGAGTGAAGGCCCCGGCGCACCGCTGGGTGCCCTGCTCGGCCTGGTGCTGGCGATCATCGTCGGGTTCCTGATCTACAGCGGCAGCATGCGCCTGAACCTCGGCGCGTTTTTCCGCTGGACCGGCCTGTTCATCCTGGTGGTGGCCGCCGGCATCCTCGCCAACTCCGTGCAGGCCCTGCATGAAGCCGGCGTGTGGAACCACCTGCAAAGCGTGCTGTTCGATGTCAGCGCGACGTTGCCGATGGATGGCCCGGTGGGCTCGGTACTCGCCGGGATGTTCGGCTATCAGGATGCGCCGACCGTCAGCACGCTGGGGGCCTACCTGATCTACCTGGTGGTGGCCCTGGCGATGTTCTTCCTGCCCGCGGCACCCGCCAAGCCGGTCGCCGCGCCCTCTTCCGTTTCTCACCCGTAAGGACCGTCCCTTGTCCAACCCAACTCCTCAACCGGCCTCGCCGCCACGCGCCTTGCGTTGGGCGGTAGCCGGCTCGGCGGTCGTGATGATCGCCGCCGGCGGCCTGTTCTACTATGCCTCGCAGCTGGCAGCGACCAAGCGCCAGACCCACCAAGATGAAACCGTCGTGACCATTCACGGCCACGCCTGCGAACCCAACGCGCTGACTGTTGCGGCCGGGCGCGCGAGTTTTCGCATCATCAACCGCTCCGACCGCGCGGTGGAATGGGAGATCCTCGACGGCGTGCTGGTGGTCGAAGAACGCGAAAATATCGCGCCGGGCCTGAGCCAGGTGATCAATGCCAATCTGTTGCCCGGCGACTATGCAATTACCTGCGGCCTGTTAAGCAACCCGCGCGGCACCTTGCACGTAACGCCGACGGCGGCATCCGACGCCCAAGCCAAGGCCAAGCCGTCGATGGTGGCGTTTATCGGGCCGTTGTCGGAATTCCGTGTGTACCTGAGCAGCCAGGCCAGCGCTCTGATCAAGGCCACGACCGCCTTGCAACAAGCGATCGACGCCGGTGACCTGGCCCAGGCTCAGGCGCTGTATGTGCCGGCCCGCGAGGCTTATCAGCGTCTCGCCGCGGCGTCGCAACGCCTGGCGCAACTGGACAACGCGATCAACGCCCGCGCCGATTATTTCGAAAAACGCGAGCAGGACCCAGCCTTCAGCGGCTTCCACCGCCTCGAATACGGCCTGTTCCAGCAACGCAGCCTCGATGGCCTGGCCCCGCTGGCGCAGCGCCTGGTGAGCGACGTCGGCACCCTCAAACAACAGTTGCTGGCGCAGTCGCTGCCACCGGAACAACTGGTGAGCATCGTGGTGCGCAACCTCAATAGCCTGGCCGACGTGCGCGCCGTCAGTGGCGAAGAAGAGCGCTACAGCCATATCGACCTGAACGGTTTCGCCGCCAACCTGGATGCCGCGCGCAAGGTGGTGGACCTGATGCGTCCGCTGCTGAGCAAGTCCGCCGCCGACCTGTTGCCGAACATCGACACGGCCCTCGCCGCGTTCGAGACGGCGCTCGATGGTTTGAAAGTCGACGGCCAGTTCAGCCGCTACGACCGTGTTACCGCCGATCAGCGCAAGCAGATCGCCGACAAGGCCAAGGTACTGGCCGCCGCACTCGATGGAATCGACCCCGCCCTTGGCCTCTCCGGCCTACAGTGAAGACGACCGCATACATGAGTGATTTACCACCGTTAGACCTTCAACGCCGTCGCGTCCTGCTGGGCATGGCCGCCACCGGTGCCGCGCTTGCCGGCAGCACCTTGAGCTGCCCGGCCATGGCTGCTGCCGCCGAGCAAGTGACCACCGCCCCGCGCAGCGACAAGACCCAGGACCATCACGATTTTTTCGGCAAGCACCAAAGCGGCATCGTCACCCCGCGCCCGGCCTGCGGCATGCTGGTGGCCTTCGATGTCCTGGCTGCTGATCGCGACGACTTGGAGCGGCTGTTCCGCACCCTCAACGAGCGCATCAGCTTCCTGATGACCGGCGGCAGCGTGCCGCAGGTCGACCCGAAACTGCCGCCCACCGATTCGGGCATCCTCGGCCCGGTGGTTACGCCGGATAACCTGACCATCACCGTATCGGTCGGCGAATCGCTGTTCGATGAGCGTTTCGGCCTCAGCGCAGCCAAACCCAAGCGTCTGATCCGCATGGTCGGTTTCCCCAACGATGCGTTGGAAGCGGCGCAGTGCCACGGCGACCTGAGCCTGCAATTTTGCTCCAACACCCCGGACACCAATATCCACGCCCTGCGCGACATCGTGAAAAACCTGCCCGACCTGCTGCTGGTGCGCTGGAAGCAGGAAGGCAGCGTGCCGCCACAGGCGCCCGCCCGCCCCGGCGAGCCTGCGCAGAGTGCGCGCAACTTCCTGGGCTTTCGTGACGGTTCGGCCAACCCGAATTCCAACGATGCCAAGACCATGGACCAAGTGGTCTGGGTGCAGCCCGGCAGTGACGAACCGGCCTGGGCGGCCAATGGCAGCTATCAGGCGGTGCGGATCATTCGCAATTTTGTCGAGCGTTGGGACCGCACGCCGCTGCAGGAACAGGAAAGCATCATCGGCCGCATCAAGCCCACCGGCGCGCCCATGGGTGGCCAGCACGAAGCCCAAGTGCCCGATTACAGCAAAGACCCGCAAGGCAAGCTAACCAAGCTCGATGCCCATATCCGCCTGGCCAACCCGCGCACCCCGCAGACCCAGGCCAACCTGATCCTGCGCCGGCCGTTCAACTACTCCAACGGCGTCAACAAAAACGGTCAGCTGGACATGGGGCTGCTGTTCATCTGCTACCAGGCCGACCTGGAAAAAGGTTTTATCAGCGTACAAACCCGGCTCAACGGCGAGCCCCTGGAGGAGTACCTCAAGCCAGTCGGCGGCGGGTATTTCTTCACCTTGCCGGGGGCAACGGGACCGAAGGATTTCATCGGGCGCACGCTACTTGCTGCAACGCACGTTCAACCCCCTGCCAACACTTAAAGCGGAAACCGTCCCATGAACAAGTCGACTCTCGCGCTGTCGCTGTTAATCACCCTCTCACCCCTGGCGGCCTTCGCCGCCACGGCGCCGCTGGACCTGGTAGGCCCGGTGTCGGACTACAAGATCTACGTCACCGAACAAATCGCTGAGCTGGCGACCCAGACCCAGGCGTTCACCGACGCGGTGAAAAAAGGCGACCTGGCCACCGCCAAGCAGCTTTATGCGCCGACCCGCGTGCATTATGAGGCCATCGAACCGATCGCCGAGCTGTTCAGCGACCTCGACGCGGCCATCGACTCGCGGGTCGACGACCACGAAAAAGGCGTGAAAGCCGACGACTTCACCGGCTTTCACCGTATCGAGTACAGCCTGTTCGCCGAAAACACTACCCACGGCCTCGACGCCTTGGCCGACGGCCTGAACAACAACGTCAAGGACCTGCAGACGCGCGTGGCCGGCCTGACCTTCCCGCCGGAAAAAGTCGTGGGCGGCGCCGCAGCGCTGCTCGAAGAAGTCGCCGCCACCAAGATCTCCGGCGAGGAAGACCGCTACAGCCACACCGACCTGTATGACTTCCAGGGCAACATCGACGGCGCGAAGAAAATCGTCGACCTGTTCCGCGGCCAGATCGAGAAACAGGACACGGCCTTCCTGGCCAAGGTCGACAAGAACTTCGCCAGCGTGGACACGATCCTGGCCAAGTACAAGACGGCGGACGGCGGTTTCCAGACCTACGACAAGGTCAAGGAAAACGACCGCAAAGCCTTGGTCGGCCCGGTCAATACCCTGGCTGAAGACCTGTCGACCCTGCGCGGCAAACTGGGTTTGAACTGAGCCCTCTAGGTCTCGCTCAACGGTCGGTACCCTTCCAACGGCGTACCGACCGGCAAGCCGCTTTCAGGATTGGCCGCATACCAATGCGCGCCCATCTGCACCGCTCGAATGGGCACGCCTTGATGGTGCCCATTGTGCGTTGCCACCGCGCGATCTATTGCCGCGTGTACGCCGAAGAATGTGCGCAACTTTTCCTGCGCCGCGAGCATGTTCGCGAACGCCGACACGTTGGGCGCGCTGTTCAACGCGCGAGGCAAGGCGAGCACGCCTTTGGCACTGTTGACCAACAGATCGGCAGCGCCATCTACCGGATTCAAAAACGCGCTGACCACGCTCACGCCCTTTTCCAGCACGCGGAATGCCTTGGCGCCAAAAGGCGCGACGACCTTGGTGGATTTGACCAACGAGCGCACCGCCGTTCCCGCGCCACCTAGAAACGCACCGGCCGTATCGATCAACAAGCCCCGCGTACCCTCGATGATATTGCCCTTGGCCAGGTCCACGATGGCCCCGACAAACGGAATCATGCTCAGCAAAATACTGTCGTTGCGTTGCGACACTTCTCGTTGTTGCTCAAGGGGTAATTGGCCCTGGGCATACTTGAGCACACTGTCGCGGTGATGAATGAAATTGCCCTGCAGGATCCGGTCGACAATCGCTTGGCTGCGGGGCGATGCAAAGCTGTTGGGCACCGCCGCGCTCACGCGGCCATCCGCAGCCGCGGGAACGGCCGGCAAGGTATCACCGAGCTTATCGATAATGATGCCGGCGGACGAAACGTCCGATCGCGGCAAGGCATCGGAGGTGTAGGCGGTGAAGTCGAACGGCTCCACTGCGCCGTTCTGCAACAGGACCGTCGAGGGCGCCCAACGTCCGTAGGTGCGCTGCGTCTCTTCGAGGGTGCCGCCCAGCACCAGTTGCTCGGGTAAGTCCGTGCGCTTAACGATCATCATCTTGGCCGGGAACACTTCAAAGTAGCTGATCCCCCCGTTGTAGTCACAGCGGATCAGCGTGCCTTTGCGCCCTCGTCGCGCTTCGACTTGCGCGGATGTCTGGTCCAGCGTGGGCACCCCGTCGATCTGTTCGCGCAGGGTAAACAGCTCGACGGCGCCATACTCCAGGGCCTGGCGATCAGCCAGGGGCAAGTTGGCGATCATGCGCTTGGTGGTAATGCCCAAGCCTTGCTTGAGGCTCGCCAGGTAGCCGTCGACTTCGCTCACCACTTGCCCCGGCAGGCTGGGCAAACGGTTGATCCTGGCATTCAGGGCGCGCACGTTTTTGACGATGGCGGCTTGTTCGGTGCGACTTGGGCGTGTATTTGAAAAGGGCGTTCTTGCAGCGCCAGTGGCGCCGGGAGTGTCAGCCTCCAGCAGCATCCAGCGGTCCCTGACCAGGTCGCCTGTCATATAGGTCTCGATCAGCGAACGGATCTTGGGTTCCGAGACCTTCATGTTGCGGCGCTCGTCCGGGTCCGCAACGTAGACCTGCAACGCTTGCAACTGGGGCCCGCTGAGTTCCGGGAACACCTTCTGCAGGTTCGCGACCGCCTGGTCCCGGCGTGTCGGCAGCGGCGTCTTGAACGCCATCAGGGCCTGCAGGAGTTGCTCGCGCTGGGCCTGAAAGGCTTCACTGGCCTGCTCGTAGTGCTGCGGTGTATAGCGACCGTCGGCGGTCTTGGCGTAAACCCCTTGCATCAAGCCCCAGTCCAGCAACACGTCGACGCCGTGGTTATCCAGCACTGCCGCCTCGTCCGCAGTGCGTGCATCCAGTCGGGCAAGCGCCATGATTTCCGGGTAACTCATCGCCCGCGAGCTGCCCGCGCCGCCTTGACGTTCGGCAAAGGTCACGCCCAGGCGCAAATCCGCCCATTCCGCAGACCCCATGCGCAGCGTGGAAGGAACATCCCGAATCAGAAACTCAGGGGCGGCAGCGGCCAGAAACAGGTGGGCCAACAGGGGCGCGACCTTGGGGTCCAGTGAGGTTTTTTTCCACAGGTGCGTTTCGATATCCGTGCGTACCGAGGCCAGCGTCCGCCCATTGTTGGCAGGTTGGTAGATGTCATAGCCGGCAATGGTCCCGGGGCGTCCCGGGGCGTCGGGGTCGATTTGCAGCATGATGGCCGCCAGCACCCACTGCTTGGCTTCGAGCGTCGAGAGTTGATCGCTGCCGGACGCGCCCTGGAACTGGCGATTGCGCGCCACGGCCCTGCCCCAGTTCAACGCCACGGGGCTGTTCAGGACCTGCTCGAGGAAGCGATCAGCGTCGGCGCGCAAGGTGCCTGCGCTGTTGAGAGCAAGCACCCCGCGGATATCCAGGACGCGCAGCAGGTTCACCGCAGGCTTGTTGCCAGGAGTATCGTCATCGCTCAACTCCGCCACGAAGCGTTTGTCGGCGTCGGACAAGACGCCAGGGGCCCACTGACGCGCGATCAACTGCGTATAGTCCCCCAGCGCCGGCGCTGGCGGCAGCGCAGCGTCGAGCCAGCGCAGGATATTGCGCACCTCCCGCGCCGTCTTCGGCACCGACAACCCATGGGACGCCAGCACCTCGCTGACCGCTGCCTGCTCGGCGCCGTCAATCGCCAGCGACGAGGTGCGGCTGATCGGCGTTTGCACGCCGGCCAGCAGCACCTCGTCTTCATCGGAGAGGTGCCGCACGCGCTCACTCAAGGTGCCCGCCAGATGCACGCGCTCGTCCATCACGTCGATGACTTTTCTAGCCCTCAGGTTGCGCTGCTCCAGGCGCCCCTTGACCTCCGGCGACAAGGCGGACCAGTCCGCCGTCGAGAGTGCCTGGCGCACGGTCTGCAGTTCGTCGGCGGTGTGCGGAGGGGGAATACCATACCCCTGCAACACCGCGTTGCGAGACAAGCCTTCGCTCTCAGGATGCACATACGCAAGCCCGTTGCTTGCCACATCCAGGGCGGCAGCGGCGGCGCGCAGCCTGGCGCTGACCTGCCACCATCCCGAGGTGTCGTTCAAGGTGAAGGTCTTTTGTGTCGCTACCCCACTGTCGACGACCCAACCACTGACCGAGTCGGGTTTGACCACGACGGTATCCAGGGCCATCCCTTTGCTGGCGACCCAGGCCCGCATCTCGGCGGTATTGAAGGCACTGCGCAGCGCCTCGAAGCCTGGACGAATCGTGGCGCCATGGGGAATCTGGACGCTCGAGTCTGCTAACTGACGCAGGGCCGAGGTGCTCAACGCCGTGTGTAACTGATGATCGGCCTCCGCCGACGTGGCCGGCGCTGGCCGCAAGGTCCATGGCGGCGCCGCACTGGCCGGTAGGTCGGATGGCGCCGCGCGCCGGTTGCGCACAACGGTTTCGGGGATGATGCTGCCAATCAGCGCCGGCGCGGCGCTCAGCGCCAGCGGAATTGGCGAACGGGCATGAAGGATTGGGGAGACGGGCGACATTTCTAGTTCCTCTCTACCAGTGAATGGCAAGAGTTCTTGTCCTTAAGAACTGTCGAGAGAAAACATACCCGCCTGGGCCAGCGCTGCGTGTAGGCGAACTCTCAAGGCTTTGAAGGCAGCAAGAGAGTTCGTTGCGCGATGCCCGTGTTACAGAATGCGATACAACAACCGCTCGATCCGCACGCGGCTGACGCGGCGCAGGAACTTGCCGACTGCCTGCGGGTAATCCACCAGGGTCTGCAACTGCTGATAACCTTCGATGCGCGTGGTGTGCTGGAAAATCTGCGCCAGCTCGGTGCGCCGGGGTTCCAGCCACTCGCTCTTGGGGTCATCGATCAGCAAGGCGTTTTCCAGGTCAAGGCGGAACGCGCGTGGGTTGAGGTTGTTGCCGGTCAGCAACGTATAACGCTGGTCGACCCACATGCCTTTGAGGTGGTAGGTGTTGTCGCCGTCGCGCCACAGGTGCAGGTTCAATTGGCCGCTGTCGATCATCGGCTGATGGCGCTTGGCAAAGCGGCGCAGGCTGATTTCGTAGAGGTACGGCAAGGCCGCGATCACCTTGAACGGCTCGCTGGGCGAAATGTAGAAGTCGTTGGCGGTCTTGTCGCCGACAATGATGTCGATCTTCACCCCGCGCGCCAGGGCGCGGTTGATTTCCCGGGTCACCGGCAGCGGCAGGTTGAAGTATGGCGTGCAAATGGTCAGTTGATGCTGGGCGCTGGCGATCAGTTCGAGGATCACCCGGCTCAGGGGGTTGTTCTTACCGACACCGAGCAAGGGGCTGACAGACAGGTGGCCGTTGGGCAACTGGCCGCTGGTGGTGTCGTAGGCCGCGTGCTTGAGGCGGCTGCGCAGGTCGCCGATATCGTTGCGCAAGCTGCGGGTCGTCGGCGGGTTGGGCAAGTCGAGGCGATGCACGGCCTTGGAGGCCATCAGCCCGTGCTCCACCAGGTGTTGCATCGAATCCGCCAGCGGTGCGCTGTGGATCAGGTGGTAACGGTCGAAACGGTACTTGTCGAATTTGTGCAAATACACGTTGTTCAGGCTGGCGCCGCTGTACAGCACGCTGTCGTCGATCACAAAGCCCTTGAGGTGCAACACGCCGAACAGTTCGCGGGTCTGCACCGGCACGCCGTAGACCGGCACCTCGGTGGCATGGCTTTGGGTCATGGCCTGGTACCAGGCGCTGTTGCCCGGCTGTTTACCGGCGCCGATCAACCCGCGCTGGGCGCGCAGCCAATCGACCAGCACCACGATGTCCAGCTCCGGGCGTGCGGCTTTGGCGGCGTGCAAGGCGTCGTAGATCTCCTGCCCCGCCTCGTCCTGCTGCAAGTACAGCGCGACGATATAGATGCGTTGGGTAGCCTGGGAAATTTTCTCCAGCAGGCAACGACGAAACGCAGCGGCGCCGGACAGCACCTCAATCGCCTCGGTGGAGAGTGGGAAAGCGCGCAGTTTGGGCAACAGAGAACGTTTGAAGAACGACGGCATAAGGCTCGCAATGGGTCGAATCCGAAGAGGCCCAGAGCTTACACCATGGGGGTGCTCAGGTCTCGTTGCCAGTCAGTGAAAAACCTTGTTGCGAAAGAAGAACGATCGTTCTACTGTATGACACATGAACGATATTACCCGCGACATTATCCTCGACGTCACCGAGAAGCTGATCTATCGCCACGGCATCGCCGCCACTGGCATGGACTTCCTGGTGAAAACCGCCGGTGTCTCCCGAAAGAGCATCTACCGCTATTTCGCCAATAAGGACGAACTGGTGATCGCGGCCCTGCAACGTCGCGACGCGCGCTGGATGCACTGGCTGCGGGCCGAGGTGGAACGCCGTGAAGACAGCGGCGAGCGCCTGCTCGCCGTGTTCGACGCGCTCAAGGCCTGGTTCGGTTCGGCGGACTTTCGCGGCTGCGCATTCATCAACACCAGCGGCGAAACCGGCGACCCGCAAGCCCCGGTACGCCTGCTGGCGAAGGCGCATAAACACAAACTCTTCGAGTACCTGCTCGAACTGTGTCAAGCCCATGGCACGCCCGAGCCGCAACGGCAGGCCGCGCAACTGCTGATCCTGATCGATGGCGCCATTACCGTGGCCCTGGTGACGGGCGATGCCACCGCGGCGGATACGGCGCAATCCATGGCACGAACGTTATTGGGGCTTTAACCCCACAGGCATCGCAACTTTCGATCAACCCTTATTGTTTTAAGGAGCCGCCCAATGTCATCCCCTGCAGAAACCCGCCCACCCCTGCCGCCGTTTACCCGCGAGTCGGCCATCGAAAAAGTCCGCCTGGCCGAAGACGGCTGGAACTCCCGCGACCCGCATCGGGTGTCCCTGGCCTACACCCTGGACACCAAATGGCGTAACCGCGCTGAATTCGCCTACAACCGCGAACAAGCCAAAGACTTCCTCAGCCGCAAATGGGCCAAGGAGTTGGATTACCGGTTGATCAAGGAGTTGTGGGCGTTCAGCGATAACCGTATCGCGGTGCGCTATGCCTATGAGTGGCACGACGACTCGGGTAACTGGTTCCGTTCCTACGGCAACGAAAACTGGGAGTTTGACCAGCACGGCCTGATGGCCAACCGTTTTGCCTGCATCAACGACATGCCGATCAAGGACAGCGAGCGCAAGTTCCATTGGCCGCTGGGGCGGCGTCCGGACGATCATCCGGGGCTGTCGGAGTTGGGACTCTAGCCTGTAGCCGCAAGCGTGAAGCTTGCGGCTTATTGCTCAATCCTGGTTCAAACCCACTCGGTACAACACCCCATCATCCTCATCGGTCAACACATACAAAAAGCCATCCGGCCCTTGCCGCACGTCGCGAATTCGCGCATTCAAGCCGCCGAGCAAGCGTTCCTCATGGATCGCCTTGTCGCCGTCGAACTGCAGGCGAATCAGCTCCCGGCTGGCCAGGGCGCCAATGAACAGATTGTGTTGCCATGCCTGGAAGCGGTCGGCATCGTAGAATGCCATGCCGCTGATCGCTGGGGATTTCTCCCACACATGGTGCGGCGCCACAGTACCGTCCACCACCTTGCCCTTGGCCTCGGGGATCGGTGTCAGCGAATAGTTGATGCCATGAGTCGCCATGGGCCAGCCGTAGTTCTTGCCGCGTTCGATGATGTTGATTTCATCTCCGCCACGCGGCCCGTGCTCGTTTTCCCAGAGCGTGCCGTTCCATGGGTTCAACGCCAGGCCCTGCGGATTGCGCTGGCCGTAGGACCAGATTTCGGGGCGCACGCCCGGTTGCCCGACAAAGGGGTTGTCATCCGGCACGCGGCCGTCCGGGTAGATCCGCACCACCTTGCCTTGCAGCTTGTCGAGGTCCTGGGCGGTGGGCCGGTCGTTGTTTTCACCCAGGGTGACGAACAGGTAGCCGTCGCGGTCAAAGGCCAGGCGCGAGCCGAAATGATTGCCGGTGGAGAGCTTGGGCTCCTGGCGCAGGATCACCTTGAAGTCGCGCAAACCGCTCAGGTCATCCGCCAACCGCCCGCGACCGACCGCAGTGCCGGCTGTGCCGCCCTTGCCGCCGCCTTCGGCATATGACAAGTACACCAGGCGGTCCTGCTTGAAGTCCGGCGACAGCACCACATCGAGCAAACCACCCTGGCCCTTGGCCCAGACCTCAGGCACGCCGGTCAGCGGCGCCGACAATTTGCCATCCGGGCTGACGACCCGCAGGTGGCCGGGACGCTCGGTGACGAGGTAGCCCTGTTTGTCCGGTAAAAACGCCACGGCCCACGGATGATCCAGGCCTTTGGCGATCGGCGTGGCGCTGATGCTGCCTTGTTCGCTGGGAAACTGCTGGGCTTCGGCAGCATACAGCGTTGTCAGCGGCAATAAGGCGCTTGCGCAACATGCGGCAAGCAGGGTTTTGCGTAGAGACATAAGACGGGGTCCTTACCGGCGCTCAAGGCCGGCGATTGCCGTTGGCGTCAACCGTGGGGGCTTTGATTTCCGTCGCCGGGCGGCTGGGCGCAGCCTGGCGTTGCGGATAGCGATTGCCGATGCCGCCGTTTTCCAGGGTCGGCGTGCGCGTGGTCGGCCCGGTCTGGATGCCGCGAATCGCCGGCGCATTGGGCTGGGTGCCCTGCATACTGTTGGGATTGGCCCGGTGGATCGGGCTATTGTTGGCGTCATTGCTGCCGGGCAGGTTTTGCGCCTGGGCACTGGCGCAAAGTGCCAGGCCTAGCGCCAACGCTGCAAGATGTCGCACACAGGTGATCATGACAAAGCCTCTTGGGACGAGGAGTACGTGCTTTCGATACCACGCTACGCTTTGGGTTCGCCTTTGGTAACTAAATAGTTTCTCATCAGATGTAACACGTTCTGTCCGAGCATCCGCGCACCGCAACTTCCACGCCCGCGATCGCACGGGTGCAAGGTGTGTAAAAAGCCAGCGAAAAGGCCTCTTGAGCCGACCAAGGTAGGGAGCACGATATGGCAAAGCCCCTGAGCGAATACAACCGCAAACGCGACTTCAAGATCACCGCCGAACCTTCCGGCGCCGCGTCGGGCGCGCAGCGCAATGCATCGGCGCTGACGTTCGTGATCCAGAAGCACGACGCACGCAATCTGCACTACGACTTGCGCCTTGAGCTCGATGGCGTGCTCAAGAGCTGGGCGGTGCCCAAGGGCCCCAGCCTCGACCCCAGCCAGAAACGCCTGGCGGTGCAAGTCGAAGACCACCCCTTGAGCTACGGCAGTTTCGAAGGCCGCATTCCGGCCGGCCAATACGGCGCCGGCGATGTGATCGTCTGGGACCGTGGCATTTGGCACCCCCACGACGATCCACAAACCGCCTACGCCGCCGGCAAACTGGAATTCACCCTGGCCGGCGAAAAACTCTCAGGCGATTGGGCCTTGGTACGCACCCACCTCAAAGGCAGCGGCGACAAGGAACGGTGGCTGCTGATCAAGGAAAACGACCGGCACGCCCGCCCGGCCAGCGACTACGACATCACCGAAGCCCAGCCGCAAAGCGTGCTCAGCGGTGCCTGCGTGGGGAACGCCAGGCCCACGCCCGCGCCGCAAAAGACCGCCGCGTCGGTCACCCTCGCCGGTGTGCAGATCACCCATGCCGAACGCGTCATCGATCTCGCCAGCGGCACCCGCAAGCTGCAACTGGCGCAGTTTTACCAGAGCATCAGCGAATGGCTGCTGCCCTTCCTGCGTCACCGCCCCGTTTCCTTGCTGAGGGCGCCGGAGGGCATCGACGGCGAGCAATTTTTCCAGAAGCACTCGGAGCACCTGGCGATTCCCCATATCAAGCAACTGGACCAGCGCCTGGACCCTGACCATGCGCGCCTGATGCAGATCGACAGCCTCGCCGGCCTGATCGGTGCGGTGCAAATGGGTACCGTCGAACTGCACACCTGGGGTGCCACCTCGGACAAGATCGAAACCCCGGACCTGTTCGTCCTCGACCTCGACCCCGATCCGGCCCTGCCGTGGAAAGCCATGCTGGAGGCGGCGCAGTTGACCTTGTCGGTGCTCGACGAGTTGGGCCTGCAAGCCTTCGTCAAGACCAGCGGCGGCAAAGGCCTGCACCTGATGATCCCGCTGGCGCGCCGCGATGATTGGGCCACCGTGAAAGCCTTCGCCAAAGCGATCGCCCAGTTCATGACCCAACGCCTGCCGGAACGCTTCACCGCCACCTCCGGGCTGAAGAATCGACAGGGCAAGATCTTCATCGATTACCTGCGTAACGCGCGCGGTGCCAGTACGGTGGCGGCCTATTCAGTGCGCGCACGCCCCGGCCTGCCGGTGTCGGTGCCGGTCAGTCGCGAGGAGTTGAAGGGGTTGCGCGGTGCCCAGCAGTGGACGGTCGCCAACCTGCAACAGCGGTTGCAGGGTTTGAAGGGCGACCCGTGGGCCGGTTATGCCAACAGGCAAAGGCTCAGCAAACAGATGTGGGACACGTTGGGCGCGACGCCACCGCAGTGAGTCGCGCCACGTCGAGGTTCAGATCAGGATGAAGATCAGCGCAAGCACCGCGAAGATCGCCCACTTTTCCAGGTAGTAGCGCGTGCGGTTACGCTTCTTGAGTTCCTTGCCGCGCAGGCGGATTTTGTACAAGCGGCTAAACGCACGGTTCAGCCCGCCGGTCTTGTCGCCCGCGTCGTTCGGCGCGCCGGCGGCGGCCATCACCGTGCGGCTGAACCAGCGGTTGAACGCGGCCGCCCAGCGGTACTTCATCGGCCGCTCGACGTCACAGAACAGAATGATGCGGTTCTTCTGGGTGGCGTTTTCTGCGTAGTGGATATAGGTCTCGTCGAACATCACCGGTTCGCCGTCGCGCCAGGAGTAGTTCTCGCCGTCCACATTGATGTAGCACCCCGGATCGTTGGGGGTATCCAGGCCCAAGTGGTAGCGATAGGAACCGGCGTAAGGGTCGCGGTGGCGCACCAGCTTGGAGCCCGGCGGCAACTCGGCGAACATCGCGGCCTTGACCGAGCCGATGCTCTGCAGCAACTCGGTGGTGCGCGGGCACAGCTTCATCGCCGAGGGGTGGCTGTCGCCATACCATTTCAGGTAGAAGCGCTTCCAACCCGACTTGAAGAACGAGTTGAAACCAACGTCGTCGTATTGGTCCGAACGCTTGATCGCGCCCGCCTGCATCAGGGTATGGGCTTCCTGGCGGATTTCTTCCCAATGCTCCTGCAGTGGGCTCAGGTCCGGGAAGTCGCTGGGTGAGAGATACGGTCGGCTGGGTAGCTTGGAGAACAGGTAGAGAAAGCAGTTGATCGGCGCCAGGAACGTAGAGTGATCGCTGAGCTGGCGTCTCAGTTTATGCCGCACCCGGCCACGCAGGTGGACATACGCAATAGAGGCAACGTAGAGGAAAACAATAATGAGTTTCAATGGATTTCGTCACAAGTCAGGAGAAAACAGGCTGCTCCTGCGGGCCCACGACGGCCGAGGTTGGATAGCAGCACATGAAATCACAATTCACATATAGGCGGCACGACCGGCGGATAGCCCTTCGGTTCATAACCATCGCCCGATATTTAGCCACAATTTGTAACTAAAGGTTAACTAAGAATTGTGAAAAGCTGTCCACTGATTGTAATTGGAGGGGGGCACGGGGGCTTGTCATGGGACAAGCCCTTGCGCATTAAACGTTACAGCAGCGGCTGATCATCCTTGCGCTCACGCCGGGAAAAGCGCCCGTCGTCCAAGCTCGAATAAGGCACGGTTTCGCGCCGGGTCAGCACAAAATGGCGGACCAGTGCGACGAACAAGCCGAGGATCAACCCCGCGACCAGGCTCAAGGCGATCACCAGGGCTTTTTTCGGTTTGATCGGCGCCAGTGGCTCCTGGGCGCGGCGGTCGACGGTGACCAGCTTGAGGTTGCTCATGTCGATGTTGAGGTTACGCAAGCGCGCAACTTCAGCACGAAGCGGTTCAACATCCTGCAGGAAGATGTCTTCATTCCCACGCTTGCGCAGCACTTCAACCTCACGGTTGACCTCCAGCAGTTGCAACTCCTTGCCGATCTCGGCGACGCGAGGGTTGGTAAAGTCGTCGCTGGTCCGCTGTTGTAGCGCAACGCGCTCGGCCTCCAGGGCCTCGGTGCCGAGGAAGTAAAGCGGGATTTTCTGGTTGTTGACCTCGGTACGCATCACCTGGCTCGAACCGCCTCGTGCGGCATCCGCCATGGACGATGGCGTGGTCGGCGTTTTGATACCCATGGACTTGGCGATGGCAATGGCTTCCGACAGCTCTGCCAGGCGGTTGGTACGCTCCATTTTCATCTGCAGGCGCAGGGCACTGAGTTCATCTTGCAACTGGGCGCGCTTGAGTCGGTCATCTTCCAACAGCTTGGCGATCTTCGATTCCTTATCGGTATCGTAGTTGGCGCGCGCAGCGTCGATCTTGCCTTTGAGTTCATTCAGGCGGTTGTTGACGATCACCTTGAGGTCCGCACCGACTTGTTCGCGCTCCGCCGCAATGGCGTAGTCGACAAAGCCGTTCAGAATCGTCACACCGTCCACATCGCTCGGGTACTGCAACTCCAGGCGGATATAACTGCTCAACGAGTCTGACTTTTTCGGGTCTGGCAGAATCAAGTTGACCGAGTTGCGGTTGAAGTCTTCAAAACTCTGCTCCAGGCTTTGCCCAGGCTTCTGGAACGCAGTGAACAATTGCTCATGGGATCTGAAAAAGCCCAGCCTCGCCTCATAAGAGTCCAACTGCGCGCCCACCTTCGACAACGCATCGGCCGGTGGCAACTTGTAGACTTCGGAACGGTTCAATGCATCCAGTTCATTGATCGCCGCCGGGCGCAAGACACTGCTGACCTCATATGTCCGCGGCGCCAGGAAGGCATAGCCGACGCCGAGCACGCCCGCCAGAATCGTACACCCCACTACCAGTTTTTTTTGCTGCCAAATCGAGTGGAACAGTTCAAGCAGGTCAATTTCGTCTGAAGAGCTAGAAACAGTATGCGGGGAAGTTCGATTCAAAATGAAAGCACCTTAAAAATGATACTAAACGGCCATCACCGTCAAAAACCTGAATACCCCAGTAAAGAATCAGGGACAACGCCCTGAAGCCCACAGAGCAGGCTAACCAATCGCTATCTGACCACTCAGTCAGACGAAAAATCCCACGCTATTAAAGTTTGTTTCCCTTCATTCAAGCAATCATTGCCACTGGCGTTCATCAAGTAGGAATATTCTTGTCACAAGAGTAGTCAAAAGTTTGTTAAATAGCTGCTCTCACTCGAAAAAATCGCGATAAAAGCCTGATAACACGAAGCTTCCTACGGATAAACCTGTATATACCCGGCTTTTTCTGACCGTTCGGTCGCGCTATTCAGTGCTATGCGCCTCAACAAAAAGGAATTTGTATGACATCCATTTCCGACTCGGACTACCAAGCCCTGCAGGGCACATGGCAGCAGATCTCGCTCGAAGACAGCGGCGTGCTCAACCCGCCCGACGCCCACAGCGCCCCCGGTGCAATCACCACCATTACCGACGATCACTTTGAAGTGCTCACCGTTGATGGCGAACGACTACTGGCCGGCCGATTCTTCCTGGACAGCACCACCCATCCCAAAAGCATCACCTGGATCGATGCCATGGGGGATGACGCGGGCAAGCTGCTGCCGGCCAGCTACCGCCTGGAAGGAGACGAGTTCGTATTCATCGCGGCGGATGAAGGCATGCCGCGACCGTGTGTATTCAGCACCGGCCCCGGGCAGACAATGCGTACATTCGTGCGTCGATCCTGAGCCCCGCGCCCATCTGAACTTGCGACGGGATTTTCACAAGGCATTCACCTTCCGGTCTATAGGGTGAAGCCTACCTACTCCAGTGAATCCCTTAGCCCGCCTCCCCCGGCGGGCTTTTTTTTACGCGCAAAACAGCTCAGGGCTGGCGCTTGGTCGCCGTCAGGGTAAAACACAGCGGCAACTGGGCCGCCTGATCCTCGTACTGGTCGTAGAGTTCTTCGCGATTTGAATGCGGATACTCTTGCAGATGAGCGATCTGCAACCGCGCCGCAATCGCTGCGCTGACCACACTGCCCAGCGTGTGTACAAACCAGTAGGACGTCGGCCCCGCGACCGCGCTCTGCCCTTCATAGACGATCGACTCTTGCAGCACAAAAGGCTCACGCTGGAAGTACGAACTGGCAGGCAGCAGCGGATTGGCTGCCAGCGGGTCGAACACTTCCAGGAACGGGTGGGTTTCGTACATCACCAGGGTGCCGCCGGGCTTCAGCGTTGTGGCGACCTGGCGCATGAACCGCGCCACATCCGGCATCCAGCCCAATACGCCGATGGTCACCAGGGCGATATCGAAGCGTGCGTGCAAACGCTCGGGCAAATGGTGGATCTCGGTTTCGATGAATTCCGGGCTGTAGGGTGAGAGCGCCGCCAGCTCCCGAGCCTGATCGAGAAAGGCACGGGATTGGTCCACGCCGACGACCGTGCGTGCGCCCAGGCCGAATAACGACAAGCTTTCGCGACCGTTGTTGCAACACAGCTGCACCACGTCTTTGCCGGCAACACCGACATCTTGCAACAAGGCGGTGAGAGTCGGGTCCAGGCACGAAAAACCCGGTTCGGCGACCGAGGCCAGCAGCGTCCTCCAGGTATCCGTGTCTTTGTGCAACCGGGCGGATTCGTCCCAGGCGTCCTTGTTACTGGCAATCGCCTGTTGGGCTGAGGGCATGTCCATTGCGTCTCCAGAAAGTCGGTTACAGCGAGCTACGGAAAATAAGCCAATTGCCCGTCAGATGAAACCCTCGCCTGCGGCCGAACTTATCTCTCGGCCCAGGTCACCAAACCGCCGACCTCGGTCATCTTCGTACCCTCACAAGCACAGACGACGGGTCAGGTCATTCAGCAACCATCGGCCTGCTTTACCTAAAGAGCGATTTTGCATGTGCGCGGCATAGATCGTAAGTGTGTCTGGTGTGCGTTGAAGTTCGGCGGTTAACTCAAGCGGCCGGAGGCGCCCTGAAGCCAGATGATCCGCAATCAGATGCTCGGGCATTCGGCACCAACCGAACCCGGCGAGTAAGAAATCCAGGCGCCGTGCCAAATCGACAAACCGCCACTGGTGACTGCCCGTCACCCCATAGCTAGGGCCGTCGGGAGAAACCGGATCGGAAAGCACCAGTTGCACATAGGGCTTGAGGTCTGCCCGTGTTGCCCGGCGGCCTAACATGGCCAAGGGATGCCCGCTGGCGACGACTGGCCTCAAGTCGACGCTGAGCAGCGCCAGCGCGGTGATATCGTCGGGCACCGTCGGGATCAATGTGCAAAGCGCCAGTGCCGCATCGCCGTTGCGCAATCGGCGCTCAGCGCCGCCTAAGCCTTCTGTAGAGAAACTCACGGCCAGATGCGGAAAAGCCTCACGGAGCGCGCCAAGGCTTTCGATGAGCGGGGCGCTGGGGACTAAAGGGTCTATGGCGAGCGCCAACTCCGGCTCAACCCCTGCTGCAGTACTTGCAGCCATTGCTTCAAATTGGGCAGCGCTCGCCAGCACGGCGCGCGCTTGAACCACCAGCACTCTACCGACCTCAGTGAGCCTTGGACGATGACCGCTGCGATCAAACAGCCTCACACCTTGAACTGACTCAAGTGTGGCAATCGATTGGCTAATGGCAGATTGAGCGCGCCGCAGGTGACGTCCCGTGGCCGAAAAACTGCCTGTATCGGCAATGGTTACAAGGATCCGCAATTGATCCAGGCTGAGATTTCCGATCATGCTCCATCACTTAAACAGATGAACTCAATCATATTTACATCACTCCTGCTTATAGATCGCATTGGGTAGAGTGTGTCGCACATCGCCTACCGCGACAACGCAAAACATACCGCCCCCTCACCGCGCAGGAGTTACTTTCATGTCCAGGCTTCTCACCATTGAAACCAGCCCACGTGGGGATGCTTCGATTTCCCGACAGCTCACTCGCCGCTTCGTGGCCGCATGGGAAGCTGCGCACCCTCGGGGCGCCATCAAAATACGGGATCTAACGGACACCCCGCTGACCTTCGTGACAGCCCCCTGGTTACAGGCTTACTTCACCCCCGCCCCCCAACATTCGCCTGAAATGAAAGCGGTGTTGCAACTATCCGATGAACTTGCGGCCGAGTTGCTGGAAACCGATCACTTGGTTATTTCAACACCCGTCTACAACTATAACGTCCCTGCGGCACTCAAGGCCTGGGTCGATCATGTGGTGCGTAAAGGCCTGACCCTGGGCGTTGATGGCAAAGGACTGGTGACCGGTAAAAAAGCAACAGTGCTGCTCGCCTCGGGAGGTGTATATACCGACGACTCGCCGATTAAAGACCGTGACATTGCGACCCACTATTTGAAACTGATCCTGAACGTCCTGGGTATCACTGACATAACCTTTATCGCGGCCGGCGGCGCTAAAACCGTAGATCTCGGAGAACTCAGCATGCACGACTTTCTAGAGACATTTGATCATCAAATTCAAAAGTCGCTGGTTTAGCCAGCCATACGACTCTGCTCTATCGACTACGCGTGGTTAAACGGGGATTCACTTATGCGGCAGCAATTGAGCGATCCGCATTTCGTCCAGCCAACAAGTTGCGGTTCCGACTGGAGCTTTTATCCGACCGATAATTACTGATCTCCCTCAACTTAGGCGTGGCAACCGACCAGGCTCACCGTCAAGGGCAGCGATAAACGTTTCCTGAAAGGGTTACGTTGGTTTGCTCCAATCGCTTGTCCGAACCGGTTTGGCCCGCTCGCTCAGTGAGCAGATAAACCCGATTGCCCCCCATCGCTGCGGCTTTATTTTTCAGATCGTTACGGGCTCCGGTCTCCAGGTTCGCGTTCCCAGTGATGCTGCCAAACAGAAAGTCGCCCTGACTACCCGTAACATCCCCCAAGAACTGGCACTCGGCGCCAGGTTCGTTATGAGTGACGCGCACGGTGTTGGCGGCGGGCCCCACTATCGCCGTCGGTGCGCAACCGATCAGTCCAAGCAACACAGTGGACAAACTGACACTAATGAGGATACGAGGGAGATGCATGGACATGGTTCCTGTCTTACCAAAATGACATTGCCCTTTTGGATAACCTGCCAGGGCTTTAAGCCTGTGCAGTATCAAGTTTTGCTGGAACAGGAACTGTATTAATAAGTAATTTTTGCGTGTGAATCTGTAAACAATCGCTGTACGAACGGAGCCCCAGCCCTACCCTCACGGCGCCCTCCCCCTCAAATACGCGAAGCGCACGGATATCTGCTTGGACGGTGCGTGAAACGCCGTTGGTTTTTCCCGCCACCGACGCACTCGCAGAGCGTGAAGCAGACGACCGAGCTGCACTACAGGGGACTCCAACACCGAAAGCATTGAACATCCGTCGTCGACCGCCATACAACTGTCGTCACACCTATGCGACAATATGCAGTATGTCTGGCATGAACCCCGCCTTCATTTCCCAGCAGCTCGGCCATCGTGCGCAGATGCTGCTCTCGACTTATGCGCGTTGGATCAACCCAAGCTCGGACTGGAGCGAATCGGAAGAGCTCCAGATTGGTCCCAAATTGGTCCCAGCTCAAATAAGCGCACCCTAAGCTATTGATAGGTAAAGTAATTGATCTCCACAGCTAACATCACCATGCAGTTCGGCGCCAAGCCGCTCTTCGAGAATGTCTCGGTCAAATTCGGCGCCGGTAACCGTTATGGTTTGATCGGTGCCAACGGTTGCGGCAAGTCGACCTTCATGAAAATCCTCGGTGGCGACCTGGATCCGTCCGGTGGCCAGGTCATGCTGGAACCGAACGTGCGCCTGGGTAAACTGCGCCAGGACCAGTTCGCTTACGAAGAATTCACCGTGCTCGACACCGTGATCATGGGTCACGAAGAACTGTGGAAGGTCAAGGCCGAGCGCGATCGCATCTACTCGCTGCCGGAAATGAGCGAAGACGACGGCATGGCCGTGGCCGAGCTGGAAACCGAGTTCGCCGAGATGGACGGCTACACCGCCGAATCCCGCGCCGGTGAACTGCTGCTGGGCCTGGGTATTCCCCTGGAACAGCACTTCGGCCCGATGAGCGAAGTGTCCCCCGGCTGGAAACTGCGCGTATTGCTGGCCCAGGCGCTGTTCTCCGACCCTGAAGTGCTGTTGCTCGACGAACCGACCAACCACTTGGACATCAACACCATCCGCTGGCTGGAAAACATCCTGACCCAGCGCTCCAGCCTGATGATCATCATCTCTCACGACCGTCACTTCCTGAACAGCGTATGTACCCACATGGCTGACCTGGACTACGGCGAGTTGCGCCTGTTCCCGGGCAACTACGACGAGTACATGACCGTGGCGACCCAGTCCCGCGAGCAACTGCTGTCGGACAACGCCAAGAAAAAAGCGCAGATCTCCGAACTGCAATCCTTCGTCAGCCGCTTCTCGGCCAACGCCTCGAAAGCCAAGCAGGCCACTTCCCGTGCCAAGGCGATCGACAAGATCCAGCTGGCCGAGGTCAAGCCTTCGAGCCGTGTGAGCCCGTTCATCCGTTTCGAACAAACCAAAAAGCTGCACCGCCAGGCGGTCATCGTCGATCGCATGGCCAAAGGCTTCGACGGCAAGCCGCTGTTCAAGGACTTCAGCTTTCAGGTTGAAGCCGGCGAGCGCGTGGCGATCATCGGCCCGAACGGTATCGGCAAGACCACCCTGCTGCGTACCCTGGTCAACGAACTGACGCCGGATGCCGGCAGCATCAAGTGGACCGACGCCGCCGAACTGGGCTACTACGCCCAGGACCACGCCCACGACTTCGAAGACGACATGAGCCTGTTCGACTGGATGGGCCAGTGGACACAGGGCGAGCAAGTGATCCGCGGCACCCTGGGGCGCATGCTGTTT
This sequence comes from Pseudomonas veronii, assembly GCF_001439695.1. Taxonomy (GTDB): domain Bacteria; phylum Pseudomonadota; class Gammaproteobacteria; order Pseudomonadales; family Pseudomonadaceae; genus Aquipseudomonas; species Aquipseudomonas veronii. The sequence goes on from NZ_JYLL01000026.1 coordinate 65,536, forward strand.
TCCAACGACGAGATCCTCAAGTCGGTCAAGGTCATCTCCGGTGGCGAACAAGGCCGCATGCTGTTCGGCAAGCTGATCCTGCAAAAGCCCAACGTGCTGATCATGGACGAACCGACCAACCACTTGGACATGGAATCCATCGAAGCGCTGAACCTGGCGCTGGAAAACTACCCGGGCACGCTGATCTTCGTCAGCCACGACCGTGAGTTCGTATCGTCCCTGGCCACCCGCATCATCGAGTTGAGCGCCAACGGCGTGATCGACTTCAGCGGCACTTATGACGACTACCTGCGCAGCCAAGGCGTGGTCTTCTAAGCACTGCGATCAGCTGTTAGCGACAAGAAAAAGCCCCGTCCACTGCGACGGGGCTTTTTTGTATCTGTCGGTCAGCCGGGTTGATAGTTAGGGTGCTTTCTTTTCCTCCGAGCCCTTGCGATGATGCCCTCACCGCCCGCCCGCGAACGAGTGCTCATGTCTGCCGCCGCCCCGAGTTCACTGTCGATCACCCTGCAGATCGTCTCCATCGTCTTCTACACCTTTATTGCCTTTATCTGCATCGGCCTGCCGATCGCGGTGATCCCAGGCTACGTACACGAGCAACTGGGTTTCAGCGCGGTGGTGGCCGGGCTGACCATCGGTTCGCAATACCTCGCCACCCTGCTCAGCCGCCCCATGGCCGGGCGCATGTCCGATAACGTGGGCACCAAACGCGCAATCGTGCTCGGCCTGGGCGGCATCCTGGCCAGCGGCGGGCTGACGCTGCTGGCAACACTGCTGCAAAGCCTGCCGCTGTTGAGCCTGGGCATCCTGATCGTCGCTCGTTTGTTGCTCGGCGTGGCCCAGGGCCTGATTGGCGTGGGCACCATCAGTTGGTGCATGGGCCAGGTCGGCGCCGAGCATACGGGGCGCTCGATTTCCTGGAACGGCATTGCGTCCTACGGCGCCATCGCGATTGGCGCGCCGCTGGGCGTGGTAATGGTCGCCGAATACGGCTACAACAGCCTTGGCATCGCCCTGTCGGTGCTGGCGGCGCTCGGCCTGGTGCTGATCCGCAATAAACCGTCCGTGCCGGTGGTCCGCGGCGAGCGCCTGCCGTTCTGGGCGGTGTTCGGGCGTATCGCCCCGTTTGGCGCCAGCCTGTGCCTGGCGTCCATCGGCTACGGCACCCTGACCACCTTTATCACCCTGTATTACCTCAATCGCGGCTGGGCTGGCGCGGCCTATTGCTTGACGGTATTTGGCGTGTGTTTCATCGTTTCGCGCCTGGTGTTTATCTCGGCCATCAGCCGCTTTGGCGGCTTCCGCGCAGCGATTGGGTGCATGATTATCGAGACCCTGGGCCTGACGCTGTTGTGGCTCGCGCCGTCTACCGGCGTGGCATTGATCGGTGCAGGGCTGACTGGCTTCGGTTTGTCGCTGGTGTACCCGGCGCTGGGCGTGGAAGCGATCAAGCAGGTGCCCAACAGCAGCCGTGGCGCGGGGCTGAGTGCCTACGCCGTGTTTTTCGACCTGGCCCTGGCGATTGCCGGGCCCTTGATGGGGGCGGTGGCGTTGAACCTCGGCTACGGCTGGATCTTCTTCTGCGCCGCACTGCTGTCACTCAGCGCCTTGGGCGTGACTTTGCTGCTCAAACGTCGCGCTTACTGATCCGCCGTCTGCAGGCCGGCACGGGTGGATCGCCCGAGGGTGTGAGCGAAAAAGCGCCCGGCTTCGGAGGTCAGATCGCGGTGAATGCCTTCGCGGTCGACGCCATCGGCATCGGTGCAGATTGCCGGCATCAGCGCCAGTTGATCGCTGTCGCAGGGCGCCATGAACACGAAATGCCCGGCCCCGGCCAGCAATTTGAAGTCCGGCGGTTCGGGCAGCTTGCGCGCCAGGGCGGCGGCGTTCTTGTCCACCGCCACCAGCTTGTCGCCATCACCGCTATAGAGCAGCACCGGCACGTGGACGTCGGCCAGGGTGTGGCGCCCGAACATCAAGCTCAACGGCGCCATCAACATCAACGCGTGAATACGTGGGTCGGCTTGTGGCTGCAGGTCATCACGGTCCACCACCAGCTCGCCTTTGGTGGTGCAGGCGTCGCGGTCTTCCGGACGCTCCTGGCAATAGCGGCGCAGGCGGTCGAAATCGGGCTTGGCGCCCGCCAGGATCAACGCGGTTTCGCCACCGGCCGAGTAGCCGATGACACCCACTTGGTCGACGTTGACGAACGGTGACAGCATCGGGTCGCCCAGGGTCGCGGTGATCGCTTCGGAAATCTGGATCGGCCGCCCATACAGGTTGCTCAACGTGCCCAGGCGGCTGTGATCCTTGTAGTTGTCGCCGGGGTGCAGCACCGCCACGACTACAAAGCCCTTGCGCGCCAGGGAGGTCGCCAGGTCATGCAGGGCCAGCGGCGTCCCTGTGTTGCCGTGGGACAGCATCAGCATCGGGAAACGGCCGATAGCGATCTTCGAATCTTCCGTGGCGGCCACGTGATACCCACCCACCCGGGTGGTGTGCTCAACGTCGGTGGACGGATAGAACGCGATGGCATTCATCGGCTGCAGATCCAGCGGGTCGAGAAAACTCATGCGGTGGAAGCCCACACTCCAATGCGGGTGCGGCGCAGGCGCGGCGTGCACTGAAACCAGGCCGCCAAGCAGGGAAAGAACCAAAACAGCACAAAGACGCATCATGAGGATGTCCACCTTTGCTGCGCGATAACCGGCATGTCTATTCAAGATGTCCATGGTTCAAGGTACTCGCACCGAGTGATAAACCCATGCGTGCATAACCTGGGCCAAAGTAAAGACAGCGGGCCAACGAAAAAACTCCGTACTCCGGTCGCGTTCAGGCGAGCAGAATACAGAGTTTAGGCGCCCGGCTTCAGATTGAAACCGAGCAACAGCGAAATTTACACAAGTCTTACGCGGCGGCGAACAATTGTTCGTTGATGACAACGTTCGCGTCGCTCAGGGACTTGCTGCGGAACTCATCGCCATACGCCAGGCCCTGGGCGCGGACGAATTCGATGTCGGTGATGCCGAGGAAGCCCAGCATGACTTTCAAGTATTCCTCGTGGGCCACGCCGGTTGCCTGGCCAACATGCAGGCCGCCGGACGTGGAGACGATGATGACTTTCTTGTTGCCGCACAGGCCTTCCGGGCCGGCTTCGGTGTAGCGGAAGGTCTGGCCGGCCACTGCAATGCGGTCGATCCAGGCCTTGAGCTGGGACGGGATGGTGAAGTTGTACATCGGTGCGCCCAGCACCACGGCGTCGGCGGCGAGGAATTCAGCCAGGGTCGACGCGCTGAGGTCGGCTTCGTGCTGCTGCGCGGCGTCGCGCAGTTCGGCCGGCGTGCCCAGCGCAGCCAGGGTGGCGCCGGAGAAGTGGTTGATGCCTTCGCTGGCCAGGTCACGGTAAGTCACTTCCACACCCGGCTCGGCCGCTTGCCAGGCCTTGACCACGCCGGCACTGAGCTGGCGCGAAGCCGAGTTGTCGCCGAGGATGCTGGAATCGATGTGCAACAGTTTCATGGGTAAGCTCCAAATAAGATCAGCGATGCGAATCAGATGGTGTTAAGCCTACGCATGAAACCAATAGCCGATAAGGTAGTTGAAATGCGATAGTTCGTCCTACTGACAGGACAATAGGCCGAGCATGCAAGACCTCAATGACCTCTACTATTTCGCCAAAGTCGTGGAAGCCGGCGGCTTCGCGGCGGCCGGGCGCCTGCTGGGGATTCCCAAGTCACGCCTGTCGCGGCGGATCGCCGAGCTGGAAGAACGCCTTGGCGCGCGTCTGCTGCAACGCACCACCCGGCAACTGACCCTGACCGCCGTCGGCGAGCGTTACCTGCGCCATTGCCAGGCGATGCTGCTGGAAGCGGAAATGGCCGACGAGGCCGTGGCCAGCATGTCCAGCGAACCCCGCGGGCGGCTGCGGGTCAGTTGCCCGGTGGGCATGGCCCAGCACATCCTGCCGGAGCTGGTCGCCGGGTTTCTCGCCGCCCACCCCCAGGTGCAGTTGGAAATGACCCCGGTCAACCGCCGCGTCGACCTGGTGGCCGAAGGCATTGACGTGGCGTTGCGGGTGCGCGAGCTCGGCGATGAAGACCCGCTGCTGGTCACCAAGCGCCTGCGCCAGGCCCAGACGCTGCTGGTCGCCAGCCCGGACTTCATGCGCGGCCGACAGGTCGACAACCTCGACGACCTCAAGCAATTGCCGGTGCTCGGCGCCCTGGAAGCCGACCGCATGGTCCACCTGCGCCTGCTCGACCCCCAAGGCAACGCCGAAGACCTGGTGATGGAAGCCCGCCTGGGCATCGATGATTTCATTGTGCGCAAAGCCAGCGCACTCAAGGGCCTGGGCTTCACCGTGCTGCCGATGATGTATTGCGAAGAAGAACTGGCCAGCGGCCAACTGGTGCAACTGCTGCCGCAATGGTCGCTGCCGGGCGGCTGGTTGCAGGCCGTGTACCCGCATCGCCGTGGCGTGCTGCCGGCGATTCGCGCGTGGATCGATTACCTGGAAGAAGGCTTTAAAAGCTGTGGAGACCGCCTGTTATGAGCATGACCGAAGAACAAGTCGCGCACTTCTGCCTGAGCCTGCCCGGCGCGCGGGAAGACTATAAATGGGGTGGCGTGCGAGTGTTTTCGATTGCCGGCAACAAGATGTTCGCCTTGCAGAACCTGCGGGGTGACTCGTTGGCGTTCAAGGTCGACAAGGAACTGTTCCTCGGCCATGTGGACCGCCCGGGCATCCACCCGGCGCCGTACCTGGCGCGCGCGCAGTGGATCATCATGAACACGCCCTACCCGCTGGGCACCGAGGAGTTGCGTGGCCTGTTGCAGCGCTCTCACCAGTTGGTGGTGAGCAAGTTGCCCAAGCGCACGCAGGTCGGGTTGTTGCTAGAGGACTGACCCCAGCGTGCCGCTGAGGAACAACTGGTCAAGCCAGAACACCTGATGCAACAGCACGATTGCCCAGAACAGCACCTGATACGAGACCTTGCGCGTCTTGTGCCGGAACACCTGCTGGGCAATCAGCGCCCCCGGCCATCCGCCCGCCAGTTCGACGGCGTGCAGGATGTTTTCGGGAATGCGCCGAGCGTCGGTGCGCGCCTTGTGCTTGTCGCTCCAGTACAGCAAAAACGCGATCACGCTGACCACGCCATAGGCCGCCAGCGGCATCACGGTCTCGCCGCGATGCCACACCAATACCGAGCCCAATAATGGCGCCGCGCACAACAGCGCAAAGATCAGCGCCTTCAGGCGTGGGTGCTGAATCATCATGCCTTGGCCGCAGACCAATCGATCCAGCCAAACTGCCAGGTCGCCAGGATCAGCAAGCCGAATGCAATCCGATACCAGGCAAATGCCGCATAGCTATGGCTGGCGATGAACTTGAGCAGGCCCTTGACCGCAATCATCGCGAAGATGAACGAGGTGACAAACCCGATGGCGAACACCGGCAGGTCAGCCGGCTGGAACAGGTCACGGTACTTGTAGCCCGAATACACCGCCGCACCGACCATGGTCGGCATGGCCAGAAAGAACGAAAACTCGGTGGCGGTCTTGCGCGACAGGCCGAACAGCAGGCCGCCGATAATGGTCGAGCCCGAGCGCGAGGTGCCCGGGATCATCGCCAAGCACTGGGCAAAACCGACCTTGAGCGCGTCCTTCCAGCTGATCTCATCGACGCTCTCGGCATGCACTTCATGCTCGCGCCGCTCGGCCCACAACATCACGATGCCGCCCACCACCAACGCCGTGGCGACGGTGATCGGGTTGAACAGGTAATGGTGAATCAGATCAGCGAAAATCACCCCCAGCACCACGGCCGGCAGGAACGCGATCAGCAGGTTGACGGTAAAGCGCTGTGCATTGCGCTGGGTCGGCAAACCGGTCACCACGTCGAGGATCTTGCGGCGAAACTCCCAGACCACCGCCAGAATCGCGCCGAGCTGAATGATGATGTTGAACGCCATGGCGCGTTCGCCGCCAAAGTCGAGCAAGTCGGCGACGATAATCTGGTGGCCGGTACTGGAGATCGGCAAAAACTCCGTCAGCCCTTCTACCACGCCGAGTATCAACGCCTGTGCGGCGGTCCACAAATCCATACTTCCCCCAAAGGTCTTGCGCTAAGACAAGCCTCGTTAGTCTTTTTAATGGTTCACTGACGTTGAGCGCACTAAAGGCCCGGTGTTGATATTCAACGCCGGTCTGCAAAAATTCCGTGAAAAATCAGGCAGTACTCAGGTTTTTCGATTTCGGGCCGAAAGCCTATCAGACAAGGCGTAAAAGTCGATGCAACGCCGAGAATTATAAAAAGCACGGAGTGACAGGACGATGAACAGTTTACGCAATATGTCGATCAGCCGCCGTCTCTGGTTGATCCTGGTAGTCGCCGTGTTGATGCTGTTGGCCCTGGGTTTGCTGATGCTCAAACAGATCCATGACGACCTCTATCAAGCCAAAAGCCTGCAGACCCGACACGTCGTACAGACCGCCAGTGGAATCCTGACGTTTTATCACGGCCTCGAAACCAGCGGCGTCATGCCCCGTGAAGCGGCACAGAAACAAGCCCTGAGCGCGGTGCGCGGCCTGCGCTATAACAAAGACGAATATTTCTGGATCAACGACCTGACGCCGGTGATGATCATGCACCCGGCCAACCCCAAGCTCGATGGCCAGAACCTCTCGTCGATTCGCGACCCGGACGGCTTTGCAATATTCAACGAGTTCGTGAGCCTGGCCAAGGCCAAGGGTGCCGGTATCGTCAATTACCGCTGGCCGAAGCCGGGTGCCGATACGCCGATAGAAAAAACCTCGTATATCCAGTTGTTCGAACCGTGGGGCTGGATCATCGGCTCCGGCGTGTATGTGGATGACGTGCAAGCCGAATTCAACGCGCAAGTGTGGAAAGCCTCGGGTGTCGGCCTGGGCATCGCCGTGGTCATGGCCCTCCTGGTCTCGTTGATTGTGCGCAGCATCGTGCGCCCGCTGCAGGCCGCCGTGAATGCCATGGCCAATATCGCCAGCGGCGAGAGCGACCTGACGCGCAGCCTCGACACCCATGGCCGTGACGAAGTCACTCAACTGTCCCAGCACTTCAACAGCTTCACCGCCAAGCTGCGCCACGTCGTCGGCCAGTTGCAGATGTGCGCGAATGCGCTGGGCCAGTCCTCCACTGAGCTGGGCAACAACGCCAGCCAGGCCCACGACCGCAGCCAGCAACAGTCGCAACAGATGGAACTGGTGGCCACCGCGGTCAATGAAGTCACCTACGGCGTGCAGGACGTGGCCAAGAATGCCGAGCACGCCGCCAGCGAAATGCGCGATGCCCAGGCCCAGGCCGAGCAAGGCCAAGTGAACATCGACAGCAGCTTGCAGCAGATCGACCAACTGTCCACCACCATCAGCCAGGCCGTGGAAGTGATTCGCACCCTGTCGAGCGAAAGCACGCAGATCGGTGGCGTGCTCGAAGTGATCCGCTCCATCGCTGACCAGACCAACCTGCTCGCCCTCAACGCCGCCATCGAAGCCGCGCGCGCCGGTGAGCAAGGCCGCGGGTTTGCGGTGGTGGCGGACGAAGTGCGGCTGCTGGCCCAACGCACGCAGAAATCCACTGCTGAAATCCAGGTCATGATCGAGCGTCTGCAAGGTCACTCGGAAGCGGCCGTCAAGGTCATCAGCGACAGCCACAGCGCGTCGCAACTGACCATCGAACAGGCCGGCCAGGCCGGGGCCAGCCTCACCGCCATCGGCCAGGCCCTGCGCAACCTCAATGGCCTGAATGCCTCGATCGCCAGCGCCACCCTGCAACAGGCCCACGTGGTCGAGGACATCAACCAGAACGTGACCCAGGCCGCCGGGTTGTCCCACAACACGGCAGTGGCGGCCGAACAGTCCAGCGTGGCCAGCGCACACTTGCGCGGGTTGAGCGAGCAGCTCGACGGCCTGCTGCGTCAATTCAAAGTCTGACGCCACTCAAACTGTGGGAGGGGCTTGCTCCCTCCCACATTTGCCTTCCTGTGTTTTGAAGATTGGTTACAATCCCCGCCCTTTCCCTCTCTCCCAAGGAACCACCATGTCCGGGCTTGAACTGTTCGCCGCCGCGCTGGGGGTGATCGCTGTCTGGCTGACGGTCAAACAAAACCCCTGGTGCTGGCCCATCGGTCTGGTGATGGTGCTGCTCTACACCTGGGTGTTCTACGACGTGAAACTCTATTCCGACATGCTGTTGCAGGTGGTCTACGCCGCCCTGCAAGTCTACGGCTGGTGGCAGTGGACCCGACGCGCCGGGGACATCAAGCCAGGTCGCCAAGTCACCAGCCTGGGCTGGTCCGCGATCCTTACCAGCCTGGCTATCGGCGCGGTCGGCAGCCTGTTGCTCGGCGCCGCCATGGCTCACTGGACCGACGCCGCCCAACCCTGGCTCGACGCCGCCCTCACCGGCTTCAGCCTGGTGGCGCAGATGTGGATGGCGCAAAAGCGCGTGCAGTGCTGGCCATTGTGGATTGCCGTGGATGTAATTTTCGTCGGGTTGTTCCTCTATAAAGGCCTCTACCTCACCGCCGCGCTCTATGCGCTGTTCACCGCGATCGCCGTGCAAGGCTGGCGCGAATGGCGCGCCGACCCGGCGTTGCGCGCATGAAGGTGGTGGTCCTGGCCGGCCCCGAATCCAGCGGTAAAAGCTGGTTGGCCGCGCAGTTGCAAACGCAGTTCGGCGGACTGATGGTGGGCGAGTACGTGCGGCACTTCATCGACCACCATCAGCGCGACACCACGCTGGCCGACATCCCGGCCATCGCCCGCGGACAACTGGCCTGGGAAGATGCCGCCCGCGCCGAGCGCCCTGCGCTGCTGATCCTCGACACGCACCTGCTGACCAACAGACTCTGGAGCCAGACCCTGTTCGGCGACTATCCGACATGGCTTGACGACGAACTGCTGGCCCGCCACTACGACCTGCACCTGCTGCTGTCCCCCGACGACGTGGAATGGACCGCCGACGGCCAGCGTTGCCAGCCGGAACTGGCCGACCGCCAGGCGTTTTTCCAGCACAGCCTGGATTGGATGCAGCAGCATCGCCAGGCCCTGGTGGTGATCAGGGGAAATTGGGAAGAACGCCGCGCCAAAGCCTTCGCGGCCGTCAAACAGATACTGTAGGAGCGAGCTTGCTCGCGAAAAACGCAAGAACACCGCGTTAATCCAGAATGCCCGCGTTATCGTTGACGCTCTTCGCGAGCAAGCTCGCTCCTACAGTGAGTTGCAGCGCTTAGTAGCCCAGGGACAGGCCGGTATTGCGACGCGGGTCGTTGGCCCCATAGAAACGGTTGTTGCCGACCGGCTTGCCGTCCAGGGATGGCGCGCCCACCAGGATCGCCGCCAAGTGGTTGGCATCCTGTGGCCCGGCAAACTTGTGGCCCCAGCTCTCAAGGATCTTCTGCGTATCCGGGCTGACCGCGAAGGTCTCGAGGTTGGTGGTGTCCGGCATCCACTGCTGGTGGAAACGCGGCGCGTCGACGGCCTCCTGGATGTTCATCTTGTAATCGATGACGTTGAGAATCGTCAGCAAGGTCGCGGTAATGATGCGACTGCCGCCCGGCGTACCGACCACCATCACCGCCTTGCCATCCTTGGTCACGATGGTCGGGCTCATCGACGACAGCGGCGCCTTGCCTGGTGCGATGGCGTTGGCTTCACCCTGGACCAGGCCGTACATGTTCGGCACGCCGACCTTGACGGTGAAATCGTCCATTTCATCGTTGAGAATCACCCCGGTCTTGCTCGCCATCACACCGGCACCGAACCAGTCATTGAGGGTGTAGGTCACCGAGACCGCGTTGCCCCACTTGTTTGGTAGACCTTGTAACACTGTTATACCAGCAAAACCCCCACTGGCAGGGGCTTCCGGTCTAATAACACTTATCGGACTTTCTATCGCTTAAGTTCATGAACATTAGGGCTGATCAGTCTCAATTTCAGCTGCTGATTCTCAAGCATCAGAGACGCGTTCACAGACGCGATTTCCGCGAGCTGTGCCTTTAGCTCGGCGATGTCGGCTCGGAGCTCAGCAGCCTTCTTGCGCTGCTCCGTGAGCGTCTGCTTAACCGCATCCCTGTCTTCACGGACATCCTTGTTGGCCAATCGCCTGATCTGCTCGGCTAGATCAGGATGGTTGTTGTGGATAGTCGCATTACTGACCCCCGCCTCTTCAGCAACGGCTTTGATTGAAATCTTGCGATCTTTGCTAACAACTTTAGGGCGACCTTTCGTGATGGCAATAATAGCGATGCGAATCGCATTCCGGGTGAGCTCTCCCTTGCTGATGGATGTCTTTTCACCAACGCTCATACGCTGCCCTCTACTGTTACACCCAGGTCAGATAATACCTTCACGCACCGATCCAAATCTCGTTTCACGCGCTCGATTCCCGAAGCGCCAATGTCGGTAAGATGGATGAGTTCCTGTTGCTGTGAGTAGATTCCCTTCCATATCGGGATTTTAGTATCGTCGATCAGGGAATGAGAGCAATCTGCACAGCGAGTAGCTTCCACACCTACACCACCAACGCAGCCGACTAAATCATGTGTACACCATGCGACTGCGGTGGAGCGGATGAATACGGTGTCAGATACCGTCTTGACCATCTCGGAGTGAGTTGAATAAGTCTGCACCTTAGCAGCACGATAGTTTCTGACTGTTTCAGCTAAGCCGCCACTGAGCGGCGTGGATTCGTTTAAGGCATGGTCAAAAATGTCGTTTTTGGCTTCATAGAATGCCGCCATGACCTCGTCAAGTAATTCGGAGTCTCGCTGTTCATGGGAGGCATAAAGCGCAGTCATATCCAACGTCCAATGTTTAAAATGCGTTTTCAAATAGCGTATATCGCCCATTGCGCTACGAACCACGTAGACCGCAAAGGTACGCCTGAATTGATGAGGTGCTATATCCCAAGTGATTCCGATTTTTTCACAATACTGGCGAATCAGGCTTCCTAACCATCCACCTGTGATCGTTCTGATTTCACCTGTCGAAGGATCCTTACCAATAAATATTGCATCCTGGTGAACCTCCAGGGCCGCCGTTTGGAGGCAGTCTGGATCGGACATTAGGCGATCCTTAATATTGCGCTCGAGTTCACAACGCAGATGCATGGTTATACGGGATGCTGCAGCAGTAGCTTTCTTAGTTATGTCTGTAACGATCCATTCTGCATCGCCTTCATAAGTTTTTTCTGAACGCCCCCTGAGCCAGTGAATAAGACCGCCGTCATCATCCAGGGTAGAGAAATAGCAGTCAGTCTTAAGAGATAGAAGCTCATGATTCCTGACGCCACTGGTGGTAAGAATGATAACTGCAGATGCTATGTAAGCATTCCTAATAGCCTTATTAAGTTCACGCTCTCCACCTGAGTAGCCCATACTTTTCAGGTAAGGCATCGTATGCAATGTTGAATAACCTGGCCCAGGGATTCGGCTCTTAATAGCCCTGCACTCGTCTTTAAGATCTAAGAGCCAATCAATATTTTCAATATCCTCTACTGATTTTTGAAACAGGAGGGAAAGAACAGAATCCGGAATTACAGGGGTTTTACCCTTAAGATACCAAGCTGTACCATTTTTTCCAGAAAGAGTAGAGGCAGATGAATCTGGCCATGGATGAGGCATTGGGTCAGTCGTATCCTGGCTCAGGTGATGCAATGTTTCTATAGCGGTAAATCGAAGTCTGCGCGAGTCTACAGACAGCGTTTCCGAATTCCGCCCTTTCAGAGACTTAGTATCCAAAACATAATTGGAAAACAAGACAGGACTTATATCTTTGAGATTTACCGTGTGCTTCGCCACGTAGTTAAGAAAACTTAGCGCGCCTACGAAGAAGTTTACAATTGTGGCACCTCTGGGCGCCCCCTGATTAAAGACACCGAACAGGTAATACTTCAATATGCACACCTTCATAAGGTGTCGAAAGCTTTCAGGAATCCTTCTGAAGTCGAGCTTCTTGAAAGAGCCAGCAGTGTTAGTCGTGAAGTATGAGTCAGGTATATTCCATATATCATCGCTAAACTTGCTAAGCACTGACCAGCTTCCACTTGCCGTTTGCGCAAAAGAAAATATCACATTACTGAAATCGTTATCCTGCAGGGCTCCTGCTGCCAACTCTGAGTTCAAAATCAGCTTATCTACTGCGCGGGCCATCAAAACTCCTCCACGGCTATCAGCGGTGAATCGATATGGTTGGTTTTCCAAAGTGGATGAGGAGAAATCTTGGCGCGTTGTTTCGCATTGAATACGACGTCGTCGCTAAACTTCGGCGCAATGTCTCTTTCAATAACGCGAATTATGTAACCATGGGTCTGCTTCCATTGCTTAGCGCCCATGTCTTTTCTTAGCGAAACGACATACATGTAGAAGCTGAACAACTTGTAGAGGTCATCCCCGGTCACCACAAAGCTTGGGCATTTGAAACACCCAAAAACCTCCAGACAAACCGAGCCGTTTTTTGGTGCCTTGTGGCCATTCTTGTTGTCCGCACAGCTTGCGACTGGCGTGCTGTCCGCGTTAAACGATAGCAACTCCTGATTACGGATCTCGCCCATGAACGCGTGGTTCTTCTCTGCCTCTGGCGGAGGAGCAAGATAGTGATCGTCACTGACCTTGAGTGTATGACCAGCCAATGCAGCAGCAATCACGGGATCGTAGCCCGAGAGCTCGAATACCCTATTAGCAAACGTTTTTCTTAGCCTAGTTATATTGACTTGCAAAGGAGTACCATCATCGCATTTCAGCTCGTACTTCTTAGACAGGAGTTTGGCGGCATACGTTAAAGGGCTAGAGGTCAATCGGGTGGGAGTAGCCTCCCTGTTGGTGCTTTGCAAAAATACAAAGAGTGAGTCCTTGTATTCACTGTTAAGCCTTAGGCTACCGTTACGAATTTCAACCATCTGAAAGACGGTATCTACCCTTGGGGCGATTTCCTGGATAGTTTCGATTTCGTCACTTCTGCGCAGCGTTGTGATGTGAGTGTTTTTTCCACGCCGCTTGAAAGTCACCAGCACCCTTTTGTGAGGATGAAATAAATGCGGCTGTAATGCATCAGTTCGAAGTTCTATTAAAGGCTGGGTATTGATGCCTGTGCAGGAAGACAACCAAAGCACGCAGTAGGAAAGGTCGCTGGCTGACAGCGGAGTGGTCTCACCTTTGATCCTATGGATCTCAGTCGAAAGAGCTTGGACAATACCCTTTCGCTCAAATTTTGAATACGCCTTCTCGGACTTTGTAAGTCTTTTAATACTAGGGTAAGGATTTTTAGGAAGAATAGACTTGAAGTCTTGTCCATTGATCCCCAGCAGTACCGACTTTACCCGGAAGTAAACGGTGCGTTGCGCGCCATAAGAGAATCCAACCTCAAGGTACTTCTTAAACTTAGCGATAAAACCCTTATCTATATCCGAAAGTTCAAGATCACTCCCGACTACTGAAATCAGGCTTTCACAAAATGCGAATAACTTGACCAACCCTCCATTGCAGTAACCAATAATTGTTCCGACAGTCATTGTTAGTTGATTGCTAGAGATCGCATTTGACAAAAAACGCTCTATAGTTGACTGGCAACGATATACAATGTCGTCGTAACCTTTTGAGTAAAACGGCGCAAAGTCGAAAGTCTTTTGGTTTGAAGTGCTTGCCGGAAACGTTACACTTTTTTTGATCGGCGGAACCACTTCGCCAGGAGAATCAACCTCAGAACTAATTAATGCATTTTTAATGGTGTTCGTTTTGATCTTGAAATCTTTTTTCTTGCTCACAAAGCGATTCCCCTGCACATCTCGTCAAGCTCAGTTTGAAATTGATCCATAACATCGCTCTCAAGGATGCTTAAATAATGCAGATATTGCTCAGTAGTGGATAGACTTGCATGCCCCATTCTATCCCTGATGTAGAGAAGCGGGTCGAATGTAGTCTTCAACTTTCTCAAAAAATATAGGGAGTGAGTCGCATAAGTATGCCGCAATATGTGTGGCCGAACGTGAAATGGCAGACCTAAGTCATTGTAAACTTTATTTAAACCACGGCCCTTGCTACTCCATGGTAGTCCCTGAGAATTAAGAAACAATATTTTCTGATGTTCCCCAGTGATATTGGATCTTCTCCCTCTCTCCAACTGCACATACCTCCACAAATCCTCCATGAGCCCCATAGGTATATCTATACCTCTGGGCTTTCCGCCTTTCAAAACCATATCACCCGGATCTAGGTTCACACGGACGTGATATTTTGAGCCGACGAATTCTGAAGGATTTCTAATATACTTAACAGGGAATGTTAGTAACTCTTGTTTCCTTAAGCCTGTTGTAAGAGCTAGTCGAGTGAGTAGCAAGTGTTCCGGGTTGGTTATTGACGCTATCAACTGAGTTACTTGATGATGCGTAAGAACTCCAAGAGTAGTCCTTGTATTCTTGACCATTACATCTGGCGCCAATATGACCCCACCAGATGTATCGGTATGTACCAAAAAACCTTTCGGACTTCGAACCCTTACTTCTTCCAACCTATAAGGCACGGAACTAATCCAGCCCTGCCGAAAGGAAAACTTATAGAACTTAATTATAACCCTAAGTCTAGCATTGACAGTTGACTTGCTCAGGCCGCACTCAGAAATACTCCAATCTCGATATACCGCCAAGATTGGATTGTCACGCTCAGTGACGTCATTCCAAGCAAGTTCATTCGCCTCGCAGAAAGCCAAGTAGTCGTAAATAGCCGTACCATATATAGCCCAACTATCTTCGCTGTTAACACGACCGCGCCTTACACACTCATTGATTAGAAAGTCCAATGCTTCCGGGACAATGCACATGGCGCTGTTCAGAATGAGCGGGAAATTTGGGTATGCCCTGCCCATCAGCTTAAAGCTGTCGGTGGAGAACACGAGCTTCATGGGCGGATTATGCGTTGAGCCATGCCTAGCAGGCTGGAGGTTGCGTCAAGGCGACGGATCAGAACTGGAGTGTTTTCGTGTGTAGGTAGGAGCATGCCAATGGCCATCGCGGTGGGGGCGAGACTATAAAAGCAGCCCGAGAGGGGGTCAAGAAATTTGTAACACCGCGAGGTCTACCAACCACTTGTCGACGATGGAATAGTGGGTGGTGTTGTTGCCTTCATGGGGCGCTACGCCCGGTTTGATCGCCTGGGAGTCGCCGGCCTTGTTCGGTTCGATGGCGTCACGCAGTTTCGTCGCGTAGTTTTTGTCCAGCAGGTGTTCGATCGGGTTCTTTACGAAGTCCGGATCGCCGAGGTAGCTGTTGCGGTCCACATACGCGTGGCGCATGGCTTCGATCTGGTAATGCAGGCCCTGGGCCGAGTGGTAGCCCAGGTCGGCCATCGGGTAGCCTTCAAGGATGTTCATGATCTGGCAGATCACCACGCCACCGGAGCTCGGCGGTGGTGCCGAAACCACGTGGTAGCCACGGTAGTCGCACTCGATGGGCGCCAGTTCGCGGGTCTTGTATTTGTCGAGGTCGGCCTGGGTGATGATGCCTTTGCCGGCCTGGCTGGAATCCACCAGCGCCTTGGCGACCCATCCTTTATAGAAACCATCGCTGCCCTTGGCCGAGATTTCCTTGAGGGTCTTGGCCAGGTCTTTCTGCACCAGCTTCTGGCCGACCTGCAACGGCTGGCCGTTGTGCAGGAAGATTGCGCGCAGGTCCTTGTCTTTTTCGAACTCGCCGGTGGCGGTGTGCAGCAGGTCGATATCACCCTGCTCCAGCGCGAAGCCGTTTTCCGCCAGCTTGATCGCCGGGGCAATCACCTGGGCGCGCTTGAGGGTGCCGTATTTGCTCAGGGCCAGCTCCATGCCGGACACGGTGCCGGGGACGCCGACGGCCAGGTGGCCCTTGGCGCTCAGGCCTTCGACGACGTTGCCGGCCTTGTCCAGGTACATGTCGGCGGTGGCGGCCAGCGGGGCTTTTTCGCGGAAGTCGAGGAAGGTCTTGCGCCCGTCGGCCAGTTGCACGGTCATGAAGCCGCCGCCGCCCAGGTTACCCGCCGCCGGGTACACCACTGCCAACGCGTAGCCCACGGCCACGGCGGCATCCACCGCGTTGCCGCCGGCCTTGAGTACATCCACACCGACATGCGTGGCCAGATGCTGGGCCGTTACCACCATGCCATTTTCACCGGCCACCGGGGCCTGGGAGGCGGCTTGCACACCGCTGACCGTCAATACCAGCGCAGTGGCAATCAAAGTACGGCTGAAGGGTTGGTATTTCATCCTTGGCTACTCGGGTTATTGAGATGCACCAAAATAGCCCGACTTGGATGCAATCCCCAGCGCAGTGGCGTTTTTATGACAGAACCTGTCGGTCACGGAACGATTCAGCGCTGGCCTCGACGGCCAATGGCGCTAGAATCGGCGCCATTCTTCACCTGACTCTCCGACACGAGCCTCCCCATGAGCTTTGATTTCGACACGATCCACCCCCGCCTCGGCACCGGCAGCACCAAGTGGAACCGTTACCCGCCCGACGTGTTGCCGATGTGGATCGCCGACATGGACATCGCCGCGCCACCCGCCGTGCTTCAAGCCCTGCACCAGCGCCTCGACCAGCAGATTCTCGGCTACAGCGTGGCCGGCCCGGACGTGCGCGCGGCCATCGTTGCCGACCTGTGGGCCAAATACGCCTGGCGCGTGCAGCCGGACGAGCTGCTGTTTCTGCCCGGAGTAGAACCCGGTTTCAATATGGCGCTGCATGCCTTCGTGCAGCCCGGCCAAGCGGTGGTGCTGCAAACCCCCAACTATCGGCCGATTCGCCTGGCGCCCGGAAACTGGAACCTGCCGCGCATCGAAGTGCCGTTCAAGCTGGTCAACGCGCAGTACATCACGCCGATGCCGCTGCTGCGCCAGGCGCTGACAGGGGCCGGCGCATTATTGCTGAGCAACCCGCACAACCCGGTGGGCAAAGTCTTCCCCCGCGAAGAACTGCTCGCAGTGGCCAATGCCTGCCTGGAACAGGGCGCGCTGATCATCAGCGATGAAATCCACGCCGAGCTGTGCTTCGACGGCCGTCGCCACATCCCCACCGCCAGCCTCAGCCCGGAAATCGCCCAGCGCACCATCACGCTGATGTCCGCGAGCAAGGCCTACAACGTGGCCGGCCTGAAGACCTGTTTTGCCGTAGTGCAAAACGCCGAGATGCGCGAGCGCTTCAACCAGGCGCGTTGCGGCATGGTCGACAGCGTCAGCCCCCTGGGCCTGGAAGCCACCCGCGCGGCCTACAGCCAATGCAGCGACTGGCTCGAGGCGTTGCTGCAGTACCTGCAGGCCAACCGCGACTACCTGCTCGACGCGGTAAAAACCCGCCTGCCCGGCGTGGTCATGCATGCGCCTCAAGGCACCTTTCTGGCGTGGCTGGATTGCAGCGCCCTGGGCCTGGACGACCCGCAACAGTTCTTCCTGGAACAGGCCAAGGTCGGTTTGAGCGCGGGGATCGAATTCGGCGATGACTGCCAGCAGTTCGTGCGCCTGAACTTCGGCTGCCCGCGGGCGTTGCTGGAAGAGGGTCTGCAGCGGATGGAACGCAGCTTGCTCACCCGTTAAAACTGACTGGCCCCTTCCCGGGGCCAGTCGTTCGATGGTGTTGGCCCACCCTTGGGCGTGCGTCAGGTTTGAGGATTACCAGTTTCAACCTTCACGCTGCTCACCTGCACAGTCCGGATGGATGAGCCCGCTTGGCGTGGCGCATTTATCACCATAGTCACACCGTCGTTGGTGATGAACATTGGTCGTGCCCGATCATCCTCCGTATCGCTGGAAAAGGCATTGTTGAAGACAAGTGCGCGGCTATTCCACGGCGTATCGCCGCTCGTATCAACGGATAAATCACCGGTGGGCGAAACACGCCAGCCAGAGAGTTGCGCAGCTGAATAGTCCAACCTGACGATACTGTTGCCCGGGTCCTCGATAATCACGTTCTCGACCGCTCTGTTCACGATATAGGTATTGTTGCCGCCCTCTCCCGTGATGCGGGCACCACCATTGATGATAATAACGTTCGCGCCGTTGCCGGTGAATAACACATCTTTTTGACCGTTGAGCGTGAACATATGGTTCTCATCATTACCCTGGATAAAACTTTGCCCTCGTTCAACCGTAGTCACATTGGAAAAAGACTGGAAATGCGCGATTTTCTTCACCCCTTCCGTATTCGATTCCTGGGTTTTTATCGAGATCGTATTCGTCTTGAAGTTAACGACGTGCCCCGCGTATCGGGCTACTTTGTCCGCTCCATCTTCTTTATAGGGGGTCGTTAGAGCGCCGGAAAATGACAGCGTATTACGTCCTCCGCCGCCATTGAGTGACGTCTGTCGAGGACTGAAACCATCCTTATCGGTTGTGGAGACTTGTTCAGCCTGTGCCAATGTCTGGCGCGCATCAGCGTTGAGCACTACTGTATCGTCTGCGTTCCCCCCGCTAACGCCTTTTTTGCCTGCGCCCAATAAAAAGTAGTTGGGTTTGGTTTCTATCCCTGTCACCCAATCATCCCCGTCGCCCATATCCCAAAGCGTGGCCTTGGTCTCCCCGGGCAGGCCTTCCACGGCGTTTATAGGCTTACCGTTCCATGATTTATGACCTGAAATATGATCATTACCCCCCGCGATTTCGACATGAGGTACCTGACCATTGACCGGGATCAAGTTCAACAGCCAGGTAATAGGTGAATACCAAAGTGAGGGCGTGAGCGGGACCTTACCCGGTACCAGTTTGGCCTCAACATCGGCAGAACCGTACACCACGCGTTCAAAATATTCTTTACCTGGACCGTCCAAAAACGCTTGATAACGAACCTTGCTCTGCTGTTCGTGCTCGTCGGCATATTTCTTTTCCAGATAGGGTTTTATGACATCGAATCCGGGTTCAAAGCCCAGAAACGACTTAACACCAATCGTGAATTTTTGCCCGTCGGTCAGCGGCGTATATTGATCAATTTCCTCTACAGTACGGACAGCGGAGTAAATCGATTGAGCAGCCATCAAGACCCCCGCAACGATGAGTCCGGCCGGTCCGGCAGCAGCGGCGCCCGCCATAAATGCAACGCCCAAGGTGATCGAAGTAACAGCCCCAGCGACTGAGAACGCACCGTTAACGTAGTGATCCTGAGCTTCTTTACCGGTACTGGCAGCCGCTTTATTGAACGAATCGACGGCATTGTAGATATCAAAAGGAACCGTGATGGTCGCAGCAACCCCACCGCCGACCCTCCCAACCATCTTTCCAATACTGGAGGATTTAAAGTTGACTATTGTCGGTGCCACACGACTGGCGGTCTTCTGCGCCACCTTATTGAGACCCGCCTCCACGCCCATCCCGACATATTCAGCCGCAACACTGCCCAGACCAACGGCCCCTTCCGTTGTATCGCCATTCTGAAGACTCTCTATAGAACTGCGCAGCGTTTGGAATGTGCCGAACGCCTGAAACCCCAGTCCCGCGGCGTTATTTTTTGCCCCCGACTTGCCGGGCGTTTCCGGGGAGAAAAAATCGCTGGGTATAGGCTTTTTACTTTGCTCAAGTTTCTTTATCTGGGCATGTTGTACAGATAAATCCCGCACTGAGTTTTGCAGCGATTCAAGTACAGGTCCGCTGTTTGCCGAACGGAACAGCGGCGCACTGTCGGTACTGCGGTGAGCGCCGATCTCAGCGATTACGTTTGTCACGCGATCGCCGACGTCACTCGAACTCCCTTTCAAATGAGCCTGAAATTTTTCAAGGTCGATCTGTACTTTGTTGATCAGTTGGTGACTATCCGCATCGCCGGGCAGCGGATTTTCAATAGGCTTGCCATCGATACTGGCGCCCAATTTATAAAGTTCGACACGACTTACGTTCAACTCACCAATGCGTACAGGGGGATGACTTACATCAAGTTTTTGCAGGCGCTCGACTTGCGCCGGGTCAATCGGTGCGGCGGGGGTGGACGGTGTAGAAGAAACGCTTTGTGGCGCGTCGCGTGGCGGGGAAAGCAGTTTGTCGAGCGAGGCCTGCGCCTGGCTGTCGAGTTTTCCGTCGTAGAGTCGCGCAGTAAAGCTTTGCTCCATAAAATCCAGGGGAGTTCTGCTCGCACGCGTACTGAGTTGATGGCCGCTTTCGCGAAAAGGCTCTTTGTTGTCTATTGTCGCGAGAAATTCATTGGGGTGGGCTCTGTAGTGGCTAAGCAACCCGAATTTTCCGGCAATGAGTGCGACCTGCTTCTGGGCTATACCGTCCCCG
Source organism: Pseudomonas veronii (assembly GCF_001439695.1). Lineage (GTDB taxonomy): Bacteria > Pseudomonadota > Gammaproteobacteria > Pseudomonadales > Pseudomonadaceae > Aquipseudomonas > Aquipseudomonas veronii. The sequence goes on from NZ_JYLL01000026.1 coordinate 85,795, forward strand.
CCATTGGCCTTTGCTTGATGACCCACTCTATCAGCGACAGTGTTGTTACTCGCGGAAGGCGATGCAAAAAAGTCATCACCAATGATCAACGTGGGTTCGCGACCTAAACGTATCTGTGTTTCTGCTTGATCGCCCGGCCTGGCAATGACCACGGATATATCCGCACCTATCAACTTCCAAGTATTCGGGTCGCTCTGGTCAATCGTCTGCAGGGCAGTACTGATACCGTCTGCCACTTGCTTTGACCTGCTCGGGTCACTGTTCGCATCAGTGGTGATATTAATTTTCGCATACGGGCGGTACTCAGTTTTAACCTGTTTTTTTGGTCCGAGCTTATCCTTAGCCAGCCCGATACGGTCGTTTTCCATACGTTCAAAAACGGAGGGAAATTTAACGGGCGCGGCGGCCTCATTAATTGCATTTATCAGTTTTTGCTCAAGCGCCTTCATCGCCGAGACCTGATAAGAGTCTGGATGATTTTCGATAAATTGCTGCACATGGCCCAAAACGGCTTTCGTCTGGTGATACTGGGACATCCCTTTGGAAACGTGCAGTTTTTCCAGTCCCGTTACGACGTGCTCATAGTCCACCTGTACTGCGGGTTCCGGAGTCGACGTCTGGCCCCGAAAATGTTCAGCCAACGGCAGGCGGGAAGTATCAATCACCTTAATTTTTTCAAGATCGCCCAAAGGGGCGTCGTACATAAACCTGACGTCGTTTTGGGCAGGAGAGACATCAGAAATATAATCGGGATCAAACACACTGATTTTGTATTTCGGAGAACTAAAGTAACCCCCCTCCTCCATGGGTTTAAAAGAGCCTTTAAGTTCAGACCCTGCAAATACTTTTTTCAACCCCTCCTCAAAAAGCTCATAAGAAGAAAACTCCACCAACCCGTAATTCGGCTCTGCGAAGTAGTAAGTTCGATTATTATTGGCGTCCACCATCACACCGGCACTGACACGATGATTTTCCCCGCTGATCAGCAGCGTTTGAGTGGTTTTCGATTCCAACAGTCTAGGTGCAATATCAGTATACGGACCCAGTACGGATTTTTTGGGATCAGCTGCAAGTTCAATGTATTTTGTTTGTTCATGGACTTCAGCCAGCTTGTTGAAAAACTCCCGCGATTCAGGATCGTCCGGATTGGCAACCGCCTGGAAAACATTTCCCAAAAAAACATGTTGTTTGCCCTCAGCGACGGCCAACGAAAGAAGATGTGAGATACCTGAACATTGCCCTGGCGACAATCTGTTGATCATCGAAAGATAGTAACTTTGAGACATCGGCGTCACTTTCACGCCTTTGCCCGACATCACTTTCGAAAACAGACTGACATTGGCTTGAGTATCACCGATAACGCGCTGTTCACTCAGGCGTTGTATCGCCCCCAGTTGTTCGGGTGTTGTGGGGTGATCCACCGCCAATCGAAGGAGTTCCAAGTCGCTCATTGGGGCTGAATAACCTGGCAGAGAAACGGACGAGGGTGTGTTATAGCCTTTCAAGTAAGCGCTGGAATCAGGACTGGCCTTGGCCTGTACTACCTTATCATGAACTACTTTTAATACATCCTCATCCTTAACCACAATGGAAACAGGAGACGTCGGTTCCGTATCCTCACGTCGTACACGACTATGCCCGGGTGACTTTTGTAGGGTGTCATGCGGAGCTGAAGGATCTCGAGTAAGTTCATCGTCTAAACGAAACGACACACCCGCAGAAGAAGATATATTCATGAGTAATTCCGGTATGATATTATCGACTAAACCTCCCTGTATAGATGAATGCCCTGATCGGAAAACACTAGCAAAGCAAAAAGCATTCAACTGTCAGACTTATCTGTTTACCGTCATTGTCGTTTGAAACAATATATTTCGACTGAACGCCTGAAACTCAAACACTAAAGAATACGCGCGACCAATGCCCTTGTTCCCTTCCACCCAAGATCGGTACGCAGCTCCATACGCGGCTCAAAAACAGCGCCAACAGTAAGAAGGTCGAAACCCACAACGACACTCCCAAACTGTTTGACTACCGGCAGCGCCCCCTTACTAAGTTCCAGGCATTTATCTTATTTTATGCCCTGCACCAACGCTCATAAAAACCATGCACCCTTTGAATATTCCGACAGGCTCAACTCAGCCAGGACTTCGAGTCCCTCTGCGGCGTAGTTGCCAACCAGAACACCGGCGACCAGAGCCTCGGCGTCAACAGCGCCGCCCCGACAAAACTGGACGATCACACATCCCTCGACCAGCCCTTGGGTGATCCGCTACGGAGACTGATTTGCGGCCGCCATCGCCGGCAAGCGGGCGCCTACAGTGAATTACGCAAGTCTTTAGAGTTTGGCGATGGAAACTTCAGTCGATTTCACAAAGGCAATCACTTCACTGCCCACCTTCAACTCCAGGTCACGCACCGAGCGCGTGGTGATCACTGAAGTAACGATGCCGGACGCGGTCTGCACGTCGATTTCCGACACCACTTCCCCCAGCAGAATCTCCTTGATCACGCCCTTGAACTGATTACGCACGTTGATCGCTTTAATGGTCATGTCGGCTTTCCTTTTGGCTGTTAGGTCGATCTGCACGAATGTGCAGAGCCTCAAAGTGCGCCACCCACAAAAACATTAAAAGGAATATATAACTATTTGTTTATTCCATATGGGTATATCGAAGCTGTTTCACCGCCAACAGTCGATCAACAGCTTGCCCTCCCCACTACAACCTTCTCCGCTCGAAACCACGTAAACATGCGTGGGCTGGCCTTGCAACCACGCGAAGCCGTCAGCCTGCTGGGCCCCAGTGTCTGAAACCTTCCGTCGAAACGAAACAAAACAACTGCCACATTTTTGATCGCCAGTGTCTTCAAGTGAGTGTGACCCAATACCGCGTCCGCGCCTGCACCTCGAACCCTAGACTCGAGGCCAGCAGGCTGAGGATGCGGTCGGTGTCATCCAGGCGAAAACTGCCCGTCACCCGCAACGTCTCCAGGTTCGGCGCCCAGCGCAACACGCCTGGGCGATAGCGCGCCAGCTCACGCAGAAAATCCCCCAGCGCCTGGTTCTGTGCAGTCAGCACGCCGTCGCGCCAGCCCAGTTGCAGCACATCGAACGGCACCCACGCACCGAGCCCGCCGGCGCTCAATGGCGCTTGCTGGCCGTCCTGCAACGTCGCCAGTTGCCCGTTCACGTCGCGCACCTGCACGCGGCCCTTGAGCACCGACACCCGGCAGCCGGCAGCCAGTTCGCGCACGCACACCTCGGCCTGACTGACCCGCACTTCGCCGTAGCGCGTGCGTAGCGTCATCGCGTGTGCGCCCGGCACGTTCAGCGCCAGTTCGCCGTCCACCAGCGTGATGCGCCGTTGCGCCGGGTCCACATCCACGGCCGTGGCGGTATTCAGTTGCAGGCTGCCGCCCTCGGCCAACGGCAGGCGCCTGCGCTCGCCGGTGGCGGTGTGCAGGTCGGCGCGCCAACTATCTATAGGCAACTGGCGACTGATCAACCAGGCCGTCGGCACCAGCGCCGCCACGCCCAACGCACGCTTGAGCAACGCCCGCCGCCCCACTTGCGGGCGGTCGAGGCTGGCCATCGCCAACGCCTGGGGCAGCGCGCTGAAGCGCTGGCGCAGGGCCTGGGCTTTCTGCCAGGTGTGTTCGTGCTGCGGATGACTGTCGCGCCAGTGCTGCAACGCGGCATGATCGCGTTCAGTGGCCGACCCCGATTCCAGCAGCGCAAGCCATTGCGCGGCCGCTCGCGCAACCTCACGGTTCACAGGTCCACCAGCAGGCAATGTTCATAGGCTTGCGCCATGTAACGCTTGACCGTGCGCTCCGACACCTCAAGTCGCTCGGCAATCTCCCGATAGCCCAGGCCGTCCAGCTGACTCCAGAGAAACGCCCGGCGCACCAGTGCAGGCAAGCCGTCGAGCAATTCATCCAGGGCTTGCAGGGTTTCCAACACCAGCCAGCGCTGCTCGGGAGATGGCACGCAGGCTGGCGGCAGGTTGCCAAGAGCCGTCAGATAAGCCTGCTCAAGGCTGCGGCGCTGATGAAAATTGACCAGCAGGCGCTTGCCCACCGTCACCAGATAGGCCCGCGGTTCCTGCATCTGCCCGAGCGGCTGGGCACTGGCGAGCACCCGCACGAAAGTGTCCTGGCTCAGGTCAGCCGCATCCCAGGCATTGCCCAGGCGCCGCCGCAGCCAGCTTTCCAGCCAACTGCGATGGTCGCGATACAGGCTCGATAACGTCGGTTCGGCGGCGTGCGAAGGGACAACAGCATCATTCATGGCAAGCAACCTGCGCAGCGCGATTGAGTCTCAAATGAGATTAATTCTAATTAATATCGCGACGAGACACCACGTTCTTTTCAACGGGGCGTTCATACGGGCATCAAAGGCCAGTGAACCCAGGCTTTGCCACCACAGGTGCGCCTGGCAGCGACCTAAAACCGCACACGTTGTCCGTTGACCATGCTGATCACACCCCATATAGTGTGCCCACGCCAACAAACAACCACTACATAGTGTGCGAACTCGTAAAACGCTGACCACACTATGCGCAGTATTTCAATGCCTTGAAGCCTGCAAATCACTTATTTTTGGACGGGTTCACACACCGTCAGCACAGACCAGGAAGGAGTATTTCAATGCTGAGTTGGGATGAAGTCGACAACGAAGACACCGGTGCAGCGGTGATCAGAGGCGCCAACGCCGGCCACGCCACCGAAGCCAACATGGACCGCCTCGACGGTGCCGGCGCCGCCGCCGCCATCGAAGCCCGCGCCGTCACCGCCAACGACTCCGCCGCGATCATCCGCGCCAAGGCTGCCCTCGACAAACTCGACATCGCCGAAGGCCTCGCCGAGCTCGAAGGCGCCTCCGCCCGCGTCG
>NZ_JYLL01000027.1 GCF_001439695.1 Pseudomonas veronii
TTGGTATTGGACTTGCCAATGAGCCAGAACAAGTCCAAGATAGCGTCCATTCCTGAGATAGGAAGCAAGGAAAACCTTTTCTAATCAAAAGGTTAGAGGCTAGATTCTAGTCCCGTTTCCCGCTCCAAACATAGCGCTACAGAGTTCCACTGAATTCTGTCAGCGATCGAAACAAGGACCTTCGGGTCCTTTTTTCGTTCCGGCGGGAACCGCTGACATCCAGCACCGTCCAGTGCTTTTAAATCCCGATTTAAGTCCCGAATGAGGGGCTTGGATTTGGATATGCACTGAATCGGTTTTTTGCTGGAGCAGCTTGGATAGCGAGACGAGCATCCGCTCCTGACTCTGTTCAGGAGCTCGCTATGGCACTCTCGGATACGACCGTTCGGCAAGCCCGAATCACCGGCAATGACTACACGCTAGGCGACACGGATGGGCTTGCGCTCAACGTGACGGCCCGCGGCGGGAAAATCTGGCGTTTCAATACTGCTGGGCGGGCGTGCAGAAGCGTATGTCTCTCGGTAGTTATCCGCAAATCAGCCTCAAAGAAGCCCGTGCGCGACGTGATGAGGCGCGCGCCTTGGTCGCCCAAGGCATCAATCCCTATGAGCACCGTAAACAGCAGCGTCGTGCTGTTCGTTTTGCGGCAGAGCAGGCCTTCGAGGCCGTGTTCAATCAATGGGTGGAGTTCCGCAGGCTAAGCCTGAAGGAAGGGCGCCAGAGCACGCTCTCGCAAATCTTGAGAATCTTCAACAAAGACGTGCTGCCCACACTGGGCGGGCGGTCTATCTACGATATCAATCGTCACGATCTGCTGGATTTGCTGAGCAGGATCGAACAGCGCAAGGCCTTAACGACAGCCGAAAAATGCCGGACCTGGTTCAACCAATTGTTCCGCTATGCGTTGGTAAAAATCGAGCATAGGCTGGAGATGTCTACGTTGCTGGGGGCAGTCCAATGAGCTTGCAAAGTGTCTAGAGAGTCCGTGGCGATTCACATCGGTCAAACCTTGAAGTGACTGACAAGTTGCTGTAACTGTACCCCCAGGCGCGCGAGTTCGATACTGGAGGCCGCTGTCTCCTCACTAGCTGAGGCGGTCTGCTCAGACACGTCGCGTACACTCAAAATGCTGCGGCTTATTTCCTCCGCCACCGAACTTTGTTGTACTGCGGCGGCAGCAATCTGTTGGTTCATGGCTTGAATCCCAGAAACCGTCTGAGTGATGCTAGCTAAAGATGCGCCTGCTTTACCTGCCAACGCCACAGTGCTATCGGTTAGTTCGCGGCTGCTCTGCATAATACTGGACACCTGACGTGTTCCACCTTGCAAGCCTGCCACCAAGCTTTCTATTTCCTCAGTGGACTGCTGAGTACGCTGAGCCAGTCCTCGTACTTCGTCAGCGACCACTGCAAAACCGCGCCCTGCCTCACCTGCGCGAGCAGCCTCAATGGCCGCGTTAAGGGCCAATAAATTAGTTTGCTCAGCCACCGCCTTGATCACGTCCATGATCTTGACGATGCGCCCACTTTCTTGTTCAAGCTTATTCATAGCTTCCGCTGAACGCCCGACTTCGCTGGACAAACGCTCAATCTGGGCGATGGCTTCCGCGACTACTTTGTCACCAGCGCGCGCCTGAGCATCGGCCTCTGATGCGGCAACGGAAGCTTGTTCCGCATTCCGCGCAACTTCATGCACAGTGGCCGACATTTCGTGCATCGCAGTAGCCACTTGGTCGGTCTCGGTTTTCTGGCTATTGACCCCAGCGCTGGTCTGCTCAGTGACAGCTGAAAGCTCTTCCGCTGCACTGGCGATCTGGGTGACTCCATCGCGGATACCACCGATCAGATCGCGCAAGGTACGACCCATGCGCTGAATACCTTGTTGCAGCACACCCAGTTCGTCTCTACGGGTCACGACCATGTTTTGCGTGAGATCGCCCGCTGCAATGCAATCGACCACAGCCAGAGTCTCCTGCAATGGGCGGGTAATCTGGCGGGTGATTATCAGAGCTGCAAGAAGCCCCAATAACATTGCCAAAGCAGTGCAACTCAACTGCAGCGTGCGGGCCTGAGCACTATCTGTTTCAAGGGCGGCCAGCTGTCTGGCATACATTTCATCAGTCAGACGGGTGATGGCCTCTCCGAAATTGACAGTGTCCTGCACGGAGTGGTCGATAGCCCCATTACTGGCTGTAAAATCCTGCACTGAGCGGCGGTAAGCCATCAGAGCGGTTTCCAGTTGCCTGATAGGATCGGCATAGGCGGCACCAAAGGTGTTGTTGAGGGTTTCAATGCCCTTGAGCGCACTATCAAGCTGGCGGGCGGCGGCTTGTTCCGTAGTGCTGTTGGGATTGCCGGTGTAGCCACGAACTTCATAACGCACCAGCGCGACATCCTCTTTGGCCTTGAGGATGACTTTGTATAACTCATAACGGCGCTGATCAGAGACTGGCATTGCTTCTACGTCATTGATGAGCTTGGCAATCAGCGCGGCGCCTTTGACCGCATTGGTGGCCATTTCCTTACGGGTGGCCGCACTATTGCGATAGGCCTCGCGCATCGTATTAATTGCCATTTGATACTGAGTGGTGGCTTGGTTGATCAGCGCAAGACTTTGCAAGTTTTCAGGTAGCTGCAGTTCTTTTGCGAGGCTTTTTTGCTTGGCGACAAACAGTTCCAGCGCATCCTGGATCAATGCACCTTGTTGCTCGTCACCCTTGTCCACCTGATACTGAAAACGGGCCCTCCGTAGATGATCAAGACGGTTGCCGAGTTCGGTGATGCCGGCCATTCGATTACTACGGTCAATCATTTTTCCCAAGCTGAACCAGCTGGTCGCGGCAAGGATGGCGGTTAGAAGGAGTACAACAGCAAAGCCCAAGGCCAGCTTGAGCATGACGCTGATATTCGCGAGCCAAGAGTTCATAGCGTTCCTTTGGTAATCAGCCGTGACCGATGAAAACTGGCGCGGTCATCTGAGAAGGGGGGGTAGGTATAATCAATATTGATATGGATGATTGGATGAATATAGCACAGTGATGGCGCAGTGCCATCACGAGCTTTTAATGATTTCGACGATACGTGTCAGAATGGCGACAGCTAGAAAAATGAATCGCCCAGGATTCTCTAGACACCTTGCAAAAAGTTATACAAGGCGCTCGATTTCGTAAAAGGGTGGTGGCCGGCCTATGCAAGTCGGCATGCAATCCTACCGATCAATCACTACGCTCCACCCTGAAGCCTCTCTAGGTGGTTTTGACATCTGCCGCACTCAGGAGAAAGTCCGGTTAGCGCATTGCTTTCAAGACAGGATAGTTGCAGAGGTCGCATACGCCGTCATGAACAGTGAGAGGCAACTATTGTGGGTGGGTTTTTCCAACATTGAGGTCTGAATGACGAACCTTGCAAGCAGTGAAGAGCTAATCACATGGCGAACCTTAAGGTCTTCTCATGCACAGTTATGCGCGCTTAGATATCCAGACAAATTTTGCCGAAATGCTTGTTGGTTTCCTGATACTTGAACGCTTCGACAATCTCGTTCAAAGGGAAATGACGATCAATAATCGGACGCATACCATTAGCATTGATGGCTCGGATCATGTCTTGCTGCTGGCTGCGGCTGCCCACCAATACACCCTGCAGACGTACTTGCTTGATCAGTGCGGGTACAAAATTCATTGCACCGCTTACGCCACTCAGTATCCCGATGATGGAGATGTGACCAGCAACCCGAGTTGCAACCATCGATTGCTCGAGAGTCGCGGGGCCGCCGACTTCTATGATGTGATCAACACCACGGCCACCCGTTAGAGCGCGTGCAGTTTCACCCCAGTTAAGGTCTTTGCGGTAATTGATCACATGATCAGCGCCTAGTCCTTTCAGACGTTCAAGTTTTTCGTCGCTTGAAGAGGTAGCAATGACGGTAGCGCCGGCCAATTTAGCGAACTGCAGAGCGAAAATTGAAACGCCGCCAGTGCCTTGGACGAGCACGGTGTCGCCCGGCTTGAGTGAGTCATCGGCCATCAGGGCGCGCCATGCAGTAAGGCCGGCAGTGGTGAGCGTGGACGCTTCAGCATGGCTGTATCCGATAGGCGCGAGAGTGAACGATGTGGCTTTGGCCGTCACTTGCTCACGAGCGTAGCCGTCAATGCCATCACCTGGCACGCTAACAAAACCCTCAACCAGTGGCGCACCATTGATCCACTCAGGGAAGAATGTACTAACGACCGAGTCACCCACCTTGAATTCAGTGACATCTTCGCCGACAGCAATGACTTCACCTGCGCCGTCGGCCATGGGGATGCGTTTTTCACTAGGCCCCCACATACCGCTGACCACCGCGAAGTCGTGGTAGTTGAGCGAGTTGGCGTGAAGGCGCACCGTGATTTCGCCGCGCGCTGCGGCCCGTACTTCGCTACTGCCAACCACAACCTTTTCATAGCCGCCACCGGGTTGGACGAAGATAGTTTTACTGCTCATAGGGGATTCCTTGTGTTTTCTAATTACGCGAAATTACGACCGTTCGGCAAGCCTGAATCACCGGCAATGACTACACGCTAGGCGACACGGATGGGCTTGCGCTCAACGTGACGGCCCGCGGCGGGAAAATCTGGCGTTTCAATACTGCTGGGCGGGCGTGCAGAAGCGTATGTCTCTCGGTAGTTATCCGCAAATCAGCCTCAAAGAAGCCCGTGCGCGACGTGATGAGGCGCGCCTTGGTCGCCCAAGGCATCAATCCCTATGAGCACCGTAAGCAGCAGCGTCGTGCTGTTCGTTTTGCGGCAGAGCAGGCCTTCGAGGCCGTGTTCAATCAATGGGTGGAGTTCCGCAGGCTAAGCCTGAAGGAAGGGCGCCAGAGCACGCTCTCGCAAATCTTGAGAATCTTCAATAAAAACGTCCTGCCCATACTGGGTGGATGGTCTATCTACGACATCAATCGTCGCGATCTGCTGGATTTGCTGAGCAGGATCGAACAGCGCAAGGCCTTATCGACAGCTGAAAAGTGTCGGACCTGGTTTAATCAATTGTTCCGCTATGCGTTGGTAAAAATCGAGGGGTTAGAACACAATCCGGCTTCAGGCCTGGATGTGGTTGCACTTCGCAAACCTCCTGTTACTCACAATCCATTTCTCCGTATGGAGGAGTTCCCGGCCTTGATGGCTGCTCTTCGAAACTACGGTGGCGCCAACCAAACTCGGCTTGGCCTTCGGTTGTTGCTGCTGACCGGTGTCCGCACGGGCGAGTTGCGGCTGGCGACACCCGACCAGTTCGATTTGGAGAAGCGCTTGTGGATCATACCGGCGGAAGTGGTGAAACAACTCCAGCTAGCGATGTGCAAGCCAGGTAAGCAGATCCAAAACGTACCGCCTTATATCGTGCCACTGTCGGTGCAGGCGCTGGAGATAGTGCGCCATTTGTTGGACCAGGTTGTCCCCGCGCAGCGCTACTTATTTGCGCATCGAAGCGACCTGAGCAAGCGCATCAGTGAGAACACTCTGAATGGCGCTACTGTGTCGATGCGAATGTGCTGGAGACGTCGGGTACTCGGATCGGCATGCCGATCGCTGTTGGACTGGTCAGCGACGCGGGTTGCGATCCGGTCGAGACGGGCAATTTGGCCTCGGTCCTGCCTTTTCAGCAGGGTGGGCCGTGTTGGCGAGCGCACCTTACTGCTCCCCAATTGCGTCGTCGTCTGAGTCTGTCTGACGCATAACCCATCACCATTTTTCCGAGTGTCCCGACGTGTGGTGATGGGCGATCAGGTGACCGGGACTGCCACGTGACCTAGCGAAAAAGCTCGCAGGTTCCCCTGCGCGCTTCATTTCCTGATTAGTAAGCCTAGGTAAGTGTCCTTCGACGGCCGACACAGGGTTCTGGATATCCTCGGTAGGCGTTCTAACTTACTCCGTCTACGACAAACCCTCGATAGACTGCACCCTTGAGCCTGTGTCCAACGATGGACTGATACGCATCGCCGTGATACCAGGCCTTGGCTTCGTCGAATGTCGGGAAGGAGAAAAGTACAACGCCTTCTGGTAATTCCCCTTCAAACGCCTCAATCCGTTGATAGGCTGAAAGCATCGTGGACTGCAGGCCGGCAAGAGCAATGGTGGCTTTTTGTGCATAGATATCAAGCTCATGCTGATCGAGCGTTTTCTCTCGGATGAAGATTACATAAGCAGTCATGATCTGTCCCGTTAGCTATCGTTGACTGGGTCATCACATCAGTGGCTGATAACGACCTTGCCAAAGACGTCACGTGTCATGAGTTTTTCATACGCCCGCTTGGCGTCCCCAAACTCAAAACGACTGTCGATTACAGGGCTGATTCCATGTGCGGCGATGCCTGCGATCAAATCTTCCAGATCTTGTCGACTGCCCAGGGCGATAGGCTGGTATCGCGCCTGGCTCATGAACATGGACATGAAGTCGACGCTGCCTTCCAAGCCCGCGAGTACCCCAACCATCGAAACCTGGCCACCCACCGCAATGGCTTTGACCGACTCCTGGAAAGTGCCTGAGCCACCCACCTCAACGATGCGATTGACGCCATTGCCGTTGGTAAGCGCCCGGACCTGCTGCGACCATGCGGGATGGGTTTTGTAGTTGATGATGTCGGCTACGCCCAACAGCTTGAGCTGTTCGGACTTCTCATCGCTGGATGTCGTGGCAATGACGCGCGCGCCCAGCGCTTTTGCAAACTGGATGGCGAACAACGAGACGCCTCCCGTTCCCTGTGTCAGTACCGTGTCGCCTGCGCTTACTCCTTTGACCGCAGACCACGCAGTGACCGCAGCACAAGGTAGGGTAGCGGCCTCTTCAAAGCTCAGACTGCCAGGAATGTGTGCCAGAGCGTTTTCTGATGTGACGCGGTAATCTGCCAGCCAGCCGTCGACATCATATGAATACTGGGAATACTTTCCGGTGAACGGCCCGTCAATCCATTCAGGGAAGAATGAGTTCACGACTCGATCCCCAGTGACGAAGCGAGTCACTCCCTCGCCAACGGCGATCACCTCACCTGCACCATCGGAAAGAGGGATGGTGCCCGATGGTACGGGCGCTGTGTAGTGTCCTTGCAGAATGAGGATGTCTCGGAAATTCAACGAGGAGGCGCGTACGCGGACGACGACTTCGCCTGAGGCCGGAGTCGGAATCGCTATGGCACCGTTGACAAGGCCATCGAGCCCGCCAAATTTTTCGAGGTGATAGGCGCGGTTTTGTTTGGTTTCAGCATTCATGAAGCAGTCCTTTCTAGGGGGTTGATACATTATTTTCCCCTTGAATGCCGTGGTTGATAATCCACTGCCACCTACTCATACTGTTTAGATGAACTACACAATCGGACGCGGTGAGTTAGATGGGGTTCTCGTGTTCTTGGCGGTCGCCGAGGCGCGCGGCTTCCGGGCGGCTGCGCGCCGCCTTGGCATTACGCCATCAGCTGTTAGTCAGGCGATACGCACATTCGAACAGCGAGTGGGAGTGCCACTGCTGGCACGAACTACCAGAAGCGTCGGACTGACTGAGGCTGGAGCAAGACTGCTGCTTCAAGTGCGGCCTGCTGCTCAGCAGGTACTTCTGGGAATTGAGTCCGCGCGTAACTTCGGTGAGTCTGTAACCGGGCTGCTTCGAATCAGTGTTCCCAGGCCAAGTGTTCCTATGCTGACAGAACGCTTCGTGCCTGGGTTCCTTAGCGCGAACCCGGGAATACAGCTTGAATTTGTCGGTGATGATCACCTGGTGGACATCATTGATGAAGGTTGCGATGCCGGAGTACGACCGCGTTCATATGTACACGCTGATATGGTTGCGGTACCTCTGACCGCTGAGGAACCCAGCATTGTGGTCGGCTCACCGTCCCTGATCGCGCGCTATGCGCGGCCTCTGCTACCTGATGATATCTTGGGCCTGCCGTGCATCACCTATCGGCAGGCGGGTATTGTGCTGGACAGCTGGACATTCAGCGTCTCGGGCGAAAGACACGTAGTGCGCGTCCGTGGTCCGTTGATACTGGATGATGTGGCCGCTTGTATTCACGCCGCGGAGCGAGGGGTCGGATTGTTCATGCTTCCGCGATCTCTCGTTGCGCGCCATATCCACGCTGGAACACTTGAAGTCTTACTCGAAAGCTTCTCGGTGACCTTTCCCGGATTGGCGCTTTATTATCCCAGTCGGCGAAATGTGCTGCCCAAACTTCGTGCATTCATCGACTATGTTTTAGTCGGCAGACCTTAAGGGCATTGCAGTTGCTCGGTATGCGAGCCAGGAAGTGAAATGCACCTCGCATTGCAGGCTCCTCCTTTTGTAGTGTGCAAGAGTGAGCGAGGCGCTGAGCGCCATAGGTGATCCCTAAATGCCAGGCTTTCAAATTCGGGTGATTGTTGCGCTCCTACGCATGACCCGGCGAAAACGAATTTGCGGTTCTCTCGAAGCGTTGTTCGAAGGTATTTAAAAGTGCGCAAGATGGGCCCGGCCAGGCTTACACATCGAATGATGGGGAACGTCCAGGTAGAACATCGAATCGTGGATGGAGTTGAGGTGTATCGGTTGCCCCCTCATGCTCCCGATGTTTCAGCAAAGCACGTTTTGTATCTGCACGGAGGGGCATGCATATGCCCTCTGTGAAATCCGCCTTGATTCCGTTGTCTCCGTAATGACCGCGCACGCTGACGGTCACGTCCAATTTCCCAAGGTATCCCCACCGAAACCGCAAGACATGGCGCTCAATTCGAAGGTCGCTTGATATCCGCTCGAGTCGAAGACTAGCCCGCCAACGGTGCGCCAGACGCAATAGCGAGTTGGATGAAGTGAAGGTGCGCTTCCATGGCTGCCCAAGAAAACAGCGCAGTTGGTGAAAGTCTTTGCCCTGTCGAATCTGTGCATGACGCGCCGACATTTTCTGACGAAGGCGGGAGGTGCCTCTGTGATGCAGATCCAGAGTCTGCCTTCATCCCCATTATTAGGGGGCGTGTAACGCCCTGAATCGCTCCGGGTTTTCTAGACACTCCCCAAGCTCGCTGTGCGGCGCTTTTCAAACTCTACCGGTGACAGTTAATTGTTGAAACTATGACGCATTTTTCATGCTCGCAGCAGGAGCGATTTGGCTCGGCATAACGCCGAGCCTATAGAAAAGGCCTAAGCGATTTTCACATTCATCGTGATTCTGGCAGTGAAAACTTTCACGCCACCCTCGTCGAAGATATCAACCGGAACGAACTTGTCGCCGCCGGTTTTCCAGTCAATACCGCTGCCATCAGCTACAGCTCGAATGCTCGATTTTGCTTTCGCGAGATATTCAACGGTCATGCCTTTCGGAATCCATTTGGCGCCTGAAGGAATCGAAGCGTCAGTCATCATTCCGCCCGCGAGCTCGGCTGCGTTGCACAGGGCTATCGCGTGCACAGATGCCAGATGGTTGGTGATTTCCTTGCGAAACGGCACGTTAACGACTGCATGGCCTGGGCTGAGCTCTGAAATCTCAGGGGCGATTGTGCTGAAGTAAGGTGCCATTTGGCAGGCCATATTGCTGAACGCGGCGGGGCCTACGCTATTGAACATGCTTAGAGCTTGACTCATGAGATACCCTCTTGGTTGAATACAGAACAATATTCTGTAACAGAACAATATTCTGTATATCTGGAGGCTGTCAAGCCAAGCTTTCTTTACGGTGCGTTCAACCTATAGACTCCGCTTCATTTGGCGTTTCCCCTCATGCATTCAACTGATCTGATCGAGCGTATCTATCCGGGAAGGCGTAGCGAGCTCAAGCGCACTATCCTGCGCCGAGCACTTGCCTGCTTTAACGAGGTAGGTATCGAAGCCACAAACATCGAAACCATTCGGGCTCAATGCGAAACGAGCGTAGGCGCTATCTATCATCACTTCGGGAGTAAAGAGGGACTGGTGGCCGCTCTTTTTTTCGCTGCGCTAGAAGATCAGGCAGCGCTCCGAGATAGCTATTTGCAGAAAGCACAGACGGCTCAAGCGGGTGTAGCGGCTCTGATCTATAGCTACGCTGAATGGGTAGATGAGCAACCGGATTGGGCTCGCTTTGTTTTCCAAAGTCGCTACGCCGTCTCAAATGGGCCTTTCAACGGTGAATTGCTTGAACGCAATAAACAACGCAACAGGCAGTTGTTGGACTGGATGAGTGTCGAGGGCCGCAAGGAGCAGTTCAGTCATCTTCCTGTAGAACTCTTACCGTCACTTATCATCGGAGCGACAGAAAGCTATTCGCGTGCTTGGCTTTCCGGGAGGGTCAAAAAAAGCCCGAAGCAGTATCAGGACTTTCTCGCGAAGGCTGCTTGGAATTCGATTACGCAAATAGACTAGATAGCTAACTGACCTTGGAGTAAGTGTCGGAGGTTCTGAATCAGCTGGCTTTCAAGGCGCAGGAGGCACGTCGCACATCACCTCGGCTGCAGTGAATCGCTCAGGTTTAAACCGCACCATCACCTTTGCGGGTGCTGTTAGCTTTTCGGCCACGTGGATTTGGTTTCACGGGGACGCTTTTCCCGTACTCGCTCCACCAGGTGGCGAGTGCCGCCATCGTCGGCCCGAGTGCGCGTGCTTTTGCGGTCATCTCATATTCGACGCGCGGTGGTACTTCCGCGAAGACTGTTCGCGAGATCAGGCCATCGTTTTCAAGCTCTCGGAGTTGCGCCGTCAGCATGTGTTGCGTGATACCGCTAATCGCCTTGCGCAGTTCCCCAAAACGATAGATGCGCTGATTCAGCAGCCACATGATTTCCAGCTTCCACTTGCCTGAAAGCAGCGAAAATGCGCGGCGCATTTCCTCGTGCATGTTGATCTGAGCGTCATCATTAGTCTGGTTTTCCATACTAAGCACCACTTTTTCATCCTGCTTGTGGATTTTCATGTTAGGCGACATCTTTGCCCTAAGTCGACGTAACAATACCTGCTTAGGAAAACCACATGATCGTAAATTATATTTACTGGATTAGCACGGCGCTGCTTTCGTTGCTCTATTTCGCCTCTGCCGCGATGTACATCGCCAAAGGAGACTATGTTCGAAACGCACAAGCGGAGTTGGGCTATTCAGCCTCCCACCTGGTGCCTTTGATGATCGTGGTCAAGGTACTGGGTCCTGCTGCGATTTTGTGGCGCTACAATGTGGCGCTCAGTGAACTCGCTTATGCCGGTATGTTTTATCACCTGCTGCTTTCAGCTTCAGCGCACCTGGGTGTTCACAAGCCCAAAGGTGCTATCCCGGCAGCCGTGGGGCTCATTCTCCTGGCCGCCTCCTTCGTGACACAAAACGCCGTTCGCGAATTTCCGTCGCCTTACGCACCGGCGGCGATCATCCAAACGACTCTTGAATAATGGGGAATGCTATGACTCGACTCAGTGGAAAAGTGGCCATTGTCACCGGCGCCGGTCGGGGTATCGGCCGAGCCACCGCAAAGATTTTCGCGGTGCAGGGCGCGAAAGTCGCGGTCGTTTCGCGCACGGCTGAAAATGTTGATCAGGTGGTTGCCGAGATCCAGGCCGCTGGCGGCATCGCCCTCGGAATCGTTTGCGATATCGCTGATCCCGTTCAAATTACTGCCACTGTCGACAAGGTGATGGCTGCCTATGGACGAATCGACATTCTGGTTAACAATGCTTTCGATCCTTCTGTGGTTTTTTCATCGGTGATTGAGCTATCAGCCGAGCAGTTGCAGCGTAATTTCGAAATGGGCCCGATTGCTTATCTGCGAACGATGCAGGCGTGCTATCCCCATCTCAAAGCCAGCGGTGAGGGCCGGGTTATTAATTTCGCGTCCCTGGCCGGTGTCATTGGCATGCAGGGCTATGCGCCTTACAACATGGCAAAGGAAGCCGTACGTGCCTTGACTCGCTCTGCGGCCAGGGAATGGGGCGCTGACAAGATCACGGTCAACAATGTCATGCCGGTCGCTGACACGTGGGGAACCGCGGTCGATGTACCTGCCCCCACTAACGTGCTTGGTCGTTATGGATCACCGGAAGAGGATATTGCGCCGGTGGTGTTGTTTCTCGCCAGCAAGGATGCGCAGTTCTTGACGGGATACAGCCTGACACCGGACGGCGGCCAAATCATCGACAGCGCACGCTGATTTTACCGTCCAGCCTGTGAACGATTGCTCCACCGGAACCACAAGAAACGCCTTGGCGTGTCTTGTGTTTTTTATGCGATGTTCACCGATGCAACCGGCTCCCGCGTGGCAGAGCGTGCAGCCAGGAAGGCAAGCACAGCCGCCACGCCCAGCAATGCGGCGCTCAACTCGAAGGTTGCGCGATAGCCGCTCAAGTCAAACACCAGCCCGCCAACGGTTGCACCCGAGGCAATGGCCAGTTGAATGATCGCCACCATTAAGCCGCCTCCCGCTTCAGCAGCCTCTGGCAATGTTCTGGCCAGCCATGTCCACCATCCCACTGGAGCTGCCGTTGCAACCAGTCCCCAGAGACCCAACAAGACAGTGGTGGTGGCCGCCGAACTGCCGAATGAAACGAGCGCCAGTGCGATCACCGCCATCAATATCGGAATGACGATGAGGGTGCGATGCAGGCCATTTTTCAAGAAGGCTTCAATCAGGAAGGTTCCCGCGAGCCCAGCCAGACCCAAGACGAGCAACATCAGCGATAGCGTGGAAACACTGACGTGCGTGACCGTTTCTAGGAACGGGCGCAGGTAGGTAAACAGCATAAACTGCCCCATGAAAAAGACACTGACCGCCACCATGCCTAACGCGACCGGTAGGCTTTTCATCAACTTGAAGACATTCCCAGTGCCCGAACCACTTTGTGACTTCATCGCCGGAAGGCTAAATAGAAGCCAGGCAGAGGCGATCACCGCGACCGGAATAACGCACAAAAATGCACCGCGCCAGCCGATCAACGCGCCAAGGAAACTGCCCAGCGGCGCTGCAATCACTGTTGCCAGAGCGTTGCCGCCGTTGACGATTGCCATGGCGCGAGTGATCTGGTCTTCAGGCACCAGGCGCATGGCGGTTGCGGCCGACAGCGACCAGAAGCCGCCTATCGCTACCCCGATCAACGCGCGACCGATCATGAACACCCAGTAATTCGGCGCGAAAGCGACCACTGTTCCCGAAATGATCATCAGCACAGTCAGTGACAACAGCAGAGGTTTGCGGTCGACCCGCGCCGCCACCGAAGCGATCAGAAGGCTGGCGAACAGTGCAAACAGTCCAGAGACAGAAATACCCTGACCTGCTTGCCCCTCGGTGATATGCAAGTCGGCGGCAATCGGCGTCAGCAGGCTGACGGGCATGAATTCCGATGCCACCAGCACGAAGGCTGCAAGCGACATGGCGAATACGGCGCCCCACGATTGTTCAGCTTTCCGGGGGGCGTGGAGGGAGTGGTTGCTCATTGATTGAATCCTGTCATGCGCGAAGCGTTGCGGCCCCGTAAATGAGGCCGCGAGAGAGAACCGGTGCCCGGCCAGGGGCACCGGCCATTTACTTCAGGTTGCTTTTGAAGAACGAAGTCAACTTAGCGAATGGAATGAGGTTGACCCGGTCGTAAAGATCCACATGTCCGGCATCTGGAATGATCAGCAGTTCTTTGGGTTCGGCAGCGCGTTTGTAGGCGTCTTCACTGAACTCGAGCGAGTGTGCCTTGGCACCAGCAATGAACAGCAGTGGGCGAGGGGAGATCGAATCTATGTCGTTAAACGGATAGAAGTTCATGAACTTCACGTTGCTGGTCAGTGTAGGCATGGTGGTGGTCTGCGCCGATGCGCCGGCAGGCGTAACCTCGCCACGCGGGGTGCGGTAGAAATCGTAGAACTCGTCACCCACGACGTTACCGGTCAGCTTCAGCGGCGTGCCGCTGGTATAACGGATTTGACCACCCTGAAACTCTATATCACGCTGCTGCGCCGCCTCGCGAATGATCTGCTGACGTTGTTCCGCCGTTACGCCATGCTTGAGGCCGTTACGATTGGCTGCGCCCATGTCGTACATGCTGACGGTGGCGATCGCCTTGAGGCGCGGATCAATCTTGGCCGCGCTGATGGCGAAGCTGCCGCTGCCACAGATGCCAATGACACCAATACGCTCGTGATCAACAATGGGTTGAGTGCCGAGAAAGTCCACGGCGGCACTGAAGTCTTCGGCATAGATATCAGGCGAGACCGCTTGGCGAGGTGTGCCCGCACTTTCGCCCCAGAAGGACAAGTCCAGCGACAACGTGACAAATCCTTGTTCAGCCATTTTGGTGGCGTAGAGGTTTGCACTCTGCTCCTTTACGGCGCCCATGGGGTGTCCAACGACAATGGCTGCGTTTTTCGTTTTCGGATCGAGGTCTGTCGGCGTGAACAGGTTGCCCGCGACTTTCATTCCGTATTGATTTTTGAAGGTGACCTTTTCCACCGTCACTTTGTCACTTTTGTAGAAGTTGTCTGCACCGTTTGACATATCGGCTCCCATCGAAGAAAAAGAGGTAACAAGTAGCCCGAGGGCGAGAAAAATACCTTTCACTGGATCATCCTTTCGGTTGAGTCGTTACCGGCTGGAGTCTTTCGACTAGCCAACCAATGTGGCGTTGTCGATCACGAAGCGATACTTCACGTCACCCTTGAGCATCCGTTCGTAGGCGTCATTGATCTGATTGGCTCGGACCAGTTCGATGTCGGCGACGATGCCGTGTTCGGCGCAGAAATCCAGCATCTCCTGCGTTTCAGGGATGCCGCCGATCATCGAGCCGGCGATCGTTCGGCGCTTCATGATCAGGTTGAACACATTGGGTGATGGATGCGGCGATGCCGGTGCGCCGACGAGGGTCAACGCACCATCGCGCTTGAGCAACACCAGGAAAGCATCCAGATCGTGGGGCGCTGCGACGGTGTTGAGGATGAAGTCGAAGGTCTTGGTATGCGCGGCCATCTCCTCAGCGTTGCGCGATACCACAACTTCGTCAGCGCCCAACTCCTTCGCCGCTTCGCGCTTGGATTCGGACGTGGTGAACGCCACAACGTGGGCGCCCATCGCATGGGCCAGTTTGATGCCCATGTGGCCCAGCCCACCGATGCCGACCACACCTATTTTCTTACCCGGCCCGGCGTTCCAGTGACGCAGCGGAGAATACGTGGTGATGCCCGCGCACAGCAGCGGCGCGACGGCGGCCAATTGCTCCTCCGGGTGACTGATGCGCAGGACATAACGCTCATGCACCACAATGTTTTGCGAGTAGCCGCCCAGCGTCCAGCCGGGCGCGTCTGACGTCGGAAAGTTGTAGGTGCCGATCATGCCATCGCAGTAGTTTTCCAGGCCGGATTCACAGTCGTCACAGTGTTTACAGCTGTCGACGATGCAACCGACACCGACCAGATCGCCGACTTTGAATTCCGCTACATGGGCGCCGACCGCCGATACGCGGCCGACAATTTCGTGTCCCGGTACGCAGGGGAACTGCGTGCCTGCCCATTCGGCACGCACCTGATGCAAGTCCGAATGGCAGATACCGCAGAAGGCGATGTCGATCTGAACGTCATGGGTGGCGGGGGAACGGCGACTGATCTGCAAAGGCTCAAGGGGTTTGTCGCCCGCGTAAGCACCATAGGCATGTATAAGCATGGGAGAATCCTCCTCGATGGTGTGTCGAGTAAGCATTTTCCCCCCTTTGAGCAGACTCTCTACAGTGCATTTCACTGAATTACTTGCCTGATCCTATGAGTCTGCGTTCTTTTGCAAAACGGTTACGTGCGAGTGGGTTAGAGTTCAACGAAGAGGTACGAGATGAACATGACAGCTCAATACGACATCGCCACATCGCGGCAGCAAGCGCTTGCTCAGGTCATTGGCTCGCAGGTCTCGAAGCCCGGTGACTATGGAACCCTCATTGAGGGCCTCGGTTTCTTTCGGCGTGAGCATCCCTCCGCTCCCATCGTCTGCATGGTCGAGCCAAGCATCATTCTTGTCGCTCAGGGCAAAAAACAGTTGTGGCTAGGCGGTGAGGGTTATCCGTATGACACATCGCGCTTTCTGGTTACATCACTGAATTTACCTGCCAACTCGGAAGTCCTCGCGGCGAGCCCGGAACATCCGTGCCTGGGGCTGACGTTTAAACTCGATTTGCGCATGCTGGCCGAACTGATAGCGCAGACTGACTTGCCGCGCACCCGTGAACGCTCAATCGCGAAAGGCGTAGGTATCGGTTCGGTAACCGCAGACATGCTGGCGTCGTTCGAACGCTTATTGGCGTTGCTTGATGAACCGGAAGCCATTCCTGTTCTCGCCCCCTTGATCCAGCGTGAAATTCACTACCGCCTCTTGAAAAGTGATCAGGCTGGCCGGCTTCGACAGATAACTTCTGTCGATGGCCAAGGTTATCGGATCGCGAAAGCCATCGATTGGTTGAAGTTGAACTACACTTCGGCGCTTAGAGTCGATGAGCTAGCGGCCCGTGTACAGATGAGCACGCCAACCTTCCACCACCACTTCCGCCAACTCACCGCAATGAGCCCCTTGCAGTATCAAAAATGGCTGAGGCTGAACGAGGCAAGGCGATTGATGCTCAATGAACACCAAGACGTATCCAGTGCGGCTTTCAAGGTTGGATATGAAAGCCCCTCCCAGTTCAGCCGCGAATACAGTCGATTCTTTGGTGTTGCGCCTAAACGAGATATCGCAGTGTTACGAAAGGGCAGGCTAGCGACATTGTGAGGTCTTCTTGGCGAATCAGATCGGAGCAAGGGTCCGATTCACCAGCCGCTGCTCGGGTGGCGATAGGGTACGTCCCGCCAGTTGCACGATGGCGCACTCGATACACATGTCCGATGGCGAAAGTTCGGGATGTAACACGGTGCGCAAGTTTACTAGGCCGCCATTACGGGCGTCATGCTCCAGCCAAGAGTTTCAGGTGAACAGGAGGTTGTCACCACACAACGTCAGGTCGCGTAGCAACGACGGGTTGTCAAAGGTCAGTTCCCACCAGTATCGCCTGATTCTGTTTCATGATGAACATCGCGCGCAGGCGCGGGGCGAGAGACTTGTCGAGCATCACGAAGGACCAGGCATAGCCCGGCACCTGCGTCGGTGAACGGGGGGAGTCTGCTGGAGTAGTGGATGTTCCGGCCGGCGGTAGAGGGCGGCGGGCCGGGCCAGCAGAACCAATTGGGTGTATACCCGTTACTGGCTGCCTCCTTGCAGCCAGTAACAAAGGGTTGTTACTACGTATTGTTCAAGAGGGTTCCCGAGCAAAGTCGCAGTAAGTTAGGTGGGATATATCGATCCTATCCGCAACGAGTTTTTCATCGAGCTCAAACTCGCTGCCTCAAAGCCCTGGGTAGCGATTACTTGAGCGTAACGTCGAGCATCGGCGGGATGTAACCGTAGTCGTACTCGGCAACCACGAACGTCTGCTGCCCTTTGATCTTGATCCCCACCGTCGGTGCTTCGGTGCCGCCGATACGAATCTGCGTGCCGGTTTCGTCGGTCGGTACGCTGTCGATAAATGAGGTCACCAGGCCGTTGGGCATCACGCAGTGCGAGTAGGTCTGGAACGGCTGGGAAGACGGATTTCCCAGTACCAGGCCGGAACCGTTCAAGGGTACGTAAGGACCGAACAGCGAATCTGCGACAAAGCCGTACACACCGTCTGGCCCGGTCACCCCATCGGCATAGGTAAAGGTGTGGCTGATGGTGAACAGGTAGTACTTGCCGTCCTGGAACACGAAGTGCGGGCGTTCGGTCTGATCGTTGACGCCTACCGCGGTCAGCAGCGGCGGCAGCATTTCCCAGTCGTCGCCGTCTTCGTCACGGGCTACGGCGATACCGACACAGGCCGTCTGGAAGCGCGAGTTGCCGACGTCTTCATAACCCGGCGGCACATCACCGACTTCTGCTTCACCGACCTTGTGCGAGCCGCGCTCGCCGGCCACGTTGCCCTCGAACAGCATGTACAGCTTGCCATCCTTCGGGTCGCGGAACGGCCATGGATCACGGAAACCCCAGAAGGCGTTTTGCGCTTCGGTCTGGTACATCTTGCCGTCGGCCTCGAACAGCGGCTTGACCTTCTCGAAGCCGACCAGGCTGACGCCATGCTCGGTGGTCACCACACGGCCACGCACCTTGACGATGGTCGCGCCCGGCGTGACCGCGGTGTAGTACAGGTCCACTTCGCCTTGCTCGTTCAACAGAATCGGCGTGCCGGCCCATTCGCGAACGGTCGGCGAAACCCCTTCAGCCATCACTCGGCCGCCGAGTTCCCAGTTCTTGCCGGTGCGGGAGAACCAGTAGTACATCTTTGCCCGGCCATGGCGATCGTTCCAGTCGCGGGTGATGTCGTAGTTACCGTTCTGGTCGAGGTATTGCGGGTCGTTCGGGTGACGATCCGCAGTCAGGGTGAAGATCACCGACCAGCCATCGACAGAGGTGATGTTGCCGTCGATATCACGCAGCGGCATGGTGTCCCAGATAAATACCTCGTCGCTCAGTACCGGGAAGTTCGCACTGACCAGTGGCTGGGTGGTAGTGGGGTCGTCCGCGCGGACTTTCAGCGCATCGGCTCGGGTCCACAGGCTGGGTTGATGGGGTGTTTTGCCAAATTTCTCAGTGTTGCTTTTCATAGGGAAAAACCTCGTCCATGAATGGATTCAAATAAATACTGTATTTATATACAGTCATTTAACTGTAAAAGACTCCTCCCTTCGGGTCAAGGGAAAAAATGCATTTATGCATAATTGAGTTTTTTGTTGAAGCTGATACGTTTCAGCTTGTGATGTTTCTAGAGGTTTGTTCTCGGACCGATCAGCGACGTTACCTGCATGATGCTGGGTAGACGCAGGTGGTCAAATCGATCAACGCTGTCGAACCTGGCAAAGAGTTTTGGTGCGATGGCATGGACGTAGCCCTGCGTCTTCAACGCCAGCATCACTATCAGTAGAGGAGTCAGGCAATGAACGGTGCAATCGATGCGCGGGCACGTCACCGAGAGGCTCAACCGGCATTAATACTTGCAAGTTAGGGGCTGCGGATTGTGGGTTAAGTCAGTCGAATTAATTTCGCAGCTGTTTCGAAAGCCGACAGCAACGATGCTACCGAGCCAATCAAGCTGATCAGGTTGCCTGGGATCGGGTACATCCCCCCAAGGGGTTAGTACCGATACAAAGTTGACTCACCGGAGGTACGGACGAAAACTTGGATGAACTGATGGCGATCTCATCCCAGGCCTAGGTCTGTGAAAGCTACCAAAGCGGAGCTGGTCGGCCGGTCCGTGGCGCCGAGCGTTCGCCACCGCTCAAGCCCGGTGACTCGGCGAAGCCCTGAACGCTTCCACCGTCAGCGGGCTGCGCCGTGTCGTACCACTTCTATACAAAAGGTCTGTTCGTAGGGCGGTACGTTGCATTCGACAATATCAGTGGCGGCGACTTGCAGGTGTATACCGACAATGTCGGCCCGGATCGGCTGCTGACGGACATGCCGGTCGACCAGTACCGCCGTATGGACCCGACGAGCCCCCAGTTGTGCCAGATATGCACAAGTGCGCAGGAGGGAATGGCCTTCGAAGAGCACATCATCGACCACCAGAAACGTGGTATTGGCCAGATCCAACCTGCCCAGGGCCGGGTTTTCGGTCAATTGCGTGTAGGTATGCAGCACTTGCAGGTCGTCGGCGTAGCGCTTGACCTGCAGCGGGTAAACAGGGAGTTCCGGCCGGCCGGTCTGACGCGCAATGTACTCGCGCAACCTTTGAGCCAGGGGCAGGCCCCTGCGCTCGATGCCTATCAGTGCCGCATGCGTCGGTAGCGCCAGAGGTGTGGGCACAAGCTGCCGCGAGTGAATGTATTGCTTGCCCGGGCACTTGATATAAATCAACTCCAAGGCCGCATCGACGGAGGATTCTGAGTTCATAAATAAGGTGCTCGGTTCGGCGGTGAACACGACAGTTGTCCGCCATTGCGGGCAATGACAAACGTGCAAGCCCATGGAGTCCGATCATGAGCCAGTATCAACGGTTATTGCTGATCATCAACCCGGCGTTGCGCGGGTCTCAAGCCATGAACCATGCTGCCGCTCTGGCCAAGGTCAGCGGTGCGAGCCTGCACATTGCTGCCTTGATCCCTACCTGGAACCTGTTGTCGCTGCTCGAAGAGGGTGACCGGGGAAAAGCTCGCGAAAATTATCTGCAAGATCATCGCGATTGGCTCAAATACCAGGCAGCTCATCTGCGTGATAGTAATAAAGGTATCGAAGTGACGGCTGAAGCGAAGTGGGCCGACGACCTTCAGCAAGAAATTCTCGATTACGTCGCAGAAATGCAGCCAGACCTGCTGATCAAGCAGGTGCAGCGCGAACCGGCACTCAAGCGTGCATTCATCACCCCGCTGGATTGGCGTTTACTGCGTCACTGTCCGATACCGGTCTATCTGCTCAGCGAAGACGACCTGCCCTTGCCGCGCAAGATCGTGGCGGCGGTCGATGCCTCCAATACCCTTGCCCAGGACAACGAGCTCAATGAACGGATCATCCAGCAGGCTTCCAGTCTCGCCATCCAGTGTCAGGCCGAGTTGCACTTGCTGTATGCCTGCGACATTTCCATGGTGTACCTGGGCGATATGGGCGGCGGTGGCCTGACAATTTCGGACCTTGGCAGGCAGTTGCGCAAAGGTCATGAAAAGTCATTCCTCGAACTGGCCGACCGTTATGGCGTGCCTGCCGACCGGCGGCATTTCATTGAAGGACAGCCTGTCGCGGTGCTCCATGCGTTCACCGATGAGCAGCATATGGATGTGATTGTGATGGGCAAGGTCCAGTCCCACGGACTGGACAAGCTGCTGGGCAGCACCACCGAACATCTCCTGTATCAGGTGTCCTGCAGCATTCTGGCTATCTAGCGCGGCGAGGGCCGCCTATTCCGAAATCACAGGCGTTATCGTCGGAGGAGGTCCTCGTGATCCTTAGTCCCTCATTGCAAACCCTCTTGCCAAACCGCGTCGAGGCCGGTCGACGACTGGTGGAACCCTTGCTCAAATACGCCAACAGGTCTGACGTCATCAATCTCGCGTTGCCCCGGGGCGTTGAACGGAACGCCGATTTGCGTTTGCCGACCAACACCCGCGCCTTGGTCGTTTTCGTACACGGCAGCGGTAGTGGCCGTTTGAGCCCGCGTAATCAATACGTGGCCGATGTACTGGCCCATCGGGGCTTGGGCTCGCTGTTGTTTGACCTGCTCAGGGAAACGGAGCAGCGCCTGGATAACTTGAGGCGTATCAGGATTCTGACGCACGCTCGTTTTATCAATCTCTTCAAGCGTGTATGCCGATGAAGAAATTTTATTCCCGGCGATCACTTCCTCGCGATTTTCCAAGCAAGCGCCGCTTTTGTTTTTCCAGGAAGAACATCACCTCGAGCTTCAGATTATCGGGGTCGAGGAAATAAACCGCATAGTAGCCCTCGCCATAATCCGGATAGTCAGCGGGTGCGTCGACAATCGTAACCGCCTGATCCAGCAGGAACGCGTAGAGCGCATCGACGTCCTCGCGCGCGGCAACCTCGAACGCATAGTGGTGATAGCCCACATCGCCGGTCCGGTGCTTGTGTTTGCGCCCCTGGGCATCGGCTTCGGTGATCCAGAACAGGGTTTCGCCATTGGTCCAACCAATAACCCGGTCGAACTCCCACTCTATGGTGAATCCCAAGAAACCGAGTACCTGATCGTAGAACGCCCTGGAGCGGTCCAGATCACTGACACGAATAGCCAAGTGGTCTATCCCGATGACGTTCATCCTGTCAGGTCTCCTCGGTTTCTTGGGACAAAGAGCGCTGTTGAACTCAGAACGGGGCGTCGATATCGACCACGACAATGAGCTTGTGGTTGACGAACTCCTTGAGCCCGAGACCGATCAGCTCGCGGCCGTACCCCGAGCGGCGCACGCCACCGAAAGGCAGATCGGCTTCGACCTTGGTCGGATGGTTGACGAACACCATGCCGGTGGAGATTTTCTTCGCGACTTCTGCGCCATGCGCCGTGTCCGAGGTGAATACCGAACCGCCGAGGCCGAACGGCGAGTCGTTGGCGATACGCACTGCATCGTCTTCATCCTTGGCGCGGAACACCATGGACACCGGGCCAAAGAACTCCCAGTAGCGAGCGGGGTTGTCTTCGGCGACATCGGTCAGGATCGTCGGCTGCACGAATGCCCCATCGACAGGCACGGGCGGCCCGACTTCTTCGGCCTTGGCGCCAAGCTTCACGGCTTCGAGGATCTTTTGTTTGACCTCATTGGCCGCGCTTTGCGAGGAGAGCGGTGCCAGGGTCGTTTTCGCATCGAAGGGATCGCCGGCCACCAACTCCGCGACGCCCTTGCGATAGAGCGCGAGGAAGTCGTCATAGACCGCATCGACCACGATCATGCGCTTGGAGGACACGCAGACCTGCCCGGCATTCCAATGCCGGCCGAACACCGCCCATTTGCTCGTTTTCGCCAGGTCCGCGTCGGCCAGCACGACGAAGGCGTCGGCGCCGCCGAGTTCCAGGGTGGATTTTTTCAGCGCTTTACCCGCTTGCGACGCAACCACCGCACCGGCGCCTTCCGAGCCGGTCAAGGCAACGCCCTGCACGCGGGCATCGTTGATGATCAGCTCGATCTGCGAACGCGTGGCGTACAGATTACGGAAGGCGCCGTCAGGCAGGCCGGCATCCTTCATCAACTTTTGAAAGCCAGCGGCGCTTTGCGGCACATTCGCTGCGTGTTTGAGAAGCACGGTATTACCGGCAGAAAGCTGCGGCGCCAGAATGCGGGCGATCTGGTAATAAGGGAAGTTCCACGGCTCGATCGCCAGCAGCACGCCGAGCGGTTCGCAGACGAGAACCGCCTCGCCCTCGGCAGGGTCGAGGACCGGGAGTTTCTCCGGCTTGAGCAAGGTTTCGGCATTGCGCACATAGTATTCGAAGATTTTTGCCGACAGCTCGACCTCGGCTTTCGCCTCGGCAAACAGCTTGCCCATCTCCAGCGTCAGTACCCTGGCAAAGGCGTCGCTGTCCTTGCGCAGGATATCGGCCGCATTCTGCAGGATGCGCGCACGTTCGGCGAAAGATGTGTCCTTCCACGCCAGGAAAGCCTCATGGGCCTTGCCGATGGCCGCGGTGACTTCTGCATCGGTCGCATCGGGAAAGGTTTGCAGTGTCTCGCCCGTATAGGGATTGATTGTTGCGTATGCCATGTAAAAGCTACTCCAGAACCGTTTCGACTAAATGGCCAACCCGCCGCTGAGTGCATATGCCGGGCCTGCCGAAGGTACACGAGGAACAGGTTTCAAACATGGAGCCAAAGGTCGCAGGCCCACCCAGACCCGAGAGATCGGGGAGCTCACTTGACGTTCAGGGCGGCGGCGACGGTCACTGAAAGCGGCCACGATGATCTGCCGATCAGCGTCTCCTGTTGATCTTTGTCATAGAAAGGCAAAGAAGAGGCGTCCTTGCGCGGGTTGCCTGACTAATAGGCATCCCCCTTTTGCGCGACTTGTGCCATAAGACCGGTAGCGTTGGCGACCCGATGGCGCAGCAATAGCATCCATTGACTCCCCGACCCTGGGGCCGGGTGGCGGGCATTGCGCCAGACTTCGGAGCGCTGGAAGGGTGGTGCTGTACTGCTTTGGCATTTGTTGGGCCCGCTGTAACGCAAGCTCACTCACGGATACAAGGAGATAAGCATGAAAGCTGCTGTTGTTGCCCAAGGGCAACGCGTGAACGTGATCGAAAAAACATTACGGCCTCTGAAACATGGTGAGGCTCTCCTTAAAATGCAGTGCTGCGGGGTCTGCCATACCGACCTGCACGTCAAGAACGGCGATTTCGGTGATAAAACCGGGGTGATCCTAGGCCATGAAGGCATCGGTATCGTGCAGCAGGTAGGACCAGGCGTCACCTCTCTGAAGCCCGGTGACCGTGCTAGCGTAGCCTGGTTCTTCCAGGGCTGTGGGCACTGTGAATACTGCAACAGCGGCAACGAGACACTCTGCCGCAACGTAAAAAACTCCGGTTACACCGTGGATGGCGCAATGGCCGAAGAGTGCATTGTCGTCGCCGACTACTCGGTGAAAGTGCCTGATGGGCTTGATTCTGCGGCGGCGAGCAGCGTGACCTGTGCTGGCGTAACGACCTATAAAGCCGTGAAGGTTTCCAATATCCGCCCTGGGCAATGGATTGCGATCTACGGGCTGGGCGGCCTGGGGAATCTGGCGTTGCAGTACGCAAAAAATGTATTCAACGCCCGAGTGATCGCCGTGGACATCAACGATGATCAACTGCAGTTCGCCAGGGAAATGGGCGCTGACCTGGTCATCAACTCCCGCAACGAGGATGCCGCAAAAGTTATCCAGGAGAAGGTCGGCGGAGCTCACGCGGCTGTCGTGACGGCCGTCGCCAAGGTCGCGTTCAACTCTGCGGTGGATGCCCTGCGTGCCGGTGGACGCCTGGTCGCAGTTGGGCTTCCGCCTGAAGCCATGAGCCTCGATATTCCTCGGTTGGTGCTTGACGGGATCGAGGTGGTCGGCTCACTGGTCGGTACTCGACAAGACCTCGTAGAAGCCTTCGAGTTTGCCGCGCAAGGCAAGGTGGTGCCGAAGGTAACATTGCGTCCGATCGAAGATATCAATGAGATCTTCGATGAAATGCAGCAAGGGAAAATCAAAGGCCGCATGGTGATTGATTTGAGTCATTGACGGGCCATTGGCAGTCGCTCGGGCGGCTGCCAATACCGTTGGCTCCTCGCGACGAGAAGCGCAGCCGATCGCTTTTGCCGATAGTTTCTGGATGGTTTTCTCACCTGCATCGCTAGATATTGAGGCGAGGTTGATGATAGGTTTTGCGTCCAAAACCATCCTGCGCGGGAGATAACCGATGTTTGGCGTGACCGACTATGGCGCTTTCATCATCGCCTTCATCATCGTCCTGGCCATTCCTGGCCCCGGCAATTTTGCCCTCATCACGGCGACCGGCAAAGGCGGGATAAAAGCGGGTTTGGCTGCGACGTGCGGAGTGATACTCGGTGACCAGGTGCTCTTATGGCTGGCGGTTGCTGGCGTCGCAACCCTGCTGGCCGCGTATCCGGCAGCGTTCCATCTCATTCAATGGTTGGGTGCGTCGTACTTGGCGTGGCTGGGCCTGCGAATGTTGTTTAGTCAGGCTGGGGCCGCGCCGCGCAAGAGCCGGATGGATAACGGCCATTTCCTGCGTCAGACCATGATGATCACGTTGCTCAACCCCAAGGCGATCATCTTCTACATGGCCTTTTTCCCGTTGTTTGTCGATCCGGTGAAGCATCAGGGCATAGTGACATTCGCGTTCATGGCCGCGACCGTAGCGGTGGTGACGTTCCTCTATGGTTTGATAGCCGTCCTATTGACCCACAAGCTCGCTCAGCGCATGCGGGCCAACCCGCGCATCGCCAATCTGCTGGAGCGCTTGGCCGGCGTTTGCCTGCTGGGGTTCGGCGTCAAGCTGGTCGCCATGCGCTGAATACGAGCCGTTGGTTTACCCTGGCAGTGATGCCGACGTTGCCCGCTGGGTGCTACGGTGATGGCTTTTTAGCAACCCATTCGAGATGTCCCTATGAAACCCAATCCGACAATCGATAACGTATTACGCGTCGCGTTGGTTACAGGGTCCACTTCCGGTATCGGCGCAGCCATTGCACGTGCACTAAGCCGGGCAGGCTATGCAGTGGTGCTCCATTCGCGAAACTCTGCGGATACGGGACGCGCTATGGTTGCCGAAATGAAGCAGGCTATTTACGTGCAAGCTGATCTTGCTTTTGAAGCTGACAGGGTCAGGCTTGTTAATGAGGCGATCGCCGCGTGGGGGCAGCTCGACGTATTGGTCAATAACGCCGGTATTAGCAGAGTCATTCCGCACGGCGACCTTGCCTCGGCCAACTCGACGGTGTGGCACGAACTTAACGAGGTTAATGTCGTGGCGCCGTTCCACCTAGTCGCATTGGCCGAGTCGGCATTGCGCGATGCCGCCTGTTACCGTCGAGCAGGTTGCGTCGTAAACATCAGTTCGCATGCCGGTATCCGTCCTAAGGGCGCATCTATTCCCTATGCGGTAAGCAAAGCTGCGCTTAATCACATGACCCGCTTGCTCGCGGTATCGCTGGGGCCAGAAATTCGCGTAAACGCTGTGGCGCCTGGCTTGGTCGACACGCCGCTGACCGCAGAGTGGACAGAGGCCCAAGAGTTGTGGCGAACTCGTGCCCCTATGCGCAGGGCCGCTAGCCCAGATGACATCGCAAACGCTGTTGTAATGCTGGTCGAGTCGGACTACTTGACCGGCGAGATACTCCTCTCAGACGGCGGGTTGAATCTGACCTAGGTTTAGCGTGCTCCGGTATCTGGAGATGGTTGCAGGCGTTCCGCTTGCGCCTCGTTGACGGTGCCGATGTGTGTTATTTCGAGGTATCAGGCCTCGGAAAGCTGAAACCGATAACCGACCCCATACAACGATTCGATGGGCGTTTCCCCTGGGCACGCCTGCTCCAGCTTGCGCCGCAGGTTGCGGATATGGCTGTCCACCGTGCGGTCGGTGACCACGCGGTGGTCGGAGTAGATCTTGTCGAGCAGTTGGTCACGGGAAAACACGCGGCCGGCAGAGCGGGCGAAGGTGCTGAGCAGCCGTAGCTCCAGGGGGGTGAGGTCCAGGGCGATGCCGTCTATCGAGGCGCGATACTGCGCTTCGTCGATCAGCAGGCGCTGCGCCGAGCTGACCAGCAGTTGGGGCCCGCGGCGCAGGATGGCCTTGACCCGGGCCACCACCTCCCGGGGGCTGAAAGGCTTGCAGATGTAGTCGTCGGCCCCCAGGTCCAGGCCCAGCAGGCGGTCCACCTCTTCGACGCGGGCGGTGATCATGATGATCGGCACGGCGCTGAAACCGCGCAGGTCCTGGCAGATTTGCATGCCGTCACGCCCGGGCAGCATCAGGTCGAGCAGGATCAGGCGCGGTGTTTGCGCACGCACGGTCGGCACCACCTGCAAGCCGTTGTCCAGGCACACGGTCGAGTAGCCTGCCGCGACCAGATAATCCTGCATCAAGGCGGCCAGCTTCGGTTCATCTTCGACAATCAGGATCGGGCTTTTGTCGGTCATGGTTCAGATATCCCGTGGCAAGCGCAGGGTCAGCCAAAGGCCGCCGAGGGGCGAGTGAGCGGCGCTGAGGCTGCCGCCGTGGGCGAGGGCGATGTTGTGACAAATCGCCAAGCCCAGACCGGCACCGCCACTGGCACGGTTGCGCGATGATTCGCCGCGATAGAAGCGCTCGAACAGGCGCGGCAGTTGCTCGGCCGAAACCCCTGGGCCGGAGTCGATGAAGTCGATGCACACATTCGCGCGATCGACGACGGCGCGGATGCGGATGAGCCCGTTCGGGTCGGTGTAGCGCACGGCATTTTCCAGCAGGTTGGAAAACAATTGCTGCAGGCGGCTGGCGTCGGCCAACAATTCCAGGGGCTGCGACGGCAGCTCCAGTTCGACGCGCAGATGCCGGTCGTTCAAACGCTCCTGGAACATCGACACGCTGGCTTGCAGCAGTTGATCGAGTCTGCACGCGCTCTTGCGGTAGGTCAGCGCGCCCACATCCGCCAGGGACAGTTCATACAGGTCATCCACCAGTTTGCTGAGCATGCTGACCTCACCTTGCAAGGACTTCATCGACCCTTGGTTCAGGGTGCGAACGCCATCCTCGATGGCCTCCAGCTCACCGCGCAACACCGACAGCGGGGTGCGCAACTCGTGGGAGACATCGGCCATGAACTCGCGCCGCATCTGTTCATTGCGCTCCAGGGTATAGGCAAGTTGGTTGAAGTCCCGCGCCAATTGGCCCACTTCGTCATTGGAGGCCACGGCCACCCGGCTGCCGTAGTCGCCGCTTGCCAGGCGGTGGGTCGCCGCCGCCACCTTTTTCACTGGCTCCAACAGCGTGCGGGCGATCCACCAGGCAATCAGCATCGCCAGCAACAGCGAAAAGGCGCCCATCACCAGGCTGGTGCGTAACTGGTATTGCTGGAACCGTTCGCCGCCGGCTTCGGTCACGCTCTGGAACGGGGTCACGGCCAGCCAGCCAACGGTTTTATCGGCCACCACAATCGCGCGCAACAACGCATCGTTGCCGATATCCGGGTAGCCGTTCACGCGTTTTTTGTGTTCATCCAGCAAGGCGATGCGAAACAGCGCGCCTGTCAGGTCCGATGCCATGGGCGTGCGCAAATCGTTCTTCGCCGGATCTTCGCCGACCTCGGGCCGCATGATGTCGAACCAGCGATCCGACCGGTTGCGCAGGAACTCCCAATTGCCTTCGCGCGCATAGGCGCTGGCCAGGCGCGGCAGCACGGGGGCCATGCGCTCCAGCGCCTGCTCATTGAGATAGCCGAGAAAGCCCCGCCCGAAACTCCAGCTCGTCGCCACCCCCATGCTCAGGATGACCAGCAGCACGCCGGCCAGTACCGCAATAAACAGTTTGGTGGAGATACTCAACTTCATGGAGGTGGGCCGTTAAGAATGGATTGGGCCATTTAGGCCCTGGCGAAGAAAAGATTCAACCCGGCCGGGCAATCTTCAATTTTCCTGCACATTTGCCTTGCACGATGGCGCTGACTCAAGCCATCCCGTCTTGTAGAGGCCGCTATGTCGACGAAAATCTTCGCCAAATACCTGGTAACCGCCGCGGTTTGCCTGTCCTTGTTCATTCTGGTCCTGCTGGGCGGTTGCTCCGGCGGCGAGCCGGCACCTCAAGCGATCACTCCGAAAGTCTCGGTGATCAGCATAAAACCCCAGAGCCAAGTGCTGACCACCGAGTTGGCGGGGCGTACCCAAGCCTTCATGGTGGCGCAGATTCGCCCGCAAGTCGGCGGTATCGTCCAGCGGCGGCTGTTTGTCGAGGGGGCGGATGTCAAGGCCGGCCAAGCGCTCTACCAATTGGATGCGGCGTCCTATACCGCCGCCCTGGCGCAGTCCGAGGCGAGCCTGGCCAAGTACCGCGCCACCCTTAAATCGGCGCAGGCCACCGCCAGGCGCGACGCCGAACTGGTGAAGATCAATGCCATCAGTCAGCAAACTAACGAAGACGCTCAGGCCACCTTGCTGACGGCCGCCGCCGACGTGCAAGTCGCCGAGGCTGAAGTCCAAACCGCCCGCATCAACCTGGCTTACACGCGCATCACCTCGCCGGTCAGCGGGCGCATTGAAACATCCACGGTGACCCCGGGCGCGCTGGTGGTGGCCAATCAGGACAGCGCATTGACCACCGTGCAGCAACTCGATCCGATCTACGTGGACGTTACCCAATCGACCACCGAACTGCTGCGCCTCAAGCGTGACCTGGCCAGCGGCGTGTTGCAGTCCAATGGCAACGGCGAGGCGCGCATCAGCCTGAAGCTGGACGACGGCACCACCTACAACCAGCAAGGGCGGCTCAAGGTCAGCGGGGTGAGTGTCAACGAGGGCACGGGCACCGTCACCCTGCGTGCCGAATTCGCCAACCCGGACCACCTGCTGCTGCCGGGCATGTATGTCCGCGCGGTGCTGGAACAGGCGCGCGATGACCAGGCCATTCTGATCCCGCAAAAAGCGGTGAACCGCAGCGCCAGCGGGGTGACCACTGCGTTGCTGGTGGTCGACGGCAAGGTTGAACAGCGTGAGCTGACCATCGATCGCGCGGTGGGCAATCAGTGGTGGATCACCGCGGGCCTGAAGGCGGGTGATCAGTTGGTCGTCGAAGGCGGACAAAAAGTCCGTGCCGGCGCCGCCGTCCAGGTGCAGGACGCCAATGCTCAGGCGGCCACGCCGTCCACCCCTGTGAAGGAGGGTTAAGCGTGGCGCAGTTTTTTATTGATCGACCGATTTTCGCCTGGGTCATCGCCATCGTGATCATGCTCGGCGGCAGCCTGTCCATCAGCCAGTTGCCGTTGGAGCAATACCCCGACATCGCGCCGCCCACGGTGAAGATTTCCGCGACCTACACCGGGGCCTCGGCCAAGACCGTGGAAGACTCGGTGACCCAGGTCATCGAACAGCAGATGAAAGGCCTGGATAACCTGACCTACATGTCGGCCAACAGCAGTTCGGCGGGCAGCGCCAGCATCAGCTTGACCTTTACCGCCGGCACCGACCCGGATGTGGCCCAGATGCAGGTGCAGAACAAGCTGCAACAAGCCGAGTCGAGACTGCCGCAATCGGTACAAAGCGAAGGCCTGACCGTGACCAAGGGCGGCTCGGACTTCCTGATGATTGTCGCCCTGGCATCGGATGACCCCAGCGTTACCGGGACTCAGATCGGCGACTACATTTCCACCACCTTGCTCGACTCCATCAGCCGCAT
This sequence comes from Pseudomonas veronii, assembly GCF_001439695.1. GTDB lineage: Bacteria > Pseudomonadota > Gammaproteobacteria > Pseudomonadales > Pseudomonadaceae > Aquipseudomonas > Aquipseudomonas veronii. Next base: position 30,321 of record NZ_JYLL01000027.1, read on the forward strand.
AGACGGCGTCGGCGATGTGCAGACTCTGGGATCAGGCTATGCCATGCGTATCTGGCTGGACCCGGCCCTGTTGGAAAAATACGCGCTGATGCCTTCGGACGTCAGCAGTGCCCTGGAGGCGCAGAACACCGAAGTCTCCGCCGGGCAGCTGGGGGCTTTGCCGGCGATCAAGGGGCAGCAGTTGAACGCCACGATCAGCGCCCGCAGCAAACTGCAGACCGTCGAAGAGTTTCGCAACGTGGTGGTCAAGTCCAGCAGCGACGGTGCCGTGGTGTTGCTGGGCGACATCGCGACCTTGGAGCTGGGCAGCGAAAGCTACGACATCAGCAGCGCCCTCAACGGCAAGCCCGCCGCGGCCATGGGCGTGCAACTGGCGGCAGGTGCGAATGCGCTGAGCGTCGGCAAGGCGGTCAAGGCCAAGCTCAAAGAGATGGAGCCGTTCTACCCGACTGAAATGCAGCTTAAAAACGTGATTGCCTACGACACCACGCCGTTTGTCAGCCTGTCCATCGAGGAAGTGGTCAAGGCCTTGGGCGAGGCCATCGTGCTGGTGGTGTTGATCATGTTCCTGTTCCTGCAAAACCTGCGGGCGACGCTGATCCCGGCGATTACCGTACCGGTGGTGCTGCTGGGCACGTTCGGCGTGTTGGCGATGTTTGGCTATTCGATCAACACCTTGACGATGTTTGCCATGGTCCTGGCGATCGGCTTGCTGGTGGACGATGCCATCGTGGTGGTGGAAAACGTTGAGCGGCTGATGGGCGAGGGGCTATCGCCCGTGGCGGCCACGCGTCAATCGATGCGTGAAATCAGCAGCGCACTGGTCGGCATCACACTGGTGCTGAGCGCGGTGTTTATCCCCATGGCGTTTTTCGGCGGTTCCACCGGGATTATCTATCGGCAGTTCTCGGTGACCATTGTTTCGGCGATGGTCCTGTCGGTGCTGGTGGCGATGACCCTGACCCCGGCGCTCTGTGCTTCGTTGCTCAAAACGCGTGATGGCCGCGGGCATGGTGCTCAGCACGGGTTCTTCGGCTGGTTCAACCGCACCTTTGAACGTGCCAGCGCCGGTTACGAGCGCTGGGTGGGTGTGGTGCTGAGGCGTTGGGGGCGCAGCCTGTTGCTCTATGGCGCGGTGCTGGTGGTCATGGCGGTGGGGTACATGAGCCTGCCCACGTCGTTTCTGCCGGACGAAGATCAGGGGATCCTCATGGCACAGATCCAGTTGCCAGTCGGGGCGACGGACAGCCGCACGCAAGCTGTGATCAAGCAGTTCGAGGACTACATCCTGAAACAGCCCGAAGTCGAAGCGATGATCAGCATCAGCGGGCTGGGCATGGGGGGTAACAGCCAGAACACCGCGCGCGCGTTTATCCGTCTCAAGGACTGGGACGAACGCGGTGGGCCCGGTCAGGGGGCGGCGGCCATTGCCCAACGGGCGACCATGGCGCTCTCCAGCATCGGCGATGCCGACGCTTTCGTCATGCAACCACCGACGGTGCGCGGCCTGGGCCAGAGCTCGGGGTTCGACCTGCAACTCAAGGACCTCGCCGGCCTGGGCCATGATGCGCTGGTGGCGGCCCGCGAACAGTTTCTTGAGCTGGCCAGAAAAGACCCGCGTTTGTTGGGCGTTCGCAGCAACGGCCTGGACGATGCGCCGCAGCTCAAGGTCAGCATCGACGACCGCAAGGCCGGAGCGCTGAGCCTGAGTACCAGCGACATCAACACCACCTTGTCGACGGCGTTGGGCGGTACGTATGTGAATGACTTTCTCAACCAGGGCCGGGTGAAAAAAGTCTACGTGCAGGGCCAGGCATCCGCGCGTATGCAGGCCGCGGACCTTGATCATTGGTTCGTGCGCAACAGCAGCAATGAAATGGTGCCGTTCTCATCGTTTGCCAGCAGCACCTGGAGTTACGGCTCGCCCTTGCTGGAACGCTATAACGGGAACGCCTCCCTGGAAATCGTCGGTGACCCCGCGCCAGGCGTGAGCTCCGGCGACGCGATGGACGCGGTGGAAGCCATCGTCCGGCAATTGCCCCAGGGCATCGGCTACGAATGGACCGGGCAGTCCTATCAGTTGCGGCTATCCGGCTCCCAGGCTCCGTTGCTCTATGCACTCTCCGTATTGTTTGTGTTCCTGTGCCTGGCCGCGCTCTACGAGAGTTGGTCGGTGCCGTTTTCGGTGATTCTGGTGGTCCCCCTGGGGGTGATCGGTGCAGTGCTGGCGACCCGTGTCGCCGGGTTGAGCAACGACGTGTATTTCCAGGTGGGGCTGTTGACCACCGTGGGCCTGGCCGCGAAAAACGCGATCCTGATCGTGGAGTTCGCCAAGCACCTGCAAGAGCAGGGCAACAGCCTGATCGATGCGACGCTGATCGCGGTGCGCCAACGCTTGCGGCCGATCCTGATGACGTCCCTGGCCTTCATGTTCGGCGTGTTGCCGTTGGCCTTGAGTAGCGGCGCAGGCTCCGCCGGGCGTCAGGCCATCGGTACGGGCGTGCTGGGCGGTATGTTCAGCGCCACGGTGCTGGGGATCTTCTTTGTACCGCTGTTTTTTGTGCTGATCCGCCGCCGTTTCGGCAGCGAGCGCAGTACTCGTCAATCTGCCCCGACAGGTGATGCATGATCAAGTCACATTGGCCTTTGCTGGCCGCCATGGTCCTGGGTGGCTGCGTCAACCTGGCACCCCAGTATGAGCGGCCGGAAGCGCCTGTTTCCGCGCAATGGCTGCCGACCGCCAGCCTGCCGAAAGGGCAGGCGGGGGCCGATGTCAAATGGCAGCAGTTCTTTACCGACAGCCGCCTGGCACAGTTGCAGGCGTTGGCGCTGGCCAATAACCGCGACTTGCGCCTGGCCAGCCTGAATGTCGAAAAGGCCCAGGCGCAGTACCGCATCAAGCGCGCGGACCTGTTTCCCACCATCGATGCCAGCGTCAGCGGCACCCACAGCCGCACGCCAGGGTCGTTGTCCAGCACCGGCACGGCGGCCACCACTCACGATTACAGTGCGCAATTGGGCTTGAGCAGTTATGAACTGGACGTGTTTGGCCGGCTACGCAACCTGCGGGATGAGGCGCTGGAAGACTACCTGGCGCTGACGGAAACCCGACGCAGTACGCAGATCAGCCTGGTGGCCGAAGTGGCCACCGCCTGGCTGACCCTGGCCGCCGACAACGAACGGCTGCTGCTGGCCCAGGAAACCCTGACCAGCCAGTTGGCCACCTACGACCTGACCCAAAACAGCTATGCCCTGGGCGGCTCCTCCGCGCTGTCCGTGGCGCAAGCCCAGACCACGGTCGAGTCGGCGCGCGGCGATGTGGCGTCCTACGAGAGCCAGATTCTGCAGGACCGCAATGCCTTGCGCCTGTTGGTCGGCAGTGACCTTCCCGAGGCACTCTTGCCGGGCACGCACTTGGAGTCGGCGGCGGTGCTGGTGGACATACCGGCGGGCCTGCCGTCGAGCCTCTTGCAACAACGCCCGGATGTGCTGTCGGCGGAACACACGCTCAAGTCGGCGAATATCGACATCGGCGCGGCCCGTGCGAAGTTTTACCCCAGCATCAGCCTGACCGCCAACGCCGGCTCGTCCAGCTCGGCATTGGCCGGCCTGTTCAAATCCGGCAGCGGTGCCTGGACCTTTGCCCCGAGCATCAGCGTGCCGATTTTCGACGCCGGGAGTAACCGCGCGACCCTGGATTCGGCCAAGGTCGAGCGCGACATCCAGATACAGACTTATCAGCAGACCCTGCAGACCGCGTTCCGCGAAGTGGCCGACGCGCTGGCCGTGCGCAGCACCCTGGATCGCCGGATCGCCGCGCAACAGGCGCTGACCGACGCCAGCCGCAAGAGCTTCGAACTCTCGGACGCCTTGTACCGGGGCGGGTCGCAAAGCTACCTGGAAGCCCTGGATGCACAACGCTCGCTCTACAGCGCCCAGCAGGACCTGATCACCCTGCGTCTGACCGAGCAGAGTAACCGCATCACGTTGTACAAAGTGTTGGGAGGCGGTTGGAATTAATGGCCCTGTCTCTTGCACACACAATCGCCGCGATGGAACGGCTGGCGCGCGTCAAATCGGCTGACTTCATTCAATGGGAAATCAACATGCGTGAATCTCGTTCCACTTTAAGCCGTTGCGCTCAGGTACTGACCTGCGCCAGTTTCATAACGCTTTCAGCCCTTTGCCAGGCGGATTCCGACAAGGACCCGTGGGAGCGTATCAACCGACCCATTTTCTCATTCAATGACACGCTGGATACCTACGCACTGAAACCCCTTGCCCAGGGTTATCAATTTGTCACCCCGCGCATTGCGCAAGACGGCGTGCATAATTTTTTCAACAATCTGGGGGAGGTCAAGAACCTGGCGAACAACTTACTTCAAGCCAAGTTCTATAGCGCCGGGGTTGATACGAGCCGCTTCTTACTCAACAGCACCATTGGCCTGGCAGGATTGGTCGATGTCGCGACGCCCATGGGACTGCAGCGCAATGACGAAGATTTCGGTCAAACCCTCGGTTACTGGGGGGTAGGTAGTGGTCCTTATCTTGTGCTGCCACTCTTGGGGCCCAGCACACTTCGCGATGCGCCGGCCATCTTTCCCGATATCTACGCCAACCCGGTTCGTTACATCGGCGACGTTCCGACGCGTAATAGCCTGTACGGCCTGGGCATGATCGACGGACGCGCTCAATATATAAAATCTGAAAAGCTCATCACCGGGGATAAATACAACTTCATTCGAAGCGTTTATCTGCAACACCGGGAGTTCAAGATCAACGATGGCAACGTAAAGGACGACTTTTGATCAGCGCGGTTCGACCTCGGGATCAAGTTACCCGTTGACACTATCCGGATGCGCCGCCCATCGAAGCCCAGGCACTGATGGCCGGCGCGGCCGTGGAATACAGGCTGGAGTGCTCGCGGCCCTCAAACAATATCGTCGATCAGGATATGAGGCTGCCCGCGACTGCACTGTTCAATGCGGGCCTGGACCTTGTACACAGTGCGCAGCATCTGTTCTGTAATGACCTCACGGCTCGCGCCACTGCCTTGTGCGGTACCGTCGGCAATGACCAGCACCTGATCGGCAAAACGTAACGCCTGGTTCAGGTCATGGATGGCGATGAACACAATGACCCGACGCCGGCGGGCCAATGCCTGCATGAAGTCCAACACCTGGACCTGGCGGTGCATGTCGAGGGCGCTGGTGGGTTCGTCCATCAACAGGATCTCCGGCTCGCGCACCAAGGTCTGCGCGATGGACACGAGCTGTTGCTGCCCGCCGCTGAGTTCGCCGAGGTTGCGAAAGGACAGGCCGGTGATCCCCAGCGCCTGCAATATCTCGTCGACCAGCGTCAGCTCATCATCGTGGACGACCCAGCCGGGCGACAGTTGTTTACGTGCCAGAAGCACCGATTCGTACACCGTCAATCGAGCGCTGCCGTTCAAGCCCTGCGGCATGTAGCTGATGCCCCGCACGCCCTTTTTCGAGCCCTGCAGAATCACCCGGCCGGGGCCGTCGATCAAGCCTGCCATGCGCTTGAACAGGGTGGACTTGCCGGCGGCATTGGGGCCGACCACCGCGACCACTTGGCCACCCATAAATGCGCCGGTCGTGACACCGCTGATGATCGTGCGCTGACCATAGCGGGCACCAAGGTTCTCCAGCTGGATCGTCACCATGAGTTTTTCTTCCCGCTGAGAATCAGAGATATGAAGAACGGCACGCCGATCAACGATGTGACCACGCCGATCGGAAAGATCGCGCCCGGAATCAGGGTCTTACTGACCACCGAACTGACGGACAGAATCAGTGCGCCGGTCAGCAGCGACGCCGGCAGGAAGAACCGCTGGTCTTCACCAATCAACATCCGCGCAATGTGCGGGCCGACCAGCCCGATAAAGCCGATGGTGCCGACGAAGGCCACGGGAAACGCGGCGAGCAGGCTGACCATGATCAACGTCTGAAAGCGCAGGCTGCGCACGTTGATACCAAAACTGGCGGCCTTGTCATCGCCCAGCCTCAGGGCTGTGAGGGCCCAGGCGCGCCTGGCGAAAATCGGCAGGGTGACCACGATCACCAGGCAGATCACACCGAGTTTGGGCCAGGTGGCTTTGGTCAGGCTGCCCATGGTCCAGAACACCACGGCCGCCACGGCTTGCTCGGTGGCAAAAAACTGCACCAGGGCCAACAACGCGTTGAACGTGAACACCAGGGCAATGCCCAGCAGCACGATGGTTTCAGCGGTGACGCCGCGGCGCATGCTCAGGAAGTGGATCAGCAAGGCAGAGAGCATGGCCATGACGAACGCGTTCACCGGCACCATGTACTGTGCCGCCAATGGGAACAGGGCCACGCCAAACGCCAGGCCCATGGCCGCGCCGAAGCTGGCGGCGGCAGAAATGCCCAGGGTGAAGGGGCTGGCCAGCGGGTTGTTGAGGATGGTCTGCATCTGCGCGCCCGCCAGTGATAATGCCGCGCCCACGGCAACCGCCATCAGGGCGACAGGCAGGCGGATATCCCACATCACCACGCGCACCTGCGCCGAAGCGTCGTCCGGCGAAAACAGTGCGCCGAGTACTTCGCGCAGGCTGTAACTCGCCGGGCCCAGGGCCAGGTCAAGCAGGACACTGCAGAGCAGCAGCGTCATCAGCCCGGCGAGGATCAGCCGCTTGCGCAGCACCAGGCGACGGTAGGTCTCGCGCTGCACCACCAGGGTGTCGCTCGATGCGCTCATGGCTTGACCTCGGGGGTGCGCAAGCTGACGAAATAGCCCGGCTCGTAAGGTACCGGCAGAAACCGCTCGTGCAGCTCGCGAAAGGAGGCCTCGGGGTCCAGGTCGGCAAACAGCGTGGGATGAAACCATTTGGCCAATTGCTGGATGGCCACGAACTGGTAAGGGCTGTTGTAGAACTGATGCCAGATCGCATGAAAGGCCTGGTTGTCCTGCGCCTTGATCCCTGCGTAGGCTGGCCGTTGGGTGTACCAGGCCAGTTTGTGCCGGGCTTGCGTCATGTCGGCGCCCGGGCCGACGCCGACCCAATGGCCGCCAGGGGCGAACGCCTCCCAGTTGGCGCTGGTGACTACCACGTGCGCCGGGTTGGCGACGATGACCTGTTCGGGATTCAACTGGCCGAAGGTGCTGGGGATAATGCCTCTGGCGATATTGTCGCCACCGGCCATGTCGACAAAAAGCCCGAAGTTTTCGTTGCCGAAGCTCAGGCAGCAATCGTCCGTGTAACCGCCGATGCGTTCGATAAACACCGCGGGGCGCACAGGCTGCTGCGCCGCGATCACGTCGGTCACCCGGCGGATCTGCCGGTTGCGAAAATCAATGAAAGCCTCGGCACGCGCTTCTTTGCCCAACAGTCGGCCGAACAGGCGCATGGTCAGCTCGGTGTTCTGCATCGGTTGATTGCGAAAGTCGACGTACACCACCGGTATGCCCAGGGCATCGAGCTTCTCGATATAGCGCGCATCCTCGGTGGCATGCTGCGCCTCGATGTTGAGGATGATCACGTCGGGGTGTTGGGCGATCGCTTGTTCGATGTCGAAGGTCCCGTCTTCAAAACCGCCAAAGGTGGGAATCCTGGCAATGGCGGGAAATTTGCGCAGGTAGGCTCCGTAGGTGTCCGGGTCCGACTGGATCAGATCCTTGCGCCAGCCGACGATGCGTTCGATGGGGTTTTGCGTATCCAGGGCGGCGACCAGGTACAACTGGCGACCCTCCCCGAGAATCATCCGCCTGACCGGCAGATGGACCTTGACCTCGCGGCCGAGCAGGTCGGTGACGGTACTGCGCGCGGCATCCGCCTCGGCGGCGGGGGCGGGCAGTGAAGCCCCGAGCAAGCCAGCCACTAACAGCGCCGCGAAGGCGTGGCTGCGTCGAACGATGGTAACCATGGTTAAAGCCTTTGCAGGTGTCAGAAGTCGACCGTGGCCGAGAGTAAAAGCGTGCGTGGCGAGCCCTGGGAAAACGCTCCATAAGAGGCGACACCCGACCAGTACTCGCGATCGAACAGGTTTTGCACCGTGGCGCGGAACGTTGTCGGCCGCTGTGCGATACGCGTGGTGTAACGTGCGCCGAGGTCGATGCGGGTCCAGGGATCCAGTTGTTGGCTGTTGGCCTGGTTGACGTACTGGCGGGCGGTATAGATCGCGCCACTGGTGAACGTCAGCCCCTCGACCCAGGGGATGTCCCATTCGGCCCAGAGGTTGGCTTGTACATCCGGCACGCCGACCGGAGTGTTGCCCCGGTTGGCGGCAATGCCGGTTTTGGTCAACTGTGCATCCAGCAGCGTCACTCCCCCGAGCAGGCGCGCGCCTGGGGCGACCTCGCCAAACAGGTTCAGCTCGATGCCCCGATTGCGCTGTTCGCCTTGCACCGAAAACGTCCCGCCCGACAACTCGCCGCTGGGCTTCTTGATCTGGAACAGCGCCAGGGTCGCCATGAACGTGCCGTAGTCGAGCTTGACCCCGATCTCCTGCTGCCGGGAAACGTAAGGGGCGAAGATCTGGCCTGCATTGGCGGCGTTGGCCGGGGCGACGTCGCCCTTGCTCAGGCCCTCAAGGTAGTTGTAGTAGAGCGACACATGGTCCCAGGGTTTGACCACCACCCCGAACAGCGGCGTGGTCTTGCCTCCGTCATACGCCGTGCTCACCGTACCGGAGGCGTTGTAGTTGCTCGACTCAATATGCTGTCTGCGCAGGCCGAAGGTGACCTGCAGGCGTTGCTCGAGCACCGACAGGGTGTCGGCGATGGCGATGCCGGATAATTGCGTCGCGGAGACCTTTGGCGTATCCGGCTCGGCAATCGAAGGCTTGGGCTGATCGATCGGGTGGTAGATGTTCGACAGGATGACCGCGCCGGATGTGATGCCACGGGACAACTCGTCGCGATAACGCGAGACTTGCAGGGCCGTGACGTGGCCGACCGGCCCGGTGTCGAAGCGTAGGCGCGTGCCCGCATCGACGGTGTAGCGCTGCACGTTGAACTTGTAATAGCCGGGTGTCGAGGCGGTGTCGCCGGCGGCGTTGAGGAGGGTTGGGGTCTGGTCGGACATGCGCGCGACAGCCGACCTGCCGCCACCGGCATGGGCGAAGACGGTCAAGGCGTCGGTGAGGTCGTATTCACCGCTGAGCAACGCGGATTTATCACGGGTTTCGGACCAGCCCCAGTCTTGGCTCACATTGGTCCGCCCATTGGCGGCGGAAGGTATCTCCACGCCCGTGTCGATCAGGAACGGTCGAGATGCCGCGTCGAACTTTTCTTGCTGGGAGATCAGGTCCAGGCTGCCTCGCAGGCGATCGGACCGGTAGTCCAGGGACACGGCGCCGAGCCCGACGGCGCGCGATTGGTCGTCGATCACGGTGTTGCCTTGCTGGACACTGGCGTTGACCCGCACCCCCCATCGGCGTTCCTCGCCAAAGCGCCGGCTGATGTCGATATGATTCCCCAGTTGCGCATCCTGGGCGTAACTGGCGGTGAACCGCGTCAAGTCTTCATCCAGGGAGCGCTTGGGCACCACATTGATCACCCCGCCGACGGCACTGTTGGGCGACATGCCGTAGAGCAGTGCGCTCGGGCCTTTGACGACCTCGATGCGTTCGGCGTATTCGGTGAACACCCGATAGTTGGAGGCCACGCCATAGACACCGTCGAAGGCCAGCTCACCGAGGTTGCCTTCGCCGACCGGAAACCCACGGATAAAAAAAGAATCGACAATCCCGCCGGTCTGCCCGGTGGCGCGGACCGACGAATCGCGCTCCAGCACGTCGCCCACGGTCGTTGCCTGTTGGTCCTTGATCAGCGACGAGGTGTAAGTGCTGACGCTGAAGGGCGCGTCCATTACATCGGTATTACCCAGCATGCCCAGGCGTCCTCCCGCGGCCACCTGGCCCCCCGGGTACACCGGGGGCAAGGTCTCGGCCGGCTGGTCGTGGCCACTGATCGTGGTCTGCGCCAGGGTGACCCTGCGGAGCGCCAAGGTGTAGCTGCCGTCGTTGCGCAGCAGCATGTCCAGGCCACTGCCGGCCAGCAAATGCGCGACTGCCGCCTGGGTCGAGTAATTTCCAGAAAGCCTTGGGCTGATCAACCCTTCAGTGATCGACGGCTCGAAGGACAAGGCAATGCCGGCTTCCACGGCAAAGCTCGACAAGGTTGCGCCGAGCGGTCCGGGGGCAAGGTTGTACGCGCGCACGGTCACTGAATCCAGCTGCACCGGCGCGTCCGCCCGGGCCAAAGGGCAGGCCGCACCGATCAGGGTCAGGCTGAGCAACGCGCTGCGAATGACCGGCATCAATGGGGGGCCCTGTGGCGAGAGGAAGTGGCTGTTCCTTCATTGCCAGTTGAGATCAAAAAAAGTATCAGCCTGGCAATGCTTTTTTTTGCGAGGTTTGCCTTCGCGGCGTCAGGCGGGCGACAGCGTGACCCAATACCCGTTCAAATGGCCGGTGGCGAGCACCGGGTAGGTTTGCACCAGCATGTTCAAGGTGCGTTGGGTATCGCTGATCGGGAAGGCACCCGAGACGCGCAGGTCGGCAATGGCCGGATCGCAGCGCACAAAACCACGACGATAACGCGCCAGCTCGGCAACGAAATCCGCCAGGCGCATCTTGTCCGCCATCAGCATGCCCTGGGCCCAGGCACCGACGTAGCGACCGGCGGCAGTCAGCGCTCCAAAGGTCTGTGAGGAAAAGTCGGTGCGCTGCCCGGCGTTGACGATCAGCGGCGCGGTTTGGCGGTTTTCGGCCAGTTCCACTTTCACTGCGCCTTCCAGTACGGCGAGCTGGGTACGCGGGCCCAGTTCACGCACGGTAAAGCGCGTGCCCAGGGCCTGCATGCGGCCCTGTCGGGTGATGACGAGGAAGGGGCGGGGGACGGAAGCGGTATCCGGTGCGGTCTGCACCAGTATTTCGCCTTCGCGCAGATGGATCAGCCGCTGTTGGCCATCAAACAGCACATCCATGGCGGTGTCGGTATTCAACGTGATGCGTGAGCCATCGGCCAGGGTCAATTCGCGTTGTTGGCCCACGGCCGTGCGGTAGTCGGACGACCATCGGCCTGACTCCACCAGCTTCCAACTGCCCCAACCCGCCGGTATCACCGCCAGCAGCAGGGCCAATTTACCCAGGGCCGCACGCCGCTCCAGATTGCTTGGCCGATCCAGCGCCGACATCGCCAGGGAAGACGGCAAGCCGCCCAGCTTGCTTTGCAGCAATTGCGCCCGCGACCACGCGAGATCGCGCTCGGGGCTGCTGACCTTCCAGCGCTCCCACTCGGCACGCTCGTTGTCGCTCAACCCGTTGTCGCTCAAACGCATCAGCCATTCGGCGGCCTCTTCAAGCACGTCGGGATTCAGCGGTGGCTCTCTGCGCAGCGAGCGCATCTATTCGACCATCATCATGCAGTGCAGGAACGCTTGCTTCATGTAGCGTTTGACGGTGATCAGCGAGACGTCCAGTTGCTTGGCGATGTCGTCGTATTTCAGCCCGTTGATCTGCGACAGCAGGAACGCCCGCTTCACCAGCGGCGGCAGGGCATCGAGCATGGCGTCGATTTCGTGCAGGGTTTCCAGCACCATGAAGTGCGATTCAGGCGACGGCACATCCTGTGCGGGCGCGTTGGCGAGTGCCTCCAGGTAGGCACGCTCCAGCGCCTTGCGTTGGTACCAGTTGATCAGGATGCCCTTGGCCACGCAGCTCAAGTAGGCGCGAGGCTGCTCGATTACCGTGACCTGTGAAGCCAGGATGCGGGTGAAGGTGTCCTGCGCCAGATCCGCCGCATCCATGGCGTTGCCCAGTTTTCTTTTCAGCGTCGCGTACAGCCAGCTGTGATGCCCGCTGTACAGGGCCTCAATCGCGCGCAGGTGACTCGGGTGGTTCGCGGAGTGGGTTTGGCTCATGGCGCGGGCGTGCATCTAATTGAGAAGTATTCCCAATGCTAGTTGACAAGATGCTTGAAAAGCAAGGGGGGATCAGTGCCCCGCGATCGGTGCGATCCCCTGTGCTGGCGTGTCCTTCATCGCCAGGCACCTGGTTCAATCCCGATCCGCGACTTGGTGGGGTTGCTTGCCCGCGGGCCAGTAACGCAGAGCGACGATCAGCACCAGCGCCAGCGCATACGCCAGGCAAACGAACAGATACGTGTAGGGCAGGCCATACGCTTGGCTGAGCAAGCCGCCGATGCAGATACCGGCAATCGAGGCAAACTGCGCGGTGCTTTGCGCGATACCCAGTACATAGCCCTGTCGGGCGCTGTCGGCGGTGGTCGAGATCAGGGCCATCAGCACTGGCGTCGTGGCACCCAGCAGTACTCCCCAGACGAAGTAGGCCAGGATAAACACCACGGGGTTGCGGGTAATGCCCGCCACGGCGGTCAGCGCGATGCAACCGATCACCACGTAAGTGATGCGCTGCAGCGTCTGGCGTAGAGAGCGCTGCTCGAAGTAGCGCGACCATGCCGTCGCCGAAAGAATGAAGCCCAGGGCCAATAGCCCGTAGCACAGGCCGACCACTGAGTGGCTGACATCGAATGTGGAACTGACGTAAAGCGAGAACGAAGTCTGGGGCAGCATTCGCGCCAACAGCAGAATCCCCATGATGCCCAACAGCGACAGCAGGGGCGAGCCGCGCCAGCCGGCAGCGCTGGCCTGGGCGGGGGCGCAGGTGTTTACCGGCGCGGTTTTTTTCACGGGGGGGACGTCCGGCAGTGTCATGGCGGCGATCACCGTGCAGGCGGCGCATAACACCGAGGCCACGATATTGATCCAGAAAAACGTCGCGTAATCGAGAATCAGGCCGCCGAGCACGGCGCCCAGCAACGAGCCGACGTTGGTCGATATCTGCAGAATCGCGAACAGCCGGGCCCGGCGCGACGGGCTTTCGATACTCACGCCGTAGGCCTGCGCCGGGGCAATGTAGCCCGCGAAGGCACCCTGCAGGAAACGCAGGGCCAGGATCGCCCAGATGTCGCTGAAAAACGCCAGGCCGAGCTGGGTCAAGGACAACCCGGCGAGCGCGCGGATCATCATCAACTTGTGCCCGTATCGATCGCCGATACGGCCCCAGAACGCACTGGTCAGCATGATGCCCAGCATCGGTCCCACGTACACAGCGATGCTGGCGAAACTGAAAAGCGCCTCCGAAGAGGCCAGCTCGCGCAGGTGTACGGGCCAGAATGGCCCGCTCATTTCCATCGCGCCCATGGAGACCAGTTGGATCGCGAACAAAAGATAAACAAGGGTCCTGACACTTGAACCCTGAATGACACCTGCATGGGACATGGGACGGCCTCGGCGGATGAACCCGGTAAAAAAACAGGGAGGGATGATACTTTTTCGCAAGTCGGCTGGCATTAGGAGTGATTCCCATTTTCCTACGTTGAAAGGATCCTCTCGTCATGCCCGTTATCTGTCGTCCCTATGGTGAACGCGTGTTAACCCTCGCGATTCGGAGCGCCATGCTGAATGTCGTCTTGGTCGCATGCAGCGCCAATGCCTCGGCGGCTACGCCACAGCCCGCAGCGGGCGACGCGTCAACGCCTGACAGCGCGCAGAGCCTGATCCTCGACACCACCACCATCGACGCCCGCGAGGCTGGCCCCACGGCATTGCCGCCGGTACTGGCCGGCGGGCAGGTCGCCCGTGGCGCGCGCCTGGGGATGATGGGCAACAAGGATGTGATGGACGCCCCGTTCAGTGTGACCAGCTACACCGCCAAAACCCTGGCCGACCTGCAGACAGTGACGGCGGCCGACGCCCTGGAGCGCGATCCTTCGGTGCGGTCCACGGGGCAGACGGGCGGTATCGTCGATTCGTTTTTCATCCGTGGGTTTGCCATCGGCGAAGGCAACCTTGGCGAGTTGGCCTATGACGGCGTGTACGGTGTGGCGCCGAACTACCGGACGTTCACCGACTACGCCGAACGCATCGAGGTGCTCAAGGGGCCCGGTGCGCTGATGTACGGTGTCTCGCCGAACAGTGGCGTTGGCGGCGTCATCAACATCGTGCCGAAGCGGGCGCTGGATGAAGACCTGACGCGCTTTACCGGCAGTTACGCATCGGACTCCCAAGTGGGCGGCCACTTGGACATCAGCCGGCGCTTTGGTGAAGAAAACCAGTTTGGCCTGCGCTTCAACGGCAGCCTCCAGGGCGGCGACACCGCCGTCGATAATCAGAAGCGCGAGGTGGATATCGGGGCCATTGCCTTGGATTATCGCGGCGAGCGGTTGCGCCTGAACCTTGACTACATCAGCCAGAAAGAAAACTTTGACGGCGCCTCGCGCCCCTTCACCGTCGCAACGGGCGTCGACGTGCCATCTGCCGCCAATGGCCGCACCAGCCTGCCGCAAAAATGGGGTTGGTCGGACACCAAGGAACAGTCGGCACTGCTCGGCGGCGAGTATGATTTGAGCGATGCGCTGACCGTGTTCGCCCATGCCGGCGGGGGCAAGTCGGATGTGAAGCGCCTGTCCGACCAGGTGCCCAGGATCCTCAACGACGCCGGCGATACCAGCAATATCCCGGGTTATTACAAGTTCAACGTCGACCGTTCGACCGCCGATGTGGGCCTTCGCGGGCTGTTCGCCACCGGGCCGGTGACGCACATGACCACGCTGATGGCGACCCGTTACCGGGACGAACTGTCCCGAGGCATCACCAATGGTAAGGAGATCCGCTCCAACATCTATCACCCGGTGGATACGCCCAAGCAATACCTCGACGCCCCCAAGGTGCTGCGCATTTCGGAGACGGAACTGTCCGGTGTCGCACTGACGGACACCCTGGGCATGCTGGACGACCGCCTCCAACTGACCCTCGGCCTGCGCCGGCAAGCGATCGAGTCGCGTAACTACAATGCCGCCGGGGCTGTCAGCTCCCGCAACAAAGACACTGCCACGACGCCGTTGCTGGGCGTCGTGGTCAAGCCCTGGGATGACGTGTCTTTGTATTACAACTATGTCGAAGGCTTGAGCAAGGGCGATACCGCCCCAGGCACCGCGAACAACGGCGGCCAGACATTCGCCCCTTATGTGTCCAAACAGCACGAGCTCGGCGTGAAGTATGAACACCACACGTTCATCACGACCGTGGCGTTGTTCCAGATCGAAAAACCCAGCGGCGAGCTGGGTGCCAACAATGTGTATTCCGTGCAATCGGAGCAACGCAACCGTGGCGTGGAGGTGAGCCTGTACGGGGAAGTCGCGCCGGGCACGCGCTTGATGGGGGGCGTGACGTTCCTCGACGGCGAGTTGACGAAGTCCGCCACCGCGGCCAACCGGGGCAACAAACCGGTCGGCGTACCCGACATCCAGGCCAACCTCTGGGCCGAATGGGATACCCCATGGCTGGAAGGCTTTACCTTGACCGGCGGCGCGATCTACACCGACAGCCAATACGTCAACCAGGCCAACACCCAGGAACTGGACGCCTGGACTCGCATCGATGCGGGCGCGCGTTATGCCACGAAGATAGAAGGGCGACCTACGACGTTCCGCGCCACCGTGCAGAACGTATTCGACCGTGAGTACTGGTCGGGCGTCGCCTCCTACGGCGCCTTTTCCCCGGGATCTCCGCGCACCTTGCAGTTGTCGGCCACGGTTGATTTCTGAGGTCGGTGTGGAGTGTGCTTTTCATGACGGCGAATGTGCCGCGCACCGCCGGCGACCGGCTCGATGCAGCGATAGCGGAGTGAGTGTTATCGAGTAAAAAGTTTTATTGACTAAAGATAAATATCGGGTAATGATTTCTGTGCATCTGCTCTCATGCAGAGTCATCTCCAGGGTCATCTCCCGATGAGTCATAAAAACCCGTCTTTTCTTGCGACGCTTTACGTCGAGGCCACTGAATCGTCGTCGGCCACTTGCGCGGCCCCTTTGCTGATGCATGGCTTTCCCGCCGAGCCGGAACACCGAGTCACGTGGCACAACTGGATGCGTCCGCCCTTCAGCCAGTGGGGGTTCCGCAACCTGGCGCGCTTGCGCCCCACTATTGACGTACCGGCGGGCCCAGGGCCGGTCGGTACGCTCAAGCAGGCTCCCAATGCGCTGGACCAGCTGTGTTTCGACAGTGAGTGTGGGCTGAGCATCAGCGTTATCGACCACCTCGAGGCCAGCCAGACCGACGCCTTTTTGGTGATGCAGGGCGACACGGTATTGTTCGAGCGCTACTTCAACGGTCAGCAGGCCTGCGACCGGCACATCATGTTTTCGGTGACCAAGTCGCTGATCGGCACCCTTGGTGAACAGCTGGTTTCCAGTGGCGTGCTCGAGCCCGGGTTACCCGTCGCGTACTACGTGCCCGAACTGGTGGGCAGCGCGTTTGGCGATGCGACGGTGCGCCAGTTGTTCGATATGGCGGTGGGCATCGACTACAGCGAGGTGTACGACGATCCCAACTCGGAGAGCTCGCAGTACGGTTACGCCTGCGGGTTTCAACCGGCACCGGCGCAATACGCTCAATTCGAGTCGTTGTACCAGTACCTGCCATCCCTCAAAAAGCGCGCCAGCCACGGTGGCTTTTTCCATTATGTGACCGCGACCACCGAAGCCTTGGCTTGGGTCATGGAGCGCGCCTCGGGCAAGGCCTGCAGTCAGTTGTTGGCAGAAATCTGGAGCCGGCTGGGCTGTGATCGCGACGGCTATTTCATGGCTGATCCCTGGGGACGTAACGTCGCCGGGGCGGGTTTCAGTGCGACGTTAAGAGACATGGCGCGCTTCGGTCGTCTGCTGGCCAACGATGGCTGTCACGAGGGGGTTGAGCTGCTGTCGCCCGAGACCGTGGCACGTATCGCCGCCGGTGGGGATCCGGCGATCTACGCGCAAAATGCCGAGTTCTCCGGCTGGACACCGGGTGCGTCCTATCGAAGCCAGTGGTACGTGTTCAACGATCACAGCCAGGCCCTGATGGCCGGTGGCATCCACGGCCAGTACCTGTTCATCGACAAGCCCTCCGGCGTCGTGATCGTCAAGCAATCGTCGCTGACCGATGCGGTCGGCCCGTTCGATGCCGATAGCGTGCGAATGCTGCGCGCTATCAGCGCTCACCTGAGTCACTGACACACCCCGAAAAATAAGAGTCTTGCGTTCTATTCACCTGGCTTTGCCATGTGTTGGCGGCGCTTTGCGTCGCCATTGACTGCCCTGTAACAACAATAATCACACAGGAGCTTCTTATGGTTTTCATCAAGCGTTTCTCTCGAGCGCTCATAGCGGTCGGCTTACCCTTGACCACCCACGTCGCGTTGGCGGGCTACACCTTTGAGGACGGCGATCTCAAGGGCGAAGTCAACCTCACCGCGGGGGGCGCGACGCTATCAACCCGCGGCGTCAACTTCGGCAGCGGCCGGGTCGATGCGCGCAACGGTAAAAATGGCGGCACCAAGATCGACTGGCAAGAGTTCTACGTAAAACCCGGGGTCAAACTCGAGTATGCGTTGCAACCCGATTTCAGCTTGCTGGCCGGCGGTTCCCTGGTCGCGGCAAGCACGTTCGGCGACGGCGACGCGGGCGGTTTTACCCGCAGTTCCGACGGCAAGGTTGCCGCTGAAGAACTGTACGGCGGGTTCCGCGCCGGTGAGTGGAAGTTAACGGCTGGCCGCCAGAACTACATGGTCGGTACGGGGTTCATCGTCATGGACGGCAACCTTGACCAGCTCAAGGACGGCGCCTACTGGCTGGGCCCTCGAACCGCCTTCAAGGATTCGGCGATCCTGGCCTGGGAACATGGCGCCTTGAAGTCTCAGGCATTCACCCTGCGCACCGACGATGACCTGGGTGATTTCCGCATGACCGGCGTCAACCTCGATTACAACCTCGACGACCAAGTGACCCTGGGCGCCATGGCCATGCGGGTCAACGCCCTGGGGCCCAAAGGCAGCACGCTGCCTCGTCGTCGCGACGGCATGCAGGTGTACAACCTGCGGGCGCTCAATGCCAAGGTGCCCGGCGTACCGGCGCTGACTCTGAATGCGGAGTACGCGTTGGAGCGCGGTAGCGGCGAGGGGGTCGATTACGATGCCAACGCCTGGTACGGCCAGGCCGACTATGCCTTCAGCACGTTGCCGTTGACGCCCGTCATCGGTTATCGCTACGCGAGCTTTTCCGGTGATGACAACCTCAGCGATAACCGCCAGAAAGCCTGGGACCCGTTGAGCAAGGGCTTCGTCGACTGGAGTACGTGGCTCGTCGGCGACGTGGTCGGCAACTACCTGCTGTTCAACAGCAACGAAAATGTCCAACAGTTCTCGCTCAAGACCCACCTCAACGAGACCCTGACCCTCGGCGCCATTCACTACCAGTTCTGGCTCGATGAGAAAAACTACATGGGCGCGGCGGTCCGCGATCGGCGCTTTGCCGATGAGAGCGTGATATTCCTCGACTGGACGCCCACGCCGTCGTTCTATACGTCGCTGTCCTATAACTGGGTCAAACCACTGGCCGCCGCCAAGCAGGTGTTCGGTGACGACCAGACCTTCAGTGCGTTGGAACTGTATTTCACCTATCGCTATTAAGTGCCGCGAGCCTTTGCGGCCGCGCTGGAGTGTTTTTATCATGAACAGTTTTTTGCGTAATACCGTGTTGGGCACTGTCGCTTCGTTGTTGATCAGCGGTTTTTGCCTGGCCGAAGAACGAACCGTAAGGATCTACAACTGGATCGAATACCTGCCGCCGGAAGTGCTCAAGAGCTTCCAGGAAGAGACCGGAATCCGCCCGATCTACGATGTATTCGACAGCGCCGAAACCATGGAGTCCAAGCTGCTGACGGGAAACTCCGGGTATGACGTGGTATTCCCGGGCACCGCCAACCTGGGGCATCTGATCACCGCCGGTGCCGTCCAACCGTTGGACCGCGCGCAGTTGCCGAACTGGCAGCACCTGGACCCCGCGTTCATGAAATCCCTGGAAGCGGTGGGGGACACCGGCAACCGCTACGCCGTACCTTACCTATGGGGCACCACATTGATCGGCTACAACGTCGACAAGGTGCGCAAAGCCCTGGGCGCCGACGTGCAGATGAACAGCTGGGACATCATCTTCAAGGAAGAAAACCTCGCCAAGCTCGCCAGTTGTGGCGTGGGTTTCCTCGACGCCGGCAACGAGATCCTGCCGATTGCCTTGCACTACAAGGGCCTCGACCCCAATAGCCAGAAGCGTGAGGACTATGCGCAAGCCCAGGCCGTGATGATGAAGATTCGCCCTTACGTCACTTACTTCAACTCCTCGCGCTACGGCATGGACCTGGCCAACGGTGATATCTGTGTGGGTGTGGGCTGGTCCGGCGGTGTCGCATTGGCTACGCGACTGGCAGATGCCGCCGGCAAGGGCGTCAAGGTCGAGATGGCACTGCCCAAGGAAGGCGCGCCGATGTGGGCGGACGTGATGATGATCCCGGCCAATGCGCCCGATACTGCAGAGGCCCATGCGTTCATCAATTACATCCTGCGCCCGGACGTGATTGCGCGCATCAGCAACAAGATCGGCTACCCCAACCCGAACAAGGACGCCACTGCGCTGGTGGACGCCAGCATCCGCAACGACCCCAACATGTATGTGCCGGAGGAAGCGCGCAAGACCCTGTTCGCCCTGGAGCCGATCCCGGCCGCCGTGGAGCGCATCCGTACCCGCACCTGGACCGCCATCAAGAGCAACCGCTGATCAGGATGGCCTGACCCCGCAATGGGTCAGGCCTGCATGCCGTAAAACAGCAACTCGGTGATACGCCTGACCTGGGTAGAGTGCGCGTCGATATCCGGGTGTTCCTGGTTCACCAGTCGGAACAGTTGCAGGTGCGAATAGTCGTTCAACAGGAACGCGGCCAATTCCACATCGAGCTGCGGGCGCAGCTTGCCGGCCCGTTGCAATTCCCGCAGCAATTCGCTGATTTCGGCCCTGAGCGCATCGTTCATGGCCCGATAGCCTGCCGGCAGTTCATTGTTGCCACCGAAGAGAATCAGCGGCAGCAGTTCACGCCACAGGCTGGGGTGCATGACTTCCAACGCATAGCCGGTAAGCAGGCGTTCCAGGTGGCAGAGCGCTTCGACCGGGTCGTCTATTTCGTGGATCCGGCTGCGGGTGTCGGTGATCGCGCGTTGATCGGCGTGGTGCAGGATTTCCAGGATGATTTCCTGCTTGTTGCCGAAGTACTTGAACACCGTCGGCGGCGACACCCCGGCCTGGCTGGCGATCTGTTCGATGGTGGTGTTCTGGAAACCCTGGCGCTCAAACAGTTCGATCGCGGCCTTGCTGATAGCTTGCCGGCGTTCGGCTTTCTGACGTTCACGCAGTCCGCTCACAGGAGATCCTTGTCACGAGTAAAAAGAGGGGCGCTTGTCGCCCCGGTATCCCTGCAAAATACTTAATTGGGTAAAGCTTTTAAAGCACTAATTGCCATTCAAGGGGTTTGCCGCTGATGCTTCTTCAGTCGGTAGGCAAATTGAGCGCGGCTGAGCCCCACGAGCCTGGCGGCGGCGGCCAGGTTGCCGGCGTTTTGTTGCAGCGCTTCATTGATCAGGCGCGATTCAAGGCCGTCGATGGAAAACCCCTGGTCCAGCTGGCCAAGGGTGTCCAGCAGTGCAGGGCGGGGCGCTGTGGTGGTTAGCTGCGGCCCGCTATTTGACAGGCTGCCGTGGTCGTCCAGGCCATAGGGATCGGCGGGCATCGGCTCGTTGCGAAACAGGTGCACCAGGTCAATCGCTTGGCCTTCGTCACTGGCGATCAGGCCGCGTTCGATCAGGTTTTGCAGCTCGCGCACATTGCCCGCGAAGTCATAGCGCAGCAAAACCTTCAGGGCGCGCATGGTCAGGCCCGCCGGTGTTCGCGCGTATTCCTGGCAGAAGCGCGTGAGGAATGCGTTGATCAGCAGCGGGATGTCGTCCCTGCGTTCGCGTAGCGGTGGCAGGGCGATGGGGTAGACATTCAGCCGGTAGAACAGGTCTTCACGAAACGTACCGTCAGCCACGGCTTTACGCAGGTCGATATTGGTGGCGGCGACCACGCGCACGTCCACCTTGATACCGCGCACGCCGCCGACCCGTTCGACTTCCCGTTCCTGCAAGGCCCGCAGCAACTTGCTCTGCCCGCCCAGGCTGAGGCTGGTGATTTCATCCAGGAACAGCGTGCCGCCCTGGGCCCGTTCGAAACGTCCGGGGCGCGAGTGCGTCGCGCCGGTATAGGCACCGCGTTCGACACCGAAGAGTTCGGCCTCGATCAGGTTATCCGGAATGGCGGCGCAATTGAGCGCCACGAACGGGCCGTCATGGCGGTGACTGAGCTGGTGCAACTGGCGCGCAAACATCTCCTTGCCCACTCCGGACTCACCGCTGATCAACACCGTTGCCGGGGTCAGCGCGACGCGTTGCAGGGCTTGTGTCGCGGCGTTGAACGCCGCGCTGGCGCCCACCAGCGTTTGCGGCGGGTTGGCCCTGGCGCTGCGGCTCACCGGGTGCTCGGGCGTGGGCGCGAGCGTGGTGCTGGTGACGGCCTGGGACACATTCAGGTAGCGCAGGTCCTGCTCGACGTCACCCCATTGCTCGGCCGTCTTGCCGATCACCCGACAGCTGCGGTGGCCCATGCCACGGCATTCCACTTCGCGGAAAATCACCATTTGCCCGAACAGGCCACTGACGAAACCGATGGCATAGCCGGTTTCAGTCCAGCACACCGGGTCCTGGCCGATGCCGTAGGCGCGCACATGCTCATCGGCCTCGCAGGAGTGGTGCCAGAGGAACTCACCTTCATAGAACCCCGAATCGGCATCGAACTTGAAGTGCAGCGGCTCGACCTTGGTCATGCCCTCCAGGGTGTGCAGGTGTGTCCCGGCGCGAAACACCGCGGCGGCATCGGCCTGTGGCCAGCGCTCGCGTATCAACCGCGCATCCCGCGCGCCGGAGGCATAACCGGTGCGGGTGAACAGGCCGCGCGCCTGCTCCAGGCCCAGGCGTTCGATGACCTCCCCGCGCAGGGCGCCGAACGACGAACTGTGCAGCAACAACATGCGTTGATCGTTGAGCCAGATACGCCCGTCTTCGGGAGAAAAAAACAGGCAGTCGGTCAGTTCCGCCGGCGTGGGCGAGCTGCCGGCACTGAGTTGGCGGCTGTCGCCGCGCGGATGGAAGGCCGCATTGGCCACCCGGTCGTCGGGCAGCGCACTGGGGGGATTAGTCATTGTTATGCCCCTGCAAAGCGAGTGAACGATATGAGTAACTGCTCAGATAGTTATTAAACATAACCTTATCAATTGAACAAGTGGCAGGGCCCCGGTTCTTGCAGGCAACCGCTCGGTGGGGTGTGAGCGCGGCGCGGCGGGCCGCGACCCAGAGCCCTCGACGCGTTACGTCAGCAGCTTTGCGCGCAAGCGGCACAGCCTTTGCTCAAGGCTTGATGCGGCGTTTGCACCCTGTGCAGGCGATGACAATTACAAGAACTCGGAGTTGCCATGTCAGTGTCTGAAACCACTCACTTTCTACAGCGGGCCATTGCGTCCGAATGCCTGTTCAACGGCGATTGGATACCCGCCTCGGGGTCCGTGATCCCAGTGATCGAACCCGCCACCGGCGAACCCCTGATGCGCTGCGCCATGGCCACCCCGGCCGACATCGCCATCGCCTGCCGCAACGCGGCCCTGGCGCAGCCGGCATGGGCTGCATTCGGCCCTCGGGAGCGTGCCGAGGTGTTTCGCAAGGCGGCGGACCTGGCTCAGCAGTCCTTCGCGGAACTGGCGCTGTATGTCGCGCGGGAAACCGGCGGCGCATTGTTCAAGGGTGAACACGAAGTGCGCGAAGCGATAGTGCTGCTGCATCAGGCGGCGGGGCTGTTGTCCCAACCGCACGGGGTGGTGCTGCCCAGTGAAGCCGGGCGCCTGTCCTATGCGCGGCGTCAGCCCCATGGCGTGGTCGGGGTGATTTCGCCGTTCAATTTTCCGCTGATCCTGTCGCTGCGCTCGGTGGCGCCGGCGCTGGCGGCGGGCAATGCGGTGGTGCTCAAGCCCGACCCGCAGACGCCGGTCAGCGGTGGTTTTCTCATCGCCCGGCTGTTCGAGGAGGCGGGCTTGCCCAAGGGCCTGCTGCAGGTGTTGCCCGGCGCTGCGCCGGAGGGGGAGGCGCTGTGCCGCGATCCGAATGTGCGGATGATTGCGTTCACCGGATCCACGGCGGCGGGGCGCAAAGTCGCCGAAGTGGCGGGGCGACACCTGAAAAAAGTCGCGCTGGAACTGGGCGGCAAAAACCCGCTGATCATTCTCGAAGACGCCGACCTCGACCTGGCCGCGAGCAATGCCGCCTGGGGCGCCTGGATGCACCAGGGGCAGATCTGCATGGCGACCGGCTTGATTCTCGCCCACGAATCCATCGCCGAACGCCTCACGCGCAAGTTGGTGGACAAGGCCCGGGCGTTGACGGTGGGCAATGCCGCCCGGGGTGAGGCCGCGCTCGGCCCATTGATCAACCAACGGCAATTGCAGCGCGTACACGCAATCGTCAGCGACAGCCTGCAAGCGGGCGCGCGGTTGGAGGCGGGCGGCGAATATGACCGGTTGTTCTACCAGCCCACCGTGCTCAGTGGCGTGCGTCCGGGTATGCGCGCGTTTGAGGATGAAATCTTCGGCCCGGTGGCCACGGTGGTCAGCTTCGCCACGGACGAGGAGGCCATCGAACTGGCCAACCGCACCGAGTACGGCCTGTCGGCCGCCATCATCTCGCCGTCGGTCGGGCGCGCCATGGCCATCGGCGAGCGGCTTGACTGCGGCCTGCTGCATATCAACGACCAGACCGTGGCCGACGAATGCATCAACCCGTTCGGCGGGCGCGGCGCCTCCGGTAATGGCGGCAGCGTGGGCGGGCCGGCCGACTGGGACGAGTACAGCCAGTGGCAGTGGGTCACGCTGAAAAATACACCGCCTGCCTATCCGTTCTGAGCCCTGGCTCATCGGTTTGATCCACCCATGCCTATACAAAAACAAGAGGGCTTGAACATGAACCTGCAGAACAAAACCTTGATCGTCACTGGCGTCGCTTCCGGCATTGGCGCCGAGCTGGCGCGGCTTGCGCGCTTCCAGGGGGCCACGGTGATCGGCGTTGATCGCCATGCACCGCAACTGACCCTGGATAGCTTCGTCCAGGCTGACCTGGGCGACCCTGCCAGCATCGATGCGCTGGTTGCACGCCTGCCGGCGCGCATCGATGGGCTGTGCAACATTGCCGGCGTGCCCGGTACGGCGCCCTTGCAAGCGGTGGCCACGGTCAATTACCTGGGGCTGCGGCACCTGACTCAATCGCTGCTGCCACGCATGCCGGCGGGCGGCAGCATCGTCAATGTCGCCTCGGTCCTCGGCGCGCAATGGCCGCAACGGCTGGAGCGGCACAAGGCCCTGGCCGCGACGCCAAGCTTCGAGGCAGGGCAGCAGTGGCTGGCGGCCAACCCGGTGGAGCAGGACAACTGTTATCAGTACTTCAAGGAAGCGCTGATCGTGTGGAGCTTCCAGCAATCCCAGGGCTGGTTTCGCGATCACTCGGTACGCATCAACTGCGTCGCGCCGGGGCCGGTGTTTACCCCGATTCTCGGTGATTTCGTCAGCATGCTCGGGCCGGAACGGGTGGCCGCAGACAGCCAGCGCATGACCCGGCCAGCCCTGGCCGATGAGGTGGCGGCGGTGATTGCCTTCCTCTGCTCGGACGCCGCGCGCTGGGTCAACGGGGTCAATCTGCCGGTGGACGGTGGCTTGGCCGCGACCTACGTGTAGCGCTTGCAACGGCGCTAAACCCCGGCGCGGCGCCTCCGCGCCGGGGGTCTTGAACAACAACAAAAATACAGGACATCCAAGATGCTCAAGCCTATCTTGCGGACGGTTGCGGCCATGCCTTTTGTCGCACTGTCATCGATTGCACACGCTTACGACCTGCCCGGGCTCAACCTCGGCAGCACCAGTTTCTACGACGGCTCACCGGCCCCGGCCGGCCCTGGCTGGTACCTGGAGGAATACCTGACGTACTCCCGGGCCAGCCGCTTCAATGACGCCAACGGTCACAAGCTGGCGTTGCCCAAGCAGGACCTGGACGTGGTGGCGCCCACCACGCAGATCATCTACCTCGGGCAACCCCTGGCCAATGGTGCAATGCCGGGACTCACCCTGATCAACACCTCCCTGGTCCACGCAGATGTCGACGACGGTTTGAACAATGCGGCGCTGAGTTCTCGCGCCGGGTTTGGTGATGTGACTGTGGGGCCCTTCCTGCAACTGCCGACCCTGAGCCGCGCCGATGGCAGCCCGTTGTTGACCCAACGTGTCGAAGCCGATATCTCGGTGCCGGTGGGGGCCTATGACCGCAAGCGCTCGATCAACCCAGGCAGCAACTTCTGGTCATTCAACCCGTATTACGCGGCAACGTACTGGTTCAGCCCGAAGTGGTCGGCGAGCGGGCGTTTCATGTACCTGTGGAATGGCAAGAATGATGAGCCGCAGGCCGGCTTTGGGGATGTTTCCGATACCCAGGCCGGCCAGGCGTTGCATGCCAACCTGACCGTGCAATATGCCTTGAGCCAGCAACTGAGCGTGGGGGTGAACGGCTACTGGTTGAAGCAGATCACCGACACCCAGGTGGACGGGCACGCCGTGAGCGGGCGCCGGGAGAAGGTCTGGGCCATGGGCCCAGGCCTGTTATACGCCTTCAACAAGGAGAACGTGCTATCGGTGAACGCCTACTTTGAACAGCAGGCTGAGAACCGCACCGAGGGCAACAAACTGGTGCTCAATTGGCTGCACAAGTTCTAGGCTTTGGTGTGCCCGGCCGCTTCCGGGGTGGACAGGTTCAGTGGCGCCTTACGCACCATGACGGTGATGATAGCCAGCGCCGCGATCGCCAACCCGGGAGAGGTCGCCAGCAGGACGCCTGTGGTGCCCGCACCTGCGGCGAGCAGTTGTCCCGCCGCCAGCGGTCCGGCCACCGAGCCCAGCCGGCCGATGGCCACGGCCGCACCGACACCGGTGGCGCGTACCGCCGTTGGATAGGAGGGCGGTGCCGACGCATAGAGCACCAACTGCGCGGCCATGACGAACAAGCCCGCGGCGAAACCGGCGATGGCCATGGGCACGATGCCCACCGACAGCCCGACCCCGGCCAGGGCCGCGAGCAGCCCGGCATACACGAACAGCACCACTCTGAGGGCATTGCAGCGGTCCAGCAGGACACCGCCGAGCAGCGAGCCAAGGGCGCCGCCGATGTTGAACAGCATCTGCACCATGCCCGCCTGGGGTTTGCTGAAGCCTTGTTCGAGCAACAACGACGGCAGCCAGTTGAGCAGCATGTACATCACAGTCAGGGTGAAGAAGTAGCTGAGCCACAAGGCCAGCGTGGTGCCTGCGCGCCCTTCGCCGAACAGCGCCTGGCGAGTGGAGGGGCGGGCACTGAGGGTATTGTCGAGCTGTTGGCGAAAGGCGTTGGACTCGGGCAGCAGCAGGATCATCAACGGCACGGCCAGCAAGGGCGCCAGGCCGCCGATGATAAAGGTGGTCTGCCAGTGTTCACTGGAAAACATCGCCACCACCGCCGCCAATGCGCCGCCCAACGGCACGCCGCAGTACATCACACTGATGGCGGTGCCCCGGCTGCGTTCGCTGACCGCTTCGGCGCACAGCGCGATCAGGTTAGGCAGCGCGGCACCCAGCCCGAGGCCGGTCAGAAAGCGCACCAACAGCAGGCTCGAGTAGCTTTCGACAAACGCGGTGCAAAGCGAGAACAGCCCGAACAGCAGCACGGCGATCACCAGGATTTTCTTGCGCCCGATTCGGTCGGCGACCCAGCCACCGAAGAACGCCCCCGGCAGCAGGCCAATGATCCCGACGCTGAACACCCAACCGAGCATCTTCGGGTCCAGGGCAAAACTCTGGCGCAACCCCGCGGCGGCGGTTCCGGCGGCTTGCAGATCGAACCCTTCGATCAGCGCAACGATAAAGCACAACGCGATAGTCAGCGTCGAACGACGCGATGGACTGTCCATGGGCAAACCTCATTGTTGTTGTTTTTGTTGTGGTGGCGAGCGCAAGTGGCTGCTGCTGATTAAGATAACAAAGATAACTAAAAAATGAATGGCGTATTAAAAATGCTAAAAACAGTAAATAAGTGCTTTAAATTCATGGTGTTGTGATGCGTGTCAGTGTTCATCATAAAAATAGATAGCTTTATTAATGTTCGATTATCGGTCAGTTGCTGTTGACGAGTGCCGTCGGCTGTTTCCATTCTCTGTTGGCGAAGCCGAACGGGCCGAGCGTGTGCCACCCCCAAAAACAACAACAAAAAATGGACAACGAACATGCCAAAACTCCCGATGGAGGACGCCGTTGCAGTGGCGTCCGTCTCCTGTGTGTCGAACCGCAAGCCAGGCCTGGTCATGGCGTTGCTGGCCTTGAGCGTGTTGCCCTCCCAGCTGTGGGCGGCCGGCTTTATCGACGACAGCCACGGCACCTTGACCCTGCGCAATTACTATCTGGATCGCGACTACAAGGACGACGGTGCAAAGACCGCTGCGCGAGAATGGGCCCAGGCGTTCATCCTCAACCTGGAATCGGGGTACACCCCGGGCCCGCTGGGCTTTGGCCTGGATGTGCGCGGGTTGATGGGGGTCAAGCTCGATTCTTCGCCGGACCGCAGCGGCACCGAGTTGTTGCCGGTGTCGGCCAGCGACAAGCGTGCCGCCGATGAGTACTCGCGCCTGGCGCCGACCGCCAAGATGCGGTTTGCCCAAACCACCGTGAAGACCGGTGACGTGTCGATCTTCCTGCCGTTCGCCTTTGCCAGCCCGTCGCGCCTGCTGCCGCAAACCTTTCGCGGCACCACCTTGAGCTCCAAGGATATCGACGGCCTGACCTTCAATACCGGCTATATCGACCGCATCAACAAACGCGACTCCACCAGCTACCAGGCCATGACCATCGCCTCGCCCAACCGGCGTTTCAACGCCACCGCCACCACTTCGCACCTGGCTTACGTCGGCGGTGACTACCAGGTCAACAAAGACCTCAGCCTGCGCGCCTATCACTCGCAGATAGCCGACCTCTACCAGCAGGACACCCTGGCGTTGCTGCACAATCTGCCCGTGGGCGATGGCGTGCTCACCAGCGACTTGCGCAGTTTCTTCAGTCGTGAGGACGGCAGCGCCAAGGCGGGGAACGTGGATAACCGCAACCTCTCGGCGTTGTTTGGCTACCGCCTGGGCGGTCACAAATTCAGCCTGGGCTACATGCATTCCAGTGGGGAGACGGCCACGCCCTATATCTCCGGGACGGAGCTGATGGGCATGAGCGAACTGACCATGAGTTCGGACTTTCTCAACGCCAAGGAGCGCACCTGGCAGGCGATCTACGACTATGACTTCGCGGCTTCCGGTTTACCGGGCCTGAAGGGCCGGCTGCGTTACGTGCGCGGCGATAACATCGAGCTGGCGGCATTCAACGCCGAGGATCGCAAGGAGCGCGAGTTCCAGATGGAGCTGGGCTACGTGATCCAGAGCGGCCCGCTGAAGAACGTCGGGCTGCTGGCGCGCAAGTCGATCTATCGCAATGACTTCCCGGCTGGCGCGGCATTTCGCGATGAAAACCAGACCCGTTTCCTGGTGCTCTACACCGTGGCGCTCTGGTAAGCCGTCAGTCCTGATACACCTTCTTCAGCAAGCGCAGCAGCTCTGCACGTTCCTCACCGTCCAGGGCTGCGGTGGAGTCCAGGTCACTCTGGACGGCGATCTCTTTGAGCGCCTTGAGCAGGGTTTCGCCGGTCTTGCTGAGGAAGATCCCATAGGAGCGCTTGTCTGGTTTGCAGCGCACACGCACGGCGAGGGCGCGGCTTTCCAGCTTGTTCAGCAACGGCACCACCTGGGGCGGCTCAATCGCCAGCGCGCGAGCCAGGTCGGTCTGCATCAGGCCGGGATTCTGCTCGATGATCGCCAGGGCCGAGAACTGAGCGGGGCGCAGGTCGTGCTCGGCAAGCCGACCGATCAGGTTCTGGAACAGCTTGAGCTGCGCACGCCGTATGGCGTAGCCGATCAGGTCGTCCAGGGCCGAATCCAGCGGCGCACGCCCCTCGGTGGTGTCGGGCAGGGCCAGGTTGGCGTCGGCGATGTTGGAAGGCTTGGCCATTGACAGTGCAATCCTCAGAAGGTGGAGGTTAAGAAAGCTATCTAGTTTGCCGAGGTTCGCGAGCCATGGCTATGCCGGCTTTTCATAACGCCCGAGCGGCTTAGGTTTTACAAGGGGAAAATATTGGTTATCAAGGTTAATAGTTAATTGACATAACTATATTTGCGGTTTAATTTCGAATCATCTTCCAACCAAGAACAAGAGCGTACCGTCATGAGCAATTACGAAGGCCGTTGGACCACCGTCAAGGTTGAAATCGAGGAAGGCATTGCCTGGGTCATTCTCAATCGCCCGGAAAAACGCAACGCCATGAGCCCGACCCTGAACCGCGAAATGATCGACGTCCTGGAAACCCTGGAGCAGGACCCCGACGCCGGCGTACTGGTACTGACCGGTGCCGGTGAAGCCTGGACCGCCGGCATGGACCTCAAGGAATACTTTCGCGAAGTGGATGCCGGCCCGGAAATCCTCCAGGAGAAAATCCGCCGCGAAGCCTCGCAATGGCAATGGAAACTGCTGCGCATGTACGCCAAGCCCACCATCGCCATGGTCAATGGCTGGTGCTTCGGCGGCGGCTTCAGCCCATTGGTGGCGTGCGACCTGGCGATCTGCGCCGACGAAGCCACCTTCGGCCTCTCGGAAATCAACTGGGGCATCCCACCGGGCAACCTGGTGAGCAAGGCCATGGCCGACACCGTGGGCCATCGTCAATCGCTGTACTACATCATGACCGGCAAGACCTTCGGCGGGCAGAAGGCCGCCGAGATGGGCCTGGTCAACGAAAGCGTACCGCTGGCGCAACTGCGCGAAGTGACCATCGAACTGGCGCGCAACCTGCTGGAGAAAAACCCGGTGGTGCTGCGGGCGGCCAAGCATGGCTTCAAGCGTTGCCGCGAACTGACCTGGGAGCAGAACGAGGATTACCTCTACGCCAAGCTCGATCAGTCGCGCCTGCTCGACACCGAAGGCGGCCGCGAGCAGGGCATGAAGCAGTTCCTCGACGACAAGAGCATCAAGCCCGGCCTGCAGACGTACAAACGCTGAGGCTAGTCGGCGAATGGCGGGCGCATCCCGCTGTTCGCCGCCTCACCCTGGCGCTACTGTGACATCGCTTGAATGCATTCCCCATAAAGACAATAAAGAGGAATCACCATGCTGGACGTGCCCCTGTTGATCGGCGGCCGGTCGTGCCCCGCCCGTGACGGTCGAACCTTCGAGCGTCGCAACCCGGTGACCGGTGAAGTGGTTTCGCGGGTTGCCGCCGCGACCCTGGACGATGCCGACGCCGCCGTGGCCGCAGCCCAGGCGGCGTTCCCCGGCTGGGCCGCGCTGGCGCCGAATGAACGCCGCACCCGGTTGCTCAAGGCGGCCGAGCACTTGCAGGCGCGCAGCGCCGAATTCATTGCCGCCGCCGGCGAAACCGGCGCCATGGCCAACTGGTATGGCTTCAACGTGCGCCTGGCCGCCAACATGCTGCGTGAAGCGGCGTCGATGACCACCCAGATCACCGGTGAAGTGATCCCCTCCGATGTCCCCGGCAGTTTCGCCATGGCCCTGCGTCAGCCGTGCGGCGTGGTGCTGGGGATTGCGCCGTGGAATGCCCCGGTCATCCTCGCCACGCGCGCCATCGCCATGCCGCTGGCCTGCGGCAATACCGTGGTGCTCAAGGCTTCGGAGTTAAGCCCGGCAGTGCATCGCCTGATTGGCCAGGTCTTGCAGGATGCCGGGCTGGGCGATGGCGTGGTCAACGTCATCAGCAACGCACCGGCCGATGCCGCCGCGATTGTCGAACGGCTGATCGCCAACCCGGCGGTGCGCCGGGTCAACTTCACCGGCTCGACCCATGTCGGGCGGATTGTCGGCGAACTCTCGGCGCGTCACCTCAAGCCGGCCTTGCTGGAACTGGGCGGCAAGGCGCCGCTCCTGGTGCTCGACGACGCCGACCTGGATGCGGCGGTTGCCGCGGCAGCGTTTGGTGCCTACTTCAACCAGGGGCAGATTTGCATGTCCACCGAGCGCCTGATTGTCGATGCCAAGGTCGCCGATGCGTTTATCGCCAAGCTGACCGCCAAGGTCGCCAGCCTGCGCGCCGGTGACCCCGCGGCGGCGGATTCGGTCTTGGGTTCCCTGGTGGATGCCAGCGCCGGTACGCGCATCAAGGCCCTGATCGACGATGCGCTGGGCAAGGGCGCACGGCTGGTCGCGGGCGGCCAGTTGGAGGGCAGCATCCTGCAGCCGACCCTGATCGATGGCGTCACCGAGAACATGCGCTTGTACCGCGAAGAATCCTTCGGCCCGGTGGCGGTGTTGCTGCGCGGTGACGGTGATGAAGCACTGCTGCGCCTGGCCAACGACTCCGAGTTCGGCCTGTCGGCGGCGATCTTCAGCCGCGACACCGGGCGTGCGCTGGCGCTGGCGCAGCGGGTGGAGTCGGGCATTTGCCACATCAACGGGCCGACCGTGCATGACGAGGCGCAGATGCCCTTTGGCGGGGTCAAGTCCAGCGGTTACGGCAGCTTTGGCGGCAAGGCGTCGATTGAACACTTCACGCAATTGCGCTGGGTGACCTTGCAGAACGGGCCGCGGCATTACCCGATCTGAGCAGGCGTCGCGACATAACAATAACAAGGCGGCTGTGATCCGCCT
The DNA here is from genome assembly GCF_001439695.1 of Pseudomonas veronii. GTDB lineage: Bacteria > Pseudomonadota > Gammaproteobacteria > Pseudomonadales > Pseudomonadaceae > Aquipseudomonas > Aquipseudomonas veronii. Next base: position 62,092 of record NZ_JYLL01000027.1, read on the forward strand.
TGCTGGAGGACACCCTTGTGAGTTCCGAATTCAGACCGCAACCCCAGCCCGCACCGCGCTACCGCGAGGTCTCCATCGGCCACGCCCCGGTGGCGGTCACTGAAGAGCAGGGCGTGCTGCATATGCGTTCCCTGGAGCCATTGGCCGAGTTGCCGGCGCGCTTGCTCGATCGTCTGGTGCATTGGGCCCGGGTGCGTCCCGAACAGACCTTCATCGCCGCACGCCAGGCCGATGGTGACTGGCGTCGCGTCAGCTACGCGCAGATGCTTGAGAGCGTGCGGGCGATTGCCCAGGCCTTGCTGAGTTACGGCCTGTCGGCAGACAAGCCGCTGGCGTTGCTGTCGGGCAACGACATCGAGCATCTGCAACTGGCCCTCGGTGCGATGTACGCCGGTATCCCTTACTGCCCGGTGTCGCCGGCGTATTCGTTGTTGTCCCAGGACTTCGCCAAGCTGCGGCATGTATGCGACTTGCTGCAACCGGGGCTGGTGTTCGTCAGCGATGCGGCGGCCTACCAGCGCGCGATCGACGCGGTATTGCCGGCCGAGACGCCGCTGATCTGCGTGCGCGGCCATGTGCCGGGACGCACCCAGGTCAGCTTCGCGAGCCTGCTGCAAACCCCGGGCGGCAGTGCGGCCGATCAGGCGTTCAATGCCACCGGCCCGGACAGCATCGCCAAGTTTCTTTTCACCTCGGGCTCGACCAAATTGCCCAAGGCGGTGATCACCACGCAACGCATGCTCTGCGCCAACCAGCAGATGCTGTTGCAGACGTTTCCGGTGTTCGGCGAAGAGCCGCCGGTGCTGGTGGACTGGTTGCCGTGGAATCACACCTTCGGCGGCAGCCACAACGTCGGCATCGTGCTCTACAACGGCGGCACCTTTTACCTCGACGCTGGCAAGCCCACGGCCCAGGGGTTTGCCGAGACCCTGCGCAACCTCAAGGAGGTGTCGCCCACGGCCTATCTGACGGTGCCCAAGGGCTGGGAAGAGTTGGTCAGCGCCCTGGAGCAGGATGCCGAGTTGCGCGAGTGCTTTTTTGCGCGAATGAAATTGTTTTTCTTCGCCGCCGCGGGCCTGTCGCAAAGTGTCTGGGACCGCCTCGACCGGGTGGCCGAACAGCACTGCGGAGAACGCATCCGCATGATGGCCGGGCTGGGCATGACCGAAGCCGCGCCATCCTGCACCTTCACCACCGGGCCGTTGTCCATGGCCGGCTATATCGGTTTGCCCGCGCCGGGCTGCGAGGTGCGCCTGGTGCCGGTGGACGGCAAGTTCGAAGGGCGCTTTCGCGGGCCGCACATCATGCCGGGGTACTGGCGGGCGCCGGAACAAACCGCCGAGGTGTTCGACCCGCACGGCTTCTATTGTTCGGGGGACGCGATCAAGCTCGCCGACCCGAATCGGCCGCAACTGGGGCTGATGTTCGACGGGCGCATCGCCGAGGATTTCAAACTGTCCTCCGGGGTGTTTGTCAGCGTCGGGCCGTTGCGCAATCGCGCGGTGCTGGAAGGCTCGCCGTATGTGCAGGACCTGGTGATTGCCGCGCCGGACCGCGAATGCCTGGGCGCCCTGGTCTTCCCCAGGCTCTACGAATGCCGCCGGCTGGCGGGCTTGAACGCCGACGCGAGCGACGCCGACGTACTCGCCAGCGCGCCGGTGCGCCAATGGTTCGGCGACTGGTTGCAGCGCCTCAATCGCGACGCCACCGGCAATGCCAGCCGTTTGGAATGGATTGCCTTGCTCGACGAGCCGGCGTCTATCGACCGTGGGGAAATTACCGACAAGGGGTCGATCAACCAGCGTGCGGTACTGCAATGGCGCGCGGCCAAGGTCGAGGCGCTGTATCGCGGTGAAGATGCTGCGATCCTGCGTGCCGAGCCCAAGCCTTGAGCGGCGTGGGGCAATATTCGGCGTTTGCCGACGTGGCGATTTACGAGGCGCTACGCACGCCGTGGGTCGACCTCGGTGGCGCCTTGTCCCTGGTCTCGCCCATCGACCTGGGGATCAAGGTCGGCCGTGAAGTCCTGGCCCGTGCCGGTATCGACCCGCTGGCGGTGGACAGCGTGCTGGCCGGCTCCATGGCCCAGGCCAGCTTCGATGCCTATTTGCTGCCGCGGCATGTCGGGTTGTACTGCGGCGTGGCGCAATCGGTCCCGGCGCTGGGGGTGCAGCGCATCTGCGCCACGGGTTTCGAGCTGTTGCGCCAGGCCGCTGAGCAACTGCGCGACGAGGTGCAACTGGCCTTGTGCGTGGCCAGTGAGTCGATGTCCCGCAACCCGATTGCGGCCTACACCCACCGGGATGGGTTTCGTCTCGGTGGCGAAGTGCAATTCAAGGATTTTCTCTGGGAAGCCCTATACGACCCGGCCCCGGGGCTGGACATGATTGCCACCGCCGACCACCTGGCGCGCCGCCATGGCCTGAGCCGCGAGGCCGTGGACCGTTACGCCTGCGCGAGCCATCAGCGTGCGTTGCAGGCGCAGCGTGACGGCGCGTGGGCTGAAGAGATCGTGACGGTCGATAACCAAGTGTTCGAGCTGGAGGGGTATCAGCCGCGTGGCATCAGCCTGGCGCGCCGCGCCGCTGCCGTCACCCAGGACAGCCACCCACGGCCCACCGACCTTGCGGCCCTGGCACGCTTGCGCGCCGTGCATGCCAATGGCGTGCAAACCGCTGGCAACAGCTGCGCGGTGGTCGATGGTGCGGCGGCAGCCCTGGTCGGGCGCGCCTCGGCCTGCCCGCGTGTGCCCCTGGCCCGGCTGCTGGCCAGCGCGGTGGTCGGTGTGGCGCCGGAGTTCATGGGCATCGGTCCGGCGCCGGCGATCCGCTTGCTGCTGCATCGGAGCGGGTTGAGCCTGGATGACATCGGCCGTTTCGAGATCAACGAAGCGCAGGCGGCCCAGGTATTGGCGGTGGCCCAGGAACTGGAGCTGGACAGCACCCGGCTCAACGTCCAGGGCGGTTCGCTGGCGGTGGGGCATCCATTGGCTGCCACCGGCCTGCGTTTGGTCATGACGCTGGCCGGGCAATTACGCCGGCACAACCTGCGCTACGGGATTGCCGCTGCGTGCGTCGGCGGTGGGCAGGGCATGGCGTTGTTGATCGAGAACCCGGCCTATCGCGGTTGAGCGTTCAACGGTGTAACTCCTTTTTATTCGATGAGGTTTGCCATGTGGAGCTATCAGGCGCCGCTGCGCGATATGCAATTTGTGCTTGAACATTGGCTGCAAGCCCCCCAGGCGTGGAGCCATGTTCCGGCGTTCGAAGCGTTGGACATGTCTCTCGCCGTTCAAGTGTTGGAGGAAGCGGCGCGCTTCAGCCAGGGGGTGCTGGCGCCCCTGAACAGTAGCGGCGATCGTCAAGGCTGTCGCTGGAACGCCGGCCAGGTCAGCACGCCGGACGGTTTCGCCGAGGCCTATCGCGCCTATGTCGACGGTGGCTGGCCGGCCTTGGCGTGCGCTGAAGGGCAGGGCGGCCAGGGGTTGCCGCAACTGCTCGACGCGGCGCTGCAAGAGATGCTCTACGCCTGCAACCACGCGTGGGCCATGTACACCGGGATCGCCCACGGCGCCTACCTCTGCCTCAAGACCCACGCCGCGCCCTGGTTGCAGGCGCGTTACTTGCCCGAGATCATCAGTGGGCATGCCTTGCCCACCATGTGCCTGACCGAACCCCAGGCCGGCAGCGATGTCGGGTTGCTGCGCTGTCGCGCGACCCCCGAGGGCGATGGCCGTTATCGCCTGCAGGGCAACAAGTTGTTTATCTCCGGCGGCGAGCACGACCTCACGCCCAATATCCTGCACCTGGTACTGGCGCGCCTACCCGATGCGCCGCCGGGCAGTCGCGGCCTTTCACTGTTCCTGGTGCCCAAGCGACTGGACGACGGCCAGGCCAACGCTGTGCATTGCGACGGCATTGAACACAAGATGGGCATCAAGGGCAGCGCCACGTGCTCGCTGGTGTTCGACGGCGCCCTAGGCTGGCTGATCGGCGACGCCAACCGCGGCCTGGCGGCGATGTTCGTGATGATGAACTCGGCGCGCCTGCATGTCGGCCTGCAAGGCCTGGGGCATGTCGAGGCGGCTTGGCAGAACGCTGCGCAATACGCCGCCGAGCGCGTGCAAATGCGTGCGCCGTCGAGGCCGCAAGGGGCATCGGCCCAAGCGGCTGACCCTATCCGTTATCACCCGGCGATGCGCCGCGTGTTGCTGGAGTTGCGCACGGCCAGCGAGGGGATGCGGGCCATCGGTTATTGGGCCGCGCATTTGCTCGATCAGGCCGAGCATGACCCGGACCCGCAAGCACGAGCGTGCGCCGGTCAACTGGCGCAGTTGCTGACGCCGATCATCAAGGCGTTTTTCACCGAGCAGGGTTTCCGTCAGGCGAGCAATGCCTTGCAGGTCTTCGGCGGTTACGGCTACGTCGCCGAGTTCGCCATCGAGCAAACGCTGCGCGACAGTCGCATTGCGATGATCTATGAGGGCAGCAACGAGATCCAGGCCAATGACCTGCTGCTGCGCAAGGTGCTGGGCGATGAGGGGCGAGCCTTCGACTTGCTGCTGGCAGTGCTGCGCACCGAGGCCGGGCAGGGCGGCCAATGCGCCGCGTGTGCAGGTTTCGCCGACGCGCTGGGCAGCCTGTGTGACGCGCTGGCCCGTGTGGTCGAGGCCATACGTGAACGGGCGCTGGAAGACAGCGAGTACCCCTATCGGGCCGCGCCGGACTTTCTCCAGTTATGCGGCGTGGCCCTGCTGGCCCTGGCATGGGCGCGGGCCGCTCGGGTTTCCCGGGCATTGCCCGAGGACGATCCGTTGCGCGCCGCCAAGCTGCAAAGCGCCGGGTTCTTTTTCGATTACCTGCCGTCCCGGTTGGCGCAGCACCTGGGCGCGATAGACGCGGCACGCGCGGCGTTGGCGTTCGTCTGACGGAGGGCGGATGCTTACGGTACTACTTGCGGTACTACTAGCGGTACTATGGCGACCCACGTTTTCTGGAAGTTGCCTGGATGAGTAAACCCGGTCAATTGGTGCTGGTTGCACTGCGCAAGATGATCGCCAGCGGCGAGTTGGCGGCGGGCGAGCGGCTGATGGAGATTCCCACGGCGCAACTGTTCGGTGTGTCACGCATGCCCGTGCGTATGGCGTTCCGTACCCTTGAGCAGGAAGGGCTGCTGGTGCCGTTTGGCGGGCGTGGGTATCAGGTGCGTTCGGTCAGCCCGGACGACATTGCCGGCGCCGTCGAAGTGCGTGGCGTGCTCGAGGGCCTGGCTGCGCGTCAAACCGCCGAGCGCGGGTTGTCCGACGTGGCGCGTGCCACCCTCGAGCGCTGCCTGGTGGAAGGCGATCAACTGTTCGACAAAGGGTACGTGACCGAGGACGACCTTGAGGTCTATCACGACCTGAACATGCGCTTTCACCGCGTCATCGTTGAAGGCAGCCACAACCCGGCGATCGCCGACGCACTGGCACGCAATGATCACCTGCCGTTCGCATCGGTCACCGCGCTGGCGGTGGATCGCGACGACATGGTCCGCGAATACCGGCGTTTCAACTATGCCCACATGCAACATCACTCGGTCTTCGATGCCCTGGTCAATCGCCAGGGCGCGCGGGCCGAAGCGATCATGCGCGAACACGCCAACGCGACCTTGCGCTATGCCGAGATCTTCGGTTCCGCGACCGCCAACGCGCGGATGAAGGTCATTTTGCCCACGGCGTGACGCCTTTCAGAGATCGAGCACCAGCAGCGGGGTTTTCGCGCGCGAGCAGCAGGGGGTGAACTGGTCGTTCAGCGCTTGTTCCTGCTCGGTGAGGAACAGGTCGCGGTGCTCCGGTATGCCTTCGAGCACGCGGGTCAGGCAGGTTCCGCAAATCCCTTGTTCGCACGACACGGCAATCTCGATACCGTGGCTTTCCAGGACCTGGACCACGCTCCGGTCGGCGGGTACGTCGAAGACCTGGCCGCTGCTGGCGAGCTTCACCGAAAACCCTGCGTCGAGGCTGCTGTCCAGCGGCGCCGCAGCGAAGTATTCGCGGTGCAGGCATTCCTCCTGCCAGCCCTGGGCCCGAGCGCTGTCGAGCACATGCTGCATGAAACCGCCGGGGCCGCACACATACAGGTGGACGTTGGCGTCGGGCGCCGCCAGCACCTGGGCGGTGTTCATTGCCGTATGGGGCTGCTCGTCGAAATGCAGGAACACGCGTTCGGCGAACGATGAGTCCTTGAGGCGTTGCACAAAGGCGGCGCGTTCACTGGCGCGGGCGCAATAATGCAGTTCGAAGTCAGCTCCGACATGGGCCAGGCGCTCGGCCATGCACAGGATCGGGGTGATGCCGATGCCGCCGGCGAACAGCAGACTGCGTCGGGCTTCGTGCGCCAGCGGGAACAGGTTGCGCGGTTCGCTGATCTGCAGGCGGGCGCCCTTCTGTATGTGTTCGTGCAGGCAACGGGAGCCGCCACGGGAGGCCGGGTCGTTGAGCACGCCGATCAGGTAGCGATGCCGTTCTTCCGGGTGATTGCACAGGGAATATTGACGGACCACGCCGTCGGGCAGGTACACGTCGATATGCGCGCCAGCGCTGAAGGCCGGCAGCGCCTGGCCATCGACGCGGGCCAATTCAAAGCTGCAAATGTCCTGGGCTTCGTTGTTGCGGGATACCACCACCACATCGATCATGTTCAGTCCTCGTAGCGTTAGCGCGCGGTTCAGGCGCGGGTCGTGGTGATCAGTTGCGGCGCGGGGGCGCGCTCCTTGGCGATCAGCCGTTCGAGGACCTTGCGTGACTGCACGCCACCGGCATCGATATTGAGCTTGAGCAGATTGCGCGTCGGGTGGGCCAGCAGGTTCTGTTGCTGGCGTTCAAGCATCTCCAGGTCTTCGCTGAAAATCTTGCCCTGGCCTTCGCGAATGCTGGCGGTCAGTGCCTGGTCCTGAGGGTTGAAGTTGCGCGCCATGCCCCAGAAGTACCAGATCGATGTCTCGGTTTGCGGGGTGATGAAGTCCACCACGATGCTCGCGGCCTTGTGCTCGGGCGCGGCGTGGTAGCCGCCCTTGCCGGCGTGGGCCACGCCGACTTCGATCAGTACATGGCTGGGCGGGGTGAAGCGGCAGATCTGCCAGCGGTCCACCGGCACGTCATCGGCGAGGTTATTGCCACGCAGGGCCATGCGCCAGAACGGCGGGGCCATGATGTTTTCCATGTGGCGGGCGGTGACGACTTCATCGCCTTCGACCGTGGTCACAGGCGGCGCTTCGTCGATTTCCTTCTGGCCGATGCTGGAGGCGTGGACGTAGGTTTCGTGGGTCAGGTCCATCAGGTTGTCGATCATCAGGCGGTAGTCGCACTGGATGTCAAACAGACCGCCGCCATAGGCCCACTGGTCGCTCACGGCCCATTCCAAGTGGTGGATCAACGCCGGGTCGGCCAGGGCCTGATCGCCGGGCCACACCCAGATGAAACCGTAGCGTTCCACCGCGGCGAAGGTCTTGTTACAGGGAAACCCGCGCACCCGCTGCCCGGGCATTTCGACGGTCTTGCCATCGTCCCCCATGACCAGGCCATGGTAGCCGCAGACCAGCTTGCCGTTCTCCACATAGCCCAACGAGAGCGGCGCGCCGCGGTGCGGACAGAAGTCCTCGACAGCCACGACGGCGCCTTCCAGCCCGCGATAAAACACCATTTTTTCCCCGCATATCTGCCGACCCAGCGGCTTTTGCGCGATTTCATCGGGGGTGCAGGCGACATACCACGTGTTCTTGGGGTACATGGTGACTCTCCAGGCGAGTGATTGTTCTTATTTAATGGATCCATTAAATGAAGTGCGTCACTTGGAGTCAACCTGTGGTTCGGCAATGCCGAGATTTATTTGGGCGATTATCGATCAGTTTTTATTTACTGGATCCATAATGCGCGCTTGCCTGGCTGCCACGCCGTGCGGCCCGAGCACCTCGCCGCTCACGCTGGACAACGCCGGCGTGACGGCGCGGAGCGTTTGCAGGGCCCTGGGCGCAGGCTCACTCGGTGTTTGTCGCCATCAGAAAGTTGCGCACTTCACCGGTGATATGGCTTTTGCTGCCTTGTTCGAGGATGCCGACCGTTCGCTGCTCCACCGCACCCGGTAACGCCAGGACACGCAGCTGTGGGTCGTGTTGCCAGTCGAAGTTTCTGAGCAGCGGAATAATCGCGATGCCGACGCGTTGTCGGACTAGTTCCGCGATGCCGATGATTGAGTTCAGTTCAAGGATCTGCATGGGCTCGATCGCTTCCCGTCGGAAAAAGCGCTCCACTTTTCGGCCCACGGCGGTGGTTCTGTCATAGCGAATGAACGGCTGTGTCCTGAGCAGTTCAATGGCATCGTCGGTGCCCTGCGAGTGGGTTGCGCTGACCAACAACACCAACGGTTCTTCGTACAACCTTGTCCAGCTCAAGCCTTTGAAGTCCTGGCGTGTGGCCTCGATCAAGAGCGCGGCATCCAGTTCTCCGGTGAGAACCCGGTGCGCCAGTTCGTCCGAGCGCGCGGTCACCAGGGTGACGGACACCTTGGGATAAACCTCCTTGAGCCTGACCAGGCAGTTGGCGAGCAAGCCCATTGCCGAGGTGATCCCGCCGATCGTCACATCGCCTTCCATCGTGAGGTCAGTATCGTCGCCGGCGACCATGGCCGCGTAATCGTCGACCAGCTTCTTGGCTTTGGGCAGCAACAGCAGGCCTTCACGGTTGAGCTTGACCTGACGCTGGCTGCGATCGAACAGAGGGCGCCGGATCTCATCCTCGAGCGCACGCATTTGTTGCCCGACGGCGGCATTGGTCAGGGACACTCGATCTGCTGCGGCAGCAAAACTGCCGTATTGCGCGACGGCAATGAAGGTTTTCAGAAAACGGATGGTACTCATTGGGTGTTTCCGACGGGTTCAGTGCCAGGGATGGTAAAGGGTTTGTTTATGTTGGATAAAGGTAATTTAGATTTTCTTTCGTCTGGCGCGGCAGAATACTGGACGCTGTTCTGGAAGCAGCGATGACCCTATGAAAAGCCAGTCGAATGAAGCAATCAATCCCGCCGCCGATGCAGTGGCGAGCCAAGCCGCCAAGAGTGTTTATCACCTCGGCGCCACGACGGTGTACTCGCACACTGCCGATAGCCGTTTTGCCTACACGCTGTATGTACCCGCCTCGATTGAGGACCCTGAGCGCCCGGTCGACCTCGTGGTGTCGTTGCACGGCTCAACCCGGGCCATGGAAATCTACCGCAATGGCTTCGCCGAATTTGGTCGTTGGAACGATTGTGTGATTCTGTCGCCACTGTTTCCGGTGGGGGTGCTGGGAGATGGCAACGGCGACGGTTACAAGCAATTGGTGGAAGGCGATATCCGTTACGACCAAGTCCTGCTGGACATGGTCGCCAGCGTCGGCCAGAAGTACAACCGCCGCTTCGATACGTTCGCCCTGTTTGGTTACTCCGGTGGCGGACAGTTCAGCCACCGGTTTTGTTACCTGCACCCCGAGAAGCTGTGGGCCGCCTCGATCGGTGCGCCAGGCTCGGTGACCTTGCTGGACCCCAAGCAGAATTGGTGGGTCGGTGTGCGCGACTTCGAGACCCGGTTTGCCAAGCCACTGGACCTCGACGCCCTGCGCCAGGTGCCGATTCATATGGTGGTGGGCGAGGCCGACCTCGAAACCTGGGAAATCACTCACCGCGAAGGCGGCAAACATTACATGCCCGGCGCCAATAGCGCCGGTTGCACGCGGCCTGAACGGCTGGCGGCACTCAAGGCGAGTTTCGAGGCTCAGGGGGTCAAGGTGCGTTTCGATGTGCTGCCCAATGTGGCTCATCAGGGGATCAAGGCGATGCCGGCCGCCCAGGACTTTTTCGCCGAGGTGCTGCGAGTTCGTCGCGGCCGGCGTTGATCGATACCGCTGTAAAGAGGTGCAAGGGGCGTAATTGACGTCCCTGATGATTGCGTTGGTATCTGACAAAAGTACGCGCGATCGGTTGCTATAAAAATAATCACGACCTACCCATTCCGCTCCCGGCCCTGCCCATGGCTTAGTCCATCGACCGGAAAATTTTGTTCAAGGAGTCTTTCTCCCATGCATCACTACGTCAAAAAAGCCCTGTATTTCGGCGTGCCGACCCTCAGCCTGTGCCTTGCCGCCCTTACTCTGCAAGCCGGCGAACCGAGCCTGATCAAGGTTGGCTTCAACGGTGATATCCGCAGCACTGAACCTGGGGTCAATCGCGATGAAAACTCCGATGCGTTCATCATGCACATCGTCGAAGGTTTGGTGGCCTACCGCGAAGATGCGTCAGTCGGGCCGATGCTGGCTAAAGACGTCACGATCTCGGACGACGGGCTCACCTATACCTTCACCCTGCGTGAAGGCGTCAAGTTCCAGAACGGCAAGCCCCTGACCGCCGAGGACGTGAAGTGGACCTGGCAGCACTACCTCGACCCGAAAACCCAATGGCGCTGCCTGCCGGAGTTTGATGGGCGCGGGGTCTCGAAAATCCTCGACATCTCGGTTCCGGAACCGCTCAAGGTGGTGTTCCGCATCGATAAGCCCAACGGCGTGCTGCTGGCGACCATGTCCCGGCCCGACTGTGGCGGCAGCGGCATTGTGCATCCCGATTCGGTCGCGGCCGATGGCACCTGGATCGCGCCGATTGGCACCGGTCCGTTCACCCTCGGTCAGTGGAAGCAAGGCCAGTACGTCGAGTTGAACCGCTTCAAGGACTACACCCCGCGCGCCGAAGCGAAGCCAGACGGCTTTACCGGGAACAAGCAAGCGTTCGTTGACCGCGTGCGGTTTGTGGTCATCCCGGACGCCGCCTCGGCCAAGGCCGCACTGCTTTCCGGCGGTGTCGACGTACTGCCGGACGTGACCGCAATGGATGAGGCGGAGTTGAAAAATGTCCCCGGCATGCAGGTACGCACCAGCCCGGTGATGACGCTCGGCGGGCTGCTGTTCCAGACCCGTGACCCGTTGCTCGGCGACGTGCGTATTCGCCGCGCCGTGGCGCTGTCGCTGGACTATTCGCAGATGGTCGCAACGCTTTCCAATGGCCTGTCCACCGTCAACAACTCGATCATTCCGACCACCAGCGCGTATTACGACGCGACGGCGCATACGGGTTACCCCTACGACCTCGACGAGGCCCGGCGCCTGCTCAAAGCGGCGGGTTACCACGGCCAGCCGATCAAGCTGATCGTCAACAAGCGCTACCCGCAGATGTTCGACATGGGCGTCTTGAGCCAGGCAATGCTCCAGGCTGTCGGGGTGAATATCGTGCTCGAAACCCTGGAGTGGGGCGCCCAACTGGAGCGTTATCAGAGCGGCAACTTCCAGATGATGGCGTTCTCGTATTCGCCACGCTTTGACGCGGCGCTGAGCTATGAGTCGGTGACGGGGAACAAAGACAAGGAACCGCGCAAAGTCTGGGACAACCCCAAGGCGCTGGTGTTGTTGCGTGAAGCCCAGAGCGAGTCCGTCGCGCCAAAGCGTCAAGCGCTGTTCGATCAATTGCACACGCTGATGCTGGCCGATGTGCCAATGGTGATGATTTACAACGGCACCAGTATCGGTGTCGTAAAAGCCGGCATCGAGGGCTATCGCTCCTGGCCGATCTCTAAACCGCGCCTGTGGGGCGTGTCGCTGGCGGCAACATCAAAGTAGGGCGTTCCCATGTTTCGATTCATATTGCATCGGCTGGGGATGGCTGTGCCCACCCTGTTGCTGATATCGGTGATGGTGTTTGCACTGATCCGCTTCATCCCCGGTGACCCTGCATTGTTGATGCTGGGCGACATGGCGGATGCCCAGAGCCTGGCACAAATGCGCAGTTCGCTGGGGCTGGATCACTCGGTGGTGACCCAATACCTGATCTGGATAAAGTCAGTGCTCAGCGGTGACTTGGGGTTCTCCATCAGCACGCGACAAGCTGTATTGCCGCTGTTGCTCGAGCGCTTCAGTGTCAGCGCGACGATTGTACTGGTAGCGGTTGCGTTGGCCACGCTGATTGCCGTGCCGGTGGGCCTATTTGCCGCCTGGAAGCAGAACAGCGCGATGGACCTGGGGCTGGTGGCCGGCGCGACGTTGTTGTTGTCGATTCCCAGCTTCTGGCTCGGCCTGCTGCTGCTGTACGCCTTCGGGATCAAGCTGGGCTGGCTGCCGGTGGTGGGTTACGTGATGTTTGCGGATGATCCGCTCAAGGCGATCACCTATCTGGTGCTGCCGATTGTCACCCTGACCCTGGTGGAGTTTGGCGCCATCGCCCGCATGGCCAGGGCCAGCACGATTGAAGTGCTGCGCCTGGACTATATCGCCCATGCCCGCGCCAAAGGCTTGTCCGAAGGTGCGGTGCTGTGGCGCCATGCCTTGCGCAACGCCTTTGCGCCCACCTGGACGTTGGTGGGCTTGATCCTGGGCAACCTGCTCGGCGGCATTGCGGTGCTGGAAACGGTGTTCACATTGCCGGGTGTCGGGCGCCTGATGGTGGACTCGATCTTCGCCCGGGACTATCCGGTGTTGCAGGGCTGCTTGCTGCTGATTACCTGTATCTACGTGCTCGTCAACCTGTGTGTCGACCTGCTGTATCCGCTCTTCGACCCGAGGGTGAAGTTATGAGTGCCAAGCGAACGCTGCCAGCTGAGCCGGCGCGGAGTGTCGCGGCGCCGGCCCGACGCGCCTGGCGTTACCCGCCACTCAACGCCCTGATCGGCGGGGGCTTGTTACTGGTCCTGATCGGCATGGCCTTGCTCGGCCTGGTCTGGACGCCCTACGAGCCGTTGCGCCTGGACTTGCTCGCGCGGTTCCAGGCGCCGAGTGCGGCGCACTGGCTGGGCACCGATGAGTTCGGTCGCGATGCCTTGAGCCGGATGATGATGGGGGCGCGCACCAGCCTGTGGATCAGCCTGCTGTCGGTGAGTTTCGCAGTGGTGGCCGGAACGCTGATCGGCATGCTGGCCGGTTACCTGCGCGGCTGGACCGACCGGGTGCTGATGATGCTCAACGACGCCTTGCTGGCATTCCCCGGGATCCTCATGGCCCTGGGGATCATGGCGATCATCGGCGCCAGCCAGTACGGCATCGTTCTGGCCTTGGGGATCGCCTATACGCCGTCGGTGGTGCGGGTGGTGCGCGGCAGTGTGTTGTCGCTGCGCGAACTGGAGTTTGTCGAAGCCTCGCGGGTGATCGGCAACTCCGAGTTCTACACCATGCTGCGGCACATTGCGCCCAATTGCCTGGCACCGTTGTGTGTGTTGGCCACCAGCATGTTCGGTTGGGCCTTGCTCTCGGAAAGCGCCTTGAGCTTCCTCGGGCTGGGTGTACCGCCACCGGCGGCCACTTGGGGCAGCATGTTGGCGGCCAGCCGGCCTTATATCGCATCGGCTGCCTGGCTCGGGATCTTCCCCGGCCTCTTCATCAGCCTGGCACTGCTTGCCATCAACCTGTTCGGCGATGCCCTGCGCGATCGTCTCGACCCGCGCATGAGGAAATGATCATGACTGTTCCTACTGCCTTGCTGTCTGTGCAGCACCTGAAAATCCGTGCGGGCGTGCAAGGCCAACTGGCCGTCGACGACCTGAGCTTCACAATGGCCCCGGGCGAAATCGTCGCCCTGGTGGGCGAGTCGGGCAGCGGCAAAACCATGGCCGCACGCGCAGCGATTGGCTTGCTGCCGGCGCCGATGCAGGTGTGTGGCGGACGTATCGAGTTCAAAGGCGTAGCGCTCGACAGCCGCGACGCTCCCGCGATGCGGCGGGTGCGTGGCGCGCAGATCGGCATGGTCTTCCAGGAGCCGATGGTCTCGCTCAACCCATCGTTGACCATCGGCCGGCAAATGAGTGAGGCCCTCAAGCTGCACACCGACCTGGACGCGGCCGAAATCCGTCGGCGTTGCCTGCAGATGCTGCAACGCATCGGCATCAAGGACGCCGAGCGTTGCCTGGCGTCATACCCGCACCAGTTTTCCGGCGGTATGCGCCAGCGCATCATGCTGGCCTCGGTGATGCTGCTGCGTCCTGCGTTGTTGATCGCCGATGAGCCAACCACGGCCCTGGACTGTCTGGCGCAGTTGGACGTCATCGAGCTGATGCTGGAGCTGACCCGCGAGCAGGGCACGGCGATTCTGTTCATCAGCCATGACTTGTCGCTGGTTGCGCGTTATGCCCACAAGGTAGTGGTCATGCGCAACGGCAAAGCGGTCGAGCAGGGCGGCATCCAGGACATTCTGCTGGCACCGCGCGCCGACTACACCCGTCAGTTGCTGGAGGCCTTGCCCAGCCGCGGCGTGCTGGCGCCATTGCCGCCCGCCAACGGGCCGTTGCTCGAAGTCCGAGGTGTGTGCATCGAGCACCCGGGGCCGCGTTCGTTCTGGGGCAAAAGCCTTCCAAAACGCGTGGTGCATGGGGTGGACCTGAGCATCGCGCCTGGCGAAACCCTGGCCCTGGTTGGCGGCAGCGGGTCTGGCAAGACTACCTTGGGGCGGGCGGTGGTGGGGTTGGTCAACCCCTGCGCCGGGGCTATCCGCTTCAAGGGCGTGGACATCCTCAAGGCCGCGAACCGCGTACACCGGTTGCAGTGCCAGATGATTTTCCAGGACCCGTATTCCTCCCTCGATCCGCGCATGAAAATTGGCCAGATTCTGGCTGAACCCCTGCGCCACGAGCCGGGCATGAGCCCCGCGCAACGTCGGCAGCGTGTCGCCGAAACGCTGGTGGATGTCGGGCTTGCCGAACATTTCGTCGAACGCTTTGCCCACCAATTATCCGGTGGGCAGCGTCAGCGCGTGGCAATCGGGCGGGCACTGGTGCGACGTCCGCAGTTGGTGATTGCCGACGAGCCGATTTCGGCGCTGGACATGACCATTCAGAAACAGATTCTGGAGCTGTTCGAACGCTTGCAGAAACAGTACGGCTTTGCCTGCCTGTTCATTTCCCATGACCTGGCGGCGGTAGAGCGTATCGCCCATCGCGTTGCCGTGATGAACCAGGGCGAAGTGGTCGAGATCGGCGACCGCGACGCGATTTTCGACACGCCGCAACACCCTTACACCCAGCAGTTGTTGGCTGCCGCCAGCCCGCTGGAACGACTGGCTGGCGGAGGCTATCGCATCCGCACGCGCTAGGCATTGCTTCACCCAGGACCTGAACGCTGTCCCGCCTCGCGTCAATCGCCGATTGACGTGACGGGCAACGCCATGCCCGAAGAAAACAAAAACATCACCCAACCCCCGTACTGCCAGGAGCCAGCACCATGAAAAACACCATCACCCATGTCGTCACCGGAGCAGGTCTGATCGGCGCCGGTTTACTGCCTGCGTTCGCTCAGGCGGATTTTATCAAGGACAGTCGTGCGTCACTGGAACTGAAAAACTACTACTTCAACCGCGACTACCGCGAAGGCACGGGCCAGTCCCAGCGCGCGGAATGGGCGCAGGGCTTTCTGCTTAACCTGCAGTCTGGTTTCACCGAAGGCACCGTCGGTTTTGGCCTCGACGCCGTCGGCATGCTCGGCTTGAAACTCGACTCGAGCCCCGACCGTTCCGGTTCAGGCCTGCTGTCGCGCAACAGTGAGCCAGAACCGGGCAAACCCAGCTACGCCCGGCGCGCGCACGACGAGTATTCCAAGTTTGGCGTGACCGGCAAGGCGCGCTTTGCCCAGAGCGAGTTGCGGGTCGGCTATATGGTCCCGGACCTGCCGACATTGCAACCCAACCTCAGTCGCTTGTTCCCGCAAAGCTTCAGCGGTACCGCGTTGACCTCCAAAGACCTCAGCGGGCTGACGATCAGTCTCGGCCAGTTGGACAAGGTCAAGCAGCGTGACTCGACCGACTACGAGGACATGGGCCTGACCAGCCAGTCCGGGGCCTACAAAAGTTCGGCCAAAAGTGACCGGTTTCGTTACGCCGGCGCGGATTACAAGCTCGGCGCGAGCACCTTGGCCAGCTACCAGTGGGCGCAACTTGATGGCCTGTACAAACAGCAATACCTGGGCCTGAAAAACAGCTTCGGCCTCGGGCCCGGGACGGTGAAAACCGACATCCGTTACTTTGATGCCAGCCAGGATGGCGCGGGGTTGGCGGGCAAGGTGGATAACCAGGCGCTGAGCACGCGCATCGGCTACAGCCTGGAGGGCCACAGCCTCAGTGGCGGCTATCAGGCGCAATACGGCACGACGCCGTTCACTTACGTCGACGGCACTAACACCTACCTGTTCACCGAATACCAATTGAGTAACTTCTCCCAGACCGGGGAGCGCACCTGGCATGCCCGCTATGACTACGACTTCGCCGCGCTGGGGGTGCCCGGGCTTCTGTTTTCGACGCGCTATGCCAATGGTGACAACGCCAAAGTCAAAGGCTTCCAGGGCGAGGGCCGCGAGTGGGAACGCGACTTCAGCCTCGGCTATGTGGTGCAGAGCGGGCGCCTGAAAAACGTCTCGCTGCGTTGGCAGAACGCGAGTGCGAAAAGCAACTACACCCGTGACACCAACGAAAACCGCCTGATCCTGGGCTACACCCTGGCGCTCTGGTAGGCGTCGATGCCATGCACTGCCGTAGGCGCCGGCTTGCCGGTGCCTACAACCGATCTGCGTTGTGCTGTGCGGATTGAGGTTTTTTCATCACCGATCATCAAGGAGCGCCCATGAGCGATCTTTCCGGCAACACCCCTACGTCCCAGGCCGCCTCGGCGTTTTGGGCGCCGTTCACACCGATGCGCCAGTTTCAAAAGCAGCCGATGATGTTCGCCAGCGCCGAGGGCATGCATTACACCACCACCGATGGCCGCCGCATTCTGGATGCCATGGCCGGTCTGTGGTGTGTGAATGCCGGCCACGGCCAGGCCCGAATTGTCGAGGCGATTCGCGAATCGGCCGGGCGCCTGGACTTCGTATCCTCATTCAAAATGAGCCATCCCCACGCGCTGGAAATGGCTGAGCGCTTGATCGCCATTGCCCCGGCCGGCATCGAGCAGGTGTTCTTCACCAACTCCGGTTCCGAAGCGGTCGACACCGCGCTGAAGATTGCCCGGGCCTACCATCAGGCGCGTGGCGATTGCCGCAGGACCAAGTTCATCGGGCGTGCCAAGGGCTACCACGGCATGGGGTTCGGCGGCCTTTCGGTGTCTGGGCTGGGGCGTCAGAAGCGCGATTTCGGGCCATTGCTGGGGGAGGTCTCGCACCTGCCCTTGCCGTATGACGCGAGCATGCGCTTTACCGCGGGCCAACCGGCCACTGGCGTCGAATACGCCGATGCGCTGACGCAGCTGTTGGAAGTGCAAGACCCGAGCACGGTGGCGGCGGTGATCGTCGAGCCGGTCACCGGTTCCGGCGGTGTCTATCCGCCGCCACAGGGGTATTTGCAGCGGCTGCGCGACATCTGTACTCGGCACGGCGTGCTGCTGATCTTCGACGAAGTGATCACCGGGTTCGGTCGTGTCGGCGCAAGCTTCGCCGCGCAGGCGTTCGGCGTCACTCCGGACCTGATCACCACCGCCAAGGGCCTCACCAACGGCGCGGTGCCGATGGGCGGCGTGCTCGTCAGCGGGCGGGTCTATGAAGCCTTTATGGCCGGCCCGGAGAACGCTATCGAATTGATGCACGGCTACACCTATTCCGCCCATCCGCTGGCCTGCGCGGCCGGCCTGGCGACGCTGCGGGTGCATGAGGAATTGGGGATCAACCAGCACGTGCTGGCGGTCAGCGATCTCTGGCAAGCGGCCGCGTTGTCGCTCAAAGGCGTCGGGCCGGTGGTGGATGTCCGCGCGATTGGCTTGCTGTGTGCTGTCGAGCTGCAAGCGTTGCCAGCCGCGCCGGGTGTCAGGGGCGCGCAAGTGGCGCAGTGGTGTTTCGATCACGGCGTGCTGGTACGGGGCTCGGGTGACACCATCGTGATCTCGCCGCCGCTGATTATTTCCCCGGAACACATCGCGCAGGTATTCGAAACCTTGCGCGAAGCGTTATGCCAGGTTGCGTGATTGAGTCGAGGAGCGGTTATGACGGATCTATTGGATTTTTACATCGACGGGGCCTGGGTCAGGCCCGATAGCCAGGTGATCGAAGCCGTGATCGATCCGTCCAGCGAGCAGGTGGTTGCGCGGATCATCCTGGGCAACGAACGCGACGTGAACCGTGCGGTGGCGGCGGCCAAAGCGGCATTCGCGAGTTTCTCCGCGACCACGCCCGAGCAGCGTATCGAACTGCTCGAGAGGATCATCGACGGCTATCAGCGGCGCAGTGAGGCGTTGGCTCTTGCGGTGCATCAGGAAATGGGCGCGCCGCTGTCACTCGCCAGAACGGCCCATGTACCGGCGGGGCTGGGCCATCTGGTGCGGGCCCTGGAGGTGTTGAAGCGCTACCCGTTCGAAACAATGCTGGGAAGCTCGCGGGTGATGCGTGAGCCGATTGGCGTGTGTGGCCTGATCACCCCCTGGAATTGGCCGCTCAACCAGCTCACCTGCAAAGTCGCCCCGGCGCTGGCCGTCGGCTGCACGGTGGTGCTCAAGCCCAGTGAGCGCGCGCCGCTGTCGGCGCTGATTTTTGCCGAGATTCTGCACGAGGCCGGCGTGCCCCAGGGGGTGTTCAACGTGGTCAATGGCGACGGTCCGGGTGTCGGCACGGCGCTGTCGCAGCATGCCGATATCGACATGATCTCGTTCACCGGCTCGACGCGGGCGGGTATCGCAGTGGCCAAGGCGGCGGCGGATACGGTCAAGCGAGTCGCCCAGGAACTGGGCGGCAAGTCGGCCAATATCCTGCTCGACGATGCCGATCTGCCCAGCGCGGTGCGCCATGGGGTGTTGGGTTGCATGCGCAACAGCGGCCAGTCGTGCAATGCACCGACCCGCATGCTGGTGCCGCGGGCGTTGCATGCCCAGGCGGTCGCAATCGCCTGCGAGGTGGCGGCCCAGGTGTGTTTCGATGATAGCCGGCCTGCCACGGCCATCGGGCCGGTGGCCAACGTCATGCAGTTCAATCGGGTCCAGCAGTTGATCGAGCAGGCGCTGTGCGAAGGCGCGTTGCTGGTGGCCGGTGGAACAGGGCGCCCAGACGGCGTGACGACAGGGTTCTACGTCAAACCGACGATTTTTGCCGATGTCGAGCCGCACATGAGCATCGCTCGCGAAGAAGTGTTCGGCCCGGTCCTGGCGATCATTCCGTATGACAGCGAGGAGCAGGCGGTGCGGATCGCCAACGACAGCGTGTACGGGCTGTCGGGGTACGTCACCTCGTCGGACCGCGAACGCGCCAGGGCTATCGCTCGACAGTTGCGTACCGGCATGGTCCATCTCAATGGTTGCAAGGCCGACCAGGACGCGCCTTTTGGCGGCTACAAACAGTCCGGAAACGGGCGGGAATGGGGGGTGTTCGGGTTTGAGGAGTACCTGGAAACAAAGTCAGTGTTTGGCTATTAGAAAGGAACAGGTTGGGGCGCCCAGATGAGCACCTGGCCGCGACGCGGGGTAACCCGGCCCGAGGCCGGGTTTGTGTTGCTCCAGAAGGCCTATGCGACGGCCACATTTGAACGATCCGCCCAGCCCAGGTGAATCACTGGGCGGTCATTCACCATAGCTTCCAGGTGTAATCGACATTCACCCGTAGCTCATTGTCGTCCCGATGGCTGGCCTGGGCGGCGAAATCATTACGGTACCATGCGTTGCGCACGCGCAGATTCAGGCCTTTAAGGGGTGTGCTCTGAAGCACATAGTTCAGTTCGATATCTTTTTCGCTTTCCTTCAGGTTGCTGCCGCCCAGTTTGGGTAACTCAATGTTGTCGCCGCTGACGTAACGCAGCATGCCATTGAGCCCGGGCAAGCCCAGCGCGGCAAAGTTGTAGTCATAGCGCACCTGCCAACTGCGCTCCTTGGGGTTGAGGAACTCCGAGCTCAGCGTGCCTTCGGTGATGACCAACGGCTCGGTGCCGAACAGGTAAGGCATGGCGGTCTTGCCGGTCAGTTGCATGTAGCCGGCGCCGAATTTGTGCGCGCCCAGGCTGTACGTCAGCATCAGGGCGGCGTTGCGATTGTCCACGGGGCCGGCCTTGGCGGCACCGTTTTCACCGGTGACGAACAGGCGCACGTCGCTTTTCAGGCGGCCGGGGCCCATCGGGCGATTGTCGACGAAACCGTAGAAATCCTTGCGATAAAGGTCAGCCAGTTCGGCGTGGTAGTACTTGAGCGTCAGTTGCGGCGACCAGGCATAGTCGCCGCCGAGGAAGGTAAAACGGTCGGATTCGGCGGCGCCATTGAAGCGGCCGTTGGGCGAGGCTACCGACATTTTCTGGTAGTGGGTGGAGTCGCGCAGGTTGATGCGGTCGAGCCAGCCGACGTGCAGGGTCAGGTTGTCGATCTCCTGGGACTTGAGGTACGTGCCGCGGAAGGTCTGCGGCAGCAGGCGGGTAGGGCTGGCGAAGGCGATTGGCAGAAACGTGCTGATGGTCCCCAGTTGCAACTCGCTCTTCGAGGCCCGGGCCTTGGCGGTCAGGCCCAGCTCCGAATATTCGCTGGCCGGTTCACGGGTCTGGTGGTTGTACGGTAGCAGGCCGGTGCCCGTGCGTGCGGGCGAGGAGTCCAGACGTGCGCCCAGCAAACCCTGGGCGTCCAGGCCGAAGCCGACAGGCCCTTCGGTATAGCCCGAGCGCATGTTGAGAATGAAGCCCTGCGCCCATTCGCGGGCAGCCGCCTGCGGCGTGGCGTTCACGTAATTGCGATCGAAGTAATAGTTGCGTATCACCAGATCGGCCTGGCTGTCGTCGACAAAACCGGCGGCGCAGGCCTGGTCTACGAAAAAAACGCAGGTGCAGGCGCTGACGCCCCGAAAGAAGTTCCTGAGCATGGCAGTGTTCACTTTTATTGTTGTAGGGGTAAGCCCCGCGCCATCGTGGCGCGGAAGGCGAGTACGGATTGGCGCTCAGTCAGCCGGGCAGCGGTTGCGGCGCAGCGACAGGTAAAACATCGCCAGCGCGGCGATGACAATGCCGGGTGCCGAGGCCATCATCACGCCCGTGGTGCCCGTGCCCAGTGCGAGCATCTTGCCGGCCACCAACGGGCCGCTCATCGCACCCAACCGGCCAATGGCGACGGCGCTGCCGACGCCCGTGGCGCGAATTGACGGACGATAGAAATGCGGGGCCAAGGCATACAGCACACATTGCCCGCCCGTGGCGAAGAACCCGGCGACGAAGCCGGCCGCCAGCATGCTGTGCCATTGGGTGGCCATGCCCAGCGCAGTCAGTGACGCGAGGATGCCGAGGTAAATCAGCGCCGACAACGCCCAGGCCGGCAGGCGATCCATGACCCAGCCCAGCAACAACGTGCCGGCCGCCGCGCCAAATTGCAGCGCGAGCATCACCCAGCTGGCCTGAGAACCGCTGAAGCCTTGGCCGACCAACAGGCTCGGCAGCCAGTTGATCAGGATGTAAACCACCATGAGCGTAAAGAAGTAGCTGACCCAGATCATCACGGTCGGCCATGCCGCGCCCCCGCGGAACAGCCCGCTGGCCACACTGATCGGCGCGGCGTCGCGCACGCTGCGAAACGCCGCGGATTCCGGCAGATAAACCCCCAGCAGCGGCACGATCAGCAGCGGCACGATACCGCCGACGTAGAACACCACTTGCCAGCCGCCGGCCAGTTGCGCGATGCCAATGCTGGCCGCCAGCGCCGCGCCCAGGGGCACGCCGCAATACATCAGGCTCACGGCGCTGCCACGCAGGCGTGGGCCAGCCACTTCACTGGTCAGCGCGATCAGGTTAGGCAATGCCGCGCCCAGGCCGACGCCTGTGAGGCAGCGCGCAACCAGCAGGCTGTTGAAGTCCCAGGCCATGGTCGTGACCAGCGAGAACAATCCGAATAGGGCCACCGAGGCCATCAACACCCGTTTGCGGCCGATGCGATCAGCCAGCAAACCGCCGAGAAACGCTCCGGGCAGCAGGCCGAAAATGCCGGCGCTGAAGACCCAGCCCATGTGTAGTTTGTCCAGTTGGAACGCTGCCGCCATGCCTTGGGCGGCGATGCCCGAGGCTTGCAGGTCGAGGCCTTCCATCAGGGCGACGAGGAAGCACAGACCGATGGTCCGCGCCATGTACAACGGTGTCAGCACGTTTAGCGATGTCATGGGAAATACCCGTTTTATTGTTGTAATGGGCACAGCAAAACCGTCCGGCCGCTGCGTGGGCGACCGGACGGGGGGATGCACGGTTCAGCGTTTGAGCAGGTCCAGCGCGACGTCGACGATCATGTCTTCCTGGCCGCCGACCATCCGGCGTTTGCCCAGCTCGACGAGGATGTCCACGGTCTTCAAACCGTACTTGGCCGCAGCGATTTCGGCATGGCGCAGGAAGCTCGAATAGACCCCGGCATACCCCAGCGCCAGGGACTCGCGGTCGACCCGCACCGGCCGATCCTGCAACGGGCGCACGATGTCGTCCGCTGCGTCCATCAAGGTGTAGAGGTCGGTGCCGTGGTTCCAGCCCAGGCGTTCGGCGGCGGCGATGAACACTTCCAGCGGCGCGTTGCCGGCCCCGGCGCCCATGCCGGCGAGGCTGGCGTCGA
>NZ_JYLL01000028.1 GCF_001439695.1 Pseudomonas veronii
GCGTTATCGTTGACGGTTTTCGCGAGCAAGCTCGCTCCTACAGTGGGGTCTAGGTGCCCGCGCTAGGCATGGGCACTGACCGGTAACTTTTGTAGGAGCGAGCTTGCTCGCGAAAAACCCGGGAGCGCTGCGGGGGGTCTGGTTTTTCGCGTTATCGTTGACGGTTTTCGCGAGCAAGCTCGCTCCTACAGTGGGGTCTAGGTGCCCGCGCTAGGCATGGGCACTGATCGGTAACTTTTGTAGGAGCGAGCTTGCTCGCGAAAAACCCAAGAGCGCCGCGGGGGGTCTGGTTTTTCGCGTTATCGTTGACGGTTTTCGCGAGCAAGCTCGCTCCTACAATGGGGTCTAGGTGCCGCGCTAGGCGTGGGCACTGACCGGTAACTTTTGTAGGAGCGAGCTTGCTCGCGAAAAACCCGGGAGCGCTGCGGGGGGTCTGGTTTTTCGCGTTATCGTTGACGGTCTTCGCGAGCGAGCTCGCTCCTACAGTGGGGTCTAGGTGCCCCGCTAGGCATGGGTACTGACCGGTAACTTTTGTAGGAGCGAGCTTGCTCGCGAAAAACCCGGGAGCGCTGCGGGGGGTCTGGTTTTTTGCGTTATCGTTGACGGTTTTCGCGAGCAAGCTCGCTCCTACAGTGGGGTCTAGGTGCCCGCGCTAGGCATGGGCACTGAGCGGTAACTTTTGTAGGAGCGAGCTTGCTCGCGAAAAACCCGGGAGCGCCGCGGGGGGTCTGGTTTTTTGCGTTATCGTTGACGGTTTTCGCGAGCAAGCTCGCTCCTACAGTGGGGCCTAGGTGCCCGCGCTAGGCATGGGCACTGAGCGGTAACTTTTGTAGGAGCGAGCTTGCTCGCGAAAAACCCGGGAGCGCTGCGGGGGGTCTGGTTTTTTGCGTTATCGTTGACGGTTTTCGCGAGCAAGCTCGCTCCTACAGTGGTAACAGGGGTACACGGGGGAGGATCAGCCCGCTACGCGCACCACGCCTAGGTCGATTCCCAGGTGGACCAGTTCGGCATGGGAACTGACCTGCAATTTGCTCTTGAGCAGGGTCAGGTGGTTGGACACGGTCTTGCTGCTGATATTCAACTGGTCGGCAATCACTCGGGTCGGCGTGCCTCTGGCCAGCATCAGGAAAATCTCCAGCTCACGCGGTGTCATGCCTTGCAAGCGTTGGTCGCTTGGCGTGTAGGCCAGTTGGGTGGCGAGGGACTGTTCGATATAGGCGTGGCCGTCGAGGACGCGCCGCACTGCTTCGATCAGCACCTCGGGCGCCGAGCTTTTGGTCAGGTAGCCCGAGGCGCCGGCTTCCAGGGCCTGGCGCACCAGCGGCAGTTCGTCGTGCATGCTGAAGAACAGCACGCGCAGTTGCGGCAGGCGCTGGCGCAGGCGGCGCGTGGTTTCCAGGCCGCTGATGCCGGGCAGGCCGAAGTCCATGATCACCAAATGCGGCAGTGCTTCCTGGACCCGGCTCAAGGCCTCTTCGCCGCTGGCCGCTTCGCGCACTTCGATGGCCGGCAACAGTGCACGCAACAGGCTGGCATAGCCTTGGCGCACCACCGCATGGTCGTCCACCAACAGAATATTCATGAGGCCTCCAATGGCATGTTCAACGCCAGCGCCCAACCGGCGCCGGGGTGGCTGAGGATTGTCAGTTCGCCGCCCAGGCAGCGCGCGCGTTCGTACATCGAATACAGGCCGACGCCCGGACGCTGCGGCGTTTGCGCGCCGCAGCCGTTATCGCGCACCCACAGGCGCAGGCGCGAACCGTGACGATGCAGGCGCACGCGCACCTGGCTGGCATCGGCATGCCGCACGATATTGGTCAGGGCTTCCTGCAGCAGGCGATAGAGGTGCGTCTTGCTCGCCCCGGACAACGCCGGCAGGTCCGCGCTGACCCGCAGCCGGCAATCGATGCCATGGCTGGCCTGCCACTGCGTCACCAGCATCGCGAACGCCTCGGCCAGCGGCAGGTGCTGCAGGGCCACCGGGTACAGGTCGTGGACCAGTGCGCGAAAGCCTTGCTGCAAGTGATCGCAGTGATCTTCCAGTTGCGCCACCGTGCGCGCGAGCAATTGCGGTTGGTCGGTGACCAGACGCAACAGGCAGGCCTGGGCGCGAATACCGGCCAGGTATTGGCCGAGGTCATCATGCAGGGTCTGGGCCAGGTGGTTGCGCTCCTGCTCTTGCACCGCCATCAGGGTTTGGGTCAGTTGGGTATTGTCGGTGTGCGCCTGCTCCAGGGCGTCGGTCATGCGGTTGAAATGCAGCGCCAGTTGCCGCGCTTCGGGTGATCCTGCGCTGCGCAGGCGCACATTGAGCTGGCCGGCGCACACCTGTTGCAAGGCGCGCAGCAGTTCGTCGAGTACGCCCATGCCACGGCGCACCGCCCAGCGGATGGTCAGCAGGCTCAGGGCCAGGGCCAGGGCGCACAGGCTCAACAGTTGTTGCAGGGAGTCCCAGACTTCATCGATCTCATCCCGCGGGTCGACGACGATGGACACGCGGCGGCCGTCCGGCAGGTCCAGTACCTGGGCACTGCGCCGCGCCTCGGCAAACAGCAGGCGCCCGAGCCAGGCGTCCAGGCCGGACGGCAGCGGCGCCGGCAAGGTCTCGTCGGGGGTCAGCCAATGCACGCGCACATGGCGCAGGCTGGCGGTGAGATGCGGTTGCAGGCTGGCCGGGTCGCGCTCGGCGGTTGCGCTGAGGTAATGCACCACCGCTTCGGCCGATTGCAGCTCACGCTCCACATCCGTCAGGGCCTGATGCAGCAACAGCGCGGTGCAGGCGCAGGTGACCAAGGCGAAGAAACCGCACACCCACAGGTTGATGCGCCACAGTGCCGACATACCTAGTGCGCCACGCTGGCGGGCACGCTCAGCGCCGGGCGTGGTGCGTGCAGCTTGTCGACGCCGATCAGGCTCACGATCAGCAGGAACGGCAAAAGCAGCGCCTTGAGGATTTGCATGATCGTTCATCTCCCGGATGGACACGGTGGGGGTAACCCATGCTAAGACCGCGCCACCTGCGCGGGGCTACTACCTTGGTACTGGCTCAGCGGTACTTTCTGCATATTTGCAGCAGACATAAGGCTTCCTATGCTGGCGCTACCTGACATGGAGTGCCTTATGCGCCAGCTCGCCCCCTACGCCGTGCTCTACCTGCTGGCGATTGCCTGCGCCGCCGGGGTGGCCACTGCCAGCCAGGCCGCCGAGGCGCCGTTGGCGGTGCAGATCGGCTACCTGGGCTATCGGCCCGACCCTGGGCCGCTGCTGTCGAATGTGATCCCCGAGCCCACCGACGCCGGGCAACGCGGTGCGGAACTGGCGATCATCGACAGCAACAGCACCGGCGCCTTTCTCAACCAACGCTACAGCCTGACCAGCGCCACGGTGGACAGCCCCGACGCCCTGCTCACCGCCGCCCAGGCCCAGCACGACCAGGGCCTGCGCCTGTTCGTGGTCAACGCCCCCGCCGCCAGCCTGCGCCAGCTCAGCGCGGCCCTGCCCGACAGCCTGCTGTTCAACGCCGGCAGCCCCGATGACAGCCTGCGCAGCACCGACTGCCTGGGCAACGTGCTGCACACGCTGCCCAGCCGCGCCATGCTCGCCGATGCCCTGGCGCAATTTCTGGTGGTGCGCAAATGGCAGAAGGCGCTGCTGATCGTCGGCCCCACCGAGGATGACCAGGCCTACGCCGCCGCCCTGCGCCGCGCCGCCAAGCGCTTCGGCGTGCATCTGGTGGCGGAGAAAGCCTGGCGCTTCGATAACGACCAACGCCGCAGCGCCCAGGCAGACATGCCGCTGTTCACCCAGACCGCCGAATACGACGTGGTGCTGGTGGCGGACGAGCGCGGCGACTTCGGCGAGTACGTGCCCTACCAGACCTGGTACCCGCGCCCCGTCGCCGGCACCCAGGGCCTGACGCCCACCGGCTGGCACAAGACCGTCGAGACCTACGGCGCCGCGCAACTGCAAAAACGCTTCGAAGCCCTGGCCGGGCGCTGGATGAACGACCGCGACTTCGCCGCCTGGATGGCCGTGCGCAGCGTTGCCAGTGCGGTGAACAAGCTGCGCCAGGTCGACCCCATGACCATCCGCCAACTGGAGATCAGCGAGCAACTGCCGCTGGACGGCTTCAAGGGCCGCAAGCTCAGCTATCGCGCGTGGAACGGCGAGCTGCGCCAACCGATTCCGATCGTGCAGCCCCGCGCGCTGGTCAGCACCTCGCCCCAGGACGGTTTCCTGCACCCCTTCAACGAAATGGACAGCCTGGGCTACGACAAACCCGAGGTGACCTGCCGCTTCCCTTGATCGCTCCCCTACTCACAATAATAAGGAATCCGCCATGCGCCGCACCCTGCTCTCATGCGCCCTGCTGCTTGCCGTCGGGCACGCCGTGGCCAGCACCGCCTGGGTCTCCAACGAGAAAGACAACACCCTCAGCCTGATCGACATGCAGACCCTGCAAGTCACCGACACGCTCAAGGTCGGCCAGCGCCCGCGGGGCCTGCTGCTGTCCCATGACAAAAAGCTGCTGTACATCTGCGCCAGCGACTCGGACCGCGTGCAGGTGATGGACGTGGCCACGCGCAAGATCATCAAGGAACTGCCCTCCGGCAAAGACCCCGAGCAGTTCGCCCTGCACCCCAATGACCGCTGGCTGTATGTGTCCAACGAAGACGATGCACTGGTCACCGTGATCGACACCGAGACCTCCAAGGTGCTAGGCCAGATCAACGTCGGCGTAGAGCCCGAAGGCATGGCCGTGAGCCCGGACGGCAAGTGGGCGGTGAACACCAGCGAAACCACGAACATGCTGCACTGGATCGACACCAGCACCCAGACCCTGGTCGACAGCACCCTGGTGGACCAGCGCCCGCGCTTCGTCGAGTTCAACCACGATGGCTCACAGCTGTGGGCCTCGGCGGAGATCGGCGGCACCGTGACCATTCTCGATGTGGCCAGCCGCGCGATCCTCAAAACCCTGACGTTCAAGATCAAGGGCGTCCACCCGGACAAGGTGCAGCCGGTGGGGATCAAGCTCAGTTCCGACGGCAAGTACGCCTTTGTCGCCCTGGGCCCGGCCAACCATGTGGCAGTGATCGACGCCAAGACCTTCGAGATCCTCGACTACCTGCTGGTGGGCCGCCGCGTGTGGCAGATGGCATTTACCCCGGACGAAAAACAGTTGCTGGCCACCAATGGCGTCAGCGGCGACGTGTCGGTGATCGATGTGGACAGCCTCAAGGTGCTCAAGTCGGTGAAGGTCGGGCGTTATCCATGGGGCGTGGTGGTCACGCCATGAACGCCCTGGAGGTGCGCGACCTGAGCTTCGCCTATGGCGCGCGCCAGGCCTTGCACGAGGTGAGCTTCAGCCTGGCACCGGGGCGGTTCGCCGCGTTGCTGGGGCCCAACGGCGCCGGCAAGTCGACCTTGATCGCCCTGCTCACGCGCTTGTACGACCTGCAAAGCGGCGACATCCGCGTCGGCGGCCACTCCCTGCGCGATGCACCGCGCGCAGCCCTCACGCAACTGGGGGTGGTGTTCCAGCAAAGCACCCTGGACCTGGACTTGAGCGTCGAACAGAACCTGCGTTATCACGCCGCGCTGCACGGTTTGTCGCGGCGCCAGACCGACGTGCGCGTCGCCGCCGAGCTGGCGCGCCAGGCCCTCACCGAGCGGCGCCGCGAAAAAGTCCGCGAGCTCAACGGCGGGCACCGGCGCCGCGTGGAAATCGCCCGGGCGTTGTTGCATGAACCGCGCTTGCTGCTGCTGGATGAAGCCAGCGTCGGCCTCGACCCCGCCAGCCGCCTGGCGCTGAACCAGCACGTGCGCAACCTGTGCCTTGAGCAAGGCATCAGCGTGCTGTGGACCACCCACCTGCTCGATGAAGTGCAACCCGACGATGCGTTGATGATCCTGCACCAGGGCCGCTTGGTGGCCAGCGGGCAGGTCGATGCGCTGATCCTCGAACAGGGTGGCGACCTCGGCAGCGTCTTTGCGCGCCTGACCCGCCCCACAACGACGGGAGCCCCGGCATGAACGCTTACTGGCAATGCTTGCGCGGCATCGTGCTGCGCGAGTGGCTGCGCTTTGTATTGCAGCGCACGCGGTTTCTCAGCGCCCTGGTGCGCCCGCTGTTGTGGCTGCTGGTGTTCGCCGCCGGGTTCCGCGCCGCGCTGGGTATCTCGGTGATCGAACCCTACGACACCTACATTCCCTATGAGGTCTACATCATCCCGGGGCTGGCTTGCATGATCCTGCTGTTCAACGGCATGCAGGGTTCGCTGTCGATGGTCTACGACCGCGAGATGGGCAGCATGCGCGTGCTGCTGACCAGCCCGCTGCCGCGCACGTTTTTGCTGTGCAGCAAGTTGCTCGCCACCGCGCTGATTTCACTGTTGCAGGTATACGGGTTCCTGGCGATCGCCTGGGTCTACGGCGTGCAACCGCCTGTCATGGGGCTGTTGATCGCCCTGCCGGCCTTGCTGCTGGTGGCCTTGATGCTGAGCGCGCTGGGTTTGCTGCTGTCGAACGCGATCCGTCAACTGGAGAACTTTGCCGGGGTGATGAATTTCGTGATCTTCCCGCTGTTTTTCATATCGTCGGCGCTGTACCCGTTGTGGAAGATGCGCGACTCCAGCGAGTGGTTGTATTGGCTGTGCGCAATCAACCCCTTCACCCACGCCGTCGAGCTGGTGCGCTTTGCCCTGTATGAACGCTTCGCCGGCCTGGCCCTCGCGGTGTGCCTGGGCTTGACCGTACTGTTCGCGGTGTTGGCGGTGCTGACCTTCAACCCCCAGCATGCGGCGTTGCGCAAAAAAGGCTGAGGGCGGCAAAAACTACTACTTTAGTACTGGTTTTACTGTCTATCGTCGCATTCCCAAGGGCTCGGGACTCACGTGTAATGGGCGCATAACGATAAGGATCGCCCTGCCATGCTGCCTGCCCGACTGCCCTTGTTGGCGCTGCTGTGCCTGTTTGCCGCCAACGTACAGGCCGATACCGCATTATTTTCCGCCGACGGCTATCGCATCAGCCTGTATCGCAGCCCCACGCCCGATCATGTGCAGGGCGCGACGATCATCGACACCCCTGCCCTGCAAGCCCTGCTGACCCAAACCCCAGCCCCGGTGCTGATCGATACGTATCGCCGCCAGTGGCTGCAAGGCCGCTTCATCGAAGACCAGCCCCACGCCAACCTGCCCGGCAGCCGTTGGCTGGCCAACACCGGCGACGGCGACCTCACGCCGGAGTGGCAAAGCTATTTCGTGCGCCACCTGTACACCTACAGCGGCGGCAACCTGGCACGACCATTGGTCTTCTATTGCCGCTCCGATTGCTGGCTGAGTTGGAACGCGGTAAAACGTGCGGCCAACCTGGGCTATACCTCTGTGTATTGGTATCGCGATGGCCTGGATGCCTGGGAAGCGGCGAAGCTGCCGGTGTCGGTGGCGCAACCCGAGCCATTTGAATAACCACAATAAGAAAGGTGAACGGCCATGTACAAAATCCTGATTGCCGATGATCACCCACTGTTTCGCGAAGCGATTCATAACGTCATCAGCGATGGTTTCCCCGGCAGCGAAGTGATGGAGACCGCCGACCTGGACAGCGCCCTGGCGCTGACCCAGGAACACGACGACCTCGATCTGATCCTGCTCGACCTGAACATGCCCGGCATGCACGGTCTCAATGGCCTGATCAACCTGCGCAACGAATCGCCGACCATCCCGGTGGTGATCGTGTCCGCCGAGCAAGACAAGCAAATCGTGCTGCAGGCCATCACCTATGGCGCCGTCGGTTTTATCACCAAGTCGTCGCCGCGCCAGCAAATGACCGAGGCGATCCAGCAGATTCTCAACGGCAATGTGTACCTGCCGCCGGACATCATCCGCACCCAGAAACCCGGCACCCACCGGCGCCTGAACGAAAACCCGGGCTTCGCTCCGGAATTGCTGCAGGCGTTGACCCGCAAGCAGTTGCTGGTGCTGGAGCGGATGACCAAGGGCGAGTCGAACAAGCAGATTGCCTACACCCTGGAGATCGCCGAGACCACGGTGAAGGCCCATGTGTCGGCGATTTTGCGCAAGTTGAATGTGCATAATCGGGTGCAGGCGATCTTGAGCGCGGGGGATATTGATTTTGGTTCTTATCTGCGTCGCTGATCTTTCGGAAAGCGCATAGAACCCTTGTGGGAAGGGGTTTGTGTGGGGTTTGTGTGGGGCTTGTGTGGGAGGGGGCTTGCCCCCGATAACGGTGGATCAGTTATAGGTGCAGTGACTGACAGTCAGCTATCGGGGGCAAGCCCCCTCCCACATTGGATCTCCATTTGATCTCTGGTTCTCCATTTGTTCTCTGGATCTCTGGATCTCTGTTTGATCGCTGTTTGAGGAGCGTTCGGTGGTCATTTGCCTAAGAGGTGGCTCATCGCGGTCTTGAGCTTCATCGGCCGCACCGGCTTGTGCATTAAGGTGTGCCCCAGTTCGCGGATCTGCAGCTTCAGTTCGTTGCTGTAATTGGCGGTGATCATCATGGCCGGGATCGGGCTGGCGCGCCGGGCGTTGATGCGTGCCACGGCGTCGACGCCGTTCTGCTCATCGTCCAGGTGGTAATCGGCGATCAGCAGGTCGGCCTCGGCGTGGTAGTTGTCCACCTGCCGCGCCAGGTCTTGTTCCGATAACGCGGTGACCACCCGGCAGCCCCACCCCTCCAGCAAGGTCCGCATTCCGGCGCAGATCGCTGCGTCGTTATCCAGCACCCACACCCGCGCGCCTTGCAGGCGCTCCAGCATCGGTTCGCTCATGGACGGCTGCGGCAGCGATTTGGGCGCGGTGGCGCTCAAGGGCACGTCCACCGCGAACATCGAGCCCTTGCCCGGCCACGACTTGACGGTGATGCGATGGCCGAGGATGCCGGCGATTTTTTCCACGATGGCCAGGCCCAGGCCCAACCCGCGATCCTGGTCGCGCCGCTGCACATCGCCGCGCTTGAACTCCTGGAAAATTTCCTCCAGGCGATCTTCGGCAATGCCCATGCCGCTGTCCCAGACCTGGATCGACAAGCGCTGGTGCTGGCGGCGGCAGCCCAGCACCACGCGCCCCGAGTAGGTGTAGCGAATCGCATTGCTCAGCAGGTTGCGCAGAATCCGCGCCAGCAGCTGGATATCGCTGCGCACCAGCGCCGAGCAGCCGACGAAGTGCAACTCCAGGCCTTCGCTGCGCGCCAGTTGGGTGAATTCGACGGCGAGGTTGTCGAGCAGCTCGCTGAGGGCGAACGGGGCGATATCGGCTTTGATCACCCCGGCATCCAGCTTGGAAATATCGACCAGGGTGCCCAACAGGTTTTCCACGTCTTCCAGCGAGTTGCTCACGTTGCGCACCAGGGTTTCATTGGCCTGGGGTTCGCGGCGTTCAAGCAAGGCGCCGGTGAACAGGCGCGCGGCGTTCAGCGGTTGCAACAGGTCGTGGCTGACGGCGGCGAGGAATTTGGTTTTCGACAGGTTGGCCTGCTCGGCTTCGAGCTTGGCTTCGCGCAGGCGCGATTCCACGCGGCGGCGTTCGTCGATTTCGCGCAGCAACTGGTCGTTCAGCGAGGTCAGTTCCGAGGTGCGCTGGGCGACGCGCAGCTCCAGGTTCTGATAGGCCTGGTGCAAGGCTTCGGCGGTGCGCCGGCGCTCGGTGATGTCGCGGATCAGCACAAAGATCCCCACCACTTCGCCACTGGCCAGGCGGTTGGGCACGTAGGAGCGCAGCATGTAGCGCTCCTGGTTGTTGATGTTGGTTTCGGCGAATTCGAAGGTCACGCTCTCCCCCGCCAGCGCCCGCGAGACGTAGGCATCCAGGCGCTGACAGTGTTGTTCGCTGTGGACTTCGCGCAGGCTCTGGCCGAGCATCATGCCCCGCGGCCAGCAGTACCATTCTTCATAGACCTTGTTGGTGAACTCATACACCAGGTCGGCATTCAGGTAGCCGATCAGCGCCGGCACATGGTCGGTGATCAGGCGAATCCAGCGCTCGCTCTCCTGCGCCTTTTGCGCCGCGGCCTGCTCGCGGCGCAGGGTTTCGGCGCGCAGGCGGGCGTTGATCAGCAAGTGGTTGCTGGCGCGCAGTTCGGCCATCGCCTGGTTCAGCGCGTCGGTGCGCTCGCGCACTTGTTCGGCGAGCACCACCGAGTGCTGGAACGTGGTGTAGGGGTCGTTGCCCTGGGTCACCCCGGACTCGATGCGCTCGATCAGCGCCGCGTTGATCCGCGTCAGCTTGTAGTTGTCCAGGCGTAGCCGCGCCAACTCGGCCAACAGTTCATTGCGATCCTGGGGCTCGCCCTCGGGCAATGGCGACGCCGGTGAAGGTCTGGTTGATATGCATGCCATTGAACTGTTCTCCGTAGGTGTTGAACCCCATCACCCGCTGGTCGCGCAGGAAGCCGCCGATCTGCTCCAGGGTGCCGCTGTCTTCCAGCTCCAGGCGGCGCAGGAAGCAGTCGCAGCCAATGGTCAGCAGCAGCTCGCCGAGGCGAGATTGCAGGCCGTCGAACAGGGTTACCAGGTTCGGCAGGATCGGCCCGGGTGTCATCACCGTGAGGACGATGCCGTTTTCCACGGCGCAGTAGAAACTCAGGCTCAGGTCGTCATGCACCTGCTGTATCGCCCTGACGTAGTACTGGTCGTGGATACGTACCGCCAGCGGGTGCGCGGCGAAGACGCGGTGGTCGAGGTCGGCCACGGCCACGCCGATGTGCCGCGCGTACTCCTCCGCGGCGGGCTCGGCGTTGAGCTCGAACACTCGCCGCGACGGGCTGTCGGCGCCGGTCACCACGAGTTTTTCCGCACGCGGCAGAATGTGGTGGGTGGTGAACACCTCGAAGTCCAGCCAGGTATTGACCAGCACCACCACGGCCGCGCCGCTGTGGAACGCGCCGTTGAAATACACGTGGGTGTGCGTGAGGTAGTTGTCGTCGCCGGCCGAACCGCCGAAATGCGGGATATCGCCGAGCGCCGCGCTGAGGGCCGCGAGCACCATTTCTTCACGGCTGGACAGCCCGTCGAGCAAGGTCAGGGCGAAAGTGTTGCCCTTGATCGGCGCCAGGGTGTTGCTGCGACAGCCGCCCACCAGACGTTCGACCATGTGCTGGGCGTCGATCAGGCTGAAGTGTTCCACCTGGTCGATCAGTTCGGTGGCAATCGAAAAATGCGCGTGGTTAAAGCCCATCGCCGTCACGCAATTGCGCCCGTAGCCTTGGGGTGTGATCTCGCCGGCGCTGGTGCAACCGACGAGGCGCACATTGCCGAAACAACGTTGCAGGGCTTGGCCGAGCGCCTGCAGGTCGTAGGAAGCCGAGCAGAAAAACAGCACGAAGCCCAGGTACGGATGCAGCAGTTGCTCGGCCAATTCTTCGGCGGCCTGCCCGGCATCGGTGGCCAGAGACATGGCACTGACTACGCCTTCATGGTTGTGCATCGTCGACTCTCCGCTCTGAGGCATGAGTGTACGAAGGCTGGGGGGGCGGAACCTATGCTACTTGGGTACTGGGTGGGGGGATGCGATGGGATGAGACGCTCAGGATGCAGGTAATCAAATGTGGGAGGGGGCTTGCTCCCGATGGCGGTGGATCAGCTACAAATGAGCCAACTGAACCACCGCTATCGGGGGCAAGCCCCCTCCCACATTTTGACCGCGTACCACTTAAAGACCAGGGCAGTCAGGTCTTACCAAGTGAGCACGGCACCGACGGCGAAGGTGTCGGTGTCTTCATTTTGGGCGCTGGTGTCATGCCCCTTGATCTGGAACTGGTTGTATTCAGCGACCAGCTTCAGGTTGTCGTTCACGTCGTGAAACAGCGCAATGCCACGGGTGTCATAGTCGGCGCCGCTGCCCACCACGCCGTTGCCGTCGTCCTTGGTCTTGCCATACGACAGCGCCAGGCGGTTCTTGCCCAGCTTGTAGGAGCCTTGCAGCAAGTAGCCGTTGCTGTCGACATTGCGCAGGGTCGCTTCGCCGGCATTGTTGGTGAAGAACGGGTTGATGCCCTTGGCCTGGAAGCCCGAGCCGGTCAGGGACAGGCCGCCCATTTTCGCCTGCACGCCGTAGCCCACGCCTTTGGAGGTGACGCTGTCGACGTTGGAATCGGTGTTGTCCGAAGTCTGGTAGCTGCCGTTGAGCCAGCTGTAGATCTTCGCCCCGCCCAGGTCGAACTGGTAGGTGATCTCGCTCTCGGTACGCGGGTTTTTCTGGTAGGCCTTGCCTTGGGGGCTGCTGTCGTTGGTATCGACCGGGTCGAGGATGCCGACGGCAACACGCAGGCCGTCCATCACCGGGGTGCGGTAGGTGATCTGCGAGGTCGGGAACGGGTATGGATAGCCGCTGCCGATATTGCCGAACGAAACCCCGCCGCCGTCGACCAGGCCGAGGCTGTCGCTGACCTGGCCGTAGCCCGCGAGCAATTCGTCGAGCAGGATGTTGGAGCGGGCGAACAGGCCGAAGTCCTTGCCGATCAGCACTTCGCCCCACTCCGGATTGGCTACGGTGCCGTAGAACTGGCGCACATCGATGGCAGTGTCGGTGCCGTTGGTCTGGCTGTCGTTGATGGTCACCCAGAACGAGGCACGGGCGCCGAGCTTGAGGTCGTCGGCCTGCTTGGTCATGTTGAAGCCCAGGTAGTTGGGCAAAAAGCCCATCTTCACCCGAGCCTGGCGGCGGTCGTATTGGTCACCGGCGCGGTCTACGTTGCTGTTGACGTAGAAGGCGTTGATGTAGCCATCGGTGGAGAAGGTGGTTTCGTCTTTGTCGTACAGCATGATTTCGGCGCTGGCGAACGGGCTCAGGCCCAGGCCGACGAGAAACACAGGCAACAGACGCAGGGGGAGTTTCTTATTGTTATGCATGGTGCGCTCCGCAACGGGGACATGATGTCGGAGGCGATTATCGAAAGCTGCCAGGCCACGGCCTACGCTGCCTTGGCGCCAATTTCAGGGTGCTTTGGACGGGCAGCGGGGGCTCGGCAAATTCGGTGTAAGACCGGCCCGTTCACAGACGCGGCACTTAGGGTGTAAGACCGACCCTGAACAACATGCCGAAAGACCGCGTCATGTCCTGTTACAGGTCGACACTTTGCCTCGCAGCGTTTTTTTCCCTTAATCTGCCAAGTCCATGTGGGACACATCGCGAATGTAACCCGCAGCCCACCACCAAGGACCGCCGCCCATGCCCGCGTTGATTCAGGCTTTTCTGGACGAGGCATCGTCGACCTACACCTATGTGGTGCATGAGGCCGACGATGGCCCCTGCGCCATCGTCGACTCGGTGCTCAATTACGACCCGGCCTCCGGGCGCACCGACACACGCCAGGCCGACAAGGTGATCGCCTACGTGCGCGAACATCGCTTGCAGGTGCAATGGCTGCTGGAAACCCACGCCCATGCCGACCATCTGTCCGCCGCGCCTTACCTGCGCCGGACGTTGGGCGGCAAGATCGCCATTGGCCAGGCCATCAGCAAGGTGCAGCACGTGTTCAAGCACCTGTTCAACCTGGAGCCGGAATTTCGCGTCGACGGTTCGCAGTTCGACCACCTGTTCGCCCCGGATGAAATCTTCCCTATCGGCAACTTGAAGGCCCAGGCCTTGCACGTGCCCGGCCACACCCCGGCGGACATGGCCTACCTGATCGACGATCAACTGATCCTGGTCGGCGACACCCTGTTCATGCCCGACGTCGGCACCGCCCGCTGCGACTTCCCCGGTGGCGATGCACACCAGCTGTATGCGTCGATGCGCAAGCTCCTGGCCTTCCCGCCGCAGACCCGACTGTACGTATGCCACGACTACCCGCCACAAGGCCGTGAGGCCCGGTGCCAGACCACCGTGGCCGAGCAGCGCGCGGGCAATATCCATGTGCATGACGGGGTGGATGAAGCGGCGTTTGTGCAGATGCGGACCCAGCGCGATGCCGGGCTGGGGATGCCGACACTGCTGCTGCCGGCGATCCAGGTGAATGTGCGGGCGGGGAATCTGCCGCCGCCCGAAGAGAATGGGGTGGTGTACCTGAAGATCCCGCTCAATCAGCTCTGAACGCGCTCAACCGGCCACCTGCGTCGCGGGTTCACGCGATGGAGAACTGAGCCACAATCTGCTTGAGATCCATCGCCAGCTTCGACAGTTCGTGGCTGGCAATCGACGTTTGCCCGGCGGCCGACGAACTCTGGATCGACAGGTCGCGAATGCTGATCAGGTTCTGGTCGACGGAGCGCGCCACATGCGCCTGTTCTTCGGAGGCCGTCGCGATCAACTGGTTCCGGTCGTTGATGTCGGCAATCGCTTCGGTGATCTGGGTGATGGCCTGGCCTGCTTCGTGGGCGATTTTCAGGGAGTCCACCGCTTCGCTGCGGTTCATGGTCATCGACGACACCGCCTCGTTGGAACAGACCTGGATCTTCGCGATCATCTGCTCGATTTCCTGGGTCGAGGTCTGGGTCCGGTGAGCCAGCGCCCGCACTTCATCGGCCACCACCGCAAACCCTCGGCCTTGCTCGCCGGCCCGCGCCGCTTCGATGGCGGCGTTCAGCGCCAGCAGGTTGGTCTGTTCGGCAATCGAGCGGATCACTTCCACCACCCGTGCGATGTCCTGGGCCTGCTTGGCCAGGCCTTCGACTTCCATACCGGTCTGCTGCACGGTGGCGCTGAGTTTTTCAATCGACGCGATGGTCTGGGTCACACGCTCCTGGCCGATTTGGGCCGAGCGTTGGGAGTCCTGGGTCGACTGGGAGGCCGAGACGGCATTGCGCGCGACTTCTTCCACCGCCGCAGTCATCTCATTGACCGCCGTGGCGGCCTGGTCGGTTTCCATGCTCTGGCGCTCGATACCGGCGCTGGACTCACGGGTAATCGAACTCATCTCTTCGGCAGCCGAGGCCAACTGCCCGGAGGCTTCGGAGATGTGCTGCAAAGTGGTTTTGAGGTTCATCTGCATCGCGGCAGTCGATTGTTGCAGCTCCGTCAGCTCATCCTTGCCGTTGACGGCGATGGCCACGCGCAGATCACCGTCGGCGATCTTGGAGGTCGACACCAGCAACTCACGCACTGGGGTAATGATACTGCGGGTAAACAGGCTCGCGACGACCACGGTCAACAGCACTGAAGCGCCCATCAGCACCCAGGTAAACAGACGAGTCGCGTTGTATTCGCTGGAGGCGATCCGCACCGCCTCATTGGAGCCGCGCCCGTTCAGGGTGATCAGGTCGTTGATCGAGTCCTGCGCCTTGAGGGCGACGGGGGCTTGCACGTCGCTCAGATAAGCGGCGATCTGCGCAGAGGTGCCTGTGGTAGAGAGTGTCAGAAACTCGTCGATCTTCTGGTTGTAAGTGCCAATACTGCTCATGACTTCGTCATATTTGGCCTGCTCCTCGGGGCTCGACACCATGGGAGCGTAGCTCTGGGCGATCTTCATCAACTCCGATCGGATACTTTGAAGGCTATCCCGTGAACTTTGATCCTGCCGGGCACTGTCCATGGCAAAACGGCGCAACTCCAGACGTAACTTAAACAGGGCTGAATCGATTCTTCCAGCCAGGCGAATACTGGGCAGCCAGTTGCTTTCAATCTCGATGGTTGAAGAATAGACGGAATCGACTTTTACCAGCGTCATGCCCCCTTGTATTAACAACAGAATGCAAACCACTCCGAAACAAAGGGTGGTACGTAGATTCAATTTCAGGGATCTCATAGACATCTCGATTCACCTTTTACGTGGAATTGTTAGTTAGGTGGCTTATAGCTACTAATTTGTTTAATAACGCGTGAAAAATTCGTGAGCGATCAAGGAAATTTTTATGATGCAAGAAAAAAACCCCGTTCTTTTTAATTACTTAGCTAAACAACAAAACTCATCCAGCCTGAAGCCCAAAGCGCGTTGGAAGTCAATCGGGCCAGGCGGCAATATTTAGAATACGAAGTTAGATTAAAGTCGTAGGGTACACGGCACCTTGGCGGCTGATTCTCCATGACTTGTCCGGCCACTTGAATGGGGAACGTAGCCGATACAATAGAGCGCTCAGGTAAAACATACATTGACAGGTGTCAATACTAAAAAGCGCGCGCCAATAAAGAGCAATGCATGAGTTGCGTTGCGTTGCGCCGCGAACCTTGTCTCAGACCATCAATCCATCCGGCGGCAGTGGCAACGCGGTCTTATAGCGCACTTGTTTAAGAGCGAAGCTGGAGCGGATATTGGCAACACCTGGCACTTTGGTCAGAAAGTCCATCATGAAACGCTCCAGCGACTGGATCGTCGGCACCAACACACGGATCAAATAGTCCGGGTCGCCGGCCATCAAGTAGCACTCCATCACCTCGGGCCGGTCGGAAATCGCCCCTTCGAATTGCTGCAAGGCCAGTTCGTTCTGCTTTTCCAGGCTGACATGGATAAACACGTTGACGTGCAGCCCCAGCAGGTCGGCATCGAGCAAGGTTACCTGGTCGCGAATCAGGCCCAGTTCCTCCATCGCCTTGACCCGATTGAAACACGGCGTGGGCGACAGGTTGACCGAGCGGGCGAGGTCGGCGTTGGTGATGCGCGCATTCTCCTGCAGGGCGTTGAGAATGCCGATATCGGTACGGTCCAGTTTGCGCATGAGACAAAATCACCTGTTTATTATGTTTATGCAGTTTTTTTATCCGCAAATGAGCCCGAGCGCAACGAAACACAGATAAATATTCTTCTACGCCCCGCCTATGATTGTTGTAGGACAAGATTTCTCCTACCCGGAGGATGACGGTCAGCTAGCGCGCCCACTACAAGAAATTCACAAGATCGAGCGTAGAAAGCCATGAACCAGCCGTATGCACCACTGCGCCTGCACGTTCCCGAACCCTCGGGCCGCCCAGGCTGCAAGACTGACTTTACCTACCTGCGTCTGACCGACGCCGGCCTGGTGCGCAAACCCAGCATCGACGTAGAACCCGCCGACACCGCCGATTTGGCCAAGGGCCTGATCCGCGTGCTCGACGACCAGGGCCAGGCCCTCGGTCCGTGGGCTGAAGACGTGCCTGTCGAGATCCTGCGCCGGGGCATGCGCGCCATGCTCAAGACGCGCATCTTCGACAACCGCATGGTGGTCGCCCAGCGTCAGAAGAAAATGTCGTTCTACATGCAGAGCCTCGGCGAAGAAGCCATCGGCAGCGCCCAGGCCCTGGCCCTGAACATCGACGACATGTGCTTCCCCACCTATCGCCAGCAAAGCATCCTGATGGCCCGCGACGTGCCGCTGGTGGACCTGATCTGCCAACTGCTGTCCAACGAGCACGACCCGCTCAAGGGCCGGCAACTGCCGATCATGTATTCGGTGAAAGACGCCGGCTTCTTCACCATTTCCGGCAACCTTGCCACCCAATTCGTACAAGCCGTGGGCTGGGGCATGGCCTCGGCGATCAAGGGCGATACCAAGATCGCCTCGGCCTGGATCGGCGACGGCGCCACTGCCGAATCGGACTTCCACACCGCCCTCACCTTCGCCCACGTCTACCGCGCGCCGGTGATTCTCAACGTGGTCAACAACCAGTGGGCCATCTCCACCTTCCAGGCCATCGCCGGCGGTGAAGCCACTACCTTCGCCGGACGCGGCGTCGGGTGCGGCATCGCCTCCCTGCGCGTGGACGGCAACGACTTCATCGCGGTGTACGCCGCTTCCGCCTGGGCCGCCGAACGCGCGCGCCGCAACCTCGGCCCGACCCTGATCGAATGGGTCACCTACCGCGCCGGCCCGCACTCCACGTCGGATGATCCGTCCAAGTACCGCCCCGCCGACGACTGGAGCCACTTCCCCCTGGGCGACCCGATTGCGCGCCTCAAGCAGCACCTGATCAAGATCGGCCAGTGGTCCGAAGAGGAACACGCGACGGTCAGTGCCGAACTGGAGGCCGAAGTGGTCAAGGCGCAGAAAGCAGCCGAACAGTACGGCACCCTCGCCGGCGGCCAGATTCCAAGCGCCGCGACCATGTTCGAAGACGTCTACAAAGAGATGCCGGAGCACTTGAAGCGCCAGCGTCAAGAGTTGGGGGTCTGACATGAACGATCACAACAACAGCATCGAATTGGAAACCGCCATGACCACCACCACCATGACCATGATCCAGGCCCTGCGCTCGGCCATGGACGTGATGCTTGAGCGTGACGACAACGTGGTGGTGTTCGGCCAGGACGTTGGCTATTTCGGCGGCGTATTCCGTTGCACCGAAGGCTTGCAGAACAAGTACGGCAGTTCGCGGGTGTTTGACGCGCCGATCTCCGAAAGCGGCATCGTCGGCGTGGCGGTGGGCATGGGCGCCTACGGCCTGCGCCCGGTGGCGGAAATCCAGTTCGCCGACTACGTCTACCCAGCCAGCGACCAGATCATCTCCGAAGCG
The DNA here is from genome assembly GCF_001439695.1 of Pseudomonas veronii. Classification (GTDB taxonomy): domain Bacteria; phylum Pseudomonadota; class Gammaproteobacteria; order Pseudomonadales; family Pseudomonadaceae; genus Aquipseudomonas; species Aquipseudomonas veronii. Next base: position 18,390 of record NZ_JYLL01000028.1, read on the forward strand.
GCACGCCTGCGTTATCGCTCGGCCGGCCAGTTCACCGCGCCGTTGACCCTGCGCATGCCCTGCGGCGGCGGCATCTACGGCGGCCAGACCCACAGCCAGAGTATCGAAGCGGTGTTCACCCAGGTCTGCGGCCTGCGCACGGTGATGCCGTCCAACCCCTATGACGCCAAGGGCCTGTTGATCGCCTCGATCGAAAACGACGACCCGGTGATCTTCCTCGAACCCAAGCGCCTGTACAACGGCCCGTTCGACGGCCACCACGACCGCCCGGTAACGCCGTGGTCGAAACACCCGCAGGCGCAAGTGCCGGACGGTTACTACAGCGTGCCGCTGGACGTGGCCGCGATCGTGCGTCCGGGTTCGGCCGTCACCGTGCTGACCTACGGCACCACCGTGTACGTGTCGCAAGTCGCCGCCGAAGAAACCGGTATCGACGCCGAGGTCATCGACCTGCGCAGCCTGTGGCCGCTGGACCTGGAAACCATCGTCAACTCGGTGAAAAAGACCGGCCGTTGCGTGGTGGTGCATGAAGCCACCCGCACCTGCGGCTTTGGCGCCGAGCTGGTGGCGCTGGTGCAGGAACATTGCTTCCACCACCTGGAAGCGCCGATCGAACGCGTCACCGGTTGGGACACCCCCTACCCGCACGCGCAGGAATGGGCGTATTTCCCAGGGCCGTCCCGTGTGGGCGCGGCGTTGAAACGGGTCATGGAGGTCTGAATGGGCACGCACGTTATCAAGATGCCGGACATTGGCGAAGGCATCGCAGAAGTTGAACTTTCGGCCTGGCATGTGAAGGTCGGCGACCTGGTCGTCGAAGACCAGGTGCTGGCGGATGTGATGACCGACAAGGCGATGGTGGACATTCCCTCGCCGGTCCACGGCAAGGTACTTGCCCTCGGCGGCGAGCCGGGTGAAGTCATGGCCGTGGGCAGTGTGCTGATCAGCATCGAAGTGGAAGGCGCGGGCAATACCAAAGACGTGCCGATGACGGCTGAACCGGCCAAGGCGGCGCCTGCGCCGGTAGCGCAAAGCAAGCCGGCCCCAGCGGTAGAAAGCACACTGGCGCTCAAACCGTCCGTCGCGCCCCAGGCCCCCGTGGCCCGCGATGCCAACGAGCGTCCGCTGGCCTCCCCCGCCGTGCGCAAGCATGCGCTGGATGCAGGCATTCCCCTGCGCCTGGTGCAGGGGTCCGGTCCGGCGGGCCGGATTCTGCACGAAGATTTGGACGCTTACTTGCTCCAGAGTCCGGCGAAAAAAACTACGGCCGCCAACCCCTACGCCGAACGCAACGACGAAGAACAGATCCCGGTGATCGGCATGCGCCGCAAAATCGCCCAGCGCATGCAGGACGCCACCCGGCGCGCCGCGCATTTCAGCTATGTGGAAGAGATCGACGTCACCGCCCTCGACGAACTGCGCGTACACCTCAATGAAAAACACGGTGCGACACGCGGCAAGCTGACGCTGCTACCGTTCATCGTGCGCGCCATGGTCGTGGCGTTGCGCGATTTCCCACAGATCAATGCGCGTTACGACGACGAAGCCCAGGTCATCACCCGCCTCGGTGCGGTGCATGTGGGCGTCGCCACCCAGAGCGATGTGGGCCTGATGGTGCCGGTGGTGCGCCACGCCGAAGCACGCAGCCTGTGGGGCAATGCCGAGGAAATCGCGCGTTTGGCCAACGCCGCGCGCACTGGCAAGGCCAACCGCGACGAACTGTCGGGGTCGACCATCACCCTGACCAGCCTCGGCGCCTTGGGCGGCATCGTCAGCACGCCGGTGCTGAACCTGCCGGAAGTGGCCATCGTCGGCGTCAACCGCATCGTCGAGCGGCCGATGGTGATCAAGGGCCAGATCGTGATCCGCAAGATGATGAACCTCTCCAGCTCGTTCGATCACCGCGTGGTCGACGGCATGGACGCGGCGCAATTCATCCAGGCCATTCGCGGCCTGCTCGAACAACCCGCCAGCCTGTTCCTGGAGTAAGGGCATGACTCAGACATTGCACACCACCCTGCTGATCATCGGCGGCGGCCCTGGCGGTTATGTGGCGGCGATCCGCGCCGGCCAGCTGGGCATCCCGACCATCCTCGTGGAAGGCCAGGCGCTGGGCGGCACCTGCCTGAATATCGGCTGCATCCCGTCCAAGGCCTTGATCCACGTGGCCGAACAGTTCCAGCAGACCGTACACCACAGCCAGGGCTCCCAACTGGGCATCGAAGTGGATGTGCCGACCCTGGACATCCGCAAAAGCGTGGCTTGGAAAGACGCCATCGTCGACCGCCTGACCAGCGGGGTTGCCGCGCTGCTGAAGAAACACAAGGTGCAGGTCATCCACGGGTGGGCCCAGGTGGTGGACGGCAAGACCGTCGACGTCGACGGCCAGCGTATCCAGTGCGAACACCTGCTGCTGGCCACCGGCTCGAAAAGCGTCAACCTGCCGATGCTGCCGATCGGCGGGCCGATCATCTCGTCCACCGAAGCCCTGGCGCCGACCCGCGTGCCCAAGCGCCTGATTGTGGTGGGTGGCGGTTATATCGGCCTGGAACTGGGGATTGCCTACCGCAAGCTGGGCGCCGAAGTCAGCGTGGTCGAAGCGCAGGAGCGTATCCTGCCGGCCTACGACGCCGAGCTGACCCAGCCGGTGGCCGAGTCGCTCAAGCAATTGGGTGTGAAGCTGTACCTCAAGCACAGCGTCACCGGCTTTGAGCACAACCGCCTGCAAGTGCGCGACCCGAAGGGCGACACCGTGTCGCTGGAGACCGATCAGGTGCTGGTCGCCGTCGGTCGCACCCCCAACACCCGGGGCTGGAACCTCGAAGCGCTGGACCTGGAGATGCACGGCGCGGCGGTCAGGATCGACCACCGCTGCCAGACCAGCATGCGCAATGTGTGGGCCATCGGCGACCTCAGCGGCGAGCCAATGCTCGCGCACCGGGCCATGGCCCAGGGCGAAATGGTCGCCGAACTGATCAGCGGTCAACACCGCGAATTCAACCCGGCGGCGATCCCGGCCGTGTGCTTTACCGACCCGGAGTTGGTGGTGGTCGGCAAGTCGCCCGACGAGGCCAAGGCGGCGGGGCTGGACTGCATCGTGTCGAGCTTCCCGTTCGCGGCCAATGGCCGGGCCATGACCCTGGAGTCGAAAAGCGGCTTCGTGCGGGTGGTGGCGCGGCGTGACAATCATCTGATTGTCGGCTGGCAGGCGGTTGGCGTCGGCGTGTCCGAGCTGTCCACCGCCTTTGGGCTGAGCCTGGAAATGGGCGCGCGCCTGGAAGACGTGGCCGGCACCATCCACGCCCACCCGACCCTAGGCGAAGCCGTCCAGGAAGCCGCCCTACGAGCGCTGGGCCACCCCCTCCACCTGTAAAAAACGCACCCCCCGTGGAAGCGGGCTTTTGTGGGAGGGGGCTTGCCCCCGATAGCGGTGGGCCAGTCAACGCATGTGCCGACTGGCGCGCCCTCATCGGGGGCAAGCCCCCTCCCACAAAAGCCCGCTCCCACATGAAGCAAGAATGCAGTATTGTTGCGCTCATTCAGAAAAAAACCGACTTGACCAGAGATAGAGGGTGTCATGGGTAACGAAAGCATCAATTGGGACAAGCTGGGTTTTGACTACATCAAGACCGACAAGCGGTTTATCCAGACCTGGAAAAACGGCGAGTGGCAAGCGGGCACCCTGACCGAAGACAACGTGCTGCACATCAGCGAGGGCTCCACCGCCCTGCACTACGGCCAACAGTGCTTTGAAGGCCTCAAGGCCTATCGCTGCAAGGACGGCTCGATCAACCTGTTCCGCCCGGACCAGAACGCCGCGCGCATGCAGCGCAGTTGCGGTCGCCTGTTGATGCCGCAAGTGCCGACCGAAGCCTTCATCGACGCCTGCAAGCAAGTGGTTCGTGCCAACGAGCGGTTCATCCCGCCGTATGGCAGCGGCGGCGCGCTGTACCTGCGCCCGTTCGTGATCGGCACCGGTGACAACATCGGCGTGCGTACCGCGCCGGAGTTCATCTTCTCGGTGTTCGCGATCCCGGTCGGCGCCTACTTCAAGGGCGGCCTGGTGCCGCACAACTTCCAGATCTCCGGCTACGACCGCGCCGCGCCACACGGTACCGGCGCCGCCAAGGTCGGTGGCAACTACGCCGCCAGCCTGCTGCCAGGTTCCGAAGCGAAAAAAGCCGGCTTCGCCGACAGCATCTACCTGGACCCGGCCACGCACTCGAAGATCGAGGAAGTCGGTTCGGCCAACTTCTTTGGGATCACCCGAGACAACAAGTTCATCACGCCGAAGTCGCCTTCGGTACTGCCAGGCATCACCCGCATGTCGCTGATCGAACTGGCCAAGACCCGCCTGGGCCTGGAAGTGGTCGAAGGCGAAGTGTTCATCGACCAACTGGATATCTTCCAGGAAGCCGGTGCCTGCGGGACGGCTGCCGTGATTTCGCCGATCGGCGGTATCGAGTACCAGGGCAAACTGCACGTGTTCTACAGCGAGACCGAAGTCGGCCCGATCACCCAGAAGCTCTATAAAGAGCTGACCGGCGTGCAATCTGGCGACGTCGAAGCGCCAGAAGGCTGGATCGTCAAGGTCTAACCCCGCCACACCGCAATACCCTGTAGGAGGGGGCTTGCCCCCGATAGCGGAGTGTCAGTCACGGGAGGTATCGACTGACCCACCGTCATCGGGGGCAAGCCCCCTCCCACATTTGATCTGCGATCATTCTCAGGATTGAGTCGGGATATTTTCCACCATCTTCTTGCCCATGCTGATCCTCGGCTCCACCCCGTACCCCAACGCCTCGTAGAACCCCACCACCGTGTCATTGCCGCCGGTGATCTGCAGGTTGATCTTCATACACCCCAAGGCGCTCAAGGCCTGCTCCGCATGCCGCACCAGCGACGCACCCAGCCCTTGCCGGCGATAGTCGGCGCGCACCGCCACCGAATACAACCAACCACGATGCCCGTCGTACCCCGCCAGAACAGTACCGATCACGACGTTCTTATCCGTCGCCACAAAGAACAGCCCGTCATTGACCGCCAGCTTCTTATCGATCGCCAGGGTCGGCAGGTTGTGCGCGGTGTCATAACCAAAAGCGTCCTGCCACAACGTAACCACCTGCGCCCGGTGCAGACGGTCGCGGTAGACGCCGATAGGGTGACGCGACGACAGCGCTTTCTCCATCACCAACGTGCGCTCGTTGCCATGGTAGACGTCGCGCACGGTGTGAAAGCCCAGTTTGGTATAGAACGACTCGGCGCTCAGCGAAGACGGCACGTTCAACACCGTCACCCCGGCCTCACGGGCGCGCAATTCGATTTCGATCATCAGCAGCCGACCGATGCCCTGCCCTTGCAGCGCCGGGTTGACGAACACCGAGCGCACCACATTACCGTCAAGGGAAGCGGTGGCGACGATCACTTCGTCCTGAACCGCCACCAGCACCGACCGACGCCGGAGCAGTTCGAGCACCGCATCGGGTGTGAAGTTGCCCGCCACCCGGGCGATCACATCCGCCGGATAGTCACGCGCATTGCTGCTGTGCAAGGCGGCGAGGATGACCCGGCTGATCCCATCTGCATCGGCGGCCTGGGCAATACGAACGGCGATAGACATGCACTCTCCTTCCTGACTCGGATACCACAACCACCTCCATACTAATGTGGGAGCTGGCTTGCCTGCGATAGCGCTCCGTCAGCCAACCTATCCGCCACCGCTTGATCGCATTCCAGCCCGCACAGCCGATTCGGCTGCCACACCCCACTTTTCAGCTTTCCCGGCTGAGCGCCGCCTCGGTTTCAGCCGGGATTCCTCCGTCAACCCGCACAAAATAGCTCCACTGCTCAACCCATGGATTCGTGCCCCCATGCAAACCACCAACACCGTCTTGATGATTCGCCCGGCGCGCTTTGCCTTCAACCCGGACACCGCGATCAACAACCGTTTCCAACGCCAGCCCCTCGACCCGCTCGACGCACAGCACAAAGCGCTGGAAGAGTTCGACGGCTATGTCGACACCCTGCGCCGGCATGGCGTCGAAGTCCTGGTCGTGCAGGACACCCCGGCACCGCACACCCCCGACTCGATCTTCCCCAACAACTGGTGGAGCAGCCACGCCGACGGCAGCCTGGTGCTCTACCCGATGGAAGGCCAGAACCGCCGATTGGAGCGCAACAAGGGCGTGCTGCACGTCCTCGAACAGCGTTTTGCAATCAAGGACACGATTGACCTCAGCCATCTCGAACAACAGAACATCTTCCTCGAAGGCACCGGCAGCATGGTGCTCGACCGCCAGCACCGGATCAGCTACGCCTGCCACTCCGGGCGCACCCACCACGACGCTCTGCGCCAGTTCGCCGAACGCCTCGACTACCAGCTCTGCGTGTTCCACGCCGTCGACCGCCACCACGCGCCGATCTACCACAGCAACGTGATGATGAGCGTCGGCCGCAACCTCTCGGTGGTGTGCCTGCAAGCCCTGCCGGACGCCGAAGAGCGCCAGGCCCTGGAGCATTCCCTGCGCGACACCGGCAAGGACATCCTCGCCCTCGATTTCGACCAGTTGGAAGCCTTCGCCGGCAACATGCTCGAAGTCCACGACCGCGACGGCCAGCCGCTGCTGGTGATGTCCGCCAGCGCCTGGAACGCCCTGCAACCCGCGCAGCGCCGGCATGTGGAACGCCACACGCGGCCGGTGGTGGTGAACATCGACAACATCGAACGCATCGGCGGCGGCAGTGCCCGCTGCATGCTCGCGGAAGTGCATCTGCCCGCCCGCGCCACCTTCCAATAACGACAGGAGCCACTCCATGACCCGCTATATCGACGTCAACGACCTCAGCTACCTGGTCTCGCAAAAAGGCCTGCAAACCTGCATCACCGAGATGGCCGAGTACATCCGCGCCGACTACCTGCGCTGGCAGGACTTCGAGAAATGTGCGCGCCTGGCCAACCACTCGCCGGAGGGCGTGATCGAACTGATGCCGGTGTCCGACGCGTCGCTGTATGCCTTCAAATACGTCAACGGCCACCCGAAAAACACCCAGGCCGGCATGCTCACCGTGATGGCCTTCGGCGCCTTGGGTGACGTGGACACCGGCCGGCCGCTGCTGCTGGCGGAAATGACCCTGACCACCGCGATTCGCACCGCCGCCACCTCGGCCCTGGTCGCACGCTACCTGGCCCGGGACAACAGCCGCAGCATGGCGCTGATCGGCAACGGTTCGCAAAGCGAATTCCAGGCCCTGGCCTTCCACACCCTGCTGGGCATCAATGAAATCCGCCTGTTCGACATCGACGCCAGGGCCACCGCCAAGCTGGCGGCCAACCTCAAGGCGTTCCCGGCAATCAAGGTGATCCTGGCCGCCAGCGTGGCCGAAGCGGTGAAAGGCGCGGACATCATCACCACCGTCACCGCCGACAAGGCCTACGCGACCATCCTCACCGACGAGATGATCGAACCCGGCATGCACCTCAACGCCGTGGGCGGCGATTGCCCGGGCAAGACCGAACTGGACCGACGCATCGTCGATGCGTGCGCGGGTGATCGTCGAATACGAACCGCAGAGCCGCATCGAAGGTGAAATTCAGCACATGCCGGCCGATTCGCCGGTCACCGAACTGTGGCAAGTGATCAACGGCCAGGCGCCCGGCCGCGAGAATGCGCGCCAGGTCACCCTGTTCGATTCGGTGGGTTTTGCCATCGAAGACTATTCGGCGCTGCGCTACGTGCTGGACGTGGCCAAGGCGCTGGACGTCGGCAGCGAACTGGAACTGGTGCCCGACCTGGCCGACCCGAAAGACCTGTTCGCACGCCTGGCCCAACCTCCGCGCGTACAGCACAAAAAGCGCGCCTGAAACCGCTCTGGCCTGCCGCTTTGCGCCGAGGGCAGGCCAGAACCGCGACGATCAAAAGCCGATTCAGCGGGTGCCGCAGCCGATTCCGCTGCATTGCCTGTTTTAACAGCGCAATTCGCGCTTTGAGCACGGGGTAAACGACACAAAAAACGCACCACCTTGAAGCATTCTGAGCGCGACCGAAGAGTCAGCAAATGAATGCGCGCTGCTCCTTTGACTGCCCTGACATCAATTACAAAATATAGGGACTCCACATGACGCCACTCCGCTCATTGTTCGCTGCGTTGCTATTGCCGCTGTGCGCCAGCGCCGCCCACGCCCAAGACTGGAAAGAAATCCGCTTCGGCGTATTCCCCGAATACCCACCCTTCGAGTCCGTCGCCGCCGATGGCAGCCTGCAAGGCTTCGATATCGAGCTGGGCAACGCGATCTGCGCCAAGCTCGAAGTCAAATGCACCTGGGTGCATAACGAATTCGACGGCATGATCCCCGCCCTGCGCGCGCGCAAGTTCGACGCGATCATGTCCTCCATGGCCGTGACCCCGGCGCGGGAAAAACAGATCGACTTCACCGACCGCCTGTTCCTCAGCCCCACCTCGGTGATCACCCGCAAGAACGCCGACTTCGGCGACACGCCGGAATCCCTCAAGGGTAAACAAGTCGGCGTGCTGCAGGGCTCGTTGCAGGAAGCCTACGCCCGCGCGCACCTGGCCAAGCTCGGCGCCCAGATCAAGGCGTACCAGTCCCAGGACCAGAACTACGCCGACCTGCAAAACGGCCGCCTCGACGCCACCCTGACCGACAAACTCGAAGCCCAGCTCAACTTCCTGTCCAAGCCCGAAGGCGCCGACTTCAAGACCGGCCCGGCCTTCAAGGACCCGACGCTGCCCCTGGACATCGCCATGGGCCTGCGCAAGAACGACCAGGAACTGCGCGCGCTGATCAACAAGGGCATCGCCGCCGTCCAGGCCGATGGCACCTACGCCCAGATCCAGAAGAAATACTTCGGCGATCAAGACATCTACAACGAGTAAGCCAACACCGCCCCTGTGAGAGAAGACTTGTGTGGGAGGGGGCAATCCCCCTCCCCCAAAAGCCCGCTCCCCCAGGGGTCTGTCTGCGCCCTTTAGAGATCTCCCCATGAACGAATTCCTCAACCTGCAGGGCTACGGCCCGATGCTCGCCCAGGGCGCCTGGATGACGGTCAAGCTGGCGTTCCTCGCACTGGCCCTGAGCCTTGGCCTGGGCCTGATCGCCGCTGGCGCCAAACTCTCCAGCGTCAAACTGCTGCGGGTGCCGGCCACGCTCTACACCACGCTGATTCGCAGCGTGCCGGACCTGGTGCTGATCCTGCTGATTTTCTACAGCCTGCAACTGTGGCTGAACGACCTGACCGAAGCCTTCGGCTGGAACTACTTTGAAATCGACCCGTTTACCGCCGGGGTGGTCACCCTGGGGTTTATCTACGGCGCCTATTTCACCGAAAACTTTCGCGGCGCGATCCTCAGCGTGCCGGCCGGTCAACTGGAAGCCGCGACCGCCTATGGCCTGAGCCGCTGGCAGCGCTTTCGCCTGGTGCTGTTCCCGCAGTTGATGCGCTTCGCCCTGCCGGGGCTGGGCAATAACTGGCTGGTGTTGCTCAAGTCCACGGCGCTGGTGTCGATCATCGGCCTGTCCGACCTGGTCAAAGCCGCACAGAACGCCGGCAAGACCACCAACGAGCCGCTGTACTTCCTGATCCTCGCGGGCCTGGTGTACCTGGTGATCACCACCCTCTCCAACCGCATCTTCAAGCGCCTCGAACGGCGCTACAACCTCGGCATCAAGGGGATGGCGCGATGATCGAACTGTTCCAGCAATACGGCCTGGCCTACCTGTACAGCGACGGCGCGGGTGTGTCCGGGGTGGCGATGACCCTGTGGTTGTTCATCATCTCGGTGCTGTTCGGGTTTTTCCTGTCGATCCCCCTGGCGATCGCCCGCGTCTCGGAACACGCCTGGCTGCGCTGGCCGGTGGAGGTGTACACCTACCTGTTTCGCGGCACGCCGCTGTATATCCAACTGTTGATTTGCTACACCGGGCTGTACAGCCTGGAGGTGGTGCAGGACAACGCCCTGCTCAACCAGTTCTTCCGCAACGCGTTGAACTGCACGCTGCTGGCGTTCGTCCTCAACACCTGTGCCTACACCGTGGAAATCTTCGCCGGGGCGATCCGCAACATTCCCCATGGCGAAATCGAAGCGGCACGCGCCTATGGCCTGCACGGCTGGCGACTGAACCTGTTTGTGGTGGTGCCCGCCGCGCTGCGCCGTGCGTTGCCGGCCTACAGCAATGAAATGATCCTGATGCTGCACGCCACGTCGCTGGCGTTTACCGCCACCGTCGCCGACATCCTCAAGGTGGCCCGCGATGCGAATGCCGAGACGTTCCTGACGTTCCAGGCCTTTGGTATCGCCGCGCTGCTCTACATGCTGCTGTCCTTTGCACTGGTGGGCCTGTTTCGACTGGCCGAACGTCGCTGGATGCGTTTTCTTGTTCCTACCCGAGGCTAACCCATGAATCAGTCCGCGCAGGCCCTGGCCACTTATCCCGTCGAGACACCCGCAGCCCCTATCGCCAAGGCGGCGACGGCGGCGGTCAAACTGCAAGTCGAAGGCATCCACAAACGCTACGGCGAACATGAAGTGCTCAAGGGCGTTTCCCTCAACGCACGCAACGGCGATGTGATCAGCCTGATCGGCGCCAGCGGCTCGGGCAAAAGCACGATGCTGCGCTGCATCAACTTTCTCGAACAGCCGGACGCCGGGGTCATCACCCTGGACGGCATCAGCATCGAAATGCGCCAGGGCCGCGCCGGCACCCGCGCACCGCACCAGGCGCAACTGCAGAACCTGCGCACACGCCTGGCCATGGTGTTCCAGCATTTCAACCTGTGGAGCCACATGACCGTACTGGAAAACATCACCATGGCCCCGCGCCGGGTGTTGGGCGTGAGTGCGGCCGAGGCGGAACGACGTGCGCGGCTGTACCTGGACAAGGTCGGCTTGCCGGGCCGGGTGGCGGATCAATACCCGGCGTTTCTGTCCGGCGGCCAGCAGCAGCGCGTCGCCATCGCCCGCGCCTTGGCGATGGAACCGGAAATCATTCTGTTCGACGAACCGACCTCCGCCTTGGACCCTGAGCTTGTAGGAGAAGTCCTCAAAGTCATACAGACGTTGGCTGAGGAAGGTCGTACCATGTTGATGGTCACCCACGAAATGGGCTTTGCCCGCCAGGTGTCCAGCCAAGTGCTGTTTTTGCACCAGGGCCGCGTCGAAGAACAAGGCGGTGCCGAAATTCTCGACCATCCCAACAGCGAACGCTTGCAGCAATTTCTTTCCAACCGCTTGAAGTGAAACCCATGGATACCAAGGCCAACGGACCCCATTCCTCCCCTGCGCTGGATCGCATCGATGAGGCGATCATCGACGTGCTGCGGCATCAGGGGCGTATCACCTACGAGAAGCTCTCGTCGCTGGTGCATCTGACCCCCAGGCCCTGCCTGGAACGGGTGCGCAAGCTCGAACGGCGCGGGGTGATCCGCGGGTACGGGGCGATCATCGACGTGCAGATGGTCTCACCGGGGCTGTCGCTGCTGGTGCTGGTGGCCTTGTCCAACCAGAGCGGGCGCTCGGCGCAAAAGGCCTTCGAAGCCTGCGTCAAAGCCTGCCCGCAGGTGTTCGAATGCCAGTTGATCAGCGGGCCGTTCGACTACAGCCTGCGCATGCGTTGCCGGGATATGGAACATTACCGAGTGCTGACGGAGACCTGGTTGAACAACGATGAGTTGCACATCGACAAATTGGTGGCCCACCCCGAACTCGCGGTAGTCAAAAACACCGCCACCGAACTGGCCTGATCCCCAGACACCGAAGATCAAATGTGGGAGGGGGCTTGCCCCCGATTGCAATTTGTCAGCTACAAATTAGTTGACTGATACACCGCCATCGGGGGCAAGCCCCCTCCCACATTTGGATCTCCGTGGATCAGATAAAGCTCATTCTGCTCTTGGCCGCGGCCTTATAGCCGACCACATCCTGGAAGCCGAACGCGGTCAAGAGTGTGGGAGGGGGCTTGCCCCCGATTGCAATCTGTCAGCTACAAATTAGTTGACTGATACACCGCCATCGGGGGCAAGCCCCCTCCCACATTTTGATCTCCGTGGATCAGATAGGGCTCATTCTGCTCTTGGCCGCGGCCTTATTAGCCGACCACATCCTGGAAGCCGAATGCGGTCAAGAGTGTGGGAGGGGGCTTGCCCCCGATTGCAATCTGTCAGCTACAAATTAGTTGACTGATACACCGCCATCGGGGGCAAGCCCCCTCCCACATTTGGATCTCCGTGGATCAGATAGGGCTCATTCTGCTCTTGGCCGCGGCCTTATTAGCCGACCACATCCTGGAAGCCGAACGCGGTCGAGATTGTGGGAGGGGGCTTGCCCCCTCCCACATTTGGATCTCCGTGGATCAGATAGGGCTCATTCTGCTCTTGGCCGCGGCCTTATAGCCGACCACATCCTGGAAGCCGAACGCGGTCAAAAGTGTGGGAGGGGGCTTGCCCCCGATTGCAATCTGTCAGCTACAAATTAGTTGACTGATACACCGCCATCGCGGGCAAGCCCCCTCCCACATTTTCTACCCCGGTACGGCAGATGCCTCCAAAAGTCGCTACAAGCGTTCATCAGCTCGCCGTAGCAAGCAGCAAATCCTGCACCGAACGCCCCTGCCCACGGTGGCGATCATGCGCGTACAACGATGCGGCAATCTCATCCGCCCGGATCGGCAGCACCGACAGCAAGGTATCGCTCAACCCATGGCTGGCCTGGCTGAAACCCTGGATGTAGATGCCGGCCTTGCACCGCTCATCCGTCACGATGCGGTAGTCGCGGCTGACTTCGAAGTCGCTCATATAGGCCTGCAGCGGCGCCAGCAACTCGCGGTGCATCTGGCGCTCGTAGCCGGTGGCCAGGATCACCGCGTCGTAATGGCTGACGCTGGTTTCGCCGTTGGCGTTATTGCGCAGGGTCAACTCGATGCCCAACGGACCGGCGCTGACGTTCTCGACTACGGTCATGGTGCGGAAGGCCTGGCGCGCGGTGCCGGAGACTTTCTGGCGATAGAAGATGCCATAGATGCGCTCGATCAACTCCAGGTCAACCACCGAATAGTTGGTGTTCTGGTACTCGGCGATCAGCCGCTCACGCTCGGCGCCGACCTGCTGGAACACCAGGTCGGTAAAGGCCGGCGAAAACACTTCGTTGACGAACGGGCTGTCATCCGCCGGTTTCAGCGCCGAGCCGCGGAGGATCATATCGACTTGTACCGCCGGGAAGCCGTCGTTCAAATCGATGAACGCTTCGGCCGCGCTCTGGCCGCCGCCGATCACCGCGATACGCATCGCCTTGCCCTGCACGCAAGGCTGCTGGGCCATGCGCGCCAGGTACTGGGAATGGTGGAACACGCGGGGGTCATCCCCGAACGCCTTGAACACGTCGGGCACGCGCGGCGTGCCGCCAGCGCTGACCACCACCGAACGGGTGGTGCGGACATGCTGTTCACCCAACGCATCGCGGGAAATCACGCGCAGTGCTTCAACCTGCTGCTGATGCAGGATCGGTTCGATGGCCAGCACTTCCTCGCCGTAGCGGCTCTGGGCCTGGAACTGCCCGGCGACCCAGCGCAGGTAGTCGTTGAACTCCATGCGGCATGGATAGAACGTGCCAAGGTTGATGAAATCGACCAGACGGTTGTGGGCTTTCAGGTAGTTGACGAAGGAATATGGGCTGGTGGGGTTGCGCAGGGTCACCAAGTCCTTGAGGAACGAAATCTGCAGTTCGCTCTGGGTCACCAGGGTATTGCCGTGCCAACGGTAGTCGGCCTGCTTGTCGAGAAACAGCACGTCCAGTTTGCCCTGGGCCTTTTCGCGCTCCTGCAGGGCGATGGCCAGCGCCAGGTTCGAAGGGCCGAAACCGATACCGATCAAGTCGTGAACCGCGGGCGAAGCAATTGCCTGTGTCATTCCAGTGTCCTCTGGATAAGCCCCTTGGCGGTGGGGCGGGAATACCTTCACGACCTGCACAACAGGTCATGTGTTGATAGGAAACGAGGACAATGAATTAAAATTTAACCACTTGACGCTCAGGGTGCGTCCCACTCGCGCATCCGCACCCGGCAGTGCTTCATCGCATTGACAATGTGTTTTTCCACCAGGCTGCGGGAAATCCCCAGGCGCTCGGCAATCTGCGCGTGGGACAGGCCGTCGAGCTTGCGCAGCAGGAAGCTGTCGCGGCAGACCGCCGGCAACTCGGCCAAGGCGCGTTCGAGCATCTGCAGGCGCTGAGTGTGATCGTGGGTGGCGTGGGGCGAAGCGTTGGCGAAGCGCTCTTCGGCGTCCAGCACCTCCAGCGGCTCGACCTGACGCAAGGCGTTGCGTCGATGGCCGTCGATCACCAGGTTCAGCGCGGTACGGTACAAAAAGGCGCGGGGCTGGTCGATGGGGGTGTCACTGGCGCGTTCCAGCACCCGCACATAAGCGTCATGCACCACATCTTCGGCCACCTGGCGGTTGCCCAGCTTGGCGTTGAGGAAACACACCAGCTCGCGATAGTAGTTTTCCAACATGACTCCCGACCACCTGACGGCGGTATTAGGTCCTTGAATGCTTAAAAAGACAGCCCATGAGTGATGGCAGTTTGGGCAAGTGCAATTTATAGTAATTCTCATCTACTTTTAAAGAAGACTTGCTTCAGCGGGCAATTTTTTTACTCGCCAGCACTGTAACTACTTGTGAAACAGCCTAAATCTTCGGGCCATGCTCTCGTTTAACTGTCAGCCCCCCGCAACTGCGGTCCGAACTTTCCTGGCTGGAACCAACCCATGAAACGCCCTCGACCTGCCCGACACGCCCTGCTGGTTGTGGCGTGCCTGATCCCTGTTATCGGCATCGCCGCCTGGCAATTGCAGCCGCCGGGGCGCGACAGCCTGGTCACCGTTACCGTGACCCGCGGCAACATTGAAAACAGCGTCACCGCCCTGGGCACCCTGCAACCGCGACGCTATGTGGATGTGGGCGCCCAGGCGTCCGGGCAGATCCGCAAGATCCATGTCGAAGCCGGCGATCAGGTGCAGGAAGGCCAGTTGCTGGTAGAGATCGACCCCTCGACGCAAAAAGCCAAGCTCGACGCCAGCCGCTACGCCATCGAAAACCTCAAGGCCCAATTGCAGGAGCAGAAAGCCCAGCACGCACTGGCGCGCCAGAAGTACCAGCGCCAGCAGCGCCTGGCCGCCGGCAACGCGACCCGCGAAGAGGACGTGCAAACCGCCAAGTCCGAACTGAGCGCCACCCAGGCGCGGGTCGACATGTTCCAGGCGCAGATTCTCCAGGCCCAGGCCAGCCTGCGCAGGGACGAGGCGGAATTGGGCTATACGCGCATCTATGCGCCGATGACCGGCACCGTGGTGGCGGTGGACGCACGGGTCGGCCAGACCCTCAATGCCCAGCAGCAAACGCCGCTGATCCTGCGCATCGCCAAGTTGTCACCGATGACCGTGTGGGCCGAGGTCTCGGAAGCCGATATCGGCCACGTCAAACCCGGTATGACCGCCTATTTCACCACCCTCAGCGGCGGCAACCGCCGCTGGACCAGCAGCGTGCGGCAGATCCTGCCGATCCCGCCCAAGCCGCTGAACGAAACCCAGGGCAGCGGCAGCCCCAGCAGTTCGAACAAGAGCGGCAGCGGCCGCGTGGTGCTGTACACCGTGCTGCTGGACGTGGACAACAGCGACAACGCCTTGATGGCCGAAATGACCACCCAAGTGTTTTTCGTCGCCGGCCAGGTCAAGGATGCGCTCACCGCGCCGGTCGCCGCCCTGCAAGACAGCACCAGCGCCGACCGGCAGACCGCCCGCGTGGTCGCGGAAAACGGCCGCATCGAAGAGCGCGTCGTGCGTCTGGGCATCAGCGACCGCCTGCGCGTCGAAGTGTTGGAAGGCCTCAGCGAAGGCGATCACCTGCTGATCGGGCCGGGCGACGGCAGCGGGGGGTTGAATTGAGCACGCCCCTGATCGAACTCAAGCACATCCGCAAATCCTACGGCGGCGGCGACAGCCCGCAGGTCGACGTATTGCGCGGCGTCGACCTGTCGATCCATGCCGGGGAATTCGTCGCCATCGTCGGCGCCTCGGGTTCCGGCAAATCCACACTGATGAACATCCTCGGCTGCCTCGACCGCCCCACCGCCGGCGACTACCTGTTCGCCGGCGAAAACGTCGCGCACCTGGACAGCGACGCACTGGCTTGGCTGCGCCGCGAAGCCTTCGGCTTTGTGTTCCAGGGCTACCACTTGATCCCGTCGGCGTCGGCCCAGGAAAACGTCGAAATGCCGGCGATCTACGCCGGCATCAGCGCCGCCGAACGCCACGCCCGCGCCAGGGCCCTGCTCACGCGCCTGGGCCTGGCCGACCGCACCGGCAACCGTCCGCATCAACTGTCCGGCGGCCAGCAGCAACGGGTCTCCATCGCCCGCGCGCTGATGAACGGGGGGCATATCATCCTCGCCGACGAGCCCACCGGCGCCCTCGACAGCCACAGCGGCGCCGAGGTAATGCGCCTGCTCGACGAACTGGCCAGCCAGGGCCACGTGGTGATCCTGATCACCCACGACCGCGACGTGGCGGCGCGGGCCAACCGCATCATCGAAATTCGCGACGGCCTGATCATCAGCGACTCGGCCGACAGCACCCGCCACCGCCCGGCCAGCGCCGACAGCGCCGACAGCGCGGCGCTGCAAGCCGTCGACCTGCGCCAGCGCCTGGCCGAAGGCGCCGAGCACAACGGCGCGTGGAAGGCCGAACTGCTCGACGCCGTGCAGGCCGCCTGGCGCGTGATGTGGATCAACCGCTTCCGCACCGCCCTGACCCTGCTCGGGATCATCATCGGCGTGGCCTCGGTGGTGGTGATGCTGGCGGTGGGCGAAGGCAGCAAGCGCCAGGTCATGGCACAGATGGGCGCATTCGGCTCCAACATCCTCTACCTCAGTGGCTCCTCGCCCAACCCGCGCACGCCGCTGGGCATCGTGACCCTCAACGATGTCGCGGCATTGGCGACGCTGCCGCAGATCAAGCGGATCATGCCGGTCAACGGCAGCGACGCCGGCATCCGCTACGGCAACCTGGATTACCTGGCCTATGTGGGCGGCAACGACGTCAACTTTCCGCAGATCTTCAACTGGCCGGTGGTCGAGGGCAGTTACTTCACCGAAGCCGACGAGCGCGCCGGTGCCACGGTCGCGGTGATCGGCCACCGCATCCGCGAGAAACTGTTCAAGCAGGTCAGCCCGATCGGCCAATACATCCTCATCGAAAACGTGCCTTTCCAGGTGATCGGCGTGCTCGCGGAAAAGGGCTCCAGCTCCGGCAATAAAGACAGCGACGACCGCGTGGCCATTCCCTACTCCGCCGCCAGCGTGCGCCTGTTCGGCACGTACAACCCCGAATACGTGGTGATTGCCGCCGCCGATGCGCGCAAGGTACGGGAAGCCGAACAAGCCATCGACCAACTGATGCTGCGCCTGCATAACGGCAAGCGTGACTACCAACTGACCAACAACGCGGCAATGATCCAGGCCGAGGCGCACACGCAAAACACGCTGTCGCTGATGCTCGGTTCGATCGCCGCGATTTCGCTGCTGGTGGGCGGCATCGGGGTGATGAACATCATGTTGATGACCGTGCGCGAACGCACCCGCGAAATCGGTATCCGCATGGCCACCGGCGCGCGCCAGCGCGACATCCTGCGCCAGTTCCTGACCGAGGCGCTGATGCTCTCGGTGGTTGGCGGCCTGTGCGGTATCGGCCTGGCGCTGCTGGTCGGCGGCGTGCTGATGCTGGCCAAGGTCGCGGTGCAGTTTTCCCTGGTGGCGGTGCTCGGCGCGTTTGGCTGCGCACTGGTCACTGGCGTCGTATTCGGCTTTATGCCGGCCCGTAAAGCTGCCCGGCTCGATCCGGTTAAGGCGTTGACCAGTGAATAAACGATCCCCCGCCCCCCCTGTGTGCGTACTCGGCCTGTGCCTGCTGCTCAATGCCTGCGCCGCCAGCCTGCCCGCCGTCGACAGCGGCGTGGCAGCACCGACCGCCTGGCAGTACGCCGAGCGTGACGCCGCCCAACTCAACAACCAGCGCTGGTGGACGCAATTCGGCAGCCCGCAACTGAACCGCCTGATCGAACAGGCACGCCGTGACAGTTTTGACGTGGCGGCCGCCGTCGCACGGGTGCGCCAGGCCCAAGCCACGGCAGTGATCGCCGGCGCACCGCTGTTGCCGGAAGTGAAGTTCAACCTGTCCACCAGCCATCAGAAGTTACTGCGCGGCCAGGGCGGGCCGGACCTGGACGCGACGCAAAGCAATGACACGGTCAACAGCTTCGGCGCCAACCTCAGCGCCAGTTATGAAGTGGATTTCTGGGGCGGCCGCGCTGCCGCGCGAGACAGCGCCCTGCATAGCCTGCGGGCCAGCGCGTCGGACCAGGCTACCGTGGAACTGACCCTGCTCAGCAACGTCGCCGACCGCTACGCGCAAACCCTCGCCGCACGCCAGCGCGAGCAGATCGCCGAGTTGAACCTGGCGAATGCACGCAACGTGCTGGAATTGGTGCAGACCCGCTACGACGCCGGTTCCGCCACGGCCCTGGAACTGGCCCAGCAGCAAAGCCTGGTCGCCAGCCAGCAACGGCAATTGCCGCTGATTCAACAACTGGCGCAAGAGTCGCGGATCACCCTCGCCGCCCTCCTCGGCCAGCCGGTCCAGGCGTTGGACCTGGGCACCGAGCCCTTCCAGGCCCTCACCTGGCCGCGCATCGGCTCGGGCGTGCCCAGCCAACTGCTGAGCCGGCGCCCCGACCTGGCCAAGGCCGAGGCCGAACTGGCGGCGGCGCAAGCAGATGTTCGCGTCGCCCGCGCGGCCATGCTGCCTGCGGTGACGCTCGGCGCGACCTTCGGCTCCGACGCCGGCAAAGCCGTGGAGATCCTGCGCAGCCCGTATTACACGCTGACGGGCGGCCTGGTCGCACCGATCTTCAACAACGGCCGTTTAACCGCCGAACGGGACAAGGCCCGCGCGCGCCAGGACGAGCTGCTGCAGACCTATCGCGGGGCGATCATCAACGGTTTCGCCGATGTGGAAAAAGCCCTCAGCAACATCACACGCCTGGACCAGCAGCGCCAATGGCAAACGCAAGAGCTGCAGGCGGCGCAGAACGCCTTGCGCATCGCCGAAAGCCGCTACCAGGCGGGCGCCGAAGACTGGCTGAGCGTGCTGGACAGCCAGCGCACCCTGTACACGGCCCAGGACCTGAATGTGCAACTGCGCTTGTCGCGCCTGCAAGCCAGTATCGCCTTGTACAAAGCTTTGGGCGGCGGCTGGGAATCCGACATCCGATAAACGAAAGTCGCATTTCGTACACTCGCCGTTTTGTCCTCCTACATTTTTCCCCCCACGGTCCTTGGTAAAAAAGTCGTCCCGAATAAGCAGCCACAACAGTGGCTTCTTTTTCTCACACGACAGGCCAGGATCGCTGATGAAACCCCTTCCAGCTGCACGCGCAATCACCTACCGTTGCCTGGTGCTGGTCGCAGCCCTGGCGCCCACCGGCGCTTACGCTGAAACGCCGCGCTCGCCGTTCGGCATCGAATGGTTCCTGGACTGCCCGCAGCCGGCGCTCGAACGCCTGGACCCGGAAGTCATCGAACGCACCCAATGCGGCATCGTCACCGCGCCCCTGGACCATGGGGCGCCAGAGCGTGGTCGCATCAGCTTCGACATCACCCGTGTCGGCGCCAAACTGCCGCTGTCACGCCAAGGCGCGATATTCGCCAACCCGGGTGGCCCCGGGCTCGACGCCGGCGGCGCCTTCGCCGTACACCTGGCCACCGTCTGGAAGCACTACGCCCGACAACCCGACTGGGGCGACACTTACCGCCAATTGGCCGATACCTATGATGTGATCGAAGTCACCCCGCGGGGCCTGGGCCGGCTGCCGGGCTCACGCCTGGAATGCCGCTCCGACGCGCGGATCGTGCCGCAAGCGGACGTCAGCGAAGACCGCAGCGCGGCCAACCTCGCCGCCGCGCGCCAGAATGCGCGGTTGATCGCCCAAGCCTGCGCCAGCCACCCGCTGACGCCTTACATCACCACCGAGCAAACCGCCCGCGACCTGGAATTTGTGCGCAAGCAATTGGGCGAGTTGCAGTTCAACTACCTGGGCAACGCCTACGGCACCTGGCTCGGCGCCTGGTACGGCGGCCTGTTTCCGGCGAACGTGGGGCGCATGGTGCTCGACTCGAACATCAACTGGACCTCAACGTTCGAGCACGCCAGCGTGATCGTCGCCAGCGAAAAGGAGAAGATTTTCGAGCGTTTCGTGGCCCAGGCCGCCGCCCTCGACCCTGGTGTGTATCAGTTGGGCGACACGCCGGCCGCCGTGCGCCGTGTGTTCATGGAACTGCTGCCCAGCGTGCGTACCGCGCTGCGTTCCAGCAACCGTTTCTACAGCGACCCCGCCGGCCTGATGGGCGCCCACGTGCTCAGTCGCTGGCTGCGGGACACTCCCGACGGCGACGACCTGGCGCTGGAAACGCGTGCCCGCGCACACCGCTTCAGCCCCGACCCGGTGATCGAAGAGCGCGCCAAGTCGATGTTCAGCCTGCTGCTGCAACGCGTGCGCGAACCCTTGCAGGCCAACGTGCCCAAGCCCGGGCCGTTGCGCATGTCGGCCGCCGACTCGGTCAAAACCGCGATCCTGTGCAATGACTCGACCTACTCCAACGAAGACCTCTGGCAGCAGAAAGAAACCGAATCACTCGCCAAGTACCCGGTCGCCGGCAGCGCCCTCGAGGCGCGTCAATGCACCACCTGGCCGCAACAACACAGCCGGGGCTTGCCGTACAAGGAACTCGCCCGGCTCGACAGTCTGCTGATGGTCCAGGCCGAATTCGACGACCAAACCCCGTCCACCGGCGCCGCCTGGGCCTTCGAGCGCACCTTCCCGGCGAGCCGCGTACAACTGAAGAACGCCTATGCCCACGGGGTTTCGTTCAGCGGCGTGAGTGCCTGTGTGAACCAGTGGGTGGGCGATTATCTGATGCATGGGAACAAACCGCCGCGCTCGACGGTGTGTACGGATGCCACTGTGCAATGAGTCTCCGTTTGCGACCTTTCCACACCAGAAACGACACCCTGCGTTGACGCTACGGCCCAATCGTTATTAAGTGCTATTTATCCGCATTAATACGATAAATAGACCCCATGCTCACTCGCCCGCTACGACGCAAACGCCAGAAGCTGTCCGACGTGATTGTCGAGTCGGTCAAGCGCTCCATCGTCACCGACGCCTTGAAGCCCGGCGACCGCCTGCCCACCGAGCGCGAGCTGATGGAAAGCTTCCAGTGCTCCAAGGGCTCGGCCCGCGAAGCGCTCAAGGCCCTGGAAGTCGAAGGCCTGGTCAGCACGCGCACCGGCCCGAGTGGCGGAGCCTACCTGAACCAGGCCGGCACCGAACCGGCCAGCCGCGCACTGCGCAACTACCTGCACTTCCAGCACCTGGATGGCGAACAGGTGTACCAGTTGCGCAAGGTCATCGAAGTGGAACTGGCGGTGTCGGTGCTCGGGCGCCTGAGCGAAGACGACTACCAGGCGCTGCAGGCCAACGTGGATTTTTGCAGCGCGCCGGAAGACAGCGAGGCCGGCCAGCGCGAACAACGCCTGGCGGAACTGGAGTTCCACAACCTGCTCGCCAAGGCCTGCCCCAACCCGCTGCTGAGCTTTACGGCGCAATTTCTCAACGACCTGCTGCGCGACCTGGTGGTGCTGAAAAAAGCCTACAAGCCCAAGCGCAAGCAGTTCGACGCGGCCAACCTCGACTATCACAAGCAACTGTTGAGCGCCTTTCGCGCCGGCGATGAAAGCGCGGTGCGCAGCCTGATGCATGAACACATGTGCGACGCCGAACACCATATGACCGCGCTCGAAGGCCAGGTCAGCCCGCATTTTCTACTGGAGTTCGATCACTCTTAAGAACACCCCAGATCCAATGTGGGAGGGAGCTTGCTCCCGATGAGGCCGGCACAGTCACCGTTATATCGACTGACACACCGCTATCGGGAGCAAGTCCAATCGTCGCACCGCCCCTCCCACAGTTGACTGCATTCCAACCCGCACACTGCGTTACCCCAATAAAAAAATGCCTGCCCACAGGCCCTGCTCCACCGTATCGCCCTTGCCGCTCCTGCCAATAACTAAACCAGGGAGTCACCCCATGCAGCGTCGTACGTTATTGAAAGCCAGCCTCACCCTCGCCTCCGCCCTGAGCCTGCCGCTGAGCGTGCGCTCGGCATTCGCCGCCGAGCCTTTTACCTTTTACGGCCTCAAGTCCATGTCTGGCGCCTTTGCCAGTTATGGCAAGTTCGCCGACATGGGTTCGCGCCTGGCGGTGGCGCAGCACCCCGAGATTCTTGGGCGCCCGCTGAACTACAAGGTCATCGACACCGAAGGCAACGCGGGCAAGGCGGTGCGCAAGGTGCAGGAAGCGATTGCGCAGGACGGCGCGCGGTTCTTCCAGGGCTGCACCCTGTCGTCGTCGGCGCTGGCGGTGGCCAAGGAAGTCGACAAGGCCGGCGGCGTGTTCATGACCCCGGTGGGTGCCGATGAGGTCACCGGCAAAGACTGCAACCACGCGACCTTCCGCTGGTCGGTGCCGACCTACGGCGCGATCCGCGAAACCCTGGTGCCGCTGATCAAGCTGCTGCCGGACGCCAAGCGCTGGTACACCATCACCCCGCAATACGTGTTCGGCGAAGCCTTGCTCGAAGGCGCCAAAAACGTGCTCAAGGAACATGGCCTGGAACACGTCGGCAACAGCTACCACTCGCTGCAGGAGCAGGAATTCTCCGGCTACCTGACCAACGCCATCGCCACCAAGCCCGACGTACTGGTGCTGCTCAACTTCGGCAGCCAGTCGTCCAACACCCTGCGCCAGGCGGTCAACTTCGGCATCAAGGAGCGCATGAAAGTGCTGCTGGTGTGGTCTGCCGGCCTCGACCAGTTCCAGGAACTGGGCAGCGATGTGCTCGAAGGCGTGTACCTCGGCGCGCAGTACTGGCACCAGGTCGACAGCCCGCTCAACCGCGAACTGGTCAAGCTGACCCAGGCCAAGTACGGCATCAACCCCACTTACCCGCTGGCCGCCGACTACATCAGCACCAAGGTCATGCTGGACACCATCATCGCCACCGGCAGCTTCGACGGGCCGACCGTGGCCAAGGCCATGCAGGGCCTGAGTTTCGAGGGCCCCACCGGCAAGGAGTCGATCCGTGCCGGCGACCACCAGGTGATCAAGGATTACTACCTGCTGATCGGCAAGGCCGCCGCCGACATGGCCGACAAGGACGACCTGGCCAAAGTGCTCAGCGCCGGCCAGTCATTCCCGCCGGTCGAGGCCACGGGCTGCACGCTCGGCTGACCCCCTGACTATTTGCACCGCAGGGCCGCGCGAGCGGCTTCCTGCCGAGGGTTCCTGCATGCTCAATCTTTACCTGTTCCAGATACTCAATGGCCTTGGCCTGGGGATGATCTACTTCCTGATCGCGGTCGGGCTGACGATCATTTTCGGCCTGCTCAACTTCGTCAACTTCGCCCACGGTGCGTTCTTCCTGCTGGGCGCCTACATCTGCTACACCGCCGTGAGCCTCACCGGCAGCTTCTGGCTGGCGCTGCTGCTGGCACCGCTGGTGGTGGCCGCGCTGGCGTGGGTGATCGAGCGCTTGCTGATCCAGCGGATTTATCACTTGCCGCACATGTTCCAGATCCTGGTGACGCTGGGGATCGCGCTGATCATCCAGGAAGCCAGCGTGATGATCTGGGGCCCGGTGGGCAAAAGCGTCGCCGTGCCGGAACTGCTGCGCGGGGTGCTGGTGCTGGGCGATTTCGTCTATCCCTATTACCGCCTGTTCCTCATCGTATTTTCCGGGCTGGTGGGCCTGGGCCTGTGGCTGCTGCTGGAACGCACGCGCTTCGGCGCACTGGTGCGCGCCGGCAGCGAGAGCACCGAAACCGTGTCGCTGCTGGGCACGAATATCTTCCGCCTGTTCTCCATGACCTTTGCCCTCGGCGTCGGCCTGGCCGGCATGGCCGGCGTACTGTTCGCGCCGTTGCGCGGTGCCCAGCCCTTTGTCGGACCGGAAATTCTCGGGATCGCCTTTGTGGTTGTCGTCATCGGCGGCATGGGCTCGTTCAGCGGTGCGCTGGTCGGCGGTTTGCTGGTGGGCGTGGTGCAAAGCCTGATGACCACACTCTGGCCCCAGGGTGCGAGCCTGATGATCTACGGCGCGATGGCCGTGGTGATTCTGGTCCGCCCCTACGGCCTGTTCGGGAGAGCCTGACATGAGCGAGAAAAATCCCCTGCCGTTCGCCAAGACCCAATCCAAAGCGATGTTGCTGTGGGTGCTGGCAGTGCTGATCGGCCTGCCGCTGGTCCTGCCCTCGGCGACCCTGGCCAGCGAGATTCTGATCTTTGCCATGGCCGCCCTGGCCTGCAACCTGTTGCTCGGCTACACCGGGCTGTTGTCGTTCGGCCAAGGCATCTTCTTTGGGGCCGGTGCGTACTGCGCGGCGCTGCTGATGATTCACCTGCAACTGGGTCTGTTCAGCGCGCTGCTCGGCGCTGCCGTGGCCGGCGGCTTTCTGGCGCTGCTGGTGGGTGCCCTGGCGATCCGCCGCACCGGCATCTACTTCGTCATGCTGACGCTCGCGTTCAGCCAGATGGCGTATTTCGTCGCCTACACCCTGAGCGACTGGACCGGCGGCGACAACGGCCTGCTCAGCGTGCCGCGCCCGGAGATCCGCATCGGCGACAGCGTGTTGCTGTCGTTGGCCGACGCCCGCGCGTTCTACGGTTTTGTCGCGGTGCTGTTCCTGCTGATCTTTATCGGCGCACGCCGCGTCATCGCCTCGCCATTCGGCAGCACGCTGATGGCGATCCGCGAAAACGAAACCCGTGCCTCGGCCATCGGCTATGACACGCGCCACTTCAAGATCCTGGTGTTCGTGCTGTCCGGCGCGGTCACCGGGATTGCCGGGGCGCTGTACGCCATGTTGCTGCACTTTGTGCCGCTGTCGAATATCGACCTGGCGATGTCCGAGAACATCCTGATCATGACCATCGTCGGCGGCACCGGCTCGCTGTTCGGTTCGTTGCTGGGCGCCGGTTCCATCGTGCTGCTGGGGGATTTCCTCTCCGACCTGTGGCCGCGCTGGCTGATGCTGCTGGGGGTGATCCTGATCCTGGTGGTGATCTTCATGCGCGGTGGTTTGTGGGGCGGCCTGGCGTCGCTGTTCGAGAAAGTGCGCGGCCGCCGCAAGGCCGTCGTCGTCGCCAAGGAGCAAGGGCTATGAGCATCCTGTTGGAAACCAAGAACCTGGAGCTGGCCTATGGCGCGTTCCATGCGGTCAACGGCGTCAACCTGAAGGTCGCGGCCGGCACCATCCACACCATCATCGGCCCCAACGGCGCGGGCAAAACCAGCCTGTTCCACTGCCTGACCGGCGAACGCCAGGCCACCGCCGGGGCGATCCATTTCGACGGCCAGCCACTGATGCGCAAACCGGCCCACGCCCGCGTCGGCCTCGGTATGGCGCGTTCGTTCCAGCTCACCAGCCTGTTCCAGAACCTCAGCGTGCGCGAAAACCTGCGCCTGGCCGCCCAAGGTCGCGACGGTGCGCGTGCCTTGAATTTCTGGCGTCGGGTCGAGAGCAAGCGCGAACACCTGGAGATGGCCGACCAGGTGCTCGAACGCCTGCAACTCACGGCCCGCGCCGCGACCCTGGCCGGCGAGTTGTCCCATGGCCAGCAACGGGTGCTGGAGGTGGGCATGTCGATCTGTTCCAAGCCGAAACTGTTGATGCTCGACGAGCCCACCTCGGGCATGGGCATCGATGACATCCCGATCATGACTCAACTGATCAGCGACCTGGGCCGCGACCACACGGTGCTGCTGATCGAACACAACATGAGCATCGTCATGTCCATCAGCCAGCGCATCACGGTGATGAGCCACGGCCAGATCCTGGTGGAAGGCACGCCGGAGTTCGTGCGCGCCGATGAACGTGTGCGAACGGCTTATCTTGGGGAGGCTGCCTGATGCTGATCGTCGAGAATATCCATTCCTACTACGACAAGAGCCACGTGCTCGAAGGCGTGTCGCTGACCGTCAACCCCGGCGAACTGGTGACCCTGCTCGGCCGCAACGGCGCCGGCAAGACCACCACGCTGCGCAGCATCCTCGGCATCATCTGCCCGCGCCAGGGCCAGATCCACTTCAACGGCCAGGCGCTGGTGGGCCAGAAGATCTTTGAAATCGCACGCCAGGGGTTGGCGTTGGTGCCGGAGAACCGCGGGATCTTCCGCCTGCTCACCGTCGAGGAAAACCTGCGCATCGCCGCGCGCAAGAGCAGCCGCTGGCAACTCGAAGACGTCTACGGCATGTTCCCGCGCCTCAAGGAGCGACGCAAAAACGCCGGCCACGCGCTCTCCGGCGGCGAGCAACAGATGCTCGCCATCGCCCGCGCCCTGCTCAACGATCCCAAGCTGCTGATCCTCGACGAACCCACCGAAGGCCTGGCCCCGGTGATCGTCGACGAGTTGGTGAAGATCCTGCGCAAGGTCAAGGACGACGGCCTGCCGGTGCTGCTGGTGGAACAGAACCTGATGGTCTGCGACAAGCTCGCCGACCGCCATTACGTGCTCGAACAGGGCCGCGTGGTGTACGAGGGCAGCGCGCAAGCCTTCCGCGCCGACCCGACGATCAAGAACCGCTACCTGGCCCTGAGTGCCTGACCGGAGTTCGAAGATGAATAGCTTTGCACAACCGCTCCAGAGCAACGCCCCGCTGATCAACCGCGACCGTCTGTGGCAATCGCTGATGGACCTGGCCCGACTCGGCGCCACCGTCAAAGGCGGCGTGTGCCGCCTGGCCCTCACCGACCTCGACCGCCAGGCCCGCGACCTGTTCGTGCAGTGGTGCGAGGCGGCCGGGTGCAGTGTCAGCGTCGACGCCATCGGCAATATTTTTGCCCGGCGCCCAGGGCGCAATCCCGCCCTGCCGCCGGTGATGACCGGCAGCCACATCGACACCCAGCCCACCGGCGGCAAGTTCGACGGTTGCTTCGGGGTGATGGCCGGCCTGGAAGTGATCCGCACCCTCAATGATTTGAAGATCGAGACCGAAGCGCCGATCGAGGTGGTGGTATGGACCAATGAAGAAGGCTCGCGCTTCCCGCCGTGCATGATGGGGTCCGGGGTGTTCGCCGGGAAGTTCGACTTGCAGGACACCTTGGACAAGCAGGACGACCAGGGCCTGTCGGTGGGCGCGGAATTGCGGCGCATCGGTTATGCCGGTTCGCGTGCGGTGCTCGGCCATCCAGTCGGTGCGTATTTCGAGGCGCATATCGAACAAGGCCCGGTGCTGGAAGACCGCGCCACCACCATCGGCGTGGTGATGGGCTGCCTGGGCCAGAAGTGGTTCGACCTGACCCTCACCGGCGTCGAAGCCCACGCCGGCCCGACGCCGATGCACCTGCGCAAGGACGCCCTGGTCGGCGCCGCCGAGGTGGTCAGCGCGGTCAACCGCATCGCACATCAACAGCAACCCCACGCCTGCGGCACGGTCGGCTGCCTGAGCCTGCGCCCCGGCTCGCGCAATGTGATTCCGGGCCAGGTCCAGATGACCATCGACCTGCGCCATCTGCATGCCGACAAGCTGCAGGCCATGGTCGATGAAGTGCGCAGCGTGATCGAAGCCAGCGCCGCACGCCACGGCCTGACGTTCGAGTTGACCGCTACCGCCGACTTCCCGCCGCTGGACTTCCACCCGGCCTGCGTCAACGCCGTGCGCGACGCCGCCGACGCCTTGGGCCTGAGCCATATGGACATCGTCAGCGGCGCCGGGCACGACGCGATTTTCGTCGCCGAACTGGGCCCGGCCGGGATGATTTTTGTGCCATGCGAAGGCGGCATCAGCCACAACGAAATCGAGAACGCCGCACCAGATGATCTGGCGGCAGGTTGCGCGGTGTTGCTGCGCGCCATGGTCAATGCGGCACAGGGGGATCAGGCATGAGTGAGATCGGCCAACTGACGGCGGTGCAACTGCTGCAGCATTTTCGTGACAAGAGCTTGTCGCCGGTGGAAGTCACCGAAGACGCGCTGTTGCGCATCGAGCGCTATAACCCGCTGGTCAATGCCTATTGCCATGTCGATGCCGAGGGCGCACTCAACGCCGCACGCGCCTCGCAAGCGCGCTGGTTGAAAGGCGCACCCTGCGGTGCGCTGGATGGCGTACCGGCGTCGATCAAGGACCTCACGCTGACCCTCGGCATGCCCACGCGCAAGGGCTCGCGCACCTCTTCGGCCGAGGGCCCGTGGGACGTGGACGCGCCCTTCCCGGCGTTTATGCGCAAGGCCGGTGCGGTGCTGCTGGGCAAGACCACCACCCCGGAATTCGGCTGGAAAGGCGTCACCGACAACCCGCTGTACGGCATCACCCGCAACCCGTGGGACACGCGCATGACCACCGGCGGTTCCTCCGGCGGCGCGGGCGCGGCGGCTGCGCTGAACCTGGGGGTGTTGCACCAAGGCAGCGATGCCGGCGGCTCGATCCGCATTCCCTGTGCGTTTACCGGCACCTTCGGGATCAAGCCGACCTTCGGCTATGTGCCGCAGTGGCCGGCCAGTTCGATGACGATCCTGTCGCACCTGGGGCCGATGACCCGCACCGTGGAAGACAGCGTCTTGATGCTGCAAACCGTCGCACAACCGGATGCGCGAGACGGCTTGATCGGCGCGCCAAGGACCGCGCCCTGGTTGTCGGAGACCGTGGATTTGAAGGGCCTGCGCATTGCCTACAGCCCCACCTTCGGCTACGTCGATGTCGACCCGCAGGTGGCCAAAGTGGTCGCCCGGGCTGTGGCGGGCCTGGTGCAGTTGGGCGCCCATGTCGAACAGATCGACCCGGGTTTCAGCGACCCGCAGGAGGTGTTCAACACCTTGTGGGCGGCCGGCGCGGCCCGCCTGACCGGCCCGATGAGCGAGGCGCAAAAGCAGCTGCTCGACCCCGGCCTGCTGCGTATCGCGCAACGCGGTGAGGGCCTGAGCCTGGACGATTTCAGCGCGGCCCTGGAAGCACGGGCAGCCCTGGTGGCGCGGATGGCGGCATTCCATGAACACTACGATGTGCTGGTGTCGCCGATGATGCCGATCACCGCGTTCGAGGCCGGGCACAACGTGCCGCCAGGCTCCGGGATGCAGGAATGGATGGAGTGGACACCGTTCACCTACCCCTTCAACCTGACCCAGCAACCGGCAGCGTCGGTGCCGTGCGGGTTGGCGGCGAATGGCTTGCCGGTGGGGTTGCACGTGGTGGCGGCGCGGTTTGCCGATGAGACGGTGTTGCGGGTTTGCCAGGCATATGCAAAGGCATTCCCTACCGCCCCCCTGCCAGCCCCGATCACCGGAGCAGCGTAGATCCAACCCAACGGTGCGAGGGGCTTGCTCCCGATTGCAGTGTGTCAGTTGACTGATCGGGTTCTGGCACACCCCCATCGGGAGCAAGCCCCCTCCCACAGTTTTTGAGCGCATTCCACTACAATAGGCCCCCAATCATCCCCGGGGGCTTCATGGACATCGAACTGGCACGCACTTTCCTCGAAATCACCCGCTGCGGCAGCCTGGCCGCGGCGGCCGAGAAACTGCACGTCACCCAGACCGCCATCACCGCACGCGTGAAGAACCTCGAAAGCCAGCTGGACAGCACGCTGTTTGTGCGCAACCGCGCCGGTGCGCGGCTGACCGCCGACGGCGAGGCCTTTGTGGTGTACGCCAACCAGTTGCTGCAAACCTGGGAAGCCGCGCGCCGCGACCTGCCATTGCCCGAGGGCTATCGCAATGTGCTGCATATCGGCGGTGAGGTCAGCCTGTGTAACCCGTTGATGCTCGGCTGGGCCCAGGCCTTGCGCGAACATATCCCAGGCTATGCGCTGCGCACGGAAATCCGTGAGGGCGAATACCTGCTGCGCCAATTGGAACTGGGTGTGCTCGACGCCGCGCTGGTGTTCCAGCCGCAGTACTGGCCGGGTTTGCAGGTGGAGCAGGTGCTGGAAGAAAAGCTGATCCTGGTGCAACTGGTGAGCAAGCCGGGCCCGTATGTGTATATCGACTGGGGCCCGGGGTTTCGCCAGCAGCATGACGCCGCGCTGCCCGACAAGGCCCGCGCTGCGCTGAGTTTCAACCTCGGGCCCTTGGCGCTGCAGTACATTCTGGAGAACGGCGGTGCCGGGTATTTCCGTACCCGAGTGGTGCAAAGCTACCTCGACAGCGGCGTGATGCAACGCGCGCCCAAGGCGCCGGAGTTCAGCTTCCCGACGTTCCTGGTGTACTCACGGGCGCGGGATTCGGCCGTGTTGCAGCAGGCGCTGGAGTTGCTGCGCGGTGTGGTCAAGGCGGAAAGCGACTGGTCGCAACGCTGGGACCCGCTGATTTGAATGTTCACGCCTGAGCCCGTCCTAGCGCGGGTTCGCCTATTGGACCAAAACTCGCACATTCTCCACCGCCCGAGAGCATGGCACGCGTGCCGTTGAAACTGGCGCTGACGCCATAATGCAAAAAGGGCATACAGGCGCTCGGCCTGTATGCCCTGGGTACTACCGGTTTACTGCATCAGCTCTTGGTGCTGCTGAGCAGCGTCTGTTTGCACAAGTGGCCAAAACTGACGTACTCGACATTGTCACCACCGACACCGATGCCCGGATACTCCAGTACCTCCATGCGCCACACGCCGTAGTTAAAGTCGCTGCGCCAGGTGTTTTTGTAGCCCTGGGCATAATCGACAAAGGTGGTCTGGAAATCACCGGAGCACGTGCCCACGTTGATCGTGCCGCCGGCTTGACCCGAGCTGTCGGTGGCCGCCGAGTAGGCCTTGTAGACGATATTGCCGGTGTCCGGGTTGATATGCTGATCGAGATACACAATCGGATGCAGCCCTACCAGCGGCGCACCGGTGCTGTCCGACAGGCCCATGGTCCAAGTCAGATCGCGATAGGCTTGGGTGGTCATGTAGCCATAGCCCACATTGGAAGCGGAGGACGGGATGCGCAACACATTCGCCTCGCCTTTCACATCAGGGCTGTTCACCCGCGGGCTGGAACCCAGCGACAGGTTGTATTTGCCCGTCGCGCTCCACGGTTCGTTCGGGTGCTGGTTCGGACGCACGCGCACTTTGACCACCCCTCCGACGCCAGGGCTCGGGATCGAGGTCGATAGCACATTCGCGCCCACGGTGACCCACTGCGCGCCATCGAAACGCTCCAGTATCCATTTGCCTCGCGCGCTGCCGCTGGCAGCGTCGGCAGTCAATGCGATCCCCACGCTCTGGCCACGTACTGCGGTGAAGTCGAAGTAATCAACGTCATCGAGACTGTCGGCATTGCCACTGATGTAGTTCAGCGTGTCAGGCAGTTTGAAGGCGGTGTCCGGCGTGTCATTGGGTTCGAAGGCGTCGAGGTTGGTATCGACCGCCACACCGAACTGAAAGCCCGACCCCTGGACCGCCGCGTTGGCTTCCATGAACCAGTAGTAATCACCGGCCGGCACCACGCCGCCAAGGCTCTCATCAGCGGTGCCCGGGTTATTGGAGGTGCCCAAGGGCAGCGGATTGCCCTGGCCGTCGTCCTGGAACAAGGTCAACGACATGTCGGTGCCCGCCGTCTGGCTGACCAGCAGAGCGTTGATCCGGGCCTTCTTCGGCAGGTTGAAGTGGTAGCACAGCAAATCGCCGGTTTGCACGCCGGTGATCGTATAGAGCGCGTTGACATCCAGCGTGGTTTCACAACCCTGAACCAGCGCCGCCTGCACTGCAGCAGCCTGTTTGGCAGTGGCTTTCTGTACTTGGGTGACGGGGGCCGGCGCGGTGTTGTCTTCCACCACCGAATCGGCCTCGGCCTTCGCGACGAATACCGCTTTCTTCGACTGAGCGTCTGCCCGCAGTTGCTGTTTCAGCGCCGTGGGAGCCTTGTTGGCGGCGATTTTTGCACCGGATTTCAACGCCTGTTTGACGTTGGGTTGAAGCGCTTGCGCAGCCAGGTGAGGGTATTGCTCGGCCAGGGCGAAGGCCGAAACGAAGCAGGAGGCCGCCATGGCTGCACCCAGCATAAGGTTTTTTTTCGATTTCATTTTTTATCCATCCATAGTTAAAAACTGAAGGTCAGGTGACATCCGGTCACCTGGGATGGACTGTAGGATATTACTGTATATATGTACAGTATTTTTTGAAAGGAATGCAGTGCCTTTCAGATGATGACGTTGCACCACCTGCGCCAAACCGACCAAACCACCGTTGCGATGGCCCAAATGAACGCAAGGTAATAGGGCCACAACACCCAACGTTTGAGCGCTAAAGGAACAGACGCCAGTTCGGCTTCGGTCACAAGACCGGCTTTCACATGGCGTTTAGAGTCTGCAAGGTATTCAAAAATCAGCATCATGCGATATTGTCTGTCGATCCACTGGTTTCGTCGCCAAAAGCGCTTGTTGTTGCGAACTTCTTCGTTTTCACTGAAGTAACTTTCCAACTCGTCGAGTTTTGTATATTCGGCAAATAGCAGCAGTCCCAAGACGACAGACATCCCAACAAACAACACAATGGAATAAACGAGAAAAAAATCCATGGTTAAGCCCCCTCTGGCTGGAATATCAAATCACCAATGAAGTTGGCGTCAAAATATAGGCAATCGAATACTGTCCGGACACAAGCCCTAGGGGGCTCAATCACATTTAGGAAGTTGCCTACACAGAAGAAGATCGGCGCCTACAGAAAAGTGCTAATACCTGGTCATCTCCAGAGCCCTTAAACCTCACCGACCCTTCCAGTACGGAATACTCAGGTTCATCCAGGTGGCGGTGAGGACAGGTGAGCTACCATCGGTACCAAATGCTCCAAACGACTGATGCGATCAGCCAAATAAAAGAAAGACGATACGGCCAAAGTGCCCAACGCTTAAGGGATATCGGGATTGAAGCCAGCTCTGCCTCAGTCACATCGCCCCTCTTTACATGCAGTTTGGGCATTCCTAACAATTGATTGATCAGGAGCATGCGCTGAAACCTGTCGATCCGCATATTTCTTCCCCAAAAACGTTTGTTATCGCAAACCAGCTTGTTTTCACTGAAGTAGCTTTCCAACACTTCGAGCTTTTTGCACTCTGCGTATAACATAAGTCCCACGCCAACCAGAGCGCCTATAAACAGTAAAATACTAAAGACGAGAAAAAGATCCATAGTCAGGCCCCCTCGGGTTGAAAGATCAAATCACCATCGATCTCTATAATCTTGCCGCCCAGAAATGCACCGGTATCCCCCCCTGCATTTCCTCCTATATACCCTCCCCCGGCGCCGCCGATAATTCCACACGTCAGTGCTCCGGGGCCTTTAGTTGCAATACCCAAAAAAATCGTACAGGCGCGACGCGTAGCAACAGCACCCGCCGCAGTGAGCCAGGATGCTCCTGCCACCCCACCCGCCAACCTCCCCATCTCCACATACTTCGCCCGCCGACACTGCGCCTCCCGCCCCACCATACACGCCTCCTTGATCTCCAAACCCGCTGCGCCCACATCCAGCGCCAGCCCAACATAAGTGCCCTTGCCCAACCACTTCGACGTCTGCGAAATCGCCTTCAAGCGCTGTGCATACCCGGCGATCTCGCCCTTATTCAGATAGCTTTTGGTTGAAATCCCCAGCACCTTCTTCAGCGATTGATTGCCGCGCAATCCCGTGCCAAATCGTGCGGCACCACGCAGTTGCGTGCCCAGCAGCGCCAGCAGCACTTGGCGCTGGCGGATAAACGCCTGGCGATCCAACCCGCCGGCTTTCAGGCGTTGATGCAGACGCTCGATTTCCTCCAATGTGTTCACGACTTCATCCAGGTGCCGCGACCACGCCGATGTCGCACTGCCGATACCTATCGAGCCATACGTCAGAAGGCTCTGCAGCAGGTCGTAGTTATCGATCATCGTCTGTGCAGCCGCAGCGTCCAGCTCCAGGTTGCGATCAATTTCCTCGGCATAACGCACCCACCAGGATTCATTCCAGGAGCAACTGACGCTCTCGGTGTCTGGAACAATCACCATCCGCCCCGGTATCACCCACCCGCGGCGCAGGTGATGATTCAACACATCAAAATGGTCAGAGTGCTGGCGGCTCATGCCGTGGCCCATCAGCCAGGTTTTCAAACTGCTGTAGCTGATTGGCTTGTCGTTGATGTATCCCCGCGCCATGCCTTACATCCTTGATGCGATGAAGTTGGCGTCGAAATATAAGCAAGCAAACACCGCCCCGGCACAAGTCCGAGGGGGCTAAATCACATTTGGGAAGTTGCCTACGCAGAAGACGATAAGCACCTACAGAAAAGTGCTAATACCCGGTCATCTCCAGATACCCAACCCCGCCTTCAAACTGCACCGGTCCTTCCCAGTACGGAATATTCAGGTTCATCCAGGCCTTCGGGTTGACGGCATCGGTGGTGATATCCAACTGCTTGCCGGGAATTTTCAGCGACCAGCGTGTGGGGATACTTCGCCCGTCGATGTCAGTGCTGGCCAGTGGCGTAAGTTGGATATCGGCGTTGTGCAGGGTTTGGGTATGGCCCTCGCGGTCGATCCAGGTGCCGGTGAGATAACCCGTGCCGTCCTTTTGCCTTACGCGAAACAGCATCAACTGCTCGCCACGGTCCAGGTGCAGGGAAAACCAGTCCCAGCCGGTCTGGCCGGCGGCCAGGGGTTGGCTGCTCCACTCGCGGTCGAGCCAGGCCGGGCCCGTGACCTGGTAGACCTTGCCGTCGAGGCTGACGCTGCCGTTGGCGGTGAAAAACGGCTGGCTGTAGTAGTACGAGGCCTGGCCTTGGTCGGACTTGCGGCTGTAGCCGTTGTCACCTTGCAGCACCAACGGGCGACTGGACGTCAGTTGCAAGTCGTAGGCGAATTGCGGACCGCTGGCCTTGAGCTGCATGTCCGCCAAAGGGCCGGCGGCGCCTGGGCGGGTGGCGAAGCTCCAGTCATCGATCCACGCACTGAACGGCGCGGCCTGGGCCCCGGCCTGGCCGACGCCGCCACGGGCGTAGCGCTCGACGGCGTAGTGCCGGGTGGCCGAGGTGACGGCGGCGTGGCCGAGCCAGATCGTTGAGTCGTGCCAGCCCGGTTGCGTCGGCCCGGCCTTGAGGGCATTGCGAAACAAGGTCCATTGCACGCCGAACACATGGCCCTGGGCGTCTTGCAGGTTGGCGGTGACGTACCACCACTCGATGCGAAAACCGGCGTGAGGGCCGTGGTCCTCGGGAAAAGCGAAGACCTTGCCGGGCGCCACCTGGGCAAAATCCGCCGCATCACTGCCCAGGCCGGCGAAACTTTCCTCGGGCGCGGGGGCTTTGTCACAGCCGCTCACCAGCAACAGAGCGAGGCACAGCAGCGCCTTAATCTTCATGGGCAAACGTCCTCAACAAATCCGCCGGGCGACTGCGGTACAACTGCCACAACGGCCATGCCGACGCCAGCAACGTGGCCAGCAACGCCAGCCCCAGTAGTTGCGCCAGCTGCCAGGGAAAAACATGCAACGGCAGGCGCCAGCCAAATGCCTGCACATTGATCACCGCATCCAGGCACCACGCCAACAGCAACCCCAAGGGCAACGCCAGCAGCAGCGTCAGCACCGCGAGCAGCCAGGTCTGTCCCAGGTTGAGCAGCATCAATTGCCGGCGCGTCACGCCCAATGCCCACAGCGGGGCGAGTTGGCCGAGGCGGCTTTGGCTCTGGGTCAGCAGGCTGATGAACAGCGCCACGCCCGCCACGCCCAGCGTCAGGCTGTTCAAGGCGGCGGTGGCGGCAAAGGTGCGTTCGAACACTTGGCTTGACCAGCCCTTGAGGGTCTGTTGGTCAACGATACGGCTGTCGTCCAGGGTGAACTCGCGCTGCACCTCATGCACCAGCGGCGCCACGTTTTGCGGCAGTACGCGCAGGTTGAAGCGAGCCGGCGACAGCGTCGGCCAATGCGCCAACAGGTGCTGTGCATTGACCAGCACGTGGCCCTTGGGGTTGCCATAGTCGGCGTAGATCCCCACCACCTGGGGCGACCACACACCGTCGGGCGTGGGGATGTTGACGGCGTCGCCCACTTGCACATTCAAGCGCCGCGCCAGTTGCTCGCTGAGCATCAGCGTGTCACTGCGCAGCAACTGGTCCCACGGCGCGCTCACGGCTTCGAGCAACGGCCAATGCTGGCGATAGGTCGGCGCGTCGACCACGCCAAACACATCCGCCGGCCAGCCCTGTAATTGCACGGCGACCTGCCAGGTGGGCAGCACCGCCTGCACCAGCGGTTGTTGCGTGAGCCAGGTATTCAACCGGTCGGCCTGGGCCGGGGTGCTTGGGTTGAGGTACAGCTCGGCGGTGAGGCGTTGTTCCAGCCAATTGCTGAAGGTCAGGCGAAAACCCGAGGTCATGGAACCCGCGCCGATGTTGGCCGCCAGCGCCAACAGCAACGCCATCAGCGCCAGGCTCAAGGCCGGCAACTGTTGGCGGCAGTCGGCGAGAAACCACTGCCCGAGCACCGAGCGGCTGCGTCCCAGCAGCGCTTTCAACAGCGCATTGAGCAGCACCGGCAGCCCCAACGCGGCACCGAGCAGCAAGGCCGCCATCAGCACAAATCCGGCAGCCAGACTGTTGCCCCACCATAGCGCCAACAGTGCGATCAGCAACGCCGCACTCGCCACCCGGCCCTGACGCCGCAACCAGCGCCCATGGGCCTCATGCCAGGCCTGGGGGTTGGCCAGCGCCAGCAACGGCAAGCGCGCCGCGCGCCACACACTGCCGGCCCCGGCGAGCAACGCCCCGAGCAGGCTCAGGCCCAACCCGGCGAGCCACCACCACGGGCTGAGGCTCAACTGCCCCGGCACTTCAGCGCCGTACAGGCCGCGCAGGCTGGCGGCCACATCCGGCAGCAAGACACTGGCGAGCACATAGCCGCTGGCGACACCGAGCACACCGCCAAGCAGGGCCAGGGCGCCCAGTTCCATGCCCAGGCCGAGGAGCAACATCCGCCCGCTGACCCCGCAAGCACGCAAGGTGCGCAGCAGCCCGCGCCGCTGTTCCAGGGCCAGGCCGATGGCGGCATGGACGATAAACAGCCCGACCACAAAGGATAAAAAACCCAGCGCATCCAGGTTCAGGTGAAAGCTTTCGGTGAGGCGCGCGAGGTTATTGTCCTGCGCCTGTTTGAGTTGCAGTCCGGCCGGCGGCGTGGGATGGGTGGCGGCGAACGATGTGTCGAGCAACAACCGCGACAGGCGCCCCGGCATGTCCAGCAACGGTTGGGCAAAACCGATGTCGGTCAGCAACAGGCCGGGGGCCATGTCCGCTTGAACCTGCAACGGCGGCAAGGCTTGCCCGCTGGCCGTCAGCGGCCGTTCACCGGCCTGCAACCCCAGTGCCTGCAAGGTGTGTGGGGCGATCCAGGTGCGCCCCGGCGGGTCGAAGAACGCGACCATTTGCGCCTGGCTCAAGCGCTGCCCCGCCACCGCGCCGCTGCCGGGCAGCGACACCGGATCGATGCCCATCAATTGCAGGCGCCGGTCCTCATGCCCCTTGAGCTGCACCCGCCCTTGCACCACCGGCGACACCGGCCAGCCGGCGCGGCGCAACTGGGCAAACAGCGCCTGGGGGAAGCTGGCACCGTCGGGCATGCTGAGGCTGGCCTGGGGTTCGCCGCCGATCAACTGACTGGCTCGGGCGTAGCTGTCCCGCGCCTGGCTGTTGAGCGCTTGCACCCCGGTCAGCAGCGCGGTGGCCAGCCACAGCCCGGTCAGCACACTGAAAAACTGCACGGGGTGGCGCCGCCAGTGGCTGAGCAACGCGCGTAAAGTCCAATAGAGCACCGCCATCTCAGCCGACGTCCGCAGGCAGGACGTGGCCGCGGTGCAACACCACCTGCCGGTCGAGCCGTGCGGCAATGCGCGGGCTGTGAGTGACCATCAACAAGCTGGTGGGGGTGTCGCGCAACAGGTCCAGCAGCAGTTGCAGCACTTCATCGCTGGTGGCCTCATCCAGATTGCCCGTCGGTTCGTCCGCCAGCAGCAAGCCGGGTCGAGACGCCAGCGCCCGCCCCACCGCCACCCGTTGCTGCTGGCCGCCGGAGAGTTGTTCCGGGTAGCGCTTGAGCAGATCCCCCAGGCCCAGACGCTCGACCAACTGCGCTTGCCAGTGCGGATCAAAGCGCCCCGCCAGGCGCGCCTGGAACGCCAGGTTGTCGTCGACGCGCAAGCTGCCGATCAGGTTGAACTGCTGGAACACCAGGCCGATCTCAGTGCGCCGCCAATCGGCCAACTGCCGCTCGCTCATCTGATCCAGACGCTGCTCACCCACGCGGATACTGCCGCCGTCGACACGATCCAAGCCGGCCACCAGGTGCAGCAGCGTGCTTTTCCCGCTGCCGGACTCGCCCATCAGCGCCAGGCTGCCACCCTCCGCCAAGTGCAGATCAACCCCGGCCAATACCGTCAGCGGGCCCTGCGCAGTGACGTAGCATTTATGGACACCTTGCACCTGCAACATGGGAACGCTCGCTCGCCAATGGACTGCAATCGAGGATAACGGCTGACCGCCCTCGCCACGCAAATTTTTCACATACATTTCACCGGTTACCTACCGACCACCGAATAAAGTGCCGAACAAGCGCCAATAACGCTCAACTTATTAGTTGTCGGCACACATAACTTTTAACGCTCCAGTTTTCAGCAAAAAGACAGCAACCGTATGACAGGCTCTTGCTCCACTACGGGCACAGTCAAACGGTTGTGCCTGACTAATAAAAAGCTGCCTGACATCCCACGGTGAATAGTGTGGTTAACCTGACCCTGACCAAACCGCGTTCGTATCAAGCTCGGGCAAAACGCCTGAAAAAACTCTGGCTGGGCACGGCAGCGCTCGCCCTGTGCGGCACATTGCTGGCAGGTTTGCTGGCCTGGCCTGTATCGCCACCGGACCTGAGTACGGCCAATCGCCTGCTGACGTCAGGCCTGCTGGCCAATTGGCGCGACGGCAATCTGGTGGTGCTGGTCCGCCATGAAGAACGCTGCGACCGTTCCTCCAATCCTTGCTTCGGCCCCGCCGATGGCCTGACGATCAAAGGCACCCAACAGGCCGTCGAAATCGGCAAAGCCTTCAAAATACTGGGCATGGAGGGTACAGACGTGTTCAGCAGCCCGACCACCCGCACTGCCCAGACCTCGCTGTTCATGTTTGGCAAGACCGAACTGTCGCCAAGCCAGCTATCGATCTGCGGCGATGCCATGGGTGAGGAAATCCTCAGCCACAAGCAACCCGGGCACAACTTTATGCTGATTACCCACAGCGCCTGCATCAGCGACATCGAACGGGACCTCGGCTATCCTCACGCCAAATCCACCGAATACGGCAGCGCGTTATTCGTCAAGGTGCTGGGCAACGGCAAGCTCAAGGCCGTGGGCATTATAAACAGCGAAGACTGGCCAGAGGCGCTCAAGCAACTTTAGACACTTTTACCTACACAAGAGGCAGATGTTCAGCCAAACGACAGCCAACTTCTGGCATGTTTAACTGCGCCTGTTAGTTAAGGACGTCATGAATACTTTCAGCCCATTAGTGAACACTGTGACATTTTATCGCACTATTTCCTTACATCCTTTTCCTACACTTAAACGTCAAGGAGCGACGTTCGCATGACCCGATTCAAACCCCTTCCCTTACTGCTACTGGCCTTCGTCGCGTTTTATCTCCTACCCCTGGGCCTGCACGGTCTATGGATACCCGATGAAACCCGCTACGCCCAGATCAGCCAGGAAATGCTCATGAGCGGCAATTGGACCGCACCGCATTTCATGGGCGTGCGTTATTTTGAAAAACCCGCCGCCGGCTACTGGCTGATCGCCCTCGGTCAGGCGGTGTTCGGCCAGAACCTGTTCGGTGTGCGGATCGCCTCGGCGTTGACCAGCGGCCTGAGCGTGCTGCTGGCCTACCTGATCGCCCGCCGCCTGTGGAACGACCCGCGCAAAAGCTTCGCCTGCGCCCTGCTCTACTTGAGCTTCGGCCTGGTGGCGGGGCAAGCCGGCTACTCCAATCTTGATCCGCAGTTCACCTTCTGGGTCAACCTCAGCCTGGTGGCGCTGTGGTTTGCCCTCGACAGCCGTACCCCGCGAGCCCGACTCGGCGCTTGGGCCGTGCTGGGGCTCGCCTGCGCGATGGGCTTCATGACCAAGGGCTTCCTCGCGTGGCTGCTGCCGGTACTGATTGCGGTGCCTTATATGCTCTGGCAGCGGCGCCTGGGTGAGTTGCTGCGGTACGGCCCGCTGGCGATCGTCGTGGCAGTCCTGGTGTGCCTGCCGTGGGTGTGGGCGATCCATGTGCAGGAGCCTGACTACTGGAATTTCTTCTTCTGGCACGAGCACATCCGCCGTTTTGCTTCGGGCACTGCACAACATGCGCGGCCGTGGTGGTTCTTCCTGCCGATCATGGTCGTCGCGTGCCTGCCCTGGGCGGGGTTGCTACCAACCACACTGCACAAGACCTGGAAAGAAAAGCGCCAACCGGCGACGGCCTTTCTCGCCCTGTGGATGCTGCTGCCGCTGGGCTTCTTCAGCCTGAGCAGCGGCAAGCTGCCGACCTACATCATGCCGTGCCTGTTACCGCTGGCGTTGTTGATGGGGCATGCCTTGATCGATGTGATGCAGCAGGGCAAAACCCGCGCGATCTGCATCAACGGCCTGCTCAACTTCGTGCTCGGCATGGCCGCGATGGTGACGTTGATCTATCTGCAGATCGGCGACCCGCTGTACGGCAACAGCCACGCGGAGATGTTCAGCCTGTCGTTGACCTTCATTGTGCTGCTGGGCTGGGTGCTGACCAACCTGCTGCAAGCCTTTCGCCCGCTGACACTCTGGGCGACGCCGGTCCTGGGCATCGGCTTGCTGGTACTACTCCTGCCAGCGGGTATGCCGGCGCGGATATCGAATAACGAAATGCCCGATCAGTTCGTGCTTGAACACCTGGATGAACTGCAGCAAACCCAAGCACTGCTGAGCAACGAGTTAGGCTCGGCATCGGCGCTGGCGTGGCGCCTGAACCGGTCGGATGTCGCGTTTTATGACACCGAAGGCGAGCTGCAATATGGCCTGCAATACCCAGATACCGTACAGCGCAAGGTCGGGCTGGATGACGTCCAGTCGTGGCTGGCCGAAGCCCGCCGCCAAGGCGCGGTCGGGGTGCTGATGCGCGTCAGGAGCACCAGCGAACACCTTGAGGAAGGGCAACTGCCACCCGGCGGCAAGCGCTATCGCAAGGGCGACCTGGTGCTCACTATTTATCCAAAACTCCCCTAGGAACCGTCCATGAGTGTCTGGAAAACCGAACGTGGCGCCCTGCTGCTATTGCTGGGCGTGTCGGCCCTGCTCCTGCTGCTGGGCCTGGGCAGTCGCGACCTGTGGGGGCCCGAAACCCGTTGGGCGAACATCGTCGTGCAGATGCTGCAAAGCGGTGACTACTTCGATCCCTACCTCAAAGGCACGCCGTATTACGATAAGCCTTTGCCCTCCTACTGGCTGATCAGCGGGTTCGCCAACCTGATGGGCGGCCTGGGGCCGTGGTCGCTGCGCCTGTCGTCGGTGATTGCCGCATGGTTGAGCATCTGGCTGGTGTACCTGATCGGCGAGCGCCTGTTTCGCAAAGGCACCGGGCTGATTGCCGGGTGGATGCTCGCCACCACCTTCTACTTTCTGTTCTGGGCGCGCGTGGCCACGGCGGATGTGCTCACGGTGTGCGGTGTGCTGGCGGCGGTGTGGTGGTACTGGCGCGGGCCGGATGACACACGGCTGTGGCGCTACACGGTGTTTTTCCTGCTGTTGGCCGCGACCTCGCTGTTCAAGGGTTTGATCGGTTTTGTGCTGCCGGGCCTGGTGCTGCTGCCGCATCTGCTCAGCGAGCACCGCTACAAACGTCACCTCAACCTGCGCCTGGTGCTGGCCCTGTTGATTGCCGCCGGGTGCTATGCCATCCCCTTCGTGCTGTCGCACTTCTACGGAGCGCCGACCTACGGCGAAAGCGGCCTGGCCCTGGTATTCCGCGAAAACGTCGTGCGTTTCTTCGACCCCTTCGACCATATGGGGCCGATCTACACCTATCTGATCTACCTGCCCGCCTACACCCTGCCCTGGGCACCGTGCTGGTTGCTCGGCCTGTGGCTGGCCGTGCGGCATTGGCGCCAGACCCCGCCCAACGTGCGCTGGCTGGTATGGGGCCTGGGCCTGCTGTTCGTGTTCTTCACCGCCAGCGGCAGCCGCCGCAGTTACTACGTGCTGCCGCTGGTGCCATTTGCCCAGTTGCTGGGAGCCTGGTGGCTGAGCGAACGGCTGGCGAAAAAAACCGCCAGCTGGCCGCGCTGGCAGAAAGGCTTTGGCATTGCCGCCGCACTGATGCTGCTGGTGCTCGGCGTGGTGTACCCGTGGACCAACGGCAACGGCGGCGTGACGCGTTTCGTCGAGGACGTGCAAGCTCAAGCCGAGAAGACCGCGCCATGGAACCAATGGCAAATGGTGCTGGTGGAAGTCGATAACAAACTGCCGATGTACCTGCAAAACGGCGGTCAGCCGTTCTACTACGTCGCCGAAACCCAGGACTTCCCCCGCCAGGGCGACAGCGCTGCGTTCATGACCTGGCTGGAACACACCAGCGGCCGCCGCTTCGATCCGCAACACACGATTATCATCGCGCAGTACTCCAAGGACGATCCCACGCCCCTGGCCTACCTGGGCGCGGATCATCAGGTGATCACCACCCAGCCTGACAATGGCGAGCGGCTGTTTCACCAGCGTGCGGGGGGGAGCGTGGCGTTTATCCCGATGAGGAAATAACCGAGCTTAACGAATGCCTGCCTTTAACCTTTTGGCAGGCTCGCCGCATGAATAAATGCCTCATCCAAACTGGATGCACCATATGCGTTCATGAAACCCTGCGCATCAGTGAAGCGGTTGAA
The DNA here is from genome assembly GCF_001439695.1 of Pseudomonas veronii. Taxonomy (GTDB): domain Bacteria; phylum Pseudomonadota; class Gammaproteobacteria; order Pseudomonadales; family Pseudomonadaceae; genus Aquipseudomonas; species Aquipseudomonas veronii. The sequence goes on from NZ_JYLL01000028.1 coordinate 61,436, forward strand.
ACGCTGCTGACTCAGCATGTAAAAGTCATCGCAGTGAGCAACGATCTCATCGACGTTATGCGATGAAACTAAAACAGCGACACCTTCTGCAGCAGCCCCCTCCAGGCATTTCCAGATGTGATAACGAAACTCAGGGTCGACACCTGCGGTGGGCTCATCCAGTATCACCAGATCTGCGTTAACGGAGAGTAGGGATAATGTAAAAAACCATCGCTTTTCTCCGTAACTGCAAAGGGACGATTTTTTCTTCCATATTTCACAATAGCGTTCAGCTATCCCCGGACTCCATTTCTCAATTTTTTCCAGCGCGTGCTTTTGTGTGACCTTTGTATCGGAGCAAAATAGCATCATCATCTTAAAAACATCAAACATACGCAGCACCGGCGGCGTAGCAATGATTTGCGATAGATAAAGCAGCCTTGAGAACGAATTAGATATCTCACCGGAGTTTATTTTTTTCAGACGACACACCGCATCAAAAAAAGTCGTTTTACCAGAACCATTAGGTCCTAACAGGCCTGAGATCGATCCAGCCTCGATCGTCAATGACGCGTTTTCAAACACGACATGACGCGCGTACTTGATACCAAGTGATTTTACGACAAGCCGCTTCATCAATAACGACTCCAAACTGGGTTAATGCGCAAAAAACGTAAGGTTGTCAAAAATGAAAGAATAAAAAAACACATAACCACTATAACAAGGAGTAAACATTCAGCGACACCGACCAATATAATCCGATTAGCCCACCACATCGGATTGAGAAACCTAATCACTTCAAATAGCGGGTGAGACGAATTCATACCGACAATTCCGAGTGCCAGCATCAGGAAAGACAATATAGAGAACAGCGTGTTGGCATTTTGAAAGCCTATCGGAATCAACGTCAACAGAAGCGAGGGAATGGAAAACAGGAGAAAGCATATATAGAACCTTGCAAGAACAGTAAGAAACTCAGCCACCTCCATCACACCAAAGTAATTTCGCGTAAACACATAAAAAGCTGAGCAATAGACAATTGACATAACAGAATAGGCAAAAAATTGCCCGACAAGAAAGACAGCCTTTGTACGCCAGGTATATACGAAAGACCTTAGAAAGCCACTCTCTCTTCTCCCCACTATATAAAAAGCCAAGCCAAAGAGAGCAACACTCGACGATACGAACGCATAAAACCACGAGGTACTATCCAGATAACTTTTAGGCACTTCGCCACCACCCGCCCTAGCATAGCTTATCAAATAGAAAGTTACCGCAGGAGATATAACAATCCAAAACAGGGCGACGGGCTCCTTTAACTGCTCTTTAATAAATAGTCCCGCCAACAAAAACGGCTTATACAAAGGGTAGTATTTCATCACTCACCTCAGGGAAACGGCACCATTTTCTCCAAGCGTGACTGCAGTATCGCGCCCGCAAATTCCTTGGAGTACTTATTGCTCAAATTTATATTTTGCGAGTTATTCATATGAAGAAAAAGATCAGGCGAAACATATTTACTAAAAACACAGCCGATACCATTAACCATCGAACGCCTTACATAAAAATAACCTAAAACACCCTGTTCATTTAACGCAGACAAAAAACCGGACAACGTAAACTCCACCGGCGATACCGACCTCTTTCCGTCAGCAACAACCTGAACATCAATAATTTCCTGATACGTTTTATATAAATTACATTCTAAAAAATATCGTAAATAATAGTCCTCAATCCGTTTCTCATCAGAATCAACAGACTTAAACAAATCCATAAATCGATAAGTTTGCCAAAGCTCCAGTATTGATTTTTCAAGCGCATCACTAACCGTCGCCGAATAGGACATTCCTGCGCAATAATTCACATGATGATTTTCCTTGCTTTGGCCATACACAACCAATATGCAAACACCCGGAAATCTAGCATCAGAAATATCAAACGCCGAGATCTCACCCGCAGAAATAAGAGCATGATATAAGTGCCTTATTTTTTTGCGCGACAATAGCTCTAACGCTCGATCAGTGGACACTACGGAGCGACATTTTTTCGTCAACCAAAACCTTACAAGGAATTGCCGCTCAAGATACTCCTTCACGGCGCCTAAAAAAGCTAAATTGGGGCACCAATGGAAACTGCACCCACAGGTATCTCTCAGCGGATAAATAAAATTATCATCATCAAGACCATATGAAGAAAGAGAAATACAGACTGTGGGAATCAAGCACATAGAGAAATCTAGAGCTCTCACAACCTTACTTAAAGTAAACTTATGCTCCTCAACCTCCCTAATAGAAACCTTTCTAGATGCCGTCTGAATAAACGCACGGGCAAAGCTATTAACTTCTGCGCCCGTCAATGACTCACTGAGAAAACCATACTTACTCGAAAGAATTTCTCTATAAAAATGACGACGTTCAAAATATTCACCTAAGGCAGTTTTGATTGAATTCGAACCTCCACCCACGCCGGACCCATTTACCGATAGCGCATCAGATACTTCTACAGAGTGTGGTAACGCGAGCAATCCTGCGGGCTGAAACAGCAATGAACCAGGCAGGTCTGGCTTCTGCATTAAATTAATAACTTTCATGCTGCCTGCCTATAAAATGAACACACATAGGAAAGAACAGGGCTGGATTCAACCCTAGCACCTTACAAAGCATAGAATCTGTATACGCAGACCAGAGTCGGCATGCCAGTCCCAGAGATTTAGCTTGGAGTTCCACCAGCATGTAAATTGAGCCAATTTCCATCAGCGCCATTCGGTAGCCACGATACCGGTACTTGAACAAGTTCTTCGGCATATAGGCAACGTAAATCAGAGCCAAACTGGGGCTGCCAATATCATTGGGTGGAGTCAGGATGGCCGCTTTGAGTTTTTCAAGATCAGTCTCAACCTGCATCACTTCAAACCTTCTAGACTTTGGAAGTAAATGCAGAATCTTTCCCGCACCCGGCCAGGTACTACATTCATTAGAAAGAGAACAAAGAAAAACTTCGGCCGGGTAAAGCGCCCCACCACTTGGATAGCCCCTCTTGTAAGATTCCGTATTCATTGATAGCAATGGACTAACCAACTTTTCGACATCTGCAAACTCCAACTCTCCTGGCACAAATCTCTCACAAGACTCATTTCGGCATAGCAGCCCTTTCCTGTGTTCATCGGAGAGCTTTAGTTCAACCGTCAAATCCATGTCAGGATAGAGAACCAATTCGTTCCCTGTTAATTGTGCAAGATGCCCCTCATCCAGAAAATGCAAGCTGGTGTGATGTTGAAATGCCTTATGGAGAGTAAAATTACCCTTACTATGAAATTCAAGTACCTCTTCATAGACCGACGCATCTATAAACCTGAGATAATAATCATGCGGGACTTTTTTCATATTTCCGCCCCCAAACAATCACACATATACCAGTGCGAGTTCGGCTCTTCAAAAATCCTACCATCACTTAACTGGAGGTATGTCGCATACAGAATATTATCCTGATACTTGCGCACCATGCCAACATCAGTAAAAAACTTAACGTTCCTGACTATAGCACCGATCACAATCAATTCTTGATAAAGACTTAATGCCTTGAAAGGCACACTGACATGCTTTCCTTTACAAAATGCCAGAACGCTTGCCCAGTTATTTTTAGAATGCGTAACAGACTCATTATTGACCAGCCTGTCAACGGTGCAAAAATGGCAAGGGTTTCCGATTTCTGCAATATATGGCTGTCCTATACAAAAAAAACCACCCATCGGCCAACAAACGCTAATAGCACTTTGTGGCGAAGCTTTCGCCAAATCAAAATGTAGCTTCTTTATAGAATCATATTCATAACCATAACATATCAACACCACAAAACATCTGCCGCCTCTAACGAACTCAACGACGTCGTTTGAAAACTCTTTGAACTCTAAAACCCCAGAAAACTCCTGCCTAAAAACATCCTCAAAAAAGCCTTTCCTCCCCAAAGAGTGCACAACCACTGTCTTTTCAAAATATAATTCCTCAACAGCGCCAAAAGGAATGATCCCCTTCAAAAATTCAAACGCACTGTTGGCCTCCAGACCATTTTCAGAAAGTACCTCGTCCACATCGTCCTTGGTCATAACACTCGACAGTTTAAGCTGCCGAAGTGCTTTCAGCAGCGGTTGCGAGTGCACCTTTGAAACACCCATATCAGAGATAATTAAGCTTTCCGTTTCAAAATTCAAAATTTCATAGTTAGGTATGGTTATATTCATCATGCATTCCCCTGTAGAGGTTTTCTAGCCTCCGCCGGAAAACCTCGTTAAGTGGGTGATGGTTAAATTTACTCACTCGTTGGTTGTTGCTCGGTTATTGAATTGTGACCACACCCACCACTACCGCCGTTGCATCCACCGCCGCCGCCACATCCACCGCTTCCGCCGCACCCACCTTGGCTTCCTGATGCGCCGGCGTTACCTGCATACGGATTGAACCCGTACTCATTATCAAAACTAAAAAACAGCTCTCCAAACTCTTCACTTTTCATCTCAATTCTCCTGAGTCCACACAGACACTATCTTTGCCCACTTATAAACAAGTGACGATAGCAATCTAGCTTTTCTGGAAAAAAATGCAATTTTTGCATACCTTATAATGTAGGAAAATTTACCAACGACTTTAGGAAAGTTCCTTCATAAAAATCAGAAAACAAATAACTCTATGTAAGATAAAAAATCTCCACCCACGCTAAACAGGAACACTTAACCCTCGCAGAATTAATACCTTACGAAGCTTCAACCTGCACATATAACTTTTATTTTAATCCAGGAAGAGCGTGTAGGACGCAGAACACATTCAAAGAAACTTATAAGAGAATCCGACATACGGTCTAACTTCAACTATTCGCCATATGTTCTTAGAGGAAAGGTCTGCGCGTTTTTTGCTGATCGAGCCGGGATTCGGGCGGCGGAATAGAGACGCTCATCGGCGCTTTCCATTATGTTGCAGGGAAAACTCGGTGGTGGTGTCGATACTCTGGGACAAGGGCAGCAAAAACAGCGTCGCCGTACTCAGCAGAATTACCGGGAAAGATGGCAAATCGCGCTGGCTATTGAAGCGGATCAACACCGAATAATCCCCTGCCTTGCCCCGGCCGGTTTCGACACTGTGAAACACCCCGGTTTCGCGTAACCGGTTACGAATTTGCGCGGCATTCAGCGAGTCGTCGACCATGACATGGATCGGCTTGAGGTAGTCCTGACCGTCGGGCAACGTCCGCTCGGGCAGGGTATTGGTGGCCGCACAGCCAGTGCCCTACCAACGCCCCGTCGCCAGGCTGTACGGCGAAAACTCCGCAAACCGCCACCTCAACGCCAACGCCGCCGGGCGGCGGACCACCTGTTCCACCGTGACCGTCCACAACCGCTGCGCGCCCTCGAACCGCGCCACCTCGGGGCCGTTGAGGATCAACGAAGTGTGCCCGGCCAGGTGCATCACGTCGCCCGATGCAAAGTCGATGAACAACAACCCCGCCACCGGGTTGGCGTGCAGGTTGCCCAGGGTGTTGAAGAACAGGTTGCCGGCAAAGTCGGGGATGGTCAGCACGTCGCCCTCCACGCGCACGAAGCCGCGGTTGCCGCCGCGATGGGAGACGTCCACCGAGCGTTCGCCGTCGATGTCCACATAGCTGGCGACGAAGAACGTGTCGGCGTTGCGGATCATTACGCGCGCGGCGTCATCCAGGCGGCTGCTGCGCTCGGCCACGCCCCCGGGTTGGCGGGCGATCCCATCGACAGGGCGCAGTTGGATGTATTTGGGGCAATTGCCGAAGGTCTGGACCACATCGACCGCAAACCCCTCGGCATCCAGCGCGCCGACCCGGCCATTCAGGCGATTGCGGCGGCGCGTGTCGAGGTCGATGCCGAGCAAGCCGACGGCGGCCCCTGGCTGCAGGGCGGAGCGCGCCGGGTCGCCGCTGCCGGGCAGGCTGTCGATCTGTAAGGTGTGCGGGTCGGGTGAATGGGCAAACCCCGGCGCGCCTTCGATCATCGTCGCCCAGGGCATGCCGTGCGCGTCCACCACGCCGAGCATCAGGTACGGCAACAGCGGATAGAACCCCCGGTGTTGCTCGGGCAGATGATCGCGGATCACCTTGGCGCCAATCATGTCCATACGCTCGGCGGCGCCGGCGCTGGCTTGCATCTGCCGTTCGCCGGCGTGCCAGGGGGAGTGTTCGATCAGGTTCATGGCGATCACCTCGTGTCAGATAGCCAGATGCTGCGCCCCGCCACGCGGCGAGAGAATACCCACGTTCGGCAATCGAGCATTACGCCAACTGAAATGCCGGATGCTCGCGCAACGCCGCCACGCAGTGATCGACAAAACTGCGCACGCGCATCGGCGCCTGGCGGCCTTCGCGGTAGACCACGTTGACCGGCAACGGCGCCAGCTCGTGGGCGGGCAGGACGCGGCGCAATTGCGCGCTGACCAGGTGCTCGTGAACCGGGTAGCTCAGGCACCGGATGATCCCCGCGCCATGCACGGCCGCATTGATCGCACCTTGCACCGTGGTGCAGCGCAGGCGTGTACGCGCCTTGAGGTGGGTATGGGGGAAATCCCAGTGAACCTGATCGGCGCTGGCGATCAGGCGATGCTGCTTGAGGTCGTGCGGGTGCGCGGGTTCGCCGTGGGCCGCAAGGTAATCGGGGCTGGCGCAGAGGACCTGCCGCACCTGGCCGACTGGCCGCGCGATCAGCGACGAGTTGGGCAACGCACCGACCAGGATCGCCACGTCCAGCCCCTCTTCGTGCAGGTTCGGGTAATAGTCGTGGTAGCGGGCTGTCAGGTAAACATCGGGATGGCGATCCATATAACCGGCCAGGATCGGCGCCATCACATACCGGCTGAACAGAAACGGCAGGAACACCCGCAGATTGCCCTGGGCCTGCACATGCGAGCCGTTGGCCGAGGCTTCAGCGGCGTCCACGGCCGCCAGCAGGCGGACACAGTCGGCGAGGTAGGCTCGACCGGCTTCGGTGAGGCGGACACCCCGCGTACTGCGTTGCAGCAACGCCACCTGCAGACGCGCTTCCAAGCGCGCCAACGCGCGCACCAGCGTCGCGCCGGACACCCGGGCGCTGCGCGCCGCCGCCGCCAGGCTCGGTTGCCCGGCCAGCGCCGCAAACAGCTGCATATCGCGATAGCGCTCCATCAGTTCGGCCGCCGCGACGCTGGGTTCAGGCCACGGTCCTGCGCGAAATGCTGGGTGAGGAAGTCGACGAAGGTCTGCACCTTCGCCGGTACGCGGGCGCCCTTCTGGAACACCACCTGGATCGGCAGCGGCGCGGGCTCGAACGCGTCGAGGACAATCTCCAGTTCACCGGCCGCCACCGCCGCCGCCACTTGATAGGACAGCACCCGGGTCATGCCCCAGCCGATGCGCGCCAGGTTGATCGCGGCGTTGTTCGCCGTGACCACCAGGCGCGGTTCGATGGGCACCGTCAGTTCCTGCTCGCCGTCGACGAATTGCCATGCGCTGATCAATTGGCTGGCCGACGACGTAGCGATTTTGGCTTCACGCAACTGCGTGGGATGTTGCGGCCGCCCGTGCCGGTCGAGATAGCCGGGCGACGCACACACCACCCGCCGCACTTCACCGACCTGGATCGCCTGTTGCCCCGGCTCCTGCAGATGGCCGATACGCACGGCCACGTCGACACCTTCGTCGATCATGTTCACCACGCGATCGACCAGCAAAGCGTTGATGTTCACCAGAGGAAAACGATCGAGGTACGCCCCCAGCAACGGCGCCACATACAGCTCGCCAAACAGCACCGGGGCGGTCACGGTCAGTTGGCCGCAGGGGATGGAATAACTGCCCGCCGCCGCTTCCTCGGCTTCATTCAGCTCGGCGAGGATGCGTCGACAATCTTCCAGGTAGCGCTGGCCGGCTTCGGTCAGGTGCAGGCTGCGAGTGGTGCGCGCCAGCAGTTGGGTGCCGATGCGCTGTTCCATCGCGGCAATCGCCCGGGTCACGCTGGGCGGCGAGGTTTTCAGGCGGCGTGCGGCGGCGGCGAAGCTCTCCTCCTCGGCCACCGCGAGGAACACCTGCATTTCATGAAAGCGGTCCATCGGTGTCCCTCTTGAAGGTTACTGTGATTGCAGGCCCACCGCCGTGCGTGGCATGCCGACAAACCCCGGCAAGGCTTCGATACTGGCCAGCCAGGCGCGTACTTGAGGGTAGTCGGCCAGCGACACATTGCCTTCCGGCGCGTGAGCCACGTAGGTGTAGAAAGCGATGTCGGCAATGCTCGGCTGCTCACCGACCAGGAAGCGGCTTTGGCCCAACTGCTGCTCTACCAATTGCAACAAGGCGTGGGAGCGGCTGATGGCGGCGACGGTATCGACATCCGCGCCAAACACCACCGCCAGCCGCGCGGTCGCCGGCCCGGCGTGGAGCTGACCGGCGGCGGCCGACAGCCAGCGCTGCACACGCGCCTGCCCCAGCGGGTCGCTCGGCAGCCATTGGCCGTTGCCGTACTTGCTCGCCAGGTACAGCAGAATCGCGTTGGAATCGGCGAGTACGGTGCCGTTGTCATCGATCGCCGGCACCTGGCCGAACGGGTTGATCGTGTCGACGAATTCAGCGGTTTTGTGCGCGCCTTGCTTGAGGTCGACCAGGATGAATTCGCTGGGCAGGCTCAACAGCGACAGCATCAGCTCGACCCGGTGGGAATGGCCGGACAGGGGGAAACCATAGAGTTTGATCGCAGGCTGGGACATGAAAGGCTCCAAAGAAGTGGGGGTCTTGACGCCAGGCATGTTCCGCCGTGGCGCCTATCGATGGAATCACCAGGATTTACAATCGAGCATTTCACGCGGTGAAACAATCACCGACAGTCCATCGCCTGGCCGTCAGCGCTCTTGCAGCCGATCGCGCAAAAACCGATGGCTCCTGGAAAACAGGCGCCGGTAGGTGAGCAGCACCGCGCCGACCGTGCCCAACGCCGACGAAGCGGCGATCAGAAACATGATCACGATCTGGTAGCGCACCGCATCCACCGGGCTCTCGCCCGCCAGCACCTGGCCGGTCATCATGCCCGGCAGGCTGACGATGCCGACCACGGCCATCTGGTTCAGCGTCGGGATCATCCCGGCGCGCACCGCCTGGCGGATCGCTTCCTGCGCCGCTTCCCAGCGTGAGCCGCCGAGGGCGAGGATCATCTCGATGGTGTTGCGGCCCGAGGTCAGTTCCTGGGTCATGCGCTCGATGCCCAGGGACACGCCGGTCAGGGTATTGCCGAGGATCATGCCGAGGATCGGGATCGCGTACTGCGGCTCGTACCATGGGTGGATGCGAATCACCGCAAACAAGCCCACCGCCGTGACCAGCCACGAACTACCCCACACCGAGACGATGCTGTCGATCCGTTGCCCACGGTAAGTGCGCCGCCCGCGCCCCGCCGCCGACAGGCCGGCAATCAGGGTCATCGCGCACATCAGCGGCAGCACCACGTACCAATAGGCGAACGCGAACACCCAGCCCAGCAGGTAACCGATCGCCAGCAGTTGCACCACGGTACGCACGGCGGCCCACAGCAACTGGCGCTCCAGGCCCAGGCGCAACGCCAGCGACAGTGCGCCGTTGATCAGGATCAGCGCGGCGGCGATGGCCATGTCCAGCGCGGTCAGGTTCTGGTAGTTCATGCTTGGGTGGCTCCGCTCAGCACACCGGCGCTCATGTGCAGGTGGATGTCACTCATGCGTTGGGCCTGTTCCAAGTCGTGGGACACCCAGACATACGCGCGGGTCGGGTCATCGGCGAACCAGGCATCGATCAGCGCTTCGACATCACGCGAGGACGCGGGGTCGAGGGCGGCGGTGGGTTCATCCAGCAACAGCACCTCGGGGTTGAGCTGCAGGGTGCGGATCAACGCCACCACCTGGGACTCGCCGCCCGACAGGTCACTGGCATTTTTTGCCAGGAAGTCCGGCGACTTGCCGGCATGCTGCAGCAGCGCGGTGACGGTCGCCAGCTCGAAATGACGTTTACGCAGGCTCTTGAGGCTGAACGGGAAACGCAGGTTGTCCAGCACGGTGCCGTCGATCAGCGCCGGGCGTTGGGACAGGTAGCAGATGCGGCTGCGGTACTCGGGAATGTCTGCGTTAGCGATCGGCCGATGATTCCACAGGACCTGCCCCGATGCGGGCGCGTCCAGCAACGCCAGTGCGCGCAGGAACACACTCTTGCCGGAACCGGACGCGCCGGTGATCGACACGCGGTCGGCGCGGTGCAGGGCGAAGTCAGTGGGCTGGAGCAAGACCGCCTGGCGACGCTCATCCCGGCGCGCCAGGGCGCGGGTTTCGATCAGTGCGCTCATGGACGCGAGGCTCCTCATGTTTCGGTCAGGCGCAATGGTGAAGCAGGCGGGCAGGCTTTTCATAGCAAAAGTTCAAGCGATGGCGACCGGTCCCGTGGCGGGCGCCTTGCAATCACCCCCTGCCCTGCCTATATTTGCCGCCTGGCGCTCTCTACGCCACCTTCCGCGGAAAGGGCTGCGCCCAAGACAGTGAAGCACTCAATCATTTCTACGACTCCCAACCTTAAAGCGGAAAAGGTGTGTGCAAGGAGCTCGTATGTCGCAACGCCGCGTATCCTCGACCACTGATGGCCGTCTCAACCTTGAGCAGCAGCGCAAGCGCGCCAAGGAACTGTTGCCGCGCCTGAAAAGCGAAAACCCCGACGCCACCTTGTCCCAGGCGCAATGGCAGATCGCCAAGCAGCTGGGTTTCAGCAGTTGGCCGCAGCTCAAGGCCCATGTCGACGCCATCGACTTCGCCGCCCGCCATCCCGATTTCGCCGCCAGCGATGAAGCCCGCACCAGCCATTGGCGCTGTGGCAACGACATTGCCCACAGCCTGCAACTGGCGGGGTTCAAGGGGCACTTCCAGATGCTCACCGACCCGCTGTGCATGGGCCCGGTTCGCGACCTGCCCCGCGAGGCATTCCGCGCCATGCGCAGCGCGTTCATCAGTCACGCCTTTGCCCTGGGCGAAGCGGATGTGGCGCGCCGTGTCGCCGACGAATACAACCAACTGGAAACCTTGGCCAGCGCCGAACACAGCGTGCTGTGGTGCGAGGCGGATGCGTATGACCAACTGTTCCTGATCCGCGCCCTGGCCGCTCTTGACCAGGCACCGCGCAAGCTGGAGCTGATCGAGGTGGACCGCATCCCGGGGGTAGAACGGTTTATCGGCATTGGCCAACTGGCCCCCGATGTACTGGCGTGGTTATGGCCGCAGCGGCGCTTGATCGATGACGAGGCGGTGCAGTTGGCCAAACAGGCGTGGGCGGCGTATTGCGCCAGTTCCCCCGTGCAGTGGGCGGAACTGGCCCACGGGACGCACACGGCGCTGCCCTTTCTTGCACACGCCTTACTGCGCCAGTTGCAGGAGTTGCCCGGCAGTCAGGATGGTTTGTCACTGACCGAGCGCCTGTCCCTGGCCTACATCGCCGAAGCGGGGCCGGTAGCGTTCGGGCGCGTGTATGCCGAGTTGATGGCCAAGCGCGAACCGCTGCCGTTCCTCGGCGACATGATGTTCCATGCACTGCTGCGGCCGTTGATCGACGGCGAGCATCCTTTGTTGACGGAAACCGAGGCCCATCTTGAATGGCCTCGGCGGGTGCTGGCGCTGACAGCGCTGGGGCACACCGTGCTGGGCGGCGATGCTTATTGGCTGGACCACGCCAGCCATGAACGCTGGGTCGGCGGTGTTTGCCTGAGGCCCGGCCAATCGCATTGGGCCCTTGATGAACAGCTGTCGCCGGTATGGCGGCCTTGATTCGCGGAGGGGATTTCGTCCGGGCCGGACATAATATCTGTGAGGCCCAGTGCAAGGTGCTTTCAAGGTAATCACCACCGTCGATGACGACGAAGACTGGCGTCAAAAAGCGTTAAGGAAACTCTAAAAAACTCCCAGATTTGGTGAAATACCCGCCTCGCACAAATCGAACGGTTGAGCCCCGATGAAACAGATGTCCTTCGCCGATGCCGGGTATGCCGACAAACGTAGGCAGACCCGCCATGAGCGCTTCCTGATCGAGATGGATCAGGTCGTGCCCTGGAAGGGCTTGATTGCCCTGATCGAGCCGCATTATCCGAAAGGCGAAGGCGGTCGTCCGGCGTATCCGTTGCTGGCCATGTTACGGGTTCGCTTGATGCAGAACTAATGCGGACTGATCGCCCTGAAATACAGCGATCAGAGGAAAAAACCATGAATTAAAGACAGGAAAGGTCTGTTTTCGACCGACTCAGCATTTTTTGAACCTCAAGCAGCGAGGGCATCAAAAATCGATGAGTACTTCAGACCTTCCCTAAAGGCTGCAGGGCTTACGTTGATGACATTGCGCCTGATCATGGCCCTGCATTCGTAAAATGCCAGAGCATCGACCAATAGAGAAACTAATACCGAAGATAGCATTACTCCATTGCAGCCGATGCTGTCTTCCAATAAAAATTTGCGCTTGTTAAATCATCCTAAGGAGCAGGAAAACAAGTCTCTTGTTAGTACTGAGCGCATATGACAGACACACCCATTTACCCGCTGCTTATTGAACAAAACCACTCTGAAAATTACAGGGGAACACCAAAACTAGAGGCGACCCTCAAAAAGCATCTTATGAAGAAAACGCCTATCCGCACAGCACTCATATACTCTAACGCGGTACTTTTCATTTCGTTAGGAATCGCAGCGCTGCTCCTTGACGAAAACGGAACTATCAACCTCCCCTGGTATGGAAAAGTCCTGGATGTGATTTTTCTTGGATTAATTTACGCTCATTTCACAGAACTCCAACATGAACTACTACATGGGCATGCGTTTAAATCACAGAAACTGAACAGACTATTAGGGTTCTTCTGTGGTTTGTTTATGCTCAATTCATTTTCCCACTACAAATACCACCATCTTCGCCATCACAGGCATCTTGGCACTGAGCTGAATAGTGAGTTTTTCAACTACCCCAAAAAAGGAATGGACAGCCCTCTAAAGCTATTTAGCGCTGCAATGAACCCCAGCAGGTTTGGTCGCGTGATCAAACTTATGTTCAAAAGCCTGATTGGGATAAAACTACAAGACATAGAAGATAGCAAAGCGGAAAACAACGCCAGACAGGAATATCGTCTCTACCTCATAATCGTATTAACCACCATAGTTTTTACTTTACTTTCCGGCTCAACGTTTTTTGTTTTCGCCTGGCTCATCCCAATGATTTTGATTGCGGAGCCTGCCCACTATTTAATTGAACTTCCTGAACACTTCGGTCTAGATGCTTATAACGAACCAAACTTCAACAGAAATACAAGAAGCATCGAAGCATCATGGATTGCACGTTGGTATACGAACGGAAACAATTTGCACACCGCGCACCATAGCTTGGCCAGCGTCCCTATGGGTAATTGCCAAACCTTACATAATCTCGCTCGCTCAAGCATGGAAGTCATCGAGCCGAATTACTTGACCTTCTATCGAAAGGTTATATCCGGCGAAATCAAGCCATTCAAATAGGGAAGTGAATGATGAGAACAACAGTAATGAAATTTGGCGGTACATCTATGAAGGATCTGAAGGCGATACGCAGCGCAGCCTCTCATGTCCATGAAGCTGTAAAACTCGGAAAAAAGTTGTAGTGGTGGTATCTGCGCAAGCCGGTGAGACGGACCGTTTGATGGGGCTGATGAATAATTACTCACAACACATAAGCCATATTGCGATGGATATGGTTGTAAGTGCCGGCGAGCAAATAGCTGCCGGGCTCATGGTACAAGTGCTGCATGACATAGGGCTCAAGGCGGTCCCGTTGACTGGGTGTCAGGCGGGCATCGTGACGAACAACATCCATGCCAATGCGACTATCTCGAAGATCAAGACTGAAAATATACTTCGAGTCAGTGCAAGCGGTGTGATCCCGATAATTACGGGATTTCAAGGAATAACAAGTGAAGGCCTAATATCGACGCTAGGCAGAGGAGGCTCTGACACATCAGCGGTTGAGTTAGCTAAAGCCTTGGGGGCCGAAGCATGCGAGATATATACCGACGTGCAAGGAGTCTTCTCTTTGGACCCCCGCCTTAGCAAAAACGCAAGAATATTTACAAGAATATCGCACTTGGAAATGTTTGAAATGTCCACGCTAGGCGCAAAGGTATTACACAAGCGTGCGGCTTATGCTGGGATGGTTTCGGGGGTGAAACTTTTTATCAAACAGACCGGCAGTTCACAAAACGGAACAGTGATTGCTGGCGAACAAACATTTGAAAATCCTATAGAAGCCATTATAACCAGCTCGCGAAAGTCGACCCTAAGTATAAATCAATCTTATAAAACTCACGATGCTTTACAGGAGCTCTCTGATCATGGCATAGCTTTTGATATGTTACACAGCGACTCAGAAAGTCATTCCATTTACTGCATTGATCAATGCGATAAATCTCTAGCAGAAAATATCTTAGAAAGATCGCAGCTACTTAGGCGCGAAAGATCCGCACTATCAGACAACGACCTCATGAGGGTAAGCACTATAGGAAACCCAGCTCCTGCCCACCTCGACTCGATTGTAGAGATGATTATGTGTCATAGCGAGCTGCACAAATCCAAAGTATCCCACAGCGAGATCCGCAGAAGCGGCGTGTCTGTTACTGTTGAGGCAGAATATGCAAGCATTTTGGCGCAGATGTTGCACGATAACCTCCAGAAGCGACCTGTGCATTCTATGCAAACCCGCACGGAGACTGTGGGGTGCGCGTTTTCTTGATGTCATCGTGAGCAGACTGCCGCGATTTAGCCAGTAGAGGGTAGAGTTTGGGTCGTAGCTTGATGGCCCGTGGCTCTATGCGGTTTGGGTGATTTCGACTTTCTGATCTTGGCGTTGTGGCCAAAGTAACCGTCCGCCCACACCCCAAGGCTTAGGGTTACGCACGAAGGGATCTGGCGGGGGGGCAAGTAACTGCCATCCGTACAGGGACCTGTCCAAAGATTCAAACCCAAACTCTATTTTCGAAACCCGAAGATATAGATCATACCGCCGCTGGCCAGCACCATCCCGGCGACTTCGATCAGACTGGGTACTTCCGATAGGACGAAGATAGCCAGCACGGACGCTATGCAAGGGACCAGACCGCCAAAGATGGAGCCACGGGTTGCACCAAGCACTGTCACAGCCTTCGTATAGAACAGCAGGGCCAGAATCGCCGCAAATACGCCCTGGAATAGGGATTGGAAAACTATTTCAGAAACGGGTGCGGAGAGGATACCTGGGGTTCCCCAAATGAAATATAGAGGTAGGTAGAGCAACATGGAAATGACGGATACCAAAGCTGTGGCCTGGAACGCATCCACGTCCCATGCACGCGAGGCAATGGTATAGATCCCCCATAATGCTCCGGCAGCAATGAATAGCAGGTCTCCCAGCCAGGCCTGTCCACCGCTTTCCGACATGCTTTGCCACCCCGAAAGAGTCGCCCCTACCATGATGATAAAAATCCCGATCAGTACCGCTTTTTCCGGCCTGTCACGAAGGAAGAACCAGCCCCCAATTGTGGAAACCGCAATCATCGCACTGGGGATGAGAACGCCAGCATGTCCGGCGGGGGCATATGCCAATCCGAGGATTCCCAGAAGTACGTGCGGAATACCCTGCCCCACTGTAAGGAGCAGGGTTTTCGGCAGACCAAGCATGCCTGTCCCTTTCTTTAGAACAAAAGGCAGCAAAATCAATCCGGCCACCATAAAGCGTAAGGCCGCGATGTCATAGGGAGACAGCGTTTTTTGAACCCCAAAACGGGAAAGAACAGGCCAGGCTCCCCAGATAAGAGCAGATAAAAACCCAAAGAACACTGCTACAGATAGTGCTTTTCTGTCTATCAGAGTTGCGCTTGTCATGGCCTGTCTTTCTCTACTCATGCTAATTTTAAGGTACGGTCGTGCACTGTATTCTTGACGGTATCAAGAGCGTTCGCGGAATTTGAGAAAAGATATGGGTTCATGGGGTCATCACATCCCGCTTCAATCAGGATCCGCTGACCAAGCCCTAGTCTCTCCGCCTGATCGATCAAGACCTCGGTCATTATCTGATCTTCCAATGAAATACCGGTGCTATCAAAGATGGTCTGTTTCATCTGATATTGGATATAGGCTTGCGGCTCTTTCACTATTTTGTGCAGCTCAGGGCCGATATAGCCGTATTCGTCTTTACTCAATTGCTGGCATTCACCTTCGTTAATGGCCTGTTCCAGATAATCCGTGACAAGGAACGAGCTTTTGAGCAGCTCTGTTGATAATTCATATTTGCGCGGCGTGTCGGCACCAATAGCATTGATGTGTACATGTGGTTTCATCCCGCCAGCGTGGAGAACCGGGCCTGCATCAAGGCCAATGGAGGTGGCAACACAGATGATGTCGGACTCTGCCAGTACCCTTTCTTTGGAAGCGATGATCGGTGTAATTCCCAGGGCGGATACCCGCTTGGCGAAAGTTTTTTCCACTGCGGGGTCAATATCGTGGATCAAGACTGCGTCAAAGTCATAAATTCGACTGAGGGCATGGGCCTGGGTCACTGCCATGGCGCCAGCTCCGATCAGCCCAAGGGTTTTGCTTTCAGGATGAGCCAGCAACTTCGAAGCCACAGCGGATGCTGCGCCCGTTCGTACTGCTGTTGCAAATACTCCATCGATCACCGCAATAAGGTGGCCGTCCCTTACGTCATATAGGGAGTTAGTGGCCATGACCGTCGGCATGCCCCGGTTAAACGGATTTCCCGGATGGTAGCCAACAACTTTTAACGCGACATTTTTATCCCGGCGGTAAGCCGGCATAAACTCTATCAGCCCCATTTCCGGAGTTTCATAGACAAAACCGGTGCGCGGTTGTATTTCAACCTGGCCATCACCAAACACGTTGAGGGCATCACGTAGTTTTGCAATCGTTTCATCCATTAAAGTGTCGAGCCCGACGGCTGCGACAATTTCACCAATGTTTTCCTCAGAGAGGATAATAGTTGCTCGCTGTGCCACTTTGTCGCTCCTATATGTTCACATGATAATTGGTTTCAGTCTTATTCTGATGCTTGGTGCTGCGTACTTCGATTCGGCGGTATGCTGCGTTGAACGATCGAACCTCACCGGAAATTATCTTGGAATAGAAAGATCAATAGGATGACTCTATTACTTACATCTGATGTCTTCAGGCACGATGACCACTCATGGGGTGCCGACCATCGCGCGGAGGTATGGAGATTGTTGCAGCTTATGAACCATGCTGCCCGCGAGCCAGGTGGCTTCGATTGACGAGTATTACGCTCACATTGCGGCTTAGAAAATACGAGACTCTCAGGTTAGAGTCGATGGAGTAATTCTTCGATAGGCATTAGTTTTTCTAAAGAGATGACATCGCCAACCTATACAGCAACGTCGCACAGCAGAAGACTTTATTCGCCTTGTCGTACCTGTGGACGGTGCAAAAATGGTTGTTGAATGCGGGAGAAGTGCGTCTCTAATGCGGACTGATCGCCCTGAAATATAGCGATCAGAGGAAAAAACCATGAATTAAAGACAGGAAAGGTCTGTTTTCGATCGACTTAGCATTTTTTGAACCTCAGGCAGTGAGGGCATCAAAAATCGGTGGGTACTTCAGACCTTCCTTAGCGAACAGGCCAAGGAACTCATTAGCCAATCTTCGAATTTTTCCAAAGCCACCATTTTCTGCGTGTACTCAGGCTTAAAAAAAGTGTAACAGTTATCCTCCGGAAAACTAGTATCCAGCACCCTTACCAGTTGACCACTTTGTAATTCGTGATCGACTAGAATTGACTCTGTTAGAGCCAGCCCATGACCATGAATGGCTGCGGTCAAAGCCAGGTGCCCTTCTGTAAAAACGATACTCGCCTTACCAAGGTCCAGGGACAAGCCTAAATCAGCAAAGACATTTTTCCAGCTTTTATGAAGTTTTCTATGACTTTCAATTTTCGTTTCATAACTGATCAATTTATGTTCGCAAAGGTCGGCATACGTTTCAATTTTAGGTGTTTTTTTAATATATGCGGGACTTGCGACTATGATAACTTCTGAGCAGCCAAGTACTTTGCTATTTGATGGAAGATTTTCTCCCTTGCCAAATCTTATTGACGCGTCAATACCATGACTGCGAAAGCTTCTAACGTCACAAGACGCATCAATAACAACATTAAGATCCAAGTGTTTTTCGTAAAATTTATCCAGATTTGGAATAAGCCACTTTACGGCAAATGAAGGTGGGGCAGAAATAGAAAGTGTTGTTCTTTGCGTCCCGATGATCTCTTCCGCGACAGCGGCCAGTTCCCCTAGTGCTTTCTGAGCTACGCTGGCGAGCCGCTGGCCAGCCTCGGTTAGCGTTAGCCCTTTGGCATCCCTTATGAAAAGCGAGCAGTTCATGTAGTTTTCAAGAATCTTGATCTGCTGGCTGGTGGCTCCCTGAGTCACGCATAGCTCAGATGCAGCCCTGGTTACACTGAGATGCCTGGACACGGCCTCAAACGCTTTCACAGCATTGAGTGGCGGGGTTTTCATGGCTCAATCCTTAAGAATGTCTCGTATCCATCGAACAATCACGCCATCGACTCTAATCTAAGAGTCCCCTGTTTCCTAGGCACTGTACGAAAAGTATTGCCGCAGACACCGCATGGCACAGGCCAACGAGACCATCGCCGCAAAATTTTTCGCGAGCTTCTGAAAGCGCGTAAAAAGACGTTGCGCTGCCGGTATTTAGGGTGATCTGCAGGATGGTTTGTCACTGACCGAACGCCTGTCCCTGGCCTACATCGCCAAAGCCGGGCCGGTAGCGTTCGGGCGCATGTATGCCGAGTTCATGGGCAAGCGCGAACCACTGCCGTTCCTCGGGGACATGATGTTCCATGCACTGCTGCGGCCGTTGATAGACGACGAGCATCCTTTGTTGACGAAAACCGAGGCTCATCTTGAATGGCCTCGGCGGGTGCTGGCGCCCGGATGCGCAAAGACCCGCTATCCGGGCACAAGGTGCGGCTTCAGGCTTTAACGTTCTGCCGGATATTCCAGCCGAACTTCACTGGCCCACCGTCCTTGGCGCCGTCGGCCTTCTGCGGCTGGTAGCTGACGTCGACGCTGGCGAAGTTCAAGGCGATGCTGTCGTAGAGCACCTCATCCTTACTTTCAGCAGCGGTGCCGTAGGACACCACCATGACTTCCTTGAGGGTGATCACCAGATACTCCACTGGGCTGGAACCGCCCGCCTTGCGCACTACCAGTCTTGCTTCGGGATAATGCTTGCCGGTCGCGCAGGCCATCATCAGCAGGCATCTTTATTGAAAACCATTGGGAATTCATCAAGCGGTACATGCCAGTAATCGGAGCAGACATTCTTGTCGCATGCACCTCAATAGGATTGACGGCGATCCTGACAATGCTCACCTATCTCTCGACGTCCCCCATTGGTTTTGCTACCAAGACATCATTTTTCGGCGCTACGGGGCTTGGTGCAGTATTTGCCCTTGCCAAATACGAAGTGTTATACGGACGCATCCACTGGGTCTGGCTGAACATGGCGATATACCTCATCTGCCTGCTGGTATCACTTCCCGCAATCGCCTACCGCCCCAACGCTTATCTCTACTCCATGGCCCTCCTCAGCCCCCTGATCGGCCTACTGATCCTCAACAGCAAGCGCTGCCGCGAACTGCGCCACACGATGCTAGAAATCCGCCACAAGCGCGAAGCCATCATCGCCACCCTGAAAAAACAAGGCCGCTGGAAATGGTGGTAACACGAGCGGTTGCTGACACCCCCGACTTTCGGCCTCACCAACCCGATAACCGAAGCAACCTACATCCGGCTCGGAAGCATCTGACTTCTCGTCCTCGCCTGCCGTGCCTAGCCTGCTGGTCCCTGCTAACAAAAGGACACGGCTGGCATGCGGCGCTATTTCATTACCCGAGGAGCCAAGACCACCGCTGGCGGGACCGTCGTCGGCGGTTTGACGGGCTTTCGCATCACCCAAGTGGACATCGCCCTTGAAGGTCATGAGGTGCGTTGCCCGATGTGCAAAACCACCGGAGTCATAGTCTGTGTTGGCCCGCGCCTGGAGCAGTGGGCACGAGGGCGACGGGTGGCGCTCTCGGACGATCTCTGCCGCTGTAAATGCGACCCGCCCCCGCGCCTGCTGG
>NZ_JYLL01000029.1 GCF_001439695.1 Pseudomonas veronii
GAACTCAGCAGTGAAACGATGCATCGCCGATGGTAGTGTGGGGTTTCCCCATGTGAGAGTAGGTCATCGTCAAGATTAAATTCCAGAACCCCTGTTTGCTCGCGCAGACAGGGGTTTTGTTTTGGGCGGTCGGAAAGGGTCAAGTGGCTCGCCCCCCTCGGTACTCGACAAAATTGCGCAGTTATTTCTGAACCAGACCACTAGAATAGGTACCTAACCTTTTTTAGCGTCCGAGCCCTATCTATGCCCGATCCGGTTGATGCCCCCAAGGTGTCGGATTTACCCCTGGACGACCTGGTGGCATGCCATGAGTGCGATTTATTGATGCGCAAACCTGTGCTCGCCCTCGGCGAAAAAGCCCAGTGCCCGCGCTGCGGTTACGAGCTGTACGCGCATCGCCACAACGTCGTCGAACGAAGCCTCGCCTTAGTCTTGGCAGCGCTATTGTTGTACATCCCCGCGAACTTTTTGCCCATCATGCAGCTCAATCTACTCGGACAGTCCTCGGAGGACACCGTGTGGACCGGCGTCGTCGGCCTGTTCGACACCGGCATGCACGGCGTCGCTGCCGTCGTGTTCCTGTGCAGCATGGGTATTCCCCTGCTCAAGTTGCTCTGCCAATTGGCGGTGTTGCTCAGCATCCGCTGGAACATCGGTCGCAGTTACGGGCTGTTGCTCTACCGCATTTACCATCACCTGAGAGATTGGGGGATGTTGGAGGTGTACCTGATGGGCGTCCTGGTGGCGATCGTAAAGCTCGCCGACATGGCCTCCATCACGATTGGCCTGGGTCTGGTCTGCTTCGTCAGCCTATTAATGGTTCAGGTTCTGCTTGAGGTGGTGATGTCGCCCCACCAGATCTGGCAAGCACTGTCAGGAGAGGATGATCATGCGGGCGATTGATGCAGGCATTCTGATTTGTACCGAATGCCACGAATTGAACAAGCAAGAACCGGACACCGATGAGCAAACCTGCACCCGTTGCGGTGCGCTGGTCCATGCCCGTCGTCCCAACAGCCTGACGCGCACCTGGGCCTTGCTGATCACCGCTGCGATTCTCTATATCCCGGCCAACCTGTTACCGATTATGACCGTCAATTCCCTCGGCCAGGGCGATCCCAGTACCATCATGTCCGGCGTGATCCAACTGGTGCAGCACGGCATGTTCCCCATCGCCGCCGTGGTGTTCATCGCCAGCATCCTGGTGCCGACGTTCAAGCTCATAGGTATTGGTCTGCTACTGTTCTCGGTGCAGCGTCACCAACCGCTGTCCGCGCAACAACGGATTATCATGTACCGCTTTATCGAATTCATCGGCCGCTGGTCCATGCTGGATATCTTCGTGATCGCCATCCTGGTGGCGGTTGTAAACTTTGGACGGCTTGCCAGTGTCGAGGCCAACCTCGGCGCGGCGGCGTTCGCCAGTGTGGTGATCTTGACGATGCTTGCCGCAGTAACTTTTGATCCCCGACTGATTTGGGATAACACGGAGTCGGACGACGACCATGAGTGATTTGCCTAAAGCTAAAACCCGCCCGGCTTCCAACTGGTCGGCTATTTGGGTACTGCCCCTGATCGCCCTGATCATCGGCGGTTGGTTGGGCTGGCGTGCCTATTCTCAGCAAGGCATCGAGATCCAGGTACGCTTCGAAAGCGGCGAAGGCATCCAGGTCAACAAGACCGAAGTAGTCTACAAAGGCATGCCCGTGGGCAAGGTCAAGACCCTGGCCCTGGACGACGAAGGCAACAATCGCGGGGTGATTGCCACCATCGAGATGAACAAGGACGTCGAGCAATACCTCAAGACCAACACGCGCTTCTGGCTGGTCAAACCCAGCGTCAGCCTCGCCGGCATCACCGGCCTGGAGACCCTTGTGTCGGGGAACTACATTGCCGCCAGCCCCGGCGACGGTGAGCCCACACGCAAATTCAAGGCGCTGTCCGAAGAACCGCCCTTGTCCGACGCCAAGCCAGGCCTGCACCTGACCATCAAGGCCGACCGCCTTGGCTCGCTCAACCGCGGCAGCCCGGTGTTCTACAAGCAGATCCAGGTCGGCCAGGTCAAAAGCTACCTGTTGTCCGAGGACCAGAGCACCGTCGAGATCAAGGTCTACATCGAACCGACCTACGCCAGCCTGGTGCGCAAACACACGCGTTTCTGGAACGCCAGCGGCATCAGCATCGACGCCAACCTCTCCGGCGTGAAGGTGCGCAGCGAATCGCTCTCCAGCATCGTCGCCGGCGGTATCGCCTTCGCCACCCCGGAGAATCGCAAGGACAGCCCGCCGACCGACTCGAGCCTGCCCTTCCGTCTGTATGAAGACTTCGACGCCGCCGCCGCCGGCATCAAGGTCAAGGTCAAACTCACCGACTTCGAAGGCCTGCAGGCCGGGCGCACCCCGGTGATGTACAAAGGCATCCAGGTCGGCAGCCTGAAAACCCTGAAGATCGACCCGGACCTGTCCAGCGCCAACGCCGAGCTGACCCTCGACCCATTGGCCGAAGACTACCTGGTACAGGACACCCAGTTCTGGGTGGTCAAGCCGTCGATTTCCCTGGCTGGCATCACTGGGCTCGAGGCGTTGGTCAAAGGTAACTACATCGCGGTTCGTCCCGGTGACAAAGGTTCTCCGCCCCAACGGGAATACGTGGCTCGAGCCAAGGCGCCGCCCTTGGACCTGCGTTCCCCTGGCCTGCACATGGTGCTGTTCACCGACAGCCTCGGCTCCTTGGATGTCGGCAGCCCGATCCTCTACAAGCAGGTCAAGGTCGGCTCGGTGCAGAGCTATCAGTTCTCGCGCAAGAACAAACAGCTGGTGATCGGCGTCCATATCGAGAAGGAGTACGCCAACCTGGTCAATGGTTCGACGCGTTTCTGGAACGCCAGCGGCGTGACCCTGACCGGCGGCCTCACCGGCGGTATCCAGGTGAAAAGCGAATCCCTGGCCAGCCTGATGTCCGGCGGTATCGCCTTTGAAACGCCGGAACCGAACGTGCCGCTGAAAAAACGTATCCCACGTTTCCGCCTGTTCGCCGATCGTGAAGCGGCCAATCAGAGTGGCACCCTGGTGACCATCAAAGTCGACCGCGCCGACGGCCTGCGCCCCGGCACCCCGGTGCGTTTCAAAGGCCTGGACGTCGGTAAGATCGAGAGCGTCGACCTCAGCGCCGATCTGCAATCGGTGCTGCTCGGTGCGCGCATCACCCAGGTGACGGATCGCATCGCACGCGTCGGCAGCCAGTTCTGGGTGGTCAAGCCGGAACTGGGCCTGATGAAAACCTCGAACCTGGAAACCCTGGTCACCGGCCAATACATCGAAGTGCTGCCCGCGCTGAAAAACGCCGGGCCGCAGAAGAGCTTCGTCGCGTTGGACCAGCCGCCCGAAGCCGTCCACCAGGAGGCAGGCCTGAGCCTGGTACTGAGTGCCGCACGCCGTGGTTCGCTCAAAGAAGGCGTGCCCGTCACTTACCGCGAAGTCACTGTGGGCAAAGTCACCGGCTACGAATTGGGCCAGACCGCTGACCGCGTGCTGATCCACATCCTGATCGAGCCCAAGTACGCGGCGTTGGTGCGCAGCGGCAGCCGCTTCTGGAACAGCAGCGGTTTTGGTCTCGACTTCGGCCTGTTCAAAGGCGCGACGGTACGCACCGAGTCCCTGGAAACCCTGGTTGCCGGCGGCATCGCCTTCGCCACGCCCGATGGCGAACGCATGGGCAGCGCCGCGCGGCCGCAGCAAACCTTCCCGCTGTTCGATAAGTTTGAGGATGAGTGGCTGACCTGGGCGCCTAAGATTCCGCTGGGCAAGTAGGCCGAGGCGCGGCTATCGCGGGCAAGCCCCCTCCCACAGATGAGCGCATTCCTACAGGATAAACGCGGTCACTTGTGGGAGGGGGCTTGCCCGCGATGAGGCCCTCAAAAACACCACCAAACCCCAGCCCACAAAAAAGGCCGCGATCCATAAGATCGCGGCCTTTTGGCATTTCACCGCCGAACGTCAGACCTCATCCAACTCCGGCTCATCCGCCTGCACCGTCACCGTTGCCTTCACCGCATCATGGCGCCGGATGTACTTCCAGTCCGCCTCATCGATGTAGATCCCGTTCGGCCCGCTGCCGCCTTCCAGGTCGATCGCCACCTGGGCCGACACCTGCGGCTTCACGCTCGCCAGGATCGGCACGAAGCCCAATTGCAGGCTGGTCTCCAGCAGCGCCGCCTGGTTCTTCTCATCGATGTCGGCCGCTTCGTCGAGGTAGTACGGCAAGCGCACGCGCCCGGCCTGGTCGCGGTCCATCAAGTGCAGCAACAAATACATGTTGGTCAGCGCCTTGATGGTCATGGTGGTGCCGTTGGACGCCGCGCCATCGATGTCGGTGTGAATCACCGGCTGGCCATGCACCTTGGTGATCTCGAACGCCAGTTCGAACAAGTCCTTGAGGCCCAACTGGTTGTGGTTGGCCGCCACCAGGCGCGCCAGGTATTCCTTGGCCTCTTCGTTCTTGTTGTCCTGCTCGGCGCTCTGGCTCAAGTCGAACACCGACAGGGTTTCGCCTTCTTCGTACTGACCGGCGCTGTGGATGATCTGGTCGATATGCTTGAGCGCTTCCTTGTTCGGTGCCAGCACGATGCGGAAACTCTGCAGGTTCGACACCTGGCGCTTGTTGATCTCACGGTTGAACAAGGCCAGTTGGTGTTCCAGGCTGTCGTAGTCGCTGCGGATATTGCGCAAGGTCCGTGCGATATCGGTGACCGCCGCGCGCCGTGCCTTGCCCAGGGTCAGGGCTTCGTCGGTACGGTGAGCATAGGCGTTGATCAGCAGTTGCAGACGCCGCTCCACGTCATCCTCGCTGTCGAATTTGGCCACGCCCTTGAGGCGAACCTGGGCGTACAGCGCTTCGATCTGGCCATCAGCGCGCAGCAAGCCTTGCCAACTGTCCTGATAGTCATTGAGCAGCGGCAGCAGGTTGTCCATGGAATCGTCGACCGGGTCCATGAACGGCGTGCCGAACGGCAAGTCCGCCGGCAGCAACTGGCGACGGCGCAAAGCGTCATCCAGGGTGCGTTGCTTGGCTTCCATATCGCCGATCTGGCGACCGACCAGTTGCAGCTTGGCCGACAGTTGCTGGACACGTTCGGTGAACGCATCGCTGGAGCGTTTCAATTCATCCTGGGCGGCTTCCATCTGCGCCAGCTGTTCCAGCTTCTCGCCTTCTTCGGCGCTCAGGGTTTGCGCACGGCGGAAATCTTCCAGGGCCTTTTGCGCGTCCAGCACTTGCTGGTACAGCGCTTCGGTCTGGGTTTTACTCGCGGCGCGGTCAGAGGCCACCGCCTGCTGCGTCTTGAGCTGCTTGAGTTCTTTTTCCAGGCGCTCTTTCTGGTCGCGCAACGCCGCACGATCCGCCAGGGCCTGCAAGGCGGGCGGCTCGATGTGGGAGATGTCGATCGACAGCCCCGGCACTTCAAAGCGCTCACCCTTGAAACCATCAAGGATCAGTTCCAGGGATTTGACCCACTGGCCGTCCTCATCCAGCGTGATGCCATGCTCACCCAGCGGCAGGCTGAACAGCGAACTGTTGAACAGACGCATCAGACGCTCGACATCTTGCTGCGAGAATTCTTCGCGCAGCTTGGCGTAACTGTTGTTGTCTGCGTGATCGAGCTGTTGCTTGACCGACTTCAGGCGTTTTTCCAGCTCGCGCAGGCGCTCGTCCAAGTCCTCGGCGCTGAACTGCCGCGACTGCGCCAGGGCGCCGGCGAGTTCATCGTGGGCATCCTTGGCTGCCAGCAGTTGCTGTTCCAGCACCCTGACATCATCGACCAGCGCAAAGCGATGCTTGAGCACCGACAGCTCGCCCAGCCAACGCTGGATACCGCTGATTTCGCGCTCCAGGCGCATCAGCTCCTGGGTGCCGCCACGTTGGTCGTGCTGCAGCGCGTCCTGCTCGTTGCGGTAGTGCTCGGCCTGGATGGTCAGCTCTTCCTTGCGCGCACTGGCGTAGTCCGACCAGGTGCCCAGCAGCGAGTCCAACAGCGGCGACAGGCGATGCAATTTGCCGCGCAGGATGTCGCGTTGTTTCACGCCATTGGCCAGGGCCTCGACCAGCGGGCCGGCGGCGACCAGGGAGTTGTAGTCCTGCTCCATGCGTCGCACGTCGCGGAAGGCTTCTTCACACGCGGCGATGTAATCGACACTGCCGGAGCGCAGGCTGTGCTCAAACGCATCGAGGAACAATTGCTTGAGCTTGGCTGCGGTGATTTCGCGCATGTGCAGCAGGTTGATAAACAGCGCGCGGAAGGTCTTCAGGCTCTGTTCGCTGGTGGAACGCAGCGGGATCAGCGTCAGGTCCAGCGGGATCGACGTGTGGCCGCCGACCAGCAAACGACGTAGTTCATCGGGCTTGAGTTCGTAGGCTTTCAGGCCCTCGCGCTCCAGGTTGGTGAACAGCTCTTTCTGGCGCAGGCAGGTGTCGTTTTTCTGGTAGTGGGCCAGGTCGAGCTTACCGGCGTAGGCAAAGAACTGGTGACCGAAACCACCGCCCGGGCCGCGCCCGACCACGCCGATCACATGCGGGCCGTGGGGCAGGGAGACTTCCACGAGGATGTAGCTGGTGTCGGTGGCGAAGTAGAAGCGCCGCGATTGTTCCAGGGTGTACTTGCCGAAACTCATGTCCGACATGCGCGCCAGGATCGGGAACTGCAAGGCGTTGATCGATGCGGATTTACCCAGGTTGTTCGCGCCGTACACCGACAGCGGCTCTTCGAGCGGGAACAAACCGAGGCTGTAGCCGGCGGTATTCAATAGGGCGAAGCGGCGGATGCCGTAGCGTTCCTTGCTCATGCGTCGGTCTCCTGTTCTTCGGCAATGGCGCGGGCCAGGGCGTCTTCTTCGCTTTCGTCGGCAAAGTCGCTCAAGTCCAGCGGGTCATCGGTCTTCAGCAGTTTTTCATCGCTGTCTTCATCGATGAGCACCGGTGTCGGCAATGGCAGCACGCTGTGGATGCTGGCCGCGAGGTCGCGGTCCTGTTGCACCGACAGGCACACATCGAGGAAGCGATGCATCGGCGGCAGAAAGCGATAGATGCCGTTTTCTTCGCTGGCAAAACCCAGTTGGGTCATGCGGCGCATGATTTTCTCTTCGAGCTCTTCCTGGGTTTGCACTTCGGCCTGGATAAACAGGTCGCGGTATTTTTCCAGCAGTGACGGCAGTTCATCGCGGCCGAGGCTGCCGCCGTCGAGCACGGCAATCGGGTCGCGGCCCTGGTCGGCCAGGTGCTCGACGATGATAAAGGTGAACAGCGCCAGGCGCTGCGCGGTCTTGTTCACCTGCGCGCTGGCGATGGCCGAATCCGGCACGAAGTAATAGAAACCACGGGTATCGCACACCAGTTCAAAGCCCAGGGCCTTGAACAGCGTGCGGTACTGGTCCTGGAAATTCGACAGTTGTGCGTACAGCTCCGGGTCGCGGCGGCTGACGTGGTAACCCTTGAACAGCTCGCGAAAGATCGGCGCCAGCTGGGACAGTTCGGATAGATCAAGATGCATAAGGGGTGCTCGCAGAATTCTCGGCGGCGTCGGGCGTGGCCGGGAGCAGGGCGAATGAGCGCAGGCTGACCTGATGCTCGTGTGTGTGGTAATCGCGGCGTTCCAGGCGCTCGCGCTTGAAGCGTTTTTCGCGGGACAGGCGCGAGAACCAGTAGAGCAATTCGTCGGTGGCGCCGTCCGGTTCCTGTTCCAGCAGCCATGTCATCAGGTCCGGCATCGGCAGCGCGTCTTCGCAGCGTTCGAGCATTTCCTTGACCGTGCGCGGTGCGCGCTGGGCTTCGCCTTTATGGGACTTGTGCGCCTTGGGGAAGCGCGCCGGTTTCGGCTCGAAGTTCGCCAGGGCGTACACGTAGGCCTCGACCTGGCTGGCGCTGCCGAGGAAGGTGCTTTGCGGCCGGGTGAACATCGGCATCGCGGCCTGCGGCACCGCGTCCAGGCCTTTACGGCGAATGGCCGACAGCGCCAGCGCGGCGCCACGGGTCACGGCGTTGTGCCGACGCGCTTCTTCACGCAGCGGCAGCAGCAGCTCGCGGGCGTGACGCAGGGTCAACTGGGCGCTGGTCTGCATTTCGAGGATGCGCGCGTGGGTGCGCAACAGCATGTCGTCGTCGACCAGATGGCCGAGGCGCTGCTGCTCGGTGAGCAGGCGCAGCAGCACGTTTTCGACCTTGCGCACGCCTTGTTCGAAGGCGCCGTCGGCGTTCACCAGTTGGATCATCGGTTCGACGTATTCGTCCCAGGTCGCCAGCACTTCGGCGTAGCGCTGACGCAACGGGATCTGCCGGTCGCTGGTCTTGGCGCGGTCGGCCACGGCGGCGAGGGCCTGTTCGTCGTTGGCGAGTTTTTTCAGCACGTCGCGCACGCGCATGTCGAGCAGGCGCAGTTGCCGGGCCAGGTCGTGGCCGTCACGGATGTCGAAGGCGTCCTGGATATAACCGGCCAGGCGCTCGAGGTGGCGCAGGTAGGCTTCGATTTCCAGGCACAGGCCAAGCCGGTGCTCCTTGCGAAGATAGGCGAGGAAGTCGTGGATCTGCGCATTGAGCTCGAAACGGTTCGGGCTCTTGGCGACAGGCACCAGGATATCCAGGCGAATCCACACGTCCAGCAGGCTGGTGATGTCCTGGGGCGTGCTGTCCAGTTGTTGGGCGGCCAGTTGTGCGCGCAGCTCGCCGAGGCTCAGGGTGCCTTGGTCGAAGTGTTCGCACAGTGGCTCAAGTAAGGCCCAGTGTTCGGCGAGGGCGCGCAGGACGCGCTTGGGTTCGATCATGGGAATGGCCGGCTGGTTGGCGATTAAAAGTCGCAATTGTACTGCATCAGGCGCGGGATTTATCCACAGCCGGTCAGTGCGCAGTGGGCGATTGTTACCGAACAGCGGTAGAATCCCCGCTCTTTACTTATCCACAAGTGGCCGAGCTGTGCTTATCGAGTCCCGACGTCGCGCTTACTTGACTGCCATGCAGGTGGTCAACTGGCTGCCCCGCACCGAACTGCCGTTTGCCGCCCCGTCGCGGCCCGAGCTGCTGCAGGCGCTCGAGCCCGATGACGGATTGGAAACGTCGGGCGAGGAGGCGGCTGCGCCCGTGGCGGTGGTCAAGCCTGAGCCGCCGACGCGGCCGGTGGTCGAACGCGCCAAGGTCGAGGTGCCACGCCCGTCGCCGATGGCCAAGCCGGCGGTGGCTGAAGAGGCGGCCCCGGTGGTCAAGGCGCCTGTCGTCCCACCGCCGCGGTTTGCCCTGCAATTGCTGCGGGCCGGGCGTTGCCTGTTGCTGGTCGAGCTGCCTACCGGCGAGCGCTTCCAGACCCGCGATCCGGCCTACATGTTGCTCAAGGACATGCTGCGCGCCGCCGGCCTGCCCGACAGCCCGCAAATCGTCGGCGACCCGGTGCGCTGGCCGTTGCTGGTGCGCGGCACCATGGACCAGGGCCCGGACGCCGCGCGGGATTTTGTGCAAGGTTTTGTGTCGGCACGCCTGGAAGACGAACCCTGCGTGTGCCTGTGGCTGATCGGCCTGCCCGCCGTGCGGTTTGCAGGCGAAGCCGATGCCGAAGTCTGGTACCGCGAGCTGCAGGTCGAAGGCCTGGGCTCGGTATGGGCCCTGCCGGGCCTGGAATTATTAATGGAAGAGCCACAGCGTAAGGCTGATGTCTGGCAAGCCATGCGCCGGCTGATGGCGCGCTGGAAAACAATCGATGAGTGAGGCTTTATCCTTCCGCCCGATGACCGAGG
Organism: Pseudomonas veronii; assembly: GCF_001439695.1. Classification (GTDB taxonomy): domain Bacteria; phylum Pseudomonadota; class Gammaproteobacteria; order Pseudomonadales; family Pseudomonadaceae; genus Aquipseudomonas; species Aquipseudomonas veronii. The sequence continues at coordinate 9,768 of NZ_JYLL01000029.1, forward strand.
CCGACCTCGACGCCGTGCTGAAAATCGAATATGCGGCATACAGCCACCCCTGGACCCGCGGGATCTTTCTCGACGGGCTGGGCAAGTACCAGATCTGGCTGATGTTCGAAGGTGAGCAGCAAGTGGGCCACGGGGTGGTGCAGATCATCCTCGATGAAGCGCATTTGCTGAACATCACCGTCAAACCGGAAAACCAGGGCCGCGGTCTCGGCCTGGCGCTGCTCGAGACCCTGATGTCCCGCGCCTATGCCGCCAGCGCACGGGAATGTTTCCTCGAAGTGCGTGACAGCAATGCCGGCGCGTTCCGGCTGTATGAACGCTATGGCTTCAATGAAATCGGCCGTCGGCGCGATTACTACCCAGCCGTCGGCGGTCGCGAAGATGCGGTCGTGATGGCCTGCACCCTCGTCGACTGAACACGCAACCCATGTGGGAGCCAGCGCCCTCCCACATTTGGAACTACAGGGTGTCAGCGGTTGCCGTCGACAGGATCTCGCTCGGCCAATTCGGCCTCATCCAACCCGTTGCCGCCGCCGATGTCATCTTCATTCACGATGCTCAGGTCCCAATCGGCCTGTTCGCCTTCGCCTTCTTCCTGTGCATCCCGTGCGCCGTCCTCGCGGATCAGGTTCTCCGGGCTCATCTCGTCATCGGTCGTCTCGGCCTCGCCCACCCGTTTATCGCGCATCCGGTGTTTGCGCTCGACAAGCGGCAGTTCATCGCCGATTTGCGCCGTCGGCTCTTGATCGTCAAAGTCCAGCTCGCGCACCGAGCCCATGCGATCCTCATTGTCATCAATCGGTTCCGGCTGTGTAGCGCCGTATGGACGTCGTGATTCAGTCATGGCCAATCCTCATACTGTGGGGCTTATAGTGTGTGGACAGGCCTGGCGCACCAAGATTCAAGTCATCGCCTGCCGTCTATCTTTATTCCGGGCGTGACCCGGACGGGCGGTCGTCTGTCAAAGCTGCGCATCATTCCTGAGGCTTTCCCTGATGAACGAACTACAAGAGCTGCTTGATAACAACGAACGCTGGGCGGATGCGATCAAACAGGAAGATCCCGAATTCTTCGCCAAACTGGCCCGCCAGCAAGCACCGGAATACCTGTGGATCGGCTGTTCCGACGCCCGCGTACCGGCCAACGAAATCGTCGGCATGCTGCCGGGTGATCTGTTCGTACACCGTAATGTGGCCAACGTGGTGCTGCACACCGACCTTAACTGCCTGTCGGTGATTCAGTACGCCGTCGATGTGCTCAAGGTCAAACATATCCTGGTCACCGGCCACTATGGCTGCGGCGGTGTGCGGGCGTCGATGCAGGACCGTCAGTTCGGCCTGATCGACGGCTGGCTGCGCACCATTCGCGACCTTTACTACGAAAACCGCGATCTGCTGGCCAAGTTGCCGACTGAGGAAGAGCGCGTCGACCGCCTCTGCGAATTGAACGTGGTTCAGCAGGTGGCCAACGTCGGTCATACCAGCATCGTGCAAAACGCCTGGCACCGGGGGCAGAGCCTGTCGATCCACGGTTGCATCTACGGCATCAAGGATGGCCGCTGGAAGAGCTTGAACACCACTATCACTGGTTTTGAGCAGTTGCCGCCGCAGTATCGCTTGCGCCCGCTGGGTGAAGCCTAAGGGCGCTTGCGCTCGCGCCACAGGGTCATGAACGTCTGCCCTTCGGCGTTCAGCGGCTCCTGGCTGCCGGTGATCCAGCCCCGGCAGTTCAGCTCGCCGCATTGGCACGCGAACTGCCGGAACAGCGCGTCCTCGGTGCAGGCGTAATCCAGGGTCAACAGGGCGCCGGCCGCGATGGGCTGCACGGTCCAGAGCTCCAGGTAGGTGGTGTCCAAAAATACATTCGGGTTGCAGGAGTGGCGCAGCAGGCCGCAGAACCAACAGTCGTACAAGTGGATGCGCGGCGACAGTTGCAAGGTGTGCGGGCGTCGCTCGTTCACCGCGTAGCCGGAGACCTTGGCAATGCGTATGCGACTCTCAAAGGCGATGCGCGTCTTGACCCTGGCCCCGGCGCCGTCCCTGGCGTGGCTGACCTGGAAGTGTTTGGACGAAGGGTAGCCCTGCCCGACGAACAGTGTCTTGAACGGGTAAAGGCAGTCATTCACAGGGTTTACAGCCTTATCCATGGCGCGAGTTTTCATAACTCTCCTGGGTTGGGCTGCATCGACCTGCGGGTGGTGTCTGACTGCCAGTCTTGCAGCGGATGGGCCCGGATCAAGACTCGCTGAACATAACGCCGATTTCTACTGTCAACTTTGACAGTAGAAATCGGTTTTTTTTTTGCGTTTTTACAGCGCCGGGGCGCTGATCGTCGGGGTGGGCGCGGCGTCTTTCAGTTGTTTGAGCTGGGCTTTGATCGCGGACGTGGCGCATTTGGCGTTGGCCTGTTCCGGGGTCAGGTTGCGCACCGAGGTGTAGAACAATTCGCAGGTCTGTTCTTTACGCGTGACCTGCCAGGTGTTCATGCACGCCTTGAGCAGCACATTCGCATCGCTCGCCGGTTTCTGGCCCATTCCGGCTTGCCAGCAGGCGGCGCTCAAATCCTGGCCCATCACTTTCAAACCGGCCTCGTCGGCCTTCTGCTCGTTACCGTCATACGTGTCGGGGCTTGCCGCATACCAGATGTAACTGGGGTGGTTGGCGCCCAGGACCGAGACGGTTTTGCCGGGGATCGGGCTGATCTGCGCCAGGCCCAGCACACCCACGGTTTGCCCGTATTGTTGCTTGATCCAACTGCGCACCGGTGCGCCGAACGCGACCATCGGCAACGCACCTTTGGGCGGCAGGCTCAGTTCCTTGACCATGCGTGTCTGGTAGTCGGTGAAGTAGCTGTAGACGTTTTCCAGGTCTTTCCCGGCGTTGGACGGCGCGGCGATCGGGGCGATGTCGATGATGGTCTGGTAGGCCGGGGTTTCGGTGGCCGGAATGCCATTGTCGACGAGCAGGGCGGCCCAGCGGTCGGTGGTGGCCGATTCCAGGTAATCTTGGGCCTGGGTCAGTGAGTAATCTGGCGGAAAGTGCAGCAGTTCGATGCTTTTGCGGTTTTCCAGGGCCATGCCCAGCGGCAGGAACAAGTACCAGTTGTAAGCCCACTTGCCATCGCTGTTAAGCCGGCTCGCGCCCTGGTAGGCCAGGTCGGCGGTAGCGAGCAAGCTCGTCAGCGGCTGGCCATAGTTGTCGGGCACGCCGCTGAAGGTCGCCGCGACCTGGCCGTCATGCTTTCTGACGCTGACCTTGGCGCGGCTGTAACCGTCGCGCTGCAGGCTCTGGTTGAGGTAGTGCTCGACGGTCTGCTCCAGCGTCCACGGCCGGAAGCAGATCACGTTGCAGTTATTGGGGTAAGCGAACAACTGGGTAACCCGTTGCGTGCTGCCCAGCGGTACGTCGATGTCGGCCTGTACGACCGCACTCGCGATCAGTGCGGCCAAGGTGAAGGACAACCTGGTCGGTTTAAACATAGATGATTCCTTGTCAGCGAGAGCCCGTCTGCGCGGGGTGAAAGCCCACCTCCACACAGTAGCGGCTGACCAGGAAAACCGCGTGCAAAATCGCCGGGCGTGTCGCTATTGGATAAGCCGTCCTACACCTCGAACTGCAACGCATTGCTCAAGTCGCCCATCGGTTTCTGGCCGCGGGCGATCATGGCGTCGTCGCGCCGCTTGAGCCCGTCCAGTGTCTCCAACTGGAAGACGCGGGTGATCAGGCGCAGGATCGACGCGGTGTCGTACACCGTATGGTCCACCGTGCCTTTGCGCGCGAACGGCGACACCACCAGGGTCGGAACCCGTGTGCCAGGGCCCCAGCGGTCGCCTTTGGGCGGTGCCACGTGGTCCCACCAGCCGCCGTTTTCATCGACGGTCACCACCACCACCATGTTTTTCCACTGCGGGCTTTCCTGCAGCACCTTGAGGGCGCGGGTGATATGGCGGTCGCCCGAGGCTACGTCGGCATAACCGGCGTGCATGTTGAGGTTGCCCTGGGGTTTGTAGAAGGTCACGGCGGGCAGCTTGCCCGCCTGCGCGTCGGCAAAGAACTTGTTGGTGCTCGACTCATCGCCCAGGCCCGCGTCGCGCAGGCGCTTGTCACGCTCCGCGCGGTTTTCCGGGCCCTGTTGCTTGAAGTAGTTGAACGGCTGGTGGTGGTACTGGAAGTTGGGGATCTTCGGAATGCCGCCCGAGTCCTTGAACTGTTCCAGCGTCGCTTGCCAGGCCCCGGCGTACCAGGCCCAGTCGATGTTCTTTTTCGACAGCTTGTCGCCGATGTGTTCGTGGGTCTGCGGCACCAGCACGTTGGGCAGGTCGGGCTTGGCGTAGTCCGGGTTTTGCGGGTCGCGAATCCAGGTCGGCCAGTAGGGCGGGGCCAGGGTGTTCACGGCGTAACCGTCCGGGGTCAGCGCGCTCGGGCCGAACTGCGGCGGGCCGCTCATGGCGCTGGCCGGGGATTTGTCCAGGGGCTTGAGGCGTGGGTCGGTGGGATCGTCGCTTTGCAGCGTGGCGATCTGCGCCTTGGCCACCGACTGCGCGGCGTTCGGATAAACCGGCGCGGTCGCGCTGATCAGGTATTGGTGGTTGAGGAACGAGCCGCCAAATGCGCCCTGGAAGAAGTTATCGCAGAGCACAAACTCCTTGGCCACGTCCCACAGGCGCAGGGAATAACGGCTCTGGGCGTAATGCCCCATCACCAGGCCGCCGGAGTCGGCCCAGGCGACGAAATTGTCGTTCTTGCCGCCGTTGATCTGCATCTGGTTCTGGTAGAACACGTGCCACAAATCCCGGGTGACCAGGCTCAAGGGCAGGTCTTCGGCGTTCGGGCCCTTGAGGGCGAACGGGGCGTTGGGCAGGTTTTCCTGGAATTGCACTTCGCTGGGGTAGGTCACCCCGTCGACGCTTTGCGAGCCGACTTGCAACACACCACCCCACACCGGGGGCAGGGTGGTCAATACGCTGGCGTCGCGGTCGCGCTGCTGATAGTCGGCGGGAGACAACGCCGACAGCGGTTTCTCCAGCCCGGGGAAATCGGCAAACAGGTTGTTGAAGCTGCGGTTTTCGGCGTAGATCACCACGACGGTTTTCACTTGGTCGTGTAATGCCTTATCCAACTCTTGCGGCGTGAGCGGCCGAGGCAGCGGTTTGCCCGGCGCGTCGCCGGGATTGCCGCAGGCACTCAAGGTCGCGCCCACCCCCAGCACCGCTGCGCCGCCGAGGAAGCGTCGCCGGCTGGTGTCTACCGGCGGTTGATCGATGGAATCGGGGGCCGGGCGGTCTTCGTGCTCGTCACTCATTGCGGGAGTCCTTGCTGGCGGTTTGTTGCAAGATATTTCGCCAGGACGGTAGCAGTGGAATGTGACGCAGGGAAGACAGCTTGAAGTTACACGCTTTAAGCGGAAAGCCTGGAGCTACAAACCTCAAGCTTGCCGCTGCGTTTAAGGCATCACCGGCGGCAAATACTTCAACGTCGTCCCCAACGCCCACAACAAAAACAACACCAACGGCGCGTGTACCAGCAACTGCACGAACGAAAACCCGATCAGATCCCGCGCCTTCAGCCCCAACACGCCCAGCAGCGGCAGCATATAAAACGGGTTGATCAAATTCGGCAGCGCCTCGGCCGCGTTGTAGATCTGCACGGCCCAGCCCAGGTGGTATTGCAGGTCAGTGGCCACTTGCATCACGTAGGGCGCTTCGATGATCCACTTGCCGCCGCCCGACGGGATGAAGAAACCCAGCACCGCCGAGTACACGCCCATCAACAGGGCATAGGTGTCGTGGGAGGCGATGGAGGTGAAGAAGGTCGAGATATGGTGAGCCAGGGTCTGGCCGTCGCCGCCCTTGACCACCGTCATCAGCGCGGCAATCGAGCCGTACAGCGGGAACTGGATCAGCACGCCGGTGGTGGTTGGCACCGCGCGGGCGACCGCGTCCAGAAAGCTGCGCGGGCGCCAGTGCAGCAGCGCACCGACCATGATGAACAGGAAGTTATAGGTGTTCAGCCCGGAAATCGCGCTGATCGCCGGTTTGGTCGAGAACTCGTGGAACAACCAACCCGCCGCCAGCACCGCCAGCAGGATCGTCAGCACCGGGCTGTGTTCCAGCCATTCGCCCGGGCGTGTCGGGGCCTGCGGCGTGGGCAGGTTGAAGGCCGGGTCGACCCCGCAGGCCTTGGCGTCACGGGCGCTGTTCGGGCCGGGCGCGGTGGCGTAGGCGATGATCAGCGAGACCACGATCAGCGCCAGCAGCAGCACGCCGGATTGCCACAGGAAGATGGTGTCGGTGAACGGGATCACCCCGGTGATCGACAGGATCGACGGCGGCAAACTGGCCGGGTTGGCCTGCAACTGCGCGGCCGACGACGACAGCCCCAGCGCCCATACCGCGCCGAGCCCCAGGTAGGCCGCGGCACCGGCAGCGCGGTAGTCCATGCGCAAGTCCGTGCGCCGCGCCAATGCGCGCACCAGTAAACCGCCGAACACCAGGGACAGCCCCCAGTTGAGCAACGAGGCAACCATGGAAATCAACGCCACCCAAGCCACGGCCGAGCGGCCGTTCTTCGGGATGCGCGCCAGGCGGTCGATCAGTTTCACCGCCGGTGGCGAACTGGCGACCACGTAACCGCCGATCACCACGAAGGCCATCTGCATGGTGAACGGGATCAGGCTCCAGAACCCATCGCCAAACGCCTTGGCGGCTTCGGTCGGCGCGGCGCCCATGCCCAGGGTCGCCACGGCGACAATGATCACGGCGAGGGCGGCAAACACCCAGGAGTCGGGAAACCAGCGTTCGGCGAAATTGGAGCAGCGCAGGGCAAATCGGGCATAGCGGCTTTCTTCGATAGCATCGGCCACGAGTCATTCCTCTTGTAATTGTTATGGTTTTGGCAGTTTTACGGCATGTTCCGCTACGGCCATTGATATGGGAATGCAGTTATCTTCATCGATCATTGAGGAAAACAAATATATCCGCCGCGATTGCCATCATCCGGCGCAGCTCATAACCTGCACGCCATTTTGTTTGTCTGCCGAGCCTCAACATGACTGCCACCTCGCTTGCCCAGGCGCAGCGTTTTTCCCGCTCCGACTACAAAACCCTGGGCCTGGCCGCCCTCGGCGGTGCCCTGGAAATCTACGACTTCATCATTTTCGTGTTTTTCGCGCTGACCCTCAGCCAACTGTTCTTCCCGCCGGAAATGCCCGAGTGGCTGCGCCTGCTGCAAAGTTTCGGGATCTTCGTCACCGGCTACCTCGCGCGCCCGCTGGGCGGCATCCTGATGGCGCACTTCGCCGATCACCTGGGGCGCAAGCGCGTGTTCAGCCTGAGCATCCTGATGATGGCCTTGCCCTGCCTGCTGATCGGGATCATGCCGACCTACGCGCAAATCGGCTATTTCGCACCGCTGATCCTGCTGGTGCTGCGCGTGCTGCAAGGTGCGGCGGTGGGTGGTGAAGTGCCCAGCGCCTGGACCTTTGTCGCTGAGCACGCGCCGCCCCATCACCGCGGTTACGCCTTGGGCTTCCTGCAGGCCGGCCTGACCTTCGGCTACCTGCTCGGCGCACTGACCGCCACGCTGCTGGCGCAAATCTTCACCCCGGCGGAGATCCTCGACTACGCCTGGCGCTTCCCCTTCCTGCTCGGCGGCGTTTTCGGCGTGATCGGCGTGTGGCTGCGCCGCTGGCTCAACGAAACCCCGGTATTCCTCGACATGCAGGCGCGCCGCCAAGCCGCCGCCGAACTGCCGCTGCGCACCGTATTGCGCGACCATCGCCGCGTGTTGCTGCCGGCGATGATCCTCACCTGCGTGCTCACCTCCGCCGTGGTGGTGCTGGTGGTCATCACCCCGACCATGATGCAGAAAACCTTCGGCATGACGCCCAGCCACACCTTCGCCCTGAGTGCGCTGGGCATTGTGTTCCTGAACATCGGTTGCGTACTCGCCGGCCTGCTGGTGGACCGCATCGGCGCCTGGCGCGCGGTGCTGGTCTACAGCCTGTTGCTGCCACTGGGGATCGCCGTGTTATACGCCAGCCTGATCGCCGGTGGCGTCTGGCTCGGCGCGGCATATGCCGTGGCAGGCTTGAGCTGCGGCGTGGTCGGCGCAGTGCCGTCGGTGATGGTCGGACTGTTCCCGGCGCCGGTGCGGGTGTCAGGCATTTCCTTCACCTACAACATTGCCTACGCGCTGTGGGCGAGCACCACGCCCTTGATGCTGATCGCACTGATGCCGACCAGCCCGTGGATTTGCGTGGGTTATTGCGTGGTGATGGGCGCGGTGGGGGTGGTGAGTGTGGTGCTGTTCAGCAAGCGCCACGCAGTGGATGCAGGCGCTCGCGGAGCCTAAGGGCCACCAATTGACGGGTATTGCGGCCGCTCCTATAGTCAGGTCCACCCCCCGATCAGCACATAGCCCTTCATGACCCAGACGGCCCTTATCAACCCCGCCATTCTGTCCTGGTCTCGCCAGCGGGCGGGGCTGTCTGAGGCTCAGGTCGCCAAGGGGCTTACGGTCAAGACGCAAAGGGTCATGGAGTGGGAGAGCGGCCGGAGCCTTCCCACCTTTAACCAGGCGCAAAAGTGGGCTGCCATCGCGCATGTTCCTTTTGGTTTTCTCTTTCTCCAGGCGCCTCCACAGGAGCATCTGCCACTTCCGGACCTGCGCACGGTAGGCGGCGAATTACCCGATAAACCCAGCCTGGATTTGATGGACACCGTCAGGGATGTGCTACGCAAACAGGCCTGGTACCTGGAGTATTTGCAGGATCACGAACGAGCGCCGCTTTCCTTTGTCGGGAGCTTCAACAGTCGCTCGCCGATCAAGGACGTCGTTGCCGATATCCGTCGTGTCCTGGGCGTAACCGATGCCCCGGCCCGTATGAGTTATGAAGACTATATGCGGGCATTGGTGAGTGGCGCGGAAGACGCCGGCATTCTCGTTATGCGCAGCGGTGTTGCCTTGGGCAATACCCGCAGGAAACTTGATGTCAGCGAGTTTCGAGGATTTGCGATCAGCAACGTGATGGCCCCCGTTGTGTTTATCAACAGTGCGGATGCACCCTCGGCACGGCTTTTTACCCTGGTGCATGAGCTTGCCCATCTCTGGATCGGCAGTACGGGCGTATCCGATGGGGGCAGTCAGGGGCCTGGTCAAGAAGAAGCCTTCTGCAATGCGGTGGCGGGCGAGTTTCTTGCGCCGGGAATCGCCTTCAGCGCGTACTGGGACAGCGATCTTTACTGGGAAGACAACCTGGCGCCTTTGGCGGGGCGCTTTCATGTCAGCACACTCGTCATTGCCCGCCGTGCGCGTGACCTTGGTTACATCAGCGGCGATCAATACGGCGCCTACTACCGACGGATCTTGCAGGCATATCGAGATAAGGACGGCGGTGGAGGGGACTACTACCGTACCGCTGCGACCAGGAACAGTACCCGGTTGAGCAAGGCTGTTCTGGCGCAAGCCCAGAGCGGTCAGATTTTGCTACGCGACGCGGGAAAACTGCTGGGTGTGCAGCCTGCCAAGTTGAAGACGTATGGAATGAAGCTCTCGGCATGAAGCATCTATTGGATTCGAATACGCTGATCGAGGCCAAGAATCGCTATTACGGGATGACGATTTGTCCGGGCTATTGGGCATGGATACTTCAACAACACCAGGCTTTGGAGATTGCCAGTATCGTACCGGTAAGGGACGAGCTGGCTAAAGGCAATGACGATCTGACCCAGTGGGTCAAGAGCAATGCCCAGCTCTTTGAAGACGCCAGCGATGAACGGACTCAAGTGGCATTTGGGTATATCGTCGCCAAAATTGCCGAGCAGGCGCCGCTGATGAAGGTTGGCGCGCTTGAGGAGTTTCTTGAAGGGGCAGACCCGTGGCTGATTGCCAAGGCGATGACGACGGGAGCGGTGGTTGTAACCCATGAAGTGTATAACCCCGATATCAAGCGTAAATACACCATTCCCAATGTGTGCTCACTGGTCGGCGTCTCTTATATGAATACGTTTGAGTTGCTCGGTAAGCTGGACGCACGTTTCGTTTTGCACCGCTGACCCATTGGGGCAAAGAGGTTTTGGTGTCATCAAAGGTAACCGCCTGCTGGCGTGCGGATGACAATTTTGTAACCCGTGCCAGCGTATTTAGCCGATAGCTCTATGATTCATCCAACCACACCCCACGAGGATGTTTCATGAGCGCAGGACACAACCACGCCCAGGTACGCGCCGGCCACGAACGGCAGTTGTGGATGGCCCTCGGGCTGACCAGCAGTTTCATGATTGCCGAGGTGATCGGTGCCTTTATCACCGGCAGCCTGGCGCTGTTGTCCGATGCCGCGCACATGATGACCGACGCCCTGGCCATGGCGATTTCCCTGGTGGCGATCCAGATCGCCAAGCGCCCCGCCGACCGCAAGCGCACGTTCGGCTATGCCCGCTTTGAAATCCTGGCGGCGGCGTTCAATGCCTTGCTGCTGTTTGCGGTGGCGTTCTACATCCTTTATGAGGCCTATCAACGCCTGCAGGCACCCGCCGAAATCCAGTCGACCGGCATGCTGGTGATCGCCGTGCTGGGGCTGCTCGTCAACCTGATCTCCATGCGCCTGCTCAGCGCCGGCAGCGGCGAAAGCCTGAATGTCAAAGGCGCGTACCTGGAGGTCTGGAGCGACATGCTCGGCTCTATCGGCGTGATCATCGCGGCCGTCGTGATCATGTTGACCGGCTGGGCTTGGGTCGACTCCGTGGTGGCGGCGGCGATTGGTTTCTGGGTGTTGCCGCGCACCTGGGTGCTGCTCAAGGACAGCATGAATGTGCTGCTGCAAGGCGTGCCCGACGGCGTCGATATCGACAGCGTGGAGCAGGCCATGCGTGGCGTGCCCGGCGTGAAGGACGTACACGACCTGCATATCTGGGCGCTCACCAGTGGCAAGAACGTGCTGAGCAGCCATCTGGTGGCGGATGCGATGCCGGGCACCGAACAGCAGGTCCTCGCTCAAGTGACGCAATTGCTGCATGAACAATTCGATATTTCCCACGTCACGCTGCAGGTCGAGGGCGAGGGTTTTCATCGTGACGGGCCCGAAGACGCCCATGCTTGAGCCTTGCTAACGGATTTGTAATGTTCGCCCCACCGCCCTGATAAGTACCGAAAGTTACAGTGCCCCGGCTTGGATTTATCCGCCATTTCATGGGCCTGGAACTCTCGTTATGCCAACTCGTGCAAGAACTCTACTGTGCTCGATCATCGTGTTGCTGGCGACGGCGCAAGGGGTCGGCGCCCAAACCCTGACCCTCGACGCCGCCCTGCAAACCGCCTTCGCCAACAACCCCGACCTGGCCGCCGCGCAATGGGAGATCGACATCGCCAGCGGCGGCCGCCAGCAGGCGGGGCTGATCCCCAACCCGGTGGCCTCGTGGGATGCCGAAGACACCCGCCGCGACACCCGCACCACCACGCTCAAGTTAAGCCAGACCCTGGAACTGGGCGGCAAGCGCGGCGCGCGCATCGAGCTCGCCACGCGCGGCCAGGACGTCGCGGCGCTGACCCTCGAACAGCGCCGCAACGGCTTGCGCGCCGAGGTGATCGACAGTTATTACGGCGCCCTTCGCGCCCAGGAGCGCCTCGACCTGGCGCAACGCTCCCTGGCGTTGGCCGAGCGCGGCCTGGTGATCGCCAACGGCCGCGTCAACGCCGGTAAATCGTCGCCAGTGGAAGCCACCCGCGCCCAGGTGCAGTTGTCGGAAATCCGCCTGGAACTCAACCGCGCCCAGATGGGTGTCAGCGATGCCTATCGCCGCCTGGCCGCCAGCACCGGCAGCGCCGCGCCCGACTTCGCCGCCGTCGCCACGCCAAGCAGCGGCCCGGCGACGTTGCCGCCCGCCGCGCAACTGCTGGCGCGTCTTGAACAGACCGCCGAGCTGCGCCTGGCCGAACTGCAAATCCTGCAGAACGAAGCCAGCGTGGGCCTGGAAAAAGCCCAGCGCATCCCCGACCTCGATGTGTCGATTGGCAGCCAGTACGACGCCAGCGTGCGCGAGCGCGTGAATCTGGTGGGCGTATCGATGCCGATCCCGCTGTTCAACCGCAATCAGGGCAACGTGCTCGCGGCCACCCGCCGTGCCGACCAGGCCCGTGACCTGCGCAACGCCGCCGAACTGCGCCTGCGCACCGAAACCCGCCAGGCCCTGGACCTGTGGCAAACCGCGAACACCGAAGTGCGCGCGTTCAACCAGCAGATCCTGCCCGCCGCGCAGAGCGCGGTGGACAGCGCCACCCGTGGCTTCGAAATGGGCAAGTTCAACTTCCTCGACGTCCTCGACGCCCAGCGCACCTTGATCGCTGCCCGCACCCAATACCTCACGGCGACCGCCCAGGCCACCGACGCCTGGGTACGCATCGAACGGATCTACGGCGACCTCGCCCGTTTCTGATTTTTTTTGGAGTCCTCTATGCAGACTAAACATGGCGTGGCGCTAGCCCTTGTCCTGGGCCTGATGCTGTCCGGCCTGGCAAACGCCGAGGAAGAAGAAGGCACACTCGAACTCACCGAGCAGCAGATCGAGGCCGCGGGTATTCAACTGGCCCAGGCCCAGCCGCGGCCGATCAGCACGGTGCTGTCGTTGCCGGGTGAAGTGCGCTTCGATGAAGACCGCACGTCGCACATCGTGCCGCGTGCGGCGGGGGTGGTGGAGGCAGTGAAGGTCAACCTCGGCCAGACGGTCAAGCAAGGCGAGTTGCTGGCGGTGATCGCCAGCCAGCAGATTTCCGATCAGCGCAGCGAGCTGGCCGCCAGCCAGCGCCGCCTCGAACTGGCGCGCACCACCTTCCAGCGCGAGCGCCAACTGTGGCAGGACAAGATCTCCGCCGAGCAGGATTACCTGCTGGCGCGCCAGGCCTTGCAGGAAGCCGAAATCGCCCTGAACAACGCCCGCCAGAAGATGACCGCCCTCAGCGGCAGCGCCGTGCCGGCCGGCGGTAATCGCTATGAATTGCGCGCACCGTTCGCCGGCGTGGTGGTGGAGAAACACCTGGGCGTCGGCGAGGTGGTCAGCGAGACCAGCAACGCCTTCACCTTGTCGGACCTGTCGCAGGTGTGGGTCACGTTCGGCGTCTTTCCCAAGGACTTGAACAAGGTCCGCGTCGGCAAGCCGGTGAAAGTCAGCTCCACCGAAATGGGCACCGAAGTACTCGGTACCGTGGCCTATGTGGGCAACTTGCTGGGCGAGCAGACGCGCACCGCCACCGTGCGCGTGACCGTGCCCAACCCCGATGACGCCTGGCGCCCGGGGTTGTTCGTCGCCGTACAGATCGCCACCGACACCTACCAGGCCAAGGTCACCGTGCCCGAGGCCGCGATCCAGACCGTCGAGGACAAGCCCTCGGTGTTCGTTCGCACGGCGGACGGGTTCGTCACCCGCCATCTGGAACTGGGCGTCAGCGAAAACGGCTACGTCGAAGTGCGCCGGGGCCTCGACGCCGGGGCACAGGTGGCCACGGTTGGCAGCTTCATCCTCAAGTCCGAACTGGGCAAAGGCTCGGCCGAACACGCCCATTGATCCTGCGAGTGATTTCCCATGTTTGAGCGCCTTATCCAATTCGCCATCGAGCAGCGCATCATCGTGCTGTTGGCGGTGCTGTTGATGGCCGGTGTCGGCGTCGCCAGCTATCAGAAACTGCCCATCGACGCGGTGCCCGACATCACCAATGTGCAGGTGCAGATCAACTCGGCGGCACCCGGTTTTTCGCCGCTGGAAACCGAACAGCGCATCACCTTTCCCATCGAAACCGCGATGGCCGGGTTGCCGGGGTTGCAGCAGACCCGTTCGCTGTCGCGCTCCGGTTTGTCCCAGGTCACGGTGATCTTCAAGGACGGCACCGACCTGTTCTTTGCCCGCCAATTGGTCAACGAACGCCTGCAAGTCGCCCGTGAACAATTGCCCGTCGGCATCGAAACGGCGATGGGGCCGATTTCCACCGGTCTTGGGGAAATTTTCCTATGGACCGTGGAAGCCGAAGAGGGCGCGCGCAAGGACGACGGCACGCCCTACACGCCGACCGACCTGCGCGTGATCCAGGACTGGATCATCAAGCCGCAACTGCGCAACGTGCCCGGCGTGGCCGAGATCAACACCATCGGTGGTTTTGCCAAGGAATACCAGATCGCCCCCGACCCCAAGCGCCTGGCGGCCTACAACCTGACCTTGAGCGATCTGGTCACCGCGCTGGAACGCAACAACGCCAACGTCGGTGCCGGCTACATCGAGCGCAGCGGCGAGCAATTGCTGATCCGCGCACCGGGGCAAGTGGCGTCGATCGACGATATCGCCAACATCGTCATCACCACCTCGGACGGCACGCCGATCCGCGTGCGCAATGTGGCCCAGGTCGAGATCGGCCGTGAGCTGCGTACCGGCGCCGCCACCGAAAACGGCCGTGAAGTGGTGCTGGGCACGGTGTTCATGTTGATCGGCGAAAACAGCCGCACCGTGTCCCAGGCCGTGGCTGCGCGACTCGAACAGATCAACCGCTCGCTGCCCGAGGGCGTGGTCGCCGTGACCGTCTACGACCGCACCAACCTCGTCGAAAAAGCCATCGCCACCGTGAAGAAAAACCTCTTCGAAGGCGCGTTGCTGGTGGTCGCGGTGTTGTTCCTGTTCCTCGGCAACATCCGCGCGGCGCTGATCACCGCGATGGTGATCCCGCTGGCGATGCTGTTCACCTTTACCGGCATGTTCACCAACAAAGTCAGCGCCAACCTGATGAGCCTCGGCGCGCTGGACTTCGGCATCATCGTCGACGGCGCGGTGGTGATCGTCGAGAACGCGATCCGTCGCCTGGCCCATGCGCAACAGCGACACGGCCGCCTGTTGACCCGCAGCGAGCGCCTGCACGAAGTGTTCGCGGCGGCCAAGGAGGCGCGGCGCGCGCTGATCTTCGGGCAACTGATCATCATGGTGGTGTACCTGCCGATCTTCGCCCTCACCGGCGTGGCCGGGAAAATGTTCCACCCCATGGCCTTCACCGTGGTGATCGCCCTGTTCGGCGCGATGATCCTCTCGGTGACCTTTGTGCCGGCGGCGATTGCGCTGTTTGTCACCGGCAAGGTCAAGGAAGAAGAAAACCTGGTGATGCGCAGTGCGCGCCGGGTCTATGCGCCGGTGCTCGATGGGGTGATGGCGCGGCGCCCGCTGGTGTTCGGTTTGGCGCTGTTGACCATCGTCGCCTCGGGGCTGGTGGCCAGCCGCATGGGCAGCGAATTCATCCCCAGCCTCAGCGAAGGCGACTTCGCCCAGCAAGCCCTGCGCGTGCCCGGCACCAGCCTGACGCAGTCGGTGCAGATGCAACAGCAGTTGGAAAAAACCTTGATGGCCCAGGTGCCGGAAATCGAACGGGTCTTCGCCCGCACCGGCACCGCGGAGATTGCCTCCGACCCGATGCCACCGAACATTTCCGACAGCTACGTGATGCTCAAGCCCAAGGATCAGTGGCCTGATCCGCAGAAGTCCCGCGAAACGCTGATCGCCGATATCCAGCGCGCCAGTGCGATTGTGCCGGGCAGTGCGTATGAACTGTCACAACCGATCCAACTGCGCTTCAACGAGCTGATTTCCGGGGTGCGCAGCGACGTGGCGGTGAAGGTGTTCGGCGACGACATGGCGGTGCTCAACGCCACCGCCGGGGAAATCGCCGAGACCTTGCAAGGCCTGAACGGCGCCTCGGAAGTGAAGGTCGAACAGACCTCCGGCCTGCCGGTACTGACCATCAATATCGACCGCGACAAGGCCGCGCGGTTTGGCCTGAACGTCGGCGATGTGCAGGACACGATTGCCGTCGCAGTCGGTGGGCGCCAGGCCGGAACGTTGTACGAAGGTGACCGACGTTTCGACATGGTCGTGCGTTTGTCTGACGCATTGCGCACCGATATCGACGGCTTGTCGCGGCTGCTGATCCCGGTGCCGGCGCTGGCCGGTAACGCCTCCGGGCAACTGGGCTTTATCGCCTTGTCCCAGGTCGCCAGCCTCGACCTGGTGCTGGGCCCGAACCAGATCAGCCGCGAGAACGGCAAGCGCCTGGTGATTGTCAGCGCCAACGTGCGGGGGCGTGATATCGGCTCGTTTGTCCAAGAGGCCGAAGCCGCCATCGGCGCGCAGGTCAAAGTGCCGGTTGGCTACTGGACCACCTGGGGCGGGCAGTTCGAACAGTTGAAGGAGGCCTCCGACCGCCTGCGCATCGTGGTGCCGGTGGCGCTGCTGCTGGTGTTCGGGCTGTTGTTCATGATGTTCAACAACCTCAAGGACGGGCTGTTGGTGTTCACCGGGATTCCGTTCGCCTTGACCGGTGGGATCATGGCGCTGTGGCTGCGCGATATTCCGCTGTCGATCTCGGCCGGGGTGGGCTTTATCGCCTTGTCCGGCGTGGCGGTGCTCAACGGCCTGGTGATGATCGCGTTTATCCGCAACCTGCGCGAGGAAGGGCGCTCGCTGTCGATGGCCATCAACGAGGGCGCGCTGACCCGGCTGCGCCCGGTGTTGATGACGGCGCTGGTGGCCTCCCTCGGGTTTATCCCCATGGCCCTGGCCACCGGCACCGGCGCCGAGGTGCAGCGGCCGCTGGCGACGGTGGTGATCGGCGGGATCATTTCCTCTACGTTGCTGACCTTGCTGGTGCTGCCGGCGTTGTATCACTGGGCGCATCGCAAGGACGAGGAAACACCAGGCTGAAGCGCGTAAAACGCCCCGGCTGGCTGCTGACATCGGCGTGGCCCTGATGCAGGTGCATGATCGACTGCACGATGGCCAGCCCCAGGCCGGTGCCGCCCTCGGCGCGGGTACGGCTGCTGTCGGCGCGGTAGAAGCGTTCGAACAAGTGCGGCAGGTGGTGCGCTTCGATGCCGCGCCCGGGGTTGCCGACCGACAGCGATACACGCTGGCCGTAGGTTTCCACCAGCAACAACACGGTAGACGCGGTTGGCGTGTGGCGGATGGCATTGGACAGCAAGTTGGAGATTGCCCGCTGGATCATCAGGCGATCGCCCATCACCCAGGTGTCGCCGCGCAGGTTCAGGGTCACCTGTTTGTCCTCGGCGCTCAAGGCAAACAGCTCCATCACCCGCTGCGCTTCGTCACCCAACGACACCCGGGCAAACCCGGCCCGCGCCGCCGGATGGCTGACCTGGGCCAGAAACAGCATGTCGGAGACGATGCGCGACAGGCGTTCCATTTCCTCGACGCAGGATTCCAGGCCCGCTTGGTATTCCTGCGAAGGCCGCTCGCGGGACAACGTCACCTGCGCCTTGCCCATCAGGTTGGTCAACGGCGCGCGCAGTTCGTGGGCCAGGTCATCGGAGAACTGCGACAGTTGCCGCACACCGTCGTCCAGGCGGTGCAGCATGAAGTTGATGCCCTGGGCCAACTCGCCCAGCTCCTTGGGCAGGTTGTCCAGCGCCAGGCGATGGGTCAGGTCCTGGGTGCTGACCTGCGCCGCCACACGGCTGAACTGCTGCAACGGCGCCAGCCCGCGCTGCACCAGCCACCAGGCGCCCATGCCGATCAGGATCAGCAGCAGCGGCAGGGCGATCACCGTGGAGCGCAGGTAGGCACTGAGCAACGCCTCATCGTCGGAGCGGTCCAGCGAGAGCAGCACGCGCACGTTCTCGCCATTGCGCAGCGCCACCATGCGCGAGGCGCTGAGGATGCGGTTGCCATGCCCGTCCACCCAGTTCAGGTAGGCCAGGGTCTTGCCGGCCGGTACGTCGAGCAACAACGGCTGCTGGGGTTTTGCGCCCACGCTGAGGAGCACCGGCGCATCGGCCTGGGTGCTCATGATGGTCAGGTAGATATTGTCGTGGCCCATCACCAGGTCCAGCAGCGAGTGGGGGCGGCTGCTGATGTCGCGGGGGGCGAGGCTCTGGCTCAGGCTGTGTTCCAACTGATCCAGCTTGTTTTCCAGGCCCTTGCGCGCGAGTTTGTCCAGCTCGTGGGTCAAGGCCAGGTAAGCCAGGGTCGCCAGCAGCACGACCAGTCCGGCGCCCATCAGGCTGACCGTCAGGCCCAGGCGCATCGACAGGCTGCTGGTCCTCATTGACGCGCCTCCAGCACGTAACCGACGCCGCGAATGGTGTGGATCAGCTTGACCTCGCTCTGGTCGTCGACCTTGCCGCGCAGGCGGCTGATGGAGACTTCGACGACGTTGGTGTCGCAGTCGAAGTTCATGTCCCACACCAGCGAGATGATTTGCGTGCGGGTCATCACCTCGCCGGCCTGGCGCATTAATACGTGCAGCAGGGCGAACTCCTTGGTGGTCAGGTCGATGCGTCGTGTGCCGCGGTAGGCGCGGTGGCGGCGCGGGTCCAGCTCCAGGTCGGCGACGCGCAACACGTCCGGCAACGGAATGTGCTCGCTGCGGCGCAACAGCGTGCGGACGCGAGCCAGCAGTTCGGGGAATTCGAAGGGTTTGACCAGGTAATCATCGGCGCCCATGTCCAGGCCCTTGATCTTGTCGGCCAGCCGGCCGCGGGCGGTCAGCATCATCACCCGCTGGTTGCCGTCGCGGCGCAGGTGTTCCAGCACTTCCCAACCGTCGGTGTTGGGCAGGTTCACGTCGAGGATCACCAGTTCATAGGTGTGTTGCCGGGCCAGGTGCAGGCCGTCGACGCCACTGGCGGCGCAATCGACGACATAGCCGCTTTCGGTCAGGCCCTGCTGCAAGTAATCGGCGGTTTTCTGCTCGTCCTCAACCACAAGGATACGCATGGGGATTTACCTTCAAAGGAAACGGAGAGGGGGCATGGCCTCATAGAGGCGCTGAATTTGGCTGTAGGAAAACTCTGAGCCGTGAAGTCGCTATAGGGTCAAGCCACGTCAGGTAGCTGCGACGATTCGCCGCTGTGCGAGTGAACAAAAAAACGCCCCAAGCGGGGCGTAAAAAGTTCATCTCCGTTCCAAAGGAGCTACACAAAAGCCGCAGAGATGAATAGTGCTCGATGCGCAGTATAAAAACTGCAACTTAACGCGAAGGTGAGGCCGATATTACAGTTCTGACAGATTTGAACCTGTGAAGAGATGTACTTCATCGGCAAGTAAATGTAAGCGTTGCTTAGAGCACCGCCAGTGGATATTCGATAATGACCCTTACTTCTTCCAGGTCCGACTCAAATGCACTTGAGCGCACGCTCGCCTGGCGCAGGCGCAGGGATAAGTCCTTCAGCGTGCCGGCCTGCACCACGTACTTGGCTTCGATATTGCGTTCCCAGCGGCGCTGATCGGTGAGCGGATTACCGGCGGCATCGCGGCGCATATACACCGCGTTGGCGTTGCTGTAGTCGGCACCGCTGCCTTTGGCGTAGCGGGTCATGAACGTCAGGCCGGGAATGCCGAAGGCCTGCATGTCCAGGTCGTAGCGCACCATCCATGAGCGTTCCTTGGGCGAATTGAAGTCGCTGTACTGGATCGAGTTGTTGAGGAAGATCGAGTCCGACTGGCGCAGGTAATCGAAGTCGTCGTCACCATTGTTGCGCTGGTGCGACACGGCAACGCTGTGGGCGCCGACTTTCACCCCGAGCCGGGCGCTCCAGATGTTGTTGTCGAATGTTCCCAGGCGCTTTTTGCCCTCGTCCACGGCCTTGTAGTAATTGACGTCGCCGAACAGCGAAACGTCTTCGGTGAGCGGGTAACTGGCGGTGCTGCCGACGTAGTATTGGTCCCAGGCGTCTTTCAGGCGGCTGCTGTACAGGCTGAAACCGAGGTGCTTGTTGAGTTGATAGTCACCGCCGAAATAGCCGATCCAGGGCGAGTCGACCGGGCCCGCATAAAACGTCGCGAAGCCTTTGTTCATGCCGCTTTCATTGGGCTGGCTCATGCCGCTCAAGCGTCCGCCCTGCAGGCTCAGGCCGGCGAGGCTGGTGTTTTGCACGGTGACGCCACGGAAACTTTCCGGCAATACACGGGAGTCGCCGTAGGCCACCACCGGCGTCAGCGGGAACACGTCGCCGGCCTTGATCACTGTGTCCAGCACGCGCAGTTTCGCGGCGCCGCCGACCTTGCTGTAGCTGTCTTCGGGGCGGTTGTCGCGGTCCACCGGCAACATGCCGAACGAGCCCTTGCCGCCGCTGCGGCCGGTGCCCGAATCGAGTTTCACGCCGACCATGGCAAACGCATCCAGGCCAAAACCCACGGTGCCTTGGGTGAAGCCGGACTCGAACTTGCCGATCAGCCCCTGCGCCCAGGCTTCTGAATAGCCGTTGCCGGTCGGGCTGGATTGGCCTTTGCGATCATCGCGGTTGAAGTAAAAATTACGTGCCAGCACGTTCAGGCGGCTGCCTTCGATAAAACCGTCGGGCTGGTCTTCCACGGCCAGCGCTGTCAGGGGCAAGGCGGCGACAAGTGAGAGGGGAAGGGTGTAATAACGGATATGCATGTTTCGCTCCTCGGTATTGGCAGTGATCAGCTTCTTATGGAGGCGGGCGTTCTTATTGATTTGGCCCGGGCTGATAGTTGCAAACCGTGGATAACGGCTGTGTTGCGTGAACATTACAATTTTGGAACCTTAGTGCCACCTAACAAATACGTAATCTTCTGGTGAACATCGCGTCAGGGTTGTTTGGTTAGTCTCGACACTGAACTTTCAGTCGAGGAATGAACAATGAACTTTTATAAAACCAGCCTGGGTATATTGACGGCCATCCTGTCCTTCGGCGCATTGGCCGAAGGCGGCGGCGATCGCACGTTTGCGCTGATGATGGAGCGCAATGAACAAGCCATGACCGAATACGCGGCCAGAGAGGGCAAAGCGGCCCCGGTGGTGCAGACCTATCGCTATGGCATGACCCTGGACATCGCCAAGGTGGTCAACGTGACACCACCGATCCGCTCATGCAGCCCCGTGCCCTCGCGCATGACCTACGAAGACACCAGCGGCAAGCTCAATACCCTGGAATATCAAGTGATGGGTATCTGCCGGAACAATGGCAGCTGACCGCTGTAAAAAAGAGTGACGCCGGGCATTGAAGCGCTCTTCAGAAAACGCCGGCCACACCGATGAAGGCCGGGTGGAATGGGCGAATGCCAACTTCCTGCAACTGGCTTACTCGATGTCGCAACTGCAGGCGCGCGGCGAACACGTTGTCGGTGCGGTGCGCCTGATGAGTGACGGCCGCCAGCAAGCCGAGCAGGGCCTGGCCCTGGCGGCCGAAGCCGGCACGGTGATCGTGGACATCCAGGACGGCGCACAAAAGGTCGTCAGCGCAGTCGGACAGTTCGCCAACCAGCTCTCGAACTGACCCGTAGGGCTTGTGCTTGAGGTATCGTAGGTTTTTTCACTATTGAAGAGCCGATCCTTCATGAGCCCCGACCACTGCCGCCCCGTTCCGCTGTCCAAGGCCTACCGCTTGCTCAACCACGGCCCGACCGTGCTGGTCAGCGCCGCGCATGACGGTCAGCGCAATATCATGGCTGCCGCCTGGGCCATGCCGTTGGATTTCGAACCGCCGAAAGTCGCCGTCGTGCTGGACAAGGCCACCTGGACCCGGCAACTGCTGGAACGCGCCGGCACCTTCGTGCTGCAGGTGCCCTGCGCGGCCCAGGCCGATCTCGTCCAGACGGTGGGCACTACCAGCGGCGCGGAACTCGACAAATTCGCCGCCTATGGCCTGCGCACCTTCAACGGTGAACACACTGAGGCGCCTTTGCTCGAAGGCTGCGTCGCGTGGTTGGAATGCCGCCTGTTGCCCGAACCGCACACCCAGCAGACCTACGATCTGTTCCTCAGCGAAGTGGTCGCGGCGTATGCCGACGAGCGCGTGTTCAGCGAAGGGCACTGGCACTTCGAAGGCTTTGATCAACTGCGCACCTTGCACCATGTGGCGGGCGGGCATTTCCTCACGATCGGCCAGCCGATTGACGGGCAGCAGCTGACGCCCGCCGGTTGAGCGCGTTCAGCGCCCGAGCATCTTCACCCAGCGCGCCGGCGGCATGCCGTAGGTGCTGTGAAATTGTCGGGTCATGTGGCTCTGGTCGGTGAAGCCGGCGATCATCGCTGCGTCCACCAGCGTTTTGCCCTGGGCCAGCAGGCTGCGTACCAGATCCAGCCGGCGCATGGTCAGGTAGCGGTAAGGGCTGGTGCCGAACAACAAACGAAAATCCCGCGACAAGGCCCAGCGGTCGCGGCCGGCGTGTTCGGCCATTTCATCCAGGGTGATGCTGCGGCCCAGGGCGCTGTGGATAAATTCCCGGGCGCGTTCGGCGGCGACGTAATCGAAGGTCTTGCGGGTGGTGATCGCTCCCGAGGCGTTGTTCAAGGCTTGGGCCAGGTCGAACAGGGCGTCCTGCTCCTGCAGCCGGTCGATCGGGCAGTCCAGGCTTTGCAGCAACACTTCGCTGGCGCGAAACAGCCACGGGTCGGTGGACACCCCGCCGGGGATAAACGGCAACGGCTTGCCGCCGAGGATCTGTTGGACCAGCGCCGGCTCCACATAGATCATGCGGTACTTGAAGCCTTCCTCGCTGCCGGCGCGGCCGTCATGGGTCTCGTCGGGATGAATCACCATGGTGGTGCCGGGCAGGCCATGGGTCATGCCGCCGCGATAATGAAAACTCTGCACGCCGAACAAGGTGCGACCGATGGCATAGGTGTCATGGCGATGCAGGTCGAACGCGATGCCGGCGAAGTACGCCTCGATACGGTCCAGGCCACTGGCATGCGGCGCGCGGTGGACCCAGTCGAGGGTGGGGGTGGGTTTACCCATGGTGACTTGTCACAAGAAGAGGTGGAAACACGTTAACCGAGTCTGAGGCCCTTGTCTGCCGGGGTCTTGTACGATTGTGCAGGGGGGCAGGCGAGGCCTATGATCGCTGTTCGTGCCCTGTGCTGATGGAGTTGCCCGCCATGGATTTGCTCAACCCCGCCTACGTGACGCCCCTGATCTCGCTGGCCCTGCTGTGGACGGTGGCGGTGGTCACGCCCGGGCCCAATTTCTTCAACACCGCGCAACTGGCCGCCAGCTGTTCGCGCCGCCATGGCGTGGTGGCCTCGGCGGGTGTCGCGACTGGGACGATCCTGTGGGGGCTGGCCGGTGGGCTGGGCATAAAGTCGCTGTTTACCGCCGCACCCATGCTGTACCTGGCGTTCAAGATCATCGGTGGCTGCTACCTGATCTACCTGGGGTTGAAGCTGTTCAAACGCTCGGCGCCGGCGATGGGGCAGAGCCGCTTGCCGCACGGGGCTCGGCGCTCGTTGTTTTCCGCCTGGCGCCTGGGGTTGCTGGGCAATCTGTCCAATCCCAAGGCCGCGCTGTTCGTCGCCACCATCTTCGCGTCCACCATGCCGCCGTCGCCATCGCCGATGCTGTTGACCCTGGCGGTGATCATCATGGCCACCTTGTCGTTCAGCTGGTATTCCAGCGTGGCCCTGGTGTTTTCCAGTGCGCGCATGGCCGACCTCTACAGCCGCTCGCGTAAATGGCTCGACCGTTTTGCCGGGAGTTGCTACATGCTGTTCGGTGCACATCTGGTAGCGAATCGCTGACCGCTTATGGTAAGAAGCCTTACTTTCAACAGTGAGGTTGGGTCATGAGCAAGGTGCGCGTAGGGATTATTTTTGGTGGCCGTTCGGCCGAGCACGAAGTCTCGCTGCAATCGGCGCGCAATATTGTCGATGCCCTCGACCGCTCGCGCTTCGAGCCGGTGCTGATCGGTATCGACAAGGCCGGTCACTGGCACCTTAACGACACCTCGAACTTCCTGATCAACCAGGAAAACCCGGCGCTGATCGCCCTCAACCAGTCCAACCGCGAACTGGCGGTGGTGCCGGGCAAGGCCAGCCAGCAAGTGGTGGAAACCGCCGGCAGCGGCCTGCTCGCGCATATCGATGTGATCTTCCCCATCGTCCACGGCACCCTCGGCGAGGACGGTTGCCTGCAAGGCCTGCTGCGCATGGCCGACCTGCCTTTCGTCGGCTCCGACGTGCTCGGCTCGGCGGTGTGCATGGACAAAGACATCAGCAAACGCTTGCTGCGCGACGCCGGCATTGCCGTCACGCCGTTTATCACCCTCAACCGCAACAACGCGGCGCGCACGTCGTTCGACATGGCGGTGGGCAAGCTCGGCCTGCCGATGTTCGTCAAACCCGCCAACCAAGGCTCTTCGGTGGGCGTGAGCAAAGTGAACGACGAGGCCGAATACCACGCCGCCGTCGAACTGGCCCTGGGTTTTGACGAGAAAGTGCTGGTGGAGTCCGCCGTCCACGGCCGCGAAATCGAATGCGCCGTGCTGGGCAACGAACATCCCATCGCCAGCGGTTGCGGCGAGATCGTGGTGAGCAGCGGCTTCTATTCCTACGACAGCAAGTACATCGACGACCAGGCGGCCCAAGTGGTAGTGCCGGCCGATATCAGCGTGCAAGCCAGCGAGCGGATTCGCCGCCTGGCCGTCGAAGCGTTCGAGGTGTTGGGGTGCGCAGGGCTGGCGCGGGTCGATGTGTTCCTCACCGAGGACGGCGAAGTGCTGATCAACGAAATCAACTCGTTGCCGGGTTTTACCCGGATCAGCATGTACCCCAAGCTGTGGCAGGCGGCGGGGATGAGCTACAGCGAGTTGGTCAGCCGCTTGATTGAACTGGCGTTGGAGCGGCATGCGGGGCGCAAGGGGTTGAAGATCAGCCGATAGTCATCGCCCGGCGCGTCAGTAACGCCATCAGGCGTTACTGAGGACTTCCCGGAAAACGTCCGGTCTTATAGCCGCAATATGCAGCAGCGAACGTGCTGCGCCGGAGGGGGAGCGACGCCCTTGTTCCCACTCTTGAAGGGTTCTTATCGACACCCCCAATAGCTCGGCAAATTTGGCTTGCGACAACCCAGTCTTACTTCTTGCGTCCGCGGCTTGAGTGATTTCAACCTGGTGGACTGCGCCGTAAAGCCCCGCTTTGACATCCTGAATGGCTGCCAGTAATTCTTCGCCGATAGCGCGCTTGGCGTCACGTTCCTTCAGCTGTTTCTCAGTGAGTGGCATGGTTCATGTCCTTCGCGATTTTGTACAGGATATGCGCTGGAATAGGCTCGGTAGCGCCCTTGCCGTAAATCAGCAGGGCTACTACTGCTCCACACGACAATTGTGTGGTGTAGATGATCCGCACTGATCCACTTTTACCTCGGCCTTCCAGGCTCCAGCGTACTTTGCGGCAGCCACCCGAGCCGGGAATTACGGTTCCGGCGTCTGACGTAGCTTCTGGCAAGAAAGGGCGGGCCAGAAAATCGCAGTAGTGGAGCCGCTGTTCAAGGGCGTTTTTATCGCAAAAAATGACATGGCACTTTGCGTTTTGTCTCAGGGAGCATAGGTATCCACACAACTTTGGCGTGGTCCTGAACCTGTGGCGAGGGAGCTTGCTCCCGTGACGGCTCGGGAGCCGACGACTATCTAACTGATGCCCCGCGACCTAAATGTGGGAGGGGTGGTGCGACGATTCGACTTGCCCCCGATGGCGGCCTGACAGCCGACCAAGATGTTGGATCAGACTGAGTACATATCCGTTGCTGCGGTAACGGCGGCTATTGGTTCCGCTCTTACAGCGGCTCACTTTTGGAAAGGCCCAAAAGTAAGCAAAAGGCCTTCGCCCCACCACTCGGCACCTCGCCTAGGCTCGGTGTGCCCGTAATCCGACATTGATTTGGGGGGCCGCCGCCACGCGCCATCCATGGCGCGGGGCGGCTAAACCGGCATCCCTGCCGGTTTACCCCCCAAATCAATATCGAATTCCGGCCAGCGTGGTTTAACGGGGCGCCTGAGATCAAAAGCAAAATCAAGAGCGGCTCGCTTCGCATCGTGGTTACCGTTGGCTGCTACAAAGTTGTATAGATACCTATGCTCAGGGAGAGGACATTCAAAAGAGGGCTGTAGGCCTTTGTTAATCAGCTTGTACGAGCAATCCACGAATACAACAACGTCTTCGCCTCTTGCGGTTGATGCGTGCGTCGGCGGTAGCTGGCAAACGTCGGTGATGTGCAGTAGGTACACACCTCACTCACTTCAATCTGCTCGCGCCGAATGCCTGCCGCTTGCAGCAGCATCAGCCCATACCCGCTCAAGTCAAACCATGCGCTGCCCGCTTGTCTCGCCTGGGGCGGTGCAATTTCCGGCGTCAGCAGCGGTGCCGGTTGCTCAGCGCTCCATGGCGCCTGGCGGTGTGGCCACAGGTGCCCTTGGTCCGACTGGAACTCGGCAATAAACGCCGCGCTCACCTCATAACAACAGGGCTTGATCGACGGCCCGATTGCCACCTGCAATTGATCGACAGCCACTCCTTCAGCGGCAAAGCGCTGCACGGCGCTGGCGATGATCCCGCGTTGCAGGCCCTTCCAGCCACCGTGCACAGCGGCCACCCAGTCACCGTTGTTCGAGGCGAACAGAATGGGCAGGCAGTCGGCGGTGATTACCGCGATCGGGTGGTGATGGCGCGTCAACACGCCATCGGCTTCGACCGTATTGGCCACCCGATCTGCCTGCCATTCCATCACCGACGCACTGTGTATCTGCTTGCAGATGAATACCTCTTCCGGCCGCTGCGGGTCATTGATCGAACAAAAACCGTGGTCGACACCAGGAACGGAACCGAGATTGTTTGCCTTGCGCACTGTGCTGTTCTCCGTGCATTAACGATCAATCGCCCAACGCCTCTCCCTCCCGCCGAGGGTCGGCACCGCCGCTCAGCGTCACCGTGCCCTGCGCATCCTGCGTGCGAACGATGGCCTGGATGCCACTGGTCATCTCGATCTCGCTCAGCGCATGGCCCTTGTCCCTGAGCGCCTGTTTCAACGCCGGGCTGAACAGGCCGGTTTCCAGTTCGGTAGCGCCATTGCGGCTGCCGAAGTTGGGCAGGCTGATCGCGGCTTGCGGGTCGAGTTGCCAGTCGAGCATCGCCACCAGGGATTTGCTCACGTATTCGATGATCTGCGAGCCGCCCGGCGAACCCAGGGCGGCCAGCAACTCACCGCTGTGGCGGTCGAACACCAGGGTCGGCGCCATGGCCGAGCGTGGGCGTTTGCCGGGTTGCACGCGGTTGGCCACCGGCTGGCCGTTTTCTTCGGGAATGAACGAGAAGTCGGTCATCTGGTTGTTGAGCACAAAGCCCTGGACCATCAGGTGCGAGCCAAATGCGGACTCCACCGTGGTGGTCATCGACACGGCGCCACCCTGGTCATCCACCGCCACCACTTGTGAGGTGGAGATGCGCAGCGGCGAGCGGTCCGGGGCATACGCCACTTGAATGCCCGCCGGTTGGCCCGGCTGCGCGATGCCCAGGCTGCGTTCACCGATCAGCGCGGCGCGTCGGGCCAGGTAATCCGGGGCGACCAGGCCGGCGACCGGCACCGGCACAAAGTCGGCATCGGCCACATACAGGGCGCGGTCGGCAAAGGCCAGGCGCCCGGCCTCGGCGATCAGGTGAACCGCCTCGGGCGTGGGCTCAAGGCCGGCGGGGGAGGCGCTCTTGAGCGGCGTCATGGGCGCGATGGCCAGGCGCGGGTCGCGGGCTTGCAGGGCCTGCAACGTGCCGAGGATCTGCGCGATGGCAATCCCGCCCGACGACGGCGGCGGCATGCCACAGATTTTCCAGCGCTTGTAATCGGTACACAGCGGCGCACGCTCCTTGGCCGCGTAGCCTGCAAGGTCGGCCTCGGACAGGCTGCCCGCGTTGCGGTGGCCCTGCACTTTGCGTGCGATCTCGTCGGCAATCGGGCCGTGGTACAGCGCGTCCGGGCCTTCCTCGGCGATGCGCTTGAACACGGCGGCCAGCGCCGGGTTTTTCAATAGGGTGCCGGTGGCTTTGGGCGTGCCATCGGCGTTCAGAAAGTAGGCCGCCATCTCCGGCGACTGTGGGATAAAACGGTCAGCGGCTATCAGGCTGTGCAAGCGCGGCGAGATGGCGAAGCCGTGTTCCGACAGCCGGATCGCCGGCTCGAACAACCGGGCCCAGGGCAGATGCCCGGTCTTTTTGTGCGCCAGCTCCAGCGCTCGCAACACCCCCGGCGTGCCCACCGAACGCCCGCCGATCTGCGCTGCGGTAAACGCCATCGGCTGCCCGTCGGGCTTGAGGAACAAGCGCTCGGTCGCCCCGGCCGGTGCGGTTTCCCGGCCGTCATACGCCTGCACGCGGTTCCCGTCCCACAGCATGATGAACGCGCCGCCGCCAATCCCCGACGACTGCGGCTCCACCAGCGTCAACACCGCCTGCATGGCGATCGCCGCGTCGATTGCCGAACCGCCCTGGCGCAACATCTCGCGCCCGGCTTCGGCCGCCAGCGGGTTGGCCGCTGCCGCCATATGCTGCGCGGCATGGCGCGGGCTGAGGTCGGTGCGATAGCCCGAGCCCAACTCCGGCGCTGCTGGCGGTTCGTTGACCGGGGAGTGGCAGGCCACCAGGGCCAGGGCTGCGGCAATGACTGTCAGGTGACGGCGGGCAATCGAAAACACGCGTTGAACTCCGTTCATTTTGCGAATGATCTGTCGTTCTTGGGGAGTGCGTTTTACAGGTAGATCGAGCCCTGCATATACAGCACAGCCTTGCCGGAAATAATCACCCGGTCGCCCTTGAGGGCACAGCGCAACTGGCCCTTGCGCGTGCCGCCCTGTTCGGCGCTCAGGCTTGTCTTGCCCAGGCGCTCGGCCCAGAACGGCGCCAGCGAGGTGTGCGCCGAACCGGTGACAGGGTCTTCATTGACCCCCACATTCGGGCCGAACCAACGGGAAATGAAATCGAACCGCGCACTCTTGGCCGTCACCGCAATCCCGCGTTTGGGCAGGCCCTTGAGCCGGGCGAAATCCGGGGTGAGCGCGGCGACCTGGGCTTCGTCGTCGAGCAACACGATGTAGTCATCGGTGCCGAACACCTCGGCGCGTTCAATCCCCAGCGCGCTCAACATTCCGGCAGGCGGCTCGCACGCTTGTGGCGCTTTCGCCGGGAAATCCATCGCCAGTTCATCGCCCTCGCGGGTTACCCGGAGCTCGCCGCTGCGCGTTGCAAACCGCAGCACGTCAGGCGCATCCGCCAACGCATTGATCAACACCCACGCCGCTGCAAGCGTGGCATGGCCGCACAGGTCGACTTCGACGGTCGGGGTGAACCAGCGCAACTCATAAAAATCGTCACGCGGTACGAAGTAGGCGGTTTCGGACAGGTTGTTTTCGGCGGCGATGTTTTGCAGTTGCGCGTCGCTCAGCCACTCGGTCAGCGGGCACACCGCAGCGGGGTTGCCGCCGAAAGGGTGTTGGCTGAAGGCGTCGACTTGGTAGATGTCCAGTTTCACCGTGGTGTACTCCATGTGCGAGGGGGAGGCTGGACACTAACAGCGGGCTGCGGGGAGCGTCAAAATACAGATGGGCTGTTTTTTTGCGCGCATGCACGAGGCCGCGAGGGACGCGGCGCAGCTTTTTCGGCGGCTCGGAAAAAAATGCCCCGACGGGCCGGGGCATTTCAGGTCGCGGTTTTACGTGCTGGCGCTATTTCGCTGCTTGGTTTTGCGGGCCGCCACTGCCGATCTGCCACACGTAGGGCGGTTCGGTGCCGTTGATTTCCCAATCACCGATGATCCGCTCTTTATAGATCAATGGATTATGCGAGGCCGCGGTGCGCGCATTGCGCCAGTGGCGGTCGAGTTGCAGGCTCGTGCGTGCGGCGGAAGCGCCCAGGGCGTTGAACAGGTCGCTGGTGGCGCGAAGCACCAGCTCGGCAATCACCACTTGCGCTTGGGCCGACTCCAGCTCCGCAGCGATGTTGGCCTCGCGTTCGACCTGCGCATCCTTGGCGAAGTGCGCCACGTAGGCGCGTTGCGACGCCGCGGCGGCGCGCAGGGCGGCCGCTTCGGCGGTGTAGACCTGCGCCGAGGCTTTGCCGACCACCTGCTGCACCTGGGCATCGTCACGCACCGCTGCCGCATTGCCATGGCTGAACACCCGGGCGCGAACACGTACCTGTTGGGCCACCTCTCGCACAGCCGCCTGCCCCGACCCGACCAGGACGGCCAGCAGGGTCAGTTGGTAAAACGCCGTCTGGTATTTAAAGCGCGTCGAGAAGTCGATCAGGTGGTCGTCTTCGACCACTGCGTTTTCAAACACTGACGTGCCGCTGCCGGTGGTGCGCTGCCCAAAGCCATCCCAATCGTCGCTTTGCCGCACACCCGGTTGCTGCACGCGGACCGCCGCGATCACGTCGGCGCCGGTGTCGTCCCGTTGGGCGTACAGGTCGATCCAGTCGGCGAACAGGCTGCCGGTGCTGTAGAACTTGGTGCCGTTGGCGACCCATTGCTCGCCCTGGCGGCTGATGCGGGTAATCACCTGGCCGATCTTCACGTCGCCGACTTCGGTCCAGGCATTGCCGACCAGTTCCCCGGCCACAAACCGCTCGAACCAGGCGTTCTGGGCGCTGAATGCCTGGGCATTGAGGCGGTCTTCGACAAACGCAAAATGCCCGCGCAGGGCTTGTGTCACGTTGGAGTCGGCGGCCGCCAGTTCAATCAACAGTTGGAACAGTTGCGGCAGCGAGGCGCCGGCCCCGCCGAATTCGACCGGGACACGCACGGCGCCGAACCCGGCGTGCTTGAGCCATTGGATCGGTTCGAACGGCAGCGTGCGGCTGCGTTCGCGCTCGACCGCCCCTTCGGCAATCCGCGCAAAGATCGGCCGAAAACGCGCGGCGAGCGCTTCGTAATCGGTGCCGACAGACAATGTATTCAGCGTGGTGAAACTGGACATAGGATGAATTCCTCTTCAGCGCAGTCAAGCGTCAAGTCAGGTCGGAGAATCTGGACGGTTTGGTGTGGTCGGTGGCGTTGGCGCCGGTTTTGAACGCTCCGCGATAACGCGCCGCCGGATGGTCATCGGCGGCGTAGGGCGAAGTGCCGTCGAGGAGGTTTTCGCGCAGGGTGTCGCCCTCATAGGAGGTGCGGACACGGCCCCGGCGTTGCAGCTCGGGAACGATGAACTCGACGAGGTCTTCGAAGGTGCCCGGGGTGATCGCATAGGCCAGGTTGAACCCGTCGATACCACCGACGTCCACCCAGCGCTCCATCTCGTCGGCCACCGTTTTCGGGCCGCCCACCAGCACTGGGCCCAAGCCGCCGATGCTGCGGTGTTTGATGATGTCGCGCGGCGTCCACTTGCGGTCGGGGTCGGCGGTGGCGAGCAGTTCCAGCACCGAGCGGATGCTGTCGTTGTCGATCGCTTCCAGGGGTTGGTCCGGGTCGTATTCGGAGAAATCGATACCGGTCCAGCCGCCGTAAAACGACAACATGCCTTCGCCGTTGGCATAGCTCAGGTAGTCGCGGTATTTGGCTTGCGCGGCTTCATCGCTTTCACCGGTGATCACCGTCAGCAGTGTGAACACCTTGACCGAGTCACGGCTGCGGCCGGCTGCCACGGCGCGGTTGCGGATGTCATCGGAGACCTCGCGCGCCTGTTCGGCGGTGGCCGGGCTGATGAACACCCCTTCGGCGTGCTTGGCGGCAAAGGCGCGGCCACGGCTGGAAGCGCCGGCCTGGAAAATCACCGGGGTGCGCTGTGGCGACGGCTCGGACAGATGAATGCCCGGCACATCGTAGTATTTGCCCTTGTGGCCGATCGGATGGACTTTGCTCGGGTCGGTAAAAACCCCGCGCTCGCGGTCACGCAGCACCGCGTCTTCATCCCAGGAGCCTTCCCACAGCTTGTAGGTCACGTCCAGAAACTCATCGGCGATGTCATAGCGTTCGTCGTGGGAAATCTGTTGCTTGAGGCCCAGGTTGACCGCCGCGCTGTTGAGGTACGAGGTCACCACGTTCCACGCCACGCGGCCTTTGGTCAGGTGGTCGAGGGTCGAGAACTTTCGCGCCAGGGCGTAAGGCTGTTCGTAGGTCAGCGCCGAGGTCACGCCAAAGCCCAAGTGCTTGGTGACGGTGGCCATGGCCGGCACTTGAAAGAACGGATCGTTGACCGGCACCTGGTCGGCGTCGAGCAAGGAGGTTTCCACCGAGCCGCGATAGATGTCATAGACGCCGACGACGTCGGCGATAAACACCGAGTCGAAATAGCCGCGCTCAAGCAGCTTGGCCAACTCGACCCAGTAATCGAGATCCTTGTATTTCCATGCCTGGCTGTCCGGGTGACGCCAGGTGCCCGCGGCCTGATGACTCACGCAGGTCATTTCAAACGCATTGAGGATAATGCGGGAAGCCATAGTCGATTAACTCCAGTTGTCTTGATTCATGGGGCACGCAGGGCCGTTCACTCGTGGTTTGAGGGGGTGATTGCATGGTTCATGCCGAGTGCCAAAGGCCCGTAATGCCTGGGTTTTGTCGGTTCCTGGGGCTGGCGGCCTATCACTGGAGCAACACTTTGTTGTTCTGGTGAACGGTGGCGAACACCCGGCGCGTGTGGTCAGGAATAGAAACTCGGTGTCGGCGGTTTTTGCTTCAACGCCCATTCGCCGAGTTCGCGGATGCGGTAGTCCACCGGGTCGTGCAGGGTCTGGGTCCGCAGGTTGCGCCAGTAGCGGTCGAAGCGCCGCGAGGCGTGGGTGGCGCGGGCGCCTGTCACCTCAAACAGCCTCGAACTGAGGTCCAGGCCCACTCGCGTGGCGTGGACCTTGGCGCTGCCGATGGCCAGGGCCAGGTTCGCCCGTTCCTCGGCGCGCAGTTGTTCGCCACGGTTCCAGGCCTTGTCGAACAACGCATTGGCCCGTTCGGCCAGGGCGCGGACTGCCTCCAGGCCGGCCCAGAACTCGCCGTAGTGGGCCAGCACATACGGGTCGTCGACCGCCCGCTCGACCTCGGACTTGAACCAGGCGCGTGCTTCGTGGGTGGTGTAGTGCTGCGCCTGCTCGAAGGCGCCTTCGGCAATGCCGAGGAATAGGTTGACGAAGGTCAGTTGCGCCAACAGCGGTCGCAGCCCGGAAAACACCGTGCTCAGCGGGCCCGGGTCCAGCAGCAGTTCATCTGCGGCGACCCGCACGCGTTCGAAACGGGCGCTGCCGCTGTCGGTCTGGCGTTGGCCCATGTTGTTCCAGTCGTTGAGCAGGGTAATGCCGGCGCGGTCGGTGGGGATCGCGGCGATCAGCAGTTTGCCTGTGCCACTGTCCTCCAGCGCCGAGGCGATCAGGCGGTCGGAGTCGCTGGCCCCGGAACAGAAGCTTTTCATTCCGGTGAACTCGCGCCCGCCGTCCACACGCGTGGCCACGGTGCGGGTGTCCAGCGGGTTGAGCGCGTTGCCCCAGAACCAACGCTGGCGGACCGTCTGCTCCAGCCAGGGCTGCCACTGATCGGGCCGCGAGAACAGGCGCACGGTGGCGAGCATCAAGTGTTGGAAACCGAACACGTGGGCCATCGAACTGTCGACCTTGGCGAACTCGCGCACGATGTTCAGGGTGTCGCTCCAGCTGGCGCCGAGGCCGCCGAATTCATGGGGAATACTCAGGGTCAGCAGGCCGCTGTCGCGCAGGGCATCACGCTCGCGCTTGGGTGTGCCGCCGCGTTCGTCGCGCTCGACAGCCGTACTCGCCCAGTCGGCCGCCAGACGGCGGGCGACCTGCACAGGATCGTTGGGGGTGGTCACAGGGGAACTCCTTGCAATGGAAAACAACGCCAGGTCGGCCTGGGTGGCGGTCGGTCCCGGCGTGTGGCGCGACGTGTTCTACAACCCGAACAGGCGGGCGGCGTTGCCATAGAGGACGTTGTCGAGCACCTCGGGTCGCAAACCCAGGCGCAGGACATCCTCGATGGATTGGCGAATCGGGCGGAACGGATAGGACGAGCCGAACAACAGCTGCTCTGCCAGAAAGCCGTTGGCCGCTTGCACGTAGGCTTCGCTGCCGGGCTGGAACAGGTACATGTCCGGCACCAGGTAGATGTTCGGGTAGCGAAAGGCCACGCCGAGCGCTTGCTGCACGTTGGGCCAGTAGCCGTGGTAGCAGACGATCGCCAACTGCGGGAATGCCCGGGCGACCTTGGCCAGGCGTTCGGGGTTGTTGAAGGCGGGGTCCGGGGTGGTTGGCCCGCTCATCAGAAACAGCGGAATACCGCGTGCCTGCAAATGCTCGTAGATCGGCCAGTACAACGGGTCATCCGCCTGCCTGGCCGGTTCGCCAAACCCCGGCTCCAGGTCGATGCCGGCCAGGCCCAGCCCTGAGATGGCGCGCTCGATTTCGCCCAGTGCGCCGTCGATACCCTGCAGCGCCGGGTCGATGCTGGCGATGCCGAGCAGCTCAGCGTGGTCGCGCACAATGCTGTGAATCAGGTCGTTGGGCAGATGCTGGCCGGGGGTGTGCCGACCGACCACCACCGCCCGGCTCAACCCGGCGTCGCGCACTTCATCGAGAAACCCCTGGGGTGTGCGCGAACGGGCGAAGTGCTCGTCGTCGCCACGCGTGCCCACCCGCCGGTTCAGCCAGCGGGCGGTGGCGGTCTCGGCGCTGCCTGGGGTGGCGCCGAAAAAATCATGCAGGTACGCCGGGCGGCAGCGCATATCAATCACGTTCATGCCGTGGCCTCTTCCTTGGCCGAGGTGTGGCCGGCGCGCACGTCGAACGCGCCGCCGGTGAGTACTTGGTCGCGGACCGTGACAGGCTGTTTGCCCAACAGCGGGAACACCAGTTCGGCAAAGCGGAAAGCCTCTTCCAGGTGCGGGTAGCCGGACAGTACAAAGCGGTCTACGCCGAGGTCGGCATATTCCTGCAGACGCTTGGCCACGGTCTCGGGGTCGCCCACCAGCGCCGTACCGGCGCCGCCGCGCACCAGGCCGACACCGGCCCACAGGTTGGGCGAGACCTCGAGTTTGTCGCGCTGTCCGCCATGCAAGGCGGCCATGCGGCGCTGGCCTTCGGAGTCCATCTTGGCGTAGTTCTCTTGGGCGTCGGCGATCACATCGTCGTCGAGGTGGCTGATCAGCTCTTCGGCCGCCGCCCAGGCCTGCTCGTTGGTTTCACGCACGATCACATGCAGGCGCACGCCGAAATGCAGGGTGCGGCCATATTTTTTCGCGCGCTCGCGCACATCGGCGATCTTCGCGGCCACGGCCGCCGGCGGTTCGCCCCAGGTCAGGTAGGCGTCGACCTGTTGCGCCGCCAGCTCATGGGCGGCCGGGGACGACCCGCCAAAATACAGGGGCGGGTGCGGTTGCTGCACGGGTTTGAAGAAGTTCTGCGCGCCTTCGACGCGCACATGCTTACCGGTGAAATCCACCACCTCGCCACTGAGCAAGCGACGCCACACGTTGAGGAATTCGCCAGCGGCTTCGTAGCGTTGGTCGTGGTCGAGGAAAATACCGTCGGCGGCCAACTCGGTGGCATCACCACCGGGCACCACGTTGAGTAACAGGCGGCCGTTGCTGGCCTGGTCCAGTGTGGCCGCTTGACGGGCCGACGCCGTGGGGTTGCCCAGCGAGGTGCGCAGCGCCACCAGCAACTTCAGGCGATGGGTGACCGGTACCAGGCTGGCGGCGGTAATCCATGGGTCCAGGCAACTGCTGCCGGTGGGAATCAACACCCCGTCATAGCCCAGGCTCTCGGCGGCGACCGCGATTTGCTGCATGTACTGATTGGTGGCCGGGCGGCCGCTGTCGGATCGGCCCAGGTAACGGGTGTCGCCGGAGGTGGGCAGAAACCAAAAAATATCAAGACTCATCAACATGCTCCTCGCTGCAAAAATAAGAAGCCCGCTGCCTTGGGTAAGGTAAGACGGCAGCAGGTTGTGCAACGCAGGGCCGGCACGGCTCTAGGGAGGCGCTTGTTGGAACAAGTCTGTGGCTGTGGCCGATGGTTCTGAAGGAGCAAGCATCGTACCAACCCATCAACTTATTGATTTGTAAGGTGATTGTTGTTTTTTGGCGAGGCGCTGAGTGTCGCTGGAGGAGAGGAAGTGTTGAACCACTGTTGCCTGGCAGACAGTTGTGCACAAAGCGGGAAGTGTTCGCAGGGCAACAGGTGTTAAGCAGGCTGTGCCGAATCAATACATGATTGTGCTCGAGGTTTTTATATAAGTGATTGATAAATAACGATTTAAACCTTGGCATGGAGACTGCAGAAGGGCCTGTATAGCACTCTGAAGGAGAGTCCCCATGGCCCAGACACTGCCTCTGGCGTTGTTACAGCAAGCCCAGGCCCGAGGTGCGGCGATTGCCCTGCGCTACAAGCGCCTGGGCATCTGGCATGCGCGCACTTGGAGCGAGTTGGCGCAGGAGGTCAGCCGCCTGGCGGCAGCCCTGCATCAGCGCGGGTTCAGTCGCCACGACGATTTACTGATCATCAGCCAGGCCCGTTCCGAAGCCTTGTTACTGGCCCTGGCCGCGCAGTGGCTGGGCGGCAGCGTCACCCTGCTGGACCCCGAACGCGACAACCGCGCATTGCTGGCCCGGCTGCGCCCGAGCTTCGTGCTGGCCGAAACCCTGGAGGCGGTGCAACAGGTCGGTCATGCCGATCGTGCGCCTCCGGTATTGCTGTTCCTCGACGGGCGCGGTCTGAACGCCGGTGACGGGAAGGGGTTGAGCGCTTACGCCGATTTGTCCGCTGGCGTGGCGGCGGAACCGCCGGCCTGCGCCACTGATTCCGCAGCCGTCGCCTTCGTGTTCCATGCCGATACGCATGGGCCTTCCCTGCGGTTGAGCCATGCGCAATTGCTGGGGGGCGCACGCAAGCTGGTGGCGCGCGAGCAACTGAGCGGCGCTGAAGAAGCCTTGGCCGCCCGCGTGTTCGCCGCCAGCGGTCAGGCGCGTTACCTGCTGGCGCCCTGGCTCTGCGCCGGGTTCTGCCTGAATTTCCCGGAAGCCATGGCCACGCGCGATACCGATCGCCGTGAATTGGGGCCAACCCTGGTGCTGGGCACGCGTGAGTCCTATGCCCGTCTGGAGCTGTGGGCCCGAGAGCGCCTACCGTTGCCCGGCACGCTCGCGCATCGGGTGTACCGCTGGGCAATGACGCCGGATGCCCAGGGTTTGCGCCGCTGGCTCGGCTACTGGCTGGTCCGCAGACCCTTGCTCGATGTGTTGGGCATGAGCCGCCTGCGCGTGCCGTTGCTGGTCGGGCCCGCGCTGAGCCAAGAGAGCGCCGCTTTCTTTGCTGCTTTGGGCATCCATCCGGGCGCCTGGCAGGAACCTTCCGCCCGGCCGGAACGTGCCGAGGCCCACACCCACCTGATTTCTCACTCCGTCTGACGAGCCCCATGAGCGCAACCACTGAATCCGAATTACTGCGGCTCGATGACATCTCCCTGTCGTTCAAGGGCGTCAAGGCCATCACCTCCATCAGCTTCGCCGTGAAGGCCGGGGAAATCTGTGCATTGATCGGCCCCAACGGCGCGGGCAAAAGTTCGCTGCTCAACGTGATCAATGGCGTCTACCAGGCCCAGAGCGGCAGCATCACCTATGCCGGACAGGCCCGGCGGCGCATGCGCCCGCACCAGGCCGCCGAGCGCGGTATTGCGCGGACCTTTCAAAACATCGCGCTGTTCAAGGGCATGAGCGTGCTCGACAACGTGCTGACCGGCCGCAACCTCAAGCGCCGCAGTAGTTGGGTCGAGCAGATGCTGCGCCTGGGCCGTGCGCCTCGCGAGGACGACGAGCAGCGCCTTCACGCCGAACACATCATCGAGTTTCTGCGTATCCACCCCTGGCGCCATGTGCTGGTGGGCACGCTGCCTTACGGTTTGCAGAAACGCGTCGAGCTGGCCCGCGCCCTGGCTGCGCAGCCCCGGCTGCTGCTGCTGGATGAACCCATGGCCGGCATGAACGCTGAAGAGAAGGGCCAGATGAGCCAATTCATCCGCGACATCAACCGCGAGTTCGGCACCACCGTGGTGTTGATCGAGCACGACATCGGGGTGGTCATGGGCTTGTGCGACCACGTGGTGGTGCTCGATTACGGCCGCAAAATCGGCGATGGCACGCCCGAGCAAGTGCGCGCCAACCCCGATGTGATCGCTGCTTACCTGGGCACGCGGCGTTCCCGTGCGGAGAGCCACTGAACATGCAATTTTTCTTCGAAGTGCTGATTGGCGGGCTGCTGGCGGGCGTCATGTACTCCCTGGTGGCGATTGGTTTTGTCCTGATCTACAAGGCCTCCGGGGTGTTCAATTTCGCCCAGGGGGCGATGGTGCTGTTCGCCGCGCTGACCTTTGTCAGCCTGCTCGAACGCGGCTTCCCGTTCGTGTGGGCCTTTGTCATCACCCTGGCGAGCATGGTGGTCCTGGCGCTGCTGATCGAAAAAATGGTGCTGCGGCCGCTGGTCAATCGCGCACCGATCATCCTGTTCATGGCCACGCTTGGGCTGTCCTACCTGATCGAAGGGTTTGCGCAGTTCCTGTGGGGGGCTCAGGTCCACGGCCTGGAGTTGGGCATCGCTGATGAGCCGTTGGAAATCCGCGGCATGCTGCTTTCGCAGTTCGACCTGTTCGCCGCCGGAACGGCCGCCACACTGGTGATCGCCCTGTCGCTGCTGTTCAACCGGACCCGCGTCGGTTTGTCGCTGCGCGCGGTTGCCGACGATCCGTTGGCGTCCCTGGCGATTGGCATCCGCCTGCCACGCATCTGGGCGCTGGTCTGGGCGGTGGCGGGTTTTGTCGGGCTGGTGGCCGGGTTGCTCTGGGGCGCTCGCCTCGGGGTGCAGTTCTCCTTGTCATTGGTGGTGCTCAAGGCCTTGCCGGTGTTGATCATCGGCGGTTTTTCCTCCATCGGCGGGGCGATTGTCGGCGGGCTGATCATCGGCGCGGCGGAAAAAATCGCGGAGATTTACCTCGGCCCGATCATCGGAAGCGGCATCGAAAACTGGGTGCCTTACGTCCTCGCCTTGCTGTTTCTGTTGGTGCGGCCTGCCGGGTTGTTCGGCGAGCGGGCGATCGAACGGGTCTGATTTTCTTTCAAGGAATGCCTCCATGCTTTATCGAGAAGCCGGTCAACTGAGCACCTCTTATGCGATGGAACGGCGCACGTTCCGCTTGCGCCAGGACCGCGTGGGCTTGTGGCTGCTGTTGGGGTTTGCCTTCATTGCGGTGCCCTGGCTGGGCAATGACTATTGGTTCAGCGCGATTCTGCTGCCGCTGCTGGTGCTGTCCCTGGCGGGGCTGGGGCTGAACCTGTTGACCGGTTATGCCGGGCAGTTGTCCCTCGGGTCGGCG
Organism: Pseudomonas veronii; assembly: GCF_001439695.1. Classification (GTDB taxonomy): domain Bacteria; phylum Pseudomonadota; class Gammaproteobacteria; order Pseudomonadales; family Pseudomonadaceae; genus Aquipseudomonas; species Aquipseudomonas veronii. The sequence goes on from NZ_JYLL01000029.1 coordinate 48,882, forward strand.
GCGTTCATGGCGGTGGGTGCGTTCGCGGCCTACAACCTGCAATTGCGCGTGCCGGGTTTGCCGTTGCTGGTGAGTTTCGCGCTGGGCGGAGTGATTGCTGCGCTGGTGGCTGTGCTCTTCGGTTTGCCGAGCCTGCGGATCAAGGGCTTTTACCTGCTGGTGGCGACCCTGGCCGCGCAGTTTGTGGTGGAGTGGGTACTGACCCGGTTCAGTTGGTTTACCAACGACAACGCCTCCGGGGTCATCACCTCGCCACCGCTGCTGATCGCGGGGCTGGATTTCAGTTCGCCCCGTGGGCGTTATCTGCTGACCCTGGCGGTGGTCGTGGTGCTGTTCTGGCTGGGCAAAAACCTGGTGCGCAGCGAGTTGGGCCGCAACTGGATGGCCGTGCGCGACATGGACACCGCAGCCTCTGTGATCGGCATCCGCCTGTTCAAGGCCAAGCTGCTGGCGTTTGCCATCAGTGGCTTCTACCTGGGGGTTGCCGGTTCGCTGTGGGCGTTTGCCTACCTGGGCACGGTGGAGCCCCACGGCTTCGATCTCAGCCGCTCGTTTCAAGTGCTCTTCATCATCATTATCGGCGGCCTGGGCAGTGTGCTCGGCAATGTCCTGGGCGCCGCTTTCATCGTGCTGTTCCCGATTCTGCTGGCCAACCTCTTCGGGCTGTTGCCCGGTGGGCTGATCGATTCCGGCCAGTTGGAAAACCTGCAGAAAATGCTCTTTGGCGCGTTGATCATCGCTTTTCTGATCAAGGAACCCGAGGGCCTGGCCCGACTGTGGCAACGCTTTCGCCAACGGGCGCGGATCTGGCCGCTGCGTTACTGATTGTTCTCATCCCTGACCCCCATCCTTCGTTCACGAGGAACTGCCTTCATGACTCACCGCACACCGCTGCGCCGCCTGCTATTGGGCCTGGCCTTGATCACCGCCGGGCTCAGTGCCGGCGCTCACGCCGACAACGAACAGTACTTCCCCTTGCAGAGCTATCGGGTCGGCCCCTACGCCGCCGGTGGCACCGGCTTCTTCGGCGGGTTTATCGACTACCTGCAATACATCAACGCAAAGGGTGGGGTGAACGGCGTCAAGCTGACCTGGAGCGAGTGCGAAACCGAGTACGTGGTGGAGAAGGGCGTCGAATGTTACGAGCGCCTCAAAGGCGGCCTCAACGGCGCGCCAGCCGCCGCGACCAACCCGCTGTCGGTGGGCATCGCCTACGCGACGCTGGACCGTTCGACGGCCGACAAATTGCCGCTGATCACCATCAACCACGGCCGTACCGATTCCACCGACGGTAGCGTGTTCCCTTACGTGTTCCCGCTGCAGCTCAACCCGTATTCGGAAGTCTCGGCAATCATCAACTACATCGGCACGCGCGAAGGTGGGGCGGACAAACTCAAAGACAAGAAAATCGCCGTGCTGTACCACGGCTCGCCGTATGGCAAGGAAACCAATGGCGTCTTGGAAACCCTAGCGAAAAACGCCGGTTTCGAACTGACCCTGCTGGAAGTGCCGCACCCCGGCAACGAGCAGCAATCGCAGTGGCTCAATATCCGTCGCCTCAAGCCGGACTGGGTGATCCTGCGCGGTTGGGGGGTGATGAATCCGGTGGCGCTGAAGTCGGCGCAAAAGGTCGGTTACCCGGTGGATCACATCATCGGCAACATCTGGAGCAACTCGGAAGAGGACGTGGTGCCGGCAGGCGCGGCCGCCAAGGGCTTCATTTCCATCACCACGCACCCTTCCGGGACGGATTTCCCGGTGCTGCAGGGCATCAAGCAAAGCGTGGTGGACGCCGGCAAGGGCAACCTGGCCGATCCGAAGCGTTTCGGTACGGTGTACTACAACCTCGGTGTGGTGAACGGCATTCTCAACGTCGAAGCCGTGCGCCTTGCGCAGGCCAAATACGGCGCCAAGCCGTTGACCGGCGAGCAGGTGCGTTGGGGCTTCGAACACCTGAACCTCGACGATGCGCGGTTGCAGGCATTGGGCGCCAAGGGCCTGGTGCAACCGTTGAAGTTGTCGTGCGCCGATCATGAAGGCGGCGGCGCGGTGCGCTTTCAGCAATGGGACGGCCAGCGCTGGAACCTGATCAGCGACTGGGTCCAGGCCGACCGTGCGTTGCTGCGGCCGATCATCGAGGCTTCCGCGGCCCAGTACGCCAAGGAAAAAGGCATCAGCCCGCGCAATTGCAGCCAGGAGCAATAAGGTCCGTTAAGCCAGAGTCTGCAAGCCAACCCTCCCTTGTCGAGGGGGCGAGCGGGTCGTTGTTTTCTACGAACAGTCGATCCTCGCCTTGCGCGGCGTAACACAAAGGAAAGGCCACAAGCCTTTCCTTTTTTTTTTGTATAGGCGACAGCACAAGTTCAACTTGTGCCAAGTGTTTGCAGTGCAACAGCGGACGCGCAAAGTGCGGATTAATACATGCGATAAATAGTGGATAACTTTATTTAACTAATTGAAATATAAGTATTTATTGTATTGGCATGATTTTCGGAATGTTAAGGCAGGATCAGCATTTTTTGCCGCCCTCCCTCCTTGACAGTTTGAAGAGAACAACATGCGTAAAGTAGCTGCTTTGTCTGCGTTTTTTGCCGTTACCGCGCCCGGTTATTCATGGGCCGCCAGTGATAAAAATGAAAATGGATTTATTGAAGATAGCCATTTGAACATTCTCAACCGGGACTTCTATTTCAGTCAGGATTTCCGTAATGGCAGCAGTGCAACCAACCCTCACACGGGGGCGCGCCAGAGCCGCCGGGCGGAATGGGCCCATTCGGTCATCGGGCGCTTCGAATCCGGCTTTACCCAGGGCCCCGTAGGGTTCGGGGTCGATGCTTACGGGCAGTTCGGGGTCAAGCTCGACGGCGGTGATGGCGTGGTGGGCAACGGTGTCGGCGGGCCGGGGTTGATTCCGCGCAAAGGCGACAACAACGGCGAGCCCAAGGATGAGTGGGGCAAGGCCGGTGGCGCGGTCAAGGTGCGGGCGTTCGATACGGTGGTCAAATACGGCGATGTGTCCCCGACCAGCCCGGTACTCCATGCCGGTGATATCCGCCTGTTGCCGCAAACCCTGACCGGTCTGATCTTCGACAACACCTCCATCGCCGGCTTGAAGATCGAGGGCGGCAAACTGACGGCGTCCAGCGATCGCAGCGGCGTCAACCATAGCGGTGACCTGGGCACGGTCTACGGTGGTCGCTTGACCGGGGCGGATAATGTGCAGTACATCGGTGCGGATTATCGCTTCAACGACAACTGGAGTTTCAAACTGCACACCAGCCGCCTGGATAACGTCTGGAACCAGTCCTTCGCCCGGGTCGACTTCAAGCAACGGCTGACCCCCACCATCACTTGGGATACGGGGCTCAATTACTACCGCACCCGCGACAGTGGCGACGCCCTGCTGGGTAAGATCGATAACGACAGCTGGAGCACGCACCTGGGGCTGAATGTCGGATTCAACCGTTTTCTGCTGGCCTACGAGCAAGTGCGCGGTGACTCGCCGTTCGACTATGTGTGGAACACCTACGACCTGGAACTCGACAACGCTTCCCAATGGTCAGACTTCAACAACCCCAACGAACGCTCCTGGCAGGCCAGCTATACCTATGACTTCGCCGGGTTGGGGCTGCCGGGGCTGAGCCTCACGGGCCGTTACCTGCGCGGTGACAACATTGACGGCACGCGGGCAACGGGCGGCTACACGGCGTTCAACAGCGTCAGTGACGGCAAGCACTGGGAGCGTGATTTCTGGGCGAGCTACATCGTTCAGAGCGGCCCGGCAAAGGACCTGAAGCTCCAAGTACTGCAAGCGACGCACCGGGTGGGAGGCGATTTCGGTAACTACGACGCCAACGTTGACGAGCTGCGGGTCATCGTCGAATACCCGCTGGATTTGCGCATGCTGTAACCGCGCCATCGGTGGCATGGCAGCAACAAAAAGCCCGCGCGAGGCGGGCTTCTTGGGGATTCATAGGCGGCCGTGGACGTCTATGGATCGGTGCCTGGAACCGGTCAGATACGGAAACTGCCCACCAGATGCTTCAAGCGTGCCGCCTGCTGTTCCAGGTCGGCGCAGGCGCGTAGGGTCGATTGCAGGTTTTCCACGCCTTCCTGATTGAGCGTGTTGATCTCGGTGATGTCCATGTTGATCGACTCCACCACCGAGGTCTGCTCCTCGGTGGCGGTGGCGACCGACTGGTTCATCCCATCGATCTCGCCGATGCGCTGGGTCACGCTGCTCAAGCGTTCGCCGACCTGGTTGGCGATCTCTACGCTGTCGAGGCTGTGGCGCTGGCTTTCGCCCATGGTGCTGACCGAATCCCGGGCGCCGACTTGCAGCTCCTCGATCATCGTTTGCACCTGTTGCGCCGACTCCTGGGTGCGGTGCGCCAGGTTGCGCACTTCATCGGCCACCACGGCAAACCCACGCCCGGCGTCACCCGCCCGGGCGGCTTCGATGGCCGCGTTGAGCGCCAGCAGGTTGGTTTGCTGGGAGATGCTGGTGATCACTTCGAGGATCTGCCCGATATTCACCGTTTTGCTGTTCAGCGACTCGATATTCGTACTCGAGGCGCTGAGCATTTCCGACAGCTGATTCATTGCACCGATGTTGCGCTCCACCACTTGCTGACCCTGCTCGGCCATCCCGCGCGCGTCGCTGGCCTGGTGCGAGGCCTCAGCCGCATTACGGGCTATTTCCTGAGCCGCGGCCCCCAGTTCGTTGATGGCGGCGGCCACACTGTTGGTTCGGCTAGCCTGTTCGTCGGAGTTGAGCATGGATGAGTTGGAGGCGCTGACCACGCGCATTGCCACTTCGTTGACGTGCTCGGTCGCCGACGAGACCTCTCGGATCGAGGTGTGAATACGTTCGACAAAACGGTTGAACGCATTGCCCAGCATGCCGAACTCGTCATGCGTGTGGATGACCAGGCGTTTGGTGAGGTCACCTTCGCCTTGGGCAATGTCCTCCATTGCGCGGGTCATCGCGTGCAGCGGTTGGAGCAATACGCGGATCAGCAGACTCAGCAGGACGATGATGATGACCACCGCAACGATGGTGGCAATCACCGCCGAATAGCGAAACTTGCTCAGCGTTGCGTAAGCCTTGTCTTTATCAATAGACAGGCCGATGTACCAGTTGGCCGAAGGTAGACCTTTGATCGGTGCGAAGGTCAGCAAGCGGGCTTGCCCGTTGAACTGGACCTCGGTCAGCTCGCCGGAAAGTTTCGGTGTGTGTGTAGGGTACAAATCCGAAAGCGACTTCATCACCAGCGCTTTGTCCGGATGGACCAGGATCTTGCCCTGATCGTTGACCAGGAAGGCATAGCCCATGCCGCCAAAGTTCAACGAGTTGATGATTTCCACCAGGCCATCCAGCGCCAGATCGCCGCCGACCACACCGATGTTGCTGGAAACCTTGCTGATGACACCAATGACCATCTTGTTGGTGGCCATATCGATATAAGGCTCAGTCAGCATGGCGCCGCTGGCGTTCATACCGTCCTTGTACCAAGCCCGGGAGCGCGGGTCATAGCCATCGGGCATCTTGGTGTTCGGACGAATACTGAAGCTGCCGTCGACCTTGCCTAGGTAGTCGGTGAGAAAACTTGAGGTCAGGACGCTTTCATCCATCAGCGTCTCGGCGTTGGCAGGCTCCCTGGCAATGTTCTGCGCCAGGTTCGTCACCAGATTGATCCGCCCCTCCAGCAGGTTGCGAATATTGGTGGAGGTCGACTCACCCATTTCAGCCAAATAGTTTTCCAGGCTGGTGCGGGTGGCATTGCGCTGTAGATAGTCGTTGTATAGCGTGAACAGGGTGAAGGCGAGCATCACTATCAGCGACACGGCCAAAAGAATTTTATGACTGAAACGAAGGCTTTTATTCATGGCGTATTGAGTTCGCTAGGTCTTTTGCGGGGACTGTGGAAGCGTATCGGCTGGAGCCTGGTAAACCTTGAGATGCGAAGAGTCTGTTTACTGCGACGGAGGAAGGTAAAGGGGGCAAGGAGCGACCGCCAGAAACGACAAAGCCCGCAGGAGGCGGGCTTCTTGAGGGGCGTCATAGACTGCTGCACAGCGGCGGGGGATTTCCGCTCATTCGGTTTTTAATCGATGCTCAGGGGCTTTCCAGCGGCTCAGGTATGAAGCCTTGCTCCCTGAGGGACTTGATTACACCTCGAATGAGATAGTTGTTGGAAAAACCGATCGTGTACTGCCTCGCGCCGGCGTTCAGCGGTAGAAGCATCCGTTGGTCCACCAGCTTTTTGATCAGGTAAGTCCGTTGATTGCTAGACTGCTGTGGGATTACGGCTGCTACATCTGCCGATTTTACGACCTTCAGTTTTATTGCGGCCAACAGCACCGCTTCCTCTGTCTCCGTGATCCATTTGCGTTCGCGTGCGAAGGCCACGGCAGGCACGAGTATGCGTTTGGTCAGGTATGCGTAGTCTGTGAGGCGATCGACTTTCTCCAGCTCCTCACGAACCCCTTCCAGCACGTAGGTACACCACGCCTCCAGTCCGTCCTTTGTTCCTTTGTCGGCGGTGGCAAGCATTGCGTAATAGCGCTCACGATCGTTGCAGAATACGGCCGTAGGATTCAGGACACGGCCGCCGGCGTTGACGTTGAAACCATACTTGATCAGGAGTGCGTAGGTTAGCAGCCTGACCACGCGGCCATTGCCATTGCCGAATGGATGTATCCATCCAAATCTATGGTGAGCGAGCGCAACCTTCATGAGGTCGTATTTCGGGGGAGCTTCGTGATTCACGAATGCGACAAGTTCCTGCATATACGCTTGAACGTGGATGAAGTCAGGAGGCTGGTGATCAGACTGAGATATTCTGGCCCCTCCACTGCGATAGGCTCCGGGCGTTTTGTCGCCCTCACGCACCAGATCGTCGACGGTCATCGCGTGCAGCTCTCGAATCATCTGCTCGGTCAGCGCTGCGCCGGGCGCCATGATCCGCTCAATGTAGTCCATCGCCTTTTCAATATTGGCCACCTCGCGCAACGGGTCCGTGTCCTGGGCCTTACCTTCGACCTTGCTGTCTATATAGTCCGCCAACGTTGTGTGGTTGCCTTCTATGCGGGCAGAACCGAGGCTTTCCAGTGCATGGAAAAGCGATTTGAGTTGGTAGAACACCTGCGGCGGCGTATCACCTTCAAGCCTTAGGCGACGCAGATGCTCCAGTTCGCTCAGTACATCGACAAGGTCCGAGTCAAAGGACGGATTGAGAAGCTCAAGGTCGTGATGGATAAATGTAGGCATATGGAAAGATATCTCAAGCCGGCCGAAAGGTTATCTTGAAAAAAATCAGGGAAGCTGCCGTAATTAAGGGTGTTTGCTTAGAGTGCGCTAAACATTATCTTGAATTCAGGCTTAAGCTAACTCAAAAATGAGCAATGATTAAGTGAGAAATCTCGATGGTTAGCGGAGGGCATGGCGAGGATGTGCTTTCGGCAGGTCTGACTGATGGGGCCTTTGAGCGTCATGAATCGCCGCCAGGCCTTCAAGGTCAGCAGCAAGGGCTGACCTTGGTATTGCAGGTGCTGGAAACTGCTACGGAAATAGCCGTTAGTTTGACGATGGCGGGAAGTCGATATCGGTAGCGGCGATGTTGTTCAAATAGTTGGTCAGGGTTAACAGCGTGATCTGTGCCACCACCTCCACGATCTTGCTATCGGTAAGACCGGCGTTGTGCGCTGCGGTGATCTGGGCATCACTCAATTGTCCGCGGCTTTCGGTGATTTGATGCGCCAGAGCCGCGACCGCGCTGAGTGTGCCCATGCGTGCTTTGCCAACGGCCTCATCGCTCAAGCCAGCCTTGGCACCAAAGAATGCATGTGCGGCCACGCAGTAGTCGCAACCGTTGACCTCTGACGCAGCGAGGGCAACGACCTCACGCTCAACGGCACTCAGTGAGGTTTTACCCAAGGCCTGAGCGAGGCTCTGGTAACCACTCAATGCGGCCGGGGAGTGAGCCAGGGTTTTAAATACGTTGGGAATAAACCCAAGACCTTTTTGGATACCTTCAAGAGCAGCGCGCGAGCCAGCAGGGGCTTGGTCCAGCGAGAGAGCCGCGATACGAGTCATGGTAATTCTCCAGTAGATTGATTAGCCGGCTTGTCGATCAAGCCTGGTGTCAATATTAGGGAGGCAGACTTTCCTTTCGGATTCAGATCGTCGAACTTATGCAACAGATCGTCTAAATTTGAGCGAGCTATGGACCGATTATCGACACTGCTTAAACACTTCAATCTGCATGCGTCCACGTTTCACCAGGGTGGTTTTTGCGGAACAACCAACCTCTATGGGCAGGGCAGTTTCGGACACGCACATTTACTGCGTTCGGGACGCCTGGCCCTAAGGGACAAGCGCGGCCAGCTCATTGAGTTGACGGAGCCCAGCCTGATTCTGGCGGTGCGCCCGCAGGAGCATCAGTTGCTGGCGATCGAAGCAGATGAAGCGGAGTTGGTCTGTGCAACCTTGCAATTTGATGGCGGGGCGAATAATCCCCTGACTCTGGCTTTACCGGACTTCATCATCAAGCCACTTCGTGAATTGCAGGGGCTGAGTGGCACCCTCGACTGGCTATTTGAAGAAGCCTTCGGCGACGAGTGTGGCCGTGATGTCATCCTCAATCGTCTGTTCGAGCTGATGGTGATTCAACTGCTTCGCCACCTCATCGCCAGTCGTAGCATTGCGTCAGGGATGATGGCCGGATTGGCTAATGCTCAGCTGTCCCGCGCGCTCGTAGGCATCCACAACGAACCACAGCGCAATTGGTCCGTGGCGCAATTGGCGGATCGTTCAGGTATGTCACGCGCCAGCTTTGCTGCGCACTTTCGCGAGACGGTGGGTAGTACCCCGGCAGATTATCTGGCGAACTGGCGAATCAGCTTGACGCAGAAACGCCTGCGTGAAGGGCGCCCCATCGCGTTGATTGCCGATGAGGTTGGCTATGAAAGTCCGTCTGCGTTAGCCCGTACTTTTCGGCGCAAAGTTGGTGCAAGCCCGAAGGAATGGCTCCAGCACACTAAGGGATGATGTCTAACCGATTGGTGGAGCAATCGCAGGAATGATCATGGTCCTGGGCTCAGTGTGGAGACCCTCACAGGTGTGCCCGGAGAAAATCGATGAACGCCATCGTCCGCGCTGAATGTCGCCGCTCACGACTGAACACGGCGCTTACAGGCAGCGCGGTGTTCTGATAATCGTTGAGCACACTACGAACGTTGCCTTGTTCGACGTCAGCTGCGAACAGCCATTCTGGAGAAAGAGAAATGCCCAGGCCGCAGAGGACCATTTCACGGATGGCATCGCTGCTGTTGCTGGTGACGTTGCCTTTGATAGCCACATCGAACTCTCCTGCACCGTGCTTGAAGTGCCAGGTGTCATAGTGCTCCAGCAACGTGAAACCGATGCAGTTGTGGCTTGTCAGGTCATCGGGCTCGCGTGGCAGACCGTGTAGGTCCAGATAAGCGGGCGCGGCATAGACCCGCCGCGTGCTGGTACCCAGAGACATTGCCACCAATCCCTCGCTCTTGACCGTCCCGATCCGGATCGCAAGGTCGATGTTTTCCTTGAGCAGGTCTTCATTGTAATCGCTCAGCCGCAGGTCAATCCGGACCTCGGGATAGCGCTGCAGAAAAGTCCCTACCAGCGGCGCTATGCACAACCTCCCGTAACTGACCGGTGCCGTTACTCTCAGGGGACCTGCGATCTGCTCCTGGCCGCAGGCAAAGCTAAGCGTGGCGGTTTCGAGGTGGCCGAGAATTTCTTGGCAGTGGCTGTAGAAGCGTTGCCCTTGGTCGGTCAGGGCCAGGTGCCGGGTGCTGCGGGCGAACAATGGCCCGCCCAGATACTGTTCCAGTGCGCGGACTTGCTTGCTCACTGCCGGCTGCCCCATGTTCAGCTCTCGAGCTACCGCAGAAAACGACCCGCGCTCCACGACGCGTACAAAGATGTGCATGTTGTCGAACAGGTCCATCGGCAATTAGGCCTCTTTGTGGAATAAGTCATATGCAAATTCAGTTTCTTATCGGAACAATGAAAGCGCGGCAACCTGTAAGCGTCCATTCAATCATAGGGTTTGCGTCATGAATCACACCATGCTTGCCGCTATCGCCGAATCTGCCCAGGTCCCTCTGACCGTCCGCCACATCGCTCGCCCTGTTCCAGGTAAAGGGCAGGTCCTGATCAGGGTTCACGCCGCGGGGGTCAATCCTCTCGATACCAAGATCGCGATCGGCGCAGGCGCCCACGCCCGTCAGGCGCTGCCGGCAGTACTCGGCCTGGACCTGGCCGGAACGGTCATCGGACTGGGCGAGGCGGTTGAAGGCTTCACCCCTGGCCAGGAAGTCTTCGGTATGGCCGGCGGGATCGGCGGCGCCCAGGGCACTATGGCCGAGTACATTGCCGTGGATGCACGTCTGATCGCGTTAAAGCCGCACAGACTCGACATGCGTGAGGCGGCCGCATTGCCTTTGGTATTCATTACTGCGTGGGAAGGGTTGGTGGATCGCGCCAATGTCCGTGCAGGTCAACGTGTGCTGATTCATGGCGGCGCAGGCGGGGTCGGCCAAGTGGCTGTGCAACTGGCAAAGGCTCGCGGTGCCGAAGTCTATGCCACCGGTTCGGCGGCGAGTCTCGACTTCATTCGCTCACTGGGTGCAACGGCTATTGACTACCGTGCGCAGCGCGTAGATGACTATGTCGAGCAGCATACGGCGGGGGAAGGTTTCGACGTCGTCTACGACACGGTGGGAGGCAGCACCCTGGATGCGGCGTTCAAGGCAGTGAAGCCTTATACCGGGCACGTACTGAGCTGCCTGGGTTGGGGGCAGCACAGCCTCGCGCCGCTGTCGTTTAAAAGCGCAACCTACTCGGGCGTATTTACTCTGACGCCGTTGCTCACAGGCAAGGGGCGCGAAAACCACGGGGCTATCCTGCGCGAGGCCGCCGCGCTGGCAAATGCCGGGCAACTGACGATCCGGATAGATCAGCAGCCATTTGGACTGAATGAAGTCAACGAAGCGTTTCGCCAGGTCGCGGAAGGTCGCGGCAAGGGCAAGACGGTAATCGATTTGGTGAGCGAATAGTCCCCAACGACTTCAACGGTGTGCAGCCCTCCGTGAATGGTTCATACCGCATTACGCACTCACATTCGCCGGTCTTCAAAATGCCTTTATTTTGTCATGTTCTTGCAATGAACCCATGCGAGTTTGGTCGCCGGAAAATAGGACGCAACCGAGTGTTTCAGTGCGCTAATACACTGTTTTAAATATGGAAAATTGATTTTAATGTCGATGTTTTGTCAGCGCATGGATAAGTCTGAGAGTGGTGGGGGTGGGTGCAAAATCCCATCCAGTGTATTGACGAAGATTCTGTCGCAAACAGCCGCGGCCACGCTGCGCATTTTCATCGACGAAGAACCGTGTCAATTGGCGTATGAGCGGTTTCTGGAGGGGATCGCCCAAGCGCTGAAGCGGCCTTCGACTGTCTCGGCAGCTCACGTGTCATGAAGGTGGTGACCTCAGGCTCGGCCTACCTGGACATCGACGCGTATGCTTGTTGCATTGCGTACGCCGAGCTGTTGAATCTCCAGGGCGTTGATGCTCGGGCCGTCAGTAGCGCCCCGCTCAATGCCAGCATCTCCAAGACCGTGCTTGGATGGCAATCCTCTCTGGACGATTATCTGCCGAGGGCGGGTGATGAGTTCGTGTTGGTGGATGTCTCCGACTACCAACATTTCGACCCGGCGGTGGTGCTTGAACAGGTGGTGGAGGTCATTGACCATCACCCAGGCTTTGAAAACTATTGGGCGCAGAAGCTCGGATCTGCGGCGGACATCCTGCCGATCGGCGCAGCGGCGACTCTGATTTTTCAGCGTTGGGAGTCGGCAGAGCTGTTGCCGCTGATCAGCAAAAAGAGTGCTGTGTTGTTGGCCACGGCGATTCTGGACAACACCCTGAATTTCACCGGGCAGTTGACCACCCAATCGGATATTCGGGCTTACGAAGTCCTCGCACAGCGGGCGAAACTGGAAGCGGACTGGCCTGAGCGGTATTTCGCCGAGTGCCAAGCCACTATCGAGTCGGACCTGATTGGCGCATTGGCGGTGGATATGAAGCGGCTGAAAGCCGATAGCAACCTGCCGCAGGTTTTTGCGCAGATGGCGGTGTGGGATGCCAGTGCGCTGATCCGAACGCATCGTTCAACGATCGGTCACTGGTTGGCGGCGCAGGGGGGCGACTGGCTGTTGAACGTCATCAGCATCCGCGAGTGCAGAAGCTACTTTCTGGCTGAGCCCTTGGTCAGTCAACAAAAGTTGAGCCAATTGCTGTCGATCGAATGGCATGCCGGAATGGCTGTGCTTGAGCGCGCGCTGCTACGTAAGGAACTGTTGAAGTTGGGCTTGGAGCGCATCTCGGTTATGAGTAAACCCCCTCTGGTTTTGTAGCCACGTCGAAGGGCTGTTTCTGGCTGTTTTCTGCCTGTCGTAACTGCTTGAATCCACCGCCAAAAGACGTCATTCAAAGGTGTCTGGGAACTAGGGGCTATTAGGGGTAGGGGACGGAAGGAGCCACGCTCCTTCCGCGGGTTCAGCTAATCAGTTCGTACCAATGTAGGGGTCCCATTGGATGAAACGTGTCGATGGCCGAAGCCCTCCAGAGGTCACCTTGACCTGGATCTGGTAGGTGGTCTGAGACGATGCGTTGCGAGCCAGGCCCACCCAATAGTTACCCGCGGCACCGACTTGCATCGGGTAGCCATCGCTGCCGAACACACTGCCCTGGGAAATTTGGAAGCCGGTGATGGACACCGTGTCGCCAGCGTTCGGATCGATCGGAACCACCTCGAAGCCGAGGTAGTCCCCGATGTTGCAGTGGGTGCGCAGTTCCAGCGTTCCTTCGCCGCTGCTGTCATTGCTCAGACGATTGTCGAACATGTACACACCGGTGGAAATGTTCCCGCCACCAGTGCCGAGTACATATGCGGTATCGATGGCAATGGTGATTGCGGTTTGCGGATTGGCGATGCCGGCAAGCACCTGCGAATCAGCCGTCCACACCTGGGCAGTACTTTTTTGGCCACTCATTGTCGTGCTCCTTCCTTAGGCAGAGACAGTCACGCTGGGGTTGAGCTTCACGGTGATACCGGAGCCGCCCGCCACCTGTACGTTGAGGGATACCGGGTAGGACGCAGTACCTGCGTTCTGCACGGTGCCGGTGTACGCGCTCGCGTTATCCGAAGCGGTTTGCGGCTGGCCACTGAAGCCCCAGGCGCTCGAGTTACCGAAGGCGGCAATGGAGACCTGCGAGGTCGACTTGGGATTGATCAGGAACACTTGCCAGCAGACATTGCTGCCTTTGGACGCAGCAGTATTCAGGTTGGCGGTGCCTTCGTGGGTGGTGCCAGCAGAGATACGGTTATCGACCAGATAGACCCCAGCGGTGGAGCCATTGGTCACTGCATTTTCATCGACCCAGATTTGCACCTGGACGTCACAACTGGTGGTAGGAATTGCCATGAGAGAACTCCTTGTAAGGTTTCGACGCAAGCGTCGGGCGTGCCCTATGTCGACCCCACACGCTTACCTGCAGGCGTGGTGCCGAACCACCTTGAGCCTTGTGGTCGCGAGGACCTTGGCAAAGCATCTCGGTCAGGCGAGTGGGAGGATAGACAAAGCAAATAAAGGCAACTTGCCATTACGCTATTAGCAGTAGAGCCATTCGAAATAACTGCCGCGACAGGAGCCTCAAATCGCCTTGGGACGGCTTGGCGAAACCGCGGAATACAAGGTTCTCGAGATTGCAGGCATGGCAACCTCAATGCCGAAACGGCTGGCGATGACCTTGCGCCCGCTCCTCGGCGGGTCAGTGCATGGCTGTCTAGGTTCTGGGTCAGTCACTGGCGATTGATGGCTAACTTCTGTCGGTCGCGACAGGCAGAAATCGGCCCCTAGCGGCCTGTCAGCAGCTAGCAGGTGAAATTCGCTGATAGGAAGCTAGAGAACATCCGTCATCAAGCATATTTTCAATATGCCTCGCCTTCATCGCCTTCAACGCTGGCTGCGAGTGCTTTCGCAATTTCCTTGGCCTTTATGATTGCCGCATCACTGTAGACGAAGGAAATCATCCCCCTGCGATAGTCAAAGAGATACTGTTGCTGTGTTAGTGGAGACGTCCAAGTTGCTGAATTTTTCCCGCTGGAAACAATGGTTTCACCGGTGACGGGATTTCTGCGAGCCAACTCGTTTTCTAGCTTCAGTGATGGATCACTTGCGCAAAGTAATTGCCATTCTTCAAGAGCTATTTCCATCGATCTGACAATATGGATTTCGTAGGCCATAGGTGTGCCGTCTCCTGACTGTTGGCTGTATGTGAGACACCTGAATGTCAGTGACGGCTGAGGCTAGCGACTGACGGCAGAGGTGTCCAGTGACTCCTTCTGGCCGACTTCTGCCGTTCGTGACGGGCAGAAATCGGCCAACCGCAGACAGTGACCGAATCGTTGCGAGCAGCCCATCGCCGCTCAAGGTCGCGCGCTGGCTGGTGGACCTTGAACAAGCCGACGGGCTCAGACGCGAACATATGGCCGAGGGGCTGCAATATCGGCCGACAATGCTCCTGCCCGTGTCACCCCTTGGTAAGATCAACCAACGGCGTCTGCCGCACCTCAGTCTCCCGCCCATCCTGAATCTCGCTAACCTGCTTCAAGGCTCTATCCACCGCCGCCTTATCCGCCAACAAGCTATAGCTGATGCGGAACTGCTTGTGTTCCTTGGGCCCAATTGTCGGTACCAGATTCAGTGGCCGCTGATAACGGCGGTTGTAGGAAAAACTTGTCCCCGGCTCCAGCCCCGTGACATAGCCCTGGCCTTGGGTGTCGGTGTTTTTCCACAGGGAAAACACGGGCAGTGTCTGGGTATTGAAGCCGACCGAAACGCCCAGGCTGCCGGCCTTGTTATGCAACACGGTCAACGTATCGCCCTTGGCATCGGCATACGGCACCACGTTGTACACCGTTTCGTCGTAGTCCCTGGTCGGTGCGCGGTAGGTTTGCCAGTCGGGGAGATCGTCCTTGGCCTTGTCGTTGAACGGCGACACCTGTTTCACCGGCGCGGCGAAACGAGCGCCCTGCTCCAGGAACGGGGTGCTGAAGTTGCTGTGATACAGCGCCTGGTATTCCTTCGGATAGTCGCCGTTGTTGGTCAGGGTGTCGTTGAGGGCGAACACGACGCTGCCGGGTTCGGTGACCAGTTCGGTCGCGACCGAGAAGTCGACCTTCTTGAACGCCTGCTCTTTCAGCTCGCCGCGCAGGGTGATGGCGTACGGTGGTTTTTCATCGATATGCAGCGTGACTTTATTCGCAGGAATGTTGGCGGCCCGACCGTGCAGGGTCAGCAGTTCGCCGTTGTCGACGCCGGGGTGGCCGACCCATTCGTATCCGCAGCGGGTGACCAGCTCATTGAAACCTTCCAACCAGCCCAGACCACCGCGGCCATTGAGTTCGATGAAAGACGGATTGACCACTTCCTTGACCGGCGAATCCCAGCCCATGCGTACATTGCCAACCGAGGCCTGCAAGACGTTCATTCCGCGAGTCGGCACTACCGAGAGTTTCATCGTGCCGTTATCGATGTCGACGATGCTGACGCCCTCCTGCCGACCGCCGTGCAAGGTGCGCAAGGTAACGCTGAAGGGTTTGTCGGTTTTTATTCCGAGTTGCTGACTGGTGATCTGCCAGCTCTGGGCGGCTTTGTCAGTGTCGAGCAGAACGTAATCCCAGGCCATGGCGTGGGAGGCAGCGGACAGTGCGCTGATGGCAACAAAAAGTTTGAGCGGGGTCATGGCGGCAGCCTTTCTTGGAGTTGTGCCATTTTTATAAACGTGATGAAACGTTTCAGCAAGCTAAAAGATCGACACGGTAATGTCGCTGATAGCCCATTTCTGCCTTCTGTGACCGGCTAAAATCGACCCTAAGTTGCTCTTCGCGAAAGGCAGCGATCGGCCAAAAGCGGACATCCGATGAAGTTTCATAGGGGGCAGTGAACCCATTACAAGGGTTCCCGATTCTATAACAGAATCTAACGGAGGCAGCGCGTGTCGGGTATTCCTAGGGTGTAGTGGCATTTGTCGCGCCCCCAGCTAAGCTAGACGTTACAGGAACGTAAGAGGCATCCAACCACAAACGTTCGCTATCTGGTATGTCGCCTAATTATATTAGTTAGGTAACTCTTTTAGGCTGTGGTGAACCCCAGCATTGTCCGCCTTTTTCTATGTGGTAGAAACGGAGATAGTATGAAAAGAGGAATCGTAAAAAAGGTCACGTTTGAAATTGAGTACCCAGATGGCACGACGAAAACTTCGACGCTAGATGCCAGTGTTGGTTTAGGTGAAGTATCGTCTATTATTTTCGATGACGTTTGTGTTCCCGAACAAGATCGACCAATATGGAATGCATCTGAAGATTGGCGAAAAAATCCAACGATGCTTCTTCGCAAGAAAAACCACAATGCACTAAGTGTCCCTTGGTGTTATACGAGCTCATGTCCAAGCGCCTAGAGGATAGAGCCTGGTGCTCGCAAATTGTTTATCTCGGCATTTGGATAAGTGGTGTCCAATTGGGCACCATTTTTAGCCTGCCAAGCAGATTCTCACACGAAAACGACCTTTTTAATAAGTTTCTTCATAAGTCTAAAAAATTGCCGCCTTAGGTGTAGCAAGGATTATGGAGAGTTTGCGACAATCGAATGAGTCAAAAACCAAGTATGTAGTTTTTATACTAGACAGGGTGGAGTTGGATAGGGAGAATCAGTGGTGAAAAAATTTCATGCATATGCTTTCCGTGCGGTCTTGGTAGTATCCCTACTGCTGGGATGCATAACAGTCCAGGCAGAAGATGCCTGTCAGTATGGTGGTACATTTGATGACGTAAGTTCAGACGTAGTCACTCTCTGCTTTCCTGAAAAAGTAAGCATTTTAAAATTTGAACATGCAGATATTGCCGGGTATGCGAAGTCGAGTGATCTATCCATTTTTGCCTGGCTATCTGCTGCAGAGCCAAGCCTACCAATTACATTAACTTCACAAGAAGTTGAGAACATAAAAGTGATCTTTTGGCTCGACAAGCAAAATATTTATGACCTTCCTACTTTTTATGCAGATAATCCTGATCGAATGATGGGGATGTGGCGGCTGTCATGGGCCCCAATCAACGGCAACGAGGGGGCATTTTGTTCGCTATTTTATGGCAGAAGGGGCGTTGGTAGGTTAGCAAGGGTTGTGTATTGTGCAGCGGTACGGGAAGGTGAATCTTTTGATAAAGTGCAGGAACGCTTTAAGAAGTTTCTCGCAGCAGTAAGATATTATAAACAGTAGTAATAGGGGAGCTGTAGTTTAATCAATGTATCGTTGATTTATGATTTGCGCTTGCAACGAACTCAAGGATCTAGCCAGCTTTGTGTTCGTCACAACCGCAGGCGCTCGATCCCTATCGAGAGCGCTGCCGATGTGTCCAGGTTAGTAACTTCGAATGGTTGTTTCTGGCCGAAAGCCCCGGTCACAGCGCCGAGCTGTCCATACCCCGATTGTGCTGGAGTATCTCGGTCGTCAAGCCCCAACTCCATGTGTTTATTGAGGCTCAACGCATATCATTACTGCATGCACAAACGCATGATTGGCGTTGAATGGCATGGATTGGCGTACGGTTTGCCCCATTTTTGCCCCACCCTCGCCTGATCCTTCCCCCGGACTCAAGGTCCCGCAAGTAATCCTAACGATGGGCAATCCAATCCCTCTGACAGGCAGTACTCAGTCAAAAGCGAACCTGAACTCAGCCATGGCTAAGGCACCATCTATTAGCGATAAAATACGTTATCACCATTATTTACGAGGCTCGAATGAACACGACTAAACCACTCGCAGTTCGTGATAGCTGGGTACTCGTCGATACCATGGTGGACACCTACTGCGAAATTGCTGAGGAAGCCTTCAGCTGTTTTTTGTTCGAGATGGACAATTCAGTTCCCAGGCCTCAATGGCCTAGTGATGCGACAGCCTATGACGGACAGAAAACCAGAAAAACTGTGGCAGGAATAAAAACCATCGTCTTCTCCGCCATGGCCCTCGAAGCTGCGGCATTTGAATTTGCCACCATTCAACTTGGAGAACGCTTGGCAAAAACCTATCTGGATAAGCTAGATGTGGTGGGTAAATGGCTCGTCATCCCACGTCTAGTCTGTGGTCGGTCACTGCATGAAGACGGCCCGGCCATCAATGGGCTGAAAAGCCTAGTCAGGGCACGCAACGCCCTGGTCCATCACAAATCCAAAGAGTGGGACCGTACGCATGTGCATATTGATACGATGGATGCCCAGAGGGAAAAGTTTGAAAAACTCCAAGTGCCTAATGCATTCAAAACGCTGATCTTGCTTTCGTTGGAACTGAATGCGGTACTGGAGACCGATGGGCCGCTCCCAGCTTTTGAGGATGGTTGGATCCACGCCACCCCACGAAATTCGCTGGTAGAAAAAGTTGTGCATCGGTGCCGCGAGGTTCATCGGAATAACTGGCGAAGGGTTTGACGTGACGGGACCTGTCACCCGGCAGGAACGCCGGCTAACCGCTGCGGAATTTCAGTACCTTGCAACCGTGCCGGCGGCGATCGAATAATTCGCCAGTTTCGACATTAGGGCCGACGGCTTTAGGTTGAATACGAACATTGGAAACCAATTACTGGATAGGGATTCGAACCCCTTCTAGGATCACTTCAGACCGCTACAGGCCATAAAGTACGGGTAACTAAGCCGAGTGCTTTGGTGCTTAGCGGCCTCGTGCGGCCTCTGATCTGCCCTAAATCAGCCCTAAACCGCATCCAATAATCTGACCACCAAGGTCCGCTTTCGGCCAAAAGCGGACGTTTGAGGAGAGCGGTAGCTTCCAGCCAAAAGCATTCACTCGGCTGGATCTTTCGACCCTTTACGGCCCCCCGGGTCTGCGAGCTAAAGCCATTTCTTAGCGTCCGAGTGAGGCTGGCCCATAATAGAGACTTCTACCCGCACAGTGAATAATGCGAACGGTTTGAACCGTTTATTATGATTCATTCCCGACTCTTCGCTGCCACTCTAAACCAAATAACGGCTGCCTACGCATTGTCTTGCAGAACCCATCAAGGCCTGGATAAATGTTTGCTGCATTGATATTCATCTGGTTTAGCTTTTTTAGGCCGCTGTAGCGTAGTTTTTTTGGGATAATGTACTTGACGATATCAGGGTTGCCTATCTGGTAATCTTTAACTATTTCTTCATGCGAATGCTTCAATGTGTTTGTAGCCACAAACAACCCTTGCTGAGAAAGCAGGCGATGATTAGAAAATGTTGGCTCAAAGGCAAAAAGACACGGATCATCAGATGCATTTTCACCTTCGAGAACTCTTGAGTAAATTTCAAGGCGATTTTTACCAAAGTATTCGTCATCATCATTTTTTATAGCGTGATGATTTACGCAATAAACTGCAGCACTACCTTCACCTGCCTCAAGAGCAAAAAACAATGCAATATAGGGAGAGAACGTAAAGTCAAGAAGCCTAGTGGGTGCCCCATGATGCTGCATTAACGATAACCAACTTAGACGATCAGCTTCTTTGGGTAGCGATGATAGATAAATATGTGCGTTGCACATAAAACGATCGATCATTACTCGCTCATGCTCCAACCTATTCATGCGCTTTTCTGTTCTTGCATATGCCTTATGAATTGTTTGGGCCTCTTCAAATGCGCGATGTAACGAGCTTTCCAACTTCCAAGATGCATCTATTTGGCCACGGTAAATCCATTTTCTATAATGTTTTCGTGAGACAGCATTGTCGTACTCATCCCAGCTCTTGAGAGTTATAATTTCCATGATTTTTATTTACTCAAAACTATAATTAGACAACACATTTGGCGTAATTTTTTTGTCACTTGTGTCTGATAACGATCCTTGCTCATGGTTAGTTTTTTGATCGGCTTGAGTGGTTTCCATCACCATTCAAACGTAGAACACTATTGCCAATTCTGCAACAACTCTAGACTCCTCGACTTCGGGTCTTTTTGGATTTACAGTCACTTCCCCAATCTTTATTCCGCTGCTGAAGCTAGGAAAACGTTTCCGCGCCCCGTGATTACTTTGCACCAGAATGTTGGCGATTTCCGATTCTCATTGTCGATGGTCATCATATACCCGCCGCCGGGGAACTCTTGATAATCCACTGTATTTCCATAGAGATCCATGCCCTGTTTCGCCAGCGAGAGCTTTAAGGAACTATTAGTCTGAATGTTAGAGTCGCTTTTAATAGATATTGCGTCGTATACCTTAGGTGTAACCAAGACACCCACATACATAACAAGTGAACGGCTTTCACCTGGCTCTAATACCAATGGGAGTTTGACAGTTTTTTGATCGATGGTCATTATTCCACCATCGATTCCACTGTATGAGGTAAAGTCTGGTGATGGGCCAGTACTAATCGAGTATTGCATTAAAGAAAGTTTTTGGTTTCCAGTGTTTGAGAGGCTGACCTCCCAAGGAATCTGTACGACACGTCCGAGAGATCCTAAGTTATGAGAAGCTATACGGATCGTGCCGTCAACGGACGGGTTTAGCCGAACGGTCAAATCTTCTTTTTGTAATATTTGAAATTGTCGTTTCTGCTCATCAAGGGCGGAGTTTTGTTGAAGATAGGCCACAAGGATCGCGCATATAGCAACAGCTAAAGATACTATTGCCATGACTCGAGCAAATTTGTCGCTGTTTGTGTTTTCGGTCATTGTAGCTGCCTCTATTAGTGTAGGGGGAGTGGGCGGGGGAATCTATTTTTATAACAAAAAGGGACCAACAAAGGTGCGTATCCAGGACAATAATTTTATTCATTCAGAATATCCGAAACGGCGATGAAGCGTATGTGCTATCGCGGAACAAGTAATTAACACTCTTATCTCGCGTACGACAAAAGCCCGCAAAGCGGGCTTTTCTTGTGTACATCTTCAGGCCAATTCCAACGACTGCTTGTGGCCGGTTCCTGCCAGTCATCTGCTGGAATGCGCGAGTCGCCGCCGTGGCCCAAAAGGGGTGAGCACGTTAATCGGAAGTAACCGTTTCAATCAGCTTCCGCCACGTGATTTTCGCCATAATGGCGTGCCCTGCGAGATTGTCATAGAAGTACACTTCCTCCTTTGGATCTGAAATGGGGACTAGCAAGCCGGTCATGCCTTTGTCGACGCATCCAGTGCCAATGGTTCCATCCAGTTGGCGGATGACTGCTCCGTGATGGTTACCAGCATCGTACAAAGCTCGAATCCCTGCTTTGAGCCAATCCCAGTCGACTGCAGAGATCGGAACCGCTTTTGCCTGGTGAAAAACCAAAGGGATAATGCTGTCGATGCCTTTCAAAATCTGCTTGGGAAACTGAGCAATCAGCTCATCATCGGGCATCGCATCGACCGCAGTCCCCACTGACGTTTCGTCGTGACAAGACCCAATATCAAGATAGGGGGAAAGATAGTCTGCAAACGCCTTGTAGGCTTCACTGCGGATTTGGTACCCCACGCTGGCCGCAACCTTCGGGATCGCTCGCTTCATGATTTCACGGAGCTCACCAAGCATGTGTCCTCGGGGCTCTGGGGGTAGCTGATAGCCTAGTCGTAGAGCCAAGTCTTCAAATAGAAATGGTCCGCTGCACCCGAGTTCAAAGCAATGCTGATGGAAAGGATGGTCATCCCCAAGGAGGTGGGAAAAAATCCAGAGTCTCATCGCCTCCGCAGCCTGCAGCCTTTGCTGGGGATTATTCGTCAGGGTAGGAATTGGCTCCTCAATCTCATCAGTTCCGGCACTCATCTGCTGCATTTCAATCGCGTAACGAAGCGCTTCGTATTGAGACCAGCAAACGAAGGGTTCTAGTTTCAACGCCGCAGCTTCGCTGGCCGCTGCATTCCTTAGAGCTATGATGAGTGTCCCGATAGCGGTACCAGCTTTGAACGCGTCGCTACAACTTATCTGTCCTCCTGAAAATGGAGTGCCTTGCGCGAGGTTTTGGATAAGCGGAAGTGCTACGTCTGGATCTGTCCAGTCCAGATCATTGTGCCCGATGTAGGGCATATACCGGTCGCGAACGCTTGGGTTACAGACAAACTTCTGGGCGTATTGTCCGAGGCTGCCCCAAAACTCGAATCGTCTCGGCAGGGCTTGCATGCGCAGAGCCTTGAGTTGCATCTCCCAGCTAAATGTATCGCCAAGCTCAAGATCGTAGCGATCAGAGAGCAGAGTTCTTGCCTCATCGATGTGTGCAAAAACGGAGCTTGGTATCAAGCCGGGCATATCGTCTAGGTTTTTATCGAAGAAGAGTGCGATGTCGGAATCGCGCTGAGGTAAGCCATGGTCTCTCCACCATGCATACATCGCGTATGGATCAATGCCACAAAGAGTTAAGCCCCAGACACCTCTCCCCATACCGTTAACATCTTTCCAGAGCATCATGAAGCCGTGAGACCCGGCTCGATCACCAGCACGAGCTATCACATCCATGGCGGTAATGACTGACCTCGGCGGCCAGTTTTCATCCATGTCTGGGTCATCTTCTGCCAAATACAGGTTAATGGTCTGCAATGCTTCGGGGGCGAGCGCAAGGCTTCCGGTTAGGTGCCAAGCTTCCGGGAGGTGGCAACTCAGACTCAAATTCTTGCCGGGTACATCGATAGCAAGCTTGAGGGCGAGGCATCGTTTGCCCGACCATGCATTCAATGCGCCAACCGCATGGTTCAAAAGGGTCGACCACTCAGTGGCTACCACCACGAAACAGATATCGTAGTCACCTACAAATGGCAGAAGGTTTCTCAACTCCTGCTCATAGCCTCCCAGTTCAGTGACTGTCTGTCGCTCAGTCTCTGCCGCTCTCTTGATCTCGAAAACAACCAGCGTTCTTGACTCCGGGTTGAAGCAAAGTATGTCCGGCCGAAGCACCTCTCCAGTTGTAAGAGAGATGCTCATATTGACGGAGATGATTTCTAACAATGTCAGCTGATTGAGCACATGCTCAGTTGCTTCTGCGGAGGCTAATCTGGATCTATAGTCGATACCAAATGAGGGAATGAAGTGGGCCTGGCGCACGCCTTCGGCTATTGATACCAAGTCTTCCTTTCCAGCGATAGCGTCATACAAACCCTCGCTTTCGATCAGTTGTACCAGCCAGGCCGCAACCTCGTTTTCCAGTGGTATCGACGATGCGCTCATGAGTCTTCCTTGGGAACGGAACTGGGATTACAACGATAGCGATAATCTTGAAGTTAGTCGCACTCCATGGCGAATTCCGTAGTAGGCGTTTCAGATGTAGGTCTGCTTCTGACCGGAATTAATCGTTATTGAGCGTCCGCTTCTGGTCGAGGCTGTGTAAAAACGTTTTTGAGCACGTCAGGTGCTCAAAGCCGGACTGGAAATCGCGTTTCTACGCGAAATCCAAATCTGCAGACGTGCCGATAAATTTCAGATTTAACGTAGACGCGGACACTTCAATTTTGGCGAAGCGTTTTTACACACTCTGGGCCGACTGCTGCCCTTCGCGAAGGGCAGCTTAGGGTCGATAGCTGCCAGTCGCCCAACCATTCAAAATGGTAGCCAAAGCGGCTTATCAGTTCCTGCTGAACTGCATCCGCCATCCGGGTCAGGGATGGCAGGTGCGCCCCCCCTCAACTTTGCGGCGCGCCATGTTCAATCATCGCTCGCCATTCCTGCACGCTCGGTCTTTCTTGCATCCTGGCATGCCATTCCCGCAACGCTTCACATTCATCAGGCACGTGGAGTTTGACCAGCGAGGCGAAAATCATGCCTCCCAGAACCGCAATGTCGGCCATCGAAAACGTCTCACCGGCAATGAAAGACTGATGTTTGAGAAGGCTATCGAAATAGTGCATGCCCCTGACCGCTTTGTCGCGCATGCGACCGCCCCATTCGGCGTTTTGAGAAAGCTCGACCTGCGGCCCAAGGCCCGGGGTAGCGTGATGGAAGTACACGCTGACCGCATCGAGAAACTCGATTTCAGCACGCTTGGTCATCATGTGGATGAGGCCTTTCTCTACAGGCGTTTGCCCGGTAAGGATGGGGCTACCATCCAGCACGTCCAGGTACTGAGTAATGGCCGTGCATTCGGCAATGAGCGTACCGTCCTTCAACTCCAACACGGGGAGCGTTCCGGAGTAATTGATGGCCAGAAACTCAGGTTTCTTGTGTTCGCCTTTCCATAGGTTGACCGATACAAATTCGATTCGGGAAAGCATGCCTTTTTCTGCCAATGCGATGCGCACACGAGCGGGGTAGGGGCCATCGAACCAGTCGTGGATTTTCATCAAAGGGAGCATGGATACGTCTAACTGCGGTTCTGAAGAGTTCATGGTATTCACCTATCTACCTGTCAGTTGGTAGGTAAAGATTGGGCGCTTGTTTTTGCGCCGTCAACCCCTACCTTCCAGTTGGCAGGTATTCGAGGCAGCGAGTAGAATTCACCTCATTGGATGACCTGAGGACACAAACGTGAGCGAAAACGCGCGGGAAGCCATCTTGGCGGCTGCGAAAACGGCGGTGCAGAGGCATGGATACAACGGCATAAATTTTCGAAGTATCGGTGCAGCGGTGGGGATCAAAAACGCGAGCATCTATTACCACTTCTCGAGCAAGGCCGACCTTGGCGTCGCAGTTGCTGCACGCTACTGGCAAGACACCGCCAGCGTTTTGCAAGCGATTCGTGAGTCGAACCCAGATCCGATTCGTTGCCTGGAAATCTACCCGTCGATCTTTCGAACATCGCTGGAAGACGGCAACAGGCTTTGTCTGTCCAGCTTCATGGCAGCGGAATATGAAGACTTGCCCGAGGAGGTCAGGCGTGAGGTCAAGGCGTTTGCAGACATCAATGTGACGTGGTTGACACAGGTGCTGGCTGACGCAGGAATGGGCAGCGCAGAAAGTTGTGAACGACGTGCCCGCGCCATTTACACTTCCGTTGCCGGCGCTCAATTGATTGCCCGGACTCGGCTCGATATTGGCCTATTCGACGATCTTATCCTCAGCTACCGGGAAGCGGGGCTGATTCCGGCATCGCAGGCCTGACGCGTCGTGGCCACTTTCGACCCATAACTGCCGCTGGCGACAGATAGAAATCGGCCAGAAGCTGCCTCTCTATAACAAATGATCAGAACACCCTGTTCACAACCCCTGCTTCCAGACGGCGCCCACATGAACTGCCTTCGGTTTTTCATGGGTGCTGCGTTTCACGCACAAATTCGATCAGCGCCTGTAGCGCTGGCGGTACGTGACGCCGGCTGGAGTAATAGATAAAAAACCTGCTTGGCAGGGCTTTCCAGTCTTCAAGAATTTCCTCCAGTTGCCCCTGAGCCATGTAGTCCCTGGCCATCTCCTCATACACATACGCGATCCCGGCACCGTCCTTCGCGGCTTGGATCATCAAGGTGTCATCTTCCAGTATCAACGGTCCTGCCACGGCCAGGCGCATGGGCTGGCCCTCGGCACGATATTCCCACTTGTACAGTTTGCCGCTTGGGAAGCGTCTGCCAATGCAGGCGTGTTCAAGCAGCCTTTGTGGCGTGTCCGGTGTCCCGTGCCTCCTGAGGTAACCGGGGGCAGCAACGGTGACAAATCCCTGCGGTGAGCCCACCGGGACGGCGATCATGTCACCGGCAAGGCTTTCGCCGAAGCGCACGCCTGCATCGAAGCCTTTGTCGATGATGTCGCTCAATCTATCGTCAGCCACCAGCTCCACGTTGACACGTGGGTAGGCGGCAGTGAATGGCGCCAGCAGTGGCGCAATGACGAGGTGGGCTGCGGGTCGCGATACGTTCAATCGCAGCGTACCGGTGGGAACTTCTTGTTTGAAGGTCAGTTCATGCAGCCCTTTGGCGATCTCCGCCAACGCTGGAACCAGCGTAGCGAGCAGTTGATTGCCTGCTTCAGTAGGCGTCACGCTGCGAGTGGTACGGTTGAGCAGCCTGACCCCCAGCCTGCCTTCCAAGGCGCGCATGGCGTGGCTCAGGGCCGATGCAGACACCCCTCGCTCGTCGGCCGCTTTGCGAAAGCTGTGATGGCGAGCCACTGCGGCGAAGGCGTCGAGTTCGGAAAGATCGCATGGGGTTTTCATGAATAGGGTTCAGTAGTTCAAACACGATTGGCTATCTTATCGTCGGTAACCTCCCCATGGATACTTTGCGCATCAATCGATGTGAGGTGTTTATGCAAAAGAATCGACTGGGTACGTCCGAGTTGTTGATTTCGCCAATTGGCATGGGCACTTGGGCCATTGCGGGGCAAGGGTGGGAGTTCAGCTGGGGGGCACAAGATGACCGAGATAGCCTGGCGGCATTGGAGTACGCGGTCGAGCGCGGCGTCAACTGGATCGACACAGCGGGGGTCTATGGACTCGGCCATGCCGAACGGTTGACGGGGCAATTGCTGCGTCAGGTGCCGGCTTCGCGTCGTCCATTGGTATTCACCAAAGGCAGTCTGGTGTGGGATCCCCAGACCCGTGAGATTTCTCATTCGCTCGCCCCCCAGTCACTGATGAAAGAGATCGAGGACAGCCTGCGTCGCTTGCAGGTCGATGTCATCGACCTCTATCAGATTCACTGGCCAGCGTTCCCGGCAGATGGGACCAGCGAAGGCATCGAGGAGGCTTTGGCGACTCTGGCCCAAGCCAAGGCGCAGGGCAAGATAAGGGCAATTGGCGTGTCAAACTTCGATGTTCCCCAGCTTGAGCGAGCCCGCTCGGTCACCGATATCGCCTCCCTTCAACCGCCGTATTCAGCTTTGATGCGTGATATCGAGGACCATATTCTGCCTTATTGCGCAACGGCGCAGGTCGGCGTGATTGCCTACTCGACTTTACAATCTGGCCTACTGACGGGAAGCATGACCCGCGAGCGGATTGCACAGCTGCCCGACGACGACTGGCGAAAATCGCGCAGCGCCGACTTCCAGGAACCTCGCCTCAGCAAGAATCTCGCTTTGGTAGAAGTGATGGCAAACATTGGTGCCAGGCATGGGGTCAGTGCGGCGGCCATCGCCATCGCTTGGGTGCTGCGTGATTCGGCAGTCTCCGGCGCGATAGTAGGCGCACGCCGGCCTGAACAGGTGAATGGATTGATCGATGCCATCAGCGTTCGTCTTGGCCAGGCTGAAATAGAAGAAATCAGCCACTATTTACCTGAAGGTATGGGTACGAACGTACCCAGCAGTGTGGCTTGAGCAAGCTGATGTCTGCCGGTTGATGCTCAGCGGCGTGTGATCTCTGGAGTCAGCGAGTGACTCTTGGAGATCATTCGGGTTGATAGCCCGCTATCGACCAATACCGGCCAGTCGGTTACCGGCAGAGTCGACAGAAGGACGAGCCACCAAGACCGGTGTTGACTACGCCCGATCTATTCGCCCGGAGTAGCAACCCTGCTTGGCATTGTGAACGTGAATGTAACTAACCTCTGGATTGGCAAACATCCGAGTGACTACAGGTTCTATTGCTATTCCATCCGCTACGTCGGCGTCGAGCATCATCCCATCATCAGTGAACGCGCGAAGTGATAGCAGGCGGATTCGCATAGACTCAGGTACCTGATCGACTGCGTCATAAGCTTGCGTGGCCCACTCCCGTATGAAGATCGCGTGTGAGGCGCGGTATGGCGTTTTGGCTGGCTGACAGACATGGTTGAGTAAAAGCACGCTCTGACCTAGCTCCGCATCTTTCATTTCGATACGGTCAGGAAACCCTGGGTTGCTGTCGACGATATAACGCTTCATCCCAAGAGATGCCAGCTCTTGGTCGGGCAATCCAAACAGTGACTGGAATGGTTCGGGGGAAAGGCCAGTTATACGGAACGCCATGGTCGAACTCCTATTGGTTTGGAGTCCTATCAGACTGGAAGTCGTACAGTACTTACTATCCGATTCTTGCTGCTTTATTCAAGCTGCCGCGACCGGCTGCTTCGGGCAGATTTCTGCTTTTTGGCAGCGCTAGCGACCGGTCAAAACCTGACATCTGATCGATGTGCGCGGGCCTGGCGCGATGTTGAAACATGTGACGTCGGACGGGCATGGGGTCTTTAAACCGGTCGGTTTAGAAAGACCAAGCGTGCTGCCAGAGCCGCCATTACCGCAGCGAAGCCATAAGCGCCTAGGCGTTTGGAGATCAAGCCTTTGCCCAGGCGCGCATGAAGCCGTCCGGCGCAAAATCCGAGCAGGGAATGAAACACCAAAGCGATCAGCGCAAGCAGCACACCCAAGAACATCAATTGCAACGTGACGCTGCTGCTGCCTACGGAGACGAATTGCGGTAGGAATACCATGAAGAACAACAGCGCTTTTGGGTTTAACAGGCTATTGAGCGTGGCTCGGGTAAAGATTTTCCGCAATGAAGCCTGTGTAGGTTGAGCGTCAGTATCCGAAGGGGGAGCCTTCAATGCTTGCCAAGCCAGCCACATCAGATAGCAAGCGCCTGCCCACCGCAGCAAGTCGAACGCCGGTGCCCAACTCATCACTAGCGCCCCTAGACCCGCGCTAACCAGGACGGTCATCAGCAAATCGGCCAGGGTTATTCCGAGTGCTGCCGCGAGGCCAGCTCGCCAGCCGTGGGCAACTGCGTGGCTGGTGACGATTGCCATGTTAGGGCCCGGCACAATAAGCAGCAGCAAGGCGGCAACAATGAACAGGTAGAGATTCGTAGCGTCTGGCATCGCGCAATACCTCCTTGGATGAGGAGCCATGCTAACCGGCAATGTTCAGGTAGAAGCAGATACAGCGGGGGGGTATTTGGGCGCTACAGTCTGGTGCAGAATGAGTCGGCCCTGAATTCGCAGGCACTCGATGTTCGCTCCTGGCCGGACGTAGCCGCTTATGACTGACCGCTTTCGGCCGATTCTGTTGAAAAAGTCGTACTCGCTTAGCCAAGGTGACCGCCTGCATCAATGAATAGCTTGCGGAGTTTTTTTCGAGCCGCCTCTGAAAGACGCGGTGAATAGCGTTGAAACTCTTCTT
>NZ_JYLL01000002.1 GCF_001439695.1 Pseudomonas veronii
ACAACTTCCTCTCGCCGCTGAACATGCGCGGGCTGGGCCTGGCGATTTCCACCGTGGGCATCGCCGCCTGCACCATGCTGTTCTGCCTGGCGTCGGGGCACTTCGACTTGTCGGTGGGCTCGGTGATTGCCTGCGCCGGGGTGGTGGCCGGGATCGTGATCCGCGACACCGACAGCGTTGTGCTCGGCGTGTCGGCAGCCTTGGCCATGGGCCTGGTGGTGGGGCTGATCAATGGCATCGTCATCGCCAAGCTGCGCATCAATGCGTTGATCGCCACCTTGGCGACCATGCAGATCGTGCGCGGCCTGGCCTACATCTTCTCCAACGGCAAGGCGGTCGGCGTGATGGACGAGCGCTTCTTCGTGTTCGGCAACGGCCAACTGTTGGGCGTGCCGGTGCCGATCGTCATCACCGTGCTGTGCTTTGTGTTCTTCGGCTGGCTGCTGAACTACACCACCTACGGGCGCAACACCATGGCCATCGGCGGCAACCAGGAAGCGGCGTTGCTCGCCGGGGTGAATGTCGACCGCACCAAGATCATCATCTTTGCCGTACACGGGTTGATCGGCGCATTGGCCGGGGTGATCCTCGCGTCACGCATGACCTCGGGCCAGCCGATGATCGGCCAGGGCTTCGAGCTGACGGTGATTTCCGCTTGCGTGCTGGGCGGGGTGTCGCTCAGCGGCGGCATCGGCATGATCCGCCATGTGATCGCCGGGGTGCTGATCCTGGCGATCATCGAGAATGCGATGAACCTGAAGAACATCGACACCTTCTACCAGTACGTGATCCGCGGCTCGATCCTGCTGCTGGCGGTTATTATCGACCGCATGAAGCAGCGCTGAATTCATGCCATGTGAAGATCTAAGTGTGGGAGGGGGCTTGCCCCCGATGGCGGTCTATCAGTAACAGATGTGCAGACTGGCACACAGCTATCGAGGGCCAGCCCCCTCCCACATTTGGATCTCAACTGTATTGAGGTTCGGTATTTGCCATAATGCCGCTCGTTTTCGTACCACCACATAGGCTCGATATGCAGGAAACCGCCCACACCCCCGTCAAAGACGCCGCCCCCACTGGCACCCAGACCTTGCTGCGTGGCTTGGGCGTGGTGCAGGCGGTGGCGGCTGGTGCGCGGGATCTGAAAGAGATCGCCCGGCGCATCGGCACCACCCGCAGCACCACGCACCGCCTGGCCAGTTGCCTGGTGGAGGAGCGCTACTTGCGCGTGGTGCCGCAAGTCGGTTACCTGCTGGGGCCGAAGCTGATCGAGCTGGGGTTTCAGGCGCGTGAAGAGTTGCCGTTGGTGACCCTGGCGGTGCCGTACCTGGATGAGTTGTCGGCGCTGACCGGCGATACCATCCACCTGGCGATTCGCGAAGACGACGACGTGCTCTACCTGCACAAGAACCCCGGGCGCAACGGTCCGGAAATGCGCTCGCGGGTCGGCCACCGCATGCCGCTGGCGCGGACCGGCATCGGCAAGGCGCTGCTGTTGGATGACAGTGTCGAAGAGTGGCAGCGCCTGTACGAAGTCAGCCAGCCGGCGGCAGGGAAACACCTGCAGTGGCCGCAACACCCCGAGCAATCCTGGGCGCAGTTCGAGCAGCGCATGCATGAGTATGTGCTGGGCGGGTATGCATTCGACCTGGAAGACAACGAACCGTCGATCCGCTGCGTGGCGGCACCGGTGCGCGATGCCAGCCGGCGAATCGTCGCCGGCATCAGCATCGCCAGTACCGTGCCCTACATGCCGCTGGAGAAAATGGCCGAGCTGATTCCTGTGATCAAACAGGTTGCGGCGCGGCTGTCTGCGGAGTTGGGCGCGAAGGCCTGATCAGGCCTTCAAGGTCGCCATGTCGATGACAAAGCGGTACTTCACATCGCCGGCGATCATGCGCGTGAACGCCTCGTTGATCTGACGAATGTCGAGCATTTCGATGTCGCAGGTGATGCCATGCTCGGCGCAGAAATCCAGGACTTCCTGGGTTTCTGCGATGCCGCCGATCAGCGAACCGGCGAGCATTTTACGCCCCAGCACCAACTTGGCGGCGTTGACGGGCGGGTCCACCGGCTCGATCAGGCCAACAAGGATATGCACGCCGTCAAAGCGCAGCACATCGAGGTAGGGGTTCAGGTCGTGCTGCACCGGGATGGTGTCCAGCAGGAAGTCGAAGTGCCCGGCGGCGGCTTGCATTTGCGCGGCGTCGGTGGACACGATCACATGATCCGCGCCCTGGCGGCGGCCTTCCTCGGCCTTGCTCGCGGAGCGGGTGAACAGCGTGACTTCGGCGCCCATCGCCTTGGCGAACTTGATGCCCATATGGCCCAGGCCGCCCATGCCGAGAATCCCGACTTTATCGCCGGCCTTCACACCGTAGTGCTTGAGCGGCGAGTAGGTGGTGATGCCGGCGCAGAGGAGCGGTGCTGCGCTGGCCAGGTCGAGCTTGGCCGGGATCTTCACCACAAAGTGTTCGCTGACCACGATGCTGTCGGAGTAGCCGCCCATGGTGTTGCTGCCGTCCACACGGTCCGGGGTGGCGTAGGTCATGGTCGGGCCTTCGAGGCAGTATTGCTCCAGGTCCACTTGGCAGGCGTCGCAATGGCGGCACGAGTCGACCATGCAGCCGACGCCGACCAGGTCACCGACCTTATGCGCGGTGACGCTGGCGCCGACGGCGGTGACTTTGCCGACAATCTCGTGGCCCGGCATCAGCGGGTACACAGCGATGCCCCATTCGTTGCGGGCCTGGTGGATGTCAGAGTGGCAGACGCCGCAGTACAGAATTTCGATCGCCACGTCATCGGCGCGCGGGCTGCGGCGTTCAAACGACATGGGGGCGAGGGGAGTGGTGGCCGACTGGGCGGCATAACCGATAGCGGTGTACATGAGTGAACCTCGCAGAAGCAGTGACAAGTGAGGTGGGCCATTTTCCGCGCCGACCCCGGAGGCGGCCATGGCGATTGCTCCGAGTCTCATGCCTATTCGTCCGGGAGTACGCCTGGTTTGGATGCACGGCGCGCCAGACCTGCGATGATGCTCTCATCCCTTATTCGCGAAGTTTTTTGCCATGTTGTTGACCCGCCATCTCGACGCCAACGCCACCCTGGTTTCCTTGATCGAGCGGCTGACGCCCTGCGACGGTTTCTCCCCGACCCACCTGCCGGGCGTGCAGGTGCTGCGCGCCAGTTGCGACGTCGCACGCGGGCCGCAGATCTATGAGCCGAGCCTGATGTTCGTCGCCCAGGGCAGCAAAGTCGCATACCTGGGCCCGCGTACCCTGGAGTACGGCGCGGGGCACTACCTGATCCAGGCGATGCCGGTGCCGTTCGAGTGCGAGACGTTCGCCCTGGCGCCCGACGCACCGCTGCTGGGGGTGACGGTGGGGATTGACCGGGTGGTGCTGGGCGAATTGGTGATGGCCATGGGCATGCAGGCCGGGCCGCCGCCGACGGCGCAGACTTTGGAGTCGATGAGTTCGGTGGTGCTGGATGACGCCATGCGCGGTTGCGTCGAGCGCCTGTTGCAATGCCTGCATGATCCGTTGGAAAGCCGGATCATGGGCCCGGCGCGTGTGCGCGAGTTACTCTTCACCGCCTTGCGCGGGCCCCAGGCCGATGTGTTGCGGGCGTTGGTGGAACAGCAGGGGCAGTTCTCGCGGATCGCCACCTCGTTGAATCACCTGCATGCTCATTACGCTGAGCCGCTGAATATCGAGACGTTGGCAGGTTACGCGCACATGAGTGCGTCGACCTTTCATGAACACTTCAAGCGCTGCACCTTGTTGTCGCCGGTGCAGTATCTGAAGCGTTTGCGTTTGCTCAAGGCGCAGCAGTTGTTGCTGGTGGAAGGCATGGGCGTGGCACAGGCGGCGCATCGGGTGGGGTATCAGAGTACGTCGCAGTTCAGCCGCGAATATAAGCGCTACTTCGAGCGCAACCCGGGCGAAGAGCGCGCTGCCTGATTCTCCCTGGCTCAACGGGATTAAAAATGTGGGAGGGGGCTTGCCCCCGATGACGGTGGGTCAGCCATCGATGTGCTGACTGTTCCACCGCTATCGGGGGCAAGCCCCCTCCCACATTGAGTTGATGCCAGCCACAAAAAAGGCTCCCGATCTGGGAGCCTCCTGGGTCATGCAACCCTTTTACATATTCGGGTAAGTCGGCCCACCTGCGCCTTCCGGCGTGACCCAGGTGATGTTCTGCGAAGGGTCTTTGATGTCACAGGTCTTGCAGTGTACGCAGTTCTGGGCGTTGATCTGGAAGCGCTTCTCGCCGTCTTCCTTGGTCACCACTTCATACACACCGGCCGGGCAGTAGCGCTGCGCCGGTTCATCGTAGAGCGGCAGGTTGGTGCCGATCGGGATGCTCGGGTCTTTGAGTTTCAAGTGGCACGGTTGTTCTTCTTCGTGGTTGGTGCCGGAGATGAACACCGAGCTCAGTTTGTCGAAGCTCAGCTTGCCGTCGGGCTTGGGGTAGTCGATCTTCTGGCAGTCCTTGGCCAGCTTGAGGCAGGCGTAGTCCGGCTTGGTGTCGTGCAGGGTGAACGGCATTTTGCCGCCGAGGATGTTCTGGTCGAACCAGTTGAAGCCGGCACCGATGATCGGGCCGAACTTGTGCATCGCCGGGCCGAAGTTACGGGTGGCGAACAGTTCTTCGTAGAGCCAGCTGGCTTTGAACGCGTCGACGTAGTTGGTCAGCTCATCGCCGCCTTCGGCGTCGGCCAACAGGCGCTCGGCCACGGCGTCGGCGGCGAGCATGCCGGACTTCATCGCGGTGTGGCTGCCTTTGATCTTGGCCACGTTCATGGTGCCCAGGTCACAGCCGATCAATGCGCCGCCCTTGAACACCATCTTCGGCAACGAGTTGATGCCGCCCTTGGCCAGCGCGCGCGCGCCGTAGCTGACGCGCTTGCCACCTTCCAGATACTGGGCCAGCACCGGGTGGTGCTTGAGGCGCTGGAACTCATCGAACGGCGACAGGAAAGTGTTGCTGTAGGACAGGTCGACGATCAGGCCGACCACCACCTGGTTGTTTTCCAGGTGATAGAGGAACGAGCCACCGGTGTTCTCGTTGCTCATGATGTCCAGCGGCCAACCGGCGGTGTGGACCACCAGGCCGGGTTGATGCTTGGCCGGGTCGATTTCCCAGATTTCCTTCAGGCCGATGCCGTAGTGCTGGGCGTCGGCGTCGCTGTCCAGCTTGAAGCGCTGGATCAGTTGCTTGCCGATATGGCCACGGCAGCCTTCGGCGAACAGCGTGTACTTGCCGCGCAGTTCCATGCCGGGGGTGTAGACGCCTTCCTTCGGCTTGCCTTCGCGGTCGACGCCGAGGTCGCCGGTGATGATCCCGCGCACCACGCCGTTTTCGTCGAACAGCGCTTCCTGCGCGGCGAAGCCTGGGTAGACTTCCACGCCGAGGTTCTCGGCCTGCTGAGCCAGCCAGCGGCACAGGTTGCCCAGGGAGATAATGTAGTTGCCTTCGTTGTGCATGGTCTTGGGCACAAAGAAGTCAGGCACCTTGGTCGAGGTGTCGGCGCTGCGCAGCACATAGATGTCATCGCGCACCACCGGGGTGTTGAGCGGAGCGCCGAGTTCTTTCCAGTCCGGGAACAGTTCGTTCAGGGCGCGTGGTTCGAACACGGCACCGGAAAGGATATGTGCGCCGACCTCGGAGCCTTTCTCGACCACGCAGACGCTGATTTCCTTACCGGCTTCGGCGGCCTTCTGCTTCAGTCGGCAGGCGGCAGACAGGCCCGCCGGGCCAGCGCCGACGATGACCACGTCGAATTCCATGTATTCGCGTTCCACAGGCTATCTCCTACTCAGGCTCACAGGCTTTTTTTCTAATGGGTGGAGGTTGGGTGTCGTAAGCGTCATCGCTGCGTTCACTGGGCAGGCGGATGACCACCTTTCTCTCTAGGTGGCGCATTATATCTACACCACTCTCAGCGTCCAATACAAACGTTTGTTTGAATTGCTTGGAAGCTAGGTAAATCAAAGCAACGGGGCTTATGACTGGCCATTTTGCCGTATTGACCAGAATAGGCGTTCCGGTCAAGATACGGTCGGTTTTGCGCTCGCCGTAGGCTGACTGTAGGTTTCAAGAGCACCTTTAAAGACAGGCGAAGGCGAAAAAGAGTGACGCGTGCCCAATGCTGGCGCGCAGTTTACACGTCGCGATCATGAATGACCTCCCAGTCACCACTGACGAACGGTCATCACTCTCCATCGCTGCGTCACTTGCCGAAGGTTTTGAAGGTGCCCTTGTGTGCCGATGAGCATCAACCGCCAGGTTCGCCTAGGCGACTTTCTTTTCACCGGAGAGTAACGAGGAATCCATGAAGGTTCTTGTAGCTGTCAAACGCGTTGTCGATTACAACGTGAAAGTTCGCGTCAAGGCGGACAATTCCGGCGTCGACCTCGCTAACGTCAAGATGTCGATGAACCCTTTCTGCGAAATCGCCGTGGAAGAAGCCGTGCGCCTGAAAGAGAAAGGCGTGGCGACTGAAATCGTCGTGGTTACCATCGGCCCGACCACTGCTCAAGAGCAGCTGCGTACCGCTCTGGCCCTGGGCGCTGATCGCGCCATCCTGGTCGAGTCCGCTGAAGAACTGACCTCCCTGGCCGTGGCCAAGTTGCTCAAAGCCGTTGTCGACAAGGAACAGCCATCGCTGGTGATCCTCGGCAAACAGGCCATCGACAGCGACAACAACCAGACTGGCCAGATGCTGGCTGCACTGACCGGTTACGGCCAGGGCACCTTCGCCTCGAAAGTCGAAGTGAGCGGCGACAGCGTTGCCGTGACCCGCGAAATCGACGGCGGCGCGCAGACAGTTTCGTTGAAACTGCCGGCCATCGTCACCACCGACCTGCGTTTGAACGAGCCGCGCTACGCGTCTCTGCCAAACATCATGAAAGCCAAGAAGAAGCCTCTCGAAGTGCTGACTCCGGATGCTTTGGGCGTTTCCACCGCCTCTACCAACAAGACCGTCAAAGTCGAAGCGCCGGCTGCACGCAGCGCGGGCATCAAGGTCAAGTCGGTGGCTGAACTGGTCGAGAAACTGAAAAACGAAGCGAAGGTAATCTAATCATGACTATCTTGGTAATCGCTGAACACGACAACAAGGTACTGGCTCCGGCCACCCTGAACACCGTGGCCGCCGCGGCGAAAATCGGTGGTGACATCCACGTGCTGGTTGCAGGTCAGGGCGCTGGCGCCGTGGCTGAAGCCGCGGCGAAAGTCGCTGGCGTGAGCAAAGTACTGCTGGCCGACAACGCCGCTTACGCTCACCAACTGCCGGAAAACGTCGCGCCTCTGGTCGCCGAGCTGGGTGCTGGCTACAGCCACATCCTGGCTGCTGCCACCTCCAACGGCAAAAACATCCTGCCGCGGGTTGCCGCGCAACTGGACGTTGACCAGATCTCCGAGATCATCTCGGTCGAAAGCGCCGACACCTTCAAGCGCCCGATCTACGCCGGCAACGCCATTGCCACCGTGCAATCGACCGCCGCGGTCAAGGTCATCACCGTGCGCGCCACCGGTTTCGACCCGGTTGCCGCCGAAGGCGGTTCGGCCGCCGTTGAAGCCGTCTCCGCGGCCCATGACGCGGGCATTTCCAGCTTCGTCGGCGAAGAGCTGGCCAAGTCGGATCGTCCTGAGCTGACCGCTGCCAAGATCGTCGTTTCCGGCGGGCGTGGCATGCAGAACGGCGACAACTTCAAGCACCTGTACGCCCTGGCCGACAAGCTGGGCGCTGCCGTCGGCGCTTCCCGCGCTGCGGTCGACGCAGGTTTCGTGCCCAACGACATGCAGGTCGGCCAGACCGGCAAGATCGTTGCGCCACAGCTGTACATCGCCGTCGGTATCTCCGGCGCGATCCAGCATTTGGCCGGCATGAAAGACTCCAAGGTGATCGTGGCGATCAACAAGGACGAAGAAGCACCGATCTTCCAGGT
Source organism: Pseudomonas veronii (assembly GCF_001439695.1). Taxonomy (GTDB): domain Bacteria; phylum Pseudomonadota; class Gammaproteobacteria; order Pseudomonadales; family Pseudomonadaceae; genus Aquipseudomonas; species Aquipseudomonas veronii. The sequence goes on from NZ_JYLL01000002.1 coordinate 7,959, forward strand.
GGCTGATTACGGCCTGGTGGCGGACTTGTTCGAAGCCGTACCTGAATTGGAGAAGCTGGTCTAATCCAGTCGCTTCACTTATAAAGAGCCCGGTCTTTTGACCGGGCTTTTTATTATCGGAGCACCTCGCCATGGAATTGCGCCCCTGGGCCACACTGCTGGGTTTCACACTGTTGCTGCCGACCCTGTCGCTGGCGGCCGGCAAATGCGAGCGCCTAGTGGCTACCGGCAGCCCGGACGCTCCGCCTTTGCTCTGGCGCGATCCCCAGGACCCCACGCACTTGATCGGCGCCACCGCCGACATGTTGCAGCAAGTGGCCCAGGACCTTGGGCTGAAAATCGACCTGCTCTATGGCGGCAAGCGTTCCCAGGCCTTGGACGAAGTGCGCAGCGGGCGCATGGATCTGCTGGCCGATGCGCCGTTGAATATCGGCGAGCTGGAAACCCTCGACTACCTCCACCCGGCGCTGGTGCAGATCGACTATCTGGTCTGGACCCGCAAGGACTCGGCGCTGGCCTATGCCACGGCCGCGGACCTGCACGGCCATCAGGGCGCGGTGTCGGAACGGGCGCGGTTGAGCCACGACTTTGAAACCTTCGCCGCCCAGCAATTGACCCTGCAACGCCTGCCCACCTTGACTCCGGCGTTTCAGAAACTGCTGCTGGGGGAAGTGGACTACGTACTCGCCGGGCGTTACTCCGGCATGGCCATGGCCGAGACCCTGGGCATGAGCAATGACCTGTTCGCCCGCGACGTGCCCGTCGATCAGCCTGGCTTGTACCTGGCGATTTCCCACAACTCCGCGTGCAATGACCCCTGGCTGCGCGGACAGCTGGCGAAAAAGATGACAGAATTGTCCGGGTCTGGTGTGGCGCAAGCTGCGCTGCAGCGCAATCTGGAGCGCTGGAAAGCGCAATTGCAACAACCCGTCGGCACCCCAACAAAGTAGGGATTTTCAGTGATTTTTCGACCTTTTTTAGCGGCCCTCGCCGTCGTTGCTCTGGCGGGATGTGCAGCCGATCCTGCGCCGAATGAACAAATACGCCTCACCCAGCAAGCGTTGGAACAAGCCAACGCCGTGGGTGCCAACTCCGATGAATCGTCCGAACTGAAACTGGCTGAAGGCAAATTCGCCCAGGCTCAGGCTGATATGGCCGACCAGTCCTACAAGAACGCGCGCATGCAGGCCGAACAGGCCGAGCTGGATGCGCGTCTCGCCGAAGCCCAAGTGTTGACCCGCAAGAGTCAGGAACAACTGAACGTGCTCAATACCCGTATCACCCGCCTGCGCAAGCAATTGCAGCTGGGAGAAGCCCAATGAGCCCGATGATCCGTGGCTTGAGTTGCGTCGTGCTGCTGGGCAGCGCGGCCCTGGGCGGTTGCGCCAGCCACCCGAATGGCGAGCAGGCCCTGCAACAGGCGGGCAGCGACTTCCAGAAGGTCAAGGAAGACGCCAACGTGCTGCGCTTCGCGCCCAAGGACGTGATCCGCGCCGGAGAGTCCCTGGCCCGTGCCGATCGCTTATCCAGCTATTGGGGCAGCGGTGCCGACGTGGTGCATTACGCCTACCTCAGCCAGCGCTACAGCGCGATCGCCCGCGAACACACCGAGCAGGCGCTCAATCAGGAACGCGGCACCAAACTCGAACTGGAACGCCAGCGCCTGCAACTGGCCCTGCGCGAGAGCAAGCTGATCAGCGTGCAGCAGCAGGGCAAATGGCTCGAGGAACAGATCGCCAGCCTGGCCACCACCCAGACCGATCGCGGCCTGGTGATGACCCTGGGCGACGTGTTGTTCGACACCGGTGAAGCCGAACTGAAAAACTCGGCCAACCGCACCGTGCTGAAAATCGTCCAGTTCCTGCAACTGAACCCCAAGCGCATCGTGCGTATCGAGGGTTACACCGACAGCACCGGCGGCGAGCAGGAAAACCTCCAACTGTCCCGCGACCGCGCGCAATCGGTGGCGGATGTGCTGGTGGACCTGGGGATCGACGAAAAGCGCATCCAGGTCGAAGGCTATGGCGACCAGTACCCGGTGGAGGCCAATGCTTCCGAGCGCGGCCGCGCGCAGAACCGCCGGGTAGAGATCGTGTTCTCCGACGCGAAGGGCCAGTTGGGCGCCGCCCGCTAGGAACCTGGCGCAAGCAAAATGTGGGAGGGGGCGCCCCCTCCCACATTTTTTTCGGGGTACCCGAAACGCCTCAGGCCACCCTTACAGTTTTTTCTATCACTGCCGCTCGCGCTCGACTATTGTGGCAACTGTCCCCGTACACTTCTAAACTGTGCCGGTATGTTTCACACAAAAATAAAATAGCCGTGAAATCGAGTGCTGCGTCATGACCAATCTGTTGCTTTACCAACGTATCGCCCAGCAACTGGCTGAGGATATCCGGCGCGGTGTCTATCAACCGGGCGAGCGCGTGCCTTCGGTGCGCAAGATGAGCTCCCAGCTCAACGTCAGCCATGCCACGGTGTTGCAGGCTTACGCCAACCTGGAAGATCAGGGCTTGATTCGCGCACGGCCGCAGTCCGGGTATTACGTACACCAGACACCGGCGCTGACGGCGCCGACGCCGGATATCGCCCGGGTCGAGCGCCCGGGGTTGGTGACGCGCAGCAGCATCATTCAGCAAGTGTTGGTGGAGTCGCGTCGCGAAGGCGTATTCCCGCTGGGCGCGGCCGTGCCGAGTGTGGATTACTTGCCGGTACGCGCACTGCACCAGCAGTTGGCCAAGGTCACGCGCTTCCAGAGCCCGCGGGCGTTCAGCTACATGTTCAGCCCCGGCTTCGAGCCGTTGCGCCGCCAGGTGGCGATCCGCATGCGCGATGCCGGCGTGGTGGTGGACCCCTCCGAAGTGGTGATCACCCACGGCTGCGTCGATGCCCTGCAGATGTCGTTGCGGGTGCTGACGCGGCCGGGCGACCTGATCGCCGCCGAGTCGCCGACCTATTACGGCTTGCTGCAGTTGGCGGATCTGCTGGGCCTCAAGGTCATCGAGATCCCCAGCGACCCCGCCACCGGAATGAGCCTGGAAGCCCTGCAATTGGCCGCTAACCAGTGGTCGATCAAAGCCCTGGTGCTGACCACGCGCCTGAGCAACCCGTTGGGCGGCACCATGCCCGAGGAGCGGCAGAAACACTTGCTGCGCCTGGCCTCGGATTTCGATATCCAGATCGTCGAAGACGATATCTACGGCGAACTGATGTTCGAACTGGGGCGCACCAAAGCCCTGAAAGCCTACGATCGCCTCGACCGCGTGATTTATTGCTCGAGCTTTTCCAAAACCTTGTCACCCGGCGTGCGTATCGGCTGGATGATCGCCGGCAAGTACCAGCAGGAAATCCAGCGTTTGCAGATGTTCAGCACCCATTCGGCGTGCAGCGTCACCCAGATGGGCGTCGCCGCGTACCTGGAGAACGGCGGTTACGATCGGCACCTGCGTTACATCCGCCAGGAGTACCGCAAGAACCTCAGCGCTTTCCAACTGGCGGTTCAGCAGTATTTTCCCGAAGGCACCCAGATGACCCGTCCGACCGGCGGTTTTATCCTGTGGGTCAGTTTGCCGGGGCGGGTCAATACCCAGGAACTGCACGTGCGTGCATTGCAGCAGGGCATCAGCATCGCACCGGGGTTGATCTTCAGTAATACGGAACAGTTCAACCACTGTATTCGTCTGAACTGCGGCACGCCGTGGAATCGCGAGGCAGAGCGGGCGCTGATGACTTTGGGGATGCTCGCCAGTCAGTTATGCCTGGAGACAGCGGCCGGCTTGTGAGGCTCGCCAAGCAGCCAGTTCTGATAGCTGGCCAATCACCGCGCTTGTCATGCTGCCCTCAACAAGCGAGCATATGGCCTTCTGCCGTTAAAGCTGTTGGCAATATGACTTCTATTTTTCGCGCTGTTTTAGTGATTAGCCTGTTCAGCCTGAGTCACGTCGGCGTCACGCTGGCGGCGACGCCTGTGGCGGACCCCGCACCGACCGCGAGTACCGAGCACACAACCCCCGCAAAAAAACCGACCCCGGCGAAAAAAGCCCCGGCGACCAACAAAAAAAACGCGTCGGCAAAAAAACGCGCGCCGATTGCGAGCAAGTCCAAGTCCGCCCGCGAAGTGGCCCAGACCCACTTGCCACCGGCACAGTTGGACTTGTCCCTGCCTTCCGACATGGTCAGGCATCTGCAGCCCATCGGCAGCATGCCCGCGCCAAAAAACGTACCGTTGTTGCCGCCGATGTTTGGTGAAAAGCCGGCTGACAACAGTGCGTTCCAGATCAACGGTCGCCTGCTCAGCAATGAGATGAAGCTGCAACTGCGCAACGAAGAACGGCGTGAGGTGGAAGGCGCGGCGCTGGATTTCGAATTCAAACAATAAACTTTTCCGACGAAGGTGACGTCGACACCCGACCATCTGTCGCAGACTGGTCAGTCACTTTTATTTTCTGCGAAAAACCCCTGTTAGACCATTTTAAAACGGCTGTTTAAGGGCGTACTCTAGCCCGGCCGTCCCTATTGAGCCGTCGAGGACCTGTTGCTCATGAAATGCCGTGAAGGCTGTGGCGCTTGCTGCATCGCCCCCTCCATCAGTTCACCGCTGCCGGGAATGCCCCACGGCAAACCCGCGGGCGAACGCTGCCTGCACCTGTCGGTCGAACAGTTATGCCTGCTGTTCGGACAACCGGAACGGCCGGCGGTGTGCAGTGATTTCAAGGCGGATATCGAGGTCTGCGGCACCGACCAGGCCGATGCGATCAGGTTGATCGGCTGGTGGGAGCAGATGACGGCGGCTTGATGGCTTTACTATCGGAACTTCAACAATAAGGAATACAACAATGGGTTCGCTGAAACGAATGGCTGTGTTGTGCGGTTTTACGGTGTTGTTTGCTGCCACTGCTCAGGCTGAGGATTGGCAAGTCGCCAAGGATGAAGACGGGATCAAGGTGTCGCTGAGCGAAGTCGCCGGTTCCAAGTACAAGGCGTATCGCGGTGTGACAGTGATCAAGGCCCCCGTGGCCAAGATCGAGGCCTTGCAGGAAGATGCGGTCGGTGCCTGCGCCTGGATTCATGACTGCAAGTCGCAAAAACTGCTCAAGCAGGAGGGCGTCAAGAGCTGGACCTACACCCAATTCAAGGCCCCGTTCCCAGTGACCGACCGCGATTCGATCCTGGAAATCACCACGTCCAAGGCCGCCGACGGCAGCGTGACCCGCGCGCTGCTGGAAGTGCCGACCTATCAGCCGGAAGTGAAGGGTTATGTGCGCGTGGCCCAGGTCGACGGCTACTGGAAACTGGTGCCTAAAGGCGCCAACGAAACCGAAGTGACCTACCAGGTACACACCGAGCCAGGCGGCAGCGTGCCTTCGTGGTTGGCCAACAAGTTCGTGGTGGACGCCCCGTTCAACACCTTGAAAGCCCTCAGGGAACGCGCCGAGAAGTAAGCGCGGTAGACCCGGTGCCTGCGACCTTGAGTGGAACGTTTAGCGAGCCCTCAAGGTCCAGATAGAGGTAAGCCCACACGCGGGCTTTATCGAGGAGGCACCGATGCAAAAGTGGCAGATTACCTTCGTTGATGATCACGGCGTGCAGTCCGTGGAGCAGTTCACCTGCGAGCGCAAGCCCAGCCTCGAAGATGCGGCACACTTGATTCGCGACAAGCTGGTGCCGGTGGCCGCCGAACTGGACCTCAATGACCTGGAAGGCCGTAAACCCGAACCGACGGTCAAGATCCTCAAAGACCAGAACAGTATCCAGATCCTCGACATCTCTCCCGTCGTCTGAACATTCCCTGTCTGCCATTCAAGCGCCTCTGGTGGAGGTGATAGCTTCGCGCTACTCTGCAAGTGAGATCAGCGAATGAATCGCTAAGGTCTGGTCTTGTCAGCTACATGCTTGTTTTCCAGCGGTGATGTCATTGCCGTAGTACCCGCGCCAGTAAGGCGTGGGCTTCGGGAAGCACGGAAAGTCTATCCATCGGTTTGAGGAGGACGTTTCATGAGCACAGCCTATCAAGAAGACATCAGCACCAACGTTCTGCGCCGCATGAAAGAAGGCGGCTTCGATTTTTCACGGTTCCACCCCATCGAGTTCTACGCCATTTTCCCGGACGAGGAACGGGCGCGCAGGGCTGCGGGTCGGTTTCGTGGCGAATCCCTGAATGCCCAGGTCAGCGCGCGCGACGATGGCGCCTGGTACCTGGAACTGAGCAAGATCATGTTTGCAACCTACGACGGCATAGGAGACTTCGAGCAAGACTTTGAAGCGGTGGTCGAGCCGCTGGGCGGGATCATCGAAGGATGGGGCGTCAAGCAGGAGGTGCGTGGGTTACCCATGTAGCAGTATGAGAAACACAGCGTATCGGCTGACCTTTGGGTCGGCCGATTTTGTTTGTGGCGTCTGAAATCAGACGCAACTCGCGCGGTATTTCCAGGCAAAAAAAACCACCCGAGTGGGGTGGTCGAAAGGGAAGACCGGAGGAGTCGGTCGATACACGAGATCACACGGTACCGATTGCGCGATGGGTAAGGCTGTAGGACGAGTCCTGTTCAGCAGATGACGGTGATTATCCGCACCGGGGGGCGGGCAGTGAAATCAACACTGGCTATGCTGTTGATAGTCAAAGCCCGCATTGTGATGAAGCGCGCGACAAGACACCGGGCATTCCGCGCACCAGGATGGTGCGCTTAACTCCCCGCTATTATTTAACTCACTGATTTTTAAGTGTTTATGCCGCTGGCACGGGCCTTGCGATGATTCTTGCGTCCGGGTGACAAGGAGTACGGCATGATCCGCACTTATTACGACGAAATGTACGATGGGGCAGGGCAGGTTCGCCCTCATTACCGCGAGTTCGCCCGCTGGTTGGCCGAAACCCCCGCTGAACTGCTGGCCCAGCGCCGGCGTGAAGCCGATTTGCTGTTTCACCGCGCCGGGATCACCTTCACCCTCTACGGGGATGAGCAGGGCACCGAGCGCCTGATTCCCTTCGACACCATCCCGCGCAGCATTCCCGCCAGTGAATGGCGGATTGTCGAACGTGGCTGCATTCAGCGGGTCAAGGCGCTGAACATGTTTCTCGCCGACCTCTACCATGAACAACGCATCATCAAGGCCGGGATCATTCCCGCCGAACAGGTGCTGGCCAACGAGCAGTATCAGTTGGCTATGCAGGGCTTGAATCTGCACCGCGATCTGTATTCCCACATCTCCGGTGTCGATCTCGTGCGTGATGGTGACGGCACTTACTACGTGCTGGAGGACAACCTACGCACGCCCAGCGGCGTCAGCTACATGCTCGAAGACCGCAAGATGATGATGCGCTTGTTCCCCGAACTGTTCGCGGCCCAGCGTATCGCACCGATCGACCACTACCCCAACTTGCTGCTCGACACCCTGAAAAGCGCCAGCCCCCTGGATAACCCCAGCGTGGTGGTGTTGACCCCCGGGCGTTTCAACAGTGCGTTCTTTGAGCATGCTTTCCTCGCCCGGGAAATGGGCGTGGAACTGGTGGAGGGCGCCGACCTGTTCGTGCGCGATGACCGCGTTTTCATGCGTACCACCGACGGCCCCAAGGCCGTGGACGTGATCTATCGCCGCCTCGACGATGCGTTTCTCGACCCGCTGGCCTTCAACCCGGACTCCATGCTCGGCGTCCCCGGCCTGCTTGCCGCCTATCGTTCGGGCAATGTGGTGTTGGCCAACGCGATCGGCACCGGGGTGGCGGATGACAAGTCGGTGTACCCCTTTGTCACCGAGATGATCCGTTTTTACCTGGATGAAGAACCGATCTTGAAGAACGTTCCGACCTTCCAATGCCGTAAGCCCGACGAACTGTCCCACGTACTGGCTAACCTGCCGCACCTGGTGGTCAAGGAAACCCAAGGCTCCGGCGGCTACGGCATGCTCGTCGGTCCGGCTTCCACGGCGGCGGAAATCGAAGCCTTCCGCGCGCGTATCAAGGCCAAGCCCCACGCCTATATCGCACAGCCGACCCTGTGTTTATCCACCTGCCCGACCTCCGTCGAAAACGGTATCGCCCCGCGCCATATCGACCTGCGCCCGTTCGTGTTGTCCGGCAAGGAAACCCGCGTGGTGCCCGGCGGCCTGACCCGCGTGGCCCTGCGCGAAGGTTCACTGGTGGTCAACTCGTCCCAGGGCGGCGGCACCAAAGACACTTGGGTGGTTGAGGACTGATGCCATGTTGAGTAGAACTGCCTCGGATCTGTACTGGATGTCGCGCTACCTCGAACGCGCGGAAAACCTCGCACGCATGCTCGACGTCAGCTATTCGCTGTCGCTGATGCCCCAGGACGGGCGCGGCGACGGCCTGCATGAACTGGCCATGCCGTTGCTGATCACCGGCACGCTGGACGACTACCACGCGCGACACGGTGAGCTGCACGCCGAACGCCTGCTGCACTTTTTCGCCCTGGACGCGGCCAACCCGGCCAGCATCTACAGCTGCCTCGGTGCTGCGCGGGCCAGCGCCCATGCGGTGCGTGGGCGAATCACGGCCGACATGTGGGAAAACATCAATGCCACCTGGCTGGATATCCGCGACATCGCCCAGCAAGGCTTGAGCCGCTACGGCATGAGCCGGTTCTGTGAGTGGGTCAAGGAGCGTTCGCACCTGTTTCGCGGCGCCACCTACGGCACGATCATGCGCAACGATGCTTTCCGCTTTATCCGTCTGGGCACTTTCATCGAGCGCGCCGACAACACCCTGCGCCTGCTGGACGCACGCTATGAAATGGCCGGCGACCAGGCCGAAGCGGTCAGCGATGGCACGGCCCACGCGTACTACCAGTGGAGTGCCTTGTTGCGTGCGTTGTCGTCGTTCGAGGCCTACACCGAGATCTACCGCGACGCCCCCGGCGCTCGGCAAGTGGCGGAGCTGTTGCTGTTGCGCGCCGATGTGCCGCGCTCACTGCGGGCCTGCAGCGAAGAGATCGACCAGATCCTCGCCAGCCTGCCCGGCCTCAACGGCCGCCCGGCCCAGCGCCTGGCCGCCGAAATGGATGCGCGCCTGCGCTTTACCGCCATCGACGAAATCCTCGAGGAAGGCCTGCATGCCTGGCTGACCGACTTTATTCCCTTGGTCCGCCAGTTGGGCGACGCCATCTACAGTTCCTACCTGGAGGCGGCATGAGACTCTCCATCAGCCACGAAACCACCTACCACTACGACGATCAGGTGCGCGCCAGCATCCAGTACCTGCGCCTTACGCCCCACGACAGCGAACGCCAGCACGTACTCAGTTGGCAACTGGATCTACCGCGTCCGGTGCGCGCCCAGGTCGACCCGTTCGGCAATATCCTGCATGTGCTGACCCTGGACGAGCCTCACGACGCCATCATCATCGGCGCCCGGGGCCAGGTCGATATCGACGAGTTGCGCGAGGCTGAGCACGAGAGCCAGTCCGCCTACCCGTTCCTGCGCAGTACGCGGCTGACCGAGCCCGACGAAGCCCTGCGCCGCTTTGCCGAGCAGCATTGCCATCAGCGCCGCGACCGCAGCGCCTTGATCGACCTGATGCACGCGCTCAACCACTCGATGGTCTACACGCCCGGCGCCACGGAGGTCGACACCAGCGCCGCGCAGGCCTTCGCGGGGCGTGCGGGGGTGTGCCAGGACCACACCCATGCGTTCCTGGCCTGCGCGCGCAGCCTGGGGATTCCAGCGCGGTATGTGTCGGGGTATTTGTACACCGAGGACAGCACGCACCTGGCCAGTCACGCCTGGGCCGAAGCCTGGCTGGACGACGCCTGGTACAGCTTTGACGTGACCAACCAACTGGCGCGGCCGGAGCGGCACCTGAAACTGGCCGTGGGCCTGGATTATCTGGACGCCTGCCCGGTACGCGGCATGCGGCGCGGCGGCGGGCATGAGCAGATGCATGCCAAGGTGTCGGTGGCGCCGACGCCGCTGGTTTCGGTGCAGCAGCAATAGCTCAGGGCTGCTGCTTGCGCCCGGCCATATGCTTCAAATACTCCACCAGCAACGCCAGCTCGCTGTCGGGCAACACGCCGACGGCGAAGGCCGGCATTTTCGCCTGGGGCCAGCGCCGCAGGCTTTGTGGGTCGCGGATATAGCGCTTGAGGAAATCGCCGCTGAAATATTCGGTGGGGTTGTAGGGAAGGTTCAGGTCCGGCCCTACCTGTGCATCGCCAGCCCCATTGAGGCGGTGACAGGCCAGGCAGTTTTTCTGGAACAGCGCAAAACCTTGGTTGACCGGATCATTCGCACCCAGCTTCGGATCGGGCAACAACGCCGGAAAACGCTCGGCAACCGTCTTCAACTGCTTGATCCCGGAGATCTGGAACGGCCATTGCTCGGGGCTGATGTGCCCGGCCTGAGGGTTCGTCCACACCAGGTAGAACGGCCCGGCACTCGGCTTGTCGGCGGCCAGCGCGGGCCACGGATCGGTGGGATCTTCCACCGCCAGCCAGGCGCGGGCGCCGTGTGTTTCCAGCAAAGGCGCGGCGCTCAGTTCGGCGGCGAACCCGTCGAGCGCGATGGCCTGCAGATGGTTTTCCGTCTGCAGACCCGGTAGGAGTACCGCCAGTGGGACTGCGCGATACGTCATGCTTCGCTTGTAGGAAACGTCATCAACGATAGGCACCGTCTGTGCATCGGGGTGCTTGAGCAGGTCTTCGGTCTGCCAGGTCTTGCTGGTGTGGTCCAGCTCGATGGTCAACTGCGCGGCGGCAACGGGCAGGGCGAGGAACAAGGCGAAGAGGGCGAGGATCGATTTCAAGAGAGAGGCCCGGCGCGAGAAGAAGTGGCGCCTAAGATACCGGAAAATTCCCAGGCAAAACGGCAGCCCCTGCAACAGGACCGCTATACGCAATGTCCTCGCAGGAGCTGCCAAAAACTGCAAGCCTGATGTACAGAATGGCGCGTGTGATTCGTCACCCAAGCACCTTGGTCAGGTTGGGCAAGATCAGAATCAGTGTGGTGGCGAACAGAATAAGTCCCGCCTGACGTATTTTCGAATGCTTGAACATGGCTGACTGCCTTTTGTTGTTATTCCTGAGCGTCAAATGCGTGCCGGTTTATTTCAGTATCGCAACGTGACGTGTCGCTTTTCTTACAGCTGCTCCAGCAAAACCCGGCAGCAACTTCCTACTGAGTGAACCTTAGAGCCCTCGTTCTGCGTGGCTTAGATCCATTTCATATCAACTTGTCATATTTTTTACTGAAAAAGGTATGAGGCCTATCGCCATCTTGGCGCCAATGCCTTGGCTAGACCGCTAAAACGATTAATCAAACGGTTGCACTCATCTGCTACCGTTCGTCCGAGCGAGGGGGTCAAACGCAATGAGCGCATCCGTCATTGAAACCGTGTCAATCGGGCCTAAGGTAAGGGCACACATGCACAGCGGTTCGAGGATGTCATGACCCAAGCTTTGATCTTTGATGCGATACGCACGCCCCGGGGCAAAGGCAAGGCCGACGGTGCCTTGTACAGCGTCAAGCCGGTAAACCTGGTGGCGGGTTTGTTGACGGCGCTGGCCCGGCGCAGCGACCTCGATACCCGCCAGGTCGATGACATCGTCCTCGGCTGCGTCACCCCCGTGGGCGACCAGGGCGCCGACATCGCCAAGACCGCCGCGCTGGTGGCGGACTGGGACGTCAGCGTCGCCGGTGTCCAGGTCAACCGCTTCTGCGCCTCGGGCCTCGAGGCCGTGAACCTGGGCGCGATGAAAGTGCGTTCCGGCTTCGAAGACCTGGTGGTGGTCGGTGGCGTCGAGTCGATGTCCCGCGTGCCCATGGGCAGCGATGGTGGCGCCTGGGTGCTCGATCCGCAAACCAATCTGCACAGCCATTTCACGCCCCAGGGCATTGGCGCGGATTTGATCGCGACCCTGGAAGGCTTCAGTCGTCAGGACGTCGACGCCTTCGCCCTGCATTCCCAGCAGAAAGCGGCCCGGGCGCGCGCAGACGGTTCCTTCAATAAGTCGCTGATCGCGGTGCAGGACCAGAACGGCCTTGTGCTGTTGGACCACGATGAATTTATCCGTGCCGACTCCACCCTCGAAGGCCTGGGCAAGCTCAAGCCCAGCTTTGAGATGATCGGGCAGATGGGCTTCGACGCCACCGCGCTGCGGGTCTATAGCCATGTCGAGCGGATCAACCATGTCCACACCCCCGGCAACAGCTCCGGTATCGTCGACGGTGCCGCGTTGATGTTGATCGGCTCCGAGGCCAAGGGCCGCGAGCTGGGCCTGCAAGCGCGGGCGCGGATTGTCGCCACGGCGGTCACCAGCACCGACCCTACCATCATGCTCACCGGCCCGGCGCCAGCCACGCGCAAGGCGTTGGCCAAGGCCGGGCTGCGCGTCGAAGACATCGACCTGTTCGAGGTCAACGAGGCGTTCGCCTCGGTGGTACTCAAGTTCATCAAAGACATGGGCATCGACGCCGCCCGGGTCAACGTCAACGGCGGCTCGATCGCCATGGGCCACCCGCTGGGCGCTACCGGTTGCGCGATCCTCGGCACCTTGCTCGACGAACTGGAAGTGCGCCAACAACGCTACGGCCTGGCCACCTTGTGTGTCGGCGGTGGCATGGGCATCGCCACCATTATCGAACGCCTCTGAGCCCAAGGAATTGTCATGACCCAAGCCATTCGTTACGAAAAAGGCCAGGACCAGATCGTGGTCCTGACCCTCGACATGCCCGGCCAGAGCGCCAACACCATGAACGCTGTGTACCGCGAGGCCATGGCGGCCACCGTGGCGCGGCTGCAAGCGGAAAAGGACGGGATCGCCGGCGTGGTTATCACCTCGGCGAAGAAGACGTTCTTTGCCGGTGGCGACCTCAATGAACTGATCAAGGTCGACAAGGCCCACGCCAAGGAATTTTCCGACAGTGTGCGGGTACTGAAGGCGCAACTGCGCAGCCTGGAAACCCTTGGCAAACCGGTGGTCGCCGCCATCAATGGCGCGGCCCTCGGCGGCGGCTGGGAGATTTGCCTGGCGTGTCACTATCGGGTCGCGCTGGACGACCAGTCGCTACAACTGGGGCTGCCGGAAGTCACCCTAGGCCTGCTGCCGGGCGGCGGTGGTGTGGTGCGGATGGTGCGCCTGTTGGGCTTGGAAAAAGCCCTGCCGTATTTGCTCGAAGGTAAGAAGATCCGCCCACGGCAGGCCCTGCAGGCGGGCCTGATCGACGCGCTGGCAGTGGATCGCGACGAACTGCTGGCCAAGGCTCGCGCCTGGATTCTCGCCCACCCCGACGCCGCGCAGCCTTGGGACAACAAGGCTTACCAGATCCCCGGAGGCACGCCGTCCAGCCCGAAAGTCGCGCAGATGCTCGCCATCGCGCCCTCGATCCTGCGCAGCAAAACCAATGGCTGCTTGCCGGCGCCGGAGAAAATTCTCTGCGCGGCGGTGGAAGGTGCCCAGGTGGATTTCGACACTGCGCACCTGATCGAAACCCGCTACTTCACCGAATTGGTCACCGGGCAGGTGGCGAAAAACATGATCGGCACCTTCTGGTTCCAGCTCAATGACATCAACGCCGGGCGTTCGCGCCCTGAGGGTTTTGCGCCTTACCTGACGCGCAAGGTCGGCGTGCTCGGTGCCGGGATGATGGGCGCGGGGATCGCTTATGTCAGCGCCTGTGCAGGCGTTGAGGTGGTGCTCAAGGACATCAACCTCGCAGCCGCGGAGAAAGGCAAGGCGCACTCGGCCACACTGTTGGACAAGAAGGTCAGCCGTGGGCAATTGACCGCCGAGCAGCGTGAAGCCACCTTGGCGCGTATCCATCCTACGCAGTCTGACGCCGACCTGGCCGGCTGCGACCTGATCATCGAAGCGGTGTTCGAAGACCGTGAGCTCAAGGCCAAAGTCTCTGCGGCCGCGCAAAACGTGGTCGGCCCGGACGCGGTGATCGCTTCCAACACGTCCACCTTGCCTATCAGTGGCCTGGCCACGGCCGTGCCGGATCAGGCCAAGTTCATCGGCCTGCATTTCTTCAGCCCGGTGGACAAGATGCCCCTGGTGGAAATCATCAAGGGTACACAGACCTCGGACGAAACCCTGGCCCGTGGTTTCGACTTCGTCCTGCAAATCAAGAAAACCCCGATTGTGGTCAACGACAGTCGCGGCTTCTTCACCTCGCGGGTGTTCGGCACGTTCACCAACGAAGGCATCGCCATGCTCGGCGAAGGCGTGGCTGCGCCGATGATCGAGACTGAAGCGCGCAAGGCCGGTATGCCGGTGGGGCCGCTGGCGGTGTCCGACGAAGTGTCGCTTAGCCTGATGAGCCATATCCGACAGCAGACAGCCAAGGATCTGCAGGCTGAAGGTAAAGCCGTGCCAACCCATCCGGCGACGCAGGTGATTGATCTGTTGGTCAACGAATACCAGCGCATGGGCAAGGCGGCGGGGGGCGGTTTCTATGAGTACCCCGCAGGTGGGCAGAAGTATTTGTGGCCGGAACTGAAAAGCCGCTTCGAACGCCCCGACCAACGCATTTCAGCGCAGGACGTGCGCGACCGTTTGTTGTTCATCCAGGCCATCGAAACCGTGCGCTGCGTGGAGGAGGGCGTGTTGATGTCCACCGCGGACGCCAACGTCGGCTCGATCTTCGGTATCGGCTTTGCGGCGTGGAGTGGTGGCGCTTTGCAATTTATCAACCAGTACGGCTTGAACGACTTTATTGCACGGGCGCGCTACCTGGCCGAGCAGTATGGCGAGCGCTTCTCGCCGCCGGCGTTGTTGCTGCAGAAAGCCGCACAGGGTGAAGTATTTCGGTGATCAATGCGGGGCTTGCTTTGCAGGTACATTTCAAGGCAGGCTCTGGAGGTGTTCAATATTCCCATCGCCGTGTCAGGTATTTTTTATGTCGCTACGCGTCTGCATCCTGGAAACCGATATCCTGCGTCCAGGCTTGATCGATCAGTACCAAGGTTACGGGCAGATGTTCAAGCGCCTGTTCTCCAAGCAGCCGATCCCTGCCGAGTTTGTCGTGTACAACGTGGTGCAGGGTGAATACCCGTCGGATGATGAAGTGTTTGACGCGTATCTGGTAACCGGCAGCAAGGCCGATTCGTTTGGCACCGACCCTTGGATTCAGACGCTCAAAACCTACCTGCTCGACCGCTATGAGCGCGGCGACAAGTTGTTGGGCATCTGTTTCGGTCACCAATTGTTGGCGTTGCTGCTAGGCGGCAAGACCGAGCGCGCCGGCCAGGGCTGGGGCATGGGCATCCACGATTACAAAATCGATGCCAAGGCGCCGTGGATGAGCCCTGAGGTACCGGAGCTGACGTTGTTGATCAGCCACCAGGACCAGGTGACCACCTTGCCGGACAATGCCACGGTCATCGCTTCCAGCGAGTTTTGCCCGTTTGCGGCGTACCACATCGGCGATCAGGTGCTGTGCTTCCAGGGGCACCCCGAGTTCATCCACGACTATTCCCGCGAGCTGTTGGAGATTCTTCAGACAACCTTGGGCGAGAAGGTCTACAAGAATGGCGTGGCTAGCCTCGAGCGCGACCACCACGGTGTGACCGTGGCGGAGTGGATGATGCGCTTCGTCGCGCACAAGCCTGAAGCCAAGGTTAAAGCCAGCCCGAACGCTTGAAGCTGACCCACAAGCCGCTGCACCCTACGGCGATGAACCCCAGCACGCCAAAATAACCGTAATGCCATTGCAGCTCGGGCATGTTCTGGAAGTTCATCCCGTAAATCCCCGCCACCGCCGTGGGGAACGCCAGGATCGCCGCCCACGCGGCGAACTTGCGCTGCACCACGCTCTGGCGCGATGCCTCCAGCAACACACCGATCTCGATGGTCTGGCTGGCGATGTCGCGCAGGGTGGCCAGGTCTTCCATCTGCCGTGTGACGTGGATTTGTACATCACGAAAATACGGGCGCATGTTCTTGTCGATGAATGGAAAACTCAGCTTCTGCAGCTCTTCGCTGATCTCCACCATCGGTGCCACGTAGCGGCGCAGGCGCAGTACGTCACGGCGCAGGCCGTGGAGGTTCTGGATATCGTGCTCATTGAGTGAGCTGCACAGCACGTTGCGTTCCAGCTCATCGATCTCGGCGTGGATCGCCTCGCTGACCGGCTGGTAGTTTTCGGTGACGAAATCCAGCAGTGCATAGAGTACGAAATCTTCCCCATGCTCCAGCAACAATGGCCGTGCCTCACAGCGCTGGCGCACAAAACCGTAGGACGCTGAGTGCCCGTTGCGCGCCGTGATGATGTAGCCGTTGCCGGCAAAGATATGGGTTTCGATAAATTCCAGCTTGCCGTTCTCGCGCACCGGAGAATAAGTGACGATAAACAGCGCGTCGCCGAAGGTTTCCAGCTTGGGGCGGCTGTGTTTTTCCAGGGCGTCTTCGATGGCCAGTTCATGCAGGTTGAACTGGCGTTGCAGGTTGGCCAGCTCGCGGGCGTCGGGCTCTTCCAGGCCGATCCAGACAAAATGCCCGGGTTTGGCGGCCCAGGCCGCGCCTTCGTCGAGGGTGATATCGGTAACTTTCTTTCCGGCACTGTAAACAGCGGCCGCAACAACTCTACCCATGGTGCCGATCACTTCTTATCAGGGGAACAGATGTTGGGCAGCTTAGCTGGAAGCGAGTTCTATTGTTATGGCACTTTGCAGTTCGTGGTCCATCGCCTTGATGCATTCATCCATCTGCGCGTAGCAGGCTTGCATCAACGCCGGGATGTCATCCGCCGTCAGTCCGGTGGTAGGAATCGGCGGCAGCGAGCGTATGCGTACATCGCCACTGTTCCAGCGATTGAGTTGCATATGGGTGACGTAATTGCTCACGCACACCTGCACGATGGGCACGCCAGCGGCAATCGCCATGTGGAACGCGCCTTTCTTGAACGGCAGCAGGCCCTTGCCCAGGTTGCGCGTGCCTTCCGGGAAGACCCAGATCGACGTGTCCTTATGCTGCAACGTCCGGGTGGTGGTGAGCATCGCACGGCGTGCCTTGTACGCATTGCCGCGGTCGATCAGCACGTTGCCCGCCAGCCAGAACAACTGGCCGAACAACGGCACCCATTTCAGGCTTTTCTTGGCGATACACACGGTGCGGTGCGGCACCACGGTGCCCAGCACAAACAGGTCATAGTTGGACTGGTGGTTGGCGATGATCAGACAACTGCCGGGCTTGTTGCACAGCGAATCGACATCGGCCTTGACGCGCAGCCCCAGTATTCGCATCGCCGGCAGCGCATACAGGCGCGCGCACAGACGGCTATTATCCGGGTTGAACGGCCGACAGATCCCCAGCAACACGCCCAAGCCGCCGGCGAGGATAAAGTGCAGGCCCATCAACGACATACGCAACAGAAACAGCATCGACACGGCACCATCGAGACAAAAGGTGGCGCAGTGTACGGATGTACACTGTATTCGGCAATTGCCCCGATAGAGGTAGGAGATAGGCGATGTTTAAGTACATGTTTCAATAAGTGCCAGCAGGGGCAGACTAGAGCGGCCAAGGATTAGTCGGTTGTTTTTGTAAGAAAAAGCCCGACTCAAGGTCGGGCTTTGATACGGCACATGCAGGCGGCTTAGCTCAAAATATGGCCCTGGTCCTGGATGATTGCTTCGTCCAAGGCTTCGAGCAGGGCTTTGCGCACTTTCAATTTGGTCTGCTTGTGGGCGTTCATATTGAGCTTCTTCAACTGCCGCGCTGCTTCCAGTGCCGCGGTGTGCAACGCTTCTGGCGCCACCACCTTGTCGAGGAAACCGGCTTGCAATGCGCCTTGCGGGTCGAACATCTCGGCGTTGATCACCGAACGCTGAAACGCCGACTTGCGCAGACGATCGCGCGCCAATTCGATCCCCGCATGGTGCATGGTCATGCCGATCGCCACTTCATTCAGGCCAATGCTGAACGGGCCCTCGACCCCGATCCGATAATCCGCCGACAACAGCAGGAACGCGCCCTTGGCCACCGCATGCCCAGGGCACGCGACGATCACCGGGAACGGATGCGCCAACAGGCGCCGCGCCAGCGTCGAGCCCGACGTCACCAGGCCGATCGCCTCTTTAGGACCGGCGGTCATCACTTTCAAATCATAGCCACCCGACAGAATCCCCGGCGTTCCGGTGATGATCACCACCGCCCGATCCTTCTCGGCCTGATCCAGCGCTTCATTAAATGCACTGACCACCGCCGGAGAAATGGCATTCACCTTGCCGTTGCTCAAGGTCAGGGTCGCGATACCGTCTTCCAGGTGGTAGGAGATCAACTCACTCATGACGTGGTTCCTTGTAGGATTTGTTATAGAGGTGCATGCGCAGACGTTACTCACCACGCCCGGCCTGGTAAAGCGCTGTGACTGACTGGCCAGTCAGGCTTTCCCTCTATACCCGGCGGTAAACCGCCTGGGGCAGGGCGCAGCAACCGTCCCAGACGCGTGCCGTCGATGCCTGAGAATGGCAGAATCATCGCCCTCGCCTGGCCCGTCACGGAATACCGGTCTAACCGCATGAAAATTCTGAAAAAAACCTTTGCCATCAGCAAGTCTTTCGACTACATTAGCGCGCCTCGACAGACTGAACTGGTTTGACGAGATACGGTGAAGTGTCCGAGTGGCTTAAGGAGCACGCCTGGAAAGTGTGTATACAAGAAATTGTATCGAGAGTTCGAATCTCTCCTTCACCGCCACATTCTGCAAACACAAACCCCTGATTTTCCTAGTGAAAGTCGGGGGTTTGTGGTTTCTTGCGGCTGAAAAAAAGGCCATATAGGCCCAATGTGGGACTGACGCTGTTTTTTTCCGTCAGCCTTCGGACACGCTCGCTCGGCGCGTTCAGAATTGGCAGGTGGGCTTCCAGGCTGGTTAAACGGGCTGCTTCGGTCAACGATGGTCGAAGAGGTGCCTGCGAAAACAAGGACGATTCATCCTGCATCGAATCGTTTGCAATTCTTCCGCCCATCCGGACTGCGTAATATGACCACCCGACCGAAGCCGAAACTCAACCTTCGTATTCTGATTCTTATCTTTGTAATGCTTTCGGCAATCGCAACCCTGGCCAACAGTTTTTGGGTGACGTTCACGATTCAGAAGCAGGAGTTGATCGAGAATGCGCTGGAAGTGAACAAGGCCTACGCCTCTCGGATCGCCCGGAGTGTGGAGCAGGTACTCAATTCCGACCTCGATAAATTGAAATACAGCTCGTTCGTCATTGGCAAAGCGTTTGGCGATAAGCAGAATTTGACGGAGGAAGCCCAGCGACTGTTTGGGCAAGACGCCAGTTTCAACTCCGTGTTGATCGCCGATGCGACGGGGACAATCATTGCCTCGGCTCCCGAAAACCTCCACCTCGATGGGCGCACGCTGCAACACCGCGAGCCTCTCAGCCTTCGCGTGCCGATAATCAGCAACGCGTTCAAGTCCATGGCTGGCAATCTGGTGGTCTTTGTCAGCCACCCCATATTCGACGCGAAAGGAGAGTACCTGGGGCTGATCGGGGGCAGTGTCCGACTTGAGCAGAGGAATACGCTCCAGGCGCTGATGGACACCAATGTGCGCAAGGACGGGGCGCATGTCTATCTTGTCGACAGCGCCCGCCGGGTGCTCTATCACTCCGATCCCGAGCACATCGGGACAGTCGCTGGAAAGGGGTTGATCGACGACGCGGCGCTCAGTCGCGACGGGGGAACATTGCAGGCGATAGATGCCGATGGCGTGCAAATGCTCGCCGGTTTCGCCAGGGTGCCCATCAGCGGTTGGGGGGTGATCTCGCAGCAGCCGCTCGATAACATCCAAGCCATCCTGCGACACACCATGGCCAAGGTGGCGCAGGGCATCGCGCCGCTGGCGCTGTTCGGAATCGTGTTGATCTGGTGGCTGGGCGCGCGAATTTCGGTGCCGTTGTCCAGGCTTGCCGATTGCGCCAAACGGCTGGATTCGCCGGACAGCTACGAACGTATCAGCGCAATCCCGACGCGCTATTTCGAAAGCTGGCAGATTCGCAGAGCGCTGCTGCTCGGCGCCACCCTGCTGCAGGAAAAGATCGGCAAACTCAACCAGCAAGCGCAAACCGACGTGTTGACCGGGCTGGCCAATCGCCGGGCGATGCAGGACGTTCTGTTGCGCTGGCAGGATGCTGACAAAGCGTTCGCGGTCGTGTCCATGGACATCGATCACTTTAAGCGCGTGAACGATACGTTTGGCCATGGTGTGGGCGATGAAACGCTGCGCGCCATTGCGGGGCTCATGCAGCAGAATTCTCGGTCCAACGACCTGCCTTGTCGGGTCGGTGGCGAGGAGTTCGTATTGTTGTTACCCAATAGTTCGCTTCAGGTTGCAACGGATGTCGCCGAGCGACTGCGTGCCTCGATCGATGCCGCCAACATCGAAACGGTCGGGCACATCACCGTTTCGCTGGGCGTCGCGCTATGGCATCCCGGTGGCGATTCGATATCCGCTGTGCTGGAGAGGGCTGATCAGCTTTTGTATCAAGCCAAGCAAAGCGGGCGTAATCGGGTGGTAGCGGAGCAGGCTCGATGGGAGGCTGTGGCTATCGGGTCAAACCTTTAATGCCGATGCCGATGATGAATATCCGGAAAATGTGGATGGCTATGCTTGATCGGGCTATGGGTATGCACGTGACTGTGCGGCATCGCCGGGTCCCACTCGAACGGGTGTTCATGTTGATGGTGTTCATCGTGGACATGCCGATGCCCGTGTTCCGTCGCCTCATGCTGATGTGCATGGGCGTGGCGCTCGGTCAGGTGCAGCCACACCCCGGCGGCCATCAGCGCGGCTGCAATCCAGAACGCGCCGGTCACCGACTCGCCCAGTACCAGCAAGGCCAGCGCGGCGCCGAGGAACGGCGCGGTAGAGAAATAAGCGCCGGTACGCGCACTGCCCAGCCCGCGTAAGGCCAGCACAAACAGCACCAGGCTGATGCCATAGCCGAGAAACCCGACCAGCAAGATCGGCGCGAGCTGCGCCAGGCCGGGGATCTGCGCGCCGAGATACAGCGCCAGGCTGCAGTTGACCACGCCCGCGATCAAGCCTTTGGCGCCGGCGATAAACAATGCGTCCGAGGCCGACACTTTACGTGTCAGGTTGTTATCGATGCCCCAGCACAGGCAGGCCACCGCCACGGCGAGCGGCCCGGTCCAATCGTGACTGTCGGCGCCGCCTTGGGGCCATGACAACGCCACGCCACCCAGCACAATCGCAATCATCCCGAGGACGATGCGACGGTCTGCGTTTTCCCTGAACACGAGCCAGGCGATCAACGCGGTCAATACCGATTCAAGGTTGAGCATCAGCGACGCGGTGGCGCCCGAGGTGCGGGTCAGGCCGAACATCAGGGCCACGGGCCCGAGGATGCCGCCGAACGCAATGGCGCCGAGCAGCCAGGGCCATTCGGAGGGGGTCAAGCCGGTGGGGGTCCAGCCGCGATCGCGGATCAGGCGCACGATGGCGAGTCCGGCACCGCTGCCGAGGTAAAGCAGGCCTGCGAGCAGCACGGGCGAGAGGCCCAGGCCGAGGCTTTTGGCGAGCGGGGTGCTGGCGCCGAACAGCGCGGCGGCGGCGAGTGCGTAAAGGATACTGAGGTTCATGGGCCATCCTCGAAAGGTTGGCCCATGATACGTCGCTTGCTCAGGTCAAATCCCGCGCAAATAGAGCAACGTCCGGCTTAGTGTGCAGTTTTCAGCTTGACCACATCACCGGAGATCTTGGTGGTGTAACCGCTCAGCACCCAAGCCCAGAACCATTTTTCCTGGACTTCGGTATTGATCAGCGCGTCGCCACCTTTTGCCTGGATGGCAGCCGTCTGGGCGCGGACGAAACGGCTGTTCTGGCCGATCGGGATAACACCGAACAGCATGATGCCGGTGGCGCTGGCTTCACTGTGACCCAGCACGGTGTATTGGCTGCTGTCGTATTGCGGGGATTTGATGGCGGTGCCGGTGCAGCCGGCGAGGGTGAAACCGAGAACTGCTGCTGCAACCACTTTACTGACGTACTTCACTGAGTAACTCCATGGACTGAATCCCGAGATTCAATTCTCGGGGGCGATACTCTAAACGCTCCTGTAACAGATTGAAATCAATCGCCCGTCGTTCAGGCTTGCACATACACCCAAGCCGTGAGGCCCGATGCCAGCGCCACGCTGACCCGCTTGTAGTCGGACACTTCATACGCATCCGCCGCCGCCAACTCCTGCTCGCTAATCTGAAACACCATGCCTTCAACGCTGGCGCCTTGTTCGGTGCTCGGCGCGACGATCGGGTGGTGGGTCTTGCCACTGGTGGCCAGCACTTGCGGGTCGGTAATTTCTACCCAGTTTTTCGAGTAGCCCAACATGGCATCGTGCTGGCCTGCCAGTTCTCGGCCGAAGTTGGCGAGTTGGACTGCTTTGTCCTGCAGGGTGCCGTAGGAAAACAACAGCACGGGAAATTCGGCGTAGCGTTCCATTCTGGTTCCTTTGAACGATTAAGCGAGGAGGTCTTCATAGAATGCGCCATACGGCTTGCTCGGGTGAGCGATCTGGATCTCCAGAATCCACAACCCTGCATTCGGGTAGTGCTCGAAGTCGCCGAGGTTGCCGCCACGATGGATCGCGTGGGGAAAGTCGCTGACGCGGTGGCCCTTGATGTCGAGGTTCAACTGCCAGCCCATGGCCTGGGCTTGTGCCTCGGCGTAGCGGTAGAGTTCGAGGCCGATGACCTGGTCGTTTTTCCAGCGAGCTTGCACGCGGTCGAACAGCGCTTTGGCCGCGTTGGCGCAGGCGATCATGTCCGGGTCGGTGCCGGTGGTGAACGTGGCGCCGGCGTCGCCTTCGTGACCTTGCCAGACCGCGCCCATGTCGATGAAGAAAATATCGTTTTCACCCAGTACCGGGTCGCCGTCGGAGTGTTGCTTGAAGGCCTTGAGGGTATTGGCGCCGAAGCGCACCAGCAGCGGGTGCCAGATGCGCTGCATGTCGAGGTCGGCGAGGACGTGTTTGCCCAGCTCGCGCGCTTCGGATTCGAGCATGCCGGGGCGGATGCGTTGGGCCAGTTGTTCGATGGCCTGCCAGGTCATGGCCTGGGCGTAGCGCATGGATTCGATACTGTAGGCTGCGCCCACGGCTTCTTTGGGTAGTACGGACACCGGTATCTCCTTGTGCGGTGGTTAGCGTTATGCGGTTTACTATATAGCGATGGGTGTTGGGCGCCCAAGCGAAATTATCAGAAATGCAGCCCCGCCAGGCCGCCCAGCACCAAGGCCACACCGCCCGCGGTATACGACAGGCGCTTCAACCATTCCTTGCGCGTCAACAACGTGATCGCCGCCAACGAAATCGCGATCTGAATCGCCGTCATCGCCTGGGCCCAGCGGTGATGCTGGTGCAAGGCTTCTTCGGATTTCTGATCCCATTCCCGTGAGGTTGCCTCCAGCTTTTCGGCCTGTTTGCGCACGTCTTCCTTCTGGCCCTTGTAGCGCTCGCTCTCATCCTTGTAATGCGCGGCGTCCACACCGGGAATATGGGTAGCCAGTTCCGCCAGGTTTTGCCGGCTGGATTTGGCCTGGTAGTAGTTCCACTGGTTGGCGGCTTCGGTCTTGAAAATGGCAGCGTTGTTCTTGTCCATCGCCGCTTCGCTTTCGGTGGAGCCGGCCTGGTAGCTGAGCATGGCGCCAAGGGTGGCCATCAGCGCGGTCATCACGGCAATGCGGCTGGCGAAATTGTCACCGCGCGCGTGGGCATGTTCGGTGGTGTGTTCGATGTGTTTTTCGTGGGGGCTGGGGACTTCGAAGGCTTCGGTCATGGCGGCGGCTGTGAAGGGATTGAGGGATTTTCATTGTTCCTCAGCGAAGCTGTCTCAATCCTGTACGTAACGTTGCAAACCCGCCACCAGCGCATCAAACGTCGCCCGGCAGCGCGGGCTGTTGCGCAGGTCTTCGTGCATGGTGACCCAGGTGTCGAGTTTGAGCGCGAATGCCTCCGGCAGTACCCGGCGCAGGCGCGTGTCTTGTTGGGCCAGCTTGACCTGGCATCCGCCGATGCCGGCGCCGGCACGGATCAGCGCCAGTTGCGCCAGGTCGCTGTCGCTGCTGAGGGCGAAGGTGCCGCGCTCGAAGCCTTTGACGGCCAGGCTGCGGATAAACGCGTTTTCCCGGTCGTAGCCGATCACCGCGTGGTCGGTCAGGTCTTTCAACTCTTGCGGCGTACCGTGCTGGTGCAGGTAATCGTCGCGGGCATGCAGGCCGACTTCGATCAGGCCGATGCGCTGTGCCAGCAATTGCTCCTGGCTGGGGCGGACCATCCGCACGGCGATGTCGGCTTCCAATTGCAGCAGGTCGCTCAGGCGGTTGGTCAGGACCAGTTCGACCTTGAGCTGAGGATGCTGTTGGCGCAACCGCGTGATGATCGGCGGCAGTACTTCCACGCCGACCACTTCACTGGCGGAGACACGCACCACGCCGCGCACTTCGTCGCCCTGGGAGGAGGCGCTGCGTTCCAGGGCGGCGGCCGTGCGCTCCATGGTCTCGGCGTGGGCCCTCATGGTGTGAGCCACTGCCGTCGGCAGCAGGCCGGTGGGGGAGCGAGTGAACAGCACCACGCCCAGGGCCGTTTCCAGCGCGGCAATGTGCCGACCGACGGTGGGCTGTGTGATGCCGAGCTGCCGTGCGGCCCCCGACAGCGATCCTTCCTTGAGTACGCCAAGAAACGATCGGTAAAGCTCCCAACCAATGTTCAATGCCATGCGTAAATGTATAGCGTCTGGATGGTCTTCGGCAATTCCTCTATAGCCAGGCTACGAACAGAATGGCCACTCCAACCAACGTGGGAGCGGGTGATGAGCAAGGTACTGGTATTGGGTGCAACCGGCGGTATCGGCGGCGAAGTGGCGCGACAGTTGAGCGTGGCGGGCTGGCAGGTGTGTGCGTTGACCCGGGATGTCGCCAAGGCCCGTAGCCAGAATGCCGCCTATACCTGGCTCAAAGGCGATGCGCTCAATCGCCAGGACGTCATCGCTGCCGCCCGTGGCTGCGCGGTGATCATCCATGGGGTGAACCCGCCGGGCTATCGCAATTGGGCCGAGCAGGTGCTGCCGATGATCGACAACACCATTGCTGCCGCCATCGCCGAGCGCGCGACCATCGTGTTGCCCGGCACGGTCTACAACTTCGGGCCGGATGCGTTCCCGGTGCTTTCCGAAGACTCACCCCAGCACCCGCTGACCCGCAAGGGCGCGATACGTGTGCAACTGGAGCAGCGCTTGCTTCAGTCTTCCCGCGAGGGCGCTCGTGTAGTGATCGTGCGTGCCGGGGATTTTTTCGGCGCCGGAGCGGCCAACAATTGGTTCTCCCAAGGCCTGGTCAAACCCGGTAAACCGGTGCGCGCGGTCAGCGCCCCAGGTGCGCCAGGCGTCGCCCACCAATGGGCCTACCTGCCGGATGTGGCGCGCACCATGCTCGAGTTGATTGAGCGCCGCGCCGCCCTCGACGCCTTTGCCTGCTTTCATATGGCCGGGCACGTGGACAGTGATGGCACGCAGATGAGCCAGGCGATCCAGCGCGTAGTGTTACGCAGGACGGGCCTGCAACCGCGTGTAGGCGTATTTCCCTGGTGGCTGTTGAAGTTGGCTGCGCCGTTTGTCGTGACCTTTCGCGAGATACAGGAGATGCGTTATCTGTGGCAAACCCCGTTGCGTATGGATAACCAACGCTTGCTTGCGGCCCTGGGCCACGAACCCCATACGCCGTTGGAGCACGCGGTGGAGGCCGCATTGACCAGCCTGGGCTGCCTGCCCACGCCGGCCTGATCAGGCGCACAGCCTAAAAGGTTGCCTGCCGACAAGCGTGGCCGTTATTGTGCTGAATCCTTTTAGTCCTACCTCCAGGGTTTCGTCACGATGAATGCACCGCGTAGCGCAGTCGGTCCGATCAAGGCCGTGATTTTCGATATGGACGGCTTGTTGCTGGATACCGAAGGCATCTACACCGAAGTGACGCAGATCATCGCCGAACGCTTCGGGCGTACCTATGACTGGGGGATCAAACAGCACATCATCGGGCGCGGGGCCCAGGACCTGGCCGACTACGTGGTCAAGGCGCTGGACCTGCCGATCACGGCGGCTGAGTTCCTCGAAATCCGTGAGCCGCTGATGAGCGAGCGTTTCCCCAGGGCGTTGGGCATGCCCGGCGCCGAAGCGTTGGTACGGCACCTGAACGCGCACAATATTCCGATTGCGGTGGGCACCAGTTCGTCGCGCAACTCCTTTGGCCACAAGACCACGCTGCACCGCGAATGGTTTGGCCTGTTCGGCACCATCGTCACGGCTGACGACCCGGAAGTCGGTGCCGCCAAACCTGCGCCGGACATCTTCCTCACCGCCGCGCGGCGCCTGGGCATCGCGCCGCAAGATTGCCTGGTGTTTGAAGACTCGCCGTTCGGCGTCACCGCAGCAAAGGCGGCCCGGATGACTGCCATCGCCGTGCCCGACGAAGCCATGGCCGACAGCAAGTACCACCACGCCGACCAGATCATCCGCAAACTCGCGGACTTCGACCTCGCCGCCTACGGCCTGCCGCCCATGTCCTGACCCGGCGCCTACAGGCGGTTATGCGCTGAAGCCACCGTCGATGGTCAGGCTGGCCCCAGTGATGTAACCCGCTTCCGGCCCGGCCAGGTAGGCCACAAAGCTGGCGATCTCCTCGACATGGCCATAACGGCCCACCGCCATCAACCCGATCAGGCTCTCGGCGAACTCACTGTTCGCCGGGTTCATGTCGGTGTCCACCGGCCCTGGCTGCACGTTGTTAATGGTGATGCCACGTGGCCCCAGGTCCCGCGCCAGGCCCTTGGTCAGGCCGACCAGCGCCGCCTTGCTCATCGCATACGGCCCGCCGCCGCCAAAGGGCATGCGTTCGGCGTTGGTGCTGCCGATGTTGATCACGCGGCCGCCTTCGCCCATGTGCTTGGCCGCTTCCTGAGTGGCGATGAATACGCTGCGCACGTTGATTGCCAGGGTCTGGTCGAAGTCCTCCAGTTTGAAGTCTTCCAGCGGCGCGATGGCCAGCACGCCGGCGTTGTTCACCAGGATATCCAGGCGCCCAAAGGCTTGGACCGTGGCGTTGACCGCGTTGCGAATCGCCGTGGCATCGGCGCTGTCGGCCTGAATCGCCAGGGCTTTGCCGCCGGCGCTGATCACGCTGTTCTGCAGTTCTGCGGCCTTGGCGGCGGAACTGACGTAGGTAAAGGCGACGGCCGCACCTTGCGCCGCAAGACGCTTGACGATGGCGGCGCCGATGCCGCGTGAACCGCCTTGAATCAAGGCGACTTTGCCGCTGAGGTTCTGGGTAGTCATGTTGATCTCCTCACTGTTCAAGGCGGGATGCCTTGTGGATGCAGCCGAGTATCGACCTCACCCGCCGCTGTCGGTAGACCCGGATTGCTATAGTCTGTGTAAACCAAAAGTTTAGAGTGGGCAGATATGGAGAGCTTCGGCAGTATCGAATGCTTTGTGCGCAGCGCCGAAGGCGGCAGCTTTGCCGAAGCGGCCCGGCGCTTGAGCCTGACCCCGGCGGCGGTGGGCAAAAGTGTCGCCAAGCTGGAAGCGCGCCTGGGGGTGCGGCTGTTCCAGCGCAGCACCCGGCGCCTGACCCTGACCGAAGCCGGCAAGCGGTTCCTCGCCGAAGTCAGCGACAGCCTCATCACCATTCAGAACGCCGTGGCCAACCTGGCCAGCGCCGAGGGGCGGCCGGTGGGGACGCTCAAGGTCAGCATGGGCACGGTGTTCGGTAATCGTTATGTCATGCCGTTGCTGGGGGAATTCGTCCGGCGTTTTCCGGATATCAGCCCGGATTGGCATTTTGACAACCGCCAGGTCGACCTGATCGGCCAGGGCTTCGATGCAGCCATCGGCGGTGGTTTTGAGCTGCCCCAGGGCGTGGTTGCACGCAAGCTGACGCCCGCGCACCGGGTGTTGGTGGCGTCAGCGGATTACCTGGCGCAACGCCCGCCGGTACTGGCGCCCGAGGATTTGGCGCGCTGCCTGGGCATCCTGATCCGCTCCCCGCAAACCGGCCGCGTGCGCTCCTGGCAACTGACCAGCCGCGAGCGCGAACAGCGTCCATTGGCGCTCAAGCCGCGCATGACCCTGAGCGACTCGGAGGCCGCCTGTTGCGCGAGTGCCCAGGGGATGGGCATTGCGCTGGTGAGCATGCCGATGGCAGTGCCGTTCCTCGACAGTGGCGCGGTGGTGCGGGTGCTGCCCGACTGGTACGTCGATGACGGCAACATCTCCCTCTACTACGCCGAACACAAACTGCTGCCCGGCAAGACCCGGGCGTTTGTCGACTTCATCCTCGAGCAGTTTTTAATCGCGGGACTGGCGCAGCGCTTCAGCGCGATTTGATCGCCGCGACCTGTTCTATCGGCTGCGCGGCCAGCCGATGACAGTCTTCGGCCGCGGGGTGGCGTAGGTCCTGACCTTCGACGTCGACAACCCCAATCGCACCAACCCTTCGGCAATCGTCACCGCCGCCGTTACCCCGTCCACCACCGGCACCCCGGTGCGCTGGCGAATGCGTTCGTCCAGCCCGGCCATGCCGCCGCATCCCAGGCAGATCACCTCGGCCTTGTCCTCGCGGATCGCCAGTTCCGCCTGCCGCACGATGGCCTCCATGGCCGCCAGCGGGTGTTCTTCCAGCTCCAGCACCGCCATGCCGCTGGCCCGCACCGAGGCGCAGCGTTGATACAGGCCGGCGAGTTTCAGGCGGTCCTCGATCAGCGGTACGGTGCGGTCCAGGGTGGTCACCACCGAGTAGGCGTGGCCGAGGAACATCGCGGTGGTGGCTGCCGCTTCGGTGATGTCCACTACCGGCACATTCAACAATTCCTGTAGGCCTTCGCGCCCATGTTCGCCATACCCGGCCTGGATCACCGCATCGAACGGCTGGTCGTAGGCCATCACGCGGTCCATCACCGCGATGGCCGCCAGGTAGCTCTCAAAATTGCCTTCCACCGATTCGGCGCCGAAGTACGGCGTGAGCCCGACAATTTCGGTGCCCGGCGAGGCCACGGACCGCGCTTGCTCGGCGATGGTCTGGGTGATGGATTCGGTGGTGTTGACGTTGACCACGAGGATACGCATGGAATGTCCTTTTTAATGACTGACGTTATCGACTGCAATGCTTTCACCGCTGACATCAGCGTAGAACGCTTGGCGCTTGGCGATCAGCCGGTACAACAGCCCTGCAATACCGGCGCCAAACAACCAGGAAAACGGCGAGACACTGGCAAACCCCGGCAACAGCGCCAGCAGGATGGCGATCACCGCCGCAGGAATAAATGCCGCCACCGCGCGCATGTTCACGCCACGGCTGTAGTAATAAACGCCATTCGGGTCTTCGCTGTACAGTTGCGGCACATCGACCTGGCTTTTACGGATCAGCCAGTAATCGACCATGATCACCCCGTACAACGGCCCGAGCAGCGCGCCCAGGCCGGAAAGGAAATACACGATCACCAGCGGGCTGTTGTAGAGGTTCCACGGCAGGATCAGCACCGCCACGGCCGCGCTGATCAACCCGGCGCGGCGGAAGTTCAGGTACTTGGGCGCCAGGTTGCTCAGCACAAAGGCCGGGGCGACGAAGTTGGCCATGATGTTCACCGCCACGGTGACGATCAGGAACGCCAGGCAGCCGAGTACCAGGAAGAACGTATTGGGGATCGCCGCGATGATCTCGGTCGGGCTTTCGATCACCCGGCCATTGAGCTGGAACTGCCCGCCGCAGAGCAACACGGTGATGGCGGCGAACACCAGGATGTTCACCGGCAGGCCCCAGAAGTTGCCGACCTGGATGGTCTTGCGGCACGGCGAAGAGCGCGCGAAGTCGCAGAAGTTGAGGATCAACGTACCGTAGATCGCCAGCCACAGCGCGCCGCCGGCAAAGATATTGCGCCACATCTCGCCACCGGTGAGCGGCTCGCGGATCGACCAGGCGATGTGGCCGTCGGCCTGGAAGTACATCCAACCGGCCAGCGAAGCGACGGTCAGCAAAATCACCGGCCCGGCGAAGCCTTCGTAGCGACGCACGGTCTCCATGCCGTAGGCCAGGATCACCAGTTGCACGAACCAGATCGTCACAAAGCACGCCCAGCCCAGGCTCGACAGGCCCAGGATCGAGTTGTGGTCATAGTCGGCAAACCCCGGATGAATCGCCGTCAGCAATACTCGGAACACCACCGAGGCCAGGTAGGTCTGGATACCAAACCAGGCAATCGCAATAACCGCACGGATCAAGGCCGGAATCTGTGCGCCGTGAATGCCGAAGCTGATGCGGCTGATCACCGGAAACGGCACCCCGGTCTTCTGCCCCATATAACCCGACAAGTTCATGAAGAAGTACACCAGCGCCGCGCCGATCCCCAGGGATAACAGAATCTGCCAGCCACCCAGGCCCAGCGCATATAAGCCAATGGCGAACGAGTAATTGGCGATGTTGTGTACGTCGTTGGTCCATAACGCAAAGATGCTGTAGCGCCCCCAGCGTCGGCCTTCGACCTTGGTCGGCGCCAGGTCCCGGTTGTGCAGGCGCGGGCTGAGTACCAGCGGGCCGGGACTCGCGGCCTCGGGGTTGAGGGCGGAGGAGGGCAGATCCAGTGCGAGGGTGTTCGAGAGGCGTGTACGCATTCCGGCAGGCTCCAGCACTGCTGCAGCAAAGCCGCAGCGGGAAAGTGTATGTATATTTTGTATTTATTGTATACAAAGTGCGCTTCACCTTAAGCCACATACGTGCCAGTTTTCGATCTATGAAAATCTTGGTTAATTTCGTTTTTATAGGTTCTATAAATAACTGACTGAATTCAAAGCGATATAAATTGACCGTTTGAACAGGTATTTATTTTTGACGGGGCAGAACCTCTGTTTAGAGGATAAACAGCGGCAGAGAGGAGATGTTACGTTTTGGTGCGAAGGTCGATGGATTGCACACATAAATGGCACCGATGGTTACATTTGTGTGTACATTTTTACGCTCGGCACAAAACAAATGTGGGAGGGGGCTTGCTCCCCCTCCCACATGGTTGACTGCGTCAGCGTTTAGGCCTTGCTGATGAGATTCCCGGCATGCAGCCCGCATTCCTTCTGCGTGGCTTCTTCCCACCACCAGCGGCCTTCGCGTTCGTGTTGGTTTGGCAACACCGGGCGGGTGCAGGGCTCGCAGCCGATGCTGATAAAACCGCGCTCGTGCAGGCTGTTGTACGGTAGCTCCAGCATGCGGATGTAACTCCAGATCTCTTCGCTGGTCATCTGC
Source organism: Pseudomonas veronii (assembly GCF_001439695.1). Lineage (GTDB taxonomy): Bacteria > Pseudomonadota > Gammaproteobacteria > Pseudomonadales > Pseudomonadaceae > Aquipseudomonas > Aquipseudomonas veronii. The sequence continues at coordinate 39,213 of NZ_JYLL01000002.1, forward strand.
GCCAGTGGGTTGAACTTGTACAGGGTGCGTTCCGGGGTGGAGAAGGCCGTGTCGATTTCCAGCGCAGCCACTTGGCTGCGGGTGCCGGGGCTCTGATCGCGGCGCTGGCCGGTAGCCCAGGCGCGCACCCCGGAGAGCTTGCGGCGCAGCGGCTCGATCTTGCGCACGCCGCAGCATTCGCCATGGCCGTCTTTGTAGAAGCTGAACAAGCCTTTCTCTTTGACGAAGGGTTCCAGTTTGCTCTGGTCCGGCGAGATCAGCTCGATGTCGATCTTGTAGAACTCGCGCACCTGTTCGATGAAACGGTAGGTCTCCGGGTGCAGGCGGCCGGTGTCGAGGCTGAACACCTTGACGTTCTTGTTCAGCTTCCAGGCCATGTCCACCAGCACCACATCCTCGGCACCGCTGAAGGAAATCCACAGGTCATCGCCGAACTGGCTGAACGCCAGCTTGAGAATGTCCTGGGCAGATTTGTTGGCATAGGTCGTGGCGAGTTCAACGACATCGAAGGCTTGGTTCATCAGGACGGTTCCTACAGGTCAGTGGCGCTGAGCGCTCTATAGGAGAGTGATGGTATCAAAATCCGCCCTGCGTTGCGGCCGCCGCCTTGAATCGCTAGAGTTCGGCAGTCTTTTTGCTCGCTCGACTTGAACAATACAAATAGGAGTGTCTCGTGGAAATTGCCTGTCTCGACCTGGAAGGGGTATTGGTTCCGGAAATCTGGATCGCCTTCGCCGAAAAAACCGGTATTGAATCCCTGCGGGCGACCACCCGGGACATTCCCGACTACGACGTGCTGATGAAGCAACGCCTGCGCATCCTCGACGAACACGGGCTCAAGCTCGCCGATATCCAGGAAGTGATCGCTACCCTCAAGCCGCTGGACGGTGCCATCGAGTTCGTCAACTGGCTGCGCGAGCGCTTCCAGGTGGTGATTCTGTCGGACACCTTCTACGAATTCTCCCAGCCGCTGATGCGCCAGCTGGGGTTCCCGACCCTGTTGTGCCACCGCCTGATCACTGACGAAACCGACCGCGTGGTCAGCTACCAACTGCGCCAGAAAGACCCCAAGCGCCAGTCGGTGCTGTCGTTCAAGAGCCTGTACTACCGCGTGATCGCTGCCGGTGATTCGTACAACGACACCAGCATGCTGGGCGAGGCCGACCGCGGGATTCTGTTCCATGCGCCGGAGAATGTGATCCGCGAGTTCCCGCAGTTCCCGGCGGTGCATACGTTTGAAGAGCTGAAGAACGAGTTCATCAAGGCTTCGAACCGGCCGTTGAGCCTGTAAGTCGTTCCGCGCAGTTGGCGGCCCCATCGCGAGCAAGCCCGCTCCCACATTCGACCGCGTTTATCCTCTGGAAACGCGGTCGAATGTGGGCGCGGGCCTACAGCCGCCTGAGTTCTTAAGCCCCTGCCAGCAACCGCTCATACGGGATGCTCAAGCCTTCATGCAGGCGCTTGATCATCGACAGGCTCAGCTTGCGCTTGCGGTTGAGCACTTCGGACACCCGGCCGCTGGTGCCGATGAAGGCCTCCAGGTCGCGCGCCGTCATGCCGAGTTGCTCCATGCGAAAGCGGATGGCTTCCACCGGGTCCGACGGCGGCATCGGATAATGTTCGGCCTCATACTTTTCAATGAGGACCGCAAGAATTTCCAGCTCATCGCCCTCAGGCGAGCCGATTGGCGCTTCCCATATCTGTTCGACGCGTGCGAGCGCGGCGGTGAGGTCTTCTTGGGAATGTATGGGTTTGATGTTCATCACACGGTCTCCGCGTTGATCTGATCGTACTGTGCGTGGGTTCCCACGAAACGTATGAACCCAAGCTGACGCTGATAATTGATCGCCATGATCACTCGATACCGGTTGCCGCCCACGTTGAATACAACCCTGCTGCCTTTGAGGATGCTCGCGGTTCCGAGCTCCGCCTTGAGCGCTTGCGGCGTTGGGTATGCAGCCTTCTCCATATGGCGATACAACTCGACCAGCGGTGTTTTGGCGTCGATACAAGCTGGGTGGCTCTCCCAGAAGAGACGTAAGGTCGAGAACGCGATTATCCGCATGAGTCAGACCTCCCAATTTGGGAGATATTAGGCTCAGGCAAGTGCAGATGCAATCTTGGAAATATTTTCTGACGAGTAAGCAATCGCTTCATGTGATCCTTCACAGATGGCGGGTGGACGGTCGAAACCGGACGCTATCCTCCGGTTCACAGGCCGTCCACAGCGGTTCTGATTCAGGTTTTTTCCGCGGCCGGGCGTTGCCTCCCAACGCCAGGAAGGGCGCTGCGTTACAGGCTTTCCAGGGTTTGTAACAACACCCGCACCTTGGTCAGCGACTCCTGATATTCCGCCTGCCATTGCGAGTCGGCGACGATCCCGCCGCCGCCCCAGCAGCACACCTGGCCGTCTTTGACCAGCAGGCTGCGGATGGCGATGGAGCTGTCCATCTCGCCACGCACGTCCAGGTACACCAGCGAGCCGCAGTACAGCCCGCGGCGGGTTGGCTCCAGTTCGTCGATGATCTGCATTGCGCGGATCTTCGGTGCGCCGGTGATGGAGCCGCCAGGGAAGCTGCCGGCGATCAGATCCAGGGCGTCCTTGTCGTCGGCCAATTCGCCGGTGACGCTGCTGACCAAGTGATGCACGTTGGGGTAGCTTTCCAGGCTGAACAACTCCGGTACTTTCACCGAGCCGGTGCGGCAGGTGCGCCCGAGGTCGTTGCGCAACAGATCGACGATCATCAGGTTCTCGGCACGATCCTTGGGGCTGGCCAGCAGTTCGGCGGCGTTGGCGGCGTCTTCTTCAGGCGTCAGGCCGCGCGGGCGGGTGCCTTTGATCGGGCGGGTTTCGACCTGGCGCTGGCTGATCCTGACGAAACGTTCCGGCGACAGGCTCAGTACCGCGCCGTCATCCGGCAGGCTCTGGAACCCGGAAAATGGCGTCGGGCAGGCTTCGCGCAAGGCGCAGTAGGCCGCCCACGGATCGCCGCTGCACGCTGCGCGAAAGCGCTGCGTGAAGTTGACCTGGTAGCAGTCGCCCGCGCGAATATAGTCGTGGATGCGGGCGATGGCCTGGGCGTAGGTCTGGGCGCTGATGTCGGGTGTCATGGGGCCATGGAGCTTGAAGTCGGCCGCTATCTCGGCACCTGGCTGGCTGAACAGCTTGATCAGTCGCTGCCGCTCGCCATCGGCCAGTGTCGGGTGAAACACCAACTGGCTGGTTTGCGCCTGGTGATCGCTGACCAGGGCCCAGGCGTACAGCCCAAAACGTGCGTCCGGCAGGTGCAGATCGTCCACCGCGCGGTGCGGCAACTGTTCCAGGTGCCGGCCGAAATCGTAGCTCAGGTAACCGATCAGGCCGCCGGCGAACGGCAACTCGTAGCCGGCCGGCAATGCCGCCTCACCCAACTGTGTAAGGTTTTCCCGCAGGCGTTGCAGGAACTCGCTGCCGCTCTCGTCAGGCCGCACCGCCAGCGTCGCTTCGGGCCAGGCGCTGAGCAGGTCATAACGGCCCCGCTCGGCTGTCGGGCGGCCGCTGTCCAATAGCACCGCGCCAGGGGCATGGCGAATCGCCGCAAAATACTCGGCGGGGTTGGCCCGGTAGGGCAGTGGGTGTACGGAACAGGTCGACATGCGGGGTGGATCAGCTGATGGCGTGGGGGAGGGGATTGTAGACCCCTGTAGGATTTGGTCCTAGAGGGGATGTCGGGGATAGACAGATCGAAGGCTGGCTCAACCTTCGACGGCGGGGATGTGCCCGAACATGGCCTGCACGAATTTCACCCGTTCTTCCGGCGTTTCCGTCACGCCGGCAGCTTTCAGGGTTTCCAGTCGTGCCTCGACCGCGTGGGTGCGCAGGGTCAGGCCGCAGTCGTTGGCGATCTGGATATTCAGCCCCGGCCGCGCATTCAGTTCGAGGATCAGTGGGCCTTTTTCCTGGTCCAGCACCATGTCCACGCCGATGTAGCCCAGCCCGCACAGCTCATAGCAGCCGGCGGCGAGTTTCATGAAACCGTCCCAGTTGGGCAGTTGCACGCCATCCACCGCGTTGGTGGTGTCGGGGTGTTTGGCGATGATGTTGTTCAGCCAGGTGCCGCGCAGGGTCAGGCCGGTGGCCAGGTCGACGCCCACGCCGATCGCGCCCTGGTGCAGGTTGGCCTTGCCGCCGGACTGGCGGGTCGGCAAGCGCAGCATGGCCATCACCGGGTAGCCCATCAGCACGATGATGCGGATATCCGGCACGCCTTCGTAGCTGATGCTCTTGAAAATCTGGTCGGGCACCACGCGGTACTCGATCAGCGCGCGGTCGCGGTGGCCGCCCAGGGAGTACAGGCCGGTGAGGATGCTGGAAATCTGATGCTCGATTTCCTCATGGCTGATGATCTTGCCGGACACCGTGCGATAACGCCCCTCAAAGCGGTCGGCGATGACGAGGATGCCGTCACCGCCAGCGCCCTGGGCCGGCTTGATCACGAAGTCGTTGCGTCCACCGATGATCTCGTCGAGCTTGTCGATTTCCTTCTCGGTGGAAATCACCCCGTACATTTCCGGCACATGGATGCCGGCCGCCAGCGCGCGTTCCTTGGTGATGATCTTGTCATCCACGATCGGGTACAGGCTGCGCTTGTTGTACTTGAGCACGTAGTCCGCATTACGCCGGTTGATGCCCATGATGCCCCGCGCTTCCAGGGCCTTCCAGGTCTTCCAGAAGCCGAACATTACGAGTCAGCCTTGAGGAAGGCCTTGAAGCGCACCAGCTCGGTCAGGCGGTAGCCGCGATAACGCCCCATGGCCAGCATGAAGCCCACCAGGATCAGCAGGATCGCCGGGAAGGTGAACACAAAGTAGACCAGCTCCGGCACGCTCATGATCAGGTGCGCCAGGGACGCCGCGAACAGCGTGCCGATCGCCACTTTCAGCGCATGGCTGGCGCCGCGTTCTTCCCAGGTGATCGACAGGCGTTCGATGGTCATGGTCAGAATCACCATCGGGAACAGCGCCACCGACAGCCCGCGCTCCAGCCCCAGTTTATGGCTGAACAGGCTGATGGCCGCGATCAGCACCACCACGAAGGTCAGCACCACCGACAGCCTCGGCAGCATCTGCAACTTCAGGTGTTCCAGGTACGAGCGCAGCGACAAGCCCAGCGCGGTGATGATCGTAAACAGCACAATCCCGAAGCCCAACTGAGTCTCGCGGAACGCCAGGGCGATCAGCACCGGGGTAAATGTGCCCAGGGTCTGCAGGCCGATCAGGTTGCGCAGGATCAGGATCACCAGCACGCCGATCGGGATCATCACCATGATCATGAAGGTCTGCTGGGTTTGCAGCGGCAGGCCGTACAGCGAGTATTCGAGGAAGTTGGCGTCGGTGTTTTCGTCGGTCAGCTTGGCCAGGCGGATCGCGTTCATTTCGCTGTTGTTCAGGCTGAAGGTGACCATGGCTTTCTTGCCGCCATCGACGGTGATCAGGTTTTCATCGCCGGTCCACCACAGCAGGCGGTCGGCGGGCAGGCCTGGTTCGCCGGTTTCCGGGTTGAAGTACAGCCAGTCATTGCCATTGAAGCTGCGCAGCCACAGTTCCGGGGTTTGCGGCTGGTCGGCGACGAGGCGGATGGTGTGGACCTTTTCCACCGGCACGTGGGCGATGGACAGCAGCAGTTCGACGATCTTGGCCTTGTGCGGTGTCGACGGGTCGCCCGCCAGCAGCAGCTTGACGTTGTCGTCGTTGAGGTTGTTGGTGCGCTTGATTGCTTCGGTAATAAAGGTTTCCACATCGGCCGAGTGCTGGCGGATCGGCGCGAGCAGGGCTTCGGCGGCGATTTTTTCCGGGCCTTCCACGGCGATGCTGTCGCGGAAGGTCGGGCCCTTGATCTTGACCTTTTCACCGCTGTAACGCTTGGTCAGCACCAGGCGGTAATACAGGGTCTGCTTGCCCTTGGCCCGGCGCGCCGACCAGGTGACCTTGCGGTTGCCATCGATGCGGTTGACGCTGACCCCGTAGTTATTCGAGATGAAACTCTCATTGAGGCTGACAAAGTCGCGGCTCAGGGGCGGCACGAACATCTGGATCTTCACCGGGTCTTTCGGGTTGGCGACGAACTCGACCTTGGCGTCGATGTTCCACAAGTCGTCGGTGGCGTCCTCGGTGACGGGAATGCCCAGCACGAAGATCTGGTAGGCGGTGACCGAAATACCCAGCACCACCAGGAGGGTGATGAGGATTTTCAGGTGCAGGGTCAGAGAGCGCATTCGGTTTACTCGGCGGTATGAGCGTCGGCGGCGCAGGCAGGTTTGCCCGCTGCATATTTAAGACTGGGGTCGACCAGCGCATCAAAGCGTTTCAGCGCTTCGGAGCCGATCAGCAGCGGGTATTGGAAAGCGCTGCGGTCAGTCAAGTTCACTTCGATGCTGCGTAAAGCGCTGCCCATGCAGATATCCAGGGCAATCACCGGACGGGCGGTGTAGTTCTTGTCCTCATCGGGGTCGTAGTCACCGGCGCGGCGCTTGATCTTGCTGACGCGGGCCAGTGGGCGTTCGATGGGGTGGGAATGGGCAGTGTCGATGGCCAGGTAGAAGCGTACCCAGGATTCGCCGTTGCGCTTGAAGCGTTTGATATCGCGGGCGCTCAACGAGGCGGTCTTGGCGCCGGTGTCGAGTTTGGCCGCCACTTCCAGGTCGATATCCGCCAGCTTGGCGTATTCGTTGAGGCCATACACGGTCTTCTCGGCGGCAGCGCATAGCCCCGGCATAAGTCCTGGTATGAACAGTAGGCAAAACAATCGGGGGAAGGGCTTGAGTCTCATAAATCCTGAGGCGGTGCAGTGCGATGTTCAATTCAAGGCGACTGGCATTGCTGCGCAAGCTCCCTCGTGCGCCGTTTCATCAAGAGATGTCAGGCAAAAGCGGCGTCTATTCTAACATGATGCTTTTTTGGCGCCAGCGCTGGCAGGCGGCCATGCCCTTGTTGCTTACAACGGCGGTTATTAGACGATTGTCGACAATGTTGATTTATTCTTTGACTAAGTAGGGCTTATTGGCTAGTTTTTGCGGCATTGCTTTTAAAGGTGTCGACAATATGCTGGATCAATCGGAAGCTCCGGTGGTCTCCCCGGAAGAATCCCAGACAATGTCGGAGAACGTCTTTAGGCGTATACAGGCCGCTATCGTCAAAGGCGAGATCGCCCCCGGCAGCAAGATCTCCGAGCCGGAACTGGCGCGCACCTACGGCATCAGCCGCGGCCCGTTGCGTGAGGCGATTCACCGTCTCGAAGGCCAGCGCCTGCTGGTGCGCGTGCCCCATGTGGGCGCTCGCGTGGTGTCGTTGAGCCACGCGGAATTGATCGAACTCTATGAAATCCGCGAATCCCTCGAAGGCATGGCGTGCCGCCTGGCCGCCGAGCGCATGACCGATGCGGAGATCGAAGAACTGCGCCAGGTGCTGCACACCCACGAACGGGATGCGGCGTTCCAGGCGGGTGTCGGCTATTACCAGCAGGAAGGCGACTTCGACTTTCATTACCGGATCATCCAGGGCGCGGGCAACCGCACCTTGACCCAAATGCTCTGCGGCGAGCTGTACCAGTTGGTGCGTATGTACCGCATCCAGTTCTCCGCAACCCCCAATCGTCCACGCCAGGCCTTTGCCGAGCATCACCGTATTCTTGACGCGATCGCCGATCGCGACGGTGAACTGGCCGAGTTGTTGATGCGTCGTCACATCGGCGCCTCCAAACGCAATATCGCCCGCCACTTCCCAGGCGGTGCTCCCCAGACAGCCACTCAGCGAGGTGAGTCATGAGTTCCAATAACAACCGCACTCCAGGCCAGCGTTTCCGTGACGCGGTCGCCAGCGAACACCCATTGCAGGTGGTCGGCACGATCAATGCCAACCACGCACTGCTGGCCAAGCGCGCCGGTTTCAAGGCGATCTACCTGTCGGGTGGCGGGGTGGCCGCGGGCTCCCTCGGCGTGCCGGACCTGGGCATCACCGGCCTCGATGACGTGCTGACCGACGTGCGCCGCATCACCGACGTGTGCGACCTGCCGCTGCTGGTGGACGTGGACACCGGTTTCGGTTCCTCGGCGTTCAACGTGGCACGCACCGTCAAGTCGATGATCAAGTTCGGCGCCGCGGCCATCCATATCGAAGACCAGGTCGGCGCCAAGCGCTGCGGTCATCGCCCGAACAAAGAAATCGTGTCCCAGCAGGAAATGGTCGACCGCATCAAGGCCGCCGTGGATGCGCGCACCGATGACAGCTTCGTGATCATGGCGCGTACCGATGCGCTGGCCGTCGAAGGCCTGGAATCCGCCCTGGACCGCGCCGCCGCCTGCATCGAGGCCGGCGCCGACATGGTGTTCCCGGAAGCCATCACCGAGCTGGACATGTACAAGCTGTTCGCGTCAAAGGTAAAGGCGCCGATCCTGGCTAACATTACCGAATTCGGTGCAACCCCGTTGTACACCGTCGATCAACTGAAATCTGCCGATGTTTCCATCGTGCTGTACCCGCTCTCGGCCTTCCGCGCCATGAACAAGGCCGCCGAAAACGTCTACACCGCGATCCGTCGCGACGGCACCCAACAGAACGTGATCGACACCATGCAAACCCGCATGGAGCTTTACGATCGCATCGACTACCACACCTTCGAGCAGAAGCTCGACGCGCTGTTCGCCGCCAAGAAGTAACGAACGCGCCTCCCGGATAACTACAAAATTGGAGAGTAACCATGGCTGAAGCAAAAGTACTGAGCGGCGCTGGCCTGCGTGGCCAGGTGGCCGGGCAGACCGCACTGTCCACCGTGGGCCAGGCCGGTGCCGGCCTGACCTATCGCGGCTACGACGTGCGCGAACTGGCCGCTGATGCGCAGTTCGAAGAAGTCGCCTACCTGCTGCTGTACGGCGAATTGCCGACCAAGACCGAACTGGCTGCCTACAGCGCCAAGCTGAGCAAGCTGCGTGACCTGCCCCAGGCGCTCAAGGAAGTGCTCGAGCGCATCCCGGCCGACGCCCACCCGATGGACGTGATGCGTACCGGTTGCTCGTTCCTCGGCAATCTCGAGCCGGAGCAGGACTTCAGCGTACAGCGCGATGTCACCGACCGTCTGCTCGCTGCCTTCCCGGCGATCATGTGCTACTGGTACCGCTTCAGCCATGACGGCAAACGCATCGACTGTGTGACCGACGAACCTTCCATCGGTGGTCACTTCCTGCACCTGCTGCACGGCAAGGCGCCGAGCGAGTTGCACGTCAAAGTGATGAACGTGTCGCTGATCCTGTACGCCGAGCACGAATTCAACGCGTCGACCTTTACCGCGCGTGTCTGCGCGTCGACCCTGTCTGACTTGTATTCGTGCATCACCGCCGCCATCGGTTCGCTGCGCGGCCCGCTGCACGGCGGCGCCAACGAAGCGGCGATGGAAATGATCGAGCGCTTCTTGTCGGCCGAGGACGCCGTCGACGGCACCCTCGCCATGCTGGCGCGCAAGGACAAGATCATGGGCTTCGGTCACGCGATCTACAAAGACAGCGACCCGCGTAATGAAGTGATCAAGGGCTGGTCGAAACTGCTCGCCGAAGAAGTGGACGACAAAGTGTTGTTCCCGGTCTCCGAAGCCATCGACAAGGTCATGTGGGAGCAGAAGAAGTTGTTCCCCAACGCCGACTTCTACCATGCCTCGGCGTACCACTTCATGGGCATCCCGACCAAGCTGTTCACCCCGATCTTCGTGTGCTCGCGCCTCACCGGCTGGGCCGCGCATGTGTTCGAACAGCGCGCCAACAACCGCATCATCCGTCCAAGCGCTGAGTACATCGGCGTCGAACAGCGCAAGTTCGTGCCAATCGAACGTCGCTGAAGGCCGACGATTCCAGGATTGAAATGAGGTCAAAAGGTGGGAGGGGGCTTGCCCCCTCCCACATTTGAATCGCATTTCAAATCTGGATCAGTGGGTTCCTTTTGTAATCACCGTGACCGAGTCCTGACGATGAACACTGAATTTCGCAAATCGCTCCCCGGCAGCCGCCTCGATTACTTCGACGCCCGCGCGGCTGTCGATGCAATCACCCCCGGCGCCTACGCCACCTTGCCTTACACCTCCCGCGTACTCGCGGAAAACCTGGTGCGTCGTTGCGACCCGGCCACCCTCAACGCTTCCCTGAGCCAACTGATCGAGCGCAAGCGCGACCTCGACTTCCCTTGGTTCCCGGCGCGGGTGGTGTGCCATGACATCCTCGGCCAGACCGCCCTGGTCGACCTCGCCGGCCTGCGCGATGCCATCGCCCTGCAAGGCGGCGACCCGGCCCAGGTCAACCCGGTGGTGCCGACCCAACTGATCGTCGACCACTCCCTGGCCGTCGAAGCCGGTGGTTTCGACCCGGACGCGTTCGAGAAAAACCGCGCCATCGAAGACCGCCGCAATGAAGACCGCTTCCACTTTATCGAGTGGACCAAAAAAGCCTTCAAGAACGTCGACGTGATCCCGCCGGGCAACGGCATCATGCACCAGATCAACCTGGAGAAAATGTCTCCGGTGATCCAGGTGCGCGACGGCGTGGCGTTCCCCGACACCTGCGTCGGCACCGACAGCCACACCCCGCACGTGGATGCCCTCGGCGTGATCGCCATCGGCGTCGGCGGCCTCGAAGCCGAGAGCGTGATGCTCGGCCGCGCCTCGTGGATGCGCCTGCCGGAAAGCGTCGGCGTGGAGCTGACGGGCAAGCTGCAACCCGGTATCACCGCCACCGACATGGTGCTGGCGCTGACCGAGTTCCTGCGTCAACAGAAAGTGGTGGGCGCATGGCTCGAGTTCTTCGGCGAAGGTGCATCGGCACTGACCCTGGGCGACCGCGCGACCATCTCCAACATGGCCCCGGAATACGGCGCCACCGCGGCGATGTTCTACATCGACCCGCAGACCATCGCCTACCTGAAACTCACTGGCCGTGAAGACGCACAAGTCGCCCTGGTCGAGCAGTACGCTCGCCAGACCGGCCTGTGGGCCGACGACCTCAAGGGCGCGAAATACGAACGCGGCCTGACCTTCGACCTGTCCAGCGTCGTGCGCAACATGGCCGGCCCGAGCAACCCGCACGCCCGTGTCGCCACCAGCGACCTCGCCGCCAAAGGCATCTCCGGCCAGTGGGAAGAAGTACCGGGGCAAATGCCCGACGGTGCGGTCATCATTGCCGCGATCACCAGTTGCACCAACACCAGTAACCCGCGCAACGTGATCGCCGCCGGCCTCCTGGCGCGCAACGCCAACAAGCTGGGGCTGAGCCGCAAGCCGTGGGTCAAGTCGTCCCTGGCGCCCGGTTCGAAAACCGTGGCCATGTACCTCGAAGAAGCCGGCCTTGGGCACGAACTGGAAAAACTCGGTTTCGGCGTGGTGGCCTTCGCCTGCACCACCTGCAACGGTATGTCCGGTGCGCTCGACCCGGTGATCCAGCAAGAGATCATTGACCGCGACTTGTACGCCACCGCCGTGTTGTCGGGTAACCGCAACTTCGACGGGCGTATCCACCCGTATGCCAAGCAAGCGTTCCTGGCTTCGCCGCCGCTGGTGGTGGCCTATGCGATTGCCGGCACCATCCGTTTCGATATCGAGAAGGACGTGCTGGGCCTCGACGCCAACGGCAAGGAAGTCCGCCTGAAAGACATCTGGCCGAGCGACGAAGAAATCGACGCGGTGGTCAAGGCGTCGGTCAAGCCGGAGCAGTTCCGCAAAGTGTATATCCCGATGTTCGCGATCCACGAAGACACCGGCCCGAAAGTCGCGCCGCTGTATGAGTGGCGCCCGCAAAGTACCTATATCCGCCGTCCGCCGTACTGGGAAGGTGCGCTGGCCGGTGCGCGGCCGCTCAAGGGCATGCGCCCGCTGGCAGTGCTGCCGGACAACATCACCACCGACCACCTGTCGCCGTCCAACGCGATCATGCTCGACAGCGCCGCCGGCGAATACCTGGCGAAAATGGGCCTGCCGGAAGTCGACTTCAACTCCTACGCGACCCACCGCGGCGACCACCTGACCGCGCAACGCGCGACCTTCGCCAACCCGAAACTGTTCAACGAAATGGTCGTCGAGAACGGCAAGGTCAAGCAGGGTTCCCTGGCGCGCATCGAGCCGGAAGGCAAGGTCACACGCATGTGGGAAGCCATCGAAACCTACATGGAGCGCAAGCAGCCGCTGATCATCATCGCCGGCGCCGACTACGGTCAGGGTTCGTCCCGCGACTGGGCGGCCAAGGGCGTGCGCCTGGCGGGTGTGGAAGCGATTGCCGCCGAAGGTTTCGAACGCATTCACCGCACCAACCTGGTGGGCATGGGCGTGTTGCCGCTGGAGTTCCTGCCGGGCACCGACCGTCACACGTTGAAGATCGACGGCAGCGAAACCTATGACGTGGTCGGCGAACGCACCCCGCGCGCGCAGTTGACCCTGGTGATCAACCGCAAGAATGGCGAACGTGTCGAAGTGCCGGTGACCTGCCGCCTGGACACCGCTGAAGAAGTGTCGATCTACGAGGCGGGCGGCGTGTTGCAACGTTTTGCCCAGGACTTCCTGGAATCGGCGGCGACCGCCTGAAGAGGATAACCATGTCACACGTACCGCAAATCAAGATCCCCGCCACCTACATGCGTGGCGGCACCAGCAAGGGTGTGTTTTTCAGCGTCCAGGACCTGCCCGAGTCGGCGCAGGTCCCGGGTGCCGCACGCGATGCCCTGCTGTTGCGGGTGATCGGCAGCCCCGATCCCTATGACAAACAGATCGACGGCATGGGCGGCGCCACGTCGAGCACCAGCAAAACCGTGATCCTGGCCAAGAGCAGCCGCGCCGAGCATGACGTGGACTACCTGTTCGGCCAGGTCGCCATCGACAAACCGTTCGTCGACTGGAGCGGCAACTGCGGCAACCTGTCGGCGGCGGTGGGTTCCTTCGCCATCAGCGCGGGCCTGGTCGACCCGGCCCGCGTGCCGCGCAACGGCGTGGCCGTGGTGCGGATCTGGCAGGCCAATATCGGCAAGACCATCATCGCCCACGTACCGATCACCGACGGCGCGGTGCAGGAAACCGGCGACTTCGAACTGGACGGCGTGACCTTCCCGGCCGCCGAAGTGCAGTTGGAGTTCCTGGACCCGGCCGCTGAAGAAGAGGGCGGCGGTGGTTCGATGTTCCCCACCGGCAACCTGATCGATGACCTGGAGGTGCCGGGCGTCGGCACCTTCAAGGCCACGCTGATCAACGCGGGTATCCCGACGATCTTCATCAACGCGCAAGACCTGGGCTATACCGGTACCGAGCTGCAAGGCGCGATCAACGGCGACCCGAAAGCCCTGGCGATGTTCGAGACGGTGCGGGCCTATGGCGCGTTGCGCATGGGCCTGATCAAGCATCTGGACGAAGCCGCCCAGCGTCAGCACACGCCAAAGGTGGCCTTCGTGGCACCGCCTGCGGACTACGTGGCTTCCAGCGGCAAGGCGATCAAGGCCGGCGATATCGACCTGCTGGTGCGTGCCTTGTCCATGGGCAAGTTGCACCACGCGATGATGGGCACCGCAGCGGTGGCGATCGGCACGGCGGCGGCGATTTCCGGGACCTTGGTCAACCTCGCGGCGGGCGGCGTGGAACGCAACGCGGTGCGCTTCGGGCATCCGTCCGGCACCTTGCGGGTCGGCGCTGAAGCCACCCAGGTCAACGGCGAATGGGTGGTGAAGAAGGCCATCATGAGCCGTAGCGCGCGGGTGTTGATGGAAGGCTTTGTACGCGTCCCAGGCGACGCGTTCTAAGGCTCGATACACATCCAATGTGGGAGGGGGCTTGCCCCCGATAGCGGTGTACCAGTCGACACATTCATTGACTGACCCACCGTCATCGGGGGCAAGCCCCCTCCCACAAGGGATCTCTATTCCAAGGCAGGCATCGAAGATCGGCTTTCAGTAACCGTGAGCCCGAGGACTGACCCCCCACCCACTTTGGAGAACAGCCATGAGCGCCAACGTCGACCAGAACACCCGCCCCGACTACGACCAGGTTTTGCAGGACATCGCTGACTACGTCCTCAACTACCGGATCGACTCCCCAGCCGCGCTGGACACTGCGCGCAACTGCCTGATGGATACCCTCGGTTGCGGCCTGCTGGCGCTGCGGTTCCCGGAATGCACCAAGCACCTGGGGCCGCTGGTCGAGGGTACGGTGGTGCCGTTCGGCGCGCGGGTGCCGGGCACGTCGTTCCGGCTCGACCCGGTCAAGGCCGCCTGGGACATCGGCTGCATCGTGCGCTGGCTCGACTACAACGACACCTGGCTCGCCGCCGAATGGGGCCACCCCTCGGATAACCTCGGCGGCATCCTCGCCGTGGCCGATCACCTCTCGCAACGACGCGTGGCCAATGGCGACGCGCCGCTGACCGTGCGCGCAGTGCTGGAAGCGATGATCATGGCCCACGAGATCCAGGGTGTGATTGCCCTGGAAAACGCCTTCAACCGTGTCGGTCTCGACCATGTGCTGCTGGTGAAAGTCGCCTCGACGGCGGTCACCGCCAAGCTGATGGGCGCCAACCGCGAGCAACTGCTGTCGGCGCTGTCCCATGCCTTTGTCGACGGTCAGGCATTGCGCACCTATCGGCACGCACCGAATGCCGGTTCGCGCAAATCCTGGGCGGCGGGCGATGCCTCCAGTCGCGGTGTGCGGTTGGCAGACATCGCGCTGCGCGGCGAGATGGGTATTCCCGGGGTGTTGAGCGCACCGCAATGGGGCTTCTACGACGTGCTGTTCAGCCACACCAACAAAGACCTGGCGCTCAAGCCCGAAGGCAAGCGCACCTTCAGCCTGTCCCAACCCTACGGCACCTATGTGATGGAAAACGTGCTGTTCAAGATCAGCTTTCCCGCCGAGTTCCACGCGCAAACCGCCTGCGAAGCTGCGGTGACCTTGCACCCGCAGGTTGTGGATCGCCTGCACGACATCGAACGCATCGTGATCACTACCCATGAGTCGGCGATTCGGATCATTTCCAAGGTCGGCCCATTGGCCAATGCGGCCGACCGCGATCACTGCCTGCAATACATGACCGCCGTGCCGCTGGCCTTCGGCACGCTGGTGGCCGAGCAGTACGAAGATGAGTTCCACGCTGCGCACCCGATCATCGACGAGCTGCGCGAAAAGATGGTGATCGTCGAAGAGCCCCGCTACAGCCGCGAATACCTGGAGGCGGACAAACGTTCCATCGCCAATGCGGTGCAGGTGTTCTTCAACGATGGCACCCACACCGAGCAGGTCGCGGTGGAGTACCCGATTGGGCATCGTCGGCGCCGGGTGGACGGTATTCCGTTGCTGGAAGACAAGTTCAAGGCCAACCTGGCGACGCGCTTTACGGCCCAGCGCAGTGCCGAGATTTTTGCGTTGTGCAAGGATCAGGCGCGGCTTGAAGCCACGCCGGTGAATCGCTTTGTGGATTTATGGGTGATATGAACGCGCCGTGGTTGCGCACGCTCGCGAAGGGCAGGTTTTGACACAGACATACTTTGCGATTGATGCGTCCTACATCTTCGGAACCGTTTTCAGATAGAAGCCAATCAGGTGTCAGATGCCCTGCAGGCGCGGGTCATCTGGCAAGCGATGCTTGTGGATCAAACACCTGAATCTGAAAAGGCCCTTTTATGAATAGCGTAAACAATCGCCCGCCAATGCCCAACACCGTCGGCTATGACATGTCGCCGAACGCCAGGCTCCGTCGCGCCGACGAGAGCCTCAGAGTACCTGACAGTCCTCTGGCCAAGGCGTCGTCTGCGGCAAAAAACGCGGTACCCGCTCATCTGGAACACCTCTCTGGCCAGAACAAACAGTTGGCCGAAAAATATGATCAGATGGTCGCCAAGTTAACGCCGCAAATCATGAAGCTTCAGGAGCAAGTGAACCAGCTTGCGCAGCACCCCAAGGTGAAGGCAGCGTCTGGAAAAGAGGCGGCACCGTCGAACCCCAGTACTCGTGGTGATCCTGCGGCGAAGCAGAACGGCACGTCGCCTGAAGCGCGCGGCCGTATGGACAATACACAAGGGGCCGGGCGGGATGCTCCTCCCTCCCTTGAGCGCTTGACTGCCGAAAATAAGCAACTGGGCGATAGGCTCAATAAGTTGGAGTCCGGTTTCAATTCGGTCGTTAAAGGGCTTCAAGACCAGATCGGTGATTTGAGTAAGAGGTTGGGCGCGGATACTCCCCAGACCCGGATGCCTCCCGCAGCGCAGGGGCAGGGTCAGGCCAATCAGGGAGCTTCTTCCGGTCAGGGCAAGCAAGGCGCGGCGCAGGGTCAGGGGCAGGCCAATCAGGGTGCTTCTTCCGGTCAAGGCAAGCAAGGCGCGGCGCAGGGGCAGGGTCAGGGTCAGGCCAATCAGGGTGCCTCTTCCGGCCAGGGCAAGCAAGGCGCAGCGCAGGGCCAGGGTCAGGCCAATCAGGGTGCTTCTTCCGGCCAGGGCAAGCAAGGCGCAGCGCAGGGCCAGGGCCAGGGTCAGGCCAATCAGGGGGCTTCTTCGGGCCAAGGCAAGCAAGGCGCGGCGCAGTCCAACGAAAGCAACCCGTCGGCCCGGTCCGATGAATCAAACCAGGCGCCTCGTACCCTCGAGGATCTCGCACGCGACAATGAGCAACTTCGCACACGCATCGACCAGATGATGGCTGAATTTTCCAAGGTGATTTCCGAACTGCAGAAGCAAATCGAGCAGCTGAATAACCAGATCAAAGCGCTGAAGGGTTAAGTTCAGCGATAGAAAAACGGGTCAATGTGGGGCGGTAAGCCCGCACCTGCATCGACCCCGTTCTGCTGAACATTCATTCAAAGCGCAAAATAACCCGACGGTTATGCTTGCTCTTCTTCTCGATCTTCTCGCAAAACACCCGGCCGATTTCTTCGGTGTTGATCACATGGGTGCCGCCGCATGGCTGGATATCGATTCCGGCAATTTCAATTACGCGCACCGAGCCCTGGATCACGGGCGGAGCTACCGCTTGGGTGCGGGTGATCTGCAGCAGGGTTGCGTACTCCGACGCGGGCATCGACAGGGTTTTCACCTGATGAGCCTGTTCGATCAGCGCGTTGATATCGCGGGTGATGCTGTCTTTGTCCAGGGTCATTTCCGGCAGGTCGAAATCCAGTCGCCCTTTGTCGGCGCTGATGCTGCAGCCGGTGACCGGGGCGTCGATGAGCGAACACAGCAGGTGCAGGCAGGTGTGCATTTTCATGTGCTGGTAGCGCCGTTCCCAATCGAGGCTGGCATCCACCTGGGCCCCGGCGCTCAACTGCTCGGGACAGTGTTCCACCTGGTGCCAGATGATCGAGCGCTGCACCGGGTCGCGCACCGTGCCGAGGATGTCCACGCGCGTGCCGTCGTCCAGGGTGAAGTGGCCGCTGTCGCCGGGTTGCCCGCCGCCGGTAGGGTAGAACAGCGTGTGCTCCAGGGCGATGCCGTGTTCGCTGACGGCAATCACCCGGGCGCTGAAGGCGTTCTGGTAGGGCGCGCTGTCAAACAGCGCCAGGGTTTCCATGGTGTGCACAGACATGTTCAACCTCCGACAATCAATGGGCTGGCTTGCAGCAGGTGACGCACCATTGCGCTCAAGCCAGGGGGGGAAAGCAGGGTGATTTCAAATTCCGGCCCGCAGACTTTCAGGTTCAGCGGCAGGCGTGGCA
The DNA here is from genome assembly GCF_001439695.1 of Pseudomonas veronii. GTDB lineage: Bacteria > Pseudomonadota > Gammaproteobacteria > Pseudomonadales > Pseudomonadaceae > Aquipseudomonas > Aquipseudomonas veronii. The sequence continues at coordinate 56,897 of NZ_JYLL01000002.1, forward strand.
GGCGGTCGCCCATTTCGATGTGGCGCAGGCGAAATTGCAGGTGATGGCGTTCTTTCACCGTGGGTTCGAGCATCAGCCCCTGCAACGGGTGAAAGTCGGCGTCCAGCACCGTGACCTTGTGGTTGGCGTTGATCTCGCCGACCACGTGCAGGCGCTCATCGAGAGCGAAGGCGCCGAGGTAGCTGCTGTGCTCCGATTCGTCGTTCTTTTGCAATTGGATCTGGTTGACCACCTTGACCTTGGTCCCCGCCGGTACGTCCTGGGTGATCACGCACGCTGGGCTGATGAACACGTTGTCGCCGATCTGCACGTAGCCCAGCACGCGGGCGCCGGAGCCGATTTCGACGTTGTTGCCCAGGCGCGGGTGGCGCTTGCCGTCGGGGTTGTTGGCGATGCCGCGAGCGCCGAGGGTCACGCCGCAGAGGATGTAGCAGTCGTTGCCGATCTCGCAGGTTTCACCGATCACCGTGCCGTAGCCATGGTCGAGCACAAAGCGCCGACCGATGCGTGCTGCCGGGTGAATCTCCGCGCCGGAGAGGATCTTGCCCTGGTTGCTGAGCTTGAGGGCAATGCGCGAAAACATCCCGTTGGTCTGGTCGGGAAAATGCCACACCCGGTGCGCCAGCCGGTAGAACAGCACCGCCTTGAACGAGGCATAGGATTCCAGGATCAACTCGCCGCGTCCGCGCGACGCCGGGTCGCGGTAGGCGTAGGCAATCAGGTCCTCGGCCACCGCCTGGGCGGCGCTCTGGACCAACGGCGCCAAGTGCGGCTCCAGCTGCTTCATCTGCGTGGGCGTCAGGGTCTTGATGAGGTGGGTAAGCAATTCATCGTGCAGATGTTGCATGTCGATAAAGCCGCCCATGGAGGCACCCCCGAATTCTGGATGGTTGGATAACCGGTTATTCAAAACTGGGCAGGTAGCTGTCGGCATTGTCGTAGACCATGGTCAACACCACCGTTTCGGGCGGTAACTCCGGGGCGAGCTTGGCGATGGCCACCATATTGGCGGCCGAGGACAGGCCCAGGCTGATGGCATCGGTACGCATGATGCGTTTCATCATGTCGAGGCATTCCATGCGCGACACCTTGAGCATGCCGTCCAGCACGTCCAGGTTGAGGATGCTCGGGATCAAGCCGATCGACAGGCCCTGGATATGGTGGGGTGCGTGCTGGTTTTTCAGCAGGTCGCATTCCTCCGGTTCCACGCCCATCACGCGCAGGGCCGGCCAGGCGGCCTTGAGGGTTTCGCCGATGCCGGTGATATGGCCGCCGGTGCCGATGCCGCTGACGAAGTAATCCACGCGCTGCTCACCGAAGGCGCTGAGGATCTCCGGCGCGGTGGTGTCGCGGTGGGTCTGCGGGTTGGCGCCGTTGCGTTGCTGGTTGAGCATCACGTAGCTGGGGTTTTCCAGTTGCAACTCCATGCATTTCTCGCCATGGGAATTGTTGCCGAGGCGGCTGTCCGACAGCACCACCTTGGCGCCATACAGGCGCAGCAGTTTCTGCTTTTCGGGGCTGTAGTTATCCGGGATCACCAGCACCACTTTGTAGCCGAGCACGTTGCCAGCCATCACCAGGCCAATGCCGGTGTTGCCGCCGCTGGGTTCGATAATGGTTTGCCCGGAGTCGCGCATCAGCACGCCGCGACGCTCGGCGTCGAGGATCATGCCCAAGGCGATGCGCGCCTTGTGGCTGCCGCCGGGGTTGAGCGATTCCAGTTTGGCGTAGACCTCGATGCCGAGGTCTTCGGAAAACTGCGCCAGGCGCACGATCGGTGTGTGGCCGATGGCGTCGAGAATTGAGTTATGCAACATCAGGTCGTTACCCAGGGCCGTGATCAGTACAAAGGCATATCGGGTTCGACGTCGCGAACCCAATGTTTCATGCCGCCTTGCAGAACTTTGGTGTTGGCGAAGCCGGCCGCCAGCAGGGTGCTGGCCGCTTGCTCGGCGCGGGTTCCGGCGTAGCAGATCAGGTAGTGAGTGTTGTCTCGGCTGAGGCTGTCGAGCTGACCGTCCAGTTCGGCGAGGGGGATATGCACCACGCCCGGCAACTTGCAGACCTCCAGTTCGCTGGCGTCGCGCACGTCCAGCAGTACGTCGGCGCTGCTGTGGCGTTCGAGCAGTTGTTTGAGTACCCGCGGCTTGATGTAGCGCTCTTCGGCCAGGCTGGGCTTGCTCGGTACGGCGTCGGCGCAGACTGTCGGCGCGAGGGGTGCGCTGTGGCGCAGTTCCGAACAGCACGGGCAGTCGGCGCGGCGCTTGAAGCGGATCTCGCTGAATTTCATCGCCAGCGCATCGAAGCGCATCAAGCGGCCGGACAAGGGTTCGCCGATGCCGATCAGCAACTTGATCGCCTCGGTCGCCTGGATCATCCCGACTACCCCCGGCAGCACGCCGATCACTCCGCCAGCGCTGCAATTGGGCGCCAGTTCCGCTGGTGGTGCCTTGGGGAACAGGCAGCGGTAGCAGGGCCCGCCTTTGTAATTGAGCACGCTGATCTGCCCGTCGAAACGGTAGATGGCGCCGAACACCAGGGGTTTGCCCAACTGCACGCAGGCGTCGTTGACCAGGTAGCGCGTGTCGAAATTGTCGGTGCCGTCGATCACCAGGTCGTAGGCGCCGACCAGTTCCAGGGCGTTGTCGGCGGTCAGCGCGGTGTCGTGGGCATTGATCTGGATGTGGCTGTTGAGGTCTTGCAAGCGTTGCTTGGCGGACGCGACCTTGGACATGCCCAGGGTGCTGTTGCCGTGGACGATCTGGCGTTGCAGGTTGCTGCTCTCGACCACATCGAAATCCACCAGCCCCAGGGTGCCGATGCCGGCCGCCGCCAGGTACAGGCTGATGGGTGAGCCCAGGCCGCCGGTGCCGATGATCAGCACCTTGGCTTTTTTCAGGTTCAACTGGCCTTCGCGACCGACGCCGGGCAGGGTGATATGGCGCACGTAACGCTGCACTTCTTCATTGCTCAGACTGTCGACGTCGATGCCGCCGGAGGTGGCGAGCAACACTTCGATCCTGGCCTTTTCCGGTAGCCGGTCGTCCGCCTCGATCAATGCTTCCTCAGCAGTAAACAGGAAGTGTTCCTTGAGCTGATTGTTGTTCTCGTGGAACAGGTGCATACGCAACTGCGGGTGGCTGTCGCAGAGGTTTTCAATGACTTCGCGCAATGTCGATCCGGTGCCCTCAAGGGTCGATTCCGGCAGCTTGGCCACGCGAACCAGAATGTCGGGGAAAGAGACAGCGTTCATGGACAACTCCGTGTGCAGGTCGTTGAGGGGTTGAAGGGCGAAATGCTTGCCATCCCAGGCAAACAGCTTCGAGCCCAGGGCCTGGCCCTGGCGAACATCCACCACCAGGTAGCTGACGGGGTAGATCGGCTCGCCCATGAACAGCGCCTTGTCCTGGTCTTCGTCGCTGAAATAGGCACCGACGTCGGGGTGGGAGTGGTAGATCACCACCACCGGGTTGTCGCTGCGAAGTGCCTTGTTCAGCAGCAGCGTGTCGGCCACGGAAAAGGTGTAGCCGTTGGCCGCGCTGCGCGGGTACATCTCGGGGTTCTTGCGGTGCAGCTCGTTCTGGATATTGCGGCCCAGGTACACGCTGCCGTCGGCGAAGACGAAGCCACAGCATTCCTCGGGGTAGCTGCGGCTGGCGTGGGCATAGATCTGTTCCAGGGCTTCTGGGCGGAGGACGTCCATGTTTCTCTCGCGTTCAAAGAGGCTCAATTTTTCTTGGCCATGAGTTTTTCGATGGGCAACTTGGTGATCGCAAAACCGGCCAGCAGAATGGCCGAATACAGCATGAGGTCGCGGGAAATCGCCACGCCTTCGTACCAGGCGCCGATGATCACCGCGAACACCGGGAAGATGATGAACACGAACGAGAGGATGATCGGGCTCAGGCGCTTGAGCAGCATGAAATACACGATGAACCCGCCCACCGATGCGACCAGGCCCAGGTAGAACAGGGCGCCCCACGAACGCAGGGTGATGGCTTCGAAAGTCGGTGTTTCAAACCACAGGCCGGCGACGAACAGCATCAGCCCGGCGATCCCGATGGGCAGTGTGTTGTAAGTGATCACGCTGATGGCGCTGCCTTTTTGCTTGGTAATGACGTAGCACAAGGCATGCATGATCGCGGCGCTCAGAATCGCCAGTACCCCGAAGAACTCGGCGTGGTCCAGGTGCAGGCCCTGGCTCCTGATGATCATGTAAAGGCTGCCGAAGCCGATACCGATGCCGACCACCTGGGAAAAGTAGATGCGCTCGCGCAGGAACAGCGCGGAGAAAATCAGGATGAACACCGGCATGCAACTGAACAGCAGCGCGGTGAGGCCGGACGAAACATGCATTTCGCCGTAGTTGAGCAGGTAATAGGGCACGCTGAAGTAGGACAGGGTCACGAACACGAAGAACCAACGGCTTTCCCGAGGGAACAGGATTGGCTCGCGGCGCACCATGGCAAAACACAGGAACAGCGGGAACGCGATCAGGAAGCGCAAGCCGGCGGAGGTCAGCGGCGGCACGCTCTCCACGGCGATTTTGATGCCGAGCCAAGTGGTACCCCAACTCAGGCAAACGATGAGAAACATCACACTGGTCACCAGGCCGGCCAACCACTGTTTTTGAGTTTTGGTTTTTGCAGCGTTTTCGAGAACGGCGGACATTGGCATCGTTTATTGCTTCCCTGAGCCGGAATTGAACTCTATATTGAACTTGTAATGAGTTATTTTTTTCGGCGATTGAACCCGTAAAAGCACACTATTAGGGCTAAAGATGGCTGTCAAAACAAATATTGACATGGTGTCAATTATGCGTGAGGGGTTGTCCAATGGGCAGGGCGTCAAGTACAAGCGCCTGTCCGATGTCATGGAACGGGGCATCCTCGAGGGCTTGATTGAACCGGGACGGAAACTGCCGCCCCATCGGGTACTTTCCGACAATCTGGGGGTGACCATCGGCACCATCAGCCGGGCCTACGGCGAGCTGGAACGCCTGGGGTTGGTGGTGGCACGGGTAGGTGACGGCACGTTCGTGCGCAAGCGTGGGATGGAGCGCCAACGGGATGAAGGTTTCCGCAACTTCAGCGAGGAGCCGCGCCAATACTTCGACATGAGCCGCAACATGCATATCCCGGGGCAGGAGACGGTGTTCCTGGCGCAGAGTTTCCAGACCCTGTCGACCAACGCCAAGTTTCTCCAGGATATCAGTGCCTACACGCCGGACGCCGGCCTGCCGCGTTACCGCGAAGCGGGTGCGCAGTGGCTGGTGCAGCGCGATTTTCATCCCATCCCCGAGCAGGTCATTTGCGTCAACGGCGGCCAGCACGGGTTGCTCTGCGCGATGATGGCGCTGCTGCGCGCCGGCGACACGGTGGTCACCGAACAATTGACGTATCCAGGGCTGATCACCGCCGCGCGCATGCTCGGTGTGCGCTTGATCGGCCTGGAGATGGATGACGAAGGTGTGCTGCCCGGGGCACTCGATGAAGTCTGTCGCAATCACCGGGTTTCGGCGTTGTACTGCACGCCCACCATCCAGAACCCGACCACTGCCGTGTTATCGGTCGCACGCCGCGAGGCGCTGGTCAAAGTCTGTCGTGAGCACAACCTGCTGATTCTTGAGGATGAAGCCCACGGTGTGCTGGTGGAAGACCGACCGCCGCCCCTGAGTTATTTCGCGCCCGAGCGTACGATTTTGATCAGCAGCTTGAGCAAGGCCGTGTCGGCGGGGCTGCGTGTCGGCTATGTGCATGCGCCGCCGGCATTGGTCAGCCGTATTTCAGCGGCGCTGCGTTCGACCTGCTGGATGGCCACGCCGGTGACCCTGGAGTTGGCGACCCAGTGGATCGAGAACGGCACGGCGGAATACCTGCTGCGCCAGCAGATCAACGAGATCAGCCGACGCAAGGCGTTGGTGCAGGGCCTGTTGGCCGGCCTGGAATACCGCACGCACCTCAATAGCCCGCACTTCTGGATTGAAGTCCCGGAGCCTTGGCGAGCGTCGGAAATCGAGGCGGAACTCAAGCAGAATAATTACCTGATCGCCACCGCCGAGGCGTTTGCCGTGGGGCAGACCGCAGTGCCGCAGTTTATCCGGGCGAGTATCTGCAATACGTCGGGAGATGATCAGTTGTTGCGGGCGGGGTTTGATGCGCTGGCCACTGCGTTGGGGCAGGGCGGTGGGCGCTTCCACCTTTAGGCGGGTTCGCCGAGTTATCGTTCATCGTGAGCACGCCAGCTCCCACCTTTGGAATGCATTTTCCTGTGGGCGCGGGCTTGCTCGCGATGGTGTCGGTTCAGACAAACAGATTATTTAAAGCGGCGTTCGACGCCTTTCTCCACCAGAATTTTCGCCGAGATCTCTTCCACCGAGAAATGCGTGGAATTGATGTGCGCAATGTTCTCTCGACGGAACAGATTTTCCACTTCGCGCACTTCGAATTCGCACTGGGCATAGCTGGAGTAGCGGCTGTTGGGCTTGCGCTCGTTGCGGATGGCCGTCAGGCGGTCCGGGTCGATGGTCAGCCCGAACAGCTTGTGCGAATGCGCGCGCAGGGCCGTCGGCAGCGTCAGGTGTTCCATGTCGTCTTCGGTCAGCGGGTAGTTGGCCGCGCGGATGCCGAATTGCATGGCCATGTACAGACAAGTCGGGGTCTTGCCGCAGCGCGACACGCCCACCAGGATGATGTCGGCCTTGTCGTAGTAGTGGGTGCGGGCTCCGTCGTCGTTGTCGAGGGCGAAGTTCACCGCCTCGATACGCTCCATGTAGTTGGAGTTATGCCCAATGGAATGGGACTTTCCGACGGAATAGGAGGAATGTTCACTCAACTCTTGTTCCAGCGGCGCCAGGAAGCTCGAGAAAATGTCGATCATGAAACCATTGGACGTAGCAAGGATCTCACGAATGTCTTGATTGACGATGGTGTCGAAAATGATCGGACGAAAGCCGTCTTTTTCTGCCGCCAGATTGATTTGTTGTACCATGGCCCGCGCTTTATCCGCGTTGTCGATATACGGCCGCGTGAATTTGGCGAAAGTAACGTTTTCGAACTGCGCGAGCAGGCTTTGGCCCAGTGTTTCGGCTGTGATGCCGGTGCCGTCGGAAATAAAGAAAGCAGATCGTTTCATTTGAGCCCTGGGCCTTAAGCTGATGGCGAATCTTGGATATGATAGGCGCGATTTTGCCGTCCCTCTGTGGGCCGCATTCTCACTTATTTTCCAGGTCCAGGCCACAAGCGCTGGCGAATGCTCCTACTGAGCAGCCGGCGTCCTGAGCTTTTCCAATACAGAAAGTGGAGAGATCACCTTGGTAGAGTACGTAGTTTCCCTCGATAAGCTCGGCGTCCATGATGTGGAGCACGTAGGGGGCAAGAACGCATCCCTCGGCGAGATGATCAGTAATCTTGCAGGCGCTGGCGTCTCGGTGCCAGGTGGTTTTGCCACCACCGCCCAGGCTTACCGTGATTTTCTCGAACTGAGCGGCCTCAACGCCCAGATCCACGCCGCGCTGGACGCTCTGGACGTCGATGACGTCAACGCCCTGGCCAAGACCGGCGCCCAGATCCGTCAGTGGATCATGGAAGCCGAGTTCCCCGAGAAACTCAACGAAGAAATCCGCACGGCGTTCGCCACGCTGTCGGCCGGCAACCCGGACATGGCTGTCGCCGTGCGCTCCTCGGCCACCGCCGAAGACTTGCCCGACGCCTCTTTCGCGGGCCAGCAGGAGACCTTCCTCAACATCCGCGGCGTGGAAAACGTGATCCGCGCAGCCAAGGAAGTGTTCGCTTCGCTGTTCAACGATCGCGCCATTTCCTACCGCGTACACCAAGGTTTCGACCACAAGCTGGTGGCCCTGTCTGCCGGCGTGCAGCGCATGGTGCGTTCGGAAACCGGCACCGCCGGTGTGATGTTCACCCTGGATACCGAATCGGGCTTTCGTGACGTCGTGTTCATCACCGGCGCCTACGGCCTCGGCGAAACCGTCGTACAAGGCGCGGTAAACCCGGACGAATTCTACGTACACAAGGGCACCCTCGCAGCGGGTCGCCCGGCCATCCTGCGCCGTAACCTGGGCAGCAAGGCCATCAAGATGATCTACGGCGACGAGGCCAAGGCCGGTCGCTCGGTGAAAACCGTCGACGTGGATAAGGCCGAGCGCGCGCGCTTCTGCCTGACCGACGCTGAAGTCAGCGAGCTGGCGAAACAGGCGATGATCATCGAGAAGCACTACCAGTGCCCGATGGACATCGAGTGGGCCAAAGACGGCGACGACGGCAAGCTGTACATCGTGCAGGCGCGTCCGGAAACCGTGAAGAGCCGCACTTCGGCCAACGTCATGGAACGCTACCTGCTCAAGGAAACCGGCACTGTGCTGGTGGAAGGCCGCGCCATCGGTCAGCGCATCGGCGCCGGCAAGGTGCGGATCATCAAGGACGTGTCCGAGATGGACAAGGTCCAGCCCGGTGACGTGCTGGTCTCCGACATGACCGACCCGGACTGGGAACCCGTGATGAAGCGCGCCAGCGCCATCGTCACCAACCGTGGCGGGCGTACCTGCCACGCGGCGATCATCGCCCGTGAACTGGGGATTCCTGCGGTAGTCGGTTGCGGCAACGCCACCCAACTGCTCAAGGATGGCCAGGGTGTGACCGTGTCCTGCGCCGAAGGCGATACCGGCTTTATCTTCGAAGGCGAGCTGGGCTTCGACATCAAGCAAAACTCCATCGATGCGATGCCTGACCTGCCGTTCAAGATCATGATGAACGTCGGCAACCCGGACCGTGCCTTCGACTTCGCGCAACTGCCGAACGCCGGTGTGGGCCTGGCTCGCCTGGAATTCATCATCAACCGCATGATCGGCGTCCACCCCAAGGCCCTGTTGAACTACGACGGCCTGCCGCCGGAAATCAAGGACAGCGTCGACAAGCGCATCGCTGGCTACAACGACCCGGTGGGCTTCTATGTCGAGAAGCTGGTGGAAGGCATCAGCACCCTGGCCGCGGCGTTCTACCCGAAAAAGGTCATCGTGCGTCTGTCGGACTTCAAGTCCAACGAATACGCCAACCTGATCGGCGGCAAGCTCTACGAGCCGGAAGAAGAAAACCCGATGCTGGGTTTCCGTGGCGCCTCGCGTTACATCAGCGAAGCGTTCCGTGATTGCTTCGAGCTCGAGTGCCGCGCCCTCAAGCGCGTGCGCAACGAGATGGGCCTGACCAACGTCGAGATCATGGTGCCGTTCGTCCGTACTCTGGGCGAAGCGAGCCAGGTGGTGGACCTGCTGGCCGAAAACGGCTTGTCCCGTGGTGAAAACGGCCTGCGCGTGATCATGATGTGCGAGCTGCCATCCAACGCCATTCTGGCCGAAGAGTTCCTGGAGTTCTTCGACGGTTTCTCCATCGGCTCCAACGACCTGACCCAGCTGACCCTGGGCCTGGACCGCGACTCGGGGATCATCGCGCACCTGTTCGACGAGCGTAACCCTGCGGTCAAGAAGCTGCTGGCCAACGCCATTCAGGCCTGTAACAAGGCCGGCAAGTACATCGGCATTTGCGGCCAAGGCCCTTCCGATCACCCTGACCTGGCCAAATGGCTGATGGAACAGGGCATCGAAAGCGTCTCGCTGAACCCCGATTCGGTGCTGGAAACCTGGTTCTTCCTGGCGGAAGGCCAAGCGTCCGCCTAAGGTCGACGCGTCAAAAGTGCCGGTCAATCGTCAGGTTGGCCGGCATTCTTATCTGTACAGGGCGGAACTCCTTCCGGACGCCGCCCTTTTTTGTGCAAGAGCATTATGCAAAGCAGCAGCAACCTGTTTCCCGTCGCCCTGATCAGCGCTGAACGTCGTGGCGACCTGAGTGAAGATGTGTACCGGCTCAAACCCGGCAACAGTCCCGACGGCACCGTCGAGCTGGCCGTGACGCGTCTGGGCCTGGCCGATGTCGCGCAAAACCGCGGCATCCCTGTGATTTTGTTACATGGCAGCTTTTCCAACCGGCGCTTCTGGTACTCGCCCAAAGGCGTCGGCCTGGGCGCCTACCTGGCACGCCAGGGGTTCGATGTGTGGATACCGGAAATGCGCGGCCACGGCCTGTCCAAGCGCAATCAGGACTACACCCGCAATCGGGTCGCGGACTACGCCCGCTACGATTTGCCGGCCATCGGTGCGTTCGTGCGCGAACAGAGCGCGCAGATTCCCCACTGGATCGGGCATTCCCTGGGCGGCACCACCCTGGCGGCGGCCTTGGGTGGCCAGTACCTCGGTGCGCCGGCGGTGGCTTCAGTGGCGCTGTTCGGCAGCCAGGTCAGTCGCACCTACTGGCCGTTGAAAATTCCACCGCTGGAGTGGGGCGCTCGCTTGCTCCTGAAGCGCTTTGGCCAGTTGTCCGGCCCGCGGCTCAAGCGCGGCCCCGAGGACGAGCCGGTGGGCGTAATGATCGAGACCATGCGCTGGCATGGCCTCTTCGGCCGGTTTGGCGAGGCTGGTCGTGATTGGTGGAAAGGCCTGGCGGAAGTCGACGTGCCGCTGCTGGTCGTCAGTGCCGCCGGCGACCAGCAGGACCCGGACTGGGCCTGCCGCAAGCTGTACGAACAAGTCGGCTCGGCGCCGCGGCAATACCTGCGCCTGGGGCGCCAACAAGGTTTTACCGGGGATTTCGGGCATGTGGAGATGTTGGTCAGCAAAGCGGCCCAGGCCGAGGTCTGGCCGTTGGTGGCGCAATGGCTGAAAGATCCGCTGACACCATTGTTGGGTGCTCAGGCTGATGCATTGGTCGTAGTTTGACGCAGCGCTCTGCCAAGGGCGTTTCGCTCGTCTTTGGTTGCGGCTAAGATATGACGCGTTAAATGCTTCTGGTCATATTCAGTCGCGCAGTGGCTATTGCGTAACGGCGAAACGGATGGGATGTTTTGCTGCTGCTTCGGCCGGCGCCTCTTTCGAAAGACACGTCTTTGACAGAAAGGAAATTTTCAATGAACCACTACGTCACTCCCGATCTTTGCGACGCCTACCCGGAACTGGTGCAGGTGGCCGAGCCGATGTTCAGCAACTTCGGCGGCCGCGATTCCTTTGGCGGCGAGATCGTCACCATCAAATGCTTCGAAGATAACTCCCTGGTCAAGGAGCAGGCCGACCAGCCAGGCGCCGGCAAGGTGCTGGTGGTCGACGGTGGTGGCTCCCTGCGTCGCGCGCTGCTGGGCGACATGATCGCCGAGAAAGCCGCGAAAAACGGTTGGGAAGGGCTGGTGATCTACGGTTGCATCCGGGATGTCGACGTCGTCGCCCAGACCGACCTCGGCGTGCAGGCGTTGGCTAGCCACCCGATGAAGACTGACAAGCGCGGCATTGGCGACTTGAACGTGGCAGTGACCTTTGCCGGTGTGACATTCCGTCCGGGTGAATACATCTACGCCGACAATAATGGCGTGATCGTGTCGCCCAGCCCGCTGAAAATGCCTGAATAAACCGCAATAACCGACAGGGGTGAGGATGTTCGAGGAAGAAAACGCGCAGTGGGGCCTGGTGCATGCCCTGGTGCTGGATGGTAAAGGCGGTGCGCGTTCGATTGCCCGAACTGAGCTTGACCAATTGCAACTGCAGCCCCAGGAAAGCCTGTGGCTGCATTGGGATCGCAGCCACCCGCAAACCCAGACTTGGCTGCGCAAGGCCAGTGGCTTGAGTGAGTTCGCCTGTGACCTGCTGCTGGAGGAGAACACCCGCCCGCGCCTGTTGCCGTTGCCGGACGCGGAACTCCTGCTGTTCCTGCGCGGGGTCAACCTCAACCCTGGCGCCGAGCCGGAAGACATGGTTTCGGTGCGTATCTTCGCCGCTGCCAGCCGGGTGATTTCCCTGCGCTTGCGCCCGTTGCGCGCCACCGATGAGTTGCTGGTGCAGTTGGCGGATGGCAAGGGGCCAAAAACCGCGTCTGAACTCATCCTGTATATGGCGCAGTACCTGACGCACAAAGTCCAGGACCTGGTGTCCGACCTGTCTGAAATCGTCGACGTAGAGGAAGAAAAACTCGATACCGACGAACGGTATACCCCGGAGCATGGCAGCATTTTGCAGATCCGTCGGCGAGCGGCCGGGCTCAAGCGATTCCTGGCGCCGCAGCGGGATATCTTTGCCCAACTGACGCGGATCAAATTGTCGTGGTTCTGTGATGACGATGCCGACTATTGGAACGAATTGAACAACAGCCTGACCCGCTACCTGGAAGAACTCGAATTGACCCGGGAGCGCGTGGGGCTTGTGCTGGAGGCCGAAGATCGGCGCCTGAGCGTACGCATGAACCGTACAATGTACCGCTTCGGGATCATCACCGGGATCTTCCTGCCGATGAGTTTTCTGACCGGCTTGTTAGGTATCAATGTGGGGGGCATACCGTTCTCCGCCAGCCCTTATGGATTTGTGATTGCCTGCCTGTTGATGGTCTCGGTGGCGCTCGGACAATGGTGGCTATTTCGACGATTGCGCTGGGTTTGAGCTGAATATGACCTGAACGTAGGAAGGGGCCGATGTGACCTCAGGAATTTAACCCTCGTCTTTTAAATCACTTGCGAGAGGTCTTTATGCACGATCCGTTCGAACAGTCTTTGCGTGACATGCTCAATGCTTCGCCATCCAACCGGGATGACGATGCCTGCCTGGGCCGCGTGTTGAAAACCGCCAACCGTCAGGTCGGGGCGGGGGATCTGTTCGGTCTGCTCGGTCGTTGGCTGCCGGCGTTGATGATGGCCCTGAACAATGGTTCGGCCCACGTCTCGCCGGTTTCCCGTCGTAAACCTCTTGCTCGCACTGCTGATAAGGCTGATTGAATATGGAACTTGATCTCTGGACCCAGAGCCTGGTCACCGCGATGACCGCATTGTGGACCAAGGTGGCGAATTTCATTCCCAACCTGTTTGGGGCGCTGGTCCTGGTATTGCTGGGTTTTGTCGTGGCCAAGCTGCTCGACACCCTGCTGTCCAAGCTGCTCGCCAAACTCGGTCTGGACCGTTTGATGGCAGGCACCGGCCTGACCAAGCTGCTCGGCCGCGCCGGGCTGCAAGTGCCGATCTCGACCTTGATCGGCAAGATCGTTTACTGGTTCGTTTTGTTGATTTTTCTGGTTTCTGCGGCTCAATCCCTTGGCCTTGAGCGAGTTTCAGCTACGCTGGACATGCTGGCACTGTATTTGCCGAAGGTATTCGGCGGCGCGCTGGTGCTTCTCGTCGGCGTTTTGCTCGCACAATTAGCCAACGGGTTGGTACGCGGGGCCGCTGAAGGGGTCGGGCTGGACTACGCGGCAGGCCTGGGGCGAATCGCCCAGGGGCTCGTGATCATCATCAGTATTTCCGTCGCGATCAGCCAGTTGGAGGTCAAGACTGACCTGCTCAACCACGTGATTGTGATTGTTTTGATTACCGTTGGTCTGGCCGTTGCGCTGGCCATGGGTCTGGGAAGTCGGGAAATTGCCGGTCAGATTCTGGCGGGAATCTATGTGCGTGAGTTGTATCAGGTAGGGCAGCACGTGCGTGTGGGCGAGGTCGAGGGGCAAATCGAGGAGATCGGTACGGTCAAGACAACTGTGCTGACTGATGACGGCGACCTGGTGTCGCTGTCCAATCGGATTCTCCTGGAGCAGCAGGTCAGTAGCCGCTAACCCGGCAAACCCTGCTAATGTACGCCGCCGCGAACCCGGGTGACCGGGCTGTGGCGGACATTGACCTGACTGTCGGCACGACTTGTTTTGAATAAAGCCCAAACGCTGTCCACGCGCTATGACCCCCGTGAGCTCTCTGATGAGGAGTTGGTCGCGCGCTCGCACACGGAGCTGTTTCACGTAACACGCGCGTATGAAGAATTGATGCGCAGATATCAACGCACTCTGTTCAACGTTTGTTCAAGGTATTTAGGGAACGATAGAGATGCGGATGATGTCTGTCAGGAAGTGATGCTCAAGGTGTTGTATGGCCTGAAGAACTTCGAGGGCAAATCGAAGTTCAAGACCTGGCTCTACAGCATCACGTACAACGAGTGCATCACGCAGTATCGTAAGGAACGGCGAAAGCGTCGCTTGATGGACGCCTTGAGTCTGGACCCCCTTGAGGAGGCGTCTGAAGAAAAGACGCCGGCACCCGAGGAGAAGGGCGGACTTGATCGCTGGTTGGTGCATGTGAACCCGATTGACCGCGAAATTCTGGTGCTACGTTTTGTCGCAGAGCTGGAATTTCAGGAAATCGCTGACATCATGCATATGGGTTTGAGTGCTACAAAAATGCGTTACAAACGTGCTCTTGATAAATTACGTGAGAAATTTGCGGGCGAGACTGAAACTTAGTGCGTGGCAAATATCTCTTACGTGTAGGCAAGTTCTGTTAGACTTGTCGCCGAGTTGTCCCCCGGTTTGTGGGACTGCTTTACAATCACCAGATGGGGATTTAACGGATGAAACTGAAAAACACCTTGGGCTTGGCCATTGGTTCTCTTATTGCCGCTACTTCTTTCGGCGTTCTGGCACAAGGCCAAGGCGCAGTTGAAGGCGAGCTGTTCTACAAGAAGCAGTACAACGATAGCGTCAATCATATCGAAGACGGCTTCAACCCAGGCGCTCGCATTGGTTATTTCCTGACCGACGACCTGTCGTTGGACTTGTCCTACGACAAGACCAACCACACCCGTTCGAACGACGGTACCGGTAGCCAGAAGATCAAAGGCGATACCACCAGCCTCGTGGCCCAGTATCACTTCGGTCAAGCTGGCGTCGACTCCCTGCGTCCATACGTAGAAGGCGGTGTCGGTCACCAGAGCCGTGGCAACGTTCGTGCTGACGGCCACAGCGGTCGCGACCAAACTACCCAGCTCATCGCTGGTACTGGCGTGAAGTACTACTTCACCAACAACCTGTACGCTCGTGCCGGTGTTGAAGCTGACTACGCACTGGACAACGGCAAGTGGGATTACTCCGCACTGGTCGGCCTGGGTGTGAACTTCGGCGGTAACGCTGGCGCAGTTGCTCCAGCTCCTACCCCAGCACCAGCTCCAGAGCCAGTTGCAGAGCCAGAAGCACCGGTTGCTAACGTTGTTCGTGTTGAGCTGGACGTTAAGTTCGACTTCAACAAGTCCGTGGTTAAGCCTAACAGCTACGCCGACGTGAAAAACCTGGCTGACTTCATGAAGCAGTACCCAGCTACCCACGTAGAAGTGGCTGGTCACACTGACTCCGTGGGCCCAGACGCCTACAACCAGAAGCTGTCCCAGCGTCGTGCTGACGCTGTTAAGCAAGTCCTGGTTAAAGACGGCGTAGCTCCTAGCCGCATTAGCTCGGTAGGTTACGGCGAATCCCGCCCAGTTGCTGACAACGCAACTGAAGCTGGCCGCGCTATCAACCGTCGCGTAGAAGCTGCTGTTGAAGCTCAAGCTGCTCAGTAATTACTGAGTAGTAGAAAAAAACCCGGCTTCGGCCGGGTTTTTTTTCGCCTGGGGTTTGCCTCAGGCGCTGGCTGCCGCTGCGACGCTCGCTGCTTGCGAGGTGGCGGCGACACTGCCGATCACCAGGATCGCCGGGCTCTTCAGGGCGAACGCCTGTGCATCCTCGTGCATCTGCGACAAATGGCTACGGTACTCCCGCTGCTGCGGCAATGAGGCATTTTCGATCATTGCCACGGGCATATCCGCGGCCATCCCGCCTTCCAGCAACTGCTGACGAAGCTCTTCCAGCTTCGCCACCCCCATATAGATCACCAGCGTCGTCCCGCCTTCCGCCAGCGCGCGCCAATTAAGGCTGCTGTCGTCCTGGGTGTGCGCTGTGACCAGCGTCACGCCGCGGCTGACACCACGCAAGGTCAGTGGAATCGCGCAGTTCGTCGCGCCCGCCAGCCCGGCTGTGATCCCGTTGACCAACTCGACTTCGACGCCGCGTTCGCGCAGCCACATCGCCTCTTCGCCACCGCGCCCGAAAATGCACGGGTCGCCGCCCTTGAGCCGTACCACGCACTTGCCCTGGCGGGCGTAGCGCAACATCAGGCGGTGGATGAAGTCCTGCGGCGTTGAGCGGCAGCCCCCACGTTTACCGACGGTGATCACCCGCGCTGCCGTGCAGTGTTCCAGTACCTGCGGGTTGACCAGATCATCGATCAGCACCACATCGGCGCAGTTCATCGCCCGAACCGCCTTGAGGGTCAACAGCTCCGGGTCGCCAGGGCCCGCGCCCACCAGCCAGACTTTTGCGTTCATGTGTTTTCCCTCGTCTAGAGATGACGTCAGCGGTGAAAGAGTAAGTAAAGAAGCGTCAGATTGATCAGCATCGAGAGCAACCCCAGGGTGCGCCAGACCTTCAAGGGTTCCCGCTCCAGCAACGGCCGGGGGCGGACACTCAGTTCCCGTCGGTCTGCCTGCTCCAGCACCAGCAGCCATTCTTCGGCGGTTTCATAGCGTTGTGCAGGTTGAGCCGCCACCGCGCGCTCGAGGCTGAGCGGTAACCAGTCCGGCAGGTCGGGGCGGTAGCGGCTGGCGCTGACCGGTTGGGTGAATCTGGGCCGTTGGAAAGCCTCAATTTCACCGTAGGGGTAATGCCCAGTCAGCAAGTAATACAGGCTGACACCTACGCTGTATAAGTCTTGTTGGGCTGTGGGACGGTCGCCCTGGAACGCTTCGGGCGCGATAAAGCTTGGTGTGCCGGGCAGTACATGCGCGCGATCCTCGGAGAGACCCGGGCAGTAGGCCAGGCCGAAATCCAGTACGCGCAACTCACCATCGTCACCCAGCAGCAGGTTCTCCGGTTTGATGTCACGGTGCAGTATTTGCCGACGATGCAACAGACCCACCGCCCGCAGTAAACGTTCGGCCACGAATTGCCATTGCGCCAGGGGCAATGGGCCCTGTTGCAGGAATAATTGCGCCAGGGTTTGCCCCGGATATTCACGCATCACGTAGTACAAGTGCTGACGCCCGCTGGCCGCGTGGACTTCAGGAAACGCGCGCCCGGCCACCCGCCGCAGAAACCATTCCTCCGACAGCAAGGCTTGACCGGCGTCGTTGTCATCGTCACGGCTGAGGGGCAGGGTTTTCAGCAACCAGGGTTGCTGCTGGGCATCGCGGACCCGGTACAGCAACGACTGGCGGCTCTGCGCCAATACGCTTTCCACCTGCCAGCCTTCGAACTGTTGCCCGGCTTTCAGCGCGGGTGGCAGCGGCCATTGCTGCAATTGCACCAGCGCGTCGCCCAGGGTCGCGGCGCCGAGTTTATCGATGCGTACCAGCAGGGCACTGGCGTTGTCCTGGCTGCCGGCCAAGTGTGCGGCGGTGACCAGGGTGTGTACCGCCAGATCGAGGTCGGTCTGCTCGCGCAGGATCGCACTGATGCTGTGATCACCCAAAGTCGCCCACACCCCATCGCTGAGCAGCAGGAAGCATTCGCCCTCGCGCAATTGGCCGTCGAGAAAATCCAGCACCAGGTGTTGATCCAGGCCGAGCGCGCGCTTGAGCACATGCTGCATGCCCGGCTGTTCCCATACATGATCTTCACTGATGCGCTGCAATTCGCCGTCCAGCCAGCGATACGCCCGGCAATCGCCGACGTGGGCCAAGGTGAAGCGTTGCCCGCGAAACACCAGGGCACTGAGGGTGGTCAGCAACGGCTGGCCACCGCCATTGGCCCGCAGCCAGCGATTCTGCGCGAGCAATAGACGTTCGAGCGCCTGGGCCACGCCCCAGGTTTGCGGCGTGGCGTAATAGTCCAGGGCCAGCGCCTGCAAGGTCGAGCGTGCGGCCAGACCGCCGTCGGCGCATTGGCTGACACCGTCGGCGATGGCGCACAGGTAACCCTTGCTCGCGGCCAGCTCCGCCAGGGGCGTGACCACGCGCAGGGCGTCCTGGTTCTCGGCGCGCGGGCCGATGGCGCTGGCCTGGGCGACGCTCAGGTGCAGGCTCATCAGACGCGCGCGGCGGTCACGGCAGCCGAGCCCCAGGTGGTTCTCCAGCGGCGCTTGACGCCGTGCAGGCCGAACCAGGCCAGTACGCCAAGGCTGGCGAACAACCACAGGGCCAGTTGATAGCTGCCGGTGCTTTGTTTGATCGCACCCATGCCTGCTGCCAGGGCGAAACCGCCGATACCGCCGGCCATGCCGATCAGGCCGGTCATTACACCGATCTCACGGCGGAAACGCTGGGGCACCAACTGGAACACCGCGCCATTACCGGCGCCAAGGCCGAGCATGGTGCAGACGAACAGTGCCAGGGCCGCGTAGGAGCTGGGCAAGTTGAAACCCACCGCAGCGATGCAGATCGCCGCCACGCTGTACATGCCCAGCAACGTGCGAATCCCGCCGAAACGGTCGGCCAGGGCGCCGCCGAGTGGGCGCATCAGGCTACCGCCGAACACGCAGGCGGCGGTGTAGTAGCCGGCGGTTACCGGGCTCAGGCCGTATTGGTCGTTGAAGTAGCCGGGCAGGGCGCTGGCCAGGCCGATAAAGCCGCCGAAGGTCACGCTGTAGAAAAACATGAACCACCAGCTGTCACGGTCGCCGAGGGCCTTGAAGTAATCGGCCATGGATTTGGCCTTCGGGCGTTCGGGGGCATTGCGCGCAAGCCAGGCGAAGATGATCAGGGTCAGGATCAACGGAATCAGGGCGAAACCGAACACATTGCTCCAGCCGAACGCCGCTGCAAGCACCGGTGCCAATATGGCTGCGAACACAGTGCCCGAGTTGCCGGCGCCGGCGATGCCCATGGCTTTGCCCTGGTGCTCCGCGGGATACCACTGGGACGCCAACGGTAGGGCGACCGCGAAGGACGCTCCGGCCATCCCCAGGCACAGCCCCAGCAACAGGGCTTGTTCATAGCTGTGGATGCCGAGTTTCCAGGCGCCGAAGAGTGCGGCGATCACAATCACCTGGCCGATCAGCCCGGCGGTCTTGGGCGAGAGTCTGTCCGCCAGCATGCCCATCAGAAAACGCAGCACTGCGCCTGCCAGGATGGGGGTCGCCACCACCAGGCCGCGTTGTTGCGTGGTCAGGTGCAGGTCGGCGGCGATCTGCACCGCCAGCGGGCCCAGTAGGTACCAGACCATGAAGCTCAGGTCGAAATACAGGAACGCGGCAAACAGGGTCGGGGTGTGCCCGGATTTCCAGAAGCTTGATTTCATCACGCACCTCAACGGTTGGGAGTCTTGTAAGAAGGCCTGGTGATGGAACAGCCGGCTACGGCCGCCCCACCGGCCCCGTGTCAAAGGGCCAAAACAAAAAAACGCCGCCACCGGGTTCGCGAGGGCAAACCGGGTGTGCGACGTCTTTGTCGTGAAGGGGCAACCGCCGTTGGTTACCTGTGTTGAATACTTAGCAAGTCCTGGGCCAATCTGCCGTAGCCGCTGTCGAGGAGGGTTAGCCCAGCAACTCGCTCATGGCGATGATCTGCTCCGCCACCTGGATCAGTTTCTGCTGGCGGCTCATGGCCTGGCGGCGCATCAGGGTGTAGGCCTCTTCCTCGTTGCAGTTCTTCATTTTCATCAGCATGCCTTTGGCCAGTTCGATGCGCTTGCGCTCGGCCAGCTGTTGATCGCGGGCCTGCAGCTGGGCGCGCAGGGCCTGGTCGCTTTCGAAGCGGGCCATGGCCACGTCGAGGATCGGCTGCAGGCGTTGGGCCTGGATACCTTCGACAATGTAGGCGCTGACGCCGGATTTGATGGCCTGGCGCATGACGTCCGGGTCGTGCTCGTCGGTAAACATCACGATCGGATGCGGTCGGTCGCGGCTGACCAGCACCACTTGCTCCATCACATCGCGGCCGGGTGACTCGGTATCGATCAGGATTACGTCCGGCCGCACCGTTTCGACGCGCGCAGGCAGATCGATGGTCAGGCCCGACTCATCGATCACCTCAAACCCGGCCTCGGTCAGTGCCGCCTTGAGGCGCCCGACCTTGCGCGGTGTGTCGTTGATCAACAGGATTCGCAACATATCGGTCCTCCTGTCAGCGCAAGGCGTGGCGGCTGGTGTGGTCAGCCAGGGCATGCAGGCGGAAGCTGCGGGCGTAGGCGGCGGGGGCGGAGCCATCCCAGATCTTGCCGTCGATCAGTTGGCTGCTGCGCATGTCCTGGACGTTCGCGGTGACGCCGACGGCATCGGCTGCCTGGCGATACAGCTCCAGTTGCTGCACTTGGCGGGCAATGCCGAGGTAGTCCGGGTCTTCGCGCAACAGGCCCCAGCGGCGAAACTGGGTCATGAACCACATGCCGTCGGAGAGGTAGGGCACGTTCACCTCGCCATCGGCGAAAAAGCGCAGTGCGTGGGGATCTTGCCACTGGTTGCCAAGCCCATCGTCGTAAGTCCCGAGCAGACGCGGCTCGATGCAGTCGAGTGGCGCGTCGAGGTACTCGCGGGCGCTGAGCAGCTGCGCGGTGGAACGGCGGTTTTCGTGGCTCGCCTCGATAAAGCGGCTGGCCTCCAGAATCGCCATCACCAGTACGCGGGCGGTGTTGGGGTATTGGTCGACGAACGCTTGGGTGCAGCCGAGCACTTTTTCCGGGTGGTCCGGCCAGATCGCCTGGCTGGTCGCCAGGGTGAAGCCCTGGTTCTGCTTCACCGCACTGGCGCTCCAGGGTTCGCCGACACAAAAACCGTCGATGCGCCCGGCCAATAGGTGCGCCACCATTTGCGGCGGCGGTACCACCACACTGTTCACATCCTGCAATGGATGGATACCTTGGCTCGCCAGCCAGTAATACAGCCACATGGCGTGGGTGCCTGTGGGAAACGTCTGGGCGAAGGTCAGTTTTGTTCGGCTTTGGTGCACGTGGCGATCCAGTGCCTCAGGAGTGACCACCCCTTGCTGTTGCAGGTCGTGGGACAGGTTGATGCTCTGCCCGTTCTGGTTCAGCCCCATCAGTACCGCCATATCGGTGGCGGCCACGCCGCCGATGCCCAGGTGTACGGCGTAGATCAGCCCATACAGGCTGTGGGCGGCATCCAGTTCGCCGCTGACCAGTTTGTCGCGCAGGTTGGCCCACGACGACTGACGCTTGAGGTTCAGTGTCAAGCCATAGGGTTGCGCGAAGCCCTGGGTGGCCGCGACCACCAGCGAGGCGCAATCGCTCAAGGCCATGAAGCCCAGGTCGAGGCTGCTCTTTTCCGGGGCGTCACTGCCGTTGACCCAGGCCAGCGGGTCGTTTATCGGGCTGTTGCCGTCCGAATCGTTCATCAACACCTACCTTTTCGTTCAAAAAAAAGCGTCGCTCCCTCAGATGGCGGCGCGAGCCATTGCGGGTAACGACGCCTTTGTCCGTAAGCCCGCTCCGACGTTGGCGCGCGCTCTGATACAGAGTGCATAGCAAGGCACATGCCACGGGCGGAACGGCGTGTTACGCCGTCAACTTTCCATCAAGATTGAAACGCCACAGGCTTTCAGTATGGCCGCTTCCCTATGCCAGACTGCCCAGGAAACCCCACGGTGTACGCTGATTCTCCGACAACGATGGCCGCCCATCGGCTGTGCCGCTGGCTGTTTTACGCGGTGTTGATGCTGGGCTGTGCGTCTGCCCGGGGTGAGACTTACCAGGCGCGGGACGAAAGCCTGCACACGTTTTTCAGCGCGTTGTCGCTGCCTCTCGGCCTGCCGGTCGTTGTCAGCCGGGCGGCGGCTCGGCAACGCGTAGACGGAACCTACGATTTCAGCCGGGCACAGCAGGTGCTGGAGGCGGTAGCCGAGCAGCATCACCTGATCTGGTACAGCGACGGGCAGGTGCTCTACCTCTACGCAGCAGATGAAGCGAAGAGCTCGGCGGTGACGCTGCGGCATATTTCCGTCTCAAGGCTGCGCGAGTTCATGCGTCGCTCGGGGCTCGATGAGTCCCGCTACCCGCTGCGGGAGAGCGGGGGCCGGATGTTCTATGTGTCCGGGCCGGCGAACTATGTCGACCAGGTGCTGCACCTTACGCAATTGATGGACCGCCAGCGGGCCGCGCTCCGTGTGGGCCAGCAGGCGTTTGGCGTGGTGCAGGTGCTCAATACCCATGTGGCGGACCGCGAGTACGTCATGGGCGAGGAAAAGGTCAATGTGCCGGGCATGGCGTCGCTGATCGAGACCGTGCTTTCCCGCGAACAACAGGCGCCCGCGCAACGGCCGCCCGGCTTGCTGGCCGACAAGAGCCTGGCCGTGATTCCTTACCCGGATACCAACAGCCTGCTGATCAAGGGCAAGCCTGCCCAGGTGCGTTTTATCGAGCAATTGGTGGCGGAGCTGGATGTGCCCAAGCGCGCGATCGAGGTTTCGCTGTGGCTGGTGGATGTGGACCGTGACGAACTGAAGAAAATCGACCAGGCCTGGGCCGAGGAAACCCACACATCAACTTCGGCGACCCGGGTGCTGGAGCCGTTGGAGGACAATCGCCTGATGGCGCAGATCGCCGTGCTGGAGCGACGACGGCGCGCGCGGGTGGTGACACTGCCGGTGATTCTCACCCAGGAGAACGTTCCTGCGGTGTTCCAGGATAACCACACACTCTACGTGCCGGGGCCCGCCGCCGCTCGCACCGACTGGAAACCCATACGCTATGGCACCCAGGTCAGCGCGTTGCCGCGGTTTGCCGAGGCGAACGAGATCGAGATGCTGCTGAGCCTTGAGGATGACCGCCAGATGGGCGAGGCGGGGCGGCGTCAGAAAATGACCGCAGTCGGGCGGGTCAGCGTCAGCAGTGTCGTTCGGATGCCACAGGGGAAACGCCTGTGGTTGGGCGGGTTTCGCCGGGATGTTGATGCGCAGGGGCGTGCCACTGCGCCTGGCCAGCGTGCCGAAGTACGGCTGTTTGTGATTCAGGCCCGGGCCGTGGGCAACGAGCTCAAGACCCTGGATGGCACCGTCGGGCCGCCACCGCTGACTCAGCCGCAATACGAACGGGTGCACCGTGCGTTTGCGCGGTCGATTCGCGATGTCGATCAATGAGGTAGGCGCTCGTCATGCATCTGGAAATTCTTTTGCAGGAACAACTGATCACGCGCAAGCGGCTGGCGTTGTTTGCACCGGGGAAAGTGCTGCCGCTGGCACCGGAGGTCATCCATTGCGTGGAAGTGCGCGTCAACGGTCAGTTACTGGCTCTGGGCGAGCTGGTGCAGTTGGAAGACCGCCTGGGGGTTGAGCTGCTTGAGGTCTACCAGGAGTGGGTATCGCCTTAGTTATCAGTTCCAGTGAGATTTCTTACAAGGCGATTCCGGAAAGCCCTGCTGATATGGGCTTTCTCCTAGGGTGGCTCGGGGAGGCTTTTTTTATAGTCGTGCAGTCGGCGTATGCGCCATTTCTGGAAATCAGGATTTCAATGTCAGTGGTTGGATGCAGAGGTGTGTATGGCCGTGGTGAATGATGGAGGGATGACGATTTCCCTGGTCTTTGGCCGCTGGACCCTGCATGGCGATGGACGCTTGACCGGCGAGGACGCGGATATCCAGTTGCCGCCCAAGGAATGGCAAGTGCTGCGCTTGTTGTTGGTGTCCGGTGGTGCGCTGATGACCAAAGACTGTTTGCTTGAAATGGCTTGGCGCCAGGGGGAGGTGTCGGAGGAATCGCTGACACGCTGCATTTATTCGTTGCGTAAACATCTGCGCGCCGACAAAGGGTTTATCAAGACGATCTATGGCAGGGGCTATCGCTTTACATGCCCGGTGCGGCCAGCCGAGCGCGCCTCGTTGCAGCCCATCGATGTTTGTTCGGCCTGTGGCAGGTAGCCCCGGGATGCGCAATGCGTGGCGCAAGGGCCTGTTGCTGGTGGTGCTGATGGGCAGCAATAAGGCGCTGGCGTATTGTTGGGATGAGGTGGCCACTCGCTACGATCTTGAGCCGGAATTGCTGCAAGCCATTGCTGCCGTAGAGTCGGGTTACCGTGCGGGCGCGATGAATTACAACAATCGCAACGGCACCCGCGATATCGGCCTGATGCAGATCAACAGCATTCACTTGCCCCGCTTGCTCAAACTAGGCATCACCGAAGACCGGCTGTTGAGTGAGCCGTGCCTGTCAATAGAGGTCGGGGCCTCGATTCTTGCCGAGTTCGTTCAGCGCTTCGGCTATAACTGGACGGCCATCGGCGCCTATAACGCAGGCCCGGGGCCTGGTCCACAGCGTGAGGCGTTGCGCTTGCAGTACGCACAGAAGGTCTGGGCCCGTTACGAAGCGTTGGTCGCGCATCGCTACTGACGATTGGGCGGCACGCCTCGCACGCAGGCCGCCAGCCCGGCTATAATCGCCGCCACTTATCGCCGCCATCCGAGTCTAGCCCGCCCATGTATACCCTGGCCCGCCAGCTGTTGTTCAAACTCTCCCCGGAGACTTCCCATGATCTGTCCCTGGACCTGATCGGTGCCGGTGGCCGCCTGGGGCTCAATGGCCTGGTATGCAAGGCACCGGCGAAAATGCCGGTTTCGGTGATGGGGCTCGACTTTCCCAACCCGGTCGGGCTGGCTGCCGGCCTGGACAAGAACGGTACGGCCATCGATGGCTTTGCGCAGTTGGGTTTCGGTTTCGTCGAAATCGGCACCGTGACCCCGCGCCCTCAACCGGGCAACCCCAAGCCGCGCATCTTTCGCCTGCCGGAGGCCGAGGCGATCATCAACCGCATGGGCTTCAACAACCTCGGTGTCGATCACCTGCTGTCGCGGGTCCAGGCGGCGAAGTACAAGGGCGTCCTCGGGATCAACATCGGCAAGAATTTCGATACGCCGGTGGAGCGCGCGGTGGATGACTACCTGATCTGCCTGGACAAGGTCTACGCCCACGCCAGCTACGTCACGGTGAACGTCAGCTCGCCCAACACCCCGGGCCTGCGTAGCCTGCAGTTCGGTGACTCCCTCAAGCAATTGCTCGAAGCCTTGCGCCTGCGCCAGGAAGACCTCGCCGTGCGCCATGGCAAGCGTGTGCCGTTGGCGATCAAGATCGCCCCGGACATGACGGATGAAGAAACCGTGCTGGTCGCCCAGGCCCTGGTGGAGTCAGGCATGGATGCGGTGATTGCCACCAACACCACCCTCAGCCGTGTCGGCGTTGAAGGCCTGGCCCATGGCGACGAGGCGGGCGGCTTGTCGGGCGCTCCAGTGCGTGACAAGAGCACGCACATCGTCAAGGTGCTGGCCGCCGAGCTGGCCGGGCGTTTGCCGATCATCGCGGTCGGCGGTATCACCGAAGGCAAGCACGCGGCCGAGAAGATCGCCGCTGGTGCGAGCCTGGTGCAGCTGTATTCCGGCTTTATCTACAAAGGCCCGGCGCTGATTCGCGAGGCGGTGGACGCGATCGCGGCATTGCCCAAAAAGGCCTGACACACGCCCAATAAAAAGGGCTCCTCAAGAGGAGCCCCTGGGCCGAAGCCCGCCGCCTGGATAGGGCGTGCGTGGTTAAGTCGTTAGCTATATTCGTGCTGGTGTCGGAATTGAATGCCCTTGATTAGCCGACCGCGTGAAGTTCGTTGAGTCTGTGGATGCCCGCAGTGCCTGTCATACCGTCCCAGTTGTCGCCGCGTCCTTCTCGCCAGCCGTTGATCCAGGCTTGGCGTACCGACGGTAGAGTAAATGGGCAAAGCTCACGGGATTTGCCATGAACGCCGTATTGATATCCGCGTAAAAATGCTCTTTCCAACGGATCACGCTTAAGTCTTCTCATAGGGTGTTTCCCTCACTTGTTGACTGTCTTGATATCCTTCGGCCTCGTCTGAGGCCGGGCAGAGTTTTTCTGCCGTTGGTGCGGCCCGCTGCCGGCGTGGCGAGCCAATGTGCCAGCGTCGTTGTGGCGCTGACCTGTGTTGAGTTCTAACCAATAGGTCACATGGATTCAATGATCGTTTTGTCATAAGCACGTAACAATAACGATGTTATAGCCATAAGCTGGGATGGCTTTTCGCCCCTTTTATTGGGCAAAGCCGGCTATGATGTGCCTTACGAAGAGAATGGCTTAATCCCTTGCTGAAAAAGCCCGCCCGTTGCAGTCGGTTATTATTCGACGAAGGGTCTGAATATTTCTTTTTGTTGCATAACTTATCTCTCTGCCCCGTCAATCAAGGCCCACAGGCCCGCCAGACGGGGTGGGACGGCACATTCGTGCCACGCGGGCACTCTTCAAGAAAAGTGCTTGATTGAAAACCGAGCCGGCGATGCGTCGCCCGTTCATTTATTGCTGAAAAGCCTGGATTGCCCATGTCGGACCGTTTTGAACTCTTCCTCACCTGCCCCAAGGGCCTCGAAGGCCTGCTGATCGAGGAAGCCGCCGGGCTTGGCCTTGAGGAAGCCCGCGAGCACACCTCGGCCGTGCGCGGCATGGCCGACATGGAAACCGCCTACCGCCTGTGCCTCTGGTCGCGCCTGGCCAACCGCGTGTTGCTGGTCCTCAAGCGCTTCCCGATGAAGGACGCCGAAGACCTCTACCATGGCGTGCTGGATATCGACTGGGCCGATCACATGGTCCCGGACGGCAGCCTGGCGGTGGAGTTCAGCGGTCACGGCTCGGGCATCGACAACACCCACTTCGGCGCGCTGAAGGTCAAGGATGCGATTGTCGACAAGCTGCGCACCCCGACCGGCGAGCGTCCGTCCATCGACAAGATCAACCCGGACCTGCGCATCCACCTGCGCCTGGACCGTGGCGAAGCGATTCTCTCCCTCGACCTGTCCGGCCACAGCCTGCACCAGCGCGGTTACCGCCTGCAGCAGGGTGCCGCACCGTTGAAGGAAAACCTCGCTGCAGCCATCCTGATCCGTGCCGGCTGGCCGCGCATCGCTGCGGAAGGCGGCGCGTTGACCGACCCGATGTGCGGCGTCGGCACCTTCCTGGTGGAAGGCGCGATGATCGCCGCCGATATGGCGCCCAACCTCAATCGCGAACTGTGGGGTTTCACCACCTGGCTCGGTCACGTCCCGGCGTTGTGGAAGAAACTGCACACCGAGGCCAGCGAGCGCGCTGCCATCGGCATGAACAAGCCGCCGTTGTGGATTCGTGGCTACGAAGCCGATCCGCGCTTGATCCAGCCTGCTCGCAACAACATCGAGCGTGCCGGTCTCAGCCATTGGATCAAGGTGTACCAGGGCGAAGTCGGCACGTTCGAGCCGCGCCCGGACCAGAACCAGAAAGGCCTGGTGATCTGCAACCCGCCCTACGGCGAGCGCCTGGGCGACGAAGCGAGCCTGTTGTACCTCTACCAGAACCTCGGCGAGCGTCTGCGCCAGGCGTGCATGGGCTGGGAGGCGGCGGTGTTCACCGGCGCGCCGGACCTGGGCAAGCGCATGGGCATCCGCAGTCACAAGCAGTATTCGTTCTGGAACGGCGCTTTGCCGTGCAAATTGCTGCTGATCAAGGTCAACCCGGACCAGTTCGTCACCGGCGAGCGCCGCACCCCGGAGCAGCGCCAGGCCGAACGTGAACAAGCCGCCTACGACCAGGCCCCGACCGAGCCGCAAGAGCGTCAGTACAACAAGAACGGCAACCCGATCAAACCTGCACCGGCGCCGGCCCCTGTGGTCGAACAGGCGCGCCTGAGCGAAGGCGGGCAGATGTTTGCCAACCGCCTGCAAAAGAACCTCAAGCAACTGGGCAAGTGGGCCAAGCGTGAGGGCGTGGATTGCTACCGCGTCTACGATGCCGACATGCCGGAATATTCCATGGCCATCGACCTGTATCACGATTGGGTCCACGTGCAGGAATACGCCGCGCCGAAATCCATCGACCCGGAAAAAGCCTCCGCGCGCATGTTCGACGCATTGGCGGCCATTCCCCAGGCGCTGAACATCGACAAGAGCCGCGTGGTGGTCAAGCGCCGCGAGCGTCAGAGCGGCACCAAGCAGTACGAACGCCAGAGCGCCCAGGGTAAGTTTACCGAGGTCAGCGAAGGCGGCGTGAAGCTGCTGGTCAACCTCACCGACTACCTCGACACCGGCCTGTTCCTCGACCACCGGCCGATGCGTATGCGTATCCAGAAAGAGGCGGCCGGCAAGCGTTTCCTCAACCTGTATTGCTACACCGCCACCGCCAGCGTGCATGCGGCCAAGGGCGGCGCGCGCACCACGACCAGCGTCGACCTGTCCAAGACCTACCTGGACTGGGCGCGCCGCAACTTCTCCCTCAACGGTTTCTCCGACAAGAACCGCCTGGAGCAGGGTGATGTGATGGCGTGGCTGGAAGCCAGTCGCGATGAGTTCGACCTGATCTTCATCGACCCGCCGACCTTCTCCAACTCCAAGCGCATGGAAGGGATCTTCGACGTGCAGCGCGACCACGTGCAACTGCTCGACCTCGCCATGGCGCGCCTGGCACCGGGCGGCGTGCTGTACTTCTCGAACAACTTCCGCAAGTTCGTGCTTGAGGACAACCTCAGCGAACGCTACGCGGTCGAGGAGATCAGCGACAAGACCCTCGACCCGGATTTTGCGCGTAACGCGAAGATCCATCGGGCCTGGAAAATCACTGCTCGCTGATTGCTCCACTCATCAGCCGCAAGCCTGGAATTATCCGGTCTTGCGGCTTTTTTACGCTGGTCAAACGGAGGGCCGCTCGCTATAACTAAATGTCCGGCCAAAGTGATCCCCCCACACGCTGGCGTTGTGAGTGTTGCCTATGCCGTTGCAAGCCGTTCGCCCGAAGATCCTAGGTTTTATCAATGAGCAGGTATCGGCTTGGTTGATGGCATTGGTGGTGTTTCTGGGCGGTAGCGCTTTGACGATCATCGTCGCCTGGGCGACATCCGATCTCTATCAACAGCAGGGGCGCCAGCGTTTCCAGCTGTTGGTCAATGAGCGATTCACCCGTCTGCAGGAGCGTTTCGAGGACCAGGAGCAACGCCTGACCAGCCTGCAACGCTTCTTCGTCAATTCCAATGATGTGTCCCGCGACGAGTTCGACGGTTTTGCCCAGCCTTTGCTGCTGCGTTCCCGGGCCTATGCCTGGGCGCCGCGGGTTATGCGTGATCAGCGCGCTCAGTTTGAACAGGACGTATCGCGCCAGCGCGGTCTGCCGTTCAGCATACGGGAACTGAATTCACGCGGTGAGTTGGCCCCGGCGGTGGAGCGCGATGAATACGTGCCGGTCCTGTACAGCCAGACCCGAAGCCTGCTCGGTTCGCCGCTGGGCTTTGACCTGCTGGCCCAGCCACTGCGGCGCTCGACCCTGGAGCGCGCACAAGCGAGCGGCAAGCTGGCCGTGTCCCAGCCCATGCAGTTGGTGGGGGTGGAACCGGCCTATGCCACCGGCGTGTTATTGGTCGCGCCGGTCATCTCCCCGGGCGGAACGGAACCCTACGGCTTTGTGATGGCCGTGATCAGCATGCGCCAGTTGATGGCCGACGGCTTGCCCAAGTCGGATCGCGATAATCTGGTGACGCAGATCGTCGACACTTCCGACCAGCAAGGGCGCCTGTTGTACGAATCCAGCAATGCCCTGGCCAACAGCGATCTGGTCGCCGCGCGTCGCCTCACCCTCGGCGATCATGTCTACGCCCTGAACCTGCGCCCCAGCCAGGTGTTCGAACAGGGCAACGGCTCGTCGTTGGTCCCGATCCTGGCCGTGGGCGGGCTCTTCAGCCTGTTGCTCAGTGTCTTGCTCTATATGTTGGTCAGCCAGCGTCAGCGCGCCTTGAAACTGGTGGAGCAGCGTACCGTGCAGCTACGCCTGCGCGAGCAGGAACTGCGCAGCGCCCATGGCCAGTTACGCAGTGTGCTGAACGCCGCGACGCAGGTTGCGATCATTGCCACCGACTTGCACGGCGTGATCAACACCTTCAACGCCGGTGCCGAGCAGATGCTGGGGTTCAAGGCCGAGCACATACTCGGCCGCTCGACCCTGGAGAGCCTGCATGTGGCGGCGGAGCTGGATGTGCGTGCGGCGAGTCTGAGCATTGCATTGGGCCGGCGAATCCCGCCGAGCCAGGCGATGCTGGTGGAGAGCCCGGGCAGCCCGCACGAGGCGCGCGAGTGGACCTTGGTGCGCGAGGATGGCAGCCGTTTGACGGTGAATATGTTGGGCACCGTGTTGCTGGATGACCATGGCTTATGGGTCGGGCACCTGGCGATGTACCTGGATGTCACCGAGCAAAAACGCGCCTACGAGGCCCTGGCCGTGCGCGACCGTCTGCTGAAAAAACTCAGCGCCCATGTCCCGGGCGGGATCTTCCAATTCACTCTGGAACCCCAGGACAAGTGGCGGTTTGTCTACGCCAGTGATGGCATGCGCGATATCTATGAGATCGACACAGGGGTGCTGCAACGGGATGCAACGCAGGTCTTGGAGCGCATCCACCCGCTGGACGTCGAGCGGGTGCGTGCGTCGATCCGCTTATCCGCGTTGCAATTGAGCCACTGGCGCGAAGAGTACCGCGTGCAACTGCCGCAACGGGGCCTGCGCTGGATTCGCGGTGAGGCCACGCCGGAAGAACTGCCGGGCGGCGGTACGCTGTGGCACGGCTATGTGTCGGACATTTCCGATCTCAAGCGCGTGGAAGAAGAACTGCGCGCGCTGTCCATCACCGATGCCCTCACTGGGATCCATAACCGTCGGTATTTCCAGGATCGTCTCAAGGCTGAGATGGTCCGCCTCAATCGCACCTCGGGGGCGTTGTCGGTGATCATGCTGGATATCGATCACTTCAAGCGTATCAACGACCAGTACGGCCATGCGGTCGGCGACGGGGTGTTGCAGGAACTGTGCAAGCGCATCAGCCAGCGTCTGCGCCGCACCGATGTGTTCTGTCGCCTGGGTGGCGAGGAGTTCATGGTGTTATGCCCCAACACCGACGGCGCCCAGGCCTACGGTTTGGCGATGGAGCTATGGCGGGCGCTGCGCGATGCGCCGATGGGGACGGTGGGAGTCGTCACCGCCAGCTTCGGGGTGGCCAGTTGGCGGGTCGATGAGGGGATCGACGGGTTACTGCTGCGCGCGGATTCGGCGGTGTACGTGGCCAAGCAGGCGGGCAGGGATCGAGTCGAAGCGGAACGCTTGCCGGTGTGAATGTCGACGTCGTACACAACCTGTGGGCGCGGGTTTGCCCACAGGTTGTGGCGGTGTCTAGAGGACTGGCGCCGCTGCCGCCAGCTTTGGCTGGCGGTACAGGTCCAGCAGCACCTGGTCGAGCACCGACGACGCACCCCACGGCTTCGGATCGTTGAGGATCGCCACCACCACCCAGGTATTGCCGTTGTTGTCGCGGCTGAACCCGGCGATGGCGCGCACGGTGTTCAAGGTACCGGTCTTGACGTGGGCTTCACCGCGCATGGCGGTGGTCTTCAGGCGTTTACGCATGGTGCCGTCGGTGCCGGCGATTGGCATCGAGCTGATGTATTCCGCGGCGTAGGGGCTTCTCCACGCGGCTTGCAACATGGCCGCCATCTCACGCGCGCTGACGCGTTCGGCACGGGACAGGCCCGAACCGTTCTCCATCACCAGGTGCGGTGAGGTGATGCCTTTTTTCGCCAGCCACTGGCGTACCACGCGTTGCGCGGCCTTGGCATCGTCGCCGTCGGCGTCGTTGCGGAACTGCGCGCCCAGGCTCAGGAACAACTGCTGGGCCATGGTGTTGTTACTGTATTTGTTGATGTCGCGGATGATTTCCGCCAGGTCCGGCGAGAAGGCCCGCGCCAGTACCTTGGCGTCCTTGGGCACCGGTGCCTGGATGTCACGGCCCTGGATGGTGCCGCCCAACTCCTGCCAGATCGCCCGCACGGCGCCGGCGGTGTACGTGGCGTGGTCGAGCAACGACAAGTAGGTCTGCGAGCTGCAGCCATCGCCCAACTGGCCGCTGACGGTCACGGTGATGCTGCCATCCGCCGCCGTCACCGGGTTGTAGCGCACGTCGCCGGTACATTGCTTGGCGTTGGACGCCTTGACCTGATTGTCGATGCGAATGCTGGCGATCGGCGGCTCGACCGACACGATCACGCGTCCCGAATCGTTGCGGGTCACGAAGCGCAGGGCCTTGAGGTTGACCAGCAAGGCATCGGGCTTGACCAGGAACGGTTTGTTCTCGTCATTGCCGTCGTCATTGAACTCCGGCAGTTGCGGCGGGATAAAGAAGCTACGGTCCAGCACCAGATCGCCGGTGACTTGCTGCACGCCATTGGCCCGCAGGTCGCGCATCAGCAGCCAGAGTTTTTCCATGTTCAGCTTGGGATCGCCGCCGCCCTTGAGGTACAGGTTGCCGCGCAATACACCACCGCTGAGGGTGCCGTCGGTGTAGAACTCGGTCTTCCACTGGTGGTTGGGGCCGAGCATTTCCAGGGCTGCGTAGGTGGTGACCAGCTTCATGGTGGAGGCCGGGTTCACCGAGACGTCGGCATTGAAGACGGTGGGGGTGCCGGGGCCGTTCAACGGCAGCATCACCAGGGACAATGCGGTGTTCTG
The DNA here is from genome assembly GCF_001439695.1 of Pseudomonas veronii. GTDB lineage: Bacteria > Pseudomonadota > Gammaproteobacteria > Pseudomonadales > Pseudomonadaceae > Aquipseudomonas > Aquipseudomonas veronii. The sequence goes on from NZ_JYLL01000002.1 coordinate 89,226, forward strand.
CAACTTGGCCTTCTGCAGGGCCTGTGCAACGTTGGGTGGCAGGGTGTTATTGATCGGGGCGGCGGTGGCGGAAAAAGCCAGCGGCAGGAGAACGCCGGCAAGGAGCAATGGACGCAAAGATTTGATCATAAGGAATAAAACCCTACTGCTGAGGAGGGTGAAAAAGGCGAGGGGTATGTAAGAAAATCCCTCAGTAGTCATGAAAGTGTCGGCATTATGCCCCAAGCTGGAACCACTTGTAGCTGAACGATAGCTGCTAATCGGGGTTTTTTTTCCAGGCATTTCGCCGCCTGTCCCAGAGAGTCGGGCAATCGCTGCCTTAAGCTGCTAAAGTGCCGCCCGTTATTACTTATGAGGATTGTTCCAATGGCGACTAACCGTTCCCAGCGTCTGCGCAAAAAACTGTGCGTTGATGAATTTCAAGAGCTGGGTTTCGAACTGAACCTGGACTTCAACGAAGGCCTGAGTGAAGAAGCTATCGACGCTTTCCTCGAAGCATTCATCAAAGAAGCCATGGAAGCCAACGGTCTGGGCTATGTCGGCGGCGATGACTACGGTCTGGTTTGCCTGCAGAAGCGTGGCTCGGTCTCCGAAGCGCAGCGTGCTGCCGTTGACGCCTGGCTGAAAACCCGTTCCGAGCTGACCAAGGCTGAAGTCAGCCCGTTGATGGACGTGTGGTATCCGGAAAAGCCGATCAACGCGGCTAAGTGATACTAAACAAAACGGCGACCTGAGGGTCGCCGTTTTTTTATGCCTTGCGCCAGTTCAGAATCAGCAGCGTCAACACCCCCGCCACGATCCCCCAGAACGCCGACCCGATGGAAAACAACGTCAAGCCTGACGCGGTGACCATAAAGGTGATCAGCGCCGCTTCCCGTTCCTTCGGCTCATTCATGGCGATGCTCAAGCCATTGATGATCGAGCCAAACAACGCCAATGCCGCAATCGACAGCACCAGTTCCTTGGGCAATGCTGCGAACAAGGCCGCCAATGTGGCGCCGAACACCCCGGCAATGCCGTAGAACACGCCACACCAGACTGCCGCCGTGTAGCGCTTGTTACGGTCTTCATGGGCGTGGGGCCCGGTGCAGATCGCCGCACTGATCGCCGCCAGGTTGATGCCGTGGGAGCCGAACGGCGCCAACACCAGCGAGGCCAGGCCGGTGACGGTGATCAGCGGCGACGCTGGCACGTTATAGCCGTCGGCGCGCAACACTGCGACGCCCGGCATGTTTTGCGAGGTCATCGCTACCACGAACAGCGGGATGCCGATGCTGATGGTCGCCGCCAGCGAGAAGTGCGGTGTGGTCCAGACCGGCGTTGCCACTTCCAGGTGAAAGCCGCTGAAATCCAGGAGCCCCATCAGCCCGGACAGCACGCTGCCGATCACCAGCGCGGCGAGTACCGCATACCGCGGCGACAGGCGTTTGATGAGCAGGTAGGTGAAAAACATCCCCAGCACCAGGCCGGTGCGATGCTGCGCGGCGACGAAAATCTCGCTGCCGATCTTGAACAGAATCCCCGCCAGCAAGGCCGCCGCCAGCGACGCCGGGATGCGTCTGACCAGTTTTTCGAAGCTGCCGGTCAGCCCGCAGAGCGTCACCAGCACCGCGCAGGTGATGTAGGCGCCGATGGCTTCGCCGTAACTGACGCCGCCGAGGCTGGTGATCAACAGCGCTGCGCCGGGTGTCGACCAGGCAATGGTGATCGGTGTGCGGTAGCGCAGGGACAGGCCGATGCTGCACACCGCCATGCCGATGGAAATCGCCCAGATCCACGAGGAAATCTGCGCGCTGGTCAAACCGGCGGCTTGGCCGGCCTGGAACATGAGCACCAGGGAGCTGGTATAGCCGGTCATCATGGCGATGAAACCGGCGACGATGGCCGAGGGAGAAGTGTCGGCCAGTGGGCGCAAGGGCGCTTGGGTGGCGTCGGTCATGGCGAGGTGTTCCTTTTACCTGGGAGTTTGCCAGTGAAGGCGCAGATTCAAGCCTAAACTCAAACGTAACGACTCATTGCAATACAGCCGGGCTCGCAAACAGCCGTACAGTGTGTTGGCGCATGGGGTTGTGTACAATGTGCGCTGATTTTAGCTGATACTTGCCAGCGCCTCTTTGTTGCCGTATTACCGTTAATTCGCCGCCGTTCTCCCGATCCGAGTGCCCATGAACGAACAGTTGCAACCTCTCAAGAAACAACCGCGAGCCAGCAAGACCGGCCGCAGCGGAACCCAGGACGATATCGTCTACGCGCATATCTTCGAGGCGATTCTCGAACAACGCCTGGCACCCGGTACCAAATTGAGCGAAGAGGCACTCGGCGAAATCTTTGGCGTGAGCCGCACCATCATTCGCCGCGCGCTGTCGCGCCTGGCCCATGAAGGCGTGGTACTGCTGCGGCCCAATCGCGGCGCGGTGGTGGCCAGCCCGAGTGTCGAAGAAGCGCGCCAGGTGTTCCTGGCCCGGCGCCTGGTCGAGCGGGCGATCACGGAGCTGGCGGTGCAGCACGCCACGGCGGAGCAGTTGGCCGAGTTGCGGCAGATGGTCAACGACGAACGCGACAGCTTCTCCCGCGGCGATCGCGGTGCCGGTATCCGCCTTTCCGGCGAATTCCATCTGAAGCTGGCCGAAGCGGCGAAGAACGCGCCGCTGATCAGCTTCCAGCGCAGCCTGGTGTCCCAGACCTCATTGATCATCGCGCAGTACGAAAGCGGCAACCGTTCGCACTGTTCCTACGATGAACACAGTCAGTTGATCGATGCGATCGAAGCCCGAGACGCGGCGCTGGCAGTGAATTTGATGATGCATCACATGGATCATATCGACAGCAAGCTCAACCTCGACGAGGAAAGCGCGTCGGATGATTTGCATGCGGTGTTCTCGCATTTGTTGCAGAGCAAGAAGCCGGGGCGTTCGTCGGTCAAACTCTAAGCCCGATCAAAAAATGTGGGAGGGGGCTTGCCCCCTCCCACATTTGGGTTTGTGGCATATCTGAAATTAGCGTTGGTGGACCAGATTACCGGCCGCATAGGTCTGCAACACCGCCCGGTCATCCCCCAACGTCATCAATACAAACAACCTCTCGGCAATGTCCTTGGCCTGCTTCATGCGATAGCTGAGCAGTGGCGTGGCGTTGTAGTCCAGCACCAGGAAGTCCGCATCGGTACCCGGCTGCAACGTGCCGATCTTGTCCTCCAACCGCAGCGCCCGCGCACCGCCCAGGGTGGCCAGGTACAGCGACTTGAACGGGCTCAGTCGCGCGCCTTGCAGTTGCATGACCTTGTAGGCTTCGTTCAACGTCTGCAGCAACGAGAAGCTGGTGCCGCCGCCGACGTCAGTGCCCAGGCCCACGTTGAGTTTGTGCTTCTCGGCCATCGGCAGGTTGAACAGCCCGCTGCCGAGGAACAGGTTCGAGGTCGGGCAGAATGCGACTGCCGAGCCGGTCTGCGCCAACCGCGCGCATTCGTCATCGCACAGATGCACGCCGTGGGCAAACACCGAGCGTTCGCCCAATAGCTGGTAGTGGTCGTACACATCCAGGTAGCCGCTGCGCTCGGGGAACAGCTCGTTGACCCACTCGACTTCCTGCTTGTTCTCACTGATGTGCGTCTGCATGTACAGGTCGGGGTATTCGCCCAGCAGTTGCCCGGCCAGCGCCAATTGCTGCGGCGTGCTGGTAGGTGCGAAGCGCGGCGTCACCGCATAGTGCAGGCGGCCCTTGCCGTGCCAGCGTTCGATCAGCGCCTTGCTCTCCTGGTAGCCGGATTCGGCGGTGTCGGTCAGGTAGTCGGGGGCGTTGCGGTCCATCATCACCTTGCCGGCGATCATGCGCAGGTCGAGTTTTTCGGCGGCCTCGAAGAATGCCTGCACCGATTGCGGATGCACGCTGCCGAACACCAGCGCGGTGGTGGTGCCGTTGCGCAGCAGTTCCTTGATGAAAATCTCTGCGACGTCCTCGGCATGGGCCTTGTCGGCGAACTGGCGCTCGCAGGGGAAGGTGTAGGTGTTGAGCCAGTCCAGCAACTGTTCGCCATAAGCGCCGACCATGCCGGTTTGCGGCAGGTGGATATGCGTATCGATCAGCCCGGGGGTGATCAGCGCGTCCTGGTAGTGGGTGATTTCGACCTCGGCGGGCAGGTGCGGCAGCAGGTCGTGGGCGTGGCCCAGGGCGCTGATCCGGCCGTTGTCGATGACCAGCAGGCCGTCTTCGAAATACTCATAGGACGCCTCGATCCCCACTTCGGCGGGGTCGGCGAGGCTGTGCAGGATGGCGGCGCGGTAGGCTTTGCGAGTCGAAGGCATGGTGATCTCAATTTAGATAGCTTGGCTGCGACGCGAAGCCGGCAGCAGTTGGGCAATGGGTTCGGCGCTCGCGGTGTGCTGGCCGAAATGGGCGTTATAGGTGGCGATGATTTCGCCGGCGATGGAGATGGCGATTTCCACCGGCAATTTGCCCTTCACTTCGCTAAGGCCCATGGGACAGCGCATGCGTTGCAGTTGTGCGGCGTCGACGCCGCGATCCCGCAGGCGGTGTTCGAACTTGACGCGCTTGGTCTTTGAACCGATCAGGCCGAAGTAGGCAAAGTCATTGCGCTTGAGCAGGGCGGCGCTGAGTTCCAGGTCCAGCGCGTGATTGTGGGTCATCACGATGCAGTAACTGCCCACGGGCAGGTCGGCAATTTCGTCGACCGGTTCTTCGCTGACGATTTTGCGCACGCCTTGTGGGATGTGTTCCGGGAACTCTTGCTCGCGCGAATCGATCCAGCGCACCCGGCACGGCAGGCTCGCCAGCAACGGCACCAGGGCGCGGCCGACGTGGCCGGCGCCAAATACGGCGATCTGTGCCTGCACCTGGCCCATGGGTTCGAACAGCAGCACGGTCGCGCCGCCGCAGCACTGGCCCAGGCTCGCGCCGAGGCTGAAGCGCTCCAGATGGGTGTGTTGCTGGCCGCGGGCGAGCATGTCGCGGGCGATCTGCATCGCTTTGTATTCCAGGTGCCCGCCGCCGATGGTGTCGAACGTGTGTGCGGCACTGATGACCATCTTCGAACCGGCATTGCGCGGCGTGGAGCCGAGCTCTTCGATGATGGTCACCAGCACGCAGGGTTCGCCCTGGTTTTGCAGGTTGGCGAGGGCGCTGATCCAGTTGTTCATGTCTACCTCAACATTTCTGTTGTCAGTTCTACCGTCATCGGGGGCAAGCCCCCTCCCACACTTGAATGTATTCACAGATCAAAAATGTGGGAGGGGCAAGCCCCTTCCCATACTTGAATGTATTCACAGGTGAAAAATGTGGGAGGGGCGGTGCGACGATTCGACTTGCCCCCGATGGCAGCGCCTCGATTCAGAGCGAAGCCATCTCGGTTTCAGCCTCAACCGCCTTCGCAGCCCCCAACTTCCGCATCTGCTCACAGCCCCACAACACCCGCTCAGGCGTCGCCGGCGCATCGATGTTCGGCTGGTGGCGATAGTCACCCAGGCTCGCCACCGCATCCTTGATCGCGCACCACGAGGCAATCCCGAGCATGAACGGCGGCTCACCCACGGCCTTAGAATGGAACACCGTGTCTTCCGGGTTCTTACGGTTTTCCACCAGCTTCACGCGCAAATCCAAGGGCATGTCGGCCACGGCCGGAATCTTGTAGCTGGCCGGGCCGTTCGTCATCAGCTTGCCCTTGTCGTTCCACACCAGCTCTTCCATGGTCAGCCAGCCCATGCCCTGGATAAAGCCGCCTTCGACCTGGCCGGTGTCGATGGCCGGGTTCAGCGATGCGCCGACGTCGTGGAGAATGTCGGTGCGCAGCATCTTGTATTCGCCGGTCAGGGTGTCGACGATCACTTCGCAGCAGGCCGCGCCGAACGCGAAGTAGTAGAACGGCCGACCGCGCGCCTGGCTGCGGTCGTAGAAGATTTTCGGGGTCTTGTAGAAGCCGGTGCTCGACAACGACACCTGGGCGAAATACGCCTGCTGGATCAGGCTTTCAAAGCTCAGGATCTGCTCGCGCACGCGCACATGGCCGTTGTGGAATGCCACGTCCGCTTCGCTCACCGCGTAGTGGCGCGCGGCAAATTCCACCAGGCGTTGCTTGATGGTTTCGGCGGCGTTCTGCGCGGCCTTGCCGTTCAGGTCGGCACCGCTGGAGGCGGCGGTCGGCGAGGTGTTGGGCACCTTGTCGGTGTTGGTGGCGGTGATCTGCACACGGTCGATGTCCACCTGGAACACCTCGGCCACCACTTGCGCGACCTTGGTGTTCAAGCCCTGGCCCATCTCGGTGCCGCCGTGGTTCAGGTGGATGCTGCCATCGGTGTAGATATGGATCAGCGCGCCGGCCTGGTTGAGGAAGCTGGCGGTGAAGGAGATGCCGAATTTCACCGGGGTCAGCGCCAGGCCTTTTTTCAGGATCGGGCTGTGCGCGTTGTAGCGGCGGATCGCTTCGCGGCGCTCGGCGTATTGGCTGCTGGCCTCAAGCTCGGCAGTCATCTCTTCGAGCAGGTTGTGCTCGACGGTCTGATAGTAGTGGGTGACGTTGCGCTCGGTCTTGCCGTAATAGTTGGCCTTGCGCACCGCCAACGGGTCGAGGGCCAGATGACGGGCGATGGCGTCCATCACTTCTTCGATGGCGACCATCCCTTGCGGGCCGCCGAAGCCGCGATAGGCGGTGTTGGACGCGGTGTTGGTCTTGCAGCGATGGCCGTTGACCGTGGCATCGCCCAGATAATACGCGTTGTCGGCGTGGAACATGGCGCGGTCGACAATCGAGTTCGACAGGTCCGGCGAGCAGCCGCAGTTACCCGCCAGCTCCAACTGGATGCCGTGCAAGCGCCCGCTGTCGTCGAAGCCGACGTCGTATTCGATATAGAAGGGGTGGCGCTTGCCGGTCATCAGCATGTCTTCGACGCGCGGCAGACGCATCTTGGTCGGCTGCCCGGTAAGGCGCGCGACCACCGCACACAGGCACGCCGGGCTGGCGGCCTGAGTCTCCTTGCCGCCGAAACCACCGCCCATGCGGCGCATGTCGACGACGATCTTGTTCATCGACACGTCGAGCACTTCGGCCACCAGCTTCTGCACCTCGGTGGGGTTTTGCGTGGAGCAGTAGACGATCATGCCGCCGTCTTCGGTGGGCATCACCGAGGAAATCTGGGTTTCCAGGTAGAAGTGTTCCTGGCCGCCGATATGCAGCGTGCCCTGGATGCGATGCTTCGCGGCCGCCAGCGCTGTCGCCGAATCGCCGCGTTGATGGGTGTGGCTGTCCAGCACGAAATGCTGGTTGCGGTAGGCCTCGACCACGTCCAGCACCGGCTCCAGGTCTTCGTATTCGATCACTGCGGCCAGCGCCGCTTTACGCGCGGTTTCCAGGTCGCGGGCGGCCACGGCCAGCACCACCTGGCCGACGAACTGCACGGTGTCGATGGCCAGCAGCGGATCACCCGGCAGCAGCGGGCCGATGTCTTTGAGCCCCGGCACGTCTTCGTGGGTGATGACGATACGCACGCCGTCGAAGGCGTAGCAGGGCGCGGTATCGATGTTGAGGATTTTGGCGTGGGCGCGGTCGGACAGGCGCGCATACAGGTGCAACTGGTTGGGGAATTCCAGGCGGTCGTCGATGTACTGCGCTTCGCCGGATACGTGCTTGGCGGCGCTGTCGTGCTTGACGCTGCGGCCGACGCCGGAGGTCAGGTCCTGAGAAAACAGCTCGGCCAGTTCGGCCTGGGTTTTTGCCACGGCGTGATGGTTAGACATAGGCGGTCACCCGAGTTTCGATGTGCGGCGTTTGCAGCTCGATGAAGTATTTGCGCAGCAGGTTCTGCGCGCTGAGCAGGCGGTATTCCTTGCTGGCGCGAAAGTCCGACAGCGGGGTGAAATCCTCGGCCAGGGCGGCGCAGGCGTGCTCCACGGTGGCGGCATTCCAGGGCGCGCCGATCAGCACGGTTTCGCAGTGCTGTGCGCGTTTGGGCGTGGCGGCCATACCGCCGAAGGCGACGCGGGCGTCGCTGATCACACCGTCGTCGATCTTCAGGTTGAACGCCGCGCACACTGCGGAAATATCGTCGTCCAGGCGCTTGGATACCTTGTACGCCCGGAACCCCGAGTGCCCCTTGGGCACGATGATCTTCTCGATGAACTCGCTGTCTTGGCGTGCGGTGACGCGGTAGTCGATGAAGTAATCTTCCAGCGCCAGGGTGCGACGGACGTTGCCCTTGCACAGCACGATCTGCGCGCCGAGGGCGATCAGCAGCGGCGGCGAATCGCCGATCGGCGAGGCGTTGCCGATGTTGCCGCCCAGGGTGCCCTGGTTGCGGATTTGCAGGGAGGCGAAGCGCTGCAGCAGTTCGCCGAAGTCCGGGTATTCGTGGCGCAGCGCGGTGTAGCAATCGGAGAGGGCGGCGGCAGCGCCGATTTCCAGGCGATCGTCGAACGTCTCGATGCGCTTCATCTCGTCGATATTGCCGACGTAGATCATCACCGGCAGCGTGCGGTGGAACTGCGTGACTTCCAGCGCCAGGTCGGTGCCACCGGCCAGCAGGCGGGCTTGGGGGTAGGCGTCGTAGAGGTCGGCCAGGTCGGCGACGGTCAGCGGCACCAGGCAGCGTTTGTCGCCGCTGTTGAGTTCAGCGGTGTGCGTCGGCGCGATAGCCTTGAGGCGGGCGATGGTCTGGGCCTCGCGGCTGTCGAACTGATCCTGGGGTTTGTTGCAGCAGGCCTGTTCGGCGGCGGCGAGGATCGGGCGATAGCCGGTGCAGCGGCACAGGTTGCCGGCCAGGGCTTCATGGGCTTTGTCGCGGTCGGGCGCGTCGCTGTTTTTTTGCAGGGCGAACAACGACATCACAAAACCGGGGGTGCAAAAGCCGCATTGCGAACCGTGACACTCCACCATCGCCTGTTGCACGCTGTGCAGTTGGCCCTGGTGCTTGAGGTCTTCGACGCTGATCAACTGTTTACCGTGCAACGACGACACGAACGTCAGGCACGCATTCAGGCTGCGATAGCGAATCCGCTCGCCCTGCTCATCGCTGTGCAGTTCGCCGACCACCACGGTGCAGGCGCCGCAATCGCCGCTGGCACAGCCTTCCTTGGTGCCGGGTTTGCCCACATGCTCGCGCAGGTAGTTGAGCACGGTCAGGTTGGGGTCCAGGGCGTGCTCGCTACGGAGTTCCTGGTTAAGTAAAAACTGGATCACGGAAGGCCTCACAGACTCATTATTGTTGTTAACCGCTTTGCGCCGAATCTAGTCATGTCTGACTTTTCGGTCAATGATTTTCTGACCTAAAGGTCAAGAAAATGCGGTCACAACCCTATCAATTATGGTCCAGTCTTCTGGAACCGGCGTTTTTGGGGGCTTCTGGCGGTTCATCGTTGCTTATTTCATGCCAAATTCTTGAAGGTGGGCCGAGCGCCATCAGCGGGCATTTGCGCTACACTGGCGCGCTTGTATCGATAGAAGATTTTGAAGGGAAAACATGACGTTCAAGGCGCCGGACAGTCTCGCCGAGCAAATCGCTCACCACCTCGCCGAACGTATCATTCGCGGCGATCTCAAGCCTGGGGAACGGATCCAGGAACAGAAGGTTACGCTGGCACTCAATGTCAGCCGCGGTTCCGTGCGTGAAGCCTTGCTGATCCTCGAACGTCGCCACCTGATCGCGATCCTGCCGCGCCGTGGCGCCCACGTCACCGAACTCACCGCGCACAAGGTGCAGAGCCTGTGTACGTTGATGGCCGAGCTGTACATCCTGCTCGGCAATGCGGTGGCGCAGGGCTGGCAGACCCAGGCCGACATGGCGCCGTTCGTGCAGATCCAGCAGCGCCTGGTGAGCAATTTCGAACGCCAGGACATCCGCGCCTTCGTCGCAGAAAGCTTCAATGTGATGCGTGCCGCGTACCCCTTCGCCAACAACCCGTATTTGCAGGAAACCGTCGAGAACCTGCAGCCGGCGATGAACCGCGCCTATTACCTGGCCCTGGATCAACGCAAGGCTTCCATGAGCGAATACCTCGCGCTGTTCGAGCAATTGCTCGCCGCCGTGCTCGCCCGTGACTTGCCGCAGATTCGCCTGGTGCTGTCGGCCTACGGCCAGCGCAGTTGCTCGCTGGTGATCGCTGCGTTGGCGGACGCCTAAGCGTGCGGCTCAAGTGCATCAAACTGGCGGGGTTCAAATCCTTCGTCGACCCGACCACGGTGAACTTCCCCAGTAACATGGCGGCGGTGGTCGGGCCCAATGGCTGCGGCAAGTCGAACATCATTGATGCCGTGCGCTGGGTGATGGGCGAGAGCTCGGCAAAAAACCTGCGTGGCGAGTCGATGACCGACGTCATCTTCAACGGCTCCACCAGCCGCAAGCCGGTGAGCCAGGCCAGCATCGAACTGGTGTTCGACAACTCTGACGGCACCCTGGTCGGCGAATACGCGGCCTACGCGGAAATTTCCATCCGCCGCAAAGTGACGCGCGACAGCCAGAACAGTTACTTCCTCAACGGCACCAAGTGTCGCCGTCGGGACATCACCGATATCTTCCTCGGCACCGGCCTTGGCCCGCGCAGCTACTCGATCATCGAACAGGGCATGATCTCCAAGCTGATCGAAGCCAAGCCCGAAGACCTGCGTAACTTTATCGAAGAAGCTGCCGGCATCTCCAAGTACAAGGAGCGCCGTCGTGAGACCGAAAACCGTATCCGCCGCACCCATGAAAACCTCGCCCGCCTGACCGACCTGCGCGAAGAGCTGGAGCGCCAGTTGGAGCGCCTGCACCGCCAGGCCCAGGCCGCCGAGAAGTATCAGGAATACAAGGGCGAAGAGCGTCAGCTCAAGGCACAACTGTCGGCCCTGCGCTGGCAGGCGCTGAACGATCAGGTCGGCCAGCGCGAAGCGATCATCGGCACCCAGGAAATCAGCTTCGAAGCCCTGGTGGCCGAACAACGCAACGCCGACGCCAGCATCGAGCGCCTGCGCGACGGGCATCATGACCTGTCCGAGCGCTTCAATCTGGTGCAGGGCCGCTTCTATTCGGTGGGCGGCGACATCGCCCGGGTTGAGCAGAGCATCCAGCACGGCCAGCAACGTCTGCGCCAGTTGCAGGACGATCTGAAGGAAGCCGAGCGCGCGCGCCTGGAGACCGAGTCCCACCTCGGCCACGACCGCACCTTGCTGCTGACCCTCGGCGAAGAGCTGGACATGCTCACCCCCGAACAGGAAATCACCAGCGCCGCTGCCGAAGAAGCCGCCGCCACTCTGGAAGAATCCGAGACCACCATGCACGGCTGGCAGGAGCAGTGGGACACCTTCAACCTGCGCTCCGCCGAACCGCGCCGCCAGGCCGAGGTGCAGCAGTCGCGCATCCAGCAACTGGAAACCAGCATGGAGCGCCTGGCCGAGCGCCAGCGTCGCTTGCAGGAAGAGCGCGTGCTGCTCGCCGCCGACCCGGAAGACGCGGCGATCCTGGAGCTGAGCGAGCAACTCGCCGAAAGCGAAATGACCCTCGAAGAGCTGGAAGCCAGCGAAGAACAGCAAGTGGAGCGCCTGGAGCAATTGCGTCAGCAACTGCAACAGGCGACCCAGGCCCAGCAACAGGCCCAGGGCGATCTGCAGCGGCTCAACGGGCGCCTGGCGTCCCTCGAAGCCTTGCAGCAGGCCGCGTTGGACCCTGGCACCGGCACCGCCGAATGGCTGCGTGACCAGCACTTGGCCGAACGCCCGCGTCTGGCGGAGGGCTTGAAGGTCGAGGCCGGTTGGGAGTTGGCGGTGGAAACCGTGCTCGGCGCCGACCTGCAAGCGGTGCTGGTGGATGATTTTGCCGGCTTCGACCTGGCCGGTTTTGCTCAGGGCGATCTGCGCTTGCTCAGCCCCGCCGCCGATGGCGCGCGCGTGCCGGGCAGCCTGCTGGATAAAGTCGAGGCCGCGCTTGACCTGGCGCCGTGGCTGGGCCAGGTCAAACCGGTGGAATCCCTGGAGCAGGCGCTGGCCCAGCGCGGTCAACTGGGCGCCGGCGAAAGCCTGATCAGTCGCGACGGCTATTGGGTCGGCCGCCACTTCCTGCGGGTGCGCCGCGCCAGTGAGGCGGAAAGTGGCGTATTGGCCCGTGGCCAGGAAATCGTCAAGCTGATCGCCGAGCGTGAAGAGCGCGAAGCCACCCTGGAAAGCCTGGAAACCGAACTGCAGACCCTGCGCGCCACCCAGCGCCAGCAAGAGACCGGCCGCGAACACCTGCGCCGCCTGTTGCAGGACGAAGCGCGCCAGCAGGGCGAATTGAAAGCCCAGTTGTCGGCGAGCAAGGCCAAGGTCGAGCAACTGACCCTGCGCCGCACTCGCCTCGACGAAGAAGTGGCCGAGATGGGCGAGCAGCGCGCCCTCGAACACGAACAGATCGGCGAGGCGCGCCTGCAATTGCAGGAAGCCCTCGACAGCATGGCCGTCGACACCGAGCAGCGCGAATTGCTGCTGGCCCAGCGCGACAGCCTGCGCGAACGCCTCGACCGGGTCCGCCAGGAAGCGCGCCAGCACAAGGACCACGCCCACCAGTTGGCGGTGCGCCTCGGCTCCCTGCGTGCCCAGCACGATTCCACGCGCCAGGCCCTGGAGCGCCTGGAGATGCAGTCCGAGCGCCTGACCGAAAAGCGTGAGCAACTGAGCCTCAACCTGGAGGAGGGCGAAGCGCCCCTGGAAGAGTTGCGGCTCAAGCTCGAAGAACTGCTCGACAAGCGCATGACCGTCGACGAAGAACTCAAGACCGCGCAAATCGCCCTGGAAGACGCCGACCGCGAACTGCGCGACGCGGAAAAACGCCGCACCCAGGCCGAGCAGCAATCCCAACTGATTCGCGGCCAGCTCGAGCAACAGCGCATGGAATGGCAGGCCCTGACCGTGCGGCGCAAAACCCTGCAGGACCAACTGCTCGAAGACGGCTACGACCTGCACGGCGTGCTCAACACCCTGACCGCCCAGGCCAACGAGAAAGACGCCGAAGAAGAACTTGAGCGGATTGCCGCGCGTATCCAGCGACTCGGTGCGATCAACCTCGCCGCCATCGACGAATACCAGCAACAGTCCGAGCGTAAACGTTATCTGGACGCCCAGGACGCCGATCTGGTGGAAGCCCTGGACACCCTGGAAAACGTGATCCGCAAGATCGACAAGGAAACCCGCAACCGCTTCAAAGATACCTTTGATCAGATTAACGGCGGTTTACAGGCGTTATTCCCAAAAGTTTTCGGTGGCGGCAGCGCTTACTTGGAACTGACGGGCGAAGATCTACTCGATACAGGGGTAACGATCATGGCGCGGCCTCCGGGCAAGAAGAACAGCACCATCCATTTGTTGTCCGGCGGCGAAAAAGCCCTGACCGCATTGGCCCTGGTGTTTGCCATCTTCAAGTTGAACCCGGCGCCGTTCTGCATGCTCGATGAAGTTGACGCGCCACTGGATGACGCTAACGTTGGACGTTACGCACGCCTGGTCAAAGAGATGTCCCAGACCGTGCAGTTCATCTATATCACCCACAACAAGATCGCCATGGAAATGGCGGATCAGTTGATGGGGGTGACGATGCACGAGCCGGGCTGTTCGCGATTGGTGGCGGTGGATGTCGAAGAGGCGATGGCGATGGTGGATTCCTGAGCCATGCCGGCAACGAAGATTATCAGCGCGATGTAGGGCGGTTTACCGGTCTGACGAAAGTGGCAAATTGGCATATTTGTTCAAGGCATTTTGACAGACGGTGTAAAGTTATCTTTGGTCGTGCTAGTTTAATGTCAATTTTTCGTATGCGTGGGCAAAACGTCAGTCAGAACATAGAGTTGGCGCCACGTTTTAAAGCGGTTTGCACGGTGCTAAACCCCTTATTTTTCAGCATTTTTTATTAGAGGCACGGGATTACATGGAAATCGGTCTGCGCGAGTGGCTGATCGTCATCGGCATTATTGTCATTGCCGGTATTCTTTTTGATGGCTGGCGCCGTATGCGCGGCGGCAAGGGCAAGCTCAAGTTCCGTCTGGACCGCAACCTGTCCAACTTGCCCGACGACGACGGCAGCGCCGAGCTGCTGGGGCCGCCACGTGTGCTGGATACCCACAAGGAACCGCAACTGGACGAACATGACTTGCCGTCCATGAGCGCCCCTGTGCGCGAAGCCCGCGAGCCGTCTTCCAAGCGTGGCAAACGTGGCAGTGCCGCCGCCGCCGAGCCGCATCAGGGCGACCTGAACCTGGGCGTGGACGACGGCCCGAGCTTCAGCAGCCGCGATGACGATTTCCCTGACGAGAGCCCGGCCAAGAGTGCGCCGCGCCAGTCGGTGAACGATCAGCCGGCCGCCGAAGAAGTCCTGGTGATCAGCGTGATCTGCCGCGACGCCGCTGGCTTCAAGGGCCCGGCACTGTTGCAGAACATCCTGGAAAGCGGCCTGCGCTTTGGCGAGATGGATATCTTCCACCGCCACGAAAGCATGGCCGGTAATGGCGAAGTGCTGTTCTCGATGGCCAACGCGGTCAAGCCGGGCACCTTCGACCTGGACGATATCGACCTGTTCAGCACCCCGGCGGTGAGCTTCTTCCTCGGCCTGCCGGGTCCGCGTCATCCGAAACAGGCCTTCGACGTGATGGTTGCCGCAGCGCGCAAGCTGTCCCAGGAGCTCAACGGCGAACTGAAGGACGATCAGCGCAGCGTCCTGACCGCCCAGACCATCGAACACTACCGTCAGCGCATCGTCGAGTTCGAGCGTCGCGCCCTGACACAGAAACGCTGAGGTTTGGCCTCAAGCGTTGTCGATAGAATAAGCGCACCAACATTTGAGCAGCTTCGGCTGCTCTTTTGCTTTATGAGAGAACACCCATGACCGCCGCCCACACCCGCATCCTCGAATTGCGCGCTGAACTGGATCAGCACGACTACCGTTATTACGTCCTCGACGAGCCGAGCGTCCCGGACGCCGAGTACGATCGCTTGTTCCAGGAACTCAAGGCCCTGGAGGCCGAGCATCCGGAGCTGGTCACGCGTGATTCGCCGACGCAGCGGGTCGGCGGTGCGGCGTTGTCGGCGTTCACCCAGGTCAAGCATGAGATTCCGATGCTCAGCCTGGGCAACGCCTTCGATGAAACCACCATGCTCGAGTTCGATCGCCGGGTGACCGAAGGCCTCGACCTGCCGGCCGGCGACCTGTTTGGCGGCGGTGCTGCGGTGGAATACAGCTGCGAGCCGAAGTTGGATGGCCTGGCGGTCAGCCTGCTGTATCTGAACGGCGAACTGGTGCGCGGCGCCACCCGGGGCGACGGCACCACCGGCGAAGACATCAGCGTGAATGTGCGTACCGTGCGCAATATCCCGTTGAAGCTGCACGGCAGCGGCTGGCCGGCGACCCTGGAAGTGCGCGGCGAGGTGTTCATGTCCAAGGCCGGTTTCGAGCGCCTGAACGCCTCGCAACTGGAAGTCGGCGGCAAGACCTTCGCCAACCCGCGCAACGCCGCCGCCGGCAGCCTGCGCCAGCTGGATTCGAAAATCACCGCCAGCCGCCCGCTGGAGTTCTGCTGCTATGGCATTGGCCAGGTGACGGCGGATATCAGCGACACCCACATCGGCAATTTGCAGCAGCTGCAGAAGTGGGGCATGCCGATCAGCCATGAGCTGAAACTGGCCAAGGGCATCCAGGAATGCCTGGACTACTACCGCGATATCGGCGAGCGGCGTAGCAACCTGCCCTATGAAATCGACGGCGTGGTGTTCAAGGTCAACAGCATTGCCTCCCAGCGCGAACTGGGTTTCCGCGCTCGCGAGCCGCGGTGGGCGATCGCGCACAAATTCCCGGCCATGGAAGAGCTGACCGAGCTGCTCGACGTGGAATTCCAGGTCGGCCGCACCGGCGCCGTCACCCCGGTGGCGCGGCTGAAACCGGTCAAGGTCGCGGGTGTGACCGTGTCCAACGCCACCCTGCACAACATGGATGAAGTGGCGCGCCTGGGCCTGATGATCGGCGACACTGTGATCATCCGCCGCGCCGGGGACGTGATCCCGCAGGTCGTCTCGGTGGTCACCGAGCGCCGCCCGGCACACGCCCGCGCGGTGCATATCCCGGAAAGCTGCCCGGTGTGCGGCTCCCACGTCGAGCGCACGCAACTGGTCAAGCGCAGCAAGGGCAAGGAAACCGTCAGCGAAGGCGCGGTGTACCGCTGCGTCGGTCGCCTGGCCTGCGGGGCGCAGCTCAAGCAGGCGATCATCCATTTCGTCTCGCGCCGGGCGATGGACATCGACGGCCTGGGCGACAAGACCATCGAGCAA
The DNA here is from genome assembly GCF_001439695.1 of Pseudomonas veronii. GTDB lineage: Bacteria > Pseudomonadota > Gammaproteobacteria > Pseudomonadales > Pseudomonadaceae > Aquipseudomonas > Aquipseudomonas veronii. Next base: position 105,487 of record NZ_JYLL01000002.1, read on the forward strand.
TTGGTCGACGAAAAACTCATCGCCTCGCCGGCGGATCTGTACATGCTCAAGTACGAACAGATCATCGACCTGGAAGGCTTCGCCGAGGTCTCCAGCAAGAAGCTGATCAGCGCCATCGAACACAGCAAGACGCCGACCCTGGCACGTTTCATCTACGCCCTGGGCATTCCCGACGTGGGCGAGGAGACCGCCAAGGTGCTGGCGCGCTCCCTGGCGTCCCTGGAGCGCGTGCAGCGCGCTTTGCCGGAAGTGCTGACGTACCTGCCGGACGTGGGCCTGGAAGTGGCGCACGAGATCCACAGCTTCTTTGAAGACCGCCACAACCAGGACGTGATCGGCGCGCTGTTGGCGCCGGACAAGTGCGGCCTGCAACTGCAGGACCAAGGCGACCTGAGCGCGGAGTTCGCCGCCAGCACCACCCTCGGCGGTTTGCTCGACAAACTCAACGTGCCCAGCGTCGGCCCCGGCGCCGCGCAGAAACTGGCGGACAAGTTCGGCTCCCTCGAAGGCGTGATCAAGGCCGACTGGCTCGATATGCGCCAGGCGCTGCCCGAGAAGCAGGCCAAGGCCGTGCGCGAGTTCTTCGATAACCCCGACCACGCCCAGCGTGCCCTGGCCATCGAGCAGCAACTCGAGGAATTCGGCATGCACTGGCAGAGCGCGAAAAAAGTGATCGAAGGTTTGCCGGAGGCGGGGCACACCTGGGTGCTGACCGGCTCGCTGGAGCGGATGAGCCGCGACGTGGCCAAGGACAAGCTCGAAAGCCTCGGTGCCAAGGTGGCCGGTTCGGTGTCGGCGAAAACCTATTGCGTGGTGGCCGGGCCGGGTGCCGGTTCGAAGTTGACCAAGGCCAGCGAACTGGGCCTGAAGGTTCTGGACGAAGACGCCTTCGTGGACTTTCTGGCTCGGCACAATATCACTGTCTGACAACTTCTTGTGGCGCGGGCGCTTGCTCCCGCTGGGCTGCGAAGCGGCCCTTCGAAGAAAGTGGAACGATCCCGGGCGCGAAATGATCTAGTCTTCGTCACCCCGGGAGAGATCGCCATGTACCGCTTCTTCGAGCAACTCAGTTCGCGCATCGCCGCACCGTTCACGGCCGAATCCTCGCGCAACAGCAAGGTCTGGCAGTGCCGGTGTGGCCAGTCGCTGTTCTTTCGCAACAGCCAATGCCTGGCCTGCTCGGCGCTGCTCGGCTACCCACCGCAACAAAGCCGCCTGTCTTCATTGCACGCGGGCCCGGTCGCCGACACTTGGCTGCTGGACGACAACCCCGACGCCGGCGCTTTCCGCCGCTGCGCCAACCTCGACAGCCCGGCCGCCTGCAACTGGCTGATTCCCGCCCACAGCACCGCCGCGCTGTGCGTGGCGTGCAGCCTGAATCGCACCATTCCCGACCTGTCGATCGCAGAAAACCCCGAGCGCTGGGGCAAGGTCGAGACCGCCAAGCGCCGGCTGGTGGCGCAACTGATCAGCCTGGGCCTGCAGGTCGTGCCCAAAAGCGTCGACGAAGACAACGGCCTGGCCTTCGACTTCGTCGGCATCGACCTGGAAGGCAATGCGCCGACCACCGGCCATGCCAACGGCCTGATCACCCTCGACATCAAGGAAGCCGACGACGCCCACCGCGAAAAAATCCGCGTGCAGATGCGCGAGCCGTACCGCACCTTGCTCGGCCACTTTCGCCATGAAGTCGGCCATTACTATTGGGATCGGCTGATCGCCAACAGCCACTGGCTTCCAGCGTTTCGCCACCTGTTCGGCGACGAACGCGCCAGTTACGCCGACGCCCTCGACCAGCACTACCAGAACGGCCCGCGCGCGGATTGGCACCACACCTGCGTCAGCGCCTACGCCACCATGCACCCCTGGGAAGACTGGGCCGAAACCTGGGCGCATTACCTGCACATGATGGACGCCGTCGACACCGCCCTGGGCTTCGGCATGAGCGCCCGCGAAATGGACCTGGATTACCAGCCGTTCCCCCGCACCACCCTCTACGACCCCGAACACCCCGGCGGCGCGGCGTTCCTGTCATTCGTCAACGCCTGGATCGAACTGGCCGGCATGCTCAACGAACTGTCCCGCGCCATGGGCCAGCCGGATTTCTACCCCTTCGTACTGCCACCGGCAGTGATCGCCAAGCTGCACTTCATTCACCTGGTCATCCAGGAAGAGGGCGGCAGGGCGGATGAGGCCCTGCAGGCACAGGCATGAAGGAGAGATCCGGGCGGTTAGGGCAAGTGCTTGAACCTCTTCATTTTTTAATCCCGCACTAACGGTTGTAACTTCCGATCAGATCGGTACAATGGCGCGGCTTGCCGAGAGGCCAGCGTCGTTATGGTGACCCCATCGGTCCCCCCGCAACGATTACCCGTGAACCTGGTCAGAGCCGGAAGGCAGCAGCCACAGCGGGAACATTGTGTGCCGGGGTGTGGCTGGTGGGGTTGCCTCCATAACGCTCCTCCTTGTAGTAACCTCCTTCTGCTTCCAATCAAAAACTTTGATTCGTCATCTGCCAGGTTTTATTGCGCAGTGCGTGACGGACACTTCACTATTTTCAAAATGTGCTAACGGGAAACTATCCAATATCGGGCTTCGCTTCAACGACAGGGCTGGGAGTGCCTGAGTCAAAAGTGGATCACCCCGGCAATCGTTGCGTACTGACGATGAGGGAAGATACAGGGAGGTGGAGTTTTATCGCGTTCTACTGATGCCGGAGTCGTTGACTGAGTTACTGGCCTCGATTACTTCAAATCAGGAGCTTCCTGTTCCAGCACCTCTTCAGCAATGTTGCCAAAAAAGTTTCGTGTGATGCTGAAGAACGGGCTCAGTTGTGTTCCTCTCGGTGCAAGGTCAATGCCTGCAAGGCAGTGCAGGCTCATATCCTGATCAATATGTTCGTTGAAAAGCGCTTCCAATTCGCTCCACCACTGATACCGCAACTCCTGAAGAAAGGGGCTATTCAGATTGAGCAGGTCAATGGTGTATTTGGCTCGGTCCTTCTCTTGTGCGGACAGTCCGTCAGCGGCCACTATGCGCCCATCGGACAGGTACGCGAAGAAGCGGCTGCAATCGGATTGATGACAGGACACAAAGCGATTGATATCGACTGCGCTCGATTTTCCAAGCGCATGTCCGCCAAATACCTCTGACGCCTGGCCTTTGAACGTGTGCAGATCGGTCTCGCTATCCAAGGATGAGGCGGCCAGGTTGCTGTAATCGAATGTGCGTTGGGGATTCTGACTTTTGTTTTCGACGTGCTCTATATGCAACCCTAGTCCGATCAGATCGGGTCGAATCTCACTGTAGCAACACAGGCCATATTGCTCCTCTAACAGGTAACCAAGCACTTGCTGTTTAGAGCCGAACCCCGCCCAGCGACTCGTCGCCGCTTTGGCTGTGATGGGGGGATTTGCATGTGAGTTGTTCAATTGATAAGGGCCGTTGCCTCGCTTGTGAATAGCCCTCATCTTTTAAGCGCCCGCTGCCGCTTGATGCTGCGCTGTAGGCGTTGCAGTTGGGGATGCTGTTCACTCAGTGCTGCTGTCAGCCGTTCCATCAATTCAACTGCGGGTTGCTCGTCATAGCGCCCCTTGTCCACCCATTCGGTGAGTTGCAACAACTCGGGCTTTTCAATAACGGGTGGCTGCGGATCTACCTGCATGACGCTATGTAAAACACTGCTGCTGGGTTCACCGTAGGTCATTGCCAGTGGAGGAGAGGCGATCAAGTTGCCATGCACATCCTTGCCAATCACTCGAATGTTTTCGCGCCGCACAGTACTCAATACTTGTGGGCTATGAGTGGTCACAATGAATTGCATGGCTGGGAAAGCGGCTCGTAATGACCCTAGGATTGTCTGTTGCCAGTGAGGGTGGAGAAACATATCCACTTCGTCGATCAAGGCGATACCGGGCGTTTGTGAGGGGGCCTGGTCCCCTAAGTGCGGATTGAGCTTGCAGGCCCGAAAGGCAAGGTCAGCAACCATGGCAATGGCGTTGCGCAGTCCATCGCTCAGCATCTCTACAGGTAATATGCCTTGTTCCGGGTGATGCATGATCAGTTGCTGTTGATGGCTCTCACTGTATTCCAGGCTGTGCCAGCCGGTCGGGCCTTGTATCAATCGGTCAATGGCTTCTTTTACGGACCTGATGATCTGTCCGAAGCGAATGCCTAGGTCGGACAGCTCTGCGTTGCGCTCGAGGGCGATCACCTGTGCTTCCCGATAGCTGCGATAGATCCAGCCATACCATGCTGTGAAAGTTTTGAAGCTCGAAGAGTAGGAGAGGCAATTCAGATAGCCTGAGGTTCTAGAGTACTCAGTTTTGTCGAGAGTAGTTTGAGCCGCTGCGGAGGTGAAACGGCCCTCGAACCAGAGTCGGGACGTCCCTAAGTAAGTTATCAGCGGCAACACGACGGGCTCATCGCGACGTACTTTTTCCTGAAGAGACTTGCTGTATCCAGTCAGTGCTTTCGAGCCTGTGTCGCCAAGGGTATTGGTCGACTTCTTCAAGCTTGTGCGCTGCTGCAACCAATTGTTTTCAAGTTCGTCTGGTCCCCACGGACCCCAGGCCTCGATGACGCTGGCAATTTGAGGCTCCATGTTGCCGCTGGCAAGGTGTGCAAGGCGCACGTCGTCGATTTGAATTGTCGCGGATTTTCCGGTCTGGCTACCGAGGTCAAAACCCTTTACAAAAGGCCATAGAGCAACTCGCGCAGCATCCAGAATGGTGGTTTTACCGCCTCCGTTGGAAGCAATCAATATGGTCAGATGAGGGTCGAAGTCGATCTCGAACTCTCCAAAGCAGCGGTAATTCTGCACGCGCAGTTTGTCGAGCCTCACAGTCGTTTCTCCGATTTCATTCTCTGGCCAGGCATAGGATCTATCCCTCTGCATTCCGGGGGGGTACAGCATACTAAAGAGAAATGACGAAAGCGCTATGTAAAGCTGGCGGGGATGACTCCCTCGCATCCTGGGCGTTCCTGAGGGTGGTAGATAATCGGCGGAAGATAATTCCAACCGCTATCCATCGTTCGACAGCCAATTCACACCTTTTAAAAGCCCTGCTGGACAACCTCAAAGCACCTTGTTAGTTTCCGCCGGCCACTTGTTTCAGAGTATGACAATGGTGCTGATTTGATATTGAAGTGCTATCACTTCTTTAACTAACAAGGATGTCTGTGATGAAAAGCCTGCAAGGGTTACCCCGTCTTATCAGTGCTTCAGTTGGCGCGCGCGGTAAAGCCCGTAACTTGCCCGCCGATGTTCAGTGCATTCAGTATTTATTCAATTTGATCATCCCCAAGATGGGGTTTCCGTTGGCTGAAAACGGCAAGTGCGACGGCCAATTGGTGCAGTGCATCAGCCAGTATCAGTTCCGTCATCTCAAGTACGCCCATCCCGATGGCGTGATCGACCCCACCGGCCGCACGTTCAACAGCCTGATCGAGGAAGCGGTGAAGGTGCCGGTGAAGGCCTTCCCGACGATGCGTATCCCGAGCTTTCTCAATGTGTTCGGCAACAACAGCGGCGATGCGGTACAGGCCACGGTCAATGTGTACCTGGACCGCATGCGCGCGATGGTCGAGGCCGAGCGGCGCAATCGGCAGTTGATACTTCAGGCCACGTGCGACGGGGGCATTACCCTGAGCGATAGCGACTTCCAGAACGCCGCTACGCAGTTGGGCAATGGTATTTCCGTCAATATCATCAGGGCCTTCGCCACCGTGGAATCGGGTGGGCGTTCCGGGTTCGGCCCGGCCAAGTTGCCGGTGATCGCCTTTGAGGGGCACCAGTTTCGCAAGTACACCAAGCGTATCTACGACCAGGCGCACCCGTTGCTGTCGTACCCCTACGTCAGAAAGGCCGGGCCGCAGTGGCAGGTCAATAACAAGGATCAGATCAAGGCCTGGGAAACCATGGCCACCGCATTTGCGCTGAATCAGGAAGCTGCCTTGATGTCGGCGTCATGGGGCATGTTTCAGATCATGGGGTTCAATTTCGCGGCATGCGGTTACACAAGCGTATTTGAGTTCGTTGCCGCATTAAAAGTTAATGCCGGTAATCAACTAAAGGCTTTCCTCGCCTTGTGCAGCCACAGCCCGGCATTGATGAAAGCCATGAAAGCCAAAGACTTTACCGCCATGGCCCGTAACTATAACGGCGAGGACTACGGCAACTATGATGACCTCATGAAAAAAGCCTACGACGCACTTGAGAGGAAAAAATAAGATGATCCGTTATCTCGCGATGGGTGTGTTGTCGTGGTGTGCCGTGGCGCCGGTATTCGCCGGTTCCGCTGTGTTGCATTCGGGCAAGTACGAAGGGTTGATGCTGGCGGTGACGCCCGAGCATCAGGTCGAAGGTTTCTACGCCGAAGAACTGGGCGAGGGCGTGACCCGTGGTTGCGCATTCTACCTGCAGGGCCAGCCCGACGCGTTGACCACCTGGCTTGACGATGCCTACCCCGGCAGCGTGGCGCCTTCGTCCGACGGCGTGACCCTGACCGTCGAACAGGGTCGTCAGCATCCCGGTTGCATCAGTGTGTTGATGCCGGAAATCGCCACCGGCCTGGACCTGAGCCAGACTGCCAACAAGCCATGGATCGGCCTGGTGACCGTGTCCGCCGACAAGGCCTACTTGCTGAGGACCCCGGGCGCCAAGGCGGCCAAGCGTGCGTATATCGTCAAAGGGGATGTGGTCGGCGTGCTGGCGTTCAAGGACGGCTGGGCCCAGGTCGAGTTCGTCAATGCTCAGGATCGGTCGTTCATCGGCTGGATCAGCCAGGATCAGTACGCGCGATTGGCTGCCCCGAAAAGCTGATGTTCGCTCAGGGTTGGCCGAAGGTTTCGCGCAGCAGCCCTGCGAATGCATCACGGGCCAGATGTCGCTGGGTGTCCTTGTGCCAGAACAGCAGGTTATCCACGGCCGCCAGTTCTTCGAACCGGTATGACGCCAGCTGATTGGCCTGCTCATAGCGCGCCAGAATGCCCTCCGGCGCCAGCGCCACGCCGATCCCCGCGTTGACGCAGCCGATGATCGTGCCCCAACTGGCATAGCTGGCGATGGTCGGCTTGAAGTCATGGGGCTTGACCCAGTTTTCCAAGGCGGCGCGATAAGGGCAGCCAGGCGGCCAGACGAGCAGGGTACGCCCTGCCAGGTCCTCGGCACGCTTGATCGGTGCGCTGCAGGCGCTGGCGATCAGCACCAGGCGTTCGCTGTAGACCACGCTGTTTTCGAGCTTGGAGCGTTTGTTGCCGGCGGCCACCAGCGCCACGTCCAGGCGGTGGTGTTGCAGGTCGTCGAGCAGTTGGCCCCAGGCGCCGGTCACCAGTTCGAGGCTGACGTCGGGGTAGCGTCGATGGTATTCCGCCAGCAGCGGTGGCAGGCGGCCGCTGGCGCTGGACTCCACTGCGCCGATCCGCAAGGTGCCCCGCGGGATAGCGTTGGCGTCCACCGCGCGTTTGGATTCGTCCACCAGGGCCAGGATGCGCTCGCAGTAATCGAGGAAGATTTCACCGGCGGCGCTGATCGCCAGCCCGCGTCCGGCACGGATGAACAGTGGCGTGCCCAATTCGCTTTCCAGCTGTTTGATGCGCGTGGTGATGTTCGACGGCACGCAATGCAATTGCGCCGCGGCCTGAGCCACGCTGCCGGTTTGCGCCACGGCTCGCACCATCTTCAGTTGGGCCATTTCCATTGCTCAGTTCCACTGATTTCAGAAGTCAGAAACGCTTAATTGTCCTACGGCGTGACCCGGCCAAGACTGGCGGCATTCCTTCTCTGTTTCTGGATGCCGTTGATGAATTCCCCGTCACGCCTAAAGCTTACGCTAGTCATCGCCAGCGTGATCCTCTGCTGGGCCTATTCGCCGATTGGCGTACACATGGGGCTGCGCAGCTACAGTCCGGGTCAACTGGCGTTGCTGCGGTTTTTGATTGCCTCGGTGTTTATGGGCGGCGTCGCGTTGGTGCTGGATATCGGTCGGCCGCGCCTGCGAGATGTGCCGTGGTTGCTGGTGCTGGGTTTTTTCGGGGTGTTCCTGCATCACACTTGCCTCAACTATGGGCAGCAATGGGTCACGGCGGCGGCGTCCAGTGTGTTGGCGCAGTCGGCGCCGCTGTTCAGTGTGCTGATCGCGTTTTTTGGCTTGAGGGAGCGGGTCAGCGTCTGGCGCTGGAGCTGTGTATTGCTGGGGTTGCTTGGCGTGCTGGTGGTGATCTGGGGTGAGCAGGGCGTGGGCGACATCGACCCGCGTGGCCTCTTGATCCTGCTGGCGGCGGTGTCATGGAGCGTGTATTTCGCCATCCAGAAACACTATGCCCACCGCTACAGCCCGCTGACCCTGGCGTGCTACATGGTGTGGTCGGGCACCTTGATGCTCTGCGTGAACCTGCCAGGCCTGCCCGCCGCCGTGGCGCAGGCGCCCTGGCCGGAAAACCTGGCGGTGCTGGTGCTGGGCATTTTCCCCAGTGCCTTGGCGTACCTGGCCTGGGCTTATGTGTTGAAGCATGTTGAGGTCAGCCGTGCATCGGTGGCGATGTACTTGATTCCGCCGGTGGCCATGGCGATGGCGGCGATATTGCTGGGCGAGCACGTCGCCGGGCAGGTGATGCTCGGCGCGATGATCGTGCTCGCCAGTGTGGCGGCCATCAGCCTGGAAGGCCGTTGGCGGCGCGGCTCAGTTGCTCATGCAGAACGCGCGCAACCGATGACCGTCGAGGTCCTGGGCGACAAAGGTGTAGCCAAAGTCCAGGACGGTCGGTGACTGGATGATCGTGGCGCCCCGCGCCAGCCATTGGGCATGCAGGGCATCCACGGCGGCGTTGTCGGGCAGGGGGAAACCCAATTCGCCGCCACCGCCCGTGACCTGGGTGGCCGGCTCTACGCTGTGGCGCGACCACAGGCCGAGCTTGACGCCATTATCGAGAATGAACAGGGCGAAGGTCGGGTTCAATTCAACCGGTGGCTTGTCCAGCAGGCGGCTGTAGAAGTTGGCGCTGGTGGCGGGGCTGTCGACATACAGCAGGAAGTATTGGGCGACGGCGTTCATGGAGGCTCCTTGAGGACGGGGTGGTTGAGCCCAGTCTAAAAGGCGGCGCTGTCAGTTCTTGTCAGGAGCGTGCAGGGGCACGGCGTTTTCGCCGGTGTACAGCTGGATGATGTCGTCGATTTCGCCTGACATCTTCATCCGCAGCAGGGTGCGCAGGATTTGTTGCACCGGCAGGTCCGGGTCGTTGCGCACGGCGCAGCCCAGGCTTTGCTCCTCGATGACGGCGACTTTGTGCAGTCGCTGTTCCATCGGCAGGTGCTGGTTGAAGCGGTCGACGATCCATTCATTGCTCACCGCATACTTGAAGCGCCCGGCCACCAGTTTGTGCAGGACTTGTTCTTCGCTGCGGGCGTCGTCGCGCCTCAGTTGGCCTTTGGCGAACAATGGGTCGAGCGTGGGGTAGCGATAATTGAGCACCGTTCCGATCGACTGCGGCGCCAGCCGGGCCAATTGCACCGGCTGGTTGCGGACGCTGACCAATACGTTGCGCTGGACCAGCAACGGCAGGCTCCAGAGGTAGTCGCCAGACAGGTTGTCGAGCCAGGCCTGGGCGACATAACAGCGCACATCGATGTCGCCATGGGCCATGGCCGCGGCAATGCGCGCCCGCGCCAGTACGTGGAACTCGGCCGGGCGGCCGACCTGGGTGGCCAGGCTCGACATCAGGTCATACAAAATACCCTGGGTGGGCTGGCCGTCCTCCACTTGCACCATAGGCATCGCCCAACTGTCGGAAACCGAGAAACGCAACGGTGCGGGCGCCGCAAGGCTGGCGGTGGTGAGCATCCATAAGGCGCCCAGGACTACGCGCATACACTCTCCGGGTTCAGGCCTTTTCGGGGCCGCTCAGGCAATCTTAGGCAGATAAGGCAAGCGTGCCGGATGCAATTTCCCCCTTGCTCCGCTAGCATTACCGGCTTCCGCTTCTCAGTTGCGACGGTTTTCGATGAGTTATCAGGTTCTTGCACGTAAATGGCGCCCGCGCTCGTTCCGCGAAATGGTCGGCCAGACCCATGTGCTCAAGGCTCTGATCAATGCCTTGGACAGCCAACGGCTTCACCACGCCTACCTGTTTACCGGTACTCGCGGTGTCGGCAAGACTACCATTGCCCGAATCATTGCCAAGTGCCTGAACTGTGAGACGGGCATCACCTCGACGCCCTGCGGTACCTGCTCGGTATGCCGCGAGATCGACGAAGGGCGTTTCGTCGACCTGATCGAGATCGACGCCGCGAGCCGCACCAAGGTCGAAGACACCCGCGAGCTGCTCGATAACGTGCAGTACGCGCCGAGCCGTGGCCGCTTCAAGGTCTACCTGATCGACGAAGTCCACATGCTTTCCAGTCATTCGTTCAACGCATTGTTGAAAACCCTGGAAGAGCCGCCGCCCTACGTCAAATTCATCCTGGCGACCACCGACCCGCAGAAACTCCCTGCAACGATTTTGTCGCGGTGCCTGCAGTTCTCCCTGAAAAACATGACCCCCGAGCGCGTGGTCGAGCACTTGACCCACGTGCTGGGTGTCGAAAACGTACCGTTCGAAGACGACGCGCTGTGGCTGCTCGGCCGTGCCGCCGATGGTTCGATGCGTGACGCCATGAGCCTCACCGACCAGGCCATTGCCTTTGGTGAAGGCAAGGTCATGGCCGCCGATGTGCGTGCCATGCTCGGCACCCTCGACCACGGCCAGGTGTTCGACGTGCTGCACGCGCTGATCGAAGGCGACGCCAAGGCGTTGCTCGAAGCCGTGCGCCACTTGTCGGAACAGGGCCCGGACTGGAACGGTGTGCTCTCGGAAATCCTCAACGTGCTGCACCGCGTCGCCATCGCCCAGGCCCTGCCCGAAGGCGTCGACAACGGCCACGGCGACCGCGACCGCGTGTTGGCCCTGGCCCAGGCGTTGCCGGCCGAAGACGTGCAGTTCTACTACCAGATGGGCCTGATCGGTCGCCGCGACTTGCCCCTCGCACCAGACCCGCGTGGCGGCTTCGAAATGGTCCTGCTGCGCATGCTGGCCTTCCGCCCCGCCGACGCGACGGACGCGCCGAGACAGCCGCTAAAGCCAGTGGGGATCAGCCAGGCCACAGTTGATTCCGCCAAATCAGTGGCTGGCGCGGCGGTGGTCGCGCCAGCGGTTGCTGCGCCTGCGCCGGTTGCGCCGGTGCCTGAGCCGGTGGTTGTCGCGCCGGTGATCGCGCCGGTGCCGGTTGTCGAGCCCGAACCGGCCCCGGTGGTCGACCTGCCCTGGAATGCCCCGGCAGAGGCTGAACCCGAGGTCGAGCTGCAGCCCGCCGTGGAGCCCGTGCTGGAAACCGCCGGCGAGCAGCCCGAGCTGACGCCGATGCCTACGCCAATGCCGGACAGCGTGGTACCGGATGCGCCGGAATGGGTCAGTGCGCCCGTCCCCGAGCCGACCGTCGCCCAGGTGGACGCCGCAACGCCCGGCATCGACCTGGACGACGAACCGCCGCTGGACGAAGACTACATCGAGCCGGACATCGATTCGGCCTACAGCTACCTCGACGAACTGGCCAGCGAACACACCGCCGAGCCGGCCCCCGAGCCCGAAGCGGAACCCGCTGCCGCACCGGCCACCGGCCTGGCCCTGCAATGGCTGGAGCTGTTCCCGAAACTGCCGATTTCCGGCATGACGGGCAGCATCGCCGCCAACTGCACCCTGATCGCCATCGAGGGCGACCACTGGTTGCTGCACCTGGACCCGGCCCACAGCGCCCTGTTCAACGCGACCCAGCAGCGCCGGCTCAACGATGCCCTCAACCAGTATCATGAGCGCACGCTGAGCATCACCATCGAGTTGATCAAGCCCGAGCAGGAAACCCCGGCCCAGGCCGCGACCCGCCGACGCCTCAATCGCCAGCGCGAGGCCGAGGAGTCGATCCACGGTGACCCGCTCATCCAACAATTGATGCAACAGTTCGGCGCGGTCGTCCGTCACGATACTATTGAACCTGTCGAAGCCCCGGTGCCCCAGGCGTCATGACACCGGGCTACTTATTGATCCACGTACTTTTGAGGTGATTCCCATGATGAAAGGTGGCATGGCCGGCCTGATGAAGCAGGCACAGCAGATGCAGGAAAAGATGGCCAAGATGCAGGAAGAGCTGGCCAACGCCGAAGTCACCGGTAAAGCCGGTGGCGATATGGTCAGCGTGGTGATGACCGGTCGTCACGACATCAAGCGCGTGAGCATCGACCCGAGCCTGCTCGAAGGCGTCAGCGATGACGACCGTGAAGTGCTGGAGGATCTGTTCGCCGCGGCCGTCAATGACGCAGTGCGCAAGATCGAAGCCAACAGCCAGGACAAAATGTCCGGCGTGACCGCTGGCATGCAACTGCCACCGGGCATGAAACTGCCGTTCTGATCGGCCAGCCTTAGCTAGACTGGAATGCCAGGCATCGCGCCTGGCATTTTTTTTTGGCTGTTTTCCCCTGCGTAGCGGCTACGCAAGGGTAACTTTGTCGAACCTCGGTGCCTTGGCCAGTGTCTGCACTTGATGCCATTGAATTCGACCCTCGATAACGGAGCCCCCCGATGCCTCAAGAACCGATGCTTAACCAGCGCATTGTCCTGGTCTCGCGCCCTCACGGCGCGCCAACTGCGGAAAACTTCCGCCTCGAACGTGTGACCCTGCCGGAACTGGCAGACGGCCAAGTTCTGTTGAAGACGCTGTACCTGTCCCTCGACCCCTACATGCGCGGGCGCATGAGTGATGCACCGTCCTACGCCGCTCCGGTGGAAATCGACGAAGTGATGACGGGTGGCGCTGTCAGCCGTATCGAGCAGTCGCGCAACCCGAAATTCGAAGCGGGCGACCTGGTGGTCGGCTCCACCGGCTGGCAAAGCCACAGCATTAGCGACGGTCGCAACCTGATGCCGGTGCCCAACGGTCTGGCCAGCCCGTCGATGGCATTGGGCGTGCTGGGCATGCCGGGCATGACCGCCTACATGGGCCTGATGGACATCGGCCAGCCCAAGGCCGGCGAAACCCTGGTGGTGGCGGCCGCGTCCGGTGCGGTGGGCTCGGTGGTGGGCCAGGTGGCCAAGCTCAAGGGCCTGCGCGTGGTGGGTGTCGCGGGCGGGGCCGACAAGTGCCGTTACGTGGTGGATGAGCTGGGCTTTGATGCCTGCATCGATCACAAAAGCGAGAACTTCGCCGATGAATTGGCCCTGGCCTGTTTCAAGGGCGTGGATATTTACTTTGAAAACGTCGGCGGCAAGGTGTTCGATGCCGTGCTGCCGCTGCTCAACCCCAAGGCGCGGATCCCGCTATGCGGGCTGATCGCCGGCTATAACGCCCATGAAGCGCCCAGCGGCCCTGATCGACTGCCGGCGCTGCAACGCACCTTGCTGACCAAGCGCGTGCGTATCCAGGGCTTTATCGTGTTCGATGACTACGGCGATCGCCAGCCGGAATTCCTCAGCGCCATGGCGCCGTGGGTACGCGACGGCAAGATCAAGTTCCGCGAAGACATGGTCGACGGCCTGGAACACGCGCCTCAAGCCTTTATCGGTTTGCTCGAAGGACGCAACTTCGGCAAGTTGGTGGTGCGCGTCGCGCAGGATTGAGCATTTGACGCTAATCCGGGGCGCGGGTATAAACCGCGTCTCGTTGTTTTGTCGGACCCTTCGCCCATGAGCTTCAGCCCCCTGATTCGCCAACTGATCGACGCCCTGCGCACTTTGCCCGGTGTCGGCCAGAAAACCGCCCAGCGCATGGCGCTGCAACTGCTGGAGCGTGATCGCAGCGGCGGCACCCGGTTGGCCCAGGCCTTGAGCCAGGCCATGGAGGGCGTTGGTCACTGTCGCCAGTGCCGCACCCTCACCGAGGAAGAACTCTGCCCGCAATGCGCCGACCCGCGTCGCGATGACACGCTGTTATGCGTGGTGGAAGGGCCGATGGACGTGTACGCGGTGGAACAGACCGGTTATCGCGGGCGCTATTTCGTGCTCAAAGGCCATCTGTCGCCGTTGGACGGCCTGGGCCCGGAAGCCATCGGCATTCCGCAATTGGTGGCGCGGATCGAAGCGCAGGGCACGTTTACTGAAGTGATCCTGGCCACCAACCCGACCGTGGAGGGTGAAGCGACCGCGCATTACATCGCCCAACTGCTGAGCAACAAAGGCCTGGTCACGTCGCGTATCGCCCACGGTGTGCCGCTGGGTGGCGAACTGGAGTTGGTGGACGGCGGCACCCTGGCGCATTCGTTTGCCGGTCGAAAACCCATCGCGCTTTAAGCCACGCGGCAGGTCAAGGTGTGGGAGGGGGCTTGCTCCCACATGGGTTGTGTGGTGTCGGTGATAATCCTCAACGCTCGCTCAGCGCAAATTGCGTCAGGCAAAACGTCGGAATCTCCATATCTTCCAGGCGTTGTGTGCCACCCAGTTCCGGCAGGTCGATAATCGCCGCCGCTTCGAACACCTTCGCGCCCATGCGCCGCACCAGGTTCGCTGCGGCGATCAGCGTGCCGCCGGTGGCGATCAGGTCATCGAAGATCAGCACCGAGTCGCCTTCACACAGGCTGTCGGCATGCACTTCGAGGAAGGCTTCGCCGTATTCGGTCTGGTAACCCTCGGCCAACACGTCGGCCGGCAGCTTGCCCTGTTTGCGGAACAGGATCAGCGGTTTGTTCAATTGGTAGGCGATGATCGAGCCGATCAGGAAACCCCGGGCATCCATCGCACCGATATGGCTGAAATCGGCTTCGACGTAGCGGTGGACGAAGGTGTCGGCCACCAGGCGCAGGGCCTTGGGCGACTGGAACAGCGGCGTGATGTCACGAAAGATCACCCCAGGCTTGGGGAAGTCGAGGACAGGGCGGATCAGGGATTTGATGTCGAACGAATCGAAGGTCATCGTCGCAGAGTCCAGGGGCGGAAAACGGACTCGAAGTATACCTTGCGGCCTGGCCGATTGGCGCGGCCGCAAGTGTCTGGATCAGCCCTCCAGGGAGCCGCCCGCCAACGCACACAGCTGGATCGGGTCGAGGATGTGTACTTCCTTGCCTTCGGCGGCAAGCAGTTCGTTCTGCTGGAAACGGGTAAATACCCGGGACACGGTTTCCACCGCCAGGCCCAGGTAATTGCCGATTTCATTGCGCGACATGCTCAGGCGGAACTGGTTGGCCGAGAAACCACGGGCACGGAACCGCGCCGACAGGTTGACCAGGAAGGTGGCGATGCGCTCGTCGGCGGTTTTCTTCGACAACAGCAGCATCATTTGCTGGTCGTCCCGGATCTCGCGGCTCATGACACGCATCAGTTGGCGGCGCAGCTGCGGCAGTTGCAGGGCCAGTTCGTCCAGGCGTTCGAAAGGAATTTCGCACACCGATGTGGTCTCCAGTGCCTGAGCCGACACCGGATGAATCTCGGTGTCCATCCCCGACAACCCGACCAGCTCGCTCGGCAGGTGGAAGCCGGTGATCTGCTCTTCGCCACTGTCGCTCAGGCTGAAGGTCTTCAATGCACCCGAACGTACTGCATAGACAGAATCGAACTTGTCGCCCTGGCGATATAGAAACTCGCCTTTTTTCAGTGGGCGTCCACGTTTAACGATTTCGTCCAGCGCATCCATGTCTTCCAGATTCAATGAAAGTGGTAAGCAGAGGGGGGCCAGGCTGCAATCCTTGCAATGGGCCTGGCTGTTAGCGCGCAGCTTAACGGGCTCGGACATTTCTTAAATCCTTGTGGGAAAACACACATAAGACATAAGGGTAACGCACTGTGGGTAGAAGAGGCCAGCATGGACGAAAAACCGATGCCGGGATAAAGATTATTGTATCGATGCCGATACAAGTCAGTGTCCCTTAGAGCCTGGAGGCTCACATCATGCTTTCCATCGGTGAAAACTCTGCTGCCAAGCTGCCGGTTCCGGCGGTTCGCGAGCCCAAGGACCTGGTGGCGGAGGCTAAAGAAGCCAAGGCCGCCAAAGCACTTGAGGACGCCACGTCGGCGCCGCTGCGTCCGGCCAAGGCGGTCGAGGGCGTGACCGTGACTATTTCCGGAGCGGCGTTGAAGGCGGCGGGTACCGCGAAGAAAGCCAACAGCGATATCGAAGAGAGTGGCCTGCCGGATAACATTCAGCAGACGCTGAAAATGATCCGTCAGATCAAGGAGCAGATCGCCAAGAAACAGGCCGAGCTGGCCGCAGTGATGGCGGACACGAGCCTGACGCCTGACCAGGCGCGGGTCAAGGCCAGCAACCTGCAAGCCTCACTCAGCGCACTGCAGGCGAGCCTGGTGACCGCGCAAGCCTCGCTGGCCAAAGCCATGAAAGGCCTGAGCGGCGAAGACGCCATGAAGGCGGCCTCCCTGGCGATGGCATAGAACCTTCAGATCACCCGCGAAAAGCGCTGCCGGTTCTGATGTTCCAGGTAGGCATCGAACACCATGCACACCGAGCGCACCAGCAGCCGCCCGGCCGGTAGAACGCGAATGCCTTGTGCGTCCAGTTCGATCAGGCCGTCGTCGGCCATCGTTTCGAGTTGCGGCCAGATTTCGTCGAAGTAGCCGCGAAAATCGATATTGAACGCCTGTTCGATCTGCTCGAATGTCAGGCTGAAATTACAGATCAATTGCTGAATCACTTCCCGCCGCAACCGATCGTCCGTGGTGCAGACCAGGCCGCGGTTGGTCGCCAGTTGCGCGTCGGCCAGGGCGTTCTGGTAGCTATTGAGGTCGCTGGTGTTCTGGCAATACAGATCGCCGATCTGGCTGATGGCCGACACCCCGAGCCCGATCAGGTCGCAATGGCCGTGGGTGGTGTAGCCCTGGAAGTTGCGTTGCAGGGTGCCTTCTTCCTGGGCAATGGCCAATTCGTCGTCCGGTAGCGCGAAGTGGTCCATGCCGATGTAGCAGTAGCCGGCGTCGGTCAACTGTTCGATGGTGGTTTGCAGCATCTGCAGTTTTGCCGCCGGGGACGGCAGGTCATCGGCGTTGATCCGCCGCTGAGGCATGAAGCGTTCCGGCAAGTGCGCGTAGTTGAACACCGACAGGCGATCCGGTT
This sequence comes from Pseudomonas veronii, assembly GCF_001439695.1. Classification (GTDB taxonomy): domain Bacteria; phylum Pseudomonadota; class Gammaproteobacteria; order Pseudomonadales; family Pseudomonadaceae; genus Aquipseudomonas; species Aquipseudomonas veronii. The sequence continues at coordinate 122,564 of NZ_JYLL01000002.1, forward strand.
GCAACTTGATCACTTCTTCCACGGTGCGCGCGAAGTTGATCGGGGTTTGTTTGGGCAGGCCGTAGATCAGGTCGATATTGATCGAGCGGTACTGCAAGGTGCGCGCGGCATCGATCACGGCGCGGGTTTCTTCCAGGCTTTGCAGGCGATTGACCGCCCGTTGCACTTCCGGGTCGAGGTCTTGCAGACCGATACTGACGCGGTTGAAGCCCAGCTCGCGCAGCAGGCCCATGGTTGCCCAGTCGGCTTCGCGCGGGTCGATCTCGATGCTGTAGTCGCCGGAATCGTCATCGAGCAGGTTGAAATGCTTGCGCAGGCAGGCCATCACCTGGCGCAGTTCGTCATGGCTGAGAAAAGTCGGGGTGCCACCGCCGAAATGCAGCTGCTCCACGGTCTGTTTCGGATCGAGGTGGCAGGCGATCAGTTGGATCTCTTGTTCCAGGCGCTGCAGGTAGGGCTGGGCGCGGCCGCGGTCCTTGGTGATGACTTTGTTGCAGGCGCAGTAGTAGCAGATGTTGGCGCAGAACGGCACGTGCACATACAGCGACAACGGGCGTGCAGCCTTGCGGCTGTCGCGCAGGGCGTGGAGCAGGTCGAAGGAGCCGACCTGGCTGTCGAATTGCACTGCGGTGGGGTAGGACGTGTAGCGTGGCCCCGCCAAATCGTAGCGATGAATCAGGTTGCTGTCCCAACGAATGGCGTCGAGCATGCGGGCGTTCCCCCGGATAGACTAGTCGGCCGAGTCTAGGGGCGTGGCGGATATGGCATCTTGATTTGCGTCAACGGGGAGCGGCGCTATGCCACATGGCCTTTTAGTGGCCCATTAGCCAGTGCTGATGGGGGCCGGGCAAGGTCCAGATACCGAACAGAATCACCAGCACGCCGCCGGCGGTACGCACACTGCGTTTGCGCAATAATGCCGTGACGCGTTCGGCGGCCAGCCCGGTCGCCAGCAGCACTGGCCAGGTACCCAGGCCGAACGCCAGCATCAGCACCGCACTGTCCAGCGCATTGCCTTGGCTGGCGGCCCACAGCAGGGTGCTGTAGACCAACCCGCACGGCAACCAGCCCCACAGCGCGCCCAACAGCAGGGCGCGGGGCAGGCTGGACACCGGCAGCAAACGGTTGGCAACCGGCTGGATGTGCCGCCACAGGCCGCGACCGAGGCTTTCGATGCGGGTGAGGCCGCTCCACCAGCCGGCCAGGTACAGGCCCATGCTGATCAGCAGCAGGCCGGCCAGCACGCGCATGAACATCGCCGCCGGGCTGTTGGCCACGGCCCAGCCGGCCAGGCCGATCAGCAGGCCGGCGGTGGCGTAGCTGAGGATGCGCCCCAGGTTGTACGCGAGCAGCAGGCGGAACCTGCGGCTGCGTTGCTCCTTGGGGATCGCCAGGGTCAGCGCACCCATCAGGCCGCCGCACATGCCCAGGCAATGGCCGCCCCCCAGCAGGCCAAGGATCAGCGCGGAGACCAGCAGCGGCGCCAGATCAAGCATGGGGCGGATCTTTCGGGTCGGCCGGGGGCTCGGGGCTGTTGGCCTCGTCGACGGCGGCCAGGTGGTTTGGGTCCTGATCGTCGAACAGCACGCTGTGGGCCGGGCCGTCGAGGTCGTCGTACTGGCCGCTGTCCACCGCCCAGAAGAAGATGTAGATGGCGATGGCCACAATCAGCAGCGCCGCCGGAATCATCACGTATAAAGCTGGCATCTGCACTCCATGCCCGCGCGGCTCAAGCCGGCAACGGGCGGGTTACTGAGGGGGTGCTGGCGGTCGGCGCGCTCGGCAGGCGAGTCAGGCGCAGGGCGTTGAGCACCACGGTCAACGAACTGAGGGACATGCCGACCGCGGCCCAGATCGGCGTGATCCAGCCGAGCGCGGCAAACGGCAGCATAAGGCCATTGTACAGCCCGGCCCACAGCAGATTCTCCATGATCACCCGACGGGTGCGCCGCGCCAAGGTAAACGCTTGCACCAGGGCGTCGAGGCGGTTGGACAGCAGCACCGCGTCGGCGCTGGTTTTTGCCAGGTCGGTGGCCGAGCCCATGGCCACGCTGATATCGGCGGCGGCCAGCACCGGCACATCGTTCACGCCATCGCCGAGCATCAGCACTTTGCGCCCTTCCTTGTGCAGTTGTTGCAGCACTTGCAGCTTGTCATCGGGGCGCAGGCCGCCGTGGGCTTCGTCGATGCCCAGTTCGGCGGCGACGCTGGCGACCATCGGCGAACTGTCGCCCGACAGCAGCAGCGTGCGCCAACCGCGTGCCTTGCAGGCCGCCAGCAGGGCCGGGGCGTCGCTGCGCAGGCGGTCATCCAGGACGAACCAGGCGAGGGCGCCGTCGCGGTCGCCCAACAGCAGCCATTGCCCGGCTTCATCCGGCGCGGCGGGGATCGGGCAGCCGCTGAGTTCACACACATAGCCCGGCTGGCCGATGCGCAGTTGACGTTCGCCCACCCAGCCTTCCAGGCCGAGGCCGGGGGAACTGAGCACTTCGTCGGCGGCCAGGGGCGCGCGCCCGAAGGCACGGGCGATCGGGTGTTCTGAGCGATTTTCCAGGGCGGCGGCGAGGCCCAGGCACTGGTCGCTGTTCAACGCTCCCAGGGGGCGGATCGCACGCAGCGCCAGGCGCCCTTCGGTGAGGGTGCCGGTCTTGTCGAAAATCACCGTGTCGATCTGGTTCAGGCCTTCCAGCACATGGCCGCGGGTCAGCAGCAGGCCGAGTTTGTGCAGGGTGCCGGTGGCGGCCGTCAGGGCGGTCGGCGTGGCCAGCGACAGCGCGCACGGGCAGGTCGCCACCAGCATTGCCAGGACGATCCAGAACGCCCGCGACGCGTCCAACTGCCACCACAACAGGCCGATCAGCACGGCGGCGACCAGCGAGCCGAGCAGGAACCACTGTGCGGCGCGATCGGCGATTTGCGCCAGGTGCGGTTTCTCGGCCTGGGCCCGCTCCAGCAGGCGCACGATGGCGGACAGGCGCGTGTCGTGGCCCAGGGCGCGCACTTCGACGGTCAGCGCGCCCTCGACGTTGAGGGTGCCGGCCGTTACCGCATCGCCGACTTGACGCGGTTGCGGCAGGTATTCGCCAGTGAGCAGGGATTCGTCGATGCTCGACTGACCGTCGAGAATCACCCCGTCCGCCGGCAGCACGGCACCGGGATGAACCAGCACGCGGTCGCCCAGGGCCAGCTCGGGGAGCAGGATGCGTTCGCTCTGGCCTTCAGCGTTCAAACGCAGGCATGAGGCAGGCAGCAGGTTGACCAACTGCGCGGTAGCGGCGGCCGTGCGTTCGCGGGCCCGCCGCTCCAGGTAGCGGCCGGCCAGCAGGAACAGCGCGAACATGCCCACTGCATCGAAATACAGTTCACCGACGCCGGTGATCGCGGTCCAGATGCCGGCCAGGTAAGCCCCGCCAATGGCCAGGGATACCGACACGTCCATGGTCAGGTGGCGGGTGCGCAGGTCGCGCATGGCGCCCTTGAAAAACGGCGCACAGCTGTAGAACACGATGGGCGTGGTCAGAAACATCGCGACCCAGCGCAGGATGACGTGCAGTTCGGCGCTGAGGTCGATATTGAATTCCGGCCAGGTGGCCATGGTCGCCATCATCGCCTGGAACCACAGCAACCCGGCAACGCCGAGTTGGCGCAAGGCCAGACGGTTTTCGCCGGCCAATTGCTCGGCGGCGCGATCTGCCTGATAGGGGTGGGCGGCGTAACCGATATGGCGCAGCTCACTGAGCAGTTGGCTCAGCGGCAGTTGCCCGTCGGCCCAGCGTACCTGCAGGCGATGGTTGGACAGGTTCAGGCGCGCCTCGGCCACGGCGGGCAGGCTGCGCAGGTGTTTTTCGATCAGCCAGCCACAGGCCGCGCAACTGATGCCTTCCATCAACAGCGTGGCTTCGGCCAGTTCGCCATCGTGGCGCACGAAGGGTTTTTGCACATCGGCGCGGTCGTACAGCGCCAGTTCGTCGACCAATTGCACCGGCAGTGCCTCGGGGTTGGCCGAGGCTTCGCTGCGGTGCTGGTAATAGCTTTCCAACCCGCCCGCCACGATCGCTTCGGCCACGGCCTGGCAGCCCGGGCAGCAGAGTTCGCGGCGCTCGCCGAGGATCACGGCGGTGAAGCGGCTACCGGGTGGAACGGGCAGGGCGCAGTGGTAGCAGGGGGTTGGGGTGGTCATGGCGTTAGATCTTTGGTGGCGGGTAGGGCCTCATCGCGGGCAAGCCCGCTCCCACAGTGGATCGCGGTGTCCATGTGGGAGCGGGCTTGCCCGCGATGCGTGAAGCGCAGCCTGTTTACTTCTTCAGGTCTTCAGCACCCTGCAGCGGTTCATCCCCGAGCAGCAAGTCCTTGTCGTGGTTGACCTGTTCTTCTTCGAACAAGCGCCAGGTCCTGTCGCCTTCCACGCCGAGCAGTTCGACGAAGCGCCGACCTTCGACCTTGTCGGTGACCTGGCCGATGTAGCGACCGGGTTCGCTGTCGCTGCGGGCCAGGTTGATCTTGCGGTCCTTCTCGGGCTGAGTCGGCGAAATCAGGTTCAGTTCCAGGGTGCTCGGGTTGCTGTAGCCGGTGAGGTGCAGTTCGACTTCACCGGTCAGCTCATCCAGATGCACCTTGGCGCGCAGTTGCAGGGTCTGGGCCAGGCGTTCGCGGTCCAGGGAGCGGTTGATGCCTTTGCCGGCCTCGTAGTAGTTGTCGTTGACCAGATTGTCCGGGTTGTTCACTGCAATGGTCACCATGGACAAGGTCAAGGTCACCGAGCAGGCCAGGATACCAATGATGATCCAGGGCCAGAGGTGCTTGTACCAGGGGCTTGCGGCAGTGGCTACGGGCATTGTTCAGCTCTCTCGTTAACGAACTTGTGGGCCGATGAATCGGCTCTTGGCTTCAATGTGGACGCTGGCGTCATCGGCATCCTTGAGGATGAATTTCACCTCGTTGGTGCTCGACGGCAATTGCTCCGGCGCACTCGACAGTTCGACCGGCATGCTGACGATGTCGCCGGCAGCCACCTTGATTTCGCGGCGGCCTTGCAGCTTGAGGTCCGGCAGCCCGGCAGCATCAAGCACATACGTGTGGTCGCGCTGGTCTTTGTTCATGATTTTCAGGCTGTAGACGTTCTCGATCCGTCCTTCAGCGTTTTCGCGGTACAGCACACGGTCTTTGCTGACGTCGAAACCCACCAGCGGACGCATGAAAAATGCCGTGGCCAACAGGCTCATCATCGCCAGCAATACCAGCGCATAGCCGATCAGGCGCGGACGCAGCTTGTGGGTTTTCTGCCCCGACAGGTTGTGCTCGGTGGTGTAGCTGATCAGGCCGCGCGGGTAATCCATCTTGTCCATGATGTTGTCGCAGGCGTCGATACACGCGGCGCAGCCGATGCATTCGATCTGCAGGCCATCGCGGATGTCGATGCCGGTCGGGCACACCTGCACGCACATTGTGCAATCGATGCAATCGCCGAGGCCCTGGGCTTTGTAGTCGGCGCCTTTTTTACGCGGGCCACGCACTTCGCCACGACGTGGGTCGTAGGAGACGATCAGGGTGTCTTTGTCGAACATCACGCTTTGGAAGCGTGCATAGGGGCACATGTAGATGCACACCTGCTCGCGCAGCCAGCCGGCGTTGCCGTAGGTGGCGAGGGTGAAGAAACCGACCCAGAAATACGACCAGCCATCAGCCTGGCCGGTGAAGAAGTCGAACACCAGTTCGCGGATCGGCGAGAAATAACCGACGAAGGTCATGCCGGTGACAAAACCGATCAGCAGCCACAGCGTGTGTTTGCTGAACTTGCGCAGGAACTTGTTGGCGCCCATCGGCGCCTTGTCCAGCTTGATGCGCTGGTTACGGTCGCCTTCGGTGACTTTTTCGCACCACATGAAGATCCACGTCCACACGCTTTGCGGGCAGGTATACCCGCACCAGATGCGCCCCGCGTACACCGTGATGAAGAACAGGCCAAAGGCCGCGACGATCAGGATGCCCGAGAGGAGGATGAAGTCCTGGGGCCAGAAGGTCGCACCGAAAATGAAGAACTTACGTTCCGGCAGGTCCCACCACACGGCCTGGTGACCACCCCAGTTCAGCCACACCGTGCCGAAGTAGAGCAGGAACAGACCGGCGCCGCCAAGCATGCGCAGGTTGCGGAACAGGCCCGTGAAGGCGCGGGTGTAGATTTTCTCTCGCGACGCGTAGAGGTCGACACCGTTGTTGGAGTTTTTGGCAGGTGGAGTAACGTCTTGTACCGGTATTTGGTTGCTCATCATTGCATCCCACGGCGGTGGAGATTTGCCTCGGCCAGTACGTGCCGGTCGGGGTCAAATGAAGGGTCTTGCAGTGGCGTAATGATACGCCCCCGATGACGCGCAAAGGGTGCGACCTTTGGTCGCGTTGGGGGAAATCAATTGATGGTGTAGGTGACGTGGATCAATTGACTTGTGAAGTATGGACGGTTTTTGCGCGTGGAGCGGTCATTCGTCCCATGGGTTAATCAGTGAAACGCCGCTGGATTTGAATTCACTGACATTGCGCGTAACGACGGTTAACCCATGAACCAGAGCAGTAGCGGCGATCAGCGCATCGATTTCATTGGCCCGGTCAGGAACATGCAGATGTGCACAACGTACATGGGCAGGCTTGCCGCGATCGGTGATAAAAACCGGCCCTATGCGGGCGGCTTTTTTGGCACCGCTTGTGTCTTGGTTGAATTCGCGGCTTGAGATGGTAGTGATGGTCATGGGATCGCCCTCCCTTCGTTAGACTCTATGTAGCTACGTAACTACCGGTGTGCCGCGCGTGGCAAGCCCGGTGCAGCAAGCGGTGGGTGTATTTCATTCTGGCGATCTATCGCAGTGGCAAAAATTATTGCCGAGGCTGCCTTTGACATGTTCTCTGTACAGCATGTGATCAATTTCTACGTCTAAAGCCCTCGCTAAATTATGAGGAGTCAAATACCCCAAAATGTGCGATCTCCGAAATATATCGATGTAGGTTGAATGCTACTGCGGTTGTAGGAAATATTTATATACAGATGCTTTTTTGTTGAAAAGGAACGGAGCGGGCGTTTGTGCCACAAATAATATGCACATAAAAAGTGGTCATTTACTTGAGGTTTTTAATGAGTAATATTAACGGGGTTTCTAATAGTCCTGTAGTTACAGTGCCTCGCGCTTCGGCACCTTCGATAACTCCAGCTCCCACAAATCATCTCAAAACCTCCACCAGTGAAGGCTTGGTTTTTCTTCTGCGTACTTCTTTTGAGAAATTTTCCGATCCGAGTGAGCCGGGCGTTATCAGCAGGGAGTCGCTGGCGAAGAAAGCGTATTCTCCTGAAGGTAACAGTGACAGTATCTACGAATCACAACTGGCACGGGAGGTTTTAGAGCGGAATCGCCTGTTTGAACAGTTAGATGGATTTGGCGAGCATAAACAAGATGGGAAGATCACCCAAGAAAGTCTGGGTGCTTTTGAGGCAAAAGAAAACGGACGATTCAGTACCATGAACGATAAGGATATTGGGAGGTACTTTTTTGATAATTTTAATGATTTTAGATATCTGGATCCCCTGAGCGAAAGTTATCGCGAAGAGCTGGGAGTACCAACGTTGGAGAGTGTCGCAACTTCGTCGACGTCCGGTTCAGAAAAAAAGATGTTCGCACGTGAACTCTTAGGTCGTCCTGAACTGCTGGAGCAGTTGGGACTCGGATATAGGAGTGCGAGGGTTACACGCGGTGATGTCGAGCAAGCTCTTCCAACTATCAAGTAGGTGCGTGAAAAACTTAGATAGTTGCTGAGCGAGGCAGTTATAGCTGCCAGAAAAAAGCCCCGCCAGTTTGTACTGTACGGGGCTTTTGTGTTTCTGATGAAGCTTACTGCTCTTGAGCCTTCTTATCCCCATGGGACAAGCTGTAAACATATGCGGCCAGCAAATGCACCTTGTCGTTCCCTTGCAGTAATTCCTGTGCAGGCATCTGGCCCTGGCGGCCGTAACGGATGGTCTGCTGCAGTTGGGCGAAGCTTGAACCGTAGATGAACGCGCCCGGGTGAGTCAGGTCGGGTGCGCCCATGGCGGGCGTGCCTTTACCGGCCGGGCCGTGGCAGGCCACGCAGTTGGCGGCGAAGAGTTTCCCGCCGTTGGCCACATCGGCCTTGGCGCCTTCCGGCAGTTTGCGGCCGTCGAGGTTGGTCACCACGAAGCCCGCCACGTCGGCCACGCCCTGTTCGCCGATGACTTCGGCCCAGGCCGGCATCACCGCGTGGCGGCCTTTCATGATGGTTTCCTTGATGGTCGCGGGCTCGCCGCCCCAGCGCCAGTCGGCGTCGGTCAGGTTAGGGAAGCCGTAGGCTCCCTTGGCGTCCGAACCGTGGCATACCGAGCAGTTGGAGGCAAACAGACGGCCGCCCATCTTCAGGGCCTGCGGGTCTTTGGCAACCTCTTCAATCGGCATCGCGGCGAATTTGGCGAAGATCGGCCCGAACTTGGCGTCCGACCTGGCCATTTCCTTTTCCCACTCATGCACGCCGGTCCAGCCGGTCTGGCCGTTGGCGAAGGCGGTCTGCTTGTCGTTGTCGAGGTAGTTGTAGCCCGGCAGCAGGCCTTTCCAATTGCCCAGGCCGGGGTATAGCACCAGGTAGCCGAGGGCGAAGACGATGGTGCCGACGAACAGCATGAACCACCATTTCGGCAGTGGGTTGTCGTACTCCTCGATACCGTCGAACGAGTGGCCGACAGTCTCGTCCGTTTGCTCGGCGCGCTGGCCCTTGCGGGTCGACAGCAGCAGCCAGGTCAGGGCGAAAATGGTACCCAGACTGAGGACTGTGACGTACAGACTCCAGAACGTAGTCATTCTTTGTTACTCCTAGAAGCTTGCTCGACGTGCTTGATGGCTTCGGGGTCATCCGCAAAGGGCAGCATGGTTGCGTCGTCAAACTCCGACTTGCGCTTGGGGCTGAACACCCACAGCGCCAGGCCGATAAAGGCCACCATCACGACAACGGTGCCCAGGCCACGAATCATCCCGATATCCATGAAGAATCACCGTTTGCTTTTGATGATGGTGCCAAGGCCTTGCAGGTAGGCCACCAATGCGTCCATTTCGGTCTTGCCCTTCACGGCTGCGGCTGCACCGGCGATGTCTTCGTCGGTGTAGGGCACGCCCAGGGTGCGCAAGACTTCCATCTTCTTCGCGGTGTCCTTGCCGTCGAGCTTGTTTTCCACGAGGAACGGGTACGCCGGCATTTTCGACTCAGGCACAACGTTGCGCGGGTTGTACAAGTGCGCGCGTTGCCAGTCATCGGAGTAGCGTCCGCCGACACGGGCCAGGTCCGGCCCGGTACGCTTGGAACCCCACAGGAACGGGTGGTCCCACACGCTTTCACCGGCCACGGAGTAGTGGCCATAACGTTCGGTTTCGGCGCGGAACGGACGGATCATCTGCGAGTGGCAGCCGACACAGCCGTTGGCGATGTAGATGTCGCGGCCTTCCAGTTCAAGGGCGGTACGCGGTTTCATGCCTTCGACCGGCTTGTTGGTCACGTCCTGGAAGAACAGCGGAACGATCTGGGTCAGGCCGCCGATACTCACGGCGATGACCATGAAGAAGGCCAGCAGGCCGATATTCTTCTCGACTACTTCGTGCTTCATCAGTGGGCTCCCACAACGGCGATCTTGGCGGCGGCTTCGGCTTCTGCAGGGTCGGAGGCACGCACGGTGCGCCAGACGTTGTAGGCCATGAACAGCATGCCGGAGGCAAAGAACGCGCCGCCCAGGGCACGGACGATGTAGCCCGGGTGGCTGGCTTGCAGCGCTTCGACGAAGGAGTAGGTGAGGGTGCCGTCATCGTTGATCGCACGCCACATCAGGCCTTGGGTAATGCCGTTGACCCACATCGAGGCGATGTAGAGCACGGTGCCGATGGTGGCCAGCCAGAAGTGCGTATTGATCAACCCGACGCTGTGCATCTGCGCACGCCCGAAGATTTTCGGGATCATGTGGTACAGCGCGCCGATGGAGATCATCGCTACCCAGCCGAGCGCACCGGCGTGTACGTGGCCGATGGTCCAGTCGGTGTAGTGCGACAGCGAGTTGACGGTCTTGATCGCCATCATCGGCCCTTCGAAGGTCGACATGCCGTAGAACGCCAGCGAAACCACCAGGAAGCGCAGGATCGGGTCGGTGCGCAGCTTATGCCAGGCGCCCGAGAGGGTCATCATGCCGTTGATCATGCCGCCCCAGCTTGGCGCCAGCAGGATGATCGACATCGCCATGCCCAACGACTGTGCCCAATCCGGCAGCGCGGTGTAGTGCAGGTGGTGCGGACCGGCCCAGATGTACAGGGTGATCAGCGCCCAGAAGTGGACGATGGACAGACGGTAAGAGTAGATGGGACGTTCGGCCTGTTTCGGCACGAAGTAGTACATCATCCCCAGGAAACCGGTGGTGAGGAAGAACCCCACGGCGTTGTGGCCGTACCACCACTGGATCATCGCATCCGTCGCTCCGGCGTAGGCCGAATAGGACTTGAACAGGGTGACCGGCAACGACGCATGGTTGACGATGTGCAGCATCGCCGTCACCAGGATGAAGGCACCGTAGAACCAGTTACCCACATAGATGTGCTTGGTCTTGCGCTTGGCGATGGTGCCGAAGAACACCACCGCGTAGATCACCCAGACAATCGCGAGCAAAATGGCGATGGGCCATTCCAGCTCGGCGTATTCCTTGGTGGTGGTGTAGCCCAGCGGCAACGAGATGCCGGCCCCGACGATCACGGCTTGCCATCCCCAGAAGGTGAAGGCGGCGAGGCCGTCGGAAATCAGTCGCTTCTGGCAGGTTCGCTGCACGACATAGTAGGAGGTGGCAAATAATGCACATCCGCCGAAGGCGAAAATCACCAGGTTAGTGTGCAGCGGGCGTAGGCGGCCGAAGGTCGTCCATGGCAGGCCGAAATTCAATTCCGGCCAGACCAGTTGCGAGGCGATGAAGACCCCGAGCCCCATGCCAAGGATCCCCCAGACCACCGTCATGATGGCGAACTGGCGGACTACCTTATAGTTATAAGCAGTCGGACTGATTGCTGTGCTCATTCTAAGGTTCCACGGTTTAGGTTTTTTTATAGGTAAAAATCGGTCGCAAGTATGTAGAAACCGAGGTGCCATTGCAACGCAAGGGTGACCTGTGTCAATGCGTGCCACGCCAGATTCTGCGCCCTTTCCATGTTTGATGTAAGGACAAAATCCGAAATCAAAAACTGATCGATCGGACAGGAAATTTTGCGTGACGCGTCGGCGGGTGACTCGCTGTGTGTCGACACGCTGCTGAAGCGATGAACGGTCAGTGGCACGACAGCCGGTCGCTGCCAGCCTTTGCGCCTGTCATCCCTGCAGAAGTATGCAACCCAGCGCGTGCAAGTCGACCGTCGACCGGTCTGTACCGATCCGCTGTGCAGACAAGCGTAGACCCGAATGGCAGGAGGGGAAAGCAGTGCTTTGGAAGGGTGCGACACTTGGTCGCGTAGGAGGGTTGAGCTACCGCCCCCGGATCAGGGGCGGCAGTTCAGGGGTGGAGCGTTACTCTGCCTGGCGTTGCGGCGTTGCGCCGTCAGCGTTGTGGGAGAGGCTGTAAACATAAGCGGCGAGCAGGTGAACCTTGTCATTGCCTTGCAGCACTTCCTGCGCCGGCATCTGGCCTTGACGGCCGTGGCGAATGGTTTGCTGCAACTGCGCCAGGCTGGTGCCGTAGATAAAGCCGCTTGGCTCGGTCAGGTTCGGCGCGCCCATGGCTTCGGTGCCGTGGCCTTGCGGACCGTGGCAGGCCACGCAGGTGGTGTTGAACGTGGCTTGGCCGGCGACCAGGTCGGCGCCGCTGTCGGCTGGCAGTGGCAGCTTGGCCAGGTCGTGACGCACATAGGCCGCGACGTTTTTCACACCGTCTTCGCCCAGCACTTCGCCCCAGGCCGGCATCGCCGCGTGGCGACCGCCCATGATGGTGGTCTTGATCGCCTCGGCGGAACCGCCCCAGCGCCAGTTATTGTCCGCCAGGTTCGGGAAGCCATACGCGCCCTTGGCATCCGAGCCGTGGCACACCGCGCAGTTGGAGGCAAACAGGCGCCCGCCCATTTTCAGCGCTTGTGGGTCTTTGGCGACTTCTTCCACTGGCATGGCCGAGAATTTGGCGAAGATCGGCCCGAACTTGGCGTCGGCCTTGGCCATTTCCTTGTCCCATTCCTTGGTCGAGGTCCAGCCGCCTTCATAGCCCGGCAGGACGCCTTTCCAGTTGCCCAGGCCCGGGTAGAGGATCAAGTAGCCGACGGCGAACAGCAGGGTGCCGGCGAACAGCATGAACCACCACTGAGGCAGCGGGTTGTCGTATTCCTCAATGCCGTCGAAGGCGTGGCCCATGGTCTGGTCGACACTGCCCTTGGTCTCGCCCTTGCGGGTGCCGAACAGCAGCCAGGTCAGGCCGATCAGGCTGCCGATGGTCAGTACGCAGATCCATGTACTCCAGAAGGTAGTCATGGCCGATTGCTCCTTGTTGCAGGCGCTTCTTGAGCGTCGGATGGGGTGGCGGTGGGTTCGTCGGCAAACGGCAGCAGGCGTGCCTGCTCGAATTCCGCATTGCGTCGGTTGTTGAATACCCACAGCGAGAGGCCGATAAAGGCGATGGCAACGACTAGCGTGCCGAGGCCGCGGATGGTGCCCGCATCGAATTCAAATCCCATGGCTCACCTCTTGCTCTTGATGGCGGTGCCGAGGACTTGCAGGTACGAAACCAGCGCGTCGATCTCGGTCTTGCCCTTGAGGCTGGCCACTGCGCCGTTGATGTCGTCGTCGGTGTAGGGCACGCCGAGGGTACGCATCACTTTGAGCTTGGCTTCGGTGTGGCTGCTGTCGAGCGGTGCCGTCACCAGCCATGGGTAAGCCGGCATTTTCGACTCAGGCACTACGTTGCGCGGGTTGTACAAGTGCGCGCGGTGCCAGTCGTCCGAGTAGCGTGCGCCGACGCGCGCCAGGTCTGGCCCGGTACGCTTGGAGCCCCACAGGAACGGGTGATCCCAGACGCTTTCGCCCGCAACCGAGTAGTGCCCGTAGCGCTCGGTCTCGGCACGGAACGGACGGATCATCTGCGAGTGGCACTGTACGCAACCTTCGCGGATGTAGATGTCGCGGCCTTCCAGTTGCAGCGCGGTGTAGGGCTTCATGCCTTCCACCGGTTTGTTGGTCACGTCCTGGAAGAACAGCGGGACGATCTGGGTCAGGCCGCCGATGCTCACGGCAAGCACCATCAGCAGCATCAGCAGGCCGACGTTCTTTTCAATCGTTTCGTGTTTCATCACTGACTCCTCAGGCCGTCTGCGCGGCAGGGGTGGCTTCGACAGGTTGTGCCGAGCGCACGGTGCGCCATGTGTTGTAAGCCATCAGCAACATGCCGCTGAGGAACACCGCACCGCCCACCAGTCGCACGACGAAGCCAGGGTGGCTGGCCACCAGGGTTTCGACGAAGGAGTAGGTCAAGGTGCCGTCTTCGTTGATCGCACGCCACATCAGGCCCTGGGCGATGCCGTTGACCCACATCGAGGCGATGTAGAGCACGGTGCCGATGGTGGCCAGCCAGAAGTGCGCGTTGATCAGGCCGACGCTGTACATCTGCTCGCGGCCGAAGACTTTCGGGATCATGTGATACAGCGCGCCGATGGAGATCATTGCCACCCAGCCGAGCGCGCCGGCGTGTACGTGGCCGATGGTCCAGTCGGTGTAGTGCGACAGCGAGTTGACGGTCTTGATGGCCATCATCGGCCCTTCGAACGTCGACATGCCGTAGAACGCCAGCGAGACGACCAGGAAGCGCAGGATCGGGTCGCTGCGCAGCTTATGCCAGGCGCCCGAGAGGGTCATCATGCCGTTGATCATGCCGCCCCAGCTTGGTGCCAGCAGCACCAGGGACATCACCATGCCCAACGACTGTGCCCAGTCCGGCAACGCGGTGTAGTGCAGGTGGTGCGGACCGGCCCAGATGTACAGGGTGATCAGCGCCCAGAAGTGGACGATGGACAAGCGATAGGAATACACCGGACGTTCGGCTTGCTTGGGTACGAAGTAGTACATCATCCCGAGGAAGCCGGCAGTCAGGAAGAAACCTACTGCGTTATGCCCATACCACCACTGCACCATGGCATCCGTCGCACCGCCGTACAGCGAGTAGGACTTGGTCAGGCTGACCGGGATTTCCAGGTTGTTGACGATATGCAGGATGGCCACGGTGATGATGAACGCACCGAAGAACCAGTTACCGACATAGATGTGCTTGGTATTGCGCTTGGCCACAGTGCCGAAGAACACAATGGCATAAGCCACCCAGACGATAGTGATCAGGATGTCGATCGGCCATTCCAGCTCGGCGTATTCCTTGGAACTGGTGTAACCCAGTGGCAAGGTGATCGCTGCCAGGACAATGACCAGTTGCCAGCCCCAAAAGCAGAACTGCGCGACTTTCGGCGCGAACAGCTGGGTTTGGCAGGTGCGCTGCACCGAGTAGAAGGAGCTGGCAAACAGCGCACAACCCCCGAAGGCGAAGATCACCGCGTTGGTGTGCAGCGGGCGCAAGCGGCCAAAGCTGGTCCAAGGCAAGTCGAAGTTGAGTGCAGGCCACACCAATTGAGCCGCGAGAAAAACCCCGAGCCCCATGCCGACGATGCCCCACACCACCGTCATAATCGCGAATTGGCGGACCACCTTGTAGTTATAGGCGGTACTTAAAGTAGTGTTCATGGTTCCCCATCCACGGTTCAACCCAAGCAAATGCGACACTTGGGCTGGAGTTATAGGCAGACTAAAAAGCGAGGTAAGCATGGGCAAAGAGCACAAGGCCAGTATTGACGGGGATCAATGGGCACGGTGTGTGCAGGAGCATGGCTGGCTGTGGGATATCGCCTCGGGTGCGTCAGCGCATACGCCTGTGACGCTGATCCTGGCCCACGGCGCCGGTGCACCGATGGACTCATCTTTCATGAACGACATGGCTGCGCGCCTTGCCAGGCATGGCGTCAATGTGGTGCGCTTTGAGTTTCCCTACATGGCCCAGCGCCGGTTGGACGGGGGCAAACGCCCGCCCAACCCGGCGCCGAAACTGCTGGAAAGCTGGCGCGAGGTGTATGCCGAGGTGCGACGCCATGCCGCTGGGAAACTGGCCATCGGTGGCAAGTCCATGGGCGGGCGCATGGCCAGTTTGCTCGCCGATGAATTGGAGGCCGATGCCTTGGTGTGCCTGGGCTATCCGTTCTATGCGGTGGGCAAGCCGGAAAAGCCGCGAGTCGCGCATTTGGCCGGGTTGAACACGCCGACATTGATTGTGCAGGGCGAACGCGATGCCTTGGGTAATCGAGCCGCGGTGCAGGGGTATGACTTGTCACCGAGCATCGAGGTGCTGTGGCTGGCGGCGGGGGATCATGATTTGAAACCGTTGAAGGCTTCAGGGTTCAGCCATGAGCAGCATTTGGAGGCGGCGGCGGTGCGAGTGGCTCAGTTTATCGGCGCCTGTTAGAGCGCTATCGGGGGCAAGCCCCCTCCCACATGAGGTGTACGCGGTTAAATGTGGGAGGAAACAAGCCCTCTCCCACATTCGACTGCATTCCAAGGTATGTACGCGGTTAAATGTGGGAGGGGGCTTGCCCCCGATAGCGGTTTAACGGTTAAAACGCTCTACCAGCGAATACTGAGTATTGGCGGTAACAGTAAGCTCTTCACTCAACTGCGCCGAGTTCAATGCCTGTTCCGAGGTCTGGTCCGCCAACAGCGCGATGGTGCTGATATTGCGGCTGATCTCTTCGGCCACCGAGCTTTGCTCTTCCGTGGCGGCGGCGATCTGGGTGGTCATGTCAGTGATGTTGGCCACCGCTTCGCTGATGCCCACCAGTGCCTGGTCCGCTTCCATCACCCGCGCCACGCCTTCTTCGGCCTGGCGATGCCCGGCGTCCATGGTTTGTACGGCAGCGGCGGCGGTCTGCTGCAGCTTGGCGATCAGGGTATGGATCTGCCCGGTCGATTCAGCGGTACGCTGCGCCAATTGGCGGACTTCATCGGCGACCACCGCAAAACCACGGCCCATCTCACCGGCACGCGCCGCTTCGATCGCGGCGTTCAAGGCCAGCAGGTTGGTCTGGTCGGCGATGCCTTTGATCACGTCGACCACGCCGCCGATTTCATCGCTGTCCTTGGCCAGTTGGGTGACCGTCACGCCGGTCTCGCCAACCGCGGCCGACAGCCGCTGAATCGCCTCGCGGGTTTCCCCGGCGATATCGCGGCCGCGCCCGGTCAGGCGATTGGCTTCCTGGGTGGCATCGGCCGTGCGCTGCACATGGCTGGCGACTTCCTGGGTGGTCGCCGCCATCTGGTTGACTGCGGTAGCCACTTGTTCGGTTTCCACACGCTGGCGTTCCAGGCCGCTGGAGCTGTTGTGCGCCAGGGTGTTGGACTGCGCGGCCTGCTCGTTGAGGTGTTCGGCGGTGTCCTGCAAGCGCGTGAGACAGGTCTTCAGACGTGCCTCCTGGCTGAGGATCGACATTTCCAGTCGCGCCTGGGCGCCACGGCTGTCGGTATACATCTGCGCGATCAACGGGTCGGAGGTGGTCTGTTCGGCCAGGCGCAGCAAACGCTTGAGGCCGCGCTGTTGCCAGCTCAGGCCCAGCAGGCCCAGCGGCACCGACAAGCCTGCCGCGAGGGCAAAGCCCCAGTGGGAATTGAGCGATGCGCCAATCATGAAGCTCAATTGGCTGACCAGAATAAACGGCAGCCAGTCCTGCAGCACCGGCAGCCACTTGTCCCGCCGAGGAATGGCGGACTTGCCCTGATTGATGCGGTGGTAGAGCGCTTCGGCCCGGCGGACCTGCTCGGCGGTGGGCTTGATACGCACCGATTCATAGCCGACCACCTGGTTGCCATCGAACACCGGCGTCACATAGGCGTTGACCCAGTAGTGATCGCCGCTCTTGCAGCGGTTCTTGACGATGCCCATCCATGGCAAGCCTTGCTTGAGCGTGGACCACATGTGTGCGAACACAGCCGCCGGAACGTCCGGGTGGCGTACCAGGTTATGCGGGGCACGCACCAATTCGTCGCGGGAGAAACCACTGATTTCGACGAAAGCGTCGTTGCAATAAGTGATGACACCCTTGGCATCTGTGGTGGAGATCAACCGTTGCTGAGCGGGGAAGGTACGTTCGCGCTGGGTAACGGGCTGGTTATTACGCATGGTTATTCAATCCGCAAGGCTTTCAAGGGGTATCGGCGGTGGCGATCATTTATTTAACTTATTTTCGTAATAATCAGCCGGCGAGCATTGGGTAGGAAAACAGTCCGAAATGCAGCAAATTCAGGCCGAAATGCGTGGCAATCGCCGCACCCAGGCCGCCAAAACGATAAGCAAGGCCATAACCGGCCCCGGCGATGCTGGCCAGCAGCACCCACTGCCAGCCCGCGCTCAGGTGCGCCAGGCCGAACAGCAGCGAGGCCAGCAGCAATGCGAGGTTTTCGCCGTAGGGCAAGTGTTTGAGGCGCTGGCTCAGGCCGCCCTGAATGTAGCCGCGAAACAGCGCTTCTTCCACCAGCGTCACCAGCAACAGGTTATTCAGCACCCACAGCCACGCCTGCTCCGGCCACTTCGGCGCCCAACTGATGATCCCCAGCAACGCCGCGCCGCCCAGGGCTGCGATGGCCGTCAGCGCCAGCGCCAGGGCGGTGACGCAGATCGACAGGCGCAATGAACGCCGCGCCACAATCCACGGGCAGGCCAGCAGCAGCCAGAAACCGATCAGTGGTTTGTCTTGGTTGAGGTACATCGAGAAGGGCACGGCATCGGCGCTGAAACGCTGGGGGGCGATACCGCGCCCGTTGTAGAACCCCGGTAGCCAGTGCATCGCCAGGCCCAAGGCCAAGACGATGAACAACCCGTGGCCGACGTAGCGCGCCCACGGGGTACGTTGTTGGCGTACCGCATACCCGGCGATCAACAACAGCGCCACGGAGATGGCCGCGAGCACACCCAGTTGGCCGTAGAGCAACGCCAGTGCATAGCCGATGGACAGGAGGACGAGATACACCCAGGGCAATGCGGTCATGTGACATCCTTGGAAAAAACTGCTCGGTAGTATAGCGAGTGGGTTCCGGCGCCAAAATGAAAATGCCGTCACGCGAAAAGAGCGCTGCCGGAGCGATTGCAAAATATGTCGGCGGTTGGTTATAGTCGCCGCGTCTTCACCTCCTCAAAAGATCAGCCCATGCCTGCATTCCTGTGCATAGCGGTAGTCGATTCAGCGTCCAGCGCTGTGGTCGTGCCGTGCGGGAACCTGCAGCCTGCGCAGATCAGCCACTACCCCCCACCTGTCAGTAGCACGCCGGTGTACGCAGTCGTATCACCGCCGGGTGTTGGCATTTCGGGCTGATCAGCTGATTGCTGTTGCCCTATGCCCGCCTGAAAAAAACCTACTGAGTTTCAGCCTTGCTTGGCTGAATCGGCTTTTTTGCCTGATTACAGGTGGTAACCATGTCTGTTATGTCAAAACAATCCGTGGCCGCGGCGGCCTCGACGAGCCTGTTCGTATTGCTGTGGAGCAGCGGGGCGATTTTCTCCAAGTTGGGCCTGGCCCATGCGTCGCCCTTTGCCTTTTTGCTGATCCGTTTTGCCATCGCCCTGGCGGGGTTGGTGATGCTGGTACCGATCCTCAAACTGAAACTGCCACAACCCGGCAAGCCGCTGTGGTATGCGGCGGCGACGGGGCTGGTGTTGTTGGGGGCGTATCAGATTTTCTATCTGCTGGCCCTGGACCTCAACGTCACGCCGGGGATGATGGCGACCATCATGGGCGTGCAGCCGATCCTGACCGTGGTGCTGATGGAGCGCCAGCGTTCCTGGCGCCGGATGTTCGGCCTGGGCCTGGGGTTGGCCGGCTTGATCATGGTGGTGTACCAAGGCATCGGGTTGTCGCGGATGTCCCTGGCCGGGATGCTGTTCGGTTTGCTGGCCCTGGCAAGCATGACCTTCGGCTCGATCATGCAGAAGCGCATCACCGATAACCCGTTGGGCACGCTGCCCGTGCAATACCTGGCCGGGTTGGTGTTGTGCTCGGTGTTCGTGCCGTTCCAGCCGTTCCACTTTGAACACACCGCCAGTTTTTACCTGCCGGTGCTGTGGATGGGCCTGGTGGTGTCGCTGCTGGCGACGCTGTTGCTGTACCGCCTGATCGCCCGCGGCAACCTGGTCAATGTCACCAGCCTGTTCTACCTGGTGCCGGCGGTGACGGCGGTGATGGATTACCTGATCTTCGGCAATCGGCTCGCGTGGTTGAGCTTACTGGGGATGGGGTTGATCATCATTGGCCTGGTCTTTGTGTTCCGTCAACGCTAACCAGCGGACACGCTGTAGGGGCAGGCATGCTCCTACAGCGCTTTGGCCAATTTCCCTGGCCGCAACACCAACCACAATGCCCCCGCGATCAATATCCCGCCATACAGATGCGCCATCGACAGCGGCTCATCCAGCAGCAACGCACCCCACAGTACCCCGAACGGCGGGATCAGGAACGTGGTGGTCATCGATCGCACCGGGCCAATGGCTGTCAGCAGGCGAAAGTACAGGACGTAGGCAAACGCCGTACACATCAGCCCCAACCCGAGCAACGACAACCACACGTGCCAGCCGCCCCAGCTTGCCGGCGGATGAACGATGGCGCTGTAGGCAAACAGCGGCAGCAGGAACAAGGTCGCGCCGAGCATGCTGCCCAGGGCCGCGAGCCGACTGTCGAGCCCGCCGCGCTGATCCAGCCAGCGGCGCGCGAGAAACCCGGCAAAACCGTAGCAAGTGGTGGCCAACAGGCAGGCCAACGCGCCCATCAACAATTCCAGGTCAAACGCCACCGGCCCGGCGCGGGTCAGCACGCCCACGCCAAACAGGCCCAGGCACACCCCGGCGACTTTCGATGGCGTCAGGCGTTCGCTGAAAAACAATCCGCCAATCAGCACGCCCATTAACGGCGTGGTGGCATTGAAGATCGCCGAGTAACCCGCCGGCAACACCTGGGCCGCCACGGAGTACAGGGTCGCGGGTATGCCGGAGTTGATCACGCCCAGCAGCAGGATGGTCTTGAACTTGCCTTGGAAGTCCCAGTTCACGCGCATCACCGCGAGCATCACCAGCAACCCGGCGGCGGCAATCGACACGCGGA
This sequence comes from Pseudomonas veronii, assembly GCF_001439695.1. Classification (GTDB taxonomy): domain Bacteria; phylum Pseudomonadota; class Gammaproteobacteria; order Pseudomonadales; family Pseudomonadaceae; genus Aquipseudomonas; species Aquipseudomonas veronii. Next base: position 142,780 of record NZ_JYLL01000002.1, read on the forward strand.
AGAACGCGGTCGGCAGCGTGCCGATTTCCGGGGCGATAATACGCATGAACAGGAAACTCGCGCCCCAGATCGCGGCCAGCCCCAGCAGGTATAGGGTGTCGACAGGTCTCACGGAAAACTCCTACATCAATCGGACGGCGAGTGTTGCCCAGCGCCCGGCTCGACACAATCGCTGATTACCGGAAAAACCGCGTCACCGGCCTCTGCTGGCCAATTTGCGCCGGAGCAGCGCTGAGTGTTTCCGGCAACGCCCATCAATCGGCGAAATGAACGAAAGTCCACAAACCAACATGCTAAATGACTGCTTCTCCTGCCTGCATTCACTGGCTAAGCTCTGGGCTTCCAGATACCCGTCCGAGGTTTCCCGCATGTCGCAGCGCACACCCGCCCTCGCTATCGCCCAGATGATCCTCGATGGCTTCGACGATTACCGCGAGCACTTCCGCCAGATCACCGATGGTGCCCGTGAACGTTTCGAAAAGGCCCAGTGGCAGCAGGGCCAGGCGGCTTCGGCGGCGCGTATCAACCTGTATGAGGAGAAAGTCAGCGAAGTGACGAGCCGCCTGCGGGCGAGCTTCGATGACGCCACCCTGATGGACATCGAGGCCTGGCCGTTGGTGAAAAGCGCCTACATCGGCCTGATCGACCTGCGCTTTGACGATGAGCTGTCCGAGACCTGGTACAACTCGATCTTCTGTGGCCTGTTCAGCCATGACCTGATCAGTGACGGCTGCATGTTCGTCCACACCACGCGGCCGAGCCTGCGCCGGGCGAGGGCGGCGCAAACCCGGGTCTACACCCCAGTCGGCAAAATTTCCGACATGCTGGCGCAGATTTTCGCTGATTACAGCTTCAGCGAGCCTTACGCGGACCTGCCGGCCGACCTGCGCCGCCTCGAAGTGCAACTGCGCGAGAACCTGCCCGACTGGGTGTGCAAGGACCCTGAGCTGAAGGTCGAGCTGTTTTCCTCGGTGCTCTACCGCAACAAGGGTGCCTACCTTGTCGGACGCATCTACACCCGCGACGAGCAGTGGCCCCTCGTGATTCCGCTGCTGCACCGCGAAGGGCAGGGCATCCAGATCGACGCGCTGATCACCGACGAAGCCGATGTGTCGATCATTTTCTCCTTCACCCGCTCCTACTTCATGGTCGACGTGCCGGTGCCGGCGGAGTTCATCGGCTTCCTCAAGCGCATCCTGCCGGGCAAGCACATTGCCGAGCTGTACACCTCGATCGGCTTCTACAAGCACGGCAAGTCGGAATTCTATCGCGCGCTGATCAACCACCTGGCCACCACCGACGATCAGTTCATCATGGCTCCCGGTATCCGCGGCATGGTCATGAGCGTGTTTACGTTGCCGGGCTTCAACACGGTGTTCAAGATCATCAAGGACCGCTTCTCGCCGTCGAAAAACGTCAGTCGCGCCACCGTGATCGAGAAGTACCGCTTGGTCAAAAGCGTGGACCGCGTCGGGCGCATGGCCGATACCCAGGAGTTCGCCGATTTTCGCTTTCCGTTGAGCAAGTTCGAGCCCGAGTGCCTGGCCGAATTGCTCGACGTGGCCGCCAGCACCGTTGCCGTCGAAGGCGACACCGTGCTGATCCGCCACTGCTGGACCGAACGGCGCATGACCCCGCTCAACCTCTACCTCGACAACGCCAACCCCGCCCAGGAACGCGAAGCCTTGGAAGACTATGGCCTGGCGATCAAGCAACTGGCGGCGGCGAACATTTTCCCCGGCGACATGCTGCTGAAGAACTTCGGCGTCACCCGCCACGGCCGCGTGGTGTTCTACGACTACGACGAGATCTGCTACCTCACCGAAGCCAACTTCCGCCACATCCCCGCGCCCCGCACGCCGGAGGATGAAATGGCCTCGGAGCCCTGGTACTCCATCGGCCCGCTGGATGTGTTCCCCGAAGAGTTCCCGCCGTTCCTGTTCGCCGACGCCGGCCAGCGCAAGCTGTTCGATCAACTGCACGGCGAGTTGTACGATGCTGACTACTGGAAGGGCCTGCAGGACGCGATTCGCGCCGGAAAGGTCATCGATGTGTTTCCGTACCGGCGCAAGGAACGCGAGAACGAATGAGGGGCGCGCATGCCGGCGGTTTTCTGCGACAATCCGCCCCCTGCATAAATAGACGACCAAAACGCACCTGATGACTGACCAAGCGCCCGCTATCGACCAACTGCTGAAAAACCTCGATCACGCCATGCTCGCCGACCGCCACCGTTTGCGGCGGCAGTTGCTCGAGCTGCGCAAGAAGCCCGATGAGGAGAAGCTGGCGCAGTGGGTGACGCGCATGCAGGCGTCCTGCGCCCAGGTCACGGCGCGGCGCGCCAGCCTGCCGCTGATCCGCTACGACGACAGCCTGCCGATCGCCGCCAAGCGCGACGAAATCAAGGCGGCGTTGCTCAAGCATCAGGTGCTGATCATCGCCGGCGAGACCGGTTCGGGTAAGACCACCCAGTTGCCGAAAATCTGCCTGGAGATCGGTCGTGGCCAATACGGCCTGATCGGCCACACCCAGCCACGTCGGATCGCAGCGCGCAGCGTCGCCAGCCGGGTTGCCGAAGAGTTGGCCACGCCGCTCGGCGCACTGGTCGGTTATCAGGTGCGCTTCGAAGACCAGAGTGATTCCAACACCCTGATCAAGCTGATGACCGACGGTATCCTGCTGGCGGAAACCCAGAACGACCGCTACCTCGAACGCTACGACACGATCATCGTCGACGAAGCCCACGAACGCAGCCTGAACATCGACTTCCTGCTCGGCTACCTGAAAACCCTGTTGCCGCGTCGCCCGGACCTGAAAGTCATCATCACCTCGGCCACCATCGACCTGGAGCGCTTCTCCAAGCATTTCGACGATGCGCCGATTGTCGAAGTGTCGGGCCGCACCTTCCCGGTGGACACCTGGTATCGCCCGCTGACCCTGGAACAGGACGAGGAGGGCAACCGCGTCGAGGACGACTTGACCGTCGACCAGGCGATCCTCGCCACCCTCGATGAAATCGCCGCCTACGAGCGCAGCGAGCGGCGCAGCCCTGGCGACGTGCTGGTGTTCCTGCCGGGCGAGCGCGAGATTCGCGATGCCGCCGACATGCTGCGCAAGGCCCAGCTCAAGCACACCGAGATTTTGCCGCTGTACGCGCGCCTGTCACCGGCCGAACAGCAGCGCATTTTCCAGTCCCACCCGGGCCGGCGCGTGGTGCTGGCGACCAACGTCGCCGAAACCTCGCTGACCGTGCCGGGCATTCGTTATGTGATCGACAGCGGCACCGCGCGCATCAGCCGCTACAGCTACCGCGCCAAGGTGCAGCGTCTGCCCATCGAGGCGATCTCCCAGGCCAGCGCCAACCAGCGTAAAGGCCGCTGCGGCCGGGTCGAGCCGGGGATTTGCATCCGCCTGTACAGCGAAGAAGACTTTATCGGCCGTCCGGAATTTACCGACCCGGAGATCCTGCGCACCAACCTGGCGGCTGTGATCCTGCAGATGCTGCACCTGCGCCTGGGCGAAATCAGCGACTTCCCGTTTATCGAACCGCCGGACGGCAAGGCCATCAGCGATGGTTTCAACCTGCTGCAAGAACTGTCGGCGGTCGACCGCAACAGCCAACTGACCCCGCTGGGCCGCCAGTTGGCGCGCTTGCCGGTGGACCCGCGCATGGGCCGCATGCTGCTCGAAGCCGCCAAGCTGGGCAGCCTGCAGGAAGTGCTGATCGTGGCCAGCGCCATGTCGATCCAGGACCCGCGCGAGCGCCCGCCGGAACGCCAACAGGCCGCCGACCAGGCCCACGCACAATGGAAGGACGCCGATTCGGACTTCGCCGGGCTGGTCAATCTGTGGCGTGGCTTTGAAGAGCAGCGCCAGGCACTGACCGCCAGCCCGCTGCGCAACTGGTGTCGCAAGAACTTCCTCAACTACTTGCGCCTGCGCGAGTGGCGTGATTCCCATCGCCAGTTGAGCCTGATCTGCCGCGACATGCAGCTGAGCCTCAACAAGGAACCGGCCGACTTCGCGAAACTGCACAAAGCCGTACTGTCGGGCCTGCTCAGTCAGATCGGGCAGAAAACCGAAGACGGCGATTACCTCGGTGCGCGTCAGCGGCGCTTCTGGATTCACCCGTCGTCGGGCATCGGCAAGAAACGTCCGCAGTGGCTGATGACCGCCGAGCTGGTCGAAACCACCAAGCTGTACGCACGCATGGTGGCGAAGATCGATGCCGACTGGATCGAACCGCTGGCTGGGCACCTGATCAAGAAAAACCACTTCGAACCGCATTGGGAGAAGAAGCGCGGCCAAGTGGTGGCGTTCGAGCAGATCACCCTGTTCGGGCTGATCGTGGTCGGGCGCCGGCCGGTGCATTACGGGCCGGTTGACCCGGTGGTGTCGCGCGAGCTGTTTATCCGCGAAGGCCTGGTGCGCGGCGAAATCCAGTCCCGGGCCAAGTGCCTGACCGCCAATCAGCAGTTGCTGGAGCAGCTCGACGAGCTGGAAGCCAAGGCGCGTCGGCGCGACATCCTGGCCGACGAAGAGACGCTGTACGCGTTCTACGATGCGCGCTTGCCGGCGGAGATCCACCAGACCGCGACGTTCGACAGCTGGTACAAGGTCAACAGCCAAAAAGACCCGCAATTGTTGATCATGCGCGAGGAAGACGTGCTGGCCCGCGACGCCAGCGAAGTCACCGCAGCGCATTACCCGGACACCCTGCACCTGGGCGATCTGGCGCTGGCCTTGAGTTACCACTTCGAACCCAATCACCCGCGTGACGGCGTGACCTTGCGCGTGCCGGCGCCGCTGTTGCCGGCCTTGCCCGCCGAACGCCTGGAATGGCTGGTGCCGGGGGTGATCGAAGCCAAGTGCATCGCCCTGGTGCGCAACCTGCCCAAGGCCCTGCGCAAGAATTTCGTGCCGGTGCCGGACTTCGTCAGGGCCGCCCTGCAACGTATCGAATTCGCCCAGGGCTCGCTGCCCCAGGCGCTGGGGCGCGAACTGCTGCGCATGACCGGCGCGCGCGTCAGCGATGAAGCCTGGGCCGAGGCCGCGCAGCAGGTGGAAAGCCACCTGAAGATGAACCTGGAAGTGGTCGACGGCCAGGGCAAGTTTCTCGGCGAAGGCCGCGACCTGGCCGAACTGACCGCGCGCTTTGCCGAGGCCAGCCAGGCCGCGTTGGCCGTGCCGCAAACGGCAAAAAGCCAACAGCCGGTGGAAGCCAAGGTGTTCGCGGCGGTGGCCGAGAAGACCCAGCAAAAGATCGCCGGGCTGTCGATGACGGTGTACCCGGCGCTGGTGGAAGAAAACGGCACGGTCAAGGAAGGACGTTTCTCCACCGCCGCCGAGGCCGAGTTCCAGCACCGTCGCGCCTTGCAGCGCCTGCTGATGCAGCAATTGGCCGAACCGGCAAAATTCCTGCGCGGCAAATTACCCGGCCTGACCGAGCTGGGCCTGATGTACCGCGAACTGGGGCGCATCGAGGCGCTGGTGGAAGATATTTTGCTGGCCAGCCTCGACAGCTGCGTGCTGGAAGGCGAAGCCAGCCTGCCGCGTGACGGCGCCGGGCTGGCGGCGCTGGCCGAGCGCAAGCGTGGCGGCTGGACCGAACACGCCGAGCGCCTGGCGCGCTTGACCCTGGACGTGTTGAAACTCTGGCACGGCCTGCAAAAGCGCTTCAAAGGCAAGATCGACCTGGCCCAGGCGGTGGCCTTGAACGATATCAAGCTGCAACTGAGCAATCTGGTTTATCCCGGCTTTGTGCGCGAAACTCCGGCGCAGTGGTTCAAGGAGTTGCCGCGTTTCCTCAAGGCGATCGAGCTGCGTCTGGAAAAACTGCCCAGCCAGGTGCAAAAAGATCGGGTGTGGAGCGGCGAGCTGGCGGGCCTGTGGGCGCAGTACCAGAATCGTTTGAACAAGCATGCCCAGGAAGGCAAGCACGACCCCCAGCTAGCGCTCTATCGCTGGTGGTTGGAGGAATATCGGGTGTCGTTGTTTGCCCAGCAGTTGGGCACCCGGGTGCCGATTTCCGACAAGCGCCTGAGCAAGCAATGGAGCCTGGTCGAAGCGTGATCACACCAATGGGCAATGGCGCTTATCCGGGATATGGCGCCAAATCCCCAGGGTTGTGGCAAACTTCGCGGTTATAAATGCCGGGAGCGTCGTGATGGGCTGGTGTGCAGCCGCGGCGCGATGGAATAAAGCGTTGCCAGTTTGATGCCCGCTGGACGGAATCAAACGACTTACAGTTTGGTACGACGGTACCAATATCTTCTGCCTGACAGATTTAGAGGAACGACCGTGCATAACGTCGTCATCAGCGGCACTGGCCTGTACACCCCGGCCAACAGCATCTCCAACGAAGAGCTGGTGCAGTCTTTCAATACCTACGTGCAGCAGTTCAACACGGAGAACGCCGCCGCCATCGAGCGCGGTGACGTGCAGGCGCTGACGGAGTCCAGCGCAGCCTTCATCGAGAAGGCGTCGGGCATCAAGAGCCGTTTTGTGATGGACAAGGACGGCATCCTGGACCCGCAGCGCATGACCCCGCGCCTGCCCGAGCGCAGCAACGACGAATGGTCGGTACTCTGCCAGATGGCCATCGGCGCCGCCGAACAGGCCCTGCAGCGCGCCGGCAAGACCGCCGCCGACATCGACGGGGTGATCGTCGCCTGCTCCAACCTGCAACGCGCCTACCCGGCCATCGCCATCGAAGTCCAGGAAGCCCTGGGCATCGCCGGTTTCGGCTTCGACATGAACGTGGCGTGTTCCTCGGCGACCTTCGGCATCCAGAACGCCGCCAACAGCATCAAGCTGGGCCAGGCCCGGGCGATCCTGATGGTCAACCCGGAAGTCTGCACCGGCCACTTGAACTTCCGCGACCGCGACAGCCACTTCATTTTCGGTGACGCGGCCACTGCGGTGATCCTCGAGCGCGCAGACCTGGCGACCTCCGAGCACCAGTTCGACGTGGTGAGCACCAAGCTGCTGACCAAGTTCTCGAATACCATCCGCAACAACTTCGGCTTCCTCAACCGCGCGGCGGAAGAGGGCATCGGCGCGCCCGACAAGCTGTTCGTGCAGGAAGGCCGTAAAGTCTTCCGGGATGTCTGCCCGATGGTCGCTGAGTTGATCGGCACGCACCTGGCGGAAAACCAGTTGAACGTGAACGACGTGAAGCGCTTCTGGTTGCACCAGGCCAACCTGAGCATGAACCACCTGATCGTGAAGAAGCTGCTGGGGCGTGAAGCCACGGTGGAAGAAGCGCCGGTGATTCTCGACACCTACGCCAACACCAGCTCGGCGGGTTCGGTGATCGCGTTCCACACTTACCAGGACGACCTGCCCAAAGGCGCCGTGGCGGTACTCAGCTCGTTTGGCGCTGGCTATTCGATCGGCAGCGTGATCCTGCGCAAACGCTGATCCTGCGGCTCGCCGCGGTCAAATGTGGGCGCTGGCAAGCCAGCCTCCACATAGATCGCGTTCTCACTTGGAAACCGAGGTCTCGAATGGCAGTAGCGGACGACGCGCACCTGCTTGAACGCTTGCTCAAGGGCGAGCAGCGGGCCTACAAGGAATTGGTCAGCCAATACCAAAGCGCCATGCGCGCGGTGGCCTATGCGATTGCCGGTCAGCGTCATGCCGACGAAGTGGTACAGGACGCCTGGCTGTCGGTGGTACGCAACCTGCCAAAGTTCGAAGGGCGCTCCAGCCTCAAGACCTGGCTGCTCACCATCACCGCCAATGCCGCCAAGAGCCGCTACAAACAGAATCGTCGCGAAGTGTTACTCGATGATTTGCCCTCGCCCCACGGCACGATCGGCGATGAGCGTTTCAGCGCGGATGACGGTCACTGGGCGGTCGCCCCTTTTGCCTGGCACCAGGACACCCCGGAAGCCCTGCTCACGGAGGACGAACTGCGCAAATGCCTGGAACATACGTTGCTGAGTTTGTCGGAATTGCAAAGCAGCGTACTGGTGCTGCGTGAACGCCAGGGCCTGGAGTTGGAGGAGATTTGTAATCTTCTGACGCTTTCGCTCTCCAATGTGCGGGTGCTGTTGCATCGCGCACGGCTTAAAGTCTTCGCCACGGTGGAGCATTTTGAGGAAACCGGCGAATGTTGACGTGTAAAGAGCAAGTGGCACGTTCCAGTGACTTTCTCGATGGTCAGTTGACCTTTCGCGAGCGGCTGCTGGTGCGTCATCACTTGATGTTCTGCCCTAATTGCCGGCGTTTTATCCGTCAGATGCGCTTGCTGCAGGCCACATTGCGGATCATGCCGCAGGCGCCGGTACAGGATGTGGATGCCTTGGCTGAACGGCTGGCCGCCGAGCGGCGCAAGGATCAGTAACGGCGGGGGAAAGGCAGACTCGCGTGGGGGAATCGGACGGATGATGGGGACCGATTCACCCACGCCAGGCTGTTACAGCCACCCCGGGCCATCCTGGCCCAAGGCGTGTCGCACTTACATTTAGAACTTGGCTTCAGCATCCAACTGCAGGGTGTTGGTGTTGGCATCACGCTGCGTGCGGCTGGCGTAGTCAGCCTTGGTCAGGAAGTACGTGGCGCCGACAGCGAAGTTCTTGTCGATGTCGTAGCTGACCTTCATCTTATGACCGCGCGAACCGGTGGTGCCGTTGGCGAAGTCCGAATCGGTGAAGGCGCCTACCACAGCGTTACGTTGTGTATCGCGGTAGTTGTAGTCCAGGTTGAAACCGAACACCTTGGACTTGGCACCCAGCAACCAGGCGGTGTCCTGATCGTTGGAAGCATCGTTGTTCTTCACGTACTGACCGTAGAACGCCAGCGGCACGGCCAGGCCACCGATGTCGGCTTGGGCAAAACCTTCGTACAGACGGAATTGTTCGTTCGCCGAGTTGCCGTTGACCGCCAGTGCGCAAGGCGTGGTGCTGCTCGTACAGGTGCTGTTTTCGTCGTTCTGGTAGGCGTAGATACTGCCGCCCAGGGTCATTTTCAGGTTGTCGGTCACCGAGAAACGCGTGCCCAACTGGCCGGAAGTCAGGCGCAGGTCGTGGCGGAATTGCACGCCGTCGCCGTCGACGTTGTCCTTGAGGTTGTAGTTACCGAGGCTGCCGAACAGCTCGGCGCTGCTACCCAGCGGGTATTTGTAGGTCAGGGCCAGACCTTCCGGGTTGATATCGCTATCCCAGATCACGTCGCCCATGTTTACCCATGGCTGGAGCATCTTGCCGCCGATGACGTGCAGGTTCTTGATCTGCTTCGGGTGGTAGTCGATGTAGCCGAGGTCCAGCCAGATCGACTTCTTGTCGAAGTAGTTGTCCTGGTCCTGGTTGGTGGAGCGCGCATCATCGCTGCTGCCGGTGGCGATACGAATGCCGGTGTCGACCTGGTCGTTGATCTCGGTGTAGGCGCCGAGACGGGCACGGATGCGCTGACGGTCCTTGTCACGGCCACCGTTGTTGGATTCGCCCTGGATCTTCACGGTTTCCTGACGGAAGCGCACGTCACCCTTGAACTGGGTCTTGGCGGCCCAGGCAAGTTTCTGGTCGAACACGCTCAGGTCGTTGGCTTTTTTCGCGGTGGCCGCGATCTGTTCGTTGGTCTCTTGTTGAGCTTGCTGTGCGATCTGCTTTTCTTTCTGATCCTTGGCCAGCTCAGCTTGCAGTTCAGTGTACTGCGAAGCCGAGATTTGACCGTTGGCCTTGAGCATGTCGAGCAATTTAGCGTCGACTGCAGCGCTGGCCGGAACGCTCAGGGCCAGCAGCAAGCCGCCACAAAGGGCCGCCGCAGTTTTAGTGGAAGCAAGACGCATATCAATCTCCGAAAGTGAGGAGGGATGGCAAACCATCCAGGACACAACCGACCGATGACGGACGGAAAAAATAACTGCCGGGGTAGAACCAGGCGCGCTAAAAACAGGCGTCAGTATCGCGATCGTTTATGACGGCGCAGTGGCGAACTGATGTCAGGTAGATGACAAATTATTTATGAACGGAACTATTGGTTTAGAGCCTTGTCCGGCGATTTGGAGGTGTGTCGGCAGCGGCGATAAGCGATACTCGCGAGGCTTTCACGCCCTGAAGTAGTGAGGATGCCGATGCCGCTGCAACGCCTGGACAGCCTGTCCGAAATCGCCCCGCAGGCCTGGGACGCCCTGGTGCCGCAGGCCCAGCCCTTCGTGCGACATGCGTTCCTGAGCGCGCTGGAAGACAGCGCCAGCCTCAGCCCGCATTCGGGTTGGCAGCCTGAGCATTTACTGCACTGGGACGGTGATCGGCTGGTGGCGGCATTGCCCGGTTATCGCAAATGGCATTCCTCTGGCGAGTACGTCTTCGACCACGGTTGGGCGCAGGCCTGCGAGCGGGCCGGTATCGATTACTACCCCAAGCTGTTGGTCGCCGTGCCGTTCAGCCCGGTCAGCGGCCCGCGCCTGTTGGCCGCCAGCGCTGAAGACGGTTTCGAGTTGCTCGGCAGCCTGCCCGGTTACCTGGAAATCGAAGGGCTCTCCAGCGCCCATATCAACTTCACCGACCCGCTGGCGGATGACGCCCTGGCCCGACAGCCGGGCTGGTTGCCGCGCCTGGGCTGTCAGTTTCACTGGCAGAACCGCGGCTACCGGGATTTCCAGGACTTCCTTGACGCCTTGAGTTCGCGCAAGCGCAAACAGATGCGCAAGGAACGCGAACAGGTGGCGGGGCAGGGCATCGAGTTCGAATGGTTGCAAGGCCATGAACTGAGCGAGGTGCAGTGGGATTTCGTCTACGCCTGCTACGCCAACACCTACGCGGTGCGCCGCCAGGCGCCGTACCTGACCCGTGCGTTTTTCAGCCTGCTGGCCGAACGCATGCCCGAAGCGATCCGCGTGGTGCTGGCCAAACAAGGCACGCGCCCGGTCGCGATGGCGTTCAGCTTGATCGGCGGCGACAGCTTCTTTGGGCGTTACTGGGGCTGCCTGGCGGAATTCGACCGCCTGCATTTCGAAACCTGCTTCTACCAAGGCATGGATTACGCCATCGCCCACGGCTTGCAGCGCTTCGATGCCGGTGCCCAGGGCGAGCATAAATTGATTCGTGGGTTCGAGCCGGTGATCACCCGGTCATGGCACTACCTGCGTCATCCAGGGTTGAAGACGGCCGTCGAAGACTTCCTGGAGCGCGAGCGGGTGGGGATTCTGGCGTATGCCGAAGAGGCGAGGGCAGCCCTGCCGTATCGGCAGGGCTGAACCCGTTTTGCCTCAGGCCGGCTCCTCCTTGCCCAACCATCGATAGACCACGCCGCCGATCACCGCGTCGAGGATCGGCGCGAGCCAGAACATCCACAATTGCTGGATCGCCCACCCGCCCACGATCAGCGCCGGTCCCGTACTGCGGGCCGGGTTGACCGAGGTGTTGGTCACGGGAATCGAGATCAGGTGGATCAAGGTCAGCGCCAGGCCGATGGCGATGGGGGCGAGGCCCTTCGGGGCACGCGGGTCGGTGGCGCCGAGGATGATCAGCACGAACATCGCTGTCATCACCAGCTCACAGACAAACCCCGCTGCCATTGAATAGCCGCCAGGCGAATGCTCGCCATAGCCGTTGGAGGCCAGGCCTGACGCCAGTTCGAACCCCGGTTTGCCGCTGGCGATCACATACAACAGCGCCGCGGCGACAATGCCGCCAATGACCTGGGCAACGATGTACGCCGGTAACTCCCTGGCTGGAAACCTGCCGCCCACGACCAGCCCCACCGATACCGCCGGGTTGAGGTGACAACCGCTGATGTGCCCGATGGCGACCGCCATGGTCAGTACCGTGAGCCCGAAGGCCAGGGCCACCCCCAACAACCCGATGCCGACTGCGGGAAACGCCGCGGCCAACACCGCACTCCCGCAACCGCCCAGCACCAGCCAAAACGTACCTAAACCTTCTGTGACTGAACGCTTGAACAAAGACATGTACCCGTCCTTGATAGATCGCTCTACCGAATCAGTAAATCAGTGATGCTCCCTGCGATTTACTTCAGCGCCCGTCTTGGCACTGCACTGAGTACAGCACGGTTGCGGCACAAATCCAGGACACCCATGTGGGAGCAAGCCCCCTCCCACCTTTTGAGTTGTGTAGGCCCGGCAGTTTCAGTCGATGCCGACGAAGCCTCCGGTCTGGTGCTGCCACAGCCGCGCATACAGCCCGCCGTGGGCGAGCAACTGGGCATGGCTGCCGGTCTCGGCGATCTGGCCTTTCTCCAGCACCACCAGGCGGTCCATCCGCGCAATGGTCGACAAGCGGTGCGCAATCGCAATCACCGTCTTGCCTTGCATCAGGGTTTCCAGGCTTTCCTGGATCGCCGCTTCGACTTCCGAATCCAGCGCCGAGGTGGCTTCGTCCATGATCAGGATCGGCGCATCCTTGAGCAGCACCCGCGCGATGGCGATGCGCTGGCGTTGCCCGCCGGACAGTTTCACGCCGCGCTCGCCCACATGGGCATCCAGCCCGGTGCGGCCTTCGGCGTCCGACAGCTGCGGGATGAACTCATCGGCACGCGCCTTGCGTATGGCCGCCCAGAGCTCCTCGTCGCTGGCGTCCGGCTTGCCATACAACAGGTTCTCGCGGATCGAGCGGTGCAGCAGCGACGTGTCCTGGGTGATCATGCCGATCTGTTCGCGCAGGCTTTCCTGGGCGACCTCGGCGATGTTCTGGCCGTCGATCAGGATGCGCCCGCCTTGCAGGTCGTACAGGCGCAGCAGCAGGTTGACCAGGGTCGATTTGCCTGCGCCGGAGGGGCCGATCAGGCCGATTTTTTCACCGGCCTCGATGGTCAGGTTCAGGCCGCCAATGATCCCGCTCTTCTTGCCGTAGTGGAAATCCACCTGCTCGAAGCGCACTTCGCCATGGGGCACGGTCAGGCGTGGAGCGTTGTCGCGGTCGACCACGGCCAGCGGCTGGGCGATGGTTTTCAGGCCGTCCTGCACCATGCCGATGTTTTCGAAAATGCCATTGACCACCCACATGATCCAGCCGGACATGTTGACGATGCGAATCACCAGGCCGGTCGCCAGGGCAATCGCGCCCACGGAAATCAGCGAATGGGTCCACAACCACAGGGCCAGGCCGGTGGTGGTGACGATCAGCAGGCCGTTCATGGTGGTGATCACCACGTCCATGCTGGTCACCACGCGGCTGGCCAACTGGGTTTTTTCGGTCTGCTCGATGATCGCTTCCTTGGCGTATTCCTGCTCGGATTGGGTATGCGCGAACAGCTTCAAGGTGGTGATGTTGGTGTAGCCATCGACGATGCGGCCCATCAACTTGGAGCGCGCCTCGGAGGAAATCACCGAACGCGCTTTCACCCGCGGCACGAAGTAGCGCAATGCCAGGCTGTAGCAGACGATCCAGGTCACCAGCGGGATCATCAGGCGCCAGTCGGCTTCGGCAAACAGCACCAGGGAACTGATGGCGTAGATCGCCACGTGCCAGATCGCATCCACGGCCGCCACGGCGGAATCGCGCAGGGAGTTGCCAGTTTGCATGATGCGCTGGGCGATGCGCCCGGCGAAGTCGTTCTGGAAGAAGTTCAGGCTCTGCTTGAGCACGTAGCTGTGGTTTTGCCAACGGATCAGGCTGGTCATGCCGGGGCTGATGGTCTGGTGGACCAGCAGGTCATGCAGGGCGCCGAAGATCGGGCGCAGCAGCAGGGCGACCACGCCCATCCAGATCAGCTCGGTGCTGTGGATCTGGAAAAAGTTCGCGGGCGGCGTGCCCTGGGCCAGGTCGATGATGCGGCTCAGGTAGCTGAACAGCGCGACTTCGATCAGTGCGCCGATCAGGCCCACCACCAACAGCGCGGCGAAACACGGCCACACCTGACGCAGGTAGTAGAGGTAGAAGGGCAGGACTTTATCGGGAGGGGCGGCGCTGGGCGCGTCGCGGAAAATATCGATCAGTTGTTCGAAACGACGATAGAGCATTAGGGTTGACGCCCGCCCGGCGGGCTCTCCTGTTCAAAGGCGCGCGACGCCTTGTGAGCGCCGCGCGGAACTACCTGCGGACCTCAGTCGATGCGCTTGGCCGACTTGATCAGGACAGGATCGATTGGCACGTTCTGCATGCCTTGTTTGGTGGTGGTCTGCGAGTTGACGATGATGTCGACCACGTCCATGCCTTTGACCACTTTGGCGAACACGGCATAACCGGCATCGCGGCCTGGATCGAGGAAGGCATTGTCCGCGACGTTGATGAAGAATTGGCTGGTGGCCGAATCCGGGTTCGAGGTGCGGGCCATCGACAGCGTGCCACGCACGTTATGCAGGCCGTTGCTGGCTTCGTTCTTGATCGGTGGGTTGGTGTCTTTTTGCGCCATCTGCGCGGTGAACCCGCCGCCCTGGACCATGAAGCCCGGGATCACACGGTGGAAAATCGTGTTGGTGTAGAAGCCCTTGTCGACGTAGGCCAGGAAGTTCTTGCTACTGATCGGCGCCTTGACCGGGTCCAGTTCGATTTCAATGTCGCCGTTGGTGGTGGAGATCAATACGTGGGGCGCCTTGGCGGGCTCGGCGGCCATCAGGTTGGCAGCGAACAGAACGGAACCGGCAAAGAAGGCGATTTTTTTCAGCATGGGTCAGTGATCCTGGGTAGTGGTTTCGACTGTCTTTAGAAAATCGAGCAGGGTAGCGTTAAAGACATCGGGTTGATCCAAGGGTGTGGCATGGCGGGAATCTTCGATGACCACCAGCCGCGCATCGGGCAGCAGTTTTACATAGATTTCTTTGTGCGCCACAGGGGTGTAGTCGTGGTCGGCGCTGATGACCAGGGTTGGACAGGCAATTCTGCAAAGTCGTTCCTGCACGCCCCAGCCCACAATTGCATCGAAGCTGGCGAGATAAGCACGTTTGTCGTTTTTTGCCCAGCGCTCGGCCATCTTGCGGCGCAGGTCGGCTTGCTGCGGTTTGGGAAACAGCCGGTCGCCCAGGGCCTTGCCGATGGTGGCCAGGCTGAGGACGCGTGCCAGGGTCCAGCGCTTGGCCCATTGCCAGTAATCGTCGGCGCTGCGCACCTTGACCTCGGGCGCGCTGTTGACGATGCACAGGCTCTTGACCCGCGCCGGTTCGTCCACCGCCAGTTGAAACGCGATCATGCCGCCCATGGACAAGCCCACCACGTGCGCGGCGGGCAGGTCCAGGTGTTCGATCAGGGCGATCAGATCGAGGGTGAAACCTTTGATGCTGTAGCGCTCCCGGGGTTTGTCGGAACGCCCATGGCCACGCACGTCCACCACGATCAGGCGGTAATGTCGGGCCAGCACCGGAATCTGCAGTTCCCAATCCTGGCTGCTGGAGCCCAGGCCGTGGATCAGAATCAGCGGGGTGCCGTGACCATATTCCTCGTAATGCAGGCTGCACCCTTCATGTTCGAACCAGGCCATGCATGAACTCCGTTTCAGGCTTGCTGCGGTGCGGCGAAAGGCGCATCCAGGGGGGCGGTGTCAAATGTGCGCAGCAGCTCCACGAGGATCTGCGTCGCTGGCCCCAAGGGTTTGTCCTTGTTCGAGTACAGGTAGAACGTCGGGTGACGGCTGCCACCCTGCTCCAAGGGTAGCTGCTTGAGCACGCCGTCGGCGAGTTCGCGCTCGATCATGTGCCGGGGCAACCAGGCAAAGCCCAGGCCGCTGCCGACGAAACTGGCGGCTGTGGCGAGGCTGCCGACGGTCCAGCGCTGTTCGGCGCCGAGCCAGCCGACATCGCGCGGCTGCTGGCGCCCGGAGTCGCGGATCACCACTTGCATCTGGCTTTCCAGGTCCTGGAAGCTCAGTTCGCGGTTCATGCGGTGCAAGGCATGCTCGGGGTGAGCGACGGCGACAAACTCCACGTTGCTCATCTCGGTGCCGAGATAGCCGGGGATGTTGAAGCTGCTGATCGCCAGGTCGGCCACGCCTTCGATCAACAGCTCTTCAACCCCCGACAACACCTCTTCGCGCAGGCGCACGCGGCAGCCGCGGCTTTGCGGCATAAAGGCGGTCAGGGCGCGCACCAAGCGTGCATTCGGGTAGGCGGCATCGACCACCAGGCGTACTTCGGCTTCCCAGCCCTGTTCCATATGGTGGGCGAGGTCTTCGAGTTGGCTGGCGTTTTTCACCAACTGCCGGGAGCGGCGCAACAGCACTTCGCCGGCGTCGGTGAGTACGGCCTTGCGCCCGTCGATGCGCAGCAGCGGCACCCCGAGCTGGTCTTGCATGCGGGCCACGGTGTAGCTCACCGAGGACTGCGAACGGTGCAGCGCTTCGGCCGCCTGGGCAAAGCCGCCATGGTCGACCACGGCTTGCAGCGTGCGCCATTGATCGAGGGTAACGCGGGGCGCTTTCAAGATGAGCTCCTCTTGTCCTAAGCTGACAGTCCTTATTGGAGACTGCCGAATGAGAAAATTGTGTTGTGTGGTGCTGGCACTGCTGCCGCTCAGTGCGTTTGCCTACCCCATCGATGTGACAAAAAAGATCGACGGCGTGAGCGTGGATTACACCGCGTCCGACGTGGACGGTGACATCAGTTCGATCCAACTGAACAACTACGGCACGCGCGACGCGCTGTGTTCGGTGACTTTCACCAACGGCCCGGAATCACCCCGTCGCCGTACTGTCAGCGTGCCGGCGGGCAAAAGCACCAACACCACCGTCAAGTTCAACCGCGCGATCATCAAGATGCGTATCGCACTGGAATGTGCACCGAAATAAAGCGACAGCGGAGCATGCCTACAGCAATACTCCGCTTATAAACAAATTTCTAGATGGGTTGTAGCAGTTTTTTGCGCTTTTTTATCGAATTGGCTCTGGTTAATCTTTTCTCCATCGACTTACAGCAATTACAGATGGAGCCTACGCAGCCATGTCCAACGTACTGATCATCGAAAGCAGCGCCCGCCAGCAGGATTCGATCTCCCGCCAACTGACCCGGCAGTTCATCAGCCAATGGCAGGCTGCGCACCCGGCGGATCAGATCACCGTGCGCGACGTGGCGCTCAACCCGCTTCCGCACCTGGACGCCAACCTGCTCGGCGGCTGGATGAAATCGGCGGATCAGCGCAGCGCCAGCGAACAGGCATCCCTGGATCGCTCCAACACCTTGACCGACGAATTGCTCGCCGCCGACGTGTTGGTGATGGCGGCGCCGATGTACAACTTCGCCATCCCCAGCACCCTCAAAGCCTGGCTGGATCACGTGTTGCGTGCAGGTGTGACCTTCAAGTACACCGCCACCGGCCCCCAGGGTTTGTTGATCGGTAAGCGGGCCTTCGTGCTCACCGCCCGGGGCGGGATTCACACCGGCGCAAGCTCCGATCACCAGGAACCTTACCTGCGTCAGGTGATGGCATTCATCGGGATTCATGACGTGACGTTCATTCACGCCGAAGGGGTGAACCTGAGCGGCGACTTCCAGGAAAAAGGCATCAACCACGCCAAGGCGTTGCTGGCGCAAGTCGCGTGATCCTTTAATCGTCACATAATCGCGCGGTGTTTATATCTCACCACGCAAACCCTTCAAGTCCGCGTAAAAACCTCCCTTTGCACTTGTTGCTCCTGAGTGCTCCTGCCCGACTGCCGCTATCGCGAGGTCGGGTTTTTTTTGCGCCGAGTTTCGTGAGCCGCCGAAAACCTTTAATGTCCCGCCCATTCGATACGAGGCGCGCATGGGCTACTTACTGGTTGTCACCCTGATACAGGCATTTTCCTTCAGCTTGATCGGCGAATACCTTGCCGGTCACGTCGACAGCTACTTCGCGGTGCTGGTGCGCGTGCTGCTGGCCGGGCTGGTGTTCATTCCGCTGACGCGCTGGCGCTCGGTGCAGCCGACCTTCATGCGCGGCATGCTGGTCATCGGTGCGCTGCAATTTGGCGTGACCTACGTTTGCCTGTACCTGAGCTTTCGCGTGCTCACGGTACCCGAGGTGCTGCTGTTCACTATCCTCACGCCGCTGCATGTGACCCTGATCGAAGACGCCCTCAACCGACGCTTCAACCCCTGGGCCCTGGTCGCCGCGCTGGTCGCGGTGGCGGGTGCGGCGGTCATCCGCTTCGATCAAGTCACCCCGCACTTCCTTGGGGGCTTCCTGCTGCTGCAACTGGCCAACTTCACCTACGCCGCCGGGCAAGTCATGTACAAGCAGTTGGTGGCGCGCTACCCCAGTGATCTGCCGCACTACCGGCGCTTCGGTTATTTCTACCTCGGTGCGCTGCTGGTGGTGTTGCCGGCATTCCTGGTGTTCGGCAAGGCTGATTTCCTCCCCGAAGCGCCGCTGCAGTGGGGCGTGCTGGTGTTCCTCGGGCTGGTCAGCACGGCCCTGGGCATGTACTGGTGGAACAAGGGCGCGTGCCTGGTCAACGGCGGAACCCTGGCGGTGATGAACAACCTGCATGTGCCGGTGGGGCTGTTATTGAACCTGTTGATCTGGAACCAGCACGAGCCGTTGGGCCGACTGGCCCTGGGCGGTTTGGTGATTCTGGCGGCAGTGTGGATCAGTCGGTTGGGCATAAAGCCCGGGCCTGGCGTACAGTCTGCGAGGTGATAGGCCCAGGGCAGGCGTGAGCGGGAATGAAAGTCTGTTATAGAAGAGAAAAGTGTGGGGGCGGCAGAGTGGACAAGGTTGACGAACAGATCATTGCTGCCTTGAAGGACGACTCCCGGGTCAGCCTGGCGCAGCTGGCGCGACAAGTTCACAAGTCGCGAACCGCCGTGGAATCGCGGGTTCAGAAACTGATCGAGAAGGGCATTATCCTCGGCTTCACCATCAACGTCGCCGCCGATGAAGAAGCCCAGCAATCGGCGTTTTTGATGCTCACGCTCAATGGCAGCAACTGCCACCTGGTGTTTCCGAAGATCTACCAGTTCCGTGAAGTGGTTCAGGCTTATTCGCTGTTCGGCGACGTCGACATGATGCTCGAGGTCAAATACCGCAACTTTGAAGAGCTGATGGTGTTCAAGGACAACCTGCTGAAGATCGAGCATGTGCGCGAGGTGGTGGTCAACCCGGTGCTCAAGGCCTGGCGGTAGCCGCTGCTGTTCTGGCAGCGGCTATGCGGTTCCAGCCTCAGGCGTGATCGTGTACGGTCTCGAGAAAGTGATGACTCAAGGCCGGCATTCGCTGGCGCAGGGTGTCGACGAACTCTTCGATGACGGCCTGGTTGAAGGCCAACGGCGTATCGTCGTGCCCCAGCACCACCACCAGCAGGCTCGACGAGTCCTTCGTCAGCCTGAAGTCATGGGCGTCGGCGTCGACCTTGCCGATGCTCGCCAGGGGCACGTCACCGCAGGTATAGACGATATCGCCCGCTGGAATCGTAATCTCCTTCTTGGCGAACAGCGGGCGGAAAGCCCTGGGCGCCTCCGAGCGCATGACGTAGATGTCGTCCCGCCGATGGTAGGTGTGTACGCCGATGCTGACCCCATGCCGGATCGCCACGGCGTTATAGGCATCGACGATGTTGTTGATGGGGTATACGCCCTTGGCGATGAAGCGCCGCAACAGTTTCTCGTTGGCGCTGACGGTGTTTTCGTAGCCGAGCTTCTTGAGTTGCTTGGCAAAGCCTTCGTAAATGACGTTGGAGTCCAGCTCGTTGAGGTGGGACGCAACGTGATTCAGGTTGCTTTGCAGGACACTGACGAAGCTCTGGTCGTCCGACACGGTAATGTCTTCGATAACCGCCGCGCACGCGTTGTTGATGCCCAGATCACTGGCTGACTTTCGGATGATCAAACGACTTTTCATGGTCTTAACACCACAGCTGTTTACGTAGATTGGCGCTGCTGATGTCCAGTTGCGGCGCCGAGAGGTGTTGCAGCCAGAACAGCCCCGGGCAGGTGGCGAAGTCGATCGTGACCGGCGTGGTGTCGCCCGGGCGGATGAAGTAGCGGTGGCCGCAATAGGCCTCGTCCTCCATTACGCTCTGCAGGGCCTGCGGCGAGGGTGCGGCGAAGGTGCGTTGTTCATCGGAGCAGAAGAACCCGATCCGACCGTGGCTGATCTGGCTGACCGCATCGGCGCGCGGGCGTGGGCGGCCGAGGTAGCTGTCGATGGCCAGCGAGAGCAAATCCGGGTGATACACCTGTTGAAACAGCAGCGGTGCGATGCCGCCATGCAAGCGGCCGCCGGCTTCAATCATCACCGGGCCGTGGGCAGACCAGATGATCTCCATATGAATCGGGCCGACCTCGATGCTCAGCGCCGCGGCCGCCTGGCGGGCATAGTCGGTCAGCGGTTGCAGGTCTTCGGCGCGGGGGTCGAGGGTGTCCAGGCTTTCGTAGACAAACATGCTGCCGTTTCTCTGGACCTTGGTGTACCTGCACACCGAGGCAATGATGTACACGCCGTCAAAGGCGACCATATCCACCACATATTCCGGGCCCGACACGAACGGCTGCACGATGAAACCGAGGTTGATTTCCCCCAGGTCGTTTTTGCGCTGCCAGGCCGCAGTGTCCAAGGCACTCTTGACGCCGGCCCGGCCTTGGGCGAACACCACGCCTTCGGTGGCGGCGGAATTGAGCGGCTTGACCACGTAGGTGGTCTTGTCGTCCAGCGTGGCAACCACCTCTGCAATGCGCGTCGGTGAGCTCAGCAGTTGCGATTCGATGTTCGCCAGCCCGTGTTTTTTCAGGGCGTGCTGCATGGAGAACTTGTTGCGACGCAGGTCGCTGGTGACGCGGCTGTTGCCGGGAACGCGCAGGACTTCGGTGAGGTAGTCGGTCAGGTAGATCGCGGTTTCGCAACCGGCGATCACGGCGCTCAGTGACAGCGGTTCGAGGATCTCCAGCAAACCCTCTTCCCAGTGGTAGACCGCCTCGAAGTTTTCCCTGATCAGGTCATCGGTGAAATGCGCGGGCAAGCTGTCGGTGGAAATCACGGCAAAGCACCTCACGCCCTGAGCCTTGAGCAAGGGCGCGTAGAGTTTACCTGTGGAGAACGGGTCAACGATCAGTACGGTTTCCAAAGCAGGTACTCCTATTTTGTGGTGGCGGTGGCCGCGACGGCAGGGGTGAGGTTCCACGCCAGTACGGCAGCGGCCAACAGCGCGGCGGAGACGATCATCAGCACGCGCGCACCTTCGAGGCCGAGGAAGCTTGTGGTGGTGAAGAACGTCAGGATCATCGGCGCCGAGCCACTGACCAGCAGGTAGTAGAGTGAGCTTTTGGCGGCGATCACGTCGGCGATCCGTGCGTTGGGCGCCGACTCGATCAGGGTTTTACGCAATTGGATGCGCAGGCTGTTGATGCAGAAACCCAGCAGGAAAGCGGCGGCCATCATCACGTAGAGGTTATGGAAATAGACGATTGCCACGTCGGCCAGGATCACCAGCAGGATCGCGCTGTAGCTGTTGAGCTTGATCCGTGGCAGCACCGCGGCACTGAACGCACCGAGGCCCGCCAGGCCGCTGGCGACGCCAAACAGGGTGGCGTTCCATTCGTTGAGCTTCTGGAACACGATCGGCACCAGGCTGTTGAAGGCGCCGATATGGAAGCCGATCATGCTCAACACGATGATCAGGATGTACAGGTTGCGCGGCAACTGTAGGGACTGCGCCGTGTGGGTGTCGACGACTTGCTCGGTGGCGTCGGCGGTGGGCGTGGCCGCGACAAAAAGAATCGCCGCCAACGACAGGATCGCCCCCAGGCTGATGATCTGCAGGGTCTGGTTGACCGTGAACACATCCACAATCACCCCGCCCAGCAGCGCACCGCCAAAGGCCCCGATCTGGATGGAGGTTTGCATCAAGCGCGCCGAGGTGTCGCTGTTGGTCAGCCCGGCCAGCACCAGCTTGGTGTTTTTCGATTCCAGGGTACTGATGGTGAAGTAGTCGGTGACCCCCACCACGAAGGCAATCGCCAGGAAACCGATCGGCAACAGCGCCGCGTCGGTAAACGACAGTCCCAGCACGGCGGCGAACGCGGTCAGGCGAATGTACAACAGCCGTTTCATGCTCAGTTCAATGGTGAAGAAACGGCCGATGTACTGCTCGCACAGATACGGCACCACGGTCGCCACGCATAAGGTGGCGCCCACCAGGAAGGTCGAGCCGGTGGTCTCCAGGCCGAACCAGACCATGGCAATCACAATCGCCATGTCCAGGCCGGTGAAGAGGGTCACGATCGAATAAAACGCAGCAAGGGTCGATTTATTATTCATGGGCACCATCAGTCGTAACGAGAGAGTTTAAGGAGAGGCACGCACCGCTCGGTGTCACCAATGACGGTGCTGATCTGGTTTCTGACGCGAACGGTGGGCAGCGACTTCTTTTCCAGGTTGCAGACCTTGTAGGCGTTGTCGTGCCAGGGGCAGATCACGCTTTGCCCGTCACCCGTCACTTCCCCCATGTGCAGCGGGCCGCCGCGATGGGGGCAGGCGGTCGGCAGCAGTTGAGTCGAATGTGCATGGCGCTTGAGAAAGTAGGTTTTCCCTTCCACCGCCACATAGTGGGTATGGCTGAGGTTCAGGCTGATGGCTTTCATGGGGCGGCGTCCTCAAATGGCCGTGACGGTGTAAGTGCAGGACGGGCTGACGACGCGGGTGCCATGCAGCATGCCCTTGGGAATCACCACGCCTTCCCCGGCCTTGAGGCGCACGCTCAGTTCGGGGCTGGCGACGAAATCCAGCTCGCCGGACTCGACCCAGAACAGCTCGTCGTTGGGGTGGGTGTGCAGCACCGAAAGCTCGTGTTCAGGCTCGGTGATCGTCAGGTCCACTGGCTTGCGGCCTTGGAGGGCGCTGGCTTGGGCACGGTGTTCGTCCAACTCGTCATGCCACTTGATATGGGCATACAGCTCTTCGTCGGCGATGTCCTGCAGTAAGCGGAACTCCTCGAAACCGCGGATAAGGTCGGGGATGATCGCGTTGCCGAACTGCTTGATCATCGGCAGGATCAGGCGTTGCAGGGCCATTCTTCCGTGATGCACATCGATGTGTGAGTGCTCGTCGAAGTATTCGGTGGAGACGGTGCCGTTGAAGATGGTCTTGATGGCGCGCGACTGATGCTGGGTGGTCAGGGCCAGCGTGGCTTCGGTGTAGTACATGGCGCCGATATAGCGGAACAGCTCGCCATGGTTGGCCGACACGTAGTGGAAGTAGTTGGTGAGCGACAGCGAGGCCGGGGTATAGAACTGCCAGTAGTGATGCACGTGATGGGACATGTCCATGTCTTTGAGCATGTCTTCAAAAATGGTGCTGTGCTTTTTCTTGTCGATGCCGTAGCCGTATTCGTCGATCAGGATCTTGAACAGCTCGCTGGTGTACACGCCGCTGTTGCCCAGCACATTGCGCGCCATGGCCGAGGCTTCACTGAGGAAGTCGCCGGCGCATTGCGTCATGAAGAACCGCGCGGCACGTTCGGGATGGCGGCTGGTGGTCAGGACCTCATGGAGTTTTGAGTCGGAGCGGGCCACATCGTCCAAGACCTTGTCGGTGTGGGCGACAAAGGCGTCCAGGCACCAGGGGCCGTTGATGTGCACCTCTTCCTTGAGCCAGTTGTAGAGGTAGTGCTCCAATAACGGACGAATCTTTTTACCCGACGCGGCATGCAATGGGTCATAAAAGTCCCTGAATACCTTGAGATCCAGCGCCATGGGCGGCTTGGGTAAAAAGACCAAGTCTTGCTCATAGATATTCAATAATAAACGTTGCGCCAAAAGATGCTGGCTGTGTGAGAGTTGCTCGCTTGTCAGGCAACTGCTGATAATCGAATCGGTCACGTCCTGCGGCCTTGAAGGCCGCTGGTAGGGGCTGTCGGTATAAAAGTCGCGAGGTTGAGAAAAGGCAGTTGCACCGCAGTAATGAGTCAATGCTTCCGCATCCGAACTTAATACAAAGTGTGCCGCATCATCTGAAAGCTTAGTTGTCCATAACATAAGTAACGCCTTCTCACAGAGTTGTTCGATGGCCAGATGCTATAGCTTTGGTTTTTCTAAAAACAGATTAAAAACCGGGTGCCTGAATAGTGAAATTCACTAAACGTATAGGTAGAGTTTTCTTAGTTGCGGCGGCGGTTTGATTTTGCCGCGTGCGGCAACTAGACATGTTCCTCGGCTATTTACCGAGTTGGCCTGGCCTGTAGCGCAAGGCCTGATTGGGCGCGGGGGCGTGTGGTGATTCGACCGGCGAGGGGCACGCGAGCCCCGCGCCGTCTGCCTTGTCAGCGCTCCAGCGCTTGGGCGGTCGTGGTGTTCTGCGTCATTGCGAACAGCCCGCTGCGCAGGTCCGTGCCGCTCGGCTGTTGATACAGGCTCAAGCCGAATTCTGGCAGCACCGCCAGCAGGTAGTCGAAGATATCCCCTTGAATCCGCTCGTAATCCGACCACGCCGTGGTGCGGGTGAAGCAGTAGATTTCCAGCGGCACGCCCTGGGCGGTGGTCTGCATCTGACGCACCATGCAGGTCATGTTCGGCTGGATGTCCGGGTGGCTTTTCAGGTAAGCCAGGGCATACGCGCGGAAGGTGCCGAGGTTGGTCATGCGCCGGCGGTTGGCCGACAACTGCGCGCTTTGGCCCTGGGCTTCGTTCCAGGCCTTGAGTTCGGCCTGCTTGCGGCTGATGTAGTCGGTGAGCAGGTGGACCTGGGTCATGCGGACTTCTTCATCGTCGCGCAGGAAGCGCACGGCGCTGGCATCGATAAACAGGCTGCGCTTGATCCGACGCCCGCCTGACGCCTGCATGCCGCGCCAGTTCTTGAACGACTCGGACATCAGGCGCCAGGTCGGAATCGAGACGATGGTCTTGTCGAAATTCTGCACCTTGACCGTGTGCAAGGTGATGTCCACCACGTCACCGTCCGCGCCGACCTGGGGCATTTCGATCCAGTCGCCGACCCGCAGCATGTCGTTGCTGGTCAACTGCACGCTGGCGACGAACGACAGCAAGGTGTCCTTGTAGACTAACAAGATAACCGCCGACATCGCACCCAGGCCGGACAGCAGCAACAGCGGCGAGCGGTCGATCAGGGTGGCGACGATGATGATCGCGCCAAACACGAACAGAATCATCTTCGCCAACTGCACATAGCCCTTGATCGAGCGGGTACGTGCATGTTCGGTGCGCGCATAGATGTCCAGCAGGGCGTTGAGCAGCGCGCTGATGGCCAGCACCACGAACAGGATGGTGAACGCCAACGCCACGTTGCCGATGAACAGCGTTGCGGTCTTGCTCAGGTCCGGCACCAGGTGCAGGCCGAACTGGATCACCAGCGACGGCGTCATCTGCGCCAGGCGGTGGAAGACTTTGTTGTGGCGCAGGTCGTTGAGCCAGTGCAGGGCCGGTTGCCGGCCGAGCAATTTGACCGCATGCAGGATGAGGTAACGCGCCACCCGTCCGAGCAACAGCGCCACCACCAACAACACCAGCAAGCCCAGGCTGGAATGCAGCAGCGGGTGTTCATCGAGGGCGTTCCAAAGGTCTTTGACGTTGAGCCAGAGCTGTTTGATATCCATGGGTGAAACCGATTCTTCTGTAAGACAAGACCGGTCGATTAGAGCATTTAAGAGCAGCTACATTGGCGTTACAGACAAACGCCTTAACAAAAAAGCAGCTGATTAGCCCTGTTCGCGTAAAGAAACTCGGTTTGGACGCTCGAAACCGTTACCCTATGCAGCTGATATTTTGTATTTCTTCGAGGTAGCACCCGTGTTTTCCCAATTCGCCCTGCACGAACGCCTGCTCAAAGCCGTGGCCGAGCTTAAATTTGTCGAGCCTACGCCTGTGCAGGCAGCGGCCATCCCGCTCGCGCTCGAAGGGCGTGACCTGCGGGTGACGGCTCAAACCGGGAGTGGCAAGACGGCCGCTTTCGTCCTGCCTATTCTTAACCGCCTGATCGGCCCGGCCAAAGTCCGCGTCAGCATCAAGACCCTGATCCTGCTGCCGACCCGCGAGCTGGCCCAGCAGACCCTGAAAGAAGTCGAACGTTTCTCGCAGTTCACCTTCATCAAGTCCGGCCTGATCACCGGTGGCGAAGACTTCAAGGTCCAGGCCGCCATGCTGCGCAAGGTCCCGGACATCCTCATCGGCACCCCGGGCCGCATGATCGAGCAACTCAACGCTGGCAACCTCGACCTCAAGGAAGTCGAAGTGCTGGTGCTCGACGAAGCCGACCGCATGCTCGACATGGGCTTTGCCGATGACGTGCAGCGCCTGGTGGCCGAGTGCGTGAATCGTCAGCAGACCATGCTGTTCTCCGCCACCACCGGCGGTTCGACCCTGCGCGACATGGTTGCCAAGGTCCTGAACAACCCCGAGCACCTGCAGGTCAACAACGTCAGCGACCTGAACGCGACCACGCGCCAGCAGATCATCACCGCTGACCATAACGTCCACAAAGAACAGATCCTCAACTGGCTGTTGGCCAACGAGACCTATCAGAAGGCCATCGTGTTCACCAACACCCGCGCTGCGGCTGATCGCATCTACGGCCGCCTGGTGGCGCAGGACTACAAAGCGTTCGTCCTGCACGGCGAGAAAGACCAGAAGGACCGCAAGCTGGCAATCGACCGCCTCAAGCAAGGCGGGGTGAAGATCCTGGTCGCCACCGACGTCGCCGCGCGCGGCCTGGACGTCGACGGCCTGGACATGGTCATCAACTTCGACATGCCCCGCAGCGGCGACGAATACGTCCACCGTATCGGTCGCACCGGGCGTGCTGGCAACGATGGCCTGGCGATCTCACTGATCTGCCACGGCGACTGGAACCTGATGTCGAGCATCGAGCGCTATCTCAAGCAGTCGTTCGAGCGCCGCACCATCAAGGAAGTCAAAGGCACCTACACCGGGCCGAAGAAGGTCAAGGCTTCGGGCAAGGCCGTAGGCGTGAAGAAGAAAAAAGTCGACGGCAAGGGTGACAAGAAGAAGGCCGGTGCCAAGTCGCCGACCAAGCGCAAGATCGCCAACCGGCCGAAGACCGACAACCTGTCGTTGGTCAGCAAGGACGGCATGGCGCCGCTCAAGCGCCGCAAGCCAGAAGCACCGGCTGCCGAATAAGGCTGGGCCGCGATAAAAAAACCGGACGCTGTCCGGTTTTTTTTTGCCTGCGGTTTTTTGCCTTGGCCGCAGCTTCTTTCCGCCCAGTTGAGGCGGCGAACGTCTGGAAAGTACACAGAAGTGACGCCTGTCCATTCGGCTGAACGGCCGCTGACGAGACGTGTCCCAACTCTGAACGGGCTGCTTTTCCTTTTGGCCCGCAGGAGGAATCAGGATGACGACTTACAACTGGGATCTGATCGAACGGCTGTTGCATGAAGTGCAGAATGGCGAGGGCAGCTTTGCCCCGCGTAAGTACGCCGAGCAGGAGGCCGCCGAGAAGGTCATGGCGGGCGAGTCCACCGGCAATCTGGATGTGTTGAAAAAAACCGCTGCGGATTACGAGGCGCTGTTGCTCAAGCGCGGGTTTATCGAGTCGCGGCCCGAGGACGAGGGTGGTAATGGTGAGAACTTTATCCTGACGCCACGAGGAGCCCAATTGCTGGCGTTGATCGACAGCTCGATACCGGGCCACGCTCACCCGCGTCAGGTGCTCGATGAGCAGGCGGATGCGCTGGAACCGGCGACGTTCGACGACGTGGCGTCCAAGGCGGCGATTGCCTGAAGGGCCTGTGGGCGCGATGTTGCTCCCACGTTCTAGTCTGCGGCGGCGTTGAGGCATTTGAGCGCCTTGAAATCGCTGCGCACGCCCGCGATTTTGTGCGTCAATTTCTGGCGTTGTTGTACGCTGCTTTGCGCCATTAGATCCACGATCAGGCTGCGCGCGGCTGTTTCCGTCTGGGCATCGGCCTGCCGATATTCCGGGGTCCATGCGCGTTCGCGGTCCACCAACAATTGTTGCATTTTCTGCGCAAAGTCAGGGGCGTGGCGTTGTTGCACAGCGTCGATGAACTGCGCCTGCCAGCGGGCGCGGTTGCCGATCCACTGTTGGTTCTGGTCACCCAGCTCCGCAGACCAGGCCACCACCCGTTGCTGCTGGCTGGCGCTGAGCGGCCCGATCCACGCATCGAGGCGCTTGCTCATGCGCTCGGCGCGCGCCTGGATCTGTCGCGGCAGGGGCGGTTTCAGGTATTCGTCCTGGCGCTTGCGCAGGTCTTTGGCCAGGGCGTCGTTCATGTCCTTGACCTGCTGGTCGTCCAGCCCGCGCAGCAAGTGGACCGCCGACGGCGTGATCGCGCGCGCGATCTCGCTCACCGCCTGTTTGGCTTCGTCGGTACGGCTCTGCAAGGCGTTGTCGCTGACCTGATGGTTGTCGACCATCTGTTGCAGGCGGTCGAGCCAGTCCAGATAACCCGGTAACTGCGTGGTGCAATGCCAGGCCAGGTGTTGCTGGAGGGTGTCGTTGAACCAGCGCTTCTGCCCGGCGTTCATGTCCAGGTAGTCACTGAGGGTCCACGGGATGATCACGTCGAGATTGCGGTAGGCCAAACCCACGCGGTTGCAGCCGCCAAGCACCAGGCTCAGGATCACGAATGGCAGCAGAAAATTGAGCCGGCTCAGCATGGGCGGGTCCTTGCGCAGAGGGGGTTAATGCATGTGAACCCGCGCTGGGTGCGACAGTTCAGCCCATCAATAAAACGTCCGCGCTGCCTTCAAGGTCAACAGCCCATCGCATTGCGAATTGTGTCCGGAGTAGGCCGAGCAGTCGCCGCCGTTGAGGCTGGAGTCGCTGTAGATCAAGTCAAGGTCAACGCCCATCCACGCCCGTGAGAATTGCACCGACCAGTCGCTGAAACTGCGGATCGAACCGCCGTCCACCGAGACCGGGCTGCCCAGTTGATGCGTGGTGTACTTCATGCTGACGCCGATGCCGAACGGCTGTGTGCCGCCAAGGTCGGCGAACAGGGTGCTGTCCTGGCGGTCGGGGTCGTTGCTGAAGGACGCGCCGAAGCGATTGCCCAGCAGGTTCAGGCCGCCATAGAACTCCTGGCTGTCAAGGGGGCTGAGCGAGGGATAGCTGTAGTGGATCAACCCTACTTCGTAGCCGAGCGTCTGGTCGAAGGGGTGTTTGAACCCCATGTACGAGTCGATTTCAAGGTTGCTCGCCGAAGACAGGCCCATGTTCGGTGAGAACTGGCCGACGTACAGGCCGCTGTCGTGGCTCAGGTCGAGGCCGCCGTGGAAGGCGTCGCTGCCCGGCGATGTCGGCTTGACCAGGCCCTGGGCCATGCTGCGGCTGGGCGTGGTGCCCAGTTTCAGATCGAAGTCGCCCAATTCGCGCTGGAAAATCTGCGCTTCGGCCAAAGGGCTGGCGGCGAGGGCGGCGATCAGGAAAATACAGGTTTTGAGCATGCTTCACTCCATGAAAAGCGAGGAGCAGTAACGGAAGGTATCAGGCAGATGCCCGTGCTAGACGTGTGCAAGCATACCGGCGAATGCCAGGCGGTGAGGTCCGTTGGTCGATTTTGTGTCGCGGGAGAAGCAATGGGGTGTTTCGGGCTCTAGTCCTAGCGCCTTGCTGGCAAGACGCTTAGGGACCAGGTGTGTTGCGCGGTCAGCTTACTTTTTGCCCAGGCTGATCTGCTTGGACGGGCCGAAAGTCTGGCCGCTGACGCCCTTGGCAATCTGCTGGATTTCGCCACCGGACTTGAGGAACGCAGCGATCTGGCTGTTGATCGACTCGCTGGTTTCGACGGCGGGAGCTGGCTTTGCTTTGCTGTTGGATGCTTTTACGCGCATGGCGGCCACTAACCTGTAGAAAATTAACTTGGCCAGGCATCGTACAGGAAATGCTTGACAATTGCTTGGTAAATATCCCCTTGTATTTGGTGCGCTGGCTGAAACCGGCAAAGTTCGTCGTCGAAATAAGCCTCTAACTTACTGTTTTAACTCGAAACCACGCGGTCTGTCGGGCGCCGCCGGCGCGGCGGAATTCAGCCGATTGATCAGACGAGCGGGGCGGTGCCGGTAGAATGCTATGCGAACCCGCGAATTTTCAGGCGTGCGCGCGTGCCGGACGCAACTCGGGTAGAATGCCGCCCACGCAATGAGGGTATTGGAAATGGCTTTAGTCGGGCGCTACAACAGCTTGCAAGTGGTTAAACACACTAACTTTGGTTTGTACCTGGATGGTGCGCAAGACGGTGAAATCCTCTTGCCTAATCGGTATATCCCCAAAGATATTCCCAGTGAAGATGAAGACTGGCTTAACGTATTCATTTATCTGGACAGCGATGACAAACTTATCGCCACCACTGAAAAACCAAAAGTTCAAGTTGGCGAATTTGCCAGTTTGAAAGTTGTGGAAGTCAACAGCATCGGTGTCTTCCTCGATTGGGGCTTGCCCAAGGATCTGTTGCTGCCGTATTCGGAAGAAAAGCGTCAATTGACCGCTGGCGAATATTGCGTGGTGCATGTCTATCTCGACAAGCACACCAAGCGCATCACCGCCACCGCGCGCCTTGACCGCTACCTGGACAAGACGCCCGCCAACTACCAGGTTGGCCAGGAAGTCGACCTGCTGGTGGCCGAGGCCACGGACATGGGCTTCAAGGCGATCATCAACAACAAGCACTGGGGCCTGATCCACAAGAACGAAGTGTTCAAGTTCCTGCGCCCGGGCAAGGAAGAGAAAGGCTTTATCAAGGAAATCCGCGCCGACGGCAATATCAGCCTGAGCCTGCAACCGGTCGGCCAGGAAGCGGCTTCCAGCCTCAACTCGAAGATCCTCGCCAAGTTGCGCGAAAACAACGGCAGCCTGCCGGTCAGCGATAAAAGCGACCCGGCGGTGATCAGCAACTTGTTCGGCGTCAGCAAAGGCAACTTCAAGAAGGCCATTGGTGCGCTCTACAAGCAAGGCCAGATTGTGATTCATGCCGATCGCATTGAACTGAGCTGAGTGCGGTTTGCTCTTCTGTAGGAGCGAATCGCTCCTACAGAAGCTGTGCCGATGCCCCGTAAATCCTTGTTCTGTCGGCCTACGGCGCAGATGACCTGAGCAACTTGAACACATTCCTCAGCGCCGCCTAGTGCGCAGTCAGGCACCTGTGTGCACAACGGGTGTGCAAGTGATTGTGTACAGGATTAAGGCGTGCACCGTTGCTGAGCGGTATACACCGATCTAACTCTCGATACATCCTTTGGTACCCCGGCCAGTGGGGATTGTGTGCCATTGGCACGCATTCTGCTGACTCTTTCGTATACAAACCGTGCCGCCTTCCGTATGCATCCCGTTACGGCAGCGCAGGCGGGTATTTCGAGGAGCCAAGCGATGACCGAACAATTGCCCAAAGGCTACAGCCCGCGCCTGTACAACCAGGACCTGGGCCCACTGCCGCAGAAGTGGACCTGGTACAACATCTTTGCCTTCTGGATGAGCGACGTACACAGCGTCGGCGGCTATGTCTTCGCCGCCAGCCTGTTCGCCCTCGGGCTGGCCAGTTGGCAGGTGCTGATTGCGTTGCTCGCGGGCATTTGCATCGTGCAATTGATCGCTAACCTGGTGGCCAGGCCGAGCCAGCAAGCGGCCGTACCGTACCCGGTGATCTGCCGACTGGCGTTTGGTGTGTTCGGTGCGAATATTCCGGCGGTGATACGCGGCTTGATCGCGGTGGCGTGGTACGGGATTCAGACGTATCTGGCGTCGAGTGCGCTGATCATCGTGGTGCTGCGCTTTTTCCCACAGATGGCCGTGTATGCAGAGCCGCACTTCGCGGGCCTGTCCTACCTGGGCTGGTTTGGTTTCCTCAGCTTGTGGGTGGTGCAGGCGGCCGTATTCTGGGCGGGCATGGAGTCTATCCGGCGCTTTATCGACTGGGCCGGGCCGGTGGTCTATGCGGTGATGTTCGCCTTGGCCGGCTGGATCGTGTGGAAGGCGGGCTGGGCGAATATCAGCTTTACCCTGGCGGAAAAGTCCTTGTCGGGCTGGCAGGCTTTTGGCCAGGTGATTGTGGCGACGGCGTTGGTGGTGTCGTACTTTTCCGGGCCGACGCTGAACTTCGGCGATTTCAGCCGCTACTGTCGCAGCATGCAGGATGTGCGTCGCGGTAATTTCTGGGGGCTGCCGGTGAATTTCCTGGCGTTCTCCCTGGTGACCGTGGTGATCGTCTCGGGCACCTTGCCGGTATTCGGTGAAATGCTCCACGACCCGATCGCCACCGTGTCGCGTATCGACAACAGCATGGCCGTGTTGCTGGGCGCCTTTGCTTTTGTCACGGCCACGATCGGCATCAATATCGTCGCCAACTTCGTGTCCCCGGCGTTCGACTTCGCCAACGTTGCGCCGAGCAAAATCAGCTGGCGCGCCGGCGGCATGATTGCAGCGGTGGCTTCAGTCTTTATCACCCCGTGGAACCTGTTCAACAACCCGCTGATGATCCACTACACCCTGGACATCCTCGCCGCGTTTATCGGGCCGTTGTTTGGGATTTTGCTGGTGGATTTCTACCTGATCAAAAAACAGCAGATCGACGTGGATGCGCTGTTCGATGACAGCCCGAGCGGGCGTTATTACTTCGACGGCGGCGTGAACTGGACGGCGGTCAAGGCTCTGTTGCCGGCGACGCTGGTGGGTGTCGCGATCACGTTCACCCCGGCCTTGCAGGGCATGGCCAACTTCGCTTGGTTCACCGGTTGCTTCCTGGGTGGGCTGTTTTTCCTGGTGCTCGCTCGGCGCGAACAGGCTCGCGTGCCAACGCCGCTGATGGCTGGCTGACTGCCGCGGCCGGGCGCAGCAACAGCGCGCCGGCCAATAACAACCCGCAACCGGCGATCACCAGCGCCGGTTGCAGGCCGCCGCTCAGGTGGCTGCTCACCGACGCGAGCAATGGGCCGCTCAGTTGTCCGATGGCAAAGCTCGCGGTCAGCACCCCAGTGCTGCGCTGGTAGCCGTGGGGCGCCACCTCGCGCAAGCGTGCCATCACCAACTGCATACACGCCAGAAACGGTGCGCCGCAGAGCAATACGCCCAGCGCCAGGCCCCAGCCGTTGCCGAGCAAGCAGGTAAATACGCCCGCCGCTTGCAACCATAAGGTTGTCATCAGCCAGCGGCGGGTTGTGTTCGCGGCCTTGCGGCGCAGGCTCGCCACGACCACCCCGAGCGCAGCCGCCAGGCCAAAGCATGGCCAGAACAGGTCTGCCTGCCAGGCGCCCTTGAACTGCGCGCTGGCCATCTGGGACAGAAAGGTCGCCGGGATGATGTAGCCGAGGCCGTAGAGGAAATAAACCCAACCCAGGTGCGCGATGCTCGCATTGCTGCTCGCGTCGCTGACGGGCGTGTCAGTGACGCTCGGTTGAGGCAGGAAAGGCAGGATCGCCAGCAGCATCAGCAGCGCCACCCCGCCGTAGACCAGCCACAGTGTTGCGGAGCTTTGTCCCAGCAGGTTCGAACCCAGCGCGAGCAGGCCGGTCAACAGAATCCCCAGGCCCGGCCCGGCAAACACCAGGGCGCCCAAGCGCGGCCGCCCGGCGGCAATCGCCAGCGGTTGGCTGAGGCTGGTGATCATCACCAGCGCCCAGGCGCTGGCCACGCCGGTGCCGAAGCGCAACAGCAGGTGCGGCCAGAACCCATGGGCCCAGTACGACGCCAGGGTCAGCAGCACGCACAACCACAACCCGCCGTACAAGCGACCGCGTACAGGGTGATGGCTGCGCGCGAAAATCGAATCCACCGCGCCGACGAAGTAGCCCAGGTAGTTGGCGGCGGCGATCAGCCCGGCACCGGTCAGATCAATCTGCCCCTCGCTGAGCAGATGTGGCATTTGCGGGGTGAGGGCGAAGCGGCCAATGCCCATGGCCATCATCAGGGCGATAAAGCTGGCGAGGAGGCGAGTCAACGGCGACATGTGCAAGGTTTCCTGCGGGAAAGCGAATGACATGCAGGCTAAGGCGGATTGACTTTCTGTAAAAATGAATAATAGTGAGCAACTTGTTCAGTTTTGGAGAAAGGTATGGAGTTCAGTCAATTGCGCATTTTCCAGGCCGTGGCGGAAGAGGGCTCCATCACCCGCGCTGCCGAGCGCTTGCACCGCGTGCCATCGAACCTGTCGACCCGGCTCAAGCAGATGGAGGAGCAACTGGGCGTCGAGTTGTTCGTTCGTGAACGTCAACGCCTGCAGCTTTCCCCTGCGGGCAAAGTGTTGCTGGACTACAGCACCCGTCTGCTGGCGCTGCACGACGAAGCCCACGGTGCCGTGCAAGGCGGGCAACCGGCCGGTGACTTTGTGCTGGGCAGCATGTACAGCACCGCCGCGATTCACTTACCGAAACTGTTGGCGCGCTATCACAAGGCGTATCCGATGGTGAATCTGCAGGTGCAATCGGCGCCCAGCGGCGAGCTGCTCGAAGGCTTGATCACCGGGCGTCTCGACGCGGCGCTGGTCGACGGCCCGCTGACTATCGCGTCCCTGGACGGTGTGCCCTTGTGCGACGAAAAGCTGATGCTGATTTGCGAAGCCGACCACCCGCCAGTACTCGGCCCTCAGGATGTTGCCGGCCGCGCAGTGTTCACCTTCCGACGCAGTTGTTCCTATCGCCGACGTTTGGAGACGTGGTTTTCCCACGAGCACGTGGCGATGGGCCGTGCCATTGAGATCGAGTCTTATCAAGGCATGCTCGCCTGCGTGATCGCCGGTTCCGGCGTGGCCTTGATGTCCGAATCCATGCTCGACAGCCTGCCAGGCAAGGACAGCGTGTCCGTTCATCCCCTATCTGAGCCTTTTGCCACTGCGACCACCTGGCTGATGTGGCGAAAGGGTATGCTCGGCGCTAATCTCAACGCATGGATCGAACTGCAGCGCGAAGGCCAGGCAGGGTTCCTGCAAGATAGCCGGGCGATCGCCTGACCGATCTGTCGTATTTGCATGAATTTGGTAATAGTTCGTTGTGGTTTCGTTCATGCAATGTGTAGGAGTTAGGGCTACTATTTGTAGGAAGAGGCGAAAGAATTTCCGCCGACCCGCACTACCCTCAAAGGGGGCAATCATGAAAGAGAAAATCCAAACCTGGCTCCACGACCTTGGCGTTGCGCTGGGCCTGATCGAGCCCCCGCTGCAGCCGGTGCCCATTCGCACGGATGATGAGCAGCGTCGTCCACGTCGGCGTTGAACCGCAGTCGTCGGAACACCGCAGAATCTGTGTAGGAACGGGCTTGTGTGGGAGCAAGCAAACCCGTCCTCGCGATGCTTGGTACGCCACGCAAAAAAAAACGAGTGCGACATCCGACGTCGCACCCGCTGAAGAAAACCTGATTTCCCGCGTGCTTGTTCAGGCGGCTCGCGCCGGTTCCGTTTCAGGTCGGCGCGACAACAGGCTCACCCCGACAAAACTCACCAACGCCACCGCCAGGCTGTAGTAGATCGGCGTGTTCGCGTCCAAGCCGTCCTTGAACATGAACACCAACGCCGTCACGAAGCCCAGGGTCATGGACGTAATCGCCCCCGAAGTCGTCGCGCGCTTCCAGAAAATCGCCCCGATCAGCGGGATCAGCATGCCGCCCACCAACAGGTTGTAAGCCAGGGTCAGGGCACTGATCACATCGTTCACCACCAGCGCGATGCCCAGCACCGCGATACCGGTCAGCAGGGTGAACAGGCGGTTGATGTTCAGGCTCGACTGCTTGCCGCCGCGCAAACGTGGCAGCAGGTCCTCGGTCAACACGGTGGACGCCGCCAGCAAGCCGGCGCTGGCCGTCGACATCATCGCCGCCAACGCCGCCGCAATCACCAACCCACGAATGCCATCGGGCAGCGACACTTTGACGATCGCGGCGAACGCGTTGTTGACGTTATCCAGATCGGGAATCAGCACATGGGCCGCCATGCCGATCAACGCACAGGCCAGGCCGTAGAGAATGCAGTAGAAACCGGCGAAAGTGCCTGCGTACTGGGCGACCTTTTCGTCACGGGCGGTGAACACCCGTTGCCAGATGTCCTGGCCGATCAGGATGCCGAAAAAGTAGATCATGAAGTAGGTGATGATCGTGTCCCAGCCGATCGCGGTGAAGCTGAAGTTCGACGCCGGCAGCTTGGCCACCAGTTCGTCCCAGCCGCCGACGCGGTACAGGCAGATCGGCAGCAGGATAAACATCAGGCCGACGGTCTTGATCACGAACTGCACGATGTCGGTCAAGGTCAGCGACCACATGCCGCCGATGGTCGAGTACATCACCACCACGCCACCGCCGAGCAGCACCGAAATCCAGAAGGGCAGGCCGAACAGCACCTGCAGCACGGTGCCGATGGCCAGGATCGAGGTCACACCGATCATCAGCGCGTAGGCCAGCATGATCACCGCGCTCGCCTGGCGGGCCATGGGGTTGTAGCGCTTTTCCAAGACCTGGGTGACGGTGAAGATTTTCAGCTTGAGCAACGGCTTGGCCAGGAACAGGTTCAGCGCGATGATCCCCATGCCCAGCGCGGCGCACAGCCAGAAGCCGGAGATGCCGTGGACATACCCCAGGCGCACGGTGCCGACGGTGGACGCGCCGCCCAATACCGTGGCGGCCATGGTGCCCATGTACAGCGACGGGCCGAGATTGCGCCCGGCGACCAGGTAGTCTTCGTGGGTCTTGGCGCGGCGCATGCCGTAATAGCCGAGCACGAGCATGCCGGCGGCGTAGATGAGTACGACGAATAAATCCAAAGCCATGACGGCGGGTCTCCGATTATCTTTTTTATGGAAATCAGGCGGCTTTTTGCAGCGCCGGTTCAGCGTGCACGTCCGTGCGTTCGCTGCGTGGATCGGTAGGGCCGTACACGGCAGCCGGTTCCGGGAACAGGCGCAGCAAGCTCAGGTACACCACCGAGGCCAGCCCCAATGTCACCGGCAGGCTGATATCGATGCCCTCGGCGAGGTTGCCCAATGGCCCGACAAACTGCCCCGGCAGGTTGACGAAGCACAGCCCCACCAACGCGCTCGGAATCCAGGCCCCCAGGCCGCGCCAGTTCCAGCCGTGGCTGAACCAGTAGCGCCCGCCGCGTTCGCCGCGGGTAAATACTTGCAGGTCGTCCGGGCAGTAGAAGCCGCGACGCACGATCAGACCGATGATCATCATCACCATCCACGGGGTGGTGCAGGTGATGATCAGCACCGCGAAGGTCGACACGCTCTGCACCAGGTTGGCGGCGAAACGTCCGATAAAGATGAAGGCGATAGACATCACCCCGATCAGCAGCGTGGCCTTGACCCGCGACAGCAGGCGCGGGAACACGCTGGACATGTCCAACCCCGTGCCATACAGCGACGTGGTGCCGGTGGACATGCCGCCGATCACCGCGATCAGGCACACCGGCAGGAAGAACCAGCTCGGCGCCACCGCCAGCAGACCGCCGACGTAGTTGTTGGCCGCGATGTAGTCCGGTGCCCTGACCGCGACGATGGTCGCCGTGGCCAAGCCGAACAGGAACGGGATCAAGGTGGCGATCTGTGCCGCGACCACCGCCAGCATGATGCGAATTTTCGGCGTTTCACGCGGGATGTAGCGCGACCAGTCACCGAGGAACGCGCCGAAGGAGATCGGGTTGCTCATGGCCACCAGCGCCGCACCGATAAACGCGGCCCAGAAACCGCTCTGGCCGAGGGCCACGCTGCCGGCGAAGTGGCTGTCGAAGGTCGGCGCGAACGCGAAGATCCCCAGCAGAAACAGCAGGCTCGCCGCCCACACCGCGATGCGGTTGACCCACAGCATGAAGCGAAAGCCGTAGATACAGACCGTCAGCACCAGGATGGCAAACACGCCGTAGGCCAGGCCCAGGGTCAGGTCGGTTTCCGGCAGGCCGATCAGCCGCTTCGCACCGCCGACCAGCGCATCGCCCGAACTCCACACCGACAGTGAGAAGAAGGCAATCGCCGTCAGCAATGACAGAAACGAGCCGACGATCCGCCCGTGGACACCGAAGTGCGCCCCGGACGACACAGCATTGTTGGTGCCATTGATCGGCCCGAACAGGCCCATGGGCGCCAGGATCAGCGCACCCACCAGCACGCCCAGCACAATCGCCCAGACACCGGCCTGGAACGACAGGCCGAACAGCACCGGAAAGGCACCCAGCACCGCTGTGGCAAAGGTATTGGCACCGCCGAAGATCAGGCGAAACAGGTCCTTGGGCCCGGCGGTACGTTCATGGTCCGGGATCTGTTCGACCCCGTTGGTTTCTATCTTGCGAATACTGTTTTCGTTGTTTTTATTATTCATGATCAGCTCCGATCACATTGGCTAAGGGGGCGGCAGCCCTTCCGGCATAGCGGACAAATGTTCGTGACAGGCCAGCCACAGGCCTTGTTTTTGTTGTACGTCCAACCCTTGCCGTCTGAAGACAATGGTCTCGCGTTCCTGGCTATTGAATTGCTCCCCGTTCATGCGCAGCTCGGTGGCCACGTCATGCATAAAAATCGCCACATCACCCTGCAGGCTGACAACGGCGTTGCTCGAGACGCAGGACAGCACCTCGAACCCCTCGTCCCGACGCCAGCTGTCCCACAATGCCTGGTAGGCATCGCGACTGAGCAGCGGCTGGGGCAGGGTGTAGAACACGAAGCTGGCATCGGCGCTGAATGCGCCGAAGTAAGCCTCGCGGTCGTTGCGTGCGAAGGCCGACACTAGGTCGGCCGCCGCTTTCAACACCTCATGGGTGCTCATCAGCGGTGCGCCACGCCGGGCAGTACGCAGAGCATTTCGTACAGCAGGTTGGCGCCCAGCAACGAGGTGTTGCCGGTGGTGTCGTAAGGCGGCGAAACTTCTACCAGATCGCAACCAATCAGGTCGAGGCCCTGGCAGCCACGGATGATTTCGATCGCCTGGATAGTGGTCAGCCCGCCGATTTCCGGGGTGCCGGTGCCGGGCGCCCAGGCCGGGTCGATGCCGTCGATGTCAAAGCTCAGGTACACCGGGCCGCCACCGACTTTTTCGCGCACTTCGGCCATCAACGGCGCGAGGGAGTGGTGCCAGCATTCTTCGGCCTGCACCACGCGAAAGCCTTGCTTGCGGCTCCAGTTGAAGTCTTCGGCGGTGTAGCCCTGGGCGCGCAGGCCGATCTGTACCACGCGGTCGCAATCGAGCAGGCCTTCTTCCACTGCGCGGCGGAAGGTGGTGCCGTGGGCGATCTTCTCGCCGAACATGTGGTCGTTGACGTCGGCATGGGCATCGATGTGGACCAGCCCGACCTTGCCGTGCTTTTTGTGGATCGCCCGCAGGATCGGCAGGGTGATGGTGTGGTCGCCGCCCAGGGTCATGGGGATGACGTTGTGTTCGAGGATCTCGTCGTAGGCTTCTTCAATGATCCGCACGGCGTCGAGCAGGTTGAAGGTGTTGATCGCCACGTCGCCGATATCGGCCACCGACAGCGAATCGAACGGCGCGGCACCGGTGGCCATGTTGTACGGGCGGATCATCACCGATTCGGCGCGGATTTCCCGGGGGCCGAAGCGGGTGCCGGCGCGCAGCGAGGTGCCGATGTCCAGCGGCACGCCGATAAAGGCCGCATCCAGGCCCTTGGCCGATTGCAAATGGGGAAGACGCATCATGGTGGCGATGCCGGCGAAGCGCGGCATTTCGTTGCCGCCCAGTGGTTGGTGGAAAATCTTGTCCACGGGATTGCCTCATCGTGTTGTGTTTATTAGCGGCCGATTCTGCGAAAAGCCCGGGGTGGGAAGAATCGGCAGAGGCAAATACTTAGTTCAGATTTTTCTAAACTAATGCCGGCAGGTAGACTACTGCGATCACCTCCCCGGAGCCGACCATGGCCAACGCCTTGCCTGACCTGAAACTCCTGCGCATCTTCGTCAGCGTCGTGCGCCACCAGGGGTTCGCCAATGCGCAGCACGAGCTCAACCTGTCGACCTCGGCGATCAGCACCTATATGAGCCAGCTCGAATCGGCGTTGGGCCTGGTGCTGTGCCACCGTGGCCGGGGCGGGTTCAGCCTGACCAGCAAGGGCGAGTTGTTCCATCAGGAGACCCTGCGGCTACTGGGCGAACTGGAAGGTTTCGAGCAATACGCCGCCGCGCTCAAAGGCGAGCTGCGCGGCACGCTCAAGCTCGGCGTGCTCGACTCCACCGTCAGCGACAAGGCCCTGCCGTTCGCCGAGGTGATCGGCGCCTACAGCCTGGAACACCCGGCGGTGCACCTGCATTTGTCGGTGCTGAGCCCTTACGAACTGCAACTGGGCGTGCAGGACAACCGCCTGGACCTGGCCATCGGCGCGTTCTCCAACCGCATGAGCGGGCTGATCTACATGCCGCTGTACCGTGAACAACACTGGTTGTATTGCAGCACCCGGCACCCGCTGTTCAATGAGCGGCGCATCCCCGAACAGGTGATCACCCAGCAGCGCATGGTCGGGCGCGGCTACTGGAGCCAGGCGGAACTGGCGCGCCACGGCTTCAAGCACAGCGCCGCCACCGTGGAAAGTATGGAGGCGCAACTGATCCTGGTGCTGTCCGGCGCCTACATCGGCTACCTGCCCGAACACTACGCCCAGGCCTGGGCCGACAAGGGCGACCTGCGCGTGCTGCTGCCGGCGACCTTCGGCTACCAGGCGCCGTTCTCGATGATCATGCGCCGTGGCCGTAGCCGCGAGCCGCTGATCCAGACGTTTCGCGACTTGCTCAAAACCCAGCTCAACCAGGCCTGAAAAACCATGTCCAGACCCCAGTGTTCCCGTTGCCTGCGGCCCGCCACCCATTGCCTGTGCGCGCTGATCCCCAGCCTCGACAGTCGCACCCGCGTGTTGCTGCTGCAGCACCCGAGCGAGGTCAACCATGCGCTCAATACCGCGCGGTTGGCGGCGTTGGGCTTGAACAATGCGCAGTTGGTGGTGGGCGAGGTATTCGACGATCTGCCGAGCTTGCTGAACCCGCCCGGCTATCAGGCGCGCCTGTTGTTTCCGGCAGACGATGCCCAGCCGCTGCAGGCTTATGGGCCGAGCGACGAGCCGTTGTTGCTGGTGGTCCCCGACGGCACCTGGCGCAAGGCGCGCAAGCTGTTGCACCTCAACCCGCTGCTGGCGGCGCTGCCCAGGGTGACGCTGGCCGCGGGCGCCGTCTCGCGCTACCGGCTGCGCAAGGCGCCGGGCCCCGGTGCCTTGTCGACGGTGGAGGCGATTGTGCAGGCGTTGCAGGTGTTGGAGGCGCCCACTTCTTTCGAGCTGTTACTCAAACCCTTCGATGCGTTGATCGAGGGCCAGATTGCGGCGATGGGGCCGGCGGTTTTCGACAAGAACCACGGCTGATCCATGGCGCTACATAGCTACCTGAGACGCTGACGGCGAGGCGATAGGCTGAGCTTTTCAGGAGCAGAGCCATGAGCGAGCCGATTACCCCCACACCGCAGGACACGCTGAGCGCTTTTATCGCGCAGCAGCGCGCACCCTTGATGGCCGGCCTGGAGTGGTCAGTCCTGCAAGCCCTGGATGGCTTGAGAGCTGAGTTCGACGGCCTTCTCGGCGGGCTCGATCTTGCCGAAAAACGTGAGTATGTGCGCCTGCAAAGGGCCTGGATCGATGCCCAGCACACCATGGAGCAGGGCATCCGCCAACTCACCGAAGCGTTCGAGCTACATGCCCTGGAGTCGTTGCGCAGCGCGTTGATGACCCTGACCGGCCAGTACATCGACCCCAAGGTGGCGAAGATCAATACCCGCTACCTCAAGCACTCCGGTCGCGTCCGGCGCGAATTGAAAGGCGATGAGATCAAGATCTCTAGCGTGACCTTATGGGACGCCGCCTGTATGAACTATGACGGCCTGACCGGCTGGAGCTACCCCGGCCGCACCGGCCTGGCCGATGCCAGTTACCTCGACAGGAACATCAACGCGACCGCCGGCGAATTCATTGCGCTGGTGCGCCGGCTCGATCTCGGCGGGCAACTGCGTCGCCGTCTCGACCAGGCGCTGCAGGCCAACGCTTCGCTGGGCAGCAGCATCATGCAGTTGGCGAATGCCGAGTTTGAGTTCGCCCTCATCGAGGCCTTGAGAAACACCGAAGCCAGCCGCGTCGACCGGGACAAATACCAGCAGGTGAAACGTGCGCTGGCGGGAGAAGCGCGCTGGGAGCGCGTAGAGGAAATGCTGCTTTTCGTGCCCCATGGGACGGACAACATCAGTTGGTTACCACAATCGATCGGCTTGGTCGGGCATTACGCCGGCCAGCCTCCCGGCGACAGCTTGAGCATTCCCCACATCGTTTTTTCCGTCAGCGGTTGCAAGGGGGCTTTCAGTTTTATCCCGAATCGCCCCGGCGGGTCGCTGCGTCATCATGCCAGCCATCGGCAAGCCTGCGAGGTGTTTCATGCGGAGTTCCATGCGGCCTACCGCGCGGGGCGGGTCGATTGGCTGTATCAGATCATGTGGCTGCGTGACTGTGCGCGACTCAAGCAAATCGGTAAAACCGCGCAGCCGCGTCGCGACCTTGAGGGGTTGGAAAAACTGGTCGACTGGCTGGCCCGTGTCATTCCGAGCGTCAACATCGTCGATAAAGTCGGCTATGTGCGCAACGTCGTGCAAAAGTCCCCGGCGCTGAGTCTGAACGATTTCTATCGCGAACGCAGTCGCGCCAATCTGCAGGAGTTGGCGCACCAGACGCCCGGTTTCATGCCCACCATGATCGAGCTGTTCCAGACCCTGATCGGGGAAATCCTCGATGTGCTGCTGATCCCGGTGCCGGGGGCGTTAAAAGGGTTGGGGCGGGTGAGGGCGTTTGCGATGTTCATAGCGATGGAGCAAGCGTTGGTCGAAGGGGGGCGGCAGGCGCTGCTCGGCGAGCCTGCCGAATTGCTCCAGGGGTTTGCCGACCTTGCCGATTTACTGATCAGTGGTCGATTGCATACGCGTTTGGGGCGCAGCGTGCTGCGTCGCCATCAGCACTTGTATCAACGCTTGTCCCAGCGCTACAGCGCCGTGCCTGAACACCGGCATCTGTCGAGCCCGCAGGTGCTCGAAAGAATGCTCGGCAGCCAGGACGTATTGCCACGGCAAATCGAGATTTTACTCGAAACGAGCGCGACCTCGGCACAGACCTTGAACCAGGTATGGGAGGGCGCGCCGGCGTCGGCGTCTTTGGTCGACGCCGTGCATCGGTTGCGCGCCGACCGGCTGATCGATTGGCTGGCCGCAGACGCCGACCCCAGCCGCCCCGCGCCCGTCGACGCGCTGGACGTCATGGCGCCGCTGCTCACTCAATTGGAGGGTTGGCCGGCGGGAATGTCGTTGAGCATTGAAGACCATCAGGGCCTGGAGGTGCGTCGCTACAACAAGGAGGCAACGCGTGCGACAACCGCAGTGGTTACGCTGACCGCGCTGGAAAATCATGAGTTCGCCTATGCCACGCCGCGCCGCTTCACCGCCCATGTGGCACAGGCCATTGTGGCGTTGGTGCCGACGCTTGTTTCGGGTGACGCGCAGTTGCTTCGCCAGCAATTGGCGACGAAAGCCAAGGCCTTGAGGATCGACCTGTTTGAAGCGCTCACGCGGTTTGCCGACACCTGCCGTGCTGACGCGGTGGGTGCCAGTGCATCGGTACTCAAATTGTTGCCCGAGCGCGTCAGCCCCGACCAGCCCATACCGGCGGTGATTACCCAACTACGGGCCTTGCACCCCGAACTGAGCATGGCGCGGTTGCTCGAGGTGTTGCGCGAACACCCGTTATCGGAGCATCAGCAAACCCAGCTGCTGCAGTCGCAACTGCAACCCGAGGCGCTTTATGACGCATTGCGCGCCGCACGCCTGGTGACGCGCCGCGAAGCCATCGTCGATGGGCTTTTTCATCCGCGCCGATTTGACCGGCAAACCCAGGATTGGGCCGCGCATTTCGCCCACAGCGTACTGCGCGACGGCAGCGCCCAGGCGTTGCTCGTCAGCCCGGCCACGCAAGCGCTGCCCTATGTTTCGCAGGGGGCACAGGACCGCAGCGTGGTGGTCATTGATCAGGGCCAAGGGCGATTTTCGCCGTATTACCACCGTGAGTCGCGCACCGGCGCCATGCTGAGTGGCGCCAACGGTTTCTATCTGGCGATCATGCGCCAGCTGTCCGACGATGACCGGCGTCTACTCGGCTTGAGCGCGGAGCACAGCGTTGCCGACTTTCGGCGTCAGGTCGCTCGCGCCCTGTTGCGCCATCGTGCGCCGGATGGCGCGTTTTATCCCGACCGGCGCGAGATCGCGCACTACGTCAGTCACGTCGATACCGCCCGTATCGCCGCAGAGCCCGATGCCCTTGGCCTTTACCACTTGGGGGCGGAGCGCTACCTGTGGCTGGACGATGCTTATTTCAAGGTGGCGGAGCAGCCATGGCGCCTATTGCACCCGTCCCTGAACGATGCGTATGCCCCGCTGTTGAGCCACAACGGTGCCGGCGCCTGGCGGCACGAATGGGAAAACCCGCTGACGTGGGACGGCGCCAAGGCGTTCCAGCGCCTGGGGCCGTTTACCCGCGCAGTGCCGGCGGATGCCATCGAGCAGATTCAGCAGATAAGCGGGGTGACAGCGGACGTCCTGCGCCGGATACATCTGCGCAATGAGCGCGCGCCGGCAATCGTGGTGGAGACCGTCGAGCGCTTCATGCGGCATCAACGGATCAACACCGGCGTGGATACGGGGCGGGATTTTTTCGACAGGCTGCTCGGCGAGGTCGGTGTCGACAGCGCCGAAACGTTGGTGGGGCCG
The DNA here is from genome assembly GCF_001439695.1 of Pseudomonas veronii. Lineage (GTDB taxonomy): Bacteria > Pseudomonadota > Gammaproteobacteria > Pseudomonadales > Pseudomonadaceae > Aquipseudomonas > Aquipseudomonas veronii. The sequence goes on from NZ_JYLL01000002.1 coordinate 187,329, forward strand.
GCGGCGACCACCCGCGCCGAGCAGGTCGCGGTGCTCGAGGCCGAGGTCGCGCGCAACCGGCCTCACATGGAGCGCCTGTTTTTCAAGGCGCTGGGCCAAAAACAGCAGCCATCGGGCGATCCATTGGCGCAGGTGCTGCAGCGCGATTTTCCCAGTTTGACGGCGGCACTCGCCGAAGAGCTGGTGCGCGACGTCACCGCGCAGGAGCGCCTCAGCCTGCAGGCCGGCCGCATCCCCTTGAGCCTGATGTCGGCCGCGCGTTGGCGGGTGAGCGTCGCGCGCAAGATCAGGGCGCTGGAGGGATTGTATCTGCCGGCTGCAGCGAGTGAAGACACCTCGAGACTGATCCTGCATACATTGCCGGACATCGACGGATGGCCGAACCACCTGCGGGTCGAGGTGTGGGAGCGCGGTCGCCTGATCGATAGCATCGGCCCGGTCGACGGCGCGCTCAGACGGATACTGGAAGCGGTCGACGTGGATTATCAGGCCTACATTCTTCAAGCGAACGGTGAACGGCAACCGACCGGGCGTCCCGGGGCGTTCCTGGCGGTGCTGTTGGACGCGTTACCGTCGATTGAACGTGAAGCGCTGCACTACACCCACGATGCGCTGCGCCGGGAGATCGAACAGCGTTCGCAACGCGCCCTCAGCCTGTTCGACCCACAGCGACGCCCCTGGTACGTCCCGCCACGGCGCCTGGCGGATGGGCGCATGGGTTACCCGTTGAGCGGCGGTGATCATTGGGGTCCGGTGGACCGTGAACACGTCGCCAAGCTGCGGCAGCTGTTTCCGGCGAAAACCGATGAGCAGGCCTTTGCGCTGCTCCAGGGCCTGAGTGATTCCGTCCGAGAGCGGGAAAGCGCGATCAACTTCATGTTCAGAGAGCGCGCCGTCTTGAATGCCAACCTTGAACGATGGTGCCGACAGGGTAAGCCCGAGGACTTGCCCGCACAACGTGAGGCGGCTGCGCGCATTCAGCGCTGCTGGGCTAAAGAAGACTCCGTTCGCGGGGTACCGTATGAACTCATCCTGGATGACTTGGCATTAAATGATTTGCCGCCGCTGGGCGCCTATTTCGGTCATGTAAAACTGTTGAGCCTGAAAAACAATCGGCTGGAAACCATTCCAACCAGTTTTTTCAGGTGTTTTCCGCAGCTTCGCTGGGTGTTTTTCAACGGTAATCATCTGCAGCGCCTTCCCGTCGGGTTGGCACAGCTGGGCTATTTATCGCTGCTCAACCTCTCGAATAATCGGCTCAAGCTTCAACTGGGGGACGTAATACTGCTCGCTGAAATGACCAGCCTGGTGACACTGGATTTATCGGTAAACCCACTGAGACTGGGGCAGCGCTTGAAGCTGCATGGGTTGAAGAAGTTGCGCGTGCTTAACCTGCGCAATACGCAAATTGAAAGCCTGCCCCTTGGCGCCGCCATCTTGCGATCACTGGAGGTCTTTGATTTGCGTGACAATCGAATATCGATCTTGACCAGCCTCGATTTGTTCATTTACCCGAATGTTCATCGAGCGATGAATTTGCAAGGCAACCCGCTTTCACAGGGCTCCCTGCAAATGATGCGCCGCTACCGTGAGTGGCCGGGGCAGGCGGATATCGATTTTGGCCTGGGCGCCCAGCCCGCAGCGGCATCCACACGCCCCGACACATGGTTGGCGGTGCTGCCTTTCGCTGAGGTTCCCCACTACCAGGCACTTTGGGCGCAACTGCAGCAACGCCCGATGTCTGATCGCTTTTTTGAGCTGCTGGCATGTATCGCGGCCTATCCGTCGCTCATCGCCACCGGCTTTCGGGCGCTGCGAGAAGACCTGACGCGCCGCGTGTGGCAGTTGATCGAGAGTGCAACCCATAACGAGCAGCTGGCCGTGATCCTGTTTCAGCACCGCTTCGAGCTCAATCGCGGGGTGGATGGCTGGCTGTTATCACTCAATGCGCTGGAGCTTGAGTTCCTGCCGATCGAACTGCTCGCCCGCGACACGGACGGTGATGCCGCGCCACTCTTGAATTACTTTCGAGCCCTGAAACGGTTGCAGGCCATTGATGAGATGGTGTTGCGTTTCGACCGCCATCAAACGTGGGATGTGGTGAGCAGCATGATCCTTGCCAGCCGCATTGCGTTGGCGCACAGCCTGGATTTACCCCTTGGATTCGAAGAGCGTTTGGCCAGGACACTGGGTGGCCCCAATGCGAACTCAATCACCAGGATGCACGGAATGATCGTGGCCGCCGAAGCTCAGTTCGACTGGCCGGCTTTATTGGTGCAAGCAGAATATTGGCGGCAGTTTCTGGCGCGTAAATACCGATCGAGGTTCGACGCGCGCCTTGGGCAATACGATCGAGAAATGGAGCGTGCGCAGGCGCAAGTCGAAAGTGCGGAGATGAGCGAAGGCGCGTACCTGCTGCTGGTGCGTAAGGTGCAAGCCTTGAGGGCGCACGACGAGGAGCAATTGATTGAGCAACTGACGCGCGAGGAATGGACTCGCTTCGTGACCGGCTGATTGCGTGCTTATGCCTTTAAGCCATAAGCACCGCACTTTGCGTGATATGGCGCGCCAGGCTTTCCCGGTATGATGTTCGCCCCGCAGTCTGGATTGCGAATACGCCATGACCTTGCAGTACCCTACAATCGCCGATTGCGTCGGCAACACGCCCCTGGTCCGCTTGCAACGCATGGCGGGTGAAACCAGCAATACCCTGTTGCTCAAGCTCGAAGGGAACAACCCGGCCGGTTCCGTCAAGGACCGTCCGGCGCTGTCGATGATCACGCGCGCCGAGCTGCGCGGGCAGATCAAGCCGGGCGACACCCTGATCGAAGCCACCTCCGGTAACACCGGGATTGCCCTGGCCATGGCCGCGGCGATCAAGGGTTACAAGATGGTGCTGATCATGCCCGACAATGGCAGCGCCGAGCGCAAGGCCGCGATGACCGCCTACGGTGCCGAATTGGTCCTGGTCAGCCAGGAAGAAGGCATGGAAGGCGCCCGCGACCTCGCCGAGCGCATGGCCGCCGAAGGCCGTGGCCAGGTGCTGGACCAGTTCGCCAACGGCGACAATCCCGAGGCGCACTACACCACCACCGGCCCGGAAATCTGGCGCCAGACCCAGGGCACGATTACCCATTTCGTCAGCTCCATGGGCACCACCGGCACCATCATGGGCAACTCGCGCTACCTCAAGGAGCAGAACCCGGCGATCCAGATCGTCGGCCTGCAACCGATGGAAGGCGCGTCGATCCCCGGGATTCGCCGCTGGCCCGAAGAGTATTTGCCGAAGATCTACAACGCCACGCGCGTGGATCGCATCATCGACATGGCCCAGCGTGAAGCCGAAGACACCACGCGCCGCCTGGCCCGTGAAGAAGGCATCTTCTGCGGTGTGTCCTCCGGCGGCGCCGTGGCCGGCATGTTGCGATTGTCCAAGGAAGTGGAAAACGCGGTGATCGTCGCGATCATCTGTGACCGTGGCGACCGTTACTTGTCGACCGGCATTTTCGACGAACCCAACTGATGGCCAAGCACGAGAGAGGCCTGCGCTTCCAGCCGACGGGCGGCAGCCGTACCCCACAGATTCCGGTGGGCAAGAAGCAACGCCTGACCATCGAGCGCCTGGCCAATGACGGCCGTGGCATCGTGTTCTTTGAAGGCCGCACCTGGTTCGTCAACGGTGCGCTGGCCGGTGAAGAGGTCGAAGCGCGGGTATTGGGCGCCCACGGCAAAGTGGTCGAGGCGCGCACCGAGCGTGTGTTCAAGCCCAGCGAACTACGGCGCCCGGCGCCGTGCGCGCACTTCGGTCGTTGCGGCGGTTGCAGCGTGCAGCACCTGCCCCATGCTGAACAACTTGCCCTGAAACAGCGCATGCTCGCCGAGCAATTGTCGCGTGTGGCAGGGGTCGAACCGCAGGCGTGGGCGGCACCCTTGAGTGGCCCGGAGCTGGGCTATCGGCGTCGCGCCCGCGTGGCGGTGCGCTGGGACGCCAAGGCCAAGACCCTGGAAGTGGGCTTTCGCGCCGTGGCCAGCCAGGACATCGTCGCCATCGACGATTGCCCGGTGCTGGTACAGGCCTTGCAACCGATCATGCAGCGTTTGCCCAACATGCTGCGGCGCTTGAGCAAACCGCAGGCATTGGGGCATGTGGAGCTGTTCAGCGGGTCGTCCATCGCCGTATTGCTGCGCCATATGGCGCCGTTGTCCGACGCCGATCTGCTGATCCTCAAAGAATTCTGCGCCTTCCATGAGGCCCAGTTGTGGCTGCATGGCGAGGGCCAGCCGGAGCCGGTCGAGCCTGACCAGGCCCTGGGTTATCGGTTGGAACCGTGGGATCTGGAGCTGGCGTATCGGCCGGGCGATTTTGTCCAGGTCAACGCCGGGGTCAACGCGGCGATGGTGGCCCAGGCCCTCGAATGGCTGGCGCCGCAAGCCGATGAGCGCGTGCTGGACCTGTTTTGCGGGCTGGGCAACTTCGCCCTGCCACTTGCGCGCCAGGTGCGCGAAGTGGTCGCGGTGGAAGGCGTGCAGGCCATGGTCGAGCGTGCGGCGCTGAATGCCGTCAGCAATAATTTGCATAATGTGCAGTTTTTTCAGGCCGATTTGTCCCAGTCGTTGACTGACGCGGAATGGGCCAAACAGGGCTTTTCTGCGGTACTCTTGGACCCACCTCGCGACGGTGCCCTGGAGGTTGTGCGCAAGCTCGCCAGCCTGGGGGCCAAGCGCCTGGTGTACGTGTCCTGCAATCCGGCGACGCTGGCGCGGGACACGGTTGAGTTGGTCAAGCAGGGTTACCGGCTAAAACGTGCCGGGATCCTCGACATGTTTCCGCAAACCGCGCATGTCGAGGCGATGGCGTTATTTGAGGCGGGCTAGGATGCCCGTTTAATCCGACTGGCCTGCATTCTCCTGGGCCGTGACCTGCCAGGGAGTGTGTGAGCTTTAGTGATAAAGCAGGTCAGCGATGATTTTTGGCGCATCGAAGGTGCGTCGTAGGGAAGGTAAGCAAGATGGTACAGGTGAGAGCACACCAGCCGATCAACACCGACGGCAGTATCAATCTCGAGGCATGGCTGGATCATGCCATCAGTGTCGACCCGGCACTGGACCGTGAAGCCTTGAAAGCAGCCTGCGAGTTCGCTCGTGAGTCTGAACAGCAAGACAATGCGGCCAAGAACCTGTGGGCCGAAGGCACTTCGAGCTTTCGCACCGGCTTGGAAATCGCTGAGATCCTCGCCGATCTCAAGCTCGACCAGGATTCGCTGATCGCTGCCGTGCTCTATCGCGGCGTGCGTGAAGGGCATATCCCGTTGGCCACCGTGGGCCAGCGCTTCGGCTCCGTGGTGGCCAAGCTGATCGACGGCGTGCTGCGCATGGCCGCCATCAGCGCCAGCCTCAGCCCGCGCCAGTCCATGGTGCTGGGCACCCAGGGCCAGGTGGAAAACCTGCGCAAGATGCTGGTGGCGATGGTCGACGACGTGCGCGTCGCCTTGATCAAGCTGGCCGAACGCACCTGCGCGATCCGTGCGGTGAAAACCGCCGACGACGAAAAGCGCAACCGCGTGGCCCGCGAAGTCTTCGACATCTACGCACCGCTGGCGCACCGCCTGGGTATCGGTCATATCAAATGGGAGCTGGAGGACTTGTCCTTCCGCTACCTCGAACCCGACCAATACAAACAGATCGCCACGCTGCTGCATGAGCGCCGGCTCGACCGCGAGCGTTTCATCACCGACGTGATGGGCCAGCTGCGCGCCGAGTTGCAGGCTACCGGCGTCGACGCCGACATCAGCGGCCGCGCCAAGCACATCTATTCGATCTGGCGCAAAATGCAGCGCAAGGGCCTGGCCTTCAGCCAGATCTACGACGTGCGCGCCGTGCGCGTGCTGGTGCCGGAAATGCGCGACTGCTACACCGCGCTCGGTATCGTCCACACCCTGTGGCGGCACATCCCCAAGGAGTTCGACGACTACATCGCCAACCCCAAGGAAAACGGCTATCGCTCGCTGCACACTGCGGTGATCGGCCCCGAGGGCAAGGTGCTGGAAGTGCAGATCCGCACCCACGCCATGCACGAAGAGGCGGAGCTGGGGGTGTGCGCGCACTGGCGCTACAAGGGCACCGACGTCAAGGCCGGGTCCAACCAATACGAAGAGAAGATCTCCTGGCTGCGCCAAGTGCTGGAGTGGCACGAAGAACTCGGCGACATCGGCGGCCTGGCCGAACAACTGCGGGTGGATATCGAGCCGGACCGGGTCTACATCTTCACCCCCGACGGCCACGCCATCGACCTGCCGAAGGGCGCCACGCCGCTGGACTTCGCCTACCGCGTGCACACCGAGATCGGCCACAACTGCCGGGGCGCCAAGATCAACGGGCGCATCGTGCCGCTCAACTACAGCCTGCAGACCGGCGAGCAGGTCGAGATCATCACCAGCAAGCACGGTACGCCGAGCCGCGACTGGCTGAACCCGAACCTGGGTTACATCACCACCTCGCGGGCGCGGGCGAAGATCGTCCACTGGTTCAAGCTGCAGGCGCGCGACCAGAACGTCGCCGCCGGCAAAAGCCTGCTCGAACGCGAACTGGCGCGCCTGGGCCTGCCTCAGGTGGACTTCGACAAGCTGGCCGAAAAGGCCAACATGAAGATCGCCGAAGACATGTTCGCCGCCCTCGGTGCCGGCGACCTGCGCCTGGCGCAACTGGTCAACCTGGCCCAGCAACTGGTGGAGCCGGAACGCGGCAACGAACAGCTGGAACTGATCCCGCGCAAAGCCACCGGCTACAAGCCCGGCAAGCGTGGCGATATCCAGATCCAGGGCGTCGGCAACCTGATGACGCAAATGGCCGGTTGCTGCCAGCCGCTGCCGGGCGACGCCATCGTCGGCTACATCACCCAGGGCCGTGGCGTGAGCATTCACCGCCAGGACTGCGCCTCGGTGCTGCAACTGGGCGGGCGCGAGCCGGAGCGGATCATCCAGGTCAGCTGGGGCCCGGTGCCGGTGCTCACCTATCCGGTGGACATCATCATCCGTGCCTACGACCGTTCCGGTCTGCTGCGCGACGTGTCGCAAGTGCTGCTCAACGAGCGGATCAACGTGCTGGCCGTCAACACCCGCTCGAACAAGGAGGACAACACCGCGTTGATGTCCCTGACCATCGAGATTCCGGGGCTGGACGCGTTGGGGCGGTTGCTGGGGCGGATTTCCCAGTTGCCGAACATCATCGAGACGCGGCGCAACCGTACCCCATGAGCATCTGGATGAACACAGTCTGAAAGGTGGGAGGGGGCTTGCCCCCGAAAGCGGAGTGTCAGGTACCAGATTCTTGGTTGATCCACCGCAATCGGGGGCAAGCCCCCTCCCACAGTTGATCGGCGGTGTTCATACCTGATCGGAAATAGAATGATGTATTCACTTGAAGACCTGCTGCACCTGATGAATCGCCTGCGCGACCCGCAATACGGGTGCCCGTGGGACATCAAGCAAACAGGAGGACAACACCGCGTTGATGTCCCTGACCATCGAGATTCCGGGGCTGGACGCGTTGGGGCGGTTGCTGGGGCGGATTTCCCAGTTGCCGAACATCATCGAGACGCGGCGCAACCGTACCCCATGAGCATCTGGATGAACACAGTCTGAAAAGTGGGAGGGGGCTTGCCCCCGAAAGCGGAGTGTCAGGTACCAGATTCTTGGTTGATCCACCACAATCGGGGGCAAGCCCCCTCCCACAGTTGATCGGCGGTGTTCATACCTGATCGGAAATAGAAAGATGTATTCACTTGAAGACCTGCTGCACCTGATGAATCGCCTGCGCGACCCGCAATACGGGTGCCCGTGGGACATCAAGCAAACCTACGCGAGCATCGTCCCGCACACCCTGGAAGAGGCCTACGAAGTCGCCGACGCCATCGAGCGCGGCGACTTCGATCACCTGCAAGGCGAGTTGGGCGACCTGTTGTTCCAGGTGGTGTATTACAGCCAGCTGGCACAGGAAGAAGGGCGCTTCGAGTTCGCCGGGGTGATCGACAGCATCACCCGCAAGCTGATTCGACGTCATCCCCATGTGTTCCCCACCGGCGATCTGTACGCGCCGCTGGATATCCCGCAACTGAGCGAAGAGCAGGTCAAGACGCGTTGGGAGCAGATCAAGGCCGAGGAGCGCGCGGAAAAGTCCGACGCCCCCGAGCAACTGTCCCTGCTCGACGATGTGCCCACCGCCTTGCCGTCGCTGTCCCGTGCCGCCAAATTGCAGAAGCGCGCCAGCCAGGTCGGTTTCGATTGGCCCGCTGCGTTGCCGGTGGTGGATAACGTGCGCGAAGAGCTGGATGAAGTGCTCGAAGCCATGGCCGATAACGATGCAGTGGCCATCGCCGATGAAGTCGGTGACCTGCTGTTTGCCGCGGTCAACCTGGCCCGTCACCTCAAGGTCGACCCGGAAACCGCCTTGCGCGGTGCCAATGCCAAATTCGAGCGACGTTTCCGATTTATCGAACAGGCATTGCGCGATACGCGTCAATCCATGGAAGATTGCACCCTCGAAGAGTTGGACGCCCTGTGGGGCGAAGCCAAACGCCAGGAAAAGAACGTGTCCAGCTGCGGTTGAGCAGTTGCCTAAGTGAGTAAGCACCATGAGCCTTTCCCTTCGCGACCAGTTGCTCAAAGCAGGTCTGGTCAACCAAAAGCAGGCCAAGCAGGTCGGCAAAGAGAAACAGAAACATCAACGTCTGGTCCACAAAGGCCAGGCCGAGGCCGATGACACCCAGGCACGCCTGGCCCAGGAAGCCATGGCCGAGAAGGTCAAGCGCGACCAGGAGCTGAACCGCCAGCAGCAGGAGAAAGCCGAGGCCAAGGCCCGCACGGCCCAGGTCAAGCAACTGATCGAGACCTCGCGCCTGCCCAAGCTGACCACCGAGGACTACTACAACTTCGTGGATGACAAGAAGGTCAAGCGCCTGTCGGTCAACACGCTGATGCGCAACAAGCTGAGCAACGGCTCCCTGGCGATCGTGCATCACGCCGGCGGTTACGAGGTGATCCCGCGCGAAGCGGCGCTGAAGATCCAGGAGCGCGCGCCGGAGCGTATCGTCCAGCTCAATATCCTCACCGAAAGCCAGGTGCCGGATGAGGATGATCCTTACGCCGCCTACCAGATCCCGGATGATCTGATGTGGTAAGGCTGTAAAACAATAAACCCCGCTCACCGGCGGGGTTTTTGTTTTCAGGCAACCAGGCTGCGTGGGCCTGGCGCCTGAGTCTGGCAAATAGTCAGGAGCTTTGTGCCTGGCGTTTCATCTCAAGGGTTTCGAGCTCGTTTTTATAGTTATGAGCGTCGCTCTCGTTATGAAACATGCCGACCAGCAGGTCTTGTTGGTGTACGTCCCAGATGTGAATCCCATGGCCCAATGCTTCGTGGGACATATGTTCGTCGTCGCGCTCAGTCACTTTTACAGTCATCTGCTTGCTCCAATCTCTGGTTGATCTGCGGCAAGTCGTCGCAGGCATTTGTTATATGTTTTGTTAGCTTGCTAAGTAAACCGATTTTTCCTGCAACAGTCCTTTACAGAAATAGCAACAATTGTGCAGGCCGCGTAAACCGCGACATTGCGCCACAGGCGGCTGGGTTTTATGACAAAAGCTTCATGATTGCGTCAGGCAATAACGGCCTTGCCTGAATATTCCAGGCGAAAAAAAGCCCCGCATTGCGCGAGGCTCTTTTCCAACGTATCAGTTCAATCAGCTGCCTTTGACAGGCTGACCGTCAACCGTGCCGTCTTGCAGCATGATGTTGTATTCCTTGCCGTCGGTTTCCACCTGACGCAGGGCAACCAGGATGCCGCCCCAGTCCTTGGCAAACCACATCTGGGTGATGCGCTTGCTTTGGGTCGGGTCACGCACGCGCTCGACCTTGATCGCGTCGATGGAGCCGGCTTTGGTCTGGACCTTTTCCGGGCCGATCACGCGAAAGTCGTAGGTGTCGACGTCGGTGCCTTCAACCACGTTGTAGCTCATGCTCTTCTTGCCGGCCGCGACATCGCGCTGCAGCGCCAACTGGTAGGTCGACTTGTCGAGCATGCCGCTTTGCAGGGCAACGTTGACCGGGTCTTTGTTTTCAAAGCCGGTGACTTTCTTGGCGGTCTGGTCGAAGTCCAGGTTGATCCTTTTCGCCTTGCCCAGGCCGCCGCGTTCGAAGGTGTAGCTCTTCGGCTGCAGGGCGTCCTTGTCGAATTGGATCACGCTGGTTTCGGTGAGGCTGGCAATCATCATGGAAGCCTTGAAGTTCAAGGTCCAGGTGCCATCGCCATTGTGGGTCAGGCTGCGCTCGGCCGAACCGCTCATGGGCAACTGTTTCCAGTCGGCGGTGTAGCTGGCGGAGAAAGGATGTAAATCTGCTGCTTGCACCGCAGGCAAGGCGAACAGCGCAAAAGCGAAGAGCAAGGCGCGACGCATAAAATCTCCTAGGTTCGAATCAAGTGGCCGCTGGCCGCGAGTAACTGACCGTCCAATAATGCACCCTGTTTACCAAGAATCAACCGCCCCTCGGCAAACCAGCGAACAGCCAGCGGGTAAATCCTGTGTTCCTGCGTATGAACCCGTTGCGCAAGCGTCTGCGCCGAGTCGTCAGACTCTACCGGAACCACTGCCTGTACGACCAGAGGCCCGCCATCGAGTTCCTCGGTGACAAAATGCACGCTGCAGCCATGCTCGCTGTCGCCCGCGTCGAGGGCGCGCTGATGGGTGTGCATGCCTTTGTACTTGGGCAGCAGGGAAGGGTGGATATTCAACAGCCGCCCAGCGTAGTGCCGCACGAAATCAGCGCTGAGGATACGCATGAAGCCGGCCAGTACCACGAGTTTGGGGTTGAAGGCGTCGATCAGTTCGACCAGGGCGCTGTCGAAGGCCTCGCGACCTTCGAAAGCCTTGTGATCCAGGGTGCGCGTGGCAATGCCTGCCTCCCTGGCGCGTTGCAGGCCATAGGCGTCGCTGCGGTTGGAGATCACCGCAGCGATGCGCGCCGGGCTGTCGCCGGTGCGCGTGCTGTCGATCAGGGCCTGCAAGTTACTGCCGGTGCCGGAGAGCAGCACCACGACATCACAGGTTGCAGACATCAGTGCGCCTTAAGGTTCTTCAGTTCAACCTGAGCCGCGCCTTCGGCGGCAGCAGCGATCTGGCCGATGACCCAAGGCTGTTCGCCGGCTTCGCGCAGCACGTTCAACGCGCTTTCCACGTGCTCTTGCGCCACGCAGATCACCATGCCCACGCCGCAGTTCAGCACGCGGTGCATTTCGGTTTCGTTGACGTTGCCTTTCTCTTGCAGCCAGTCGAATACCGCAGGACGCTGCCAGCTGGCCACGTCGACAATCGCCTGGGCGCCTTTGGGCAGGACGCGCGGGATGTTGTCCAGCAGGCCGCCGCCGGTGATGTGGGCCATGGCTTTGACCGCGCCGGTGTCCTTGATCAGCTTGAGCAGTGGCTTGACGTAGATGCGTGTCGGCGCCATCAGCAGGTCGGTCAGGGGCTTGCCGTCGAGCTGGATGTTCTCGATGTCGGCGCCGGACACTTCGATGATCTTGCGGATCAGCGAGTAGCCGTTGGAGTGCGGGCCGGACGACGGCAGGGCGAGCAGGGCGTCGCCGGCAGCCACTTTGGAGCCGTCGATGATCTCGGCTTTTTCGACCACGCCGACGCAGAAGCCGGCCAGGTCGTAGTCTTCGCCTTCGTACATGCCTGGCATTTCAGCGGTTTCGCCGCCGACCAGAGAGCAACCCGACAATTCGCAGCCGGCGCCGATGCCGGTGACCACTTGGGTCGCGGTTTCGACGTTGAGCTTGCCGGTGGCGTAGTAGTCCAGGAAGAACAACGGCTCGGCGCCGCACACCACCAGGTCGTTGACGCACATGGCGACCAGGTCGATGCCGATGCTGTCGTGTTTGTTCAGGTTCAGGGCCAGGCGCAGTTTGGTGCCCACGCCGTCGGTGCCGGAAACCAGCACGGGCTGTTTGTAGCCGGCCGGGATTTCACAGAGGGCGCCAAAACCGCCCAGGCCACCCATGACTTCGGGGCGCGCAGTGCGCTTGGCGACGCTCTTGATGCGTTCGACCAATGCTTCACCGGCGTCGATGTCTACACCGGCGTCCTTGTAGCTCAGGGAGGGTTGCTTGCTCATGATCCAGGCCTTTAGGGGGGATTCAGGGGTAACGACCGATTGGGCAAGGGCTCTTGTGAAAAGGCCCAGCCATTGACGGTCTGCGAAGGCGCGCGATTTTATCAGGCTTGAGGGTCAGCGGCCATCCTCGGGCCGACGGGCAGAGCCACATAGATAAAAAAGCCGGTTAAAAAAATGCTAATCGGGTCTGCCCAGCTCCGTATTAAGGTATAGCCTTGAACCCGCTATCGTTATGACAGTAGGAAAACTTACCGAGACCCCGTGAATGTTTTACCGATCGCTGTGGTCACAGCCTTGGCAAACCGAGATCACGCGGTCTGTTCCAGCCGCTAATTTTGTCGTTCGGGAATCTTCCATGCGTCTGTGTAATGTGTTTTTTGTAGGCTGCTTGTCGTTGGTCAGCCTGGCGAGTCATGCCGAAACCCTCAATGGCCTTTATCAAGTACTGGAGCCGGTCAGCAGCCAGTCACCGCAAGAACGCGACCAGGCGACCCAGCGCGCCGTACAGACCCTGGTGATCCGCCTCACTGGCGACGCCAAGGCCGCCGAAGGCCCCGGCCTGGCGGCGGTGCGCAAGGACCCGCAACAAATCATCACGCAATACGGCTACGACGCCGGCCCGCCGGAAAGCCTGCAAGTGGATTTCGACCCCGTCAGCACCGATCGCGCGTTGCGTGAGGCCGGCTTGTCGATCTGGGGCAGCAATCGGCCGTCGATCCTGGGTTGGTGGCTGAATGACTCTACCGACGGCAGCAACCTGGTCGGGGATGGCCAGGCCGTCGCGCAGGCGCTGCGCCGTGCGGCGCAACATCGCGGCTTGCCGCTGCGCCTGCCGTTGGGGGATTTGGATGAACAGGTGGTCGCCACCGCGCCCAACCTCGAAAGCGCGGACGCCACGCCGTTGCGTGCAGCCTCGGAACGCTACGGCGCCGATGCGATGCTCGCAGTGCATGCGCGCCAGGAGGGCAGCCAATGGCAGGCCAAATGGCGCCTGTGGTTGGGCGACAAGAGCGAGCAGGGCACCGCGCAAGGCGCCGACACCGCGGCCGTGGCCGATGCCGTGATGCTGGCGGTCAGCCAGAAACTGGCGCCGCGCTTTGTGGTCAAGCCGGGCGCGAGCACCGAGCAATTGCTCGAAGTGCAGGGCATGACCCTGGAGCGCTACGCCGCGTTGGGCCACTTGCTCGAGCCGTTTGGCGGCCAGCCGCAGCGCGTGGATGGCAATCGTATTGTGTATCGCGTCAATGGCAGCGCCGATCAGTTGCGTACTCAACTGAGCCTGGCCAGGTTGCAGGAGATTCCCCCGGGTGAAGCACTGGCTGCGCAACCGCCAGTGGACGGCACGCAGCCGGTCGCCGCCCCTGAGCCGCAGGCGCAACTGCGTTTTCGTTGGTAAATGTTCTGCTTTATATAGCAGCCGATAAAAGATGGAGTGGTGTATGGCGGATACGCGTCGTTGGGTGTGGCTTGGCGGGATCGCCCTGCTGTGCGTTTTTGTGTTCTTGCTGCATTCGATCCTGACGCCGTTCCTGGTCGCGCTGTTGCTCGCCTATCTGTTCGATCCCGTGGTGGATCGCCTGGAGAAAGCCGGCCTGTCGCGGACTTTGGGGGTGGTCACGGTGTTTGCGCTGTTTACGCTGATCATCACGGCGTTGGTGCTGGTGCTGGTGCCGATGCTGGCCAAGCAGTTGTTCCGTCTGTATGAACTGGCGCCGCAGATGCTCGACTGGCTGCAGCACACGGCGATGCCGTGGGCCCAGGCCAAGCTGGGGCTGGCGGATGGCTTCTGGAAGTTCGACAAGGTCAAGGCTGCGATCAGCGAGCATATGGGCCAGACCACCGACATCGTCGGCGTGGTTCTCAGCCAGGCCACGGCATCCAGCCTGGCGCTGATCGGCTGGCTGACCAATCTGGTGTTGATCCCGGTGGTGGCGTTCTACCTGTTGCGGGACTGGGACATCATGATGGCCAAGATCCGCAGCCTGCTGCCGCGTGACCGTGAAGCGCGCATCGTGTCCCTGGCCGGGGAGTGTCATGAGGTCTTGGGGGCGTTCGTGCGCGGCCAGCTGCTGGTGATGCTGGCCCTGGGGATTATCTATGCCGCCGGCTTGATGGCGATCGGCCTGGAGCTGGGCCTGTTGATTGGCTTGATTGCCGGTCTGGCCGCGATCGTGCCGTACATGGGCTTTGTGATCGGTATCGGTGCGGCGCTGGTGGCCGGGCTGTTCCAGTTTGGCGGTGACCTGTACCCGATGCTCGGGATTGTCGCGGTGTTCATGGTCGGCCAGGCCCTCGAAGGCATGGTGCTGACCCCATTGCTGGTGGGTGATCGCATCGGCCTGCACCCGGTCGCGGTGATCTTTGCGATCCTGGCTGGCGGTGAGTTGTTCGGCTTTACCGGCATCCTGCTCGCGCTGCCGGTGGCGGCGGTGATCATGGTGCTGGTGCGTCATGTCCACGATCTGTACAAGGATTCGGACATGTACGGGGGCGTTGAAGACCCCGATTTGTAATCGCAGCGTCACAAACCCGGCCCAGGCCGGGTTTGTTGTTTCTGGCGCTGTGGCGTCAAACAATTTGCGTAAATCCAACAAGTTAACGCAAACCTTTGATTTTGCTTATGGTCTGCTGCATTGTGCGCCCGGCGTCACGGGTATAAACTTTGCAAACTTTTCACAGAGGCCACTAACGGTTCGATCGGAGCCGTTCAGTCAGCATGAAACCGATTCAGCTGCCCTTAGGTGTGCGTCTGCGTGACGACGCCACCTTTATCAATTACTACCCAGGCGCCAACGCCGCAGCACTCGGCTATGTCGAGCGGCTCTGCGAAGCCGACGCCGGGTGGACTGAAAGCCTGATCTACCTGTGGGGCAAGCAAGGCGTGGGGCGCACCCACCTGTTGCAGGCCGCGTGCCTGCGCTTCGAGCAGATGGGCGAACCGGCGGTTTACCTGCCGTTGGCGGAGTTGATGGACCGCGGGATCGGGATTTTCGACAACCTCGAACAATACGAACTGGTGTGCCTGGACGATCTGCAGGCCGTCGCCGGCAAGGCGGATTGGGAAGAGGCGCTGTTTCATCTGTTCAACCGCCTGCGCGACAGCGGGCGCCGCCTGCTGATCGCGGCTTCGACCTCGCCCCGTGAGTTGCCGGTCAAGCTGGCCGACCTCAAGTCGCGCCTGACCCTGGCGCTGATCTTCCAGATGCGCCCGCTGTCCGACGAGGACAAATTGCGTGCCCTGCAATTGCGTGCATCCCGTCGCGGCCTGCACCTCACCGACGAGGTCGGGCACTTTATCCTCACCCGCGGCACCCGCAGCATGAGCGCATTGTTCGATTTGCTCGAGCAGCTCGATCAGGCCTCTTTGCAGGCCCAGCGCAAGCTGACGATTCCCTTCCTCAAGGAAACCCTCGGCTGGTAGCCGGCCCTTGTGTTTCGGGGGCTTCGGCAAATTTCAGGCGCCAGGAAACCTGCGTTTTGGCCGGCTTGACCACGCAAAACACGCGCAAAGGGTATTAAGGGCTTAGATGTCATAACGCAAACAGTAAGTCACATGGATCACGATTGAATTTGCAAATCGATGTGATAGAAGGCATAGTCTCGACTTCTTTACACATCAGCCACGGTCGTGCCCATGCTAAATCGCTTCGCACCCCTCGTGCCTCTCGCACTTGTCGCTCTGTTGTTTGGTTGCGCCTCCCACCCTCAACAAGTGGCCGAGCAGCACAATCAACAGTATAAAAATCAGGCAAAATTCGTTGCTGCGCAGTCTTCCACTGTTTATGAGGAAGAGCTGGCAACCGAAAAAGAACTGGCCGCCTTCGCTGGCAACAAGCCTTATCAGCTTCCCGTTCTGGCCGACAGCATCCTCGAACGCGGCATGTCCCTGATCGGGACCCGTTACCGTTTCGGCGGTACCTCTGAAGCCGGTTTTGATTGCAGCGGTTTTATCGGTTACCTGTTTCGCGAAGAAGCTGGCATGAACCTGCCACGCTCCACCCGCGAAATGATCAACGTGAATGCACCGTTGGTCGCGCGTAACAACCTCAAGCCTGGGGATCTGCTTTTCTTCAGTACCAGTGGCCGCGGTCGCGTCAGTCACGCCGGTATCTACCTGGGCGATAACCAGTTTATCCACTCCAGCAGCCGCCGCAGCGGTGGTGTTCGAGTCGACAGCCTGGGCGACAGCTACTGGAGCAAAACCTTCATCGAAGCCAAGCGCGCACTTGCCATGGCCCCGACGACGATTACCGCTAGCAAGTAAAGTTAAAGTGATACTTGAAGTTTGACGTGTAAGCGCTAGAATCTCTGGACATTGTTGTAATCCGTTCGCGCAAGCCATGCTTGCGCGTTCTGGTTTTCAGCGTTCGGCAGCGAAAGCCGCATCCAGACCAGGATTGTTCTGCACATGTCGACCTCGGCCCGCCTGATTCTTATTGTTTGCGCCGCGCTGCTCAGCGCCTGCGCAAGCCGCCCGCAGCCTGCGCCCGTAGCGGCCAAGCCTAAACCAGTGTTCAACTATTCCAGCCAGAGTTCGCCTGTCGCTGAAGACGTGCTGTTCCGCGCGCTGGGCCTGGTCGGTACGCCTTATCGTTGGGGCGGCAATACGCCGGACTCCGGTTTCGATTGCAGCGGGTTGATCGGGTTTGTCTACCGTGATGCCGCGGGTATCTCTCTGCCGCGCACCACGCGCGAACTGATCGTGATGCGCGCCCAGGACGTCAGCGCACAGAACCTGCAAACCGGTGACCTGCTGTTCTTCGCCACGGGTGGCGGCTCGCAGGTCAGCCACGCCGGGATCTATGTCGGCGAAGGGCGCTTTGTGCATGCGCCGCAGACGGGCGGTACGGTGAAGCTGGACACCTTGTCCAAAGCCTACTGGCAGAACGCCTACCTGAGCGCCAAGCGCGTGTTGCCGGCTGAGCACTTGGCCCGCAACCCCTAAGCCAAAGCAGGATCCAAATGTGGGAGGGAGCTTGCTCCCGATGAGGGCGTGTCAGTCCATGCATTCAGTGACTGACCCACCGCTATCGTGGGCAAGTCGAATCGTCGCACCGCCCCTCCCACATTTGTAATAGTTACTTAGCCGCAGAAACCCGCCACACCTTATTCCCCACATCGTCCGCCACCAGCAAATCACCCTGCTTGTCGATGACCACGCCAACCGGTCGTCCCATGGCTTGTTCTTCGCTGTTGAGGAACCCAGTCAGCACGTCCGCTGGCGGCCCCTTCGGTTTGCCGCCCTCGAACGGTACGAAGATCACCTTGTAGCCGCTGTGCGGCTTGCGGTTCCACGAGCCGTGCTGGCCGATAAACGCGCCGTTGATAAAGGGCGCCGGGAGTTTGCTGCCCTCGGCGAAGGTCAGGCCCAGCGAGGCGGTATGTGGGCCTACGGCGTAGTCCGGCGCAATGGCTTTGGCCACCAGGTCCGGGTTCTGCGGTGTGACGCGTACATCCACGTGCTGCCCGTAATAGCTGAAGGGCCAGCCATAAAAGGCGCCATCCTGGACCGAGGTGATGTAGTCCGGCACCAGGTCGCTGCCGATCTCGTCGCGCTCGTTCACTGCCGTCCACAGCTTGCCGCTCTGCGGTTCCCAGGCCATGCCGTTCGGGTTGCGCAGGCCGGAGGCGAAGATACGGTGCTGGCCGCTGGCGCGGTCGACTTCCCAGATCGCCGCGCGGCCTTGTTCCGCTTCCAGGCCGTTCTCGGCGACGTTGCTGTTGGAACCGACGCTCACATACAACTTGCTGCCGTCCTTGCTGGCCACCACGTTTTTCGTCCAGTGATGGTTGATGCTGCCCGCTGGCAGGTCGATGACCTTGCTGCCGGCGGCCTTGATCGCGGTTTCGCCGGTCTGATAGGGAAAGCGCAACAGCTTGTCCGAATCGGCCACGTACAGGTCATTGCCCACCAGCGTCATGCCGAAGGGCGAGTTGAGGTTTTCCAGGAACACGGTGCGGGTCTCCGCGACCCCGTCATGGTCGGCATCGCGCAGCAGGGTGATGCGGTTCGGGCTCGGCACACCGGCACCGGCGCGGCCCATGACTTTTTGCATCACCCAACCCCGCAGGCCTTTGGCGTCGTCCGGCTTGGGCGGCGCGTTGGTTTCCGCCACCAGCACATCGCCATTGGGCAGTACATACAGCCAGCGCGGGTGGTCCAGGCCTTCGGCGAACGCCGCCACTTGGGTGCCGGCGGCGGCCGTGGGCTGGGTGCCCGCCGGCCAGCCGATGGCCGGAGCGATGTTCACGGTGGGGATCAGGGTCTTGTTCGGCTCCGGCAGCTGCGGTGAAGGCCCGGTGCCATCGGACACCTTCAGGGTCGAGCTTTCCCCGCAGGCGGCGAGGGTGCCCGCGAGCATGATCAGTAAGGCGAGTCTTGTTTTATGCATGGTTTTCTCCTGGATGCCTGTAAGGGTAGAGGCGCCCGATGCGGCGATGGTTCAAGTGCAAGGCCAGCTTTAATTGACGCTCCACCCCCAACCCACTAACCTTCGCCGCTTGTTCCAGGTGCTCTGTGACCCACGGGTCGACTGAGTGAAACAGGGAAGCCGGTGAGTGAGCGCACTTGTACACAGTGCTGCCGCGATTCCGGCGCTGCCCCCGCAACGGTAAATGAGTCAAGACGGTGCTGTTTGCCACTGTATCGCCTGCGATATGGGAAGGCGCGCCGTCGGCGTGCGCTCTAGCGCGCCACTCATGAGCCCGGAGACCGGCCTGGATCATCCAACAGCATCACGGTGGGCGATGCTTGGCTGTCTGTTGTTGTTTTTTCCTGCCCGCCGTTTTTTGTCCAGCCCCAACGGAGAGCTGCCATGACCGATTCCCCCGAGCGCGACGAACGCCATCTGGCGCGCATGCTGCGCAAAAAAGCCGTGATCGATGAACGCATCGCCAATTCCCCGAACGAATGCGGCTTGCTGCTGGTGCTGACCGGCAACGGCAAAGGCAAGAGTAGCTCGGCGTTTGGCATGCTGGCCCGCGCCATGGGCCACGGCATGCAGTGCGGCGTGGTGCAGTTCATCAAGGGGCGCAACAGCACCGGCGAAGAACTGTTCTTCCGCCGTTTCCCCGAGCAAGTGCGTTTCCATGTAATGGGCGAGGGCTTTACCTGGGAAACCCAGGACCGCCAGCGCGATATCGCGGCCGCCGAAGCCGCCTGGGCGGTGTCCCGCCAATTGTTGCAAGACCCGAGCATCGGCCTGGTGGTGCTGGATGAGCTGAACATCGCGCTCAAGCACGGCTACCTCGACCTCGATCAAGTCCTCAGCGACCTGCAGGCCCGCCCGCCGATGCAGCACGTGGTGGTCACCGGCCGTGGCGCCAAACCTGAACTGATCGAAATGGGCGACACCGTCACCGACATGGGCATGCTCAAGCATGCGTTCCAGGCCGGTATCAAGGCACAGAAAGGCGTCGAACTTTGAATCAGCCCCGCCATTGCCCGGCTGTCTTGATCGCCGCACCGGCGTCCGGCCAGGGCAAAACCACGGTCACCGCCGCGCTGGCGCGCTTGCACCGCAACCTGGGGCGCAAGGTGCGTGTGTTCAAATGCGGCCCGGACTTCCTCGACCCGATGATCCACGAGCGCGCCAGCGGTGCGCCGGTGTATCAATTGGACATGTGGATGGTGGGCGAGCAGGAAAGTCGCCGCCTACTGTGGGAAGCAGCGGGGGAGGCGGACCTGATCCTGATCGAAGGCGTGATGGGGCTGTTCGACGGCACACCTTCCAGCGCCGACCTGGCGCGGCACTTCGGTGTGCCGGTGCTCGGCGTGATCGATGGCACGGCCATGGCGCAGACCTTCGGCGCCCTGGCCCTCGGCCTGGCACGCTATCAGCCGGACTTGCCGTTCGCCGGCGTGCTGGCCAACCGCGTCGGCACCCTGCGCCATGCGCAATTGCTCGAAGGCAGCCTCACCGAAGGCCTGCGCTGGTATGGCGCGCTGTCCCGCGAGACCGCTATCGAATTACCCAGCCGCCACCTGGGCCTGGTGCAAGCCAGCGAACTGAATGACCTCGACCTGCGCCTGGACGCCGCCGCCCAAGCGTTGGGCAGCAGCTGCGAGGTTGCGTTGCCGCCGCCGGTCACCTTTGCCGCACCGCCGGTAACCCGCACTGAACCGTTGCTGGCTGGCGTGCGGATCGCCGTCGCGCGTGACGAAGCCTTCGCCTTCACTTACGGTGCCAGCCTCGATCTGCTACGGGCGATGGGCGCCGAGTTGAGCTTCTTCTCGCCGATCCATGATCGCCAATTGCCAGACGCCGACAGCCTCTATCTGCCCGGTGGTTACCCGGAATTGCATCACCAGGCACTGTCGGAAAACACCGCGATGCTGGAGGCGATCCGTGTCCATCACGCTGCCGGCAAACCGCTGCTCGCCGAGTGTGGCGGCATGCTCTATCTGCTGGATTCGCTCACCGATGTCGACGGCCTCCGCGCCGGACTGGTCGGCCTGCTGCAGGGCGCTGCGGTGATGCAAAAGAAGCTCGCGGCGCTGGCTCTGCAAAGCGTCGAATTGCCCGAGGGCGTGTTGCGTGGGCACACCTATCACCACTCGCTGACCAGCACCGACTGGGTGCCCATTGCCCGTGGCGTGAGCCCCAATGGCGGGCGCGGGGCCGAGGCGGTGTATCGACAGGGGCGGCTGACCGCTTCCTACGTTCACTTCTACTTCCCCTCCAACCCCCGGGCCGTGGCCGCGCTGTTTGCGCCCGAGCGAGTCGCACCGCACGCTACGCCACAGCACGAATCCACGGTGGGAGCGGGCTTGCCCGCGATAGGCTCATGACCGACAACGCTTTCCCCCAGGCCGAGCGCGACGCCGTCTACCGTGCCATCGCCGAACGCCGTGACATGCGTCACTTCAGCGGCGGTGACGTGGCTCCCGAACTGCTGCAGCGCTTGCTCCAGGCCGCACACCAGGCGCCGAGCGTCGGCTTGATGCAGCCGTGGCGTTTTATCCGCATCAGCGACCGCCTATTGCGTGGGCGGATTCAACAGTTGGTGGAGGAAGAACGCATACGCACCGCCGAGGCCTTGGGCGAGCGTTCCGATACGTTTATGAAGCTCAAGGTCGAAGGCATCCACGACTGCGCCGAAGTGCTGGTGGCGGCGCTGATGGATGAGCGCGAGCGACATATCTTCGGCCGGCGTACCTTGCCGGAAATGGACATGGCCTCGCTGTCCTGCGCGATCCAGAATCTGTGGCTGGCCGCGCGGGTCGAAGGCCTGGGCATGGGCTGGGTGTCGTTGTTCGAACCGCAGGCCCTGGCCGACCTGCTGGGCTTGCCGCCCGGCGCGAAACCCTTGGCGGTGTTGTGCCTGGGGCCGGTCGAGGCGTTCTATCCGGCACCGATGTTGCAGCTCGAAGGCTGGGCCGAACCGCGCCCGCTGAGTGACATGTTGTATGAAAATACCTGGGGAGTGCGTCAATGAGTGTGGCCTTGCTGTGTGTCGCTGCGGTGGCGCTGGATGCGCTGCTGGGCGAGCCCAGGCGCTGGCATCCGCTGGTGGCGTTCGGCAACTTCGCCGCGCGCATCGAGCAGCGTTTCAACAGCGGTGGCCGTGGCTGGCGCAGCCACGGCGTGACCGCCTGGTTTATTGCGGTGGTGCCGTTGACGCTGTTGGCCACCGCGTTGTCGTGGGCGCCTTACATCGGCTGGGTGCTGGAGATCCTCGCGTTGTACTGTGCCCTCGGCATGCGCAGTCTCGGCGAGCACGTGATCCCGGTGGCCCAGGCCCTGCGCGGCGATGACCTGGACGAAGCCCGGCGGCGCGTGAGTTACCTGGTGAGTCGCCAGACCAGTGAACTGGATCGCACTGAAGTCGCTCGCGCCGCCACCGAATCGGTGCTGGAAAACGGCAGCGACGCGGTGTTTGCCGCACTGTTCTGGTTTGTCGTCGCGGGTGTGCCGGGCGTGGTGCTGTACCGCTTGAGCAACACCCTCGACGCCATGTGGGGCTATCGCAACGAACGCTTCGAGCGTTTCGGATGGGCGGCGGCCAGGATCGACGATGTACTGAACTATATTCCGGCACGCCTGGTGGCGTTGACCTACGCCGTACTCGGTAAAACCAGGCTGGCCATCAAATGCTGGCGCCGTCAGGGCCCGACCTGGGACAGCCCCAACGCCGGTCCGGTGATGGCGGCGGGGGCAGGTGCCTTGGGCGTCGAGTTGGGCGGTGCCGCGATCTATCACGGTGAGCTGCACCAGCGTCCGCCACTGGGCGAAGGCCCGGCGGCGGATGCGGACGCCATCGACCGCGGCTGGCAACTGGTGCAGCGCGGCGTATGGTTGTGGCTGCTGATCCTATGCGTCGGGGGGCAATTGTATGCTTGAGCACGGTGGCCGGCTGCGTAAGGCGGCGATTGAATATGGGATTGCCGAGGCCGAATGGCTCGACCTGTCCAGCGGCCTGGCGCCCTGGCCGTGGCCGGTCCCCGAGATTCCGTTGCGCGCCTGGGCGCGTCTGCCGGAAACCGACGACGGTCTGGAGCAAGCCGCCAGCGAATACTATGGCACCGCGCATTTATTGCCAGTGCCGGGTTCCCAGGCGGCGATCCAACTGCTGCCGCGCTTGCGCCGGGGCGGCAAGGTCGGCGTGCTGTCACCTTGCTATGCCGAGCACGCCGAGGCCTGGCGTCGCGCCGGCTACGTGGTGCGCGAAGTGCAGGAGCAGGAGGTCGACTTCTTTCTCGACAGCCTGGACGTGCTGGTGGTGGTCAACCCGAATAACCCCACGGGCCTGAGCCTGACCCCGCAACGGCTGCTCGACTGGCATGCGCGGCTGGCCCAGCGCGGCGGTTGGCTGGTGGTGGACGAAGCGTTCATGGACGTCACGCCGCACCTGAGCCTGGCCGGCCAGGCCCATCAGGTCGGCCTGATCGTGCTGCGTTCGTTCGGCAAGTTCTTCGGCCTGGCCGGTGTGCGCCTGGGGTTTGTGCTGGCGGAGCGCAAGTTGCTCAAGCTGTTGGCCGAACAGGTCGGGCCGTGGGCGGTCAGCGGGCCGACGCGGGTGATCGGCCAAGCGTGTCTGCGCGATACCGCCGGGCACACCCGGCAACGCAACCGTTGCCTGGAAGCCGGCCAGCGCTTGTTCGATTTGCTTGAGCGCCAAGGTTTCCAACCCCAGGGCGGCTGCGCCCTGTTTCAATGGCTGATCACCCCTCACGCCGAACGCATGCACAACTTCATGGCCCAGCGCGGCATTCTGCTGCGCCTGTTTGTCCACGACAGCAGCCTGCGTTTTGGCCTGCCCGACACCGACGCCGATTGGCAGCGCCTGGAACAGGCCCTGATCGCCTACAAGGACGCGGTATGAGTACGCTGATGGTGCAAGGCACGACGTCCGATGCCGGTAAAAGCACCCTGGTCACCGCCTTGTGCCGCTGGCTGGTGCGCCAGGGCGTGGCGGTGGTGCCGTTCAAGCCGCAGAACATGGCGCTCAACAGCGCGGTGACGGCCGAAGGCGGCGAAATCGGCCGCGCCCAGGCGGTGCAGGCGCAGGCCGCCAACCTGGCGCCGCACACCGACATGAACCCGGTGCTGCTCAAACCCAACAGTGACACCGGCGCCCAAGTGATCATCCATGGCCGCGCCGTGACCAGCATGAACGCAGTGGCCTATCACGACTACAAAGCCATCGCGATGCAGGCGGTGCTGGCGTCCCACACGCGTTTGAGCGACGCCTACCCGGTGGTGATGGTGGAAGGCGCAGGCTCCCCGGCGGAGATCAACCTGCGTGCCAATGACATCGCCAACATGGGCTTCGCCGAGGCCGTGGATTGCCCGGTGCTGCTGATCGCCGACATCAATCGCGGCGGCGTGTTCGCGCATCTGGTGGGCACCCTTGAATTGCTTTCGCCGACCGAACAGGCGCGGGTCAAAGGCTTCATCATCAACCGCTTTCGCGGCGATATCGCCTTGTTGCAGCCAGGGCTGGATTGGCTGGAAGCGCGCACCGGCAAACCGGTGGTTGGCGTATTGCCCTACGTGATGGACCTGCACCTGGAGGCCGAAGACGGCATCGACCAGCGTCAGATCGACAAGGCGGCCGAGGTGCTCAAGGTGGTCGTGCCGGTGTTGCCGCGCATCAGCAACCACACCGACTTTGACCCGCTGCGCCTGCATCCCCAGGTGGACTTGCAGTTCATCGGCCCGGGCCAGCCGATTCCCGCCGCCGACCTGATTATTCTGCCGGGCTCGAAAAGCGTGCGCAGTGACCTCGCGTACCTGCGCGCCAATGGCTGGGACACTGCGGTGGCGCGGCACTTGCGCTACGGCGGCAAGGTGCTGGGAATTTGCGGCGGGTTGCAGATGCTCGGCGAGCAGGTGCATGACCCGCTCGGGCTCGAGGGGCCGGCCGGCTCCAGTGACGGTCTGGGGCTGCTGGCGTTCAGTACGACGCTGGCGCAAGAGAAGCAGTTGCGCAATGTGCGTGGGCGCCTGTTGCTGGAGGACGCCGAGGTCAGTGGGTATGAGATCCATGCGGGCGTGACGTCCGGCGCGGCTCTGGAACGTCCTGCTGTGTATCTGGACGATGGCCGACATGACGGCGCCCAGAGCGCCGACGGGCAAATCCTCGGGACTTATCTGCACGGTGTATTCGAAACCCCGGCCGCGTGCAGCGCCTTGTTGCGCTGGGCCGGTGTGCAGGCGGTGCAGGAGGTCGATTACCACGCCCTGCGCGAGCGCGACATCGAACGGTTGGCCGACCTGGTGGAACAGCATCTGGATACCGCGCTGTTGCGCAGGTTGTGTGGGATTTGAGGGCTTGCCTGAGACACCGAGGTGCCTGCATCGCTGGCACGCCAGCTCCCACCGTTGACCGAGCCCGGCTCGAATACCGAGGTGCCATCCCATGCTCCAACTGATTCTCGGCGGCGCCCGTTCCGGCAAGAGCCGCCTGGCGGAAAAACTCGCCAGCGACAGCGCGTTGCCCGTCATTTATATCGCCACCAGCCAACCGCTGGACGGCGAGATGAACCAGCGTGTCGCCCTGCATCGCCAGCGCCGCCCGGATCACTGGGGCCTGATCGAAGAACCGATCGAACTGGCACGGGTGCTGCGCGAAAACGCCGCGCCCGAGCGCTGCCTGCTGGTGGATTGCCTCACGCTCTGGCTGACCAATCTGCTGCTGCTCGATAACCCCGAGCGTCTGGCTTTTGAGCGTGACCAATTGCTCGAAAGCCTGGCCTCATTGCCAGGTGAAATCCTGTTTGTCAGCAACGAGACCGGTTTGGGTGTCGTGCCGCTGGGCGAATTGACTCGCCGCTATGTGGATGAAGCCGGTTGGCTGCATCAAGCCTTGGCCGAACGGTGTCAGCGCGTTGTCCTGACCGTTGCCGGCCTGCCCCTGACTTTGAAAGGTACTGCGTTATGACGGAAACCTGGTGGCTCAACCCGTGCAAGGCCAGCGACGCTTCGGCGTATCAACACGCCTTGGCGCGCCAACAGCAATTGACCAAGCCGGCCGGCTCCCTCGGCCGCCTGGAAGCGTTGGCGGTGCAGTTGGCCGGCCTGCAAGGCCGGGTCAAACCGGCGATGGAGCAGGTGTGGATCGCCATCTTTGCCGGCGACCACGGCGTGGTGGCCGAAGGCGTGTCGGCGTATCCCCAGGCAGTCACCGGGCAGATGCTGCATAACTTTGTCGCCGGCGGTGCGGCCATCAGCGTATTGGCGCAGCAACTGGCGGCGCAGTTGGAAGTGATCGACCTCGGCACGGTGACGCCGTCGCTGAACCTGCCCGGCGTGCGTCACTTGAATATCGCAGCGGGCACCGCCAACTTCGTCAACGGCCCGGCGATGACCGAGGCGCAAGGGCGGCTGGCGCTGCAGGCCGGTCGCGACAGCGCGCGCCGTGCGTTGGCGAGCGGCGCACAGCTGTTTATCGGCGGCGAGATGGGGATCGGCAACACCACCGCCGCCAGCGCGTTGGCGTGTGCCTTGCTCGATTGCCCGGTGAGCGATTTGACCGGGCCGGGTACCGGCCTGGATGCCCGGGGTGTCAGCCACAAAGTCACCGTCATCGAACGCGCACTGGCGGTGCATGCCGCGCAACGCGGTGATGCGCTGCACACCCTGTTCAACCTCGGCGGGTTGGAGATCGCGGCGTTGGTCGGTGCCTATCTGGCCTGCGCCCAGGACGGCATCGTGGTGCTGGTGGACGGCTTTATCTGCAGCGTTGCCGCGTTGGTCGCCACGCGGCTGAACCCGGCGAGCCGGGAGTGGCTGGTGTTCGGCCATCGCGGCGCCGAGCCTGGCCATCGCCACGTGCTGCACTGCCTCGACGCGCAACCGTTGCTCGAACTCGGCCTGCGGCTCGGCGAAGGCAGCGGCGCGGCGTTGGCGGTGCCACTGCTGCGCCTGGCCTGCGCGCTGCACGGGCAGATGGCGACATTCGCCGAAGCCGCCGTGGCGGACCGCCCGGCATGACCTTGCACCTGGACCTGTTGCGCCACGGCGAAACCGAATTGGGCGGTGGCCTGCGCGGCAGCCTCGACGATGCGCTCACTGAAAACGGCTGGGCGCAGATGCGTGCTGCGGTGGCCGGGCAGGGCCCATGGGACCGATTGATCAGTTCGCCGCTGCAACGGTGTGCGCGGTTCGCGCAAGAACTGGGCGCAACACTCAAGGTGCCGGTGAGCCTGGAAAAGGCCCTGCAGGAACTGCACTTCGGCGCCTGGGAAGGGCAGAGCGCGGCGGCGTTGATGGAGACCGACGCCGACGGGCTGGGCGCGTTCTGGGCCGACCCCTATAGCTTCACGCCACCTGACGGTGAACGTGTCAGCGACTTTTCCGATCGGGTTCTCGGCGCGGTCTCACGCTTGCATCAGGCTTATGCCGGACAGCGTGTGTTGTTGATCAGCCACGGTGGCGTGATGCGTCTGCTGCTGGCCCGGGCGCGCGGTTTGCCCCGAGCGCAGTTGCTGAATGTCGAAGTCGCCCATGGCGCACTGTTCAGCCTGCAGGTTGCGGCCGACGGCGCGTTGAAGGAAGGGCGCTGAACATGCTGCCGTTCTGGATCGCCTTGCAGTTCCTGAGCAGCCTGCCGATTCGTCTGCCGGGCATGCCGCAACCCCAGGAACTGGGGCGCTCACTGCTGTTTTATCCGCTGGTGGGCCTGTTGTTCGGTCTGCTGTTGTGGGGCCTGAACCTCGCGCTGGCGGGCGCGCCGTTGTTGCTGCACGCCGCGTTGTTACTGACGGCCTGGGTGTTGCTCAGCGGCGGCTTGCACCTGGACGGGCTGGCGGACAGCGCCGACGCCTGGCTCGGTGGGTTCGGCGATCGCGAACGCACCCTGACCATCATGAAGGACCCGCGTAGCGGGCCGATCGCCGTGGTCACCCTCGGCCTGGTATTGCTGCTCAAGTTCACCGCCCTGGTGGCGCTGATCGAGCAGCACAACGGCGCGGCACTGATCCTCGCGCCGCTGATCGGGCGTGCGTCGATGCTCGCGCTGTTTCTCACCACGCGCTATGTGCGTGCCGGAGGATTGGGCCAGGCATTGTCGGACCACTTACCAAGGATTGTCGGCCAGCAGGTGCTGATCCTCAGCGGCCTGGCCTGCCTGCTGATCGGTGGTTTCAGCGGTGGGATCGCGGTCCTGCTCGCGGCGCTGTGTTTTATCGGCTTGCGTCAGTTGATGGTCAGGCGTCTCGGCGGCACCACCGGGGACACCGCTGGCGCCCTGCTGGAGCTGCTGGAAGTGGCGGTTGTGGTCGGATTGGCGCTGTAACACTTGCTTGCATTTCCTTAATCGCGGGTATATACACGTTCCATGCTTGCCTCCCAATGTTTATGCACCAACCTGCGACGTGCCGCCCGTGGCGTCAGCAGGCATTACGACGGCGCTCTCGACGGCTTCGGGATCAACGTCGCCCAGTATTCTCTGCTGTGCAATTTGCAGCGTCTCGATCAACCGAGCATTTCCAGCCTGGCCGACGCCATGGGCCTGGATCGCAGTACCTTGGGGCGCAACCTGCGCGTGCTGGAAGGCGAAGGCCTGGTGCGGTTGGTCGAAGGCGACGATCTGCGCAACCGCCTGGTGCTGTTGACCGAAGCCGGTGCAGAACGACTGGCCGCAGCGTTGCCAGCGTGGGAGGCGGCGCAGCAGAAATTGATTGATCGGCTGGGCGCGGAAAAACGCGAAACCCTGTTGGCCTTGCTGGATGAACTTGCCTGAGCGCGGGTTTGTCCGACTACAAGCGGGTATATACCCGTAAATGGAGAATAAGAAATGACTTCGATGTGGCGCACCAGTGGCTGGATTCTTGTGGGAAGTGCGCTGATCCTGGCGTTGTCGCTGGGTGTACGGCATGGCTTCGGTCTGTTCCTGGCACCGATGAGCGCCGAATTCGGCTGGGGCCGTGAGACGTTTGCCTTCGCTATCGCCCTGCAGAACCTGATCTGGGGCCTGGCGCAGCCGTTCACCGGCGCCCTGGCCGACCGTTTTGGGGCGAGCAAGGCCGTGCTGGTTGGCGGGGTGTTGTACGCCGTCGGCCTGGTATTGATGGGCATGTCCGACTCGGCCTGGTCACTGTCGTTGAGCGCCGGTTTGTTGATTGGTATCGGCCTGTCCGGCACTTCATTCTCGGTGATCCTGGGTGTGGTCGGCCGTGCGGTACCGCCGGAAAAACGCAGCATCGCCATGGGCATTGCCAGCGCCGCCGGTTCTTTCGGACAGTTCGCCATGGTGCCGGGCACCCTGGGTTTGATCAGTTGGTTGGGCTGGTCGGCGGCGCTGCTGGCGTTGGGCTTGATGGTGGCGCTGATTCTGCCGCTGGTGAGCATGCTCAAGGATCGGCCGCTGCCCGTCATGGCCGGCCAGCAAACCTTGCGTGAAGCACTGAAGGAAGCCTGTTCTCACTCCGGGTTCTGGTTGCTGGCGTTCGGTTTTTTCGTCTGCGGTTTCCAAGTGGTGTTTATCGGCGTGCATCTGCCGGCCTACCTGGTCGATCAGCATTTGCCGGCGACTACCGGCACCACCGTATTGGCCTTGATTGGCCTGTTTAACATCGCCGGCACCTACACCGCCGGCTGGCTCGGCGGGCGCATGTCCAAGCCGCGCCTGCTGACCGCTTTGTATCTGTTGCGCGCGGTGGTGATCGTGCTGTTCCTGTGGGCGCCGGTGACTGAAGTCACGGCCTACCTGTTCGGTATGGCGATGGGCTTCCTGTGGCTGTCCACCGTGCCGCTGACCAACGGCACGGTCGCCACGCTGTTTGGTGTGCGAAACCTCTCGATGCTCGGTGGGATCGTGTTCCTGTTCCATCAGCTCGGTTCGTTCCTCGGTGGCTGGTTGGGCGGGGTGGTCTATGATCGAACCGGCAACTACGATTTGATCTGGCAAGTGGCGATTCTCTTGAGCCTGCTCGCCGCGGCGCTGAACTGGCCGGTGCGCGAGCGGCCGGTGGCGCGGTTGCAGACGCAGATGGAGGCGGCATGAGTTCCAATGGGTATTGGTTCGTTGGGGCAGCGGCGGCAACGCTGCTGCTGCTTCTGGCATGGTGGGGCTGGCAGCGCGGTGGGCTGGCGTTGATGCAACTGGGTATGTCGATCTGTTAAGTTCGTGGTCTGACTATTTTGAAGGACACACGACATGCAGATGCGCTGGCTTGCAGTACCCGTCCTGATGGCTGCTTTTAGCGGTGCGGCGATGGCCGCCAGTTGCCCGCCGTTGCTGGAGGGGCAGTTGCCCAAGTTGCGCGCCAAGGAATCCATCGACCTGTGCCAGCGCTTTGCCGGCAAGCCTTTGGTGATCGTCAATACCGCCAGTTTCTGCGGCTTTGCGCCGCAATTCAAAGGCCTTGAGGCTCTGTACCAGCGCTATAAGGACCAGGGGCTGGAAGTGATTGGTGTGCCGTCCGATGACTTCAAGCAGGAAGCCAAGACCGGCGAGGAAACCGCCAAGGTCTGCTACGTGAATTATGGCGTCACCTTCACCATGACCGAGCCGCAGGCGGTCAAGGGGCCGGACGCAGTGCATCTGTTCAAGGTGCTGGCGCAGCAGAGCAGCGCGCCAAAGTGGAATTTCTACAAGTACGTGGTGGATCGCCAGGGCAAGGTGATCGCCAATTTTTCCAGCCTGACCAAGCCGGACAGTCCGGACTTGCTCAAGGCGGTAGAGGCAGCGTTGGCGTCGAAACCCTGATCGTTACCCATTGAAAAGCCCCGCCTCCTTTACCGGAGAGCGGGGCTTTTTATGCGCAAGCAGGTCAGAACTTGTAAGTCACGCCCAGGCCGAAACCGTTGGCGCTGTTTTCGTATTTGGAGCTGTAGGAACCCAGTGCGTTGGATTTGTTGACTTTGACCGGCTCTTCCTTGAGGTAGGAGTAAGCCACGTCAACGGTCAGGTCTTCCGTCACTGCGTAACCCATACCAACACTGAAGATGGTCCGGTCACCGGTAGGAATGCGCGGCGAACGATCGGTGTTGTTGGTTGGCGACTGGTCGAAGGACAGGCCGGTACGCAGTACCACCTGCTTGGTGACCTGATACGAGGTACCCAAGGCGTAAGCCCAGGTGTCGTGCCAGTTCTGCGGTTCAGTGATAGTGCCGACAAGCGCAGGTGCCAATGCGCCTCCGCTAGCCGCTGTCACACCTTCGTTTTTGATGGTGATGTCTTTCAAGCGACTCCAACGAGTCCAGGTCGCACCCGCATACAGTTTCCAGGCGTCGCTGAGGTCTTGAGTCACCGACAGGTCCCAGGATTCAGGCGTGTCGACTTTCAATGAGGCGTCGTAGCGGTTATTGGCCAGCACTCGTGATGGAACCGTGGACGCTTTGGTGACGTCGGTGTGGCCTTCGAGTTTGTACTTCACTGCCGAGTGGTAGGTCAGGCCGACGCGAGTGGTATCGGTGGCTTGAACCAGGATACCGGCGTTAAAGCCCAGGGCGGTGTCGTCGCCTTTGACTTTGACTTTGTTGTCGCCTGGCATCCCCAGGCCAGCCAGGCTCGGCCGCGATTCCAGGGTGCCGTCGATACGGTTGATGGTCGGACCAAAACCGATGGACACGCGATCATTGAACGCGTAGCTGACAGTCGGTTGGAAGGTGATGACCGATACTTCGCTCTTGCTACCAAACCCGCGACCTTGGAAACCACTTTCGTAGTCGGTTTTCAGGCCGAACGGTGCATAAACACCGAAGCCGATAGACCATTGATCGTTGAGTTTGTTGGTGTAGAAACCGAAAGGTACGCCAGTGAAAGGCACCATGTCGCCTTTGTTGGTCCCGCTGGAACGGCCGCCGGCATCTTTGATATCGGTGGAGGCATCGATCACCGCGAAACCACCGGTAATTTGTTGGCCTTCCAGGCGAGCCATACCAGCAGGGTTACCGTAGACAGTGCTTGCGTTTTCGGCGGTAGAAGAGCGTCCTGCGAAGCCCGTACCCATCCCGGCGACGTCTTGTTCGTTAAGGGCAAAGCCACTTGCGAAGACGTGGGAAGAGGCCATGGCAACGGCGAGGCTAAGTGTGGTCTTGAGCATTACTTTTTTCATTATTAGAACTCCGTGTGATCACCGCAGCGGAAAGTATCAACAAATTACACATCGCGCTATAGGCTGTAACACAGGAGATAGAGCCGTTTTGTAGGACAATCCTACCAAAGTCGCCGCATTTTACCGGATTTTGTAAATTGCCCGATCAGCAGGTCACCTGATTCATGGATGAAACACAGGTTTTCCAGGCGTGGGTGAAATCGCGAAGACGGCCTTGAGGGTGAAATATTTCTTTCCAGATACGCGCCATGGCCAATATGTCACCCGGTTCGGGCAAGGCGGGGCGCTGTTGTTCCACCAGTAACCAGGCGATGGCGGTGGCATAACGCAGGTTGACGGTCAGCTCAAGCTGGGGCGCGCCAAGGAAGGCGTGCTGGCTGGCCAAGCCGCGTACCAGGCTGGCGCGTTCGGGGTCCAGCGCCAGGTAGGTGTCCCATAAGGCGCGGTGACGCTGGTCGGAGATGCTGTAGAGGCCGTGGCCGCGACGGTCGTGCAAGGCGGAGCCAAGTTCCGACTGGCTGGCGGCAATACCCAGCAGCAGGGATTCAGCGGTCTGGTCGTGGCGCCCGAGGTAAACAAGCGTCGGCCTGATCACATAACGACACAATTCGCTGGCAGCGATACCCATACTCGCCTCTATCCGTGAAAGTGGTCGACGAAGCCTGAGCGGGTGGGGGCTTGGCAGCGGTGGATCGGATCTCAGGCCCGTCGGAAGCGGATCATGCCGCTTGAGTTGAAGTGTAGTGTCATATTCGTGGTGTAAAGGACTGTTTTAAAAACATCTTCTTTATTCAGTTATAACGTTTATATCTATTCGTGCTGAGTGCAAATATTCAAAACCTGAATACCGGGCAATAAAAAACCCTGCTTGTTAAACAGGGTTTTTGGGTTTCAGCAACTTCGGTCGATCAGGCAATCAGTGCCTGACGGGTACGCTCGATCACGGCCTGCAGCGGCTCTGCGCTGGAGTATTGATCGGGGTACAGGCGTTCGCTGTGACGAGCGATGCCGTGTTCGTTGACCAGGGTGAAGCTGAAGCAGCCTTTGCGAGCGGCCATGATCAGGCAGTTCATTGGTGCAAAAGCGTTGGTGAGGGCGCGAATGGCGTCCTGAGTATGGATTTGAGTGGACATATTATGGGTGTTCCTACAAATGACACGGTTAAGAACCGCGCAACGTTAAAACGTTCCAGTGACGTCGATCACTATTGATCGAACGAAGAACCCGACTGGAACAAAGCAGCCAGTTTGAAGCGCTAATAGTTTAGGCGCGCTTGGGCTGGCAGGTAGGTACTTAGGAGGGCAGGCAACACAACAGGGGCTAAGGTTCTGGGCCCGGGGTGAAGATCCTGATCAATTGGCAGGTTGGTTCGGTCAGAGTATTGAGACTTCGCGACACCCTTTGCTAGTTCAAAGGCTGTGTCGTCGCAAGTGATACCTGGAAACCATCAAGGTGGTCGATCCCGTGTTGTTCAGGGGAGTTGTTCGACCAGAATTGACTTTCAGCTTGGTACTAACGCCGCGGATAGTAACGGATCGAAGCGGGGAATGGAAGCGTATCGGTAAAAAAACTTCAGTCAGCCCTCCAGCACCCCGTGATACACCAGCACCGTGACGGCTGCCGCCAGCGAGCAGCCCAGCGCATACGCGGCCAGGGTCAGGCGCAGGGACTGGCCGGTCTCGATCATTTTCATGACATCGCCCATGTCATTGATCCGGCCCTCGCCCAACTCGATGCACAGGCTGGCGGCGGTGAACGCGGCGGAGAGCAGGATCGCGATCGCAAACAATGCGCCGTCCGGCGAAGGCAGAGCGGCGTTGATTCCCAGGGAGGTCGCGCAAATGGCCAGCAGCAACACGGTGAATAACAGAATTCCTTTCATCGACCCGTACATGGTTGCGTTGTAGGTGCGGCAGTGTGGCGACCCGCATTGAATTTGAAAAGTCCCTGCCTGGCCGTGCCGGTAACATATTCAAGCCGTGTCGGATCAAAAAACCTTGGCGATATAACCGGAGCAAAGGGACTTGTACACATTGTTCACGGTATGTGTCACCGTTCTGTCAAGTGTTTCCATCGGGCCCCATTTGCCTGTAATGAAAATTTAAGTCAATGAAAAATATCGCTTTTTTTTATTGGTGAAAAAATCGTCAGTTTGACTGCGGCCCCCATTCCATGGGGCTTTGCGCGAGTTAAAGGTGGGTTGTCCACTGAGTTATCCACAGCTTCTGTGGATTGTCCCGAGCGCTTGCTCTAGCACGGGCGTGCAGGGTTTTTTCGGCTTTACCTGTACGAAAAAAAGAGTAGAGTGGCGCGCCTTCCGTTCTGTCCCGCAGTGCTTTATGAAGTTTCGCTCAGTATCATCTTCTGTTACCGACACCCCTCCGGTTGTTACCCCACCCAAACGTTTCTCCTTGAAAGTGGCCTTGTGGTTGCTCGACAGCCCGCGTCTTGGTCACAGCACCAACATCAAACATTTTGCCGGGCGCTTGCTCAAACAGCCGGCCCGTGATGGCGTGGTCGCAGCGCAAAGCCGACTCGGCCAATTGATGTGCCGCGAATGCGACAATGCCCGCGACCGCCGCATCGGCCACGACCTGCTGCGCCTGGCTGCCCGTGCCGGTGACCGCCGCGCCCAGCGTGAATTGGGCCAGGTCGAAGACTGAGCTGTCCTCAACCCCCTTGCTTGGTTAACCTTGCTCTTTTTCGGTGATGGCAGACATGGCTATGGCTTTTGACTGGACCAGTATTGCCCTGGGACTTGCTGGCGCGGCAGTGCCGTTATTGGCCGTGTGCTGGCAGCTTCAGCGCCGTCTGGCCGCGCGCATGGCCGGCTGGGAATTGCTTGAAGAGCGCCTGACCACCGCGCAACTGGCCCAGGAAGGGTTGGCGGCCCAACTGGACGCCAGCCGTGACGAAATCAGCGACCTCAGCCAGGCCAACGCCGCCAAGCAGGCAGACCTGGCCGCCGTGCGCCGCGAAGTCGAATTGCTGCAGATCGATCGCGACAATGCCCGCGACGCCGCCCACGCCTGGAACCTCGACCGCAGCGCCAAGGAAGCCGAACTGCGTCGCCTCGACGCGTTATCGGCGGCCTTGCGTGCGGAGCTGCGCGAGCAACAGGACAGCCATCAGCAACGCCTCGCCGACCTGCAGGGCTCGCGGGACGAATTGCGGGCGCAGTTCGCCGAACTGGCCGGGAAGATTTTCGACGAACGCGAGCAGCGCTTCGCCGAAACCAGTCAGGAGCGCCTCGGACAGTTGCTCGATCCCTTGAAAGAACGCATCCAGTCCTTCGAAAAGCGTGTCGAAGAAAGCTATCAGAATGAAGCCCGCGAGCGCTTTTCCCTGGGCAAGGAGCTTGAACGCCTGCAGCAACTGAACCTGCGTCTGTCGGACGAAGCCACGAATTTGACCCGTGCGCTGAAAGGCCAGAAGACCCAGGGCAACTGGGGTGAACTGATCCTTGAGCGCGTGCTGGAACACGCCGGCCTGGAGAAGGGCCGCGAGTACCAGACCCAGGTCAGCCTGAAAGGTCCGGACGGTGAGCGCTTCCAGCCGGACGTGCTGATCATGTTGCCCGGTGACAAACAGGTGGTGGTGGACTCCAAGGTCAGCCTGACGGCCTATCAGCAGTACGTGGCGGCGGACGACGAGGTGATCGGCCAAGCGGCGCTCAAACAGCATGTGCTGTCTCTGCGCAATCACGTCAAAGGCTTGGCCGGTAAAGACTACAAACGCCTGGAGGGCTTGCACAGCCTGGATTTCGTGTTGCTGTTCGTGCCGATTGAAGCCGCTTTTTCGGCGGCCTTGCAGGCTGAGCCCAACCTGTTCCAGGAAGCCTTCGACCGTCATATCGTCATCGTCAGCCCCACCACCTTGCTCGCCACCCTGCGGGTCATCGACAGCCTGTGGAAGCAGGAACGCCAGAGCCAGAACGCCCGGGAAATCGCGGAGCGCGCCGGCTGGCTGTACGACAAGTTCGTGCTGTTTATCCAGGACCTGGATGAAGTGGGTAACCGTCTGCAGCAATTGGATAAGGCTTACAGCGCAGCGCGGAATAAGCTGACAGATGGTCGCGGTAATCTGGTCAGCCGCACCGAACAGTTAAGGTTGCTCGGCGCCCGCGCCAGCAAAAGCTTGCCCGCCGACCTGCTGGAGCGGGCAATGACCGACTCCGACGGGGTGGCGCACCTGCCCGAATAGGTGGCTGATCAAAGGGGCAGATGCCGGCTGAGCAAGGCGCGCAACGCCGCCGGCTTCACCGGTTTGGCCAGATAATCCAGCCCCGCCGCATGCACTTGCGCCACCATCTCCGGACGACCGTCGGCGCTGATGACCACGCCGGGAATCGGCTCCGCCAACTGTGTGCGTAGCCAGCCCATCAACTCCGTGCCGGTTTCGCCGTGGTCCAGGTGGTAATCCACCAGCGCCAGTTGTGGGCGCACGCCGTCGGCCAGCAGCGCCGCGCACTGTGCCTGGTCGGTGGCGGTCCATACTTCGCAGCCCCAGCGCGTCAGCAGGCTGCGCATGCCTATCAGGATGCTTTCTTCGTTATCCACACACAGCACCCGCGCGCCGCTCAGGGGCAGACCGGTTTCCTGCGCGGTCTTGACCGGTGTGCTGGTCTGGTTGCGAGCCAGCGGCACGCGCACGCTGAATACGCTGCCCTTGCCCGGCCATGAGCGCACGCTCAGGCGATGGTCCAATACGCGACACAGGCCATCGGCAATCGCCAGGCCCAGGCCGAGGCCCTTTTCAGCGCGGGTCTGGTGGCTGTCCAGACGTTTGAACTCCTCGAAAATCACCTTCTGTTTATCCTGCGGAATGCCGGGGCCGCGATCCCAGACTTCCAGGCTCAACTCGCCCTGGTGTCGGCGTACACCCAGCAGCACTGGGCCGTCGGCATAGCGGAAAGCATTCGTCAGAAAGTTCTGCAAAATCCGGCGCAGCAACTTGATGTCACTGTCCACGCGCAAATGACTGCCGCGCAAGCGGAAGCGCAGGCCTTGTTCCTGGGCGAGCGCCTTGAATTCGGCGCCGAGGGTGTCGAACAGTTCGTTGAGCACGAACGGCTGGCGTTGCGGGTTGATCTTGCCGTTTTCCAGGCGCGAGATGTCCAGCAG
This sequence comes from Pseudomonas veronii, assembly GCF_001439695.1. Classification (GTDB taxonomy): domain Bacteria; phylum Pseudomonadota; class Gammaproteobacteria; order Pseudomonadales; family Pseudomonadaceae; genus Aquipseudomonas; species Aquipseudomonas veronii. The sequence goes on from NZ_JYLL01000002.1 coordinate 224,124, forward strand.
GTCGCTGATCAGGTCTTCGGCGGAACGTAGCGAGCTGTCGAGGTGTTGCACCAGTTGCCGGGCTTCGTTCGACAGGCCGTCGTTCTGGTGGGAGAGGGCGGCGGAGAACAGGCGTGCAGCGTTCAGCGGTTGCATCAGGTCATGGCTGACCGCTGCGAGAAAGCGCGTCTTCGATTGGTTCGCGGACTCGGCCACGCCCTTGGCATCGGTGAGCGCCATGTTTAGCTGCGACAGCTCGTGTGTCCGCTCGGTGACCCGTCGTTCCAAGCCCTCGTTCGCCTCGGTCAGTGCGTGTTCGGCCTCGCGGAACGCGGTGATGTCGGTGAAGCTCATGACGAAACCGCCACCGGGCATCGGGTTGCCGATCAGTTCAATCACCCGTCCATTCGGGAACAGGCGTTCGGAGGTGTGCGCGCGGCCTTGGCGCATCCAGTGCAGGCGTCGCGCCACATGCACTTCGGCCTCACCCGGTCCGCACAAGCCGCGCTCGGCGTTATAGCGAATGATGTCGGCAATCGGCCGGCCGACGCTGATCAATCCCTCGGGGTAGTTGAACAGCTCCAGGTAACGGCGGTTCCACGCCACCAGCTTGAGGGACTGATCCACCACGCTGATGCCCTGGGTGATGTTTTCGATGGCGCCTTGCAGCAGGGCCCGATTGAATTGCAGCACTTCGGAGGCTTCGTCGGCGATCCGTACTACGTCCTCCAGCAGCATGTCCCGACCTTCAATCGCGGCCTTTACGACTGCGCGAGTCGAAGAGGCGCCGAGTACACCCGCCAGCAGGCGTTCGGTATGCGCGATCCAATCGTTATCGGCATTCTGGTTGGGGTTGAAGCCTTTGCCCTGGCGATAGGCGAAGCGGATAAAGCTCTGCTGCGCGCGTTCTTCGCCGACAAAGCGCGCGGCCAGGCTCAGCAGGTCGCTGATCTGGACCGACAACATGGAGCGAGTGCTGGCGCGTTGGCTGGTTTCCTGGCCGATGAAGCGCCCGGCCTGCCAGTGTTCGGACACCCGGGTACGCGAAAGCATCGAGACCCAGACGAACAGTGTGAAGTTGCCCGCCAGGGAGAACACGGTGCCCAGGGTCAGCGACGTGAGGGGCAAGCCGAGCGGGTGGGAATGCAACCAGGTCAGGCCGGGGAAAAGGCTGAGCGACCAGCCCAGGCTTTTCGCGGTAACCGGTAGGACCAAGGTGTAGAACCACAGGAACGTGCCTGCCGCCAAGCCGGCAAACACGCCGCGTCGATTCGCCTGTTTCCAATACAGCGCGCCGAGCATGGCAGGTGCCAGTTGGGTCACCGCGGCGAAGGCAATCTGGCCGATCGTCGCCAGGCTCGCGCTGGAGCCGAGCAATCGGTAGCTGACATACGCCAGCAGCAGGATGAGCACAATGCTGACGCGGCGTACCGAGAGCATCCAGTGGCGGAACACTTCAAACGGCCGTTCCGCGCTGGAGCGGCGCAACAGCCAAGGCAGCAGCATGTCGTTGGACACCATGGTCGACAACGCGATGCTCGCCACAATCACCATGCCGGTGGCGGCCGACGCGCCGCCAATGAACGCCAGCAGGGCGAGGACTGGATGGGCTTCGGCCAAGGGCAGGCTGATCACGTAGGAATCGGGTAGCACCGAGCCGGGCAAGAGCATTTTGCCGCCGAGGGCGATCGGTACGACAAACAGCGCGGCGAGGATCAAGTACGCAGGGAAAACCCATTTGGCCAGGCGCAAATCCTGGGGGTCGATGTTTTCCACGACGGTGACGTGAAACTGCCGGGGCAGGCAGATGATCGCCATCATCGCGACGCCGGTCTGTACCACCATCGTTGGCCAGTTGACGGTTTCGTTCCAGTATTCCTCCAGGCGTGGTGCCAGCATCGCCTGGCTGAACAAGTCGTCGAAACCGTCGTAGAGGCCGTAGGTCACAAACACGCCGACCGCGAGAAACGCGAACAGCTTGACCAGCGACTCGAAGGCAATCGCCAGCACCATGCCACGGTGGTGTTCGGTGGCGTCGAGGTTGCGCGTACCGAAGACAATGGTGAACAGCGCCAGCACCAGCGATACGATCAGCGCCGTGTCCTGGGCGCGGGTGCCGGTGGCATCCGCGCCGGCACCGATCAGCAGGTTCACCCCGAGTACGATGCCCTTCAGTTGCAGGGCGATGTAAGGCAACACGCCGACCATGCAGATCAGCGCGACCACCACCGCCAACGACTGGGATTTGCCGTAGCGTGCGGCGATAAAGTCAGCGATGGAGGTGATGTTTTCCTGCTTGCTGATCAGAATCATCTTTTGCAGGACCCAGGGGGCGAATACCAGTAACAGCACCGGTCCCAGGTAGATAGGTATAAACGCCCACAGTTGTTCGGCCGCCTGGCCTACGGCGCCGAAGAAGGTCCAACTGGTGCAATAAACGGCCAGCGACAGGCTGTACACCCAGGCACGCATGCGCGGCGGCAACGGCGCATGGCGGCGGTCACCGTAAAAGGCGATGGAAAACATAATGGCCATATAGGCCAAGGCAACGGCGGCGATCAGCCCGCTGGACAGCGTCATGGTAACTCCGGACAGAAACACGCCCAGGCATTTCGGGCCCGGTTGGACAGTCTCGCATGATGCCTGGGGATTAGTCAGTGTCGACCAAGGTCTTGTGAGCACTAATGTCGCAGGGCACGGTGTTAAAGAGGCTCAGCGCGGCGGCAGGGTTTTCTGGCGCAGGATGTAGATCGTCACCAGCACCGCGCTGGTCAGCATGAAGCCGCGGGCCCACGGCAGAGGCACCAGGTAGCAGGAAAAACCGATACTCAGCCACATCAGGCCGATAGCGTAGACCTTACCCTTGAGCGGGATGCCATTGCCGTCCAGGTAGTCGCGAATCCATGGGCCCGGGCGCGGGTGTTCCACCAGCCAGGCGTAGAAACGCGGGGAGCTGCGCGCGAAGCAGGCGGCGGCAAGAAGCAGGAAGGGGGTGGTGGGCAATACCGGCAGGAAGATGCCGATCACCCCCAGCGCTACGCTCAGCCAGCCGATGGCCAGCAGTGCGTAACGCAGGAGCGGCGAGCGCTTGCCCATGGCGATCACGGGCGTGCGACTCAGTGGTGACGTGGCTTGAGGAGCGCCGGTTTTTCGTCGGGGGCGTTGCACAGCAGGTACAGGGCGGTCAGGGCTTCCGGGATCTGTACGATCATGTCGTCCATCAGATTGGCGTCGGCGGCGATGTCGGAGAACTCCGGCTGGTCGTCGAACAGGCCCGAACCGACCATGATCGGCAGCAGCATTTCGCTGACTTCTTCTTCGGCGGTTTCGAACCAGGCGGCTTCGCGCAGGAACACACCTTCCATGAAGCCGATGCACCAGCCGCGCAGGTCGGAGTCGTCCGGCTCTTCGCCCAGGTCGAGGTCGCACGGCAGCTCGAATTCCTCGTCGGAGGCCAGTTGGCGACCGATGTGGGCCTTGAGGGCGAGCAGGGTGGCTTCGATCTCTTCGCGCTGGGCGGCGTCAGCGTAATGAGGCTCTTCGGCGAACAAGGCGTCGATCCACTCACGGTCCGGCACGATGTCGGAAGAAATCGACAGGGCGGTCAGGTAGCCGTGGGCGGCCACGTAGTCCAGCGCCTCGTCATGCAGCTCATCGGCGTCGAGGAAGGCTTGCAGGCGGGTTAGTTGCTCAGCGAAGGACATTGAAGGACTACCTTGGGAATAAACGATGCTGAATTCTAGGCTTTCTTGAGCGCCCAGGCCAGCCACACTGCATATTTGGCCGGTTTTAGATAGCGGCCGCTGTTCGTCAGCCGCGCCCTTTGCCGGCCGACGCTCGGGTATACTGCCGCGTTTTGTGATGCCCCCTGCAGGCCAGCGCCAACCCGAGAAAACTTCGCTTACGGATTATTTTCCGTAGATACGCGCTTTTTCGGCCAGCCTGTATGGAGGGATTTCGGCGATATTTGGAGTTTTACATGCTCGAGCAGGCTCAACGCGTCCTCAAGGACATCTTCGGCTACGACAGTTTTCGTGGCCGCCAGGGTGCAATCATTGAGCGCGTGGCCAATGGCGGTGATGCCCTCGTCCTGATGCCGACCGGCGGTGGCAAGTCGTTGTGTTTCCAGGTGCCGGCGTTGCTGCGTAACGGCCTTGCCGTGGTGGTGTCGCCGTTGATCGCGCTGATGGACGATCAGGTGGCGACCCTTGAGGAACTCGGCGTTGCTGCCGCCGCATTGAACTCCACGCTCAGCGCCGAACAGCAGCGCGACCTGGCCGCGCGTATCAAGCGCGGCGAAGTGAAAATGCTTTACCTGGCCCCCGAGCGCCTGGTGCAGCCGCGCATGCTGGCCTTCTTGCAGAGCCTGGAAATCGCCCTGTTCGCCATCGATGAAGCGCACTGCGTATCGCAATGGGGGCATGATTTCCGTCGCGAATATTTGCAGTTGGGGCAGTTGGCGGAACTGTTCCCCGACGTCCCGCGTATCGCCCTGACCGCCACCGCCGACAAGCGCACTCGCGAAGAAATCGTCGAGCGTCTGCATTTGCAGAACGCCGAGCGCTTCCTGTCGAGCTTTGACCGGCCGAATATTTTCTATCGCATCGTGCCCAAGGAGCAGCCGCGCAAGCAGTTGCTGGCGTTCCTGTCCGAGCGGCGCAGCGATGCGGGCATCGTCTATTGCCTGTCGCGCAAGAAGGTCGACGAAGTGGCCGCCTTCCTGTGCGAGCAGGGTTATCCGGCGCTGCCCTACCATGCAGGCTTGCCCAACGACTTGCGTGCCTATCATCAGAAGCGCTTCCTCAACGAGGAAGGCCTGATCATGGTGGCAACCATCGCGTTCGGCATGGGCATCGACAAGTCCAACGTGCGCTTCGTGGCCCATATGGATCTACCCAAGTCCCTCGAGGCGTATTACCAGGAAACCGGGCGCGCCGGGCGTGATGGCCTGCCGGCCGATGCGTGGATGGTCTACGGCCTGCAAGACGTGGTGATGCTCAAGCAAATGCTGCAGAACTCCGAAGGTGACGAGCGCCACAAACGCCTGGAACAGCACAAGCTCGACGCCATGCTGTCACTCTGCGAAGAGACGCGTTGCCGCCGCCAGACCTTGCTGGCGTATTTCGACGAAGACATGCCCGAACCCTGCGGCCATTGCGACAACTGTGTCGACGGCGTGCAAACCTGGGATGCCACTGAACCGGCGCGCCAGGGTTTGTCTGCCATCTACCGCACCGGCCAGCGTTATGGCGTCGGCCATCTGGTGGATGTGTTGCTGGGCAAGGACAACGAGAAGGTGCGCAGCTTCGGCCACGAGAAACTCTCGGTCTACGGCGTCGGCAAGGCCCGTGCCGAAGGCGAATGGCGATCGCTGTTCCGCCAGATGGTCGCGCGCGGCCTGGTGGACATCGACATCGAAGGCTACGGCGGCCTGCGCCTGAACGACAGTTGCCGGCCGTTGCTCAAGGGGGAAGTGAGCCTGGAACTGCGCCGCGACCTCAAGCCGCAGACCACCGCCAAGAGCAGTACCAGCCAGGCCAGCCAACTGGTGCGCTTCGAGGAGCGTGAACAGTGGGAAGCCTTGCGCGCCCTGCGGCGCAAACTGGCGCAGGAACACAGCGTGCCGCCTTACGTTATTTTCCCCGACTCGACCTTGCTGGAGATGTTGCGCGAGCAGCCGACCACCCTGGCCGAAATGGGCCGGGTCAGTGGCGTGGGCGCACGCAAGCTGGAACGTTATGGCCAGGCCTTCCTCGAAGTGCTCGGCGGCCAGGCCGAAGCGCCGAAGGAAATTGCCGATATTCGCCACGAATTGATCAGCCTGGCGCGGGCCGGCATGACCCCGATCCAGATCGCTGGCCAGTTGCAATGCTCGGAAAAAAACGTCTACACGCTGCTGGCCGAATCCATCGGTAAGCAACAGTTATCGTTAGAGCAGGCCCTTGATTTGCCAGAAGATTTGCTCGGTGAAATCCAGGATGCTTTCCTGGACGGTGAAGGCGAACTGCCACCAGTTGCGGAGATTGCACCGCTGTTCACGGGGCGGGTTCCCGAGGGTGTTTTGTACTGTGTGCGTGCCGCGTTGCAGTCTGAGTTCGAAATTTAGTGTGCCAATTGCGACGATGAAACGAATCAGTACAGACGAGCGCTTGCCTACTGACATGGCTCATGCTTAGCTGACTAATAATTAGTCATACTTTGTTTTCAGTCTAAACCATGAGTTTTTTATGCCGTTAACCGATCAACACCGTTTTGGCATGCAGTTGGCGCAAATGTCCCGAGGTTGGCGCGCCGAACTGGATCGCCGTTTGGCGGGGCTGGGCTTGTCTCAGGCACGCTGGCTGGTGCTGCTGCACTTGGCGCGTTTCGAAGAGGCGCCGACGCAGCGTGAGCTGGCACAAAGTGTCGGCGTCGAAGGGCCGACACTGGCACGCTTGCTCGACAGCCTGGAAAGCCAAGGGTTGGTGCAGCGCCAGGCGGTGGTGGAAGACCGGCGCGCCAAGCGCATCCTGCTGTGTGACAGCGCCCGACCGTTGATCGAGCAGATTGAAACCATCGCCACTGCATTACGCCATGAGTTGTTCGTGGGCGTGAATGAAGAGGACCTGCGGGTGTGCATGCGCGTGCACGGGCACATTCTGGCGAATCTGGAAAAGTCCTGACGTCAGGCGCAACAGAGATCGAATAGGTGGGAGTTGGCTTGCCTGCGATAACGGACATTCAGTCAATTGATCTGGCGACTGAAATACCGCCATCGCAAGCCAGCCAGCTCCCATCTTGGTTTTTACGGTCAGCGTTTCAGAAGGTCTGGCCGAGGTTCAGGTACACCGCCTGCTGATTGTCGTCGTTGAACCCGTAGCTGAAATTCAGCGGCCCCAACGGTGTGTCGAAGCCCAGGAAAATACTCGCGGCGTTGATGTAACCGCTGTCGAACTCATTGTCGTTGTTCCACGCCCGTCCGCGTTCCAGCGACGCGCCCAGGTACAGCGGGAAATCCAGCGGCAAGTATGAGCGCGGCGTCAGGCGGCGGTAGTACACGGCGCGCATCAAGCTGACGTTCTGCCCCGAGATCGCGTCCTGACGGAAGCCCGACAGCTGCCGTGCGCCGCCCAGTAGGAAGCTGGATATCACCACGTCCGTATTGTCCATGGTGCGTCCGTAGCGGCCGCCCAGTACGAGTGTGTCCGGGCCGTGGCTCATGGCCTTGTCCAGCTTGAATTCCCATTGCCGGTAGCGTTGATCGGACCCCAGCCCCGGTTCGAATTCGCGCCAAGCCAGGCCGATGTCTTCGCCGGTGTGGGGGAAGTACACGTTGTCCAGGGAGTCGAAGGAGTACTTCAGTTCGTAGAAGCCTTCGCTGAAGCTCACGCTTGGCAGGTCGCGGTCGCCGATGCGTACATCCGCCTTGCCCCAGGCTTCGCCGACGCCGAAACGCAGCTCGCCACTGTTGCCGATCTGGCGCCCGACGTTCAGGCCGAAACCGTAGCGTTCCAGGCGGTATTCGGAGATGGGGTCGTTGTCCAGAATCAGTTCGACATTCTGCGCCTGGGCCTTGAGGTAAGGGGCGACGAAATAGCGCGAGCCGGTGTCCATCGGTTGGTAGAACTCGCTGTACAGCTCTTGCCGATCGCCGATCTGCACCCGCGTCAGCCATTCCGCGCCGAGGCGGTTGATGCCATTCATGCGGTAGCTGGCGCCGAGGTTGAAGGCGCTGTCGCCACGCATGTCGTCCGACAGGTTCAGGCCCAGGCGCAGGTAGTCGGTGCCGCTGCGTTTGCCGCGTGCGCTGATCACCAGGGTGTTGTCGTGGCCTTTTTTCACCACGCGGTATTGCACCTGTTCAAAGTAATCCAGGCCATACAAGGTGCCCATGTCCACTTGCAGGCGGCTCAGGTTCAGCGGCTCGCCGAGGGCTTGGTGGATGTAATAGCGGATCACGTCGTCGCTGACTTTCGAGTCGTTCTCCACGCTGATCGCAGTGATGATCGGAGTCCGTTCGCCCGGCGCGCGCGCGGCCACCAGTTCCGGGTCGATCGGCTCGGCGGGACGCAGGTGGGCCAGGCGCACATCGAGGGCGCGGGTGGCGCGGTAGCCGGCGTCGATCATGTCCTTGGCGCGGCCGAAGTCGGTGACGCCGTAGGCGGCCAGAGGCGGCTGGATCAGCACATCCTTGGGGTGCAGGGCCTTGAGTTGTTCTTCGGAATTGCGCCGGGTCATCAGGGTGATGGACTGGTTGAGCACGTCCACCACCGTGGCCAGTTGCTTGCGCGAGCGCAGCGGCGTGCCGATGTCCACCACGATGGCGATGTCGACGCCCATCTCCCGCGCCACGTCCAGCGGGATGTTATCGGTCATGCCGCCGTCCACCAGCAGTCGGCCGTCGAGTTCCACTGGCGCGAACACGGCCGGGATCGACATGCTGGCGCGGATCACCTGGGGCAGATGGCCTTTGCTGAACACCACTTTTTCGCCGGTGGTGATATCGGTTGCGACGGCGCGAAAGGGGATCGGCAGCTTGTCGAAATTTCGCGTGTTGCTGCTGTGGGCAAACATGCTTTCCAGCAGCAGCGCGAGGTTCTGGCCCTGGATGACGCCCAGCGGCAGGCCGAGGCTGCCATCGTCGCGGAAACTGAGTTTCTGCTTGACCAGGAAGTCCCGGTCATCCTGCTTGCGGCGAAACGGCACGTCCTCCCGGGGTGGCGCATCGGAGAGTGCCTGCTGCCAATCGATACCCAGTGCGAGCTTTTCCAGCTCATCAATCTTGTAGCCCGACGCGTACAACCCGCCGATCACCGCGCCCATGCTGGTGCCGGCAATTGCATCGATATGAATCCCTTGTTCCTCCAGGGCCTTGAGCACGCCGATGTGGGCCAGCCCGCGTGCGGCGCCGCCGGACAGCACCAGGCCGATTTTCGGGCGTGGGGTTTCAACCGCCTCGGCAAGAAGGGGCAGCAGGCACAGCAACAGGCAGGACAACAGGCGGCGCATCATGAATCTCGGGGCTGGACGATAAAGGCCGGTATTATAGCCACCCGACCCTCCCAGCCCGTTACGCCAGGAACCTGTCAAATTATGTCGCCGAATAAACCCGAGATCGTCATCACCTATTGCACCCAGTGCCAGTGGCTGTTGCGCGCCGCATGGTTGGCCCAGGAACTGTTGAGTACCTTTGCCGACGACCTGGGCAAAGTGGCGCTGGAACCGGCTACCGGCGGCGCTTTTCGCATCACCTGCGACGGTGTGCAGATCTGGGAGCGCAAGGCCGATGGCGGCTTTCCGGAGGCCAAGGTGCTCAAGCAGCGCGTGCGCGACCAGATCGACCCGCAGCGCGACCTGGGGCACAACGATCGCAAGGCGTGAAGGTCACCGCCGCACAGGGGCGGTGACCGGGCGATGCGCCCCTACTTGGCGGCCATCTTGCTCTTGATGAAACCGACGACCCACGTCAGCACCAGGCCGCCGACGCCACCGCCGACGATGTTGCTGCCGACCGTCGCCACATCCATGGCTTCGCCGCCGGATGTGCCCGTCAGCGCCGAGACGAGCTGGCCCAGCACCAGGCCGCCGACACCGCCGAGGAAGGTATTGAGCCCGGTGCCCAGGCTCTGCTTGGTCATCCCCGCCAGATTACCGCCGACGGCACCGCTGATGATCTGAACCAGCAAGCTGATAAGTGTTTCCATGATGCAACTCCTGCATAGCGTTAATGGCGTGACCACTCGCTTGCAGCACCGTTAAACACCCTGGCTGTCGTCGAGAAGTCTTTATCCGTCGACGACGACACACTGTTGCGGATGGGCAGAGTATAGATCAGGCCGTTGCAGCCGGCTGTTTGGCCTGGCTGGCGCTGCCCAGCAGGCCGGAAAGCACGATGGCGACGATGATCAGCGCGCCGCCCAGCAGCATGCGCAAGGTCGGGGTTTCGGCAAACAGCAGCCAGGCGACGGTGATGCCGTAGACCGGTTCCATGGCGAACACCACCGAGGCGGTGCGGGCCTTGATCACCGCGAGGCTGGCGACAAACAGGCTGTGGGCCAGGCCGGTACAGAACACACCGAGCAGGCCGATCCACAGCCAGTCGAGCGCGCGCACATCCGCCAGCCCCGGCGCCGCCACGGGCAGCAGGCACAGCGCGACCACCACGTTCTGGCACAGCGCCGCCTGTACCGCTGGAACCCGGCCGGAGCTGGCGCGGTTATTCAGTGACAGCAGGGAGAACAGCAACCCCGAGGCGATGCCCCAGAGCAGGCCGCCCGTGGCTTGGCTGGCGAGGTTGAAGTCCGGTGTCACCAGCACCAGGCCCACCGTGACCAGGGCCACCAGCAGCACTTCGTTGGCGCGGATGCGCTCGCGGAAGATCAAGCCTTCGAGGATCACGGTAAACGCCGGGAACGCGGTAAACCCCAGGGTGGCGACGGCCACGCCGGCGACTTTGACCGCGATGAAGAACGTTACCCAGTGCGCCGCCAGCAATACACCGCTGATCAGCAGCCGGCGCCAGTCGCGCATCTGCAGCTGTTTCCACGGCGCATTGCTGGCGAACCGCGCAAAGATCGCCAGGGCAATCACCGCAAACGCGGCGCGACCGAACACGATGATGGTCGGCGAGGCGGCCGCCAGTTTGCCGAATACGCCGGTGAGGCCAAACATCAATGCGCCGATATGCAGGGCGCCGAGGGCTGAGCGGGGAGTCATTGGGATCCTTGAACCAACGGGGTGACAGGCGCGCAGTCTAGAGGTTGGGGGCGTGAGTGTCTGTCGCCCGACTGGCGATTTTTAGCGCAGGACTCGCTATTTTGTGGTGCGCCGCAGCGCGCTGGGCGCGGCGCCGAATTCGCGCAGCATCGCAGCGGCAAACGCGCTTTGCGAGGCATAGCCGACGCGCTCGGCAATTTCGCCGATGGGCAACGGCGTTTCCCTTAACAGGCCCAAGGCCTTATGCAGGCGGCGACTGCGGATGAAGTCCATGGGCGTCTGCCCGCACTCGGCGATGAAACGGGCATGCAGGCGCGCTACCGACAGGTCGGCGAGGCGTGCCAGGTCCGCGACTTGCAGAGGATGGGCGGCGTGCCGTTCGATATGTGCATTGAACGCGGCATAGGGCAGGCGGCGGCCCGGCACGCTGGGGGGCAGCGGATGATTGAGGCTGGCCAGCAGCAGTACCGCGCCTTGCTGGACGATCAGCGGGTCGTCCACCGGGCTGTGCGCCAGCCATTGCACCAACTGGCTTTGCCGCGAATCCAGGGCCAGACGCGCCGGTTGGTCGAGCAGGCGGCGGCTGGCATCGGCATGCTCGCCCAACGATTGCAGCACCCAGTGTTCGGTGGGCACGTCCAGCACCAGGCATCGGCTGCCATCGCGACTGCCGCAGGTGTGGTGGGCCGAGAAGGGCAACACCATCACGCTGCTCTCGCGGACCTGGCTGCCGCGCCCCTCCACTTCAAGGTCCAGGTGCCCGGACAGGCCGAAGACCAACTGCGCATGGTCATGGCTGTGGGCAATGGGTGCTTCGATGTAGTGGCGTAGCGTGAGGGACGCTCTCATCGCGCTCTCCTGGGCAGCAGGTTGCCAGTCTACAACGCTTCGCCGTCGGCGGGCGCTGTCATCAGACTGACGCACAGCTGTCATGGGCTATTAATCGCCAGGGCGCAAGCTCGCGAAAACACCGTCGAGGGATGCCCATGACCCGTGCCGAATTCGCTACACCCAGCCGCAAGCAACGGGTTCGTACCCTGTGGATTTCCGATGTACATCTGGGCACTCGGGATTGCCAGGCCGAACACTTGGCGCAATTTCTCAAGGGCTACCACGCCGACAAGGTGTACCTGGTGGGCGATATCATCGACGGCTGGAAACTGCGCGGCGGCATGTATTGGCCCCAGGCCCATACCAACGTGATCCGCCGCCTGTTGACCATGGCCAAGCGCGGTACCGAGGTGATCTATGTCACCGGCAATCACGACGAGTTCCTGCGTCGCTACTCCAAGCTGATCCTGGGCAACATCCAGTTGGTGGACGAAGCCATCCATGTCACCGCCGATGGCCGCCATCTCCTGGTGATCCACGGCGACCAGTTCGATGTGATCACGCGCTATCACCGCTGGCTGGCGTTCCTCGGCGACTCGGCCTACGAGTTCACCCTGACGTTGAACCGTTGGTTGAATCACTGGCGTGCGCGGTATGGCTACGGTTACTGGTCGCTGTCGGCGTATCTGAAGCACAAGGTGAAGACGGCGGTGAGCTTTATCAGCGATTTCGAAGAAGCCATCGCCCATGAAGTGACCCGGCGCGAATTGCATGGGGTGGTGTGCGGGCATATTCACCATGCGGAGATTCGCAAGGTGGGCGAGGTGGATTACCTCAACTGCGGGGATTGGGTGGAGTCGTGCTCGGCGTTGATCGAGCACTGGGACGGGCATATCGAGTTGTATCGGTTGGCGGATGCGCAGGCTAAAGAGGCGCAGCTGAAATCGGAGATGGTCGCGGGTTAAGGCCTGGCTCGGCCCAACAAGTGGGAGCGGGCTTGCTCGCGATCGCGCAGTGTCAGTCACTGTATTTGGCGACTGATCCATTGCTATCGGGAGCAAGCCCCCTCCCACATTGGGCTTTGCATTTCTTCGGTTAAGTGTGCGAAACGTCTGCAATGGCTTGCGCCAGCAGCGTCAATCGCGTCGCATCGATCCCCGCGACGTTGGCTCGCCCCGAACTGACCATATACACGCTGTGTTTCTCGCGCAGTTGCTTGACCTGTTCGGCGCTCAAGCCGGTATAGGAAAACATCCCACGTTGTGCGCCGATATGTGCAAAGCGTTCGGCCAGCCCGTGTGGCGCGAGCGCCTCCACCAGCCCGGCGCGTAACTGTGCGATGCGCGAGCGCATGGCTTCTACTTCGTCGCTCCACTGTGCCTTCAGCTTGGCATCGCCGAGGATCGTCGCGACGACTGCCGCGCCGTGATCCGGCGGAGTCGACCACAGGTTGCGCGCGATATTCGCCAACTGGCTGCGCACATCCGTCAGCTTTTCGGCATCCGCCGCACACACGATCAGCGCGCCGACACGGTCGCTATACAGGCCGAAGTTCTTCGAGCAGGAGCTGGTGATCAACACTTCCGGCAGCTCGCTCGCGAACAGGCGCACCGCCCAGGCATCCTGCTCCAGGCCGTCGCCAAAGCCCTGGTAGGCGAAGTCGATCAGCGGCAGCAGGTGGCGCTCGCGCACGATCTGCAGGACCTGGCGCCAGTCAGCCTGGGACAGGTCGAAACCGGTCGGGTTATGGCAGCAGGCGTGCAGCAGCACCACGTCGCCCTCGGGCACCGTGGATAAGGTCGCCAGCATCGCGCTCACATCCAGGTGATTGTCCGCACCGACGTAAGGGTAGTGACTGACCTTGATCCCGGCCTTGGCGAAGATGCTTTCGTGGATCGGCCAGGTCGGGTTGCTCAGCCATACGCCGCGGCCGGGCAGGCTGTGGGCGATAAAGTCGGCGCTCAGGCGCAGGGCGCCGGTGCCGCCTGGAGTCTGGGTCGCACCGGCACGGTGTGCGCGCAGCAGCGTGGACTCGGCGCCGAGCACCAGTTCGCTGATCAATCTGCCGAACGCAGCGTCGCCGTGGCCGCCAATGTAGGTCTTGGTGGTTTGCTGCTCCACCAGGCGCTGCTCGGCGAGTTTCACGGAAGGGAGGATCGGTGTCAGCCCCTGGTCGTCCTTGTACACGCCCACGCCGAGGTCGAACTTGTTCGGGTTGGCATCCTGGGCATACAGGTCCATCAGCCCGAGGATCGGGTCGCCGGGCACGCGGCCAATCGCATCGAAGTGCATTATTTGCGGCCCTCGGCATCCTTGGCCACTTCGTCGGTGCGCGCGGCCATGATGAAGTCGTTGCGGTGCAGGCCTTTGATGGAGTGGCTCCACCAGGTCACCGTGACCTTGCCCCACTCGGTGAGCAGGCCTGGGTGGTGACCTTCGGCTTCGGAAATGGCGCCCATGGCGTTGGTAAAGGCCAGGGCGAACTTGAAGTTCTTGAACAGGAAAACCTTTTCCAGTTGCATGACGCCATCGCGGACTTCGATGTTCCAGTCGGGGATCTGCTTGAGCAGCACCGGCAGTTCTTCATCGCTGACTTGCGGGGCATCGGCGCGGCAGGCTTCGCAGTGGGCTTGGTTCAAGGTGGTCATGTGGGGGGTCCTGAATTCGAGTGTCTGGAAAACGGTCGTCAGTGGCGTCACCCTAAAGCAACGCGGGGCCAGGGAACAGATTCACCTGGTATCAAAACCTACGGTTCACGCCGCTTTGGGTTTGGGTGGGAACTTCGGTGCGTGCAGACCCAACTGCATGCCGCGCTCGACCATGCCCATGATGTCTTCCTGGGCGACATCGAACAGGCGCTTGAGCTCGGGCAAGACAAAATATAGCGGTTGCAGGATGTCGATGCGATACGGTGTACGCATCGCCTCCAGCGGGTCGAAGGCCTGGTGCTCAGGTTCGGACGACAGGCTGTACACCGTTTCCTTGGGCGACGACAAAATACCGCCACCGTAGATGCGCCGGCCTGCGGGCGTATCCACCAGGCCAAACTCGATGGTCATCCAGTACAGGCGCGCCAGGTACACGCGCTGCTCTTTGGTGGCCGCGAGGCCGAGCTTGCCGTAGGTGTGGGTGAATTCGGCGAACCAGGGATTGGTCAGCAGCGGGCAGTGGCCGAAGATCTCGTGGAAAATATCCGGCTCTTGCAGGTAGTCCAGTTCTTCGCGGGTGCGAATAAAAGTCGCCACCGGAAACTGCTTGTTGGCGAGTAACTCAAAGAACGTCTGGAAGGGGATCAGCGCCGGCACGCGGGCGACTTGCCAGCCGGTGGTCTCGGCCAGCACCGTGTTGATTTCGCTCAGTTGCGGGATGCGGTCCAGGGGCAGGCCGAGCTTGTCGATGCCGTCCAGGTATTCCTGGCAGGCCCGGCCCTCGATCACCTTCAACTGGCGTGTGATCAGGGTGTTCCACACCGCGTGTTCTTCCGGCGGGTAGTGGATAAAACCTTGCGCATCGGGCTCGCGGGCCACGTAGTGCGTCTGCTTCATACGGCTCTCCTGCTAGGCATTCGTTCTTGTTATGTCCTGCGATGTACGTATTGATAACCCGATTGGGGTGAGATTCCAGCGGCCTGCGCAAGGGGACCGTAGGAAAATTTACCGATATTCGTAAAGTATTCGTTACGGAATGGCCGTTCATTGATGTGTTGGGCTGTGAAAAGACGGCTGACTGTCACATAATCTTGACGACTATCTGCGCCCAGCGACAAAAAGACGCGGCGCCTACCCTTCTTCGGGCCTTTTCATGCGTATCAAAGTGCATTGCCAGAACCGCATCGGCATCCTGCGGGACATTCTCAACCTGTTGGTGGAGTACGGCGTCAACGTCGCCAAGGGCGAGGTCGGCGGTGAGCATGGCAATGCCATCTACCTGTTCTGTCCGAATCTGGTGAACATGCAATTCCAGGCGTTGCGCCCGCAGTTCGAGGCGATTGCCGGGGTGTTTGGCGTAAAGCGTGTGGGGCTCATGCCCAGCGAACGTCGGCACATGGAGCTCAATGCGTTGCTCGGGGCCCTGGAGTTTCCGGTGCTGTCCATCGACATGGGCGGCTCGATCGTCGCCGCTAACCGCGCGGCCGCGCAGTTGCTCGGGGTGCGGGTGGACGAGGTGCCGGGCATCCCGCTGTCGCGTTACGCCGAGGATTTCGACTTGCCGGAACTGGTGCGCGCGAGCAAATCGCGGATCAATGGCCTGCGGGTCAAGGTCAAGGGTGACGTATTCCTGGCGGACATCGCGCCGTTGCAATCCGCCGAACACGACGACAGCGAAGCCATGGCCGGCGCAGTGTTGACCCTGCACCGTGCCGACCGCGTCGGTGAGCGCATCTACAATGTGCGCAAGCAGGAGCTGCGTGGCTTCGACAGCATCTTCCAGAGTTCCAAGGTCATGGCTGCCGTGGTCCGTGAGGCCCGACGCATGGCGCCGCTGGATGCGCCGCTACTAATAGAAGGCGAAACCGGCACCGGCAAGGAGCTGCTTGCCCGCGCCTGTCACTTGGCCAGCCCTCGTGGCCAATCGCCGTTGATGGCGCTCAATTGTGCCGGTTTGCCGGAGTCGATGGCCGAGACCGAGCTGTTCGGCTACGGCCCCGGCGCTTTTGAAGGGGCACGGGCCGAGGGCAAGCTGGGGCTGCTGGAGCTGACGGCGGGCGGTACGCTATTTCTTGATGGCGTCGGGGAAATGAGCGCACGCCTGCAGGTGAAGTTGCTGCGGTTCCTGCAGGACGGTTGCTTTCGCCGAGTCGGCAGCGATGAAGAGGTGTACCTGGATGTGCGGGTGATCTGCGCAACCCAGGTGGACCTCTCGGAACTCTGCGCGCGGGGCGAATTCCGTCAGGACCTTTATCACCGCCTGAACGTGCTGTCGCTGCATATCCCGCCGCTGCGCGAATGCCTCGATGGCCTGGCGCCGCTGGTGGAACACTTCCTCGATCAAGCCAGCCGGCAGATCGGCTGCCCGTTGCCCAAATTGGCTTCGGCGGCCATGGAGCGACTCAGTCATTACCACTGGCCGGGCAATGTACGGCAGCTGGAAAACGTCCTGTTCCAGGCGGTTTCGCTGTGTGAGGGCGGGACGGTCAAGGCTGAACACATTCGTCTGCCGGACTATGGCGTGCGTCAGCCGCTTGGCGATTTCTCTCTGGAGGGCGGCCTGGAAGCCATCGTCGGCCGGTTTGAAAAGGCCGTGCTGGAAAGTCTGTATGCCGAACATCCCAGTAGTCGGCAGTTGGGCAAGCGCTTGGGCGTCTCCCATACAACGATTGCCAACAAGTTGCGGGATTATGGTTTGGGCAAGGAGGGCAAAACCCCTGAACACGCTGCTCGATAGACGCCATGTCCAGGGTTTTTCTGCGAGGGGTGACACGGCGGCGTCAATACATCGCGTAGCTTGGATCTTGATGGATGAGCACGGTGTCATCTGTTTCTTTCTCAACCCAGGCCATGTAAGGCGCTTCATTGGGTGGGGGGGAAAAGAGTGTGGTCAGTGCGTAGTCTTTATGATTCTGCAGTTTTTCAAGGCTCTGATTGATCTCCGGAGGAAGACGCCCGTACTTTCCGGATCTCAGTTCGTTGGCAGAAACCCCTTCGTTGTTATAGGTGGGTATAAGCATTGATAAGTCGATATGTTCAAGCAACGCTGAGCCATTGGGCGGAAATACCGTCCCCTCTGTAGAACTTTCGATTTCAATGGGGCTGCCGCCGTTTTCAGGGAACCATGCCAATGATCCGCTTATTGAGTCATTCTCCTCTTTAACGCGAGAGACCAATTGGTAGTTTTGGTTCTTATCCAGTTTTTCCAGTTCCCTGAGTGCGCTGTGCGATAACGCTCCAAACTTGCCGCTGCGTACATCGTTGGCGGACACGCCCAGGCCGGTCTCGATGGTCCTGCCGGGGATGTTGTCCAGCAGTTCCAGGAACGCCGAGGTCGTCGGGTCTAGGTCGCAACAGGGCGGCAGTGTCCCGGCATCGTACTCCCCAGCTCGGCTTTCCCAGTATTCTTTATTGTTAGGATTCAGCTCCGGGCGTACCTCCAACTCGCGCTGTTGTTCGGGCGATAGGCTGCTTAATGGCTCGAACCGGTCTAGAATTTCGTTATAAGAAAATTGTTTTTGCCAAGTTGTCGTCATGTGCGTATGGGGGGCATTATCAATACCAGGCATTTCAGTATCCTTGGAAAATAATAAGTTGATAAGGTGCGAGTGATCGGAAAGTAGTCGTGACCGCTTTGCGCCGCACCGAAGTTACGGGTGCTGTATTTGAACGCCAAGTGGGTTTTGATCAGTAAATGTAAAAAGCTATCGGACTATTCTTGTTTGGAGTTGGCTTTGTCTGGGTTTTATAAAAATCAAGCCAGCTACATATGTACTCACGCATTTACCGGGCCGTCAGGCATATGGTTTTTTGGGCGCTTGTAATGGTCGGACAACAAAACCTCGGTCCCATCGTTTCGAGGTGGCCAACGGGGAGGGCAAGTGCCCAGTGGCTTGCCAAGTGTTTCAGCGGTTCGGCGTGCTCCGCGCTCCACCCATGCGTAGCGCTTGAGCGCCGGGAAAAGCCTGCGGGACACCAAGCGTTGCCGTCTGCGGCATAACTCCGCCGTTTTTTCGACTCCGCCTGGGCCTGCCTTTTTTCACGCCTTGCCGCAAACCCTTGCCCCGCCTGGGCTTTCTGCACTTTTTGAAAGTTGGTTCGCAAATTGCTTAAGCCTCATCAGTACAGCGGTGGGCGGCAAGCGTCCGTCAGAAAGAGGATAGAGCGTGGACAAGTACCTTTACGTGGCAATGACCGGCGCCAGCCAGAATGCTCTGGCGCAGAAGGCCCATGCCAACAATCTGGCGAACATTTCCACCAACGGCTTCCAGCGTGACCTTGAGCAGGCGCGCTCGATGCCGGTGTTCGGTGACAGCTTTCCGGCGCGGGCGTTTGCCATGACCGAGCGGCCTGCCACCGACTTCTCTCCGGGTGCCATGATCGAAACCGGTCGTGACCTCGATGTGGCGGTCAGCGGTGACGGTTGGATGGCCGTGCAAACCCCCGATGGCAGCGAAGCCTACGTGCGCAGCGCCAGCATGAATGTGGATGCGCTCGGCGTGCTGCGGGCCGGCAATGGCATGCCGATCATGGGCAACGGTGGTCCGATCGCCGTGCCGCCGCAGCAGAAGATCGAAGTAGGCGCCGACGGCACCGTCAGCATCCGCGCAATGGGTGAAGGCCCGCGGGTGATGGCTGAAGTGGACCGGATCAAGCTGGTCCAGCCCGACCTCAAGAACATGACCAAAGGCCTGGACGGCACCATCCACACCAAGGACGGCCAGCCGGCCCAGGCCGACGCGAACGTCAAGCTGACCTCGGGGTTCCTGCAGGCGAGCAACGTCAATGCGGTGGAAGAAATGACCGCGGTGCTGGCGCTTTCCAAGCAGTTCGAGCTGCACATCAAGATGATGAACAGCGCTAAAGAAGACGACCAGGCCATGACCCGCGTTCTGGCGATGAGCTGATAGCGGTTTCACTGAATACTAATTTTGCGGCGCAGCGCCAACAAACAGGCGCACGAAGGAGAACAGCATGCTTCCGGCTCTATGGGTTGCCAAAACAGGTCTGTCCGCCCAGGACACCAACCTGACCACCATCTCCAACAACCTGGCGAACGTTTCGACCACGGGCTTCAAACGTGATCGCGCCGAGTTCCAGGACCTGCTCTATCAGATCAAGCGCCAGCCAGGCGCCCAGTCGACCCAGGACAGCGAACTGCCGTCGGGCCTGCAATTGGGTACCGGTGTGAAGATCGTCGGCACCCAGAAGAACTTCACGGCCGGTAACCTGCAGCAAACCGGTCAGCCTCTGGATATGGCGATCAACGGCAAAGGGTTCTTCCAGATCCTGCAACCAGACGGAACGACGTCCTACTCTCGTGATGGTTCTTTCCACCTGGACTCCAACGGCCAGATCGTCACGTCCAACGGTTTCGCCCTGGAACCGGCCATTATCGTGCCGGCCAATGCCCAGACCTTCACCGTCGGCAACGATGGCACCGTGTCCATCACCGTGGCGGGCAACCCAGCGTCGCAAGTGATCGGCAACCTGCAAACCGCCGACTTCATCAACCCGGCCGGCCTGCAAGCCATCGGCGGCAACCTGTTCCTGGAAACCGCCTCCAGTGGCGCGCCGCAAATCGGCACCCCGGGCCTGAACGGTTTTGGTACCACGCTGCAAAGCACCCTGGAAACCTCCAACGTCAGCACGGTGGAAGAGATGGTCAACATGATCACCACTCAGCGCGCCTACGAGATGAACTCCAAGGTGATTTCCACCGCCGACCAGATGCTTTCGTTCGTTACGCAGAATCTGTAATCAAGTCTATGGGGCGCTCCTGAGGGCGCCTGCAACACCGTGAGGTTAGGGTCATGAATCGCTATGTTTCCGTTCTGGCATTGAGTGGGATTGCCGTGCTCGCGGGCTGTGTCGCCCCGACGCCAAAACCCAATGACCCGTACTACGCGCCGGTGTTGCCACGCACACCGCTGCCGGCGGCGGCCAATAACGGCTCGATCTACCAGGCCGGTTTCGAACAGAACCTGTACGGCGACCGCAAGGCGTTCCGGGTCGGTGACATCATCACCATCACCCTCAACGAGAAGACCACGGCCAGCAAGAACGCCAACTCGCAGGTGGGCAAGACCAGCAAGACCGGTATTGGCCTGACCTCGTTGTTTGGTGCCGTGCCGAACACCAACAACCCCTTGGGCAGTGGCGACTTGAGTTTGAGCGCCGGCTACAGCGGTGACCGCGCCACCAACGGCAAGAGCTCCGCTGGGCAGAACAACAGCCTGACCGGTTCGATCACCGTGACAGTGGCCGATGTATTGCCCAACGGCATCATCGCCGTGCGCGGTGAGAAGTGGATGACCCTCAACAGTGGTGACGAGCTGGTACGCATCGCCGGCATGGTCCGTGCCGATGACATTGCCACCGACAACACGGTGCCTTCGACGCGCATTGCCGATGCGCGCATTACCTACTCGGGTACGGGTTCGTTTGCTGATGCGAGTCAGCCGGGCTGGTTCGACCGTTTCTTCCTTAGCCCGCTGTTCCCTTTCTAGGTGGCCACTTTGAAATTCAAACAGCTGATGGCGGCGGCACTGTTGCTGTCCCTGAGCGCAGTCGCCCAGGCTGAACGCCTGAAAGACATCGCCAGCATTTCCGGCGTGCGTTCTAACCAGTTGATCGGCTACGGCCTGGTGGTCGGGCTTAACGGTACGGGTGACCAGACCACCCAGACCCCGTTCACCCTGCAGACCTTCAACAACATGCTCTCGCAGTTCGGCATCAAGGTGCCGTCGGGCTCGGGCACCGTGCAGCTGAAAAACGTCGCGGCCGTGTCCATCAGTGCCGACTTGCCGGCGTTCTCCAAGCCGGGTCAGGTGGTGGACATTACCGTGTCGTCCATCGGTAACTCGAAAAGCCTGCGCGGCGGCACCCTGTTGATGACGCCGCTCAAAGGTATCGACGGCAACGTCTACGCCATCGCCCAGGGCAACCTGGTGGTGGGCGGGTTTGACGCTGAAGGCCGCGACGGTTCGAAGATTACGGTGAACGTGCCATCAGCCGGGCGCATCCCTGGCGGCGCCACGGTTGAACGCACCGTGCCCAGCGGCTTCAACCAGGGCAACAGCCTGACCCTGAACCTCAACCGTTCCGACTTCACCACCGCCAAGCGTGTGGTCGACAAGATCAACGACATGCTCGGCCCTGGCGTGGCCCAGGCCATCGACGGCGGCTCGATCCGGGTCACTGCGCCGCTGGACCCAAGCCAGCGCGTGGATTACCTGTCGATCCTGGAAAACCTCGAGGTCGACCCCGGTCAGGCAGTGGCCAAGGTCATTATCAACTCGCGCACCGGCACTATCGTGATCGGCCAGAACGTCAAAGTGTCGCCGGCCGCGGTGACCCACGGCAGCCTGACCGTGACCATTACCGAAGACCCGATCGTCAGCCAGCCTGGGCCGTTGTCCAATGGCCAGACCGCCGTGGTACCGCGCTCGCGGGTGAACGCCCAGCAAGAAGCCAAGCCGATGTTCAAGTTCGGCCCCGGCACCACCCTGGACGAGATTGTCCGCGCGGTGAACCAGGTGGGCGCGGCGCCCGGCGACTTGATGGCGATCCTCGAAGCATTGAAACAGGCCGGCGCCTTGCAAGCCGACCTGATTGTGATCTGAGGCCATGGCCATGGATATGCGCAACAGCGGGATCAGCAGCACGGCGGACTCGGGGTCTTATTCCGACCTGAACCGGCTTAACCAGCTCAAGGTCGGCGCCGACAAGAACAGCGACGGCAACATGCGCAAAGTGGCGCAGGAGTTCGAGTCGCTGTTCCTGAGCGAGATGCTCAAGTCGATGCGCTCGGCCACCGACGCCCTGGGCAAGGACAATCCGCTGAACACTCCGGCCGCCAAGCAGTACCAGGAAATGTACGACCAGCAGTTGGCTGTCTCGATGTCCCGCGAAGGCGGGGGTATCGGCCTGGCCGACGTGCTGATGCGTCAGATGCAGAAGAACAAGCCGGTGGACGCCCAGGCGGCCACCTTGCAGGGCCCGGCGGCGGCTGAGCCGGTGAAGAAAGTCGACGTACCGACGGAAATCGCCGCCGGCACCCAGGCGACCGGGCCGCTGGGCCGCTCCAATGGCCAGCGCCCACTGTGGGCCTACCGCGTGGCTGTCCCCGAAGGCGCCAGCGCTCACACCAACGATGTGGCACTGATGAACCAGCGCCGCCTCGCCTTGCCGAGCAAACTGACCGATCGACTGCTCGCCGGCATCGTGCCGAGCGCGCCGGTCGCGATCGATGCCAATCGCGCACCACTGCGTAACAGCGTCGCCGATGACAACGTGATCAACAGCAGCGCACGCAGTTTTGCCGTGCCCAGCGGCCGCATGCAGGTCTACGGCCGCGCCGTGGCCCAGCCGCCGTTGGCCCCGGCGAAGAAAGCCTTCAGTTCCCAGGACGAATTTGTCGCCACCATGTTGCCGATGGCCAAGGCTGCCGCGGCGCGTATCGGTGTCGATCCGAAGTACCTGGTGGCCCAGGCCGCCCTGGAAACCGGTTGGGGCAAGTCGGTGATGCGCGCCGACGACGGCAGCAGCAGCCACAACCTGTTCGGTATCAAGGCCGGCCAGAGCTGGCAGGGCGGCCAGGCCCGCGCGATCACCAGCGAGTTTCGCGATGGCGCGATGGTCAAGGAAACGGCGCAGTTCCGTTCCTACGATTCCTACCAGGACAGCTTCCATGACCTGGTGACGTTGTTGCAAAGCAATGATCGCTATAAAGAAGTTGTGAAGTCAGCCGACAACCCGGAACAGTTTGTGCGCGAGTTGCAAAAAGCCGGCTATGCCACCGATCCGGATTACGCCAGCAAGATTTCGCAGATTGCCAAAACGATGAACAGCTACCAGAACTACGCTGCCGCGGGCGCGACCACTCATTTATAAGGTCTGAATCATGAGTTTGCTCAATATCGGGATGTCGGGGCTAAACGCCGCTCAAGGATCGTTGTCGGTCTTAAGTAACAACATCGCCAACGCCAATACCGCAGGCTACTCGCGTCAGCAGACCACTCAGAGCGCCAGCGCTTCGAACCAGTACGGCGGTGTGTTCATCGGCAGTGGCACGACGTTGGCGGATGTGCGCCGGGTTTATAACGAATTCCTGGACGCGGCCTACCAGAACAGCACGTCGCTCAACAGCGATGCTAAGGCTTATGCCGATCAGGTCAGTGCTGTCGACAAGACCTTGTCGGACAAGACCACCGGCATGTCCTCGGTACTCAGTGCATTCTTCTCCGCGGTGCAGACCGCGGCCGCCAACCCCAGTGACACGTCCGCCCGGCAGGTGCTGCTGACCAGCGCGCAGACCCTGAGCAACCGGTTCAACTCGATCTCCTCCCAGTTGAACCAGCAGAAAGAGTCGATCAACGGCCAGTTGAGCACCATGAGTGATCAGGTCAATCAGTTGACCTCCTCGATTGCCTCGCTCAACAAGCAGATCAGTCAGGTCCAGGGCTCGACCAACACTGCGCCGGCCAATTTGCTGGATGCGCGTAATGAAGCCGTGCGCTCGCTCAATGAGCTGGTGGGGGTGACCACCAGTGAAAAGAACGGTGTGTTCAGTGTCAGCACCGGCTCGGGCCAGTCCCTGGTGCTGGGCGACCAGTCCAACAGCATTTCCGCCGTGCCGAGCAAGAGCGACACCAGCCAGTACACCATTGAGTTGAACGTGGGCGGCGGGACCTCTGTGGACCTGGGCAACGTGCTGTCCGGCGGCAGCATCGGCGGGTTGCTGCGTTATCGCAGTGATGCGCTGATGCCGGCCATCAATGATCTGGGGCGTATCGCCCTGGCGACGGCCGATACGGTCAACAATCAGTTGGGCCAAGGCCTGGACCTGAATGGCGACTTCGGCACCTCGCTGTTCAAGGACATCAACAGCGCGACAGCGATTGCCCAGCGCAGCCAGGGCGCCGTTGGTAACAGCAGTGCCGGCAACCTGAATGTGAGCATCGCCGATACCAGCAAGCTGTCGACCTATGACTATAAGGTCACCTTCAGCAGCGCCAACAATTACACCGTGGTGCGTTCCGACGGCAAAGCCATGGGCGCGTTCGACGTCACCACCACGCCGCCGCCGGTGATCGATGGGTTCACCTTGGCGTTGGATGGCAAGGGGGCGATGGCGGCGGGCGATAGCTTCAAGGTCAGCCCCACCGCGACTGGCGCCACCAATATCGGCACCGATATGACGGACTCCAATAAAATCGCGTTTGCCGGGCCTTTACTGGGCGAAAGCAGTAAAACCAATCAGGGGACTGGCACTTTCACACCACCGAGCCTGACGCTGCCGATCGACATTCATGGCGGCGCGACTACCGCTCAACTGCGCGCCGGGATTGAACACTCAATGCCGGTGAAGATGGTCTTCGGCAAGCCGGCAGCCGACGGTACCCAGGCCTACACGCTCAACGATGCTCAGGGCAACTCGATAGGCAGCGGCACGATTGTGCCGGGCCAGGGTAACAAGATCACCGTCAACGTACCGATGCGCGATGCCAGTGGTGCGCTCGTCGTACCGGCCGCGAGCTTCGGTTTCGATACGACCGTCGGCGGCTCGCCGACCGATGGCGACAGCACCACGTTCTCTTTCAATGCTTCCGGCAGGTCGGACAACCGCAATGCCCAGGAACTGCTCAATCTGCAGACCAAGGCCTCGGTCGGTCTGGCCGATGGCAGCGGGGGCGGGGTGAGCCTGGTCGCGGCCAACAGCCGCCTGGTGTCCACCGTGGGGGCCAAGGCCGCCTCGGCCACTACTGACACCACGGCCACTGGCGCGTTGTTGACGGCCAACAAAAACGCACGCAACTCGGTGTCCCAGGTCAACCTGGATGAAGAGGCGGGCGACATGATCAAGTTCCAGCAGTACTACACCGCGTCGTCGCAGATCATCAAGGCTGCGCAAGAAACCTTCACTACGCTGATCAATAGTCTTTAAGGGAGTCTGGGACGATGCGAATTTCTACACAGCAGTATTTCGAAACCAGTTCCGCCAAGTATTCGGATAACTATTCCAGTGTGGTGAAGGCCCAGGATCAGGCCAGTTCCGGTGTGCGTGTGCAAACCGCCGCGGATGATCCGGTGGCGGCCGCCCGTTTGTTGTTGTTGCAACAGCAGAAAGACATGCTGGGTCAGTTCAATGGCAATATCACCAGCCTGAAAAACTCCCTGACCAACGAAGAAAGCGTGCTCAGCTCGATCAACGATGCCTTGCAGCGCGCCACTCAGTTGGCCCTGCGTGCCGGCGGCTCGATCAGCGATGCCGATCGCCGCTCGATTGCCAGTGAAGTCGGGGCGATCGAGGATCAGGTCCTGGGCATGCTCAACAGCAAGGACTCTTCCGGCAACTACTTGTTTTCCGGTTCCAAGACCCAGACCCCGCCCTACAGCCGCAACAATGACGGCACTTACAGTTATCAAGGCGATGAAACGCCGCTGACCCTGCAAGTCTCCAATACGTTGAAGATCAGCGCCGGTGATACCGGCAAGACCATTCTGGAGGGCGCCGCCAACACCAGTCGCACCCAGGCCACATGGCTTGCCCCTGTGCCTCAGACGGTGCCGCCGACGGTCAATGACAACAAGGTTGCGCTGTCGGCCGGCTTGGTGACTTCAAGCGCCGACTACTCCAACAAGTTCGCCGACGGCCAGCCGTACAAGCTGACCTTTACCAGCAGCACCCAATACAAGGTGTCCGATAAGAACGGCACTGACGTGACCTCGGAGATTGCGGGTAACGGCACCTTCGATGCCACCAAGGAAGGCAGCACCAGCGTGGCACTGCGTGGGGTGAAGTTCGACATCACCATGGGCCTCGGGGATGTTGCCCCGGGCGCCAACTCCGATGCGCTGGTCAAGGATCGCTCGTTCAGCCTGGAAGCCAAGCCGGATACGTTCAGTATCTCGCGCACGCCAAGCAACACGTCCACTGCGCAATTGAACGGTGCCACCGTGTCCAACCAGACGGACTATGCCAGCACGTTCCCGAGCAACAGCGGGGCGCTGATCAAGTTCACCAGCGCGACCGCCTACGAGGTGTACGCCCAGCCCTACACGGCCGCTAGCAAAACCATTGCCACCGGTGATACCGGTGGCGGTACGACCTTGACGGCGGCCGGGGTGACGTTTGACATCAGCGGCGGTACGCCACAAGCGGGCGATCAGTTTTCCGTCGGTGCCAATACCCAGAAAACGCAGAATGCGCTGGACACCCTAGGCCAATTGCGCAAGGCGCTGGAGCTGCCGGCCGACGGTAATCCGGCGGCGACGGTCAAGCTCAAGGACGTGCTGGATGCCTCCATCAGCAACTTGGCAAACTCAATGTCCCAGATCACTAACGTGCGCGGTGACATCGGTGCGCGGGGGAACGCCCTGGATATTCAGTCCGGCGAAAACACCAGCATCGGTCTGGCCAACACCAGCACCATGAGTGACCTGGCTAACGTCGACATGGGAGAGGCGGCGATCAATCTGACGCTGCAGCAGACCATGTTGCAGGCTTCACAGCTGGCCTTCGTTAAAATTTCCCAGTTGAGCCTGTTCAGCAAAATGTGATTTCAGCGTGACAACACCGCGGCCCACTCTGGAAACAGGGTGGGCCGTTGTCGTTTTTACGGCTCAATTGTTCAAAGGTTTTGCATAAACCGCACAAAATTGAGTGACCTGTGAGTCATAAAGCGCATCTTCACTGTATCGTATGAAAAGGATAAGTCGTCACAGGGTCCTTGCGGGACGGCTTTCAGCGAAATTGTCATGGGGTTATCCCCTTTATTGTCAGCACTCCAGGCGTCGTCCGAGGGGTGTTCTCCAGCTATTTAGTATTGGGAAGCCACAATGATTGGCATAAAAAGCATCGCCAGTTACGTGCCGGCCGACGGGATCGATAATTACGCCCAGGGTGCCAAATTCGCCAAGGATGAAGAGTTCATCATTGGCAAGATCGGGTCGGCATTCCTGCCGCGCAAGGAAGCTGGGCAGGAGACCTCCGACCTGTGTGTCGAAGCGGTCAATGCATTGTTTGCCAACAACCCGCAGTTGAAGCGTGAGTCTATCGACGCGCTGATCGTCGTCACCCAGAACGGCGACGAAGAGGGCTTGCCCCACACCGCCGCCATCGTCCAGGACAAGCTCGGCCTGCCGACTCACGTCGCTGCCTTTGACCTTTCCCTGGGTTGCTCCGGCTACGTCTATGGCATCTACGCGATGAAGGGCTTCATGGAGGCCACCGGCCTGAAGAACGGCCTGCTGATCACCGCCGATCCGTATTCGAAGATCGTCGACCCGGAAGATCGCAACACCACCATGCTGTTCGGCGATGCCGCCACCGCGACCTGGATGGGTGAAGATGCCTCGTGGTTGCTCGGCAAGGCCAAGTTCGGCACCGACGGCTCCGGCGCACCGCACTTGAAAGTCAGCGACGGCGTGTTCTTCATGAATGGCCGCCAGGTGTTCAACTTCGCCTTGCTCAAAGTGCCGGCGCACTTGCACGCGCTGCTCGATGAGTCGGACCTCAAGGCCGACGACATCGATGCCTTCTGCATTCACCAGGGCAGTGCGGCGATCGTCGACGCCGTGGCGCGGCGTTTCGAAGATGCGCCAGTGGAAAAATTCATCAAGGACATGGTCGAGACCGGCAACACCGTGTCGTCGAGCATTCCGTTGCTGCTGGAAAAGCATGCGATGGACTCCACCTGGAAACGCGTGGCAATCAGCGGATTTGGTGTGGGCCTGTCCTGGGGCTCGGCGATTCTCTATCGTCCGTGACGCTTAAATAGGTTGCACGCGCTTCAAGCATGAAGACGCCGATGATCGAACGATCATCGGCGTTTTTTATTTGGCGCCAGAAAAACCAATGAAATCAGGCCTTTTTGCCGGACTAAGCCCTTGAATTACAAGGGGTGGCACGGTGCTAGTAAAAAAAATCAAAAAACTCCTCAAGCAACCGGCTACCACGACGATAACTATTACGTAGGTTCTCTAGGCCACACCCGGCGGTTGCCAGGGCCGGAAGCCGCAGTATCCATCCAACGAGGATTTCGTCATGGCTTTAACAGTAAACACCAACATTGCTTCCATCACTACCCAGGGCAACCTGAACAAAGCTGGCAGCTCCCTGGCCACTTCCATGCAGCGCCTGTCTTCCGGCCTGCGTATCAACAGCGCTAAAGACGACGCTGCCGGCTTGGGTATTGCTACCCGCATGACTAGCCAAATCAACGGCCTGGGTCAAGCAGTCAAGAACGCCAACGATGGTATCTCCATCGCGCAAACCGCTGAAGGCGCAATGCAGGCTTCGACCGACATTCTGCAAAAAATGCGTACCCTGGCTCTGTCTTCGGCTACTGGCTCCCTGAGCACCGACGACCGTAAGTCGAACAACGACGAATACCAGGCTCTGACTTCGGAACTGACCCGTATCTCGCAAACCACCACTTTCGGCGGCCAGAAACTGCTGGACGGTTCGTACGGTACTAAAGCTATCCAAGTTGGCGCCAACGCTAACGAAACCATCAACGTAAGCCTGGACAACGTTGCTGCCAACAACATCGGTTCGCAGCAGATCAACAGCCTGGGCATCACCCCTGGTGCTGGTGTTGCTGGTGGCGCAATCGCTGTGACTGGTAACGGTCAGTCTACCAGCGTAACCGTAGCTGCCGCTGCTTCCGCTAAAACCATCGCTGCCCAACTGAGTGGCGCCGTCGGTGGCCTGAGCGCTACTGCCAGCACTGAAGCTCAGTTCGTTGTCGGCGCGGGTGCTGCTGCTGCTCCGGCTTCGTTCACCATGACCGTTGGCGGCCAAGCCACCACGTTCGTCGGTGTGAAAGATACCGCCAGCCTGGCTGACCAACTGAAGTCGAACTCCGCCAAACTGGGTATCAGCGTTAACTACGATGAATCCAAAGGCACTCTGTCGGTTAAATCCGACACTGGTGAAAACCTGGCCTTCAGCGCTTCGACCGCTGCCGGTACCATCACTGTTGCGACCAAAGACGGTTCCGGTACCTACGGTACTGCTACTGCCCTGGCTGACGGCATCATCGCTACCGGTGCTGTGAACATGAACTCCTCCAAGGGTTACTCCCTGGAAGGTGCTGGTGTGACCGGTCTCTTCGGTGCCGCGACTTCCGCTGCCTCGGCCAAGACCTCCGTATCGCAGACCGACGTGACTGACGCCACCAAGGCTCAGAACGCTGTGTCCGTGATCGACCAGGCTATCGCTACCATCTCCAGCTCCCGTTCGGGCCTGGGTGCTGTTCAGAACCGTCTGACCAGCACTGTGGATAACCTGACCAACATCCAGAAAAACACTACATCTGCCCGTAGTACTGTTCAGGACGTCGACTTCGCTTCCGAAGCCGCTGAACTGACCAAGCAGCAAACCCTGCAGTCGGCTTCCACCGCGATCCTGTCGCAGGCTAACCAACTGCCATCCGCTGTACTGAAGCTGCTTCAGTAATCACGGCACTGGGTAAATGATGGGGGGGCGCGTTTACGTGCCCTTTCGTCTTTTCCAATCAGAGGAGATTGGGCATGGACATGAATGTAAAACTGAACTTGTCTTATCCGCCACAGGCCCCTCAAGGCCCCGTGGCACCTGTGGTTGCTGACAAAGACAAGACTAAGGTTGAGCCGGCCGCGCCAACCACGGACAAGCCCCAAAAGGGCGATCTGGAAAAAGCGGTCACCGATATTAAAGAATTCGTACAAGCGGCCCAGCGTAATCTGGATTTTTCCATTGATGATTCCACCCATAGGGTTGTGGTCAAGGTCATTGCCACCGACACCGGTGAAGTGATCCGCCAGATTCCCTCGGAAACGGCCTTGAAGCTGGCGCAAAGTTTGTCCAGCGCCAGTCACGTATTGTTTGACGACAAGGCTTGAGCTGGCATGAAAATTGTTGCTGTTACGGCTTGAAGTGTTCTTCGTCAAGATAACGGCAGCCACCGTAAAGGAGAAAGATGATGGCGGGTACAACGATTACTGGCGTGGGGTCGGGCTTCGACACCCAGGCAATTGTGAAATCCCTGGTGGATGCCGAGCGAGCGCCGAAACAGGCGCAGATCAACACCCAATCGCAAAAGGCAACTACCCAGCTGTCGTCGATCGGCAAGATCCAGGCAGCCCTGGACGCCTTCCGTGGTGCGCTGACCAGCATGGGCACCGACAACAGCTTCAGCGGCTTGACCGGTACCTCTTCGGACGAAAAGGTCGCCACCATGACGGCCAACCAAGGTGCGGCGAACGGCAGCTTCTCGCTGATCGTCAACCAGCTGGCCGCGCCTTCGAAGCTATCGACCAAAACGTTTGCCGGTGGCCAGTCGACAGTCGTCAACGCCGGCACCACGCCGACAACGCTGACAATCACGCAGTCGGGCAAGAACTTTGATTTGAGTGTGCCGGCAGGCGCGACACTGCAACAGGTGCGTGATTCGATCAACTCCACGTTCGGCACCGCCGGCCTGAGTGCCAACATCCTCACCGACTCCACCGGTTCGCGTCTGATCCTGACCTCCACCAATGGCGGGGTCGGTTCGGACCTGACGATGTCGGGCAACTCTGGGATTGATACCGGCTACACGGTAGTCAGCTCGCCTCAGAACGCCAAGTACACTATCGATGGCATTGCGGCGGAGTCCAAGTCCAACAGCATCACGGATGCGGTGAGTGGGGTAAGCATCAAGTTGCTGTCGCTGTCGCCTACGGTCACGGCCAACGATCCGAATACAACCAACCCGCTTCGTACCGCCATGACCATCTCGGTCAGCACCAGCGCCACCGCGCTGAAGTCCGGGGTCAAGGGCTTCGTCGACACCTACAACGCTCTGCTCAAGGCCATGAACGCCGAGACCAAGGTCACCAAGGATGCTGCCGGTAACTCCATCGCCGCAACCCTGACTGGCGACTCGACCATGCGTACCTTGCAGTCGGCGATCCGCAACGAGTTCAACGCACTGTCCGGCAACGGCACCTTGAAGTCCCTGGCGCAGTTCGGCGTCACGACCGACCAGGACACCGGGGCGCTGAGTATCGACAGCAAGCAGTGGGATAAGGCTGTCGCCACCAATGCCGCCGACATCAACAGTATTTTCAGCGGCAAGACCGGCTTGCTGGCGCGCCTGACGGCGGCTACCGATGGCTACGCCAAGGCCTCCACCGGGATTCTGGCGACGCGCACGACGTCGTTGGCCGACAGCCTGAAAGACCTGACCAAGCAGCAAACCGATCTGGATGATCGTCTCACGACGATGCAGGACTCCTTGACCCGCAAGTACACGGCCATGGACACGCTGGTGGCGCAGTTGCGGCAACAGAGCAGCAGCATCCTTGGCACGCTCAGTGCGCTGAGCAACTCCAAAAGCAGCAGCTGATTGAATGTGCGTGAAAAAGCCCGGGTCCGTTGACCTGGGCTTTGTTCTTTATAGCGCCGGCGGGTTAAAGTTTTTTGCGATCCAGTCGACATAATGGTTACTGCAACCCATCTAGCTGTTGCCTGTCACGAGGTAGAAACATGAATCCCATGAGAGCCCTTCGCCAATATCAGAAGGTCAATTCCCATGCTCAGATCTCCGAAGCCAGCCCGCATCGCCTGGTGCAAATGCTGATGGAGGGCGGTCTGGACCGTATGGCGCAAGCCAAAGGGGCGCTGGCGCGTGGCGATATCGCTCAGAAGGGCCTGATGCTCGGCAAGGCTTCTGACATCCTCATTGGCCTTCGTGATGGCCTGGATGCGGAAAAAAGCGACAACAAGGAATACGTCCAGCAATTGGACGGTCTATATGTCTATATGACCAACCGTCTGATGGAAGCCAATTTGCACAACGATGTCGACATGATCGACGAAGTCGCTCGTCTGTTGATTACCGTCAAAGAAGGCTGGGATGCCATTGCCGCACCACAAGGTGCCGCACAGTAAGGCCTCGGCCTTGAGGAACTGATCATGAGCCAAGCACTGCAACGCATCGATGAAACCCGCGAAGCCCTGATCGGCGCGCTGGCGGAGCGCAACTGGGAAGCCGTTGGCGAACTGGACCTG
This sequence comes from Pseudomonas veronii, assembly GCF_001439695.1. Taxonomy (GTDB): domain Bacteria; phylum Pseudomonadota; class Gammaproteobacteria; order Pseudomonadales; family Pseudomonadaceae; genus Aquipseudomonas; species Aquipseudomonas veronii. The sequence goes on from NZ_JYLL01000002.1 coordinate 256,320, forward strand.
GGCTGTCGCGCGGTGATTGATCAGGTACTCAGCGAAGCGCCGGTGGACGAGGACGCCCTGCGGGAAAAGCTGGAGAGCTTGCTGGCGGTGTATCAGCAGTTGCTTGAGGTGACGACCGGTGAGCGCCAGGCGATTTTCGAAGAGATGTCGCAGATCAACCGAGCGGAAAGTGCGTCAAAGGTTTACCATTTGTTCGGCTGAATGGGCTCAGTTAATCCGAACGGTGCGTCATATATTTGACTGTGCCAGCATTTTTGACTTAACTAGTGCTGTTTTCAGATTTCAGACGTCTAGTAAGGTAAGAAATCTTACAAACGTCTAGATTGCCCTCACTCTGGGGCAGAGCGTTTTACTAGGGAAGTTGCTATTGCATGTGGCGTGAAACCAAAATTCTGCTGATTGATGACGATAGCGTCCGCCGCCGCGATTTAGCGGTGATTTTAAATTTTCTTGGCGAAGAAAATCTGCCCTGCGGTAGCCATGATTGGCAGCAGGCGGTCAGCTCGTTGTCCTCGAGCCGTGAAATCATTTGTGTACTGATCGGGACGGTAAACGCTCCTGGCGCAGTTCTGGGCTTGTTAAAGACACTGTCAACCTGGGATGAGTTCCTTCCGGTGTTGCTGATGGGCGATATTTCTTCGCTCGACCTGCCGGAAGACCAGCGCCGCCGGGTGTTGTCCGCCCTGGAAATGCCGCCCAGCTACAGCAAATTGCTCGACTCCCTGCATCGCGCCCAGGTCTATCGCGAGATGTACGACCAGGCCCGTGAGCGCGGTCGTCACCGCGAACCCAACCTGTTCCGCAGTCTCGTCGGCACCAGCCGGGCGATCCAGCACGTGCGCCAGATGATGCAGCAAGTGGCCGATACCGACGCCAGTGTGCTGATCCTCGGCGAGTCGGGCACCGGCAAGGAAGTGGTCGCGCGCAACCTGCACTATCACTCCAAGCGCCGCGACGGGCCCTTTGTGCCGGTCAATTGCGGGGCGATCCCGGCAGAGCTGCTCGAAAGCGAACTGTTCGGCCACGAGAAGGGCGCCTTTACCGGGGCGATCACCAGCCGTGCCGGGCGTTTCGAGCTGGCCAACGGCGGCACGCTGTTCCTCGACGAAATCGGCGACATGCCGCTGCCGATGCAGGTCAAACTGTTGCGCGTGTTGCAGGAGCGCACCTTCGAACGTGTGGGCAGCAACAAGACCCAGAGCGTCGACGTGCGGATCATTGCGGCCACCCACAAGAACCTCGAAAGCATGATCGAGGTCGGCAGCTTCCGCGAAGACCTCTATTACCGCCTCAACGTGTTCCCGATCGAGATGGCCCCGCTGCGTGAGCGCGTGGAAGACATCCCGTTGCTGATGAACGAACTGATCTCGCGCATGGAGCACGAAAAGCGCGGTTCGATCCGCTTCAATTCGGCAGCGATCATGTCCCTGTGCCGCCATGGCTGGCCGGGCAACGTCCGCGAGCTGGCCAACCTGGTGGAGCGCATGGCGATCATGCATCCCTACGGTGTAATCGGCGTGGTCGAGCTGCCGAAGAAATTCCGCTACGTCGACGAAGAAGACGAGCATCTGGTGGACAGCCTGCGCAGCGACATGGAAGAGCGGATCGCCATCAACGGTCATACCCCGGACTTCGGTGCCACCGCGATGCTGCCGCCGGAAGGCCTTGACCTCAAAGACTACCTCGGCAACCTTGAACAAGGGCTGATCCAGCAGGCCCTGGACGACGCCAACGGCATCGTCGCGCGTGCCGCCGAGCGCCTGCGTATCCGTCGAACCACCCTGGTGGAAAAGATGCGCAAGTATGGGATGAGCCGTCGAGACGGTGATGAACAGGCAGATGATTGACGCCTGTTTTTCAAGTAACTGAAAACTAAGCGCATTTTTTTAGGCACGGGTATTGCTACAGCCCTCGCAACGTTCCGTTTAACTGACGGTCAGCCAAGCGAGAGAGCATGATGCCCCACGCCGCCCAACTACCTTCGGCCCCTGAACTCCAGGGGCCTGTCCCGTCCGCCGAACAGCTCAGCCGGCATGGCCTTGAGCAGGCGTTCTCGCTGTTCAGTCAGATGTCCAGCCAGTTGACCGACTCCTACAGCCTGCTGGAAGCGCGGGTCTCCGAGCTCAAGGGCGAATTGGCGGTGGTCAGTGCCCAGCGCATGGAAGAGCTGGCCGAGAAAGAGCGCCTGGCCAACCGTCTGCAGAACCTGCTCGATCTGTTGCCTGGCGGTGTGATCGTCATCGACGACCAGGGCCGTGTGCGCGAAGCCAACCCGGCCGCCTGCGACCTGCTCGGACTGCCGTTGGAGGGCGAACTGTGGCGCCATGTCATCAGCCGCTGCTTCGCGCCGCGTGAAGATGACGGCCATGAAATCTCCCTCAAGGATGGGCGCCGCTTGTCCATCGCCACTCGCTCCCTGGACGCGGAGCCCGGTCAACTGGTGCTGCTCAACGACCTGACTGAAACCCGTCACCTGCAAGACCAACTGGCGCGCCATGAGCGCTTGTCGTCGCTGGGTAGGATGGTCGCTTCTTTGGCGCATCAGATCCGCACGCCGTTGTCGGCGGCGTTGATCTACGCCAGTCATTTGACTGATGAGCAATTGCCCGCGGACACCCACCAGCGTTTTGCCGGACGCCTCAAGGAGCGCTTGCATGAGTTGGAGCACCAGGTGCGCGACATGCTGGTGTTTGCCCGCGGCGAATTGCCGCTGACCGACCGCATCACGCCGTCCGGCCTGATGCAGGCGTTGCAAGCGGCGGCCGCCACCCATGTGCAGGACGCCAATGTGCGCTGGCAGTGCGACAGCCACCAAGGCGAATTGCTGTGCAACCGCGACACCCTGGTGGGCGCGCTGCTCAACCTGATCGAAAACGCGACCCAGGCCAGCGGCCCCGGTGCGCGGCTCAAGGTGCATGTGTACGCCCGTGCGCAAACCCTGCGCCTGTGCATCAGCGACAGCGGTAGCGGTATCGAGCCGCAGGTGCTGCAGCGCCTGGGCGAACCGTTTTTCACCACCAAGACCAACGGTACGGGCCTCGGCCTGACGGTGGTCAAGGCTGTGGCGCGCGCCCATCAGGGAGAATTGCAGCTGCGTTCCCACTTGGGGCGTGGCACTTGTGCATTGATGACCTTGCCGCTGTTTTCATGCGCGGCAAGCGCGGAGTAAAAGGCTATGGCTATCAAGGTTCTGTTGGTGGAAGACGATCGTGCCCTGCGTGAGGCATTGGCTGACACGCTGCTGCTGGCGGGCCATGACTATCGGGCGGTCGGTTCTGCCGAGGACGCCTTGGCGGCGGTGGAGCAAGAGGCCTTCAGCCTGGTGGTCAGCGACGTGAACATGCCTGGCATGGACGGCCATCAGTTGCTCGCGCTGCTGCGCGCACGCCAGCCGCAGTTGCCGGTGCTGCTGATGACCGCCCATGGCGCCGTCGAGCGCGCAGTGGATGCCATGCGCCAGGGCGCGGCGGATTACCTGGTCAAGCCGTTCGAGCCCAAGGCGTTGATCGAGCTGGTGGCGCGGCATGCCCTGGGGGTGATTCCTGTCGGCGAGGCAGACGGCCCGATTGCTTTTGAGCCGGCCAGCGCACAATTGCTGGAACTCGCGGCCCGCGTGGCGCGCAGTGATTCCACCGTGTTGATTTCCGGCGAGTCGGGCACCGGCAAGGAAGTGCTGGCGCGCTATATCCACCAGCAATCGGGGCGCGCCCAGCAGCCCTTTATCGCGATCAATTGCGCGGCGATCCCCGACAACATGCTCGAAGCCACGCTGTTCGGCCACGAAAAGGGCTCCTTCACCGGCGCCATCGCGGCCCAGGCGGGCAAGTTCGAGCAGGCCGACGGCGGTACCATCCTGCTCGACGAAATTTCGGAAATGCCCCTGGGCCTGCAAGCCAAACTGCTGCGGGTGCTGCAGGAGCGTGAAGTGGAGCGGGTCGGTGCGCGCAAGCCGATCCAGCTGGATATCCGCGTGGTCGCCACCACCAACCGAGACCTGGCGGGTGAAGTGGCGGCGGGGCGCTTTCGTGAAGACTTGTTCTACCGCCTCTCGGTATTCCCCCTGGCCTGGCGCCCGCTGCGCGAGCGCCCGGCGGACATCATCCCGCTGGCCGAGCGCCTGCTGAACAACCACGTCAAAAAAATGAAGCACGCTCAGGCGCGGCTGTCGGCCGAAGCCCAGGCATGCCTGATCGGCTACCCCTGGCCCGGCAACGTGCGGGAGCTGGATAACGCCATTCAGCGCGCGTTGATTCTGCAACAGGGCGGCTTGATCCAACCCCAGGACTTCTGCCTGGCCATGGGCAGCGGCGCCGCGCCGTTACCGAGCCTGGCGCCCGCGCCGCTGGTCGCCGAAGCCGAATCCGCCGGGGCCCTGGGCGACGATCTGCGCCGCCGTGAATTCCAGATGATCATCGACACCCTGCGCGCCGAACGCGGCCGCCGTAAAGAAGCGGCCGAGCGCCTGGGCATCAGCCCACGCACCCTGCGCTACAAGTTGGCGCAGATGCGGGATGCGGGGATGGACGTGGAAGCTTATCTGTTTGCTATCTGAGCGGTAACAAGGTCGACAAGTTTTGTCGCCTTTTCTTACAGGTTGATACAGAGCTGGCACCCTTGTTGCTACCACCCCTAGTAACCGCTGCGTAGTGTCAAAAAATTGCGGGTCGTCGGAGAGAGAAGGTCATGAGCCAGGGTATTGAGTTCAATCGGTTGATGTTGGATATGCGCTCCATGCAAATGGACGCCATGGCTCAACCGAAATCCGTCGCACAAGCGCCGGAATTGGGCCAAAGCAGTTTCGCCGATATGCTCGGCCAGGCCATCAACAAAGTCAGTGACACCCAGCAAGCCTCCAACCAGTTGGCGACCGCGTTCGAGATTGGCAAGAGCGGCGTGGACCTGACCGACGTGATGGTCGCTTCGCAGAAAGCCAGTGTGTCCTTTCAAGCCTTGACCCAGGTGCGCAACAAACTGGTCCAGGCTTATCAAGACATCATGCAGATGCCGGTTTAAGGACGAGATTTAAGTCATGGCAGAAGCAGTCGTGGACAACGTACCCGCCAAGACAGACGGCAAGCCGCCGCTGTTTGGCCTGTCGTTCCTGGAAAACCTCTCGGAAATGACCATGCTGCGTCAGGTGGGCCTGATGGTCGGCCTGGCGGCCAGCGTGGCGATTGGTTTTGCTGTGGTGCTGTGGTCGCAGCAACCCGATTACCGGCCGCTGTACGGCAGCCTGGCCGGTATGGACTCCAAGCAGATCATGGAAACCCTGGCCGCCGCCGACATCGCCTACACCGTGGAGCCCAACTCCGGGGCACTGCTGGTCAAGGCCGATGACGTCGCCCGGGCGCGCATGAAGCTGGCCGCCGCCGGCGTGACCCCGTCCGACAGCAACATCGGTTTCGAGATCCTCGACAAGGACCAGGGCCTGGGCACCAGCCAGTTCATGGAAGCCACCCGCTACCGTCGTGGCCTGGAAGGCGAACTGGCGCGCACCATCTCCAGCCTCAATAACGTCAAGGGCGCGCGGGTCCACCTGGCGATTCCGAAGAGTTCGGTGTTTGTGCGCGACGAGCGCAAGCCAAGTGCCTCGGTACTGGTCGAACTGTTTTCCGGCCGCTCCCTGGAGCCTGGCCAGGTGCTGGCGATCATCAACCTGGTGGCCACCAGCGTTCCCGAATTGAGCAAGTCGCAAATCACCGTGGTCGACCAGAAGGGCAACCTGTTGTCCGACATGGCCGAAAATTCTGCGCTGACCCAGGCCGGCAAGCAGTTCGACTACAGCCGCCGCATGGAAAGCATGCTCACCCAGCGTGTCCACAACATCCTGCAACCGGTGCTGGGCAACGACCGCTACAAGGCTGAAGTGTCCGCCGACGTGGATTTCAGTGCCGTCGAGTCGACCTCCGAGCAATTCAACCCGGACCAGCCGGCCCTGCGCAGCGAGCAGTCCACCAGCGAACAACGCACCGCCAGCAACGGCCCGCAAGGCGTACCGGGTGCCCTGAGCAACCAGCCGCCGGCCCCGGCCTCGGCACCGCAAACCACCGGCGGCGCTGCCGCGACCGCGGGCGCCATCGCTCCCGGCCAGCCACTGTTGGACGCCAACGGCCAACAGATCATGGACCCGGCCACCGGCCAGCCGATGCTCGCTCCGTACCCGGCGGACAAGCGTAACCAGTCGACCAAGAACTTCGAACTCGACCGTTCCATCAGCCACACCAAGCAGCAACAGGGCCGGATCAACCGCCTGTCGGTGTCGGTGGTGGTCGATGACCAAGTCAAGGTCAACGCCGCTGACGGCGCCGTCACCCGCGCACCGTGGAGCGCCGACGAATTGGCGCGCTTCACCCGCCTGGTGCAGGATGCCGTCGGTTTCGACGCCAGCCGTGGCGACAGCGTCAGCGTGATCAACATGCCGTTCTCCGCCGAGCGTGGCGAAGTGATCGCCGAAGCGGCGTTCTACACCCAGCCGTGGTTCTGGGACATCGTCAAGCAAGTGCTGGGCGTGTTGTTCATCCTGGTGCTGGTGTTCGGCGTGCTGCGTCCGGTGCTCAACAACATCACCGGCAATGGCAAGAAACAACTGGCGGCCTTCGCTGGCGGCGACGTCGAGTTGGGTGGCATGGGCGGCCTGGACGGCGAACTGGCCAACGACCGTGTCAGCCTCGGCGGCCCGCAAAGCATCCTGTTGCCAAGCCCGAGCGAAGGCTATGACGCTCAGTTGAACGCAATCAAGAGTCTGGTGGCAGAAGACCCGGGCCGTGTGGCCCAGGTCGTGAAAGAGTGGATTAACGCAGATGAGTGATAATCGAGCCGCTGTTGCCAAACTCACCAAGGTCGACAAAGCCGCAGTCCTGCTGCTGTCCCTGGGTGAAACCGACGCCGCCCAAGTGCTGCGCCACATGGGCCCCAAAGAGGTTCAACGGGTCGGCGTGGCCATGGCGCAAATGCGCAACGTTCACCGTGAGCAGGTCGAACAGGTGATGAGCGAGTTCGTCGAGATCGTCGGCGACCAGACCAGCCTGGGTGTCGGCTCCGACAGCTACATCCGCAAGATGCTCACCTCGGCCCTCGGCGAAGACAAAGCCAACGGCCTGATCGACCGCATCCTGCTGGGCGGCAACACCAGCGGCCTCGACAGCCTCAAATGGATGGAACCGCGCGCCGTCGCCGACGTGATCCGCTACGAGCACCCGCAGATCCAGGCGATCGTGGTGGCCTACCTCGACCCGGACCAGGCTGGCGAAGTGCTCGGCCACTTCGACCATAAAGTGCGCCTGGACATCATCCTGCGCGTATCGTCGTTGAACACCGTGCAGCCGGCGGCCCTGAAAGAACTCAACACGATTCTCGAGAAGCAGTTCTCGGGCAACTCGAACGCTTCGCGCACCACCTTGGGTGGTATCAAGCGCGCCGCCGACATCATGAACTTCCTCGACAGCTCGGTCGAAGGCCAGTTGATGGACTCGATCCGCGAGATCGACGACACCCTGTCCGGCCAGATCGAAGACCTCATGTTCGTGTTCAACAACCTCTCCGATGTCGACGACCGCGGCATCCAGGCGCTGTTGCGCGAAGTCTCCTCCGACGTGCTGGTACTGGCCCTCAAGGGCTCGGACGAAGGCGTCAAGGAGAAGATCTTCAAGAACATGTCCAAGCGCGCCTCGGAACTGTTGCGCGACGACCTGGAAGCCAAAGGCCCGGTGCGCGTCAGCGACGTGGAAACCGCCCAGAAGGAAATCCTCACCATTGCCCGCCGTATGGCCGAAGCCGGAGAAATCGTTCTCGGCGGGAAGGGCGGCGAAGAAATGATCTAAGGCGCCTCGCATGTCGAACAAAGATGAGACGCCCAGCGATCTGATTCGCGCGCGGGACGTGGGCGGGTTCGACATCTGGTCGTTGCCCAGCTTCGATCCGCATGTGCCGGAGCCCGAACCCGAGCCTGTGGAAGAACTGCCGGCGGAAATGGAAGAAGTGCCGCTGGAGGAAGTCCAGCCGCTGACCCTGGAAGAGTTGGAAAGCATCCGCCAGGAGGCCTACAACGAAGGCTTTGCCGCTGGCGAAAAAGATGGTTTTCGCAGCGCCACGCTCAAGGTCCGCCAGGAAGCCGAGGTCGCCTTGAGCGTCAAGCTGGCCAGCCTCGAACGCCTGATGGGCAGCCTGTTCGAGCCCATCGCCGAGCAGGATTCGCAGATCGAAAAAGCCATGGTTGGGCTGGTCGAGCACATCGCCCGTCAGGTGATCCAGCGCGAGCTGGTGCTGGACTCCAGCCAGATCGAAAGCGTCATGCGCGAAGCCCTCAAGCTGCTGCCCCTGGGCGTCGGCAATGTGCGGCTGCACATCAACCCGCAGGATTTCGAACAGGTCAAAGCCCTGCGCGAGCGCCATGAAGAAACCTGGCGCATCGTCGAAGACGCCGATCTGCAGCCCGGTGGTTGCCGCGTCGAGACCGAATACAGCCGCATCGACGCCACTGTGGAAACGCGCATCAGCCAGATCATGGCCCAACTGCTGGATCAGGTCCACGAGCAGCTCCTGAACCCGGCTGAACCGGACATGAGCGTGGACCTGGACGCCGCCGATGCGCCTTGATCGCACCAGCTTCGCCAAGCGCCTGGGCGGTTACATCGAGGCCACCGGGTTGCCCGGCCAGCCGATTCTCGAAGGGCGCCTGCTGCGCATGGTCGGCCTGACCCTCGAAGCCGAAGGCCTGCGTGCCGCCATGGGCAGCCGCTGCCTGGTGATCAACGACGACAGCTACCACCCGGTGCAGGTCGAAGCCGAAGTCATGGGCTTTTCCGGCAGCAAGATTTTCCTCATGCCCGTCGGCAGCCTGGCGGGCATCGCTCCCGGTGCCCGCGTGGTGCCGCTGGCCGATACCGGCCGCCTGCCCATGGGCATGAGCATGCTCGGCCGCGTGCTGGACGGCGCCGGGCGCGCGCTGGACGGCAAGGGCGGCATGAAGGCCGAAGACTGGGTGCCGATGGACGGCCCCACCATCAACCCGCTCAAGCGCAACCCGATCAGCCAGCCGCTGGACGTGGGCATTCGCAGCATCAACGGTTTATTGACGGTCGGCCGCGGCCAGCGCCTGGGCCTGTTCGCCGGTACCGGCGTGGGTAAGTCGGTGTTGCTCGGCATGATGACCCGCTTTACCGAGGCCGACATCATCGTGGTGGGGCTGATCGGCGAACGGGGCCGGGAAGTGAAGGAGTTCATCGAGCACAGCCTCGGTGAAGAAGGCCTCAAGCGTTCGGTGGTGGTTGCCTCCCCGGCCGACGATGCGCCGCTGATGCGTTTGCGCGCGGCCATGTACTGCACGCGCATCGCCGAATATTTTCGCGACAAGGGCAAGAACGTCCTGTTGCTGATGGATTCCCTCACGCGTTTCGCCCAGGCCCAGCGGGAAATCGCCCTGGCCATCGGCGAGCCGCCGGCCACCAAAGGTTATCCGCCGTCGGTGTTCGCCAAGCTGCCCAAGCTGGTCGAGCGCGCCGGTAATGCCGAGGCGGGCGGGGGCTCGATCACCGCGTTCTACACCGTGTTGTCTGAAGGCGATGACCAGCAGGACCCGATCGCCGACTCGGCGCGCGGCGTGCTCGACGGTCACATCGTGCTGTCGCGGCGCCTGGCGGAAGAGGGGCACTACCCGGCGATCGACATCGAAGCCTCCATCAGCCGGGTGATGCCGTCGGTGGTCACGCCCGAGCACATGGCCCGCGCCCAGCAGTTCAAGCAGCTGTGGTCGCGCTATCAGCAGAGTCGCGACCTGATCAGCGTCGGCGCCTATGTGGCCGGTGGCGATCGTGAGACCGACCTGGCGATTGCCCTGCAACCGCAATTGGTCACCTACCTGCGCCAGGGTCTCAACGACAACATCAGCATGGGCGAAAGCGAAGCGCACTTGCAGTCCATCTTCGCCCCCGCGCCAGGCGGCTAAGCCATGGCCAGCAGCCGCTCGTCACGCCTGGCCCCGGTGGTGGACATGGCCGAAAAGGCCGAAAAAACCGCGGTCCAGCGCCTGGGTTACTTCCAGGGCCAGGTGCGCCTGGCAGAAAGCAAACTCGGCGACCTGGAGCGCTTTCGCGGCGAGTACCAGCAGCAGTGGATCGAGCGCGGCACCAAAGGCGTGTCCGGCCAGTGGCTGATGGGCTACCAGGGCTTTCTCAACCAACTTGAGACCGCCGTCGGCCAGCAGCGCCAGAGCCTGGCCTGGCACCAGAACAACCTCGACAAGGCCCGCGAGAGCTGGCAGCAGGCGTATGCCCGGGTCGAAGGCTTGCGCAAGCTGGTGCAGCGCTACATCGACGAAGCGCGGGCGATCGAGGATAAGCGCGAGCAGAAGCTGCTCGACGAGTTGTCCCAGCGCCTGCCGCGGCAGAATCCCTACTAGCGCCAGGCCCGCTGTTCAATGTGGGAAGGGGCTTGTCTCCCATATTTGATTCGCCGTGTTGCCCATAGCCCATTCGCCTGCTACACCTTCTATCTAGACCCATGACAAGGAAGCAGTCACATGTCAGTCGTGTCAGAAGTATCCCTGGATGGGACAAAGTTGACGATTGCAATCAAAGGCCGGTTCGATTTCGGCAGCCACCAGATCTTTCGTGAGGCCTACGAGCGTTTCTACAAGGTGCCGGACGTGTACGTGGTCGACCTGAAGGAAACCACCTACATGGACAGTTCCGCCCTGGGCATGCTCCTGCTGCTGCGCGATCATGCCGGGGGCGATGATGCGGAAGTCCAGGTGATCAACATCAGCTCCGACGTGCGCAAGATCCTCGCGATATCCAACTTCGATAAACTGTTCGATATCAATTGAGCGCTCTGGCTCCGGTCCTCGAACCGCTGACCGTCCTGATCGCCGAAGACAGCGCCACCGACTTGCTGTTGCTGTCGACCATCATCCGGCGCCAGGGCCACCACGTGCTCACCGCCAGCAACGGTGTAGAAGCGGTCGACCTGTTCGCCCGCGAACGCCCGCAACTGGTGCTGATGGACGCCCTGATGCCGGTGATGGATGGGTTTGAGGCTGCGCGCCGGATCAAGCAACTGGCGGGCGAAGCCCTGGTGCCGATCATCTTCCTCACCTCCCTGCGCCAAAGCGAAGCCCTGGCCGAATGCCTGGATGCCGGTGGCGATGACTTCTTGCCCAAGCCCTACAACCCGCTGATCCTCGCGGCCAAGATCAATGCGATGGACCGCCTGCGCCGCCTGCAGGCCACGGTATTGCAGCAGCGCGACCTGATCGCCAAGCACCACGACTACCTGCTGCATGAGCAACGCGTGGCCAAGGCGGTGTTCGACAAGGTTGCCCATTCCGGCTGTATCAACGCGGCGCCGAACATTCGCTACCTGCAATCGCCGTATGCGCTGTTCAACGGTGACTTGTTGTTGGCGGCCTACACGCCGGCGGGTGATATGCATGTGCTGCTCGGCGATTTCACCGGGCATGGCCTGCCGGCGGCGGTCGGCGCGATGCCGTTGGCGGAAGTGTTCTACGGCATGACGGCCAAGGGCTACGGGCTGACGCAGATCCTGCGGGAGATGAACGCCAAGCTCAAACGCATCCTGCCGGTGGACATGTTCTGCTGCGCCGCGCTGTTGTGCCTGAGCACGCAGCGGCGCGTGGTGGAGGTCTGGAATGGCGGCATGCCTGATGGCTATGTACACGAAGTCGCCACCGGCAAGCGGACACCGTTGGTGTCACGGCATTTGCCGTTGGGCGTGCTGTCGGCACAGGCGTTCGAGGATCGTACCGAAGTCTGGCCGATGGCCCTGGGCGACCGCGTGTTTCTGCTCTCCGACGGCGTGCTGGACACCGCCGACGCCAACGAACAGTTGTTCGGCGCCGAGCGCTTGCAGCAGGTGTTTGCCGCCAATCGCGAGCCCGACTGCCTGTTCGAGGATATCGAGCAGGCTCTGGCGGCGTTTTGCGGTGAGGTGCGGGATGATGTGAGCATGGTCGAAATCACCCTGCAGGCCGGCCAGTCGATGCGTGCGACGGGGCCGTTGTACGCCGACAGCGGCCAGTCGTGCCCGTTGGATTGGTCGGTGGGCTTTGAATTCCGCGCCGAGACCCTCAAGCGTTACAACCCGCTGCCCTATCTGTTGCAACTGCTGCTCGAGATCCACGGCCTGCGCGAGCAGAGCGGGGCGCTCTACAGCGTGATGGCCGAACTGTATTCCAACGCTCTGGAGCATGGCGTGCTGGGCCTGGACTCGCGGCTCAAGCGCGATGCCGAAGGGTTCGCGCAGTATTACCGCGAGCGCAACGAACGGCTGATGCGGCTCAACAGCGGTTATGTGCGCGTGCAGGTGCAGGTGGCGCCCACCGTTACCGGCGGCAGGATGAGCTTGCGCATCGAAGACAGCGGCCCCGGGTTCGATGTGGAACAGGTGCTGGCGCGCCCGCTGGATGTCGACCGTCTGTCCGGTCGCGGCTTGAGCCTGGTACGGCAACTGAGCAGCGATGTACGCTGGTCCGACGGCGGGCGCAGCGTCTGCGTGGAGTTTTGCTGGGAGGCTCTGGCATAATCCGCCGATTCTTGATCAAGGAGCGAACAAGTGGTTGAGGTTCATCTGGACCCGGACGTGTTATCGGGTTTGCAGGAAGTCATGGAAGGCGAGTACCCCAAGTTGCTCGATACCTTTCTCGATGATTCGCAAAAGCGCGTCGAAGCGCTGCGCAAGGCGCGCGACGATGCCAAGGCATTGGCGCTTATCGCCCATAGTTTCAAGGGCAGCAGTGGCAACCTCGGGGCGGTGCGGTTGGCGCACTTGTGCCAGCGCCTGGAGGTTGAGTCCGTCGAGGCGGCGGCGGACCTGGGGGCCTTGGTCGATCAGATCGATCATGAGTTTGCGCTGGTCAAGCCGCTGTATGAGTCGGAGCGCCAGCGCTTCCAGCTTTAATTTCAGGCGCGGGACGGCTTTTCGATAGGAGCTGGCCCGACTCTTGCTCTATCTCCTGATACTGCATCCCCGATCCCCATGCAGTGGAGACCTTACCTATGCCAGTCGCCCCTAATTCGCTCCTTCAGGCTGCCTCCGTGGCCAAGCCTCAAGCGCCTGCCGCCAATCCACCGGCGGCGGCTGCGGAGCCGCGGGATAAGGGCCCTGGCTTTGCTCAGGTGTTCGCCAGCCAAGGTTCGAAGCCCTCGGCCAAGGCCGACGACAACTCGGCCAAACCCACGCGCGACAAGCCTGCCGACGCGAGTGCCAAACCGGTTGCCGGCAACGATAAGCCTGTCGCGAACAACGATAAACCTGCCGCCGGTACGCCAGCGGTTGCCGATAGCGGCAAACCCTTGCCTGCCGACCCGCCGGCCAAGCCGACCGACAGCGCCAGCAGTGATCAAACCCCGCCCGCCGACCCGGCCTTGGCGCAGCAGCCTGCGGCAGACCCGACGGTTGCGCCGGTGGTTGACCCCGCGTTGATTGTCACGGTCACGCCAGTTGCGGTGCCGGTGCCGGTGCCAGTGCCGGTGGAAACGCCAGCCCCGGCCGCCGCCAAGGATGACAAGGCCCAGCCGCTGGTCACGACGCCGTTGGCAGCGACCGATGCGGCCAAGCCAGCCTTCGATCCCACGGCAGACCCTCTGGACGCCCTGCCGGCGGTACGCCTGGCGATGGAGCAGGGCGGCCATGTGTCGGCCAGCAGCCAGACGCCGCAGAAAGCCGCGCCGACGTCCCAGGACCAGCCGACTGTCGCGCAGAACTTCGCCACGGGCCTGGCTAACATGGTGGATCAGCAAGCCAGCAAGGACAGCACCGACCAGGGCGGCGACAAAGCCTTTGGCGGGTTGATCGAAGAAGGCCTCAAGGATTTGAAGGGCGCCAGCAGCGACACCCGTGTCGATGACTTCGCCAACCGCCTGGCCGCGCTGACCCAGGCCGCCACGCCGAAAACCGCCAACGCGTTGCCGCCGGTGACCAACGCACCGCTGGCCATGCACCAGAGCGGCTGGACCGAGGAAATCGTCAACCGCGTGATGTACCTGTCCAGCGCCAACCTCAAGTCGGCGGAGATCCAGCTGCAACCGGCCGAACTCGGGCGCCTGGATATCAAGGTCAACATGACAGCGGACCAGCAGGCCCAGGTCACGTTCATGAGCGGTCACGCCGTGGTGCGTGACGCGCTGGAAAGCCAGTCCGGCCGGTTGCGCGAGATGTTCGCCCAGCAGGGCATGGGGCAGGTCGACGTCAACGTGTCCGACCAATCCCGCGGCTGGCAGGGCCAAGGTCAGGGCCAACAGCAACAGAACCAGGCGAACGGTGTCAGTGGCCGTGGCGGTCGGGGTGACAACGGCGACGTTGCCGATCACGCCGAAGTGGCAGCGGCCGTCGCGCCGGTGACGTCCACCGTGATCGGCTCCAGCGCCGTCGACTACTACGCCTGATTCAGGGCCAACACCGGCCTGAGTGTGGGAGGGGGCTTGCCCCTGATGATCACGACCATTAAGCCTGACCTGAGTCGATCGCAATCCAAAGGTGGGAGGGGGCAAGCCCCCTCCCACAATGGATCTGTGGCGTGGCCGCTGTCCTGCTCTGCCTGACAACTCTGGCATAACACTTGCTCTTGCCTTTCCGTAGATCTATGAATCCCCGAATAGTGACGGATTATTGGCATGGCGAAGAGCGACGACGCAGCAAAAGCACCTGCAGGCAAGGGTAAGCTCAAGCTTATCCTGTTGATTGTCCTGGCCCTGGTCCTGGCCATCGGCGCCTCCGTGGGCGGCACTTGGTACATCATGCACAGCAGTGCGAGCAAACCGGCGCCCGCCGCCGAAACTGCCAGTAACGTCAAGCAACCGGCAATCTTCGAACCGATGCTTCCGGCCTTTGTCGCCAACTTCAACCAGAACGGTCGTCAACGCTACCTGCAGGTGAGCATCACCTTGCTGGCGCGCAACCAGGCGGACCTTGATGCGCTCAAGGTGCATATGCCGGTGATCCGCAACAACCTGGTGATGTTGTTTTCCGCGCAAAGCTTCGACAACCTGGCCACCCCGGTGGGCCAGGAAATGCTGCGCCAGAAGGTCACTGCCAGCGTGCAGGAAGTGGCCCAGAAAGAGCTCGGCAAAGTGGTGGTCGAGCAGGCGCTCTTCACTAATTTCGTATTGCAGTAGGATCACCACATGGCCGTGCAAGACCTGCTGTCCCAGGATGAAATCGATGCGCTGCTGCATGGCGTGGACGATGGTCTGGTACAGACCGAAACGGCTGCCGAACCCGGCAGCGTCAAAAGTTATGACCTGACCAGCCAGGATCGCATCGTCCGTGGACGCATGCCGACCCTGGAAATGATCAACGAGCGTTTCGCCCGTTACACCCGCATCAGCATGTTCAACATGCTGCGCCGCTCGGCGGACGTGGCGGTGGGCGGCGTGCAGGTGATGAAGTTCGGTGAATACGTACACTCGCTGTACGTGCCTACCAGCCTCAACCTGGTCAAGATCAAGCCATTGCGCGGCACGGCGTTGTTCATCCTCGACGCCAAACTGGTGTTCAAGCTGGTGGACAACTTCTTCGGCGGCGACGGCCGTCACGCCAAGATCGAAGGCCGGGAATTCACCCCCACGGAACTGCGGGTGGTGCGGATGGTGCTGGAGCAGGCCTTCATCGACTTGAAGGAAGCCTGGCAGGCGATCATGGAAGTCAACTTCGAGTACATCAACTCGGAAGTGAACCCGGCCATGGCCAACATCGTCGGCCCCAGCGAAGCGATTGTGGTGTCGACGTTCCACATCGAACTCGATGGCGGTGGCGGTGACCTGCACGTGACCATGCCGTACTCCATGATCGAGCCGGTGCGCGAAATGCTCGATGCCGGCTTCCAGTCCGACCTCGACGATCAGGATGAACGCTGGGTCAAGGCCCTGCGCGAAGACCTGCTGGACGTCGACGTGCCGCTGAGCGCCACCGTGGCGCGTCGTCAGTTGCGCCTGCGGGATATCTTGCACATGCAACCGGGCGACGTGATTCCCGTCGAGTTGCCGGAAGAACTGATCATGCGCGCCAACGGCGTGCCGTCGTTCAAGGTCAAGCTCGGTTCCCACAAGGGCAACCTGGCGCTGCAAGTGGTGGAGCCGATCAACCGGCGTTGAGTCACCCGTATTGATGCACCCCTATTTATGAATGTTTGCTCCGCCGAGGACATGTAATGGCTACCGAACACGAAAACACTTCCGCCGAAGACCAGGCCCTGGCCGACGAATGGGCTGCGGCCCTGGAAGAAACCGGCGATGTCGGCCAGGACGATATCGACGCGCTGCTGGCGGCCGATGCCTCTACTGCGCCGGCCAGTAACCGCCTGCCCATGGAAGAATTCGGCAGCGTGCCGAAGAACAACGACCCGGTGAGCCTCGACGGCCCGAACCTGGACGTGATTCTCGACATCCCGGTGTCGATCTCCATGGAAGTCGGCAGCACCGACATCAACATCCGCAACCTGCTGCAGCTCAACCAGGGTTCGGTGATCGAGCTTGACCGCTTGGCCGGCGAGCCGCTGGACGTGCTGGTCAACGGCACGCTGATCGCCCATGGCGAAGTGGTGGTGGTCAACGAAAAGTTCGGCATTCGCCTGACCGACGTGATCAGCCCGAGCGAACGCATCAAGAAGCTGCGCTGACATGAAGTATTCGATGGCGGGACTGTTGCTGGCGCTGCCATTGAGCGCCCTCGCGGCCGAGCCGGTCGCGCAAGCGGCCGCGGCGGCGGCACCGGTGGTGAGCAGCGGTATCGGCGGTCAGTTGACCCAACTGGTACTGGGCCTGCTGCTGGTGGTCGGGCTGATTTTCGTGCTGGCCTGGCTGATGCGTCGGGTGCAGAACATTGGCCCGGGCAACGCCCAGGTCATCGAGATGATCGGCTCGCGCGCCCTCGGCCCGCGTGATCGGCTGGTGCTGGTGCAGGTGGGCGAGGAACAGATCCTGCTGGGCCTCACCCCCGGCCGCATCACCCCGCTGCATGTGCTCAAGACCCCGGTCAACGTCGCCCCGACCCAAGCCGCCACGCCAGAATTCGCCCAACGCCTGATGGAGTTGCTGGGCAAGGATCAGAAGGATAAGAAGTAATGCGCGTTTTATTGACGCTCATGCTGTGGCTGGCCGCGCCATTGGCGTTCGCCGCCGACCCGTTGTCGATCCCGGCGATTACGCTTGGCACCAACGCGGCCGGGGCCCAGGAGTATTCGGTCAGCCTGCAGATCCTGCTGATCATGACGGCGCTGAGTTTTATCCCGGCGTTTGTCATGCTGATGACCAGCTTCACCCGCATCATTATCGTGTTCTCGATCCTGCGTCAGGCCCTGGGCCTGCAACAGACGCCATCGAACCAGATCCTCACCGGCATGGCGCTGTTCTTGACGATGTTCATCATGGCGCCGGTCTTCGACAAGGTGAACCAGCAAGCGCTGCAGCCTTACCTCGCGGAAAAGCTCACGGCGCAAGACGCCATCGACAAGGCCCAAGGCCCGATCAAAGACTTCATGCTGTCGCAGACCCGCTCCAGCGACCTTGAGCTGTTCATGCGCCTGTCCAAGCGCACCGACATCGCCACGCCGGACCAGGCGCCGCTGACGATCCTGGTGCCGGCGTTCGTCACCTCGGAACTGAAGACGGCGTTCCAGATCGGTTTCATGATCTTTATCCCGTTCCTGATCATCGACCTGGTGGTGGCGAGCGTGCTGATGGCCATGGGGATGATGATGCTGTCGCCGCTGATCATCTCGTTGCCGTTCAAGATCATGCTGTTTGTGCTGGTGGATGGCTGGGCACTGATCATCGGCACGTTGGCCAGCAGTTTCGGCGGAGTGTAGGGCTATGACCCCAGAAGTTGCCGTCGACCTGTTCCGTGAAGCGTTGTGGCTGACCACGATGATGGTTGCCGTGCTGGTGGTGCCGAGCCTGTTGGTCGGCCTGCTGGTGGCGATGTTCCAGGCCGCGACTCAGATCAACGAACAAACCCTGAGCTTCCTGCCGCGCCTGCTGGTGATGCTGGTCACGTTGATTGTCGCTGGCCCGTGGCTGGTGCAAACCTTCATGGAATATATCCTGCAGCTGTACGGCAGTATTCCGCAGTTGATCGGCTGACCGCATGCAATCGCTGCTGGCGTTGACCGACACCCAGATCAGCACCTGGGTCGCGTCGTTTATCTTGCCGCTGTTCCGGGTCACGGCGGTGCTGATGAGCATGCCGGTGTTCGGCACCACCCTGGTACCGCGCCGTATCCGCCTGTACTTCGCGGTGGCGATCACCGTGGTGCTGGTGCCGGGCTTGCCGCCGATGCCTGCGGTCAATGCGCTGGACCTCAGTGCGCTGATGCTGATTGCCGAGCAGATCCTGATCGGCTCGCTGCTGGGTTTCTCTCTGCAACTGTTCTTCCAGGCATTCGTGATCGCCGGGCAAATCATCTCGATCCAGATGGGTATGGGTTTTGCGTCGATGGTCGACCCCACCAACGGCGTGTCGGCGGCGGTGATCGGGCAGTTCCTGACCATGTTGGTGACCTTGATGTTCCTGGCCATGAACGGCCACCTGGTGGTGTTCGAGGTGCTGACCGAAAGTTTCACCACCTTGCCGGTCGGCTCGGGGCTGGTGGTCAATCACTTCTGGGAACTGGTGGGGCGCCTCAGTTGGGTGTTGGGCGCTTCGCTGTTGCTGGTGCTGCCGGCGATCACCGCGCTGCTGGTGGTCAACATCGCGTTTGGGGTGATGACCCGCGCGGCGCCGCAGCTGAATATCTTCTCTATCGGTTTCCCGTTGACCCTGGTGTTGGGCATGGGGATTTTCTGGATCGGCATGGCCGACATTCTCAATCAGTATCAACCGCTGGCGAGCGACGCCTTGCAGTTCTTACGTGATCTGGCACGGGCGCGCTGAGCCATGGCCGAGAGCGAGAGTGGTCAGGACAAAACAGAAGACCCCACGGAGAAACGAAAAAAGGACTCCCGGGAAAAGGGCGAGATTGCCCGCTCCAAAGAGCTCAACACCGTTGCGACGATGATGGCCGGTGCCGGCGCCTTGCTGATCTACGGCGGCGGCCTGGCGCTCGACCTGATGGAGTTGATGAAACTCAACTTCAGCCTGCCCCGTGAAGTGCTGCTCAGCCCCGGCGCCATGGGGCAGTACCTGCTGCATTCGGGGAAAATCGCGATCCTGGCCGTGCAGCCGATTTTGATCACCTTGCTCCTGGCCGCGCTGATCGGCCCCGTCGCCCTTGGCGGCTGGCTGTTCGCCGCGAGCAGCATGGCGCCAAAATTCAGCCGCATGAACCCCGCCGCCGGGCTCAAGCGCATGTTTTCCACCAAGGCGTTGGTGGAACTGCTCAAGGCCCTGGCCAAGTTCATCCTGATTCTGTTCGTGGCCTTGGTGGTATTGTCCTCCGACATCGATGACCTGCTGCGCATCGCCCATGAGCCGCTGGAGTCGGCGATCATCCACAGCGTGCAAGTGGTGGGCTGGAGTGCGTTGTGGATGGCCGCCGGGCTGATCCTGATCGCCGCCGTGGATGCGCCGATCCAGCTGTGGGAAAGCCACAAGAAACTGCTGATGACCAAGCAGGAAGTGCGCGACGAACACAAGGACCAGGAGGGTCGCCCCGAGGTCAAGCAGCGCATTCGCCAACTGCAGCGCGAAATGTCCCAGCGCAAGATGATGGCTTCGGTGCCCGACGCCGACGTGGTGATCACTAACCCGACCCACTACGCCGTGGCCCTCAAGTACGACCCGGAGAAGGGCGGCGCGCCGATGCTGCTGGCCAAGGGCAGCGACTTCACGGCGCTGAAAATCCGCGAAATCGCCGTGGCCAACGACATCCTGTTGCTGGAGTCGCCGGAACTGGCGCGGTCGATCTTCTACTCCACCGACCTCGACCAGGAAATCCCCGCCGGGCTGTACCTGGCCGTGGCCCAGGTATTGGCCTACGTCTACCAGATCCGCCAGTACCGTGCGGGCAAAGGCAAGCGCCCCGATCCGCTCAAGGACCTGCCGATTCCGCCGGATTTGCGGCGCGATTCCTGACGTGCAGCCAAGGTGTCCTCTGGGGCAAGCGGGCTCGCCACATCACTTCTACCGCTTGTCGTTAATTGCCGTCTACCTGTCAACTTTGACAGTAGTCAGCATCGCCTTTTCACGGTTCCATTGCCTCAGGTACTGCGCAGCAAGAGGTCGGAAGTGGGGCAATGCAGCTATTCACAGGTACGGTTAAGTCTTATGACCCGCAGAACGGAAAAGGTTTGATTGCGCTGGACAGCGGGGGAGACGACGTGTCGGTAGATCTGCGCAGTTCGGATGGATGCAAGCTTTCGGAGGGCCAGAACGTGGCGTTTCAGATGATCCATCGACCGGATGGTGTCTATGCATGCGACATCACGCTGATCTGATGTCAGCTGTGCAAGTCCTTAATTGAAGTGTGCGGAGAACGACAATGGCAACGGGCACTGTGAAATGGTTTAACGCGGAGAAGGGGTTTGGTTTTATTTCTCCCGACGACGGCAGCACGGACGTGTTTGTCCACTATTCAGCAATCACCGGCACCGGTTTCAAAAGTTTGGAAGAAAATCAAAAAGTGGAATACGACGTGACGCAGGGCCAAAAAGGCCCGCAGGCCGAGAATGTGCGTCCTGTATAAAGATCGCCACTGATAGCATCCCTTCGCCGCGCCCATCAGCGCTCTGTCCCCTTGAAGCAAAAGTTGATCGTTCCCACTGGCGGGAACGATCACTGGGTTGGACGCTTGTCTAGGGTTTACCCAGTTCTGTCTCGGCTGATGGCTCGATGTCATCCAGTACTCGCTCAGCCAATAACCGCGCTACCTCAACCAATTGCGCAATTCCCAGCGCCCCTTCTCACCGTGATCCTTCCAGATCAAAGGCGAAGTCGCAGGTCAGGGCGTGTGCGCAAGCCAGGGTTTCGGTGAGGTTGACCAGCAGGTCTTCGGTGCTGATGCCGTCGATGAGGGTGAACAGCACGGTGGGTGGGGTATTGGTGCCGCGCGGGGGATTTGGGGTTGGTTTAACCATTGTGACGCTCCTGATTTAAGTGGAGCTGCCACTGATCGCCGCGATGCGATGGGGTGGCAGCTGTACGCAGGTTCGCGGACCGGAATCAGGAAACCGGCATACCCGAAGGTATCCCGCGCACAGCCACCGTAGCGCCGCACAGTAGACGATAAAAAAACGTCAACTGAAAGCGGACAATGGCACTTTGCGCCTGAATTTACATGGGCCGCGACGCCCGACCGCTGCGTGTGCAGCGAAGTACGGAGACTAGAGAGCGAGTTTCCTAGGGGCAACCTCAAACACTTGTCGGAAGTTTCTGTTTTTACAAAAACCTAGCCGAACGGTCAGTTGTTTGGTCCTTCATCATTCAGCAGCCTCTTCCTGGCGCCACTCCCGGCGCGATCCCCTCTGCACGACTCAACACCACGATGGTGTGTGAGGCCTCTGCACGCAAAAAAAGGAAGTGACATGAACAGCTCCGATAACACACTGATCGGCAGCCTGCAAAACCTGGCTCAGGTGGTGGAATACGCGGACGACGATGGCATCCCTGACCTTCTGCAGCCTGGATATCGCGTGGAGAGCCAGATGTGAAGCGCTACAACATCACCACTGGCGCGACGACCACGGCGGGCGGCAAAGTGATCAGTGGCCTGGAGCGCACCAGCTTCAACGGCCAAATGATCGCCAGGGAGGGTGACCGGGTCGCTTGTCCGGCATGCGGCACTGAAGGCGTCATCGCGCTCGTTGGGCCTCACCTGCACGAAGACTGGGGCGGCAAACAAGCGGCGCTAGAGGGCGATCTCTGTCTGTGCAAATGCGACCCGCCACCGGAGCTGATCGCCTGCCAGCGCTTCAAGTGTCAGGTGTTCGAAACACAACCCCAGCGTGCCGCCTTCACTTGGACCGGACCAAACACCCCCAACCCGCCCGTTTCCAACTTATCCACCCCCGGCGTAATGAATCGTGCCGCTGATGCGTGTGTGTTCGCCAAGTCATGCGTTTCGGTGCCGGTCGGTTCCACGGCGGCGGGAACCAGCCCTGAACACGCGACAAACTTTGGCACCACGGCCGTCATGGCTTCGACCGGCACTGCGGGTGCCGTCGGGAGGGTCGCCGGAACACTCGGCAGCGGCCTTGGCGCCTGGGCCATACGAGGACTGGCCGGAGCCAGTTCAGCACTCAACGTCGTGCTGCTGGCTTTTTGGCCAAGGGATATGGGTGATTCGACGCTCTACACCCCGGAACAACTGGCAGGTATGCGCTCGGCCAGTACGCGAGTGCGGTTTCAGTTTCGCCAGGATGAATCAGGTGAACTACGCGTCTACGGCATACATACCAAGCCTGAAAGTGGCGCTGATCGTGTGTCTGTTGCGCAAGCCAGTTGGAATGCGGACAAGAGCGCGATGGTCGCGGTGCTAGATGGCATCAGCATCACTTGGACGCCGAACAATGGGCCGGTGGTCAGTACGCCGAGCCCGTATCCGGGTACACCGGAACGCTTGGATAATTTGTTCGTTCATCCGGTTACGGTGGGGCAGGATTCGGCAATCAGTCACTACCCAGGCCAGGATGCAGAGGATGTTACCTGGCAGGACACGATCATTACGTTTCCTGCTGACTCGGGTGTGCCGCCGCTGTACTTGGTATTTGCCAAGCCTATGGTTAGCCCGTTGGAGGTTGGTCGCGCGGCCGATCTAATGAGCCGGAGTCGAAAAGATGGCCTGGACATCGACCACATACCTGCACAAAAGGTACTGGAGGCAACGTTACTTCAGTTGGATGCCAAAATGCCGCGTCAACAGGTGTTGGATTATCTAAAGAACGCTCCAGGCATTGCGATTCCGACACATGTGCATCAGAAGCATAGTGAAACTTACGGCGGGCGCAGTACCAGGGCCAAGCAAGCCAAAGATGTCGCCGACCTACGGGCGGCTGTTAATAGCAATGTCGATGCGATCAAGAGCGGGTTACTGGATGAAGGCTATCCTGAAGCTGAAATTGAGGCGGCCCGAGAGCAATTACATCAACTCAACCAGAAACAAGGGTGGTACTAATGGACGCCACAACGATTGCACTGTGGATCAAAAGCCTGGGGCGCCCCTATGAATCCTTAGTCTCAGAGGGTGTCATCCCCAATATGCCTCTACAAGAGCTTTATAAGGGAAGGGACTGGCTGGATATTGAACCAGAGGATGGAGTTGAGTTGAGTTTTTCAGCTGACTCCAAACGCCTGGAAACTCTATATATCACTCTTGTTAAGGCTGTAGAGGGGCAGTCTGTATATCGTGGAAAACTGCCACTGCCGCTGGCTTTATCGATGAGTCAGGCTGACGTAAAGACCTCCTTCGGTGTTCCTTTAGAGTCAAAGGGTCCGACAAAACTCCCTCTAAACAGAAAAACAGGGGGGTGGGATGCGTATGAGCTTGAGCCCTCGGTGTATCCGAACGCCAAGCTGATATTTAAGTACGCGGAAAACTATCAAGTTAATACGCTGGTGTTCACTCTCCGCGCCTAGTCTCCTCAAACTGAGCGCACTGCCAGCCAGTTGCGAATGTCTTTTCTGGCCGGCATCAGGACTCGGCCATCCAGGCAGAGAGGCTGATCGGAGGCGAAAAGTGAAAAGGGGACGCCTATATTTAATTGAAATGAATTCCCTCATCCGGTGACCTCAAGCAAAAGTTGGAAGGCTTCTTGCAATACCGCCTTCAGGGCGCCCTCTGGCGTCAAAACTTTGCTTCAAGGAACGCGAGGAATACCGGTGGTAGATCGCTCTCAAATGCTCAGCACGGCCCGCAGCACCCTGACTGACCTCTCGCGGGGCAATCTGGGTGTGCCGTTGTTGTTGCTGGTGATGCTGGCAATGATGATGTTGCCGATGCCGCCGTTCCTGCTCGACGTGTTCTTCACCTTCAACATCGCCTTGTCCGTCGTGGTCCTGCTGGTCTGCGTCTACGCGTTGCGGCCGCTGGATTTCGCGGTGTTTCCCACCATTCTGCTGATCGCCACGCTGTTGCGGCTGGCGTTGAACGTGGCGTCGACCCGCGTGGTCATGCTCCACGGCCAGGACGGGCATGCCGCCGCCGGTAAGGTGATCCAGGCCTTCGGTGAGGTGGTGATCGGCGGTAACTACGTGGTCGGTATCGTGGTGTTCGCGATCCTGATGATCATCAACTTCGTGGTAGTGACCAAGGGCGCCGGGCGGATTTCCGAGGTGAGCGCGCGTTTTACCCTCGACGCCATGCCCGGCAAACAGATGGCCATCGACGCCGACCTCAACGCCGGCCTGATCGACCAGAACCAGGCTAAATCGCGTCGCCTGGAAGTGGCCCAAGAAGCCGAGTTCTACGGTTCCATGGACGGTGCCAGCAAATTCGTGCGCGGTGACGCCATCGCCGGCCTGTTGATTCTGTTCATCAACCTGATCGGCGGCATGGCGGTCGGGATCTTCCAGCACGGCATGACCTTCGGCGATGCAGGCAAGGTCTACGCCCTGCTGACCATCGGTGACGGTTTAGTGGCGCAATTGCCATCACTGTTGTTATCTACAGCTGCGGCGATCATGGTGACCCGTGCGTCGGGCTCCGAAGACATGGGCAAGCAGATCAGCCGGCAGATGTTCGCCTCGCCCAAGGCGCTGGCCGTGGCGGCGGGCATCATGGCGATCATGGGCATTGTGCCCGGCATGCCTCATATCTCGTTCTTGAGCATGGCGGCCATGGCCGCCGGTGGCGCCTACCTGTTCTGGAGAAAGCAGAACTTGGTCAAGGTGAAGGCCCAGCAAGAAATCGCGCGCCAGCAGGAACTGCTGCCGTCGCCGGCCCGCGCCCAGGAAACCAAGGAGTTGGGCTGGGACGATGTGACCCCGATCGACATGATCGGCCTGGAAGTCGGCTACCGCCTGATCCCGTTGGTCGACCGCAACCAGGGCGGCCAATTGCTCGCGCGGATCAAGGGCGTGCGCAAGAAGCTGTCCCAGGACCTGGGCTTCCTGATGCCCACTGTGCATATCCGTGACAACCTCGACCTGGCCCCCAGCGCCTACCGCCTGACCCTGATGGGCGTGATCCTCGCCGAAGCGGAGATCTACCCCGACCGCGAGCTGGCGATCAACCCGGGCCAGGTGTTCGGCACGTTGAACGGTATAACCGCCAAAGATCCGGCTTTTGGTCTGGAAGCGGTCTGGATCGAAGTCAGCCAGCGCAGCCAGGCGCAGTCCCTCGGCTACACCGTGGTGGACGCCAGCACCGTGGTCGCCACGCACCTCAACCAGATTCTGTACAAGCACTCCCACGAGCTGATCGGTCACGAAGAAGTCCAGCAACTAATGGGTTTGCTGGCCAAAGCCTCGCCCAAGCTCGCCGAAGAGCTGGTGCCGGGCGTGCTGTCGCTGTCGCAATTGCTCAAGGTGCTGCAGGCGCTGCTGGCCGAACAGGTGCCGGTGCGCGACATTCGCAGCATCGCCGAGGCCATCGCCAACAATGCCGCCAAGAGTCAAGATACTGCCGCGTTGGTGGCCGCCGTGCGCGTTGGATTATCCCGCGCTATCGTACAAAGCATTGTAGGGATTGAGTCTGAGCTGCCTGTGATCACCTTGGAGCCAAGGTTGGAACAAATATTGCTCAATAGTATTCAGAAGGCAGGACAGGGCCAGGAAGAGGGCGTTCTGCTGGAGCCAAGCATGGCTGAAAAACTGCAGCGTTCGTTGATCGAAGCAGCGCAGCGTCAGGAAATGCAGGGCCAACCGGTGATTCTGCTGGTGGCAGGCCCGGTCCGAGCGATGTTGTCGCGGTTTGGACGCCTGGCAGTGCCGAATTTGCACGTTTTGGCTTATC
Source organism: Pseudomonas veronii (assembly GCF_001439695.1). Taxonomy (GTDB): domain Bacteria; phylum Pseudomonadota; class Gammaproteobacteria; order Pseudomonadales; family Pseudomonadaceae; genus Aquipseudomonas; species Aquipseudomonas veronii. Next base: position 282,157 of record NZ_JYLL01000002.1, read on the forward strand.
AGGAAATCCCTGACAACAAGCAAGTGACTATCGTCGCGACAGTAGGGCCCAACGGCTGAGGTAGTGGGTTATGCAAGTAAAGCGTTTTTTCGCCGCCGATATGCGTCAGGCCATGAAACTGGTACGTGACGAGCTGGGCGCCGACGCTGCGATTATCGGTAACCGTCGTATTGCCGGCGGTGTCGAGCTGACGGCTGCCCTGGATTACACTCCTTCGGCGCTGGCCCCGCGTGTCCCGAACATGGAGCTTGAAGACGAGCTGCGCAAGACGGCCTCGCGCATTGTCTCGGCCCAGGCCGAACTGAGCATGCGCGGCGACAGCGATGCGACCACCAATCGCCAGTTGTTCGCCGGCCTGCCGCTGACCGCCGCCGAGCCGCTGGTCGAGCCGACGTTCATCGAACCGCCGCGTCCTGCCGCGCCTGCCCCGGCCGCCGCAGTCGACCAGCGTGTGTTCGACTCGATGCGCTTTGAGCTCAACGGCCTGCGCGAGCTGCTGGAAGTGCAGCTCGGTTCGCTGGCCTGGACCCAACTGCAAGGCAGCAAGCCGCAACAGGCCAACCTGTGGCGTCGCCTGCAACGCATCGGCCTGTCCGGCCCGTTGTCCCGCGACCTGCTGGCGCTGACCAGTGAAATCGAAGAACCTCGCCAGGCCTGGCGCATGTTGCTGGCCCACCTGGCGCGGATGATCGTCACCCCGGAACTCGAACCCCTGGAAGAGGGCGGCGTGATCGCCATGGTCGGCCCTGCCGGCATGGGCAAGACCACCACGCTGGCCAAGCTGGCGGCGCGCTACGTGCTCAAGTACGGCGCCCAGAACATCGCGCTGGTAAGCATGGACAGCTACCGCATCGGTGCCCAGGAGCAACTCAAGACCCTGGGCCGCATCCTCAATGTGTCGGTGACCCACGTCGACCCGGGCCAGTCCCTGGCCAACGCCCTCGATCCGTTGCTGCGCAAACGTGTGGTGCTGATCGATACCGCCGGCCTGCAAGCCAGCGATCCGGCGTTGCGCATGCAGCTGGAGAGCCTGGCCGGGCGTGGCATCAAGGCAAAAAATTACCTGGTGCTTGCAACCACCAGCCAAAAACAAGTTCTTACCGCTGCGTACCATAGCTACAAGCGCTGCGGCCTGGCCGGATGCATCCTCACCAAGCTCGACGAAACCGCGAGCCTGGGCGAGGTGCTGAGCCTGGCTATCAGTCATGAACTTCCGGTCGCCTACCTGACCGACGGGCCGCGGATTCCGGATGATTTGCATCTGCCGCGCCGTCATCAGCTGGTCAGCCGTGCCGTCAGCGTGCAAATGCAAGAAGAGCCTAGCGAGGAAGCGATGGCCGATATGTTCGCTGACCTTTACCACAACCCGGCAAAGCGGGTGGGTTGAGGCAGCATGAACACCATGAAATGTATCTACATCGATGGTCTGCAAGCGATTCACGCGGCCAAGCCATGTAGCCTGCGTCTAAGCAAGACAAGGTAAAGAATTAAAATGGGCAGCATGCATCCCGTACAGGTGATCGCGGTGACCGGCGGCAAAGGTGGCGTCGGGAAAACTAACGTGTCAGTGAATTTGTCCCTGGCCCTGGCAGAGCTTGGCCGTCGTGTCATGCTGCTGGATGCTGACCTTGGGTTGGCGAACGTTGACGTTTTGCTGGGGCTCACGCCCAAACACACCCTCGCCGATGTGATCGAGGGTCGCTGCGAGCTGCGCGACGTGCTGCTGCAGGGCCCTGGAGGCATCCGCATCGTGCCGGCCGCCTCGGGCACCCAGAGCATGGTCCACTTGAGCCCTGCGCAGCATGCCGGCCTGATCCAGGCGTTCAGCGATATCGGCGACAACCTCGACGTGCTGGTGATCGACACCGCCGCCGGGATTGGCGAGTCCGTGGTCAGCTTCGTGCGCGCCGCGCAAGAAGTCCTGCTGGTGGTCTGCGATGAACCCACCTCGATCACCGACGCCTACGCCCTGATCAAACTGCTCAACCGCGACTACGGCATGAACCGCTTCCGCGTGCTGGCCAACATGGCCCAGAGCCCGCAGGAAGGACGCAACCTGTTCGCCAAGTTGACCAAGGTCACTGATCGCTTTCTCGATGTCGCCTTACAATACGTCGGCGCAGTTCCCTATGACGAGTGTGTACGCAAGGCCGTGCAAAAGCAGCGTGCGGTCTACGAAGCGTTCCCTCGTTCGAAATGCGCGTTGGCGTTCAAGGCTATTGCTCAGAAGGTCGATACCTGGCCGTTGCCCGCCAACCCTCGGGGGCATCTGGAGTTTTTCGTCGAGCGATTGGTGCATCAGACGAGCGCAGGACCGGTGCTATGACAGCCAGCGGCTATAACCTTTACAAAAATTCGGCACGTGACCGCCAGGGCGAATTGATCGAGCGCTATGCGCCGCTGGTCAAGCGCATTGCCTATCACTTGCTGGCACGCCTGCCCGCCAGTGTCCAGGTCGAAGACTTGATCCAGGCCGGCATGATCGGCCTGCTCGAAGTATCGACCAAATACGACGCGAGCAAGGGTGCGAGTTTCGAGACGTATGCGGGTATCCGTATCCGTGGTGCGATGCTCGATGAAGTGCGTAAAGGGGATTGGGCGCCGCGTTCGGTACACCGCAATACGCGCATGGTCAGTGACGCAATTCGTGCAATTGAAGCAAAAACCGGTCGCGACGCTAAAGATCACGAAGTTGCGGCCGAACTCCAATTGAGTCTCGACGATTATTACGGGATTTTGAACGATACCTTGGGCAGCCGCCTGTTCAGTTTCGACGACCTGTTGCAGGACGGCGAACACGAAGGGCTGCACGAGGACGGCGCGAGTGCTCATCTCGAACCGTCGCGCGACCTGGAAGATGAACGCTTTCAGGGGGCGCTGGCGGACGCGATTGCCAATCTGCCGGAGCGTGAGCGACTGGTGTTGGCGCTGTACTACGACGAAGAGCTGAACCTCAAGGAAATCGGTGAGGTCCTGGGGGTCAGCGAATCGCGTGTCAGCCAGCTGCACAGCCAGTGCGCAGCCCGCTTGCGGGGACGCCTGGGAGAGTGGCGCGCGCGCTGACAGGCAGTGTGGGGACACTGCAGACACTACCGCGAGGCCCTTGGTTTTCGCGGGTGAGTTTCGTGGTGCCCTGGGCAGTCCTTTTTGTGTAACGCCTGTTGATTGAAATGGCGCGTCCAGGTGCTGGACGCGTTTTAAGACTGCTTGGAGGTCGAATTGGACAAGAACATGAAAATCCTCATCGTTGATGACTTCTCAACGATGCGGCGGATCATAAAAAACCTGTTGCGTGACCTGGGGTTCACCAACACGGTCGAGGCGGATGACGGCCTTACGGCGATTCCGATCCTCAACAGCGGGAGCATCGACTTTCTGGTAACCGACTGGAACATGCCCGGCATGACCGGTATCGACTTGCTGCGCCATGTGCGCGCCGATGAAAAACTGCGCAGCCTTCCCGTGTTGATGGTGACCGCCGAAGCCAAGCGTGAGCAGATCATCGAAGCCGCCCAGGCCGGGGTCAACGGCTACGTGGTCAAGCCATTCACTGCATTGGCCTTGAAAGAGAAGATCGAAAAAATCTTCGAACGCATCCACGGCTAATGCCATCGCGGGGGAGCTATGGAGCATAAAGAAACGTCACAGGGGGACTTTGAGTCGACCCTGAAAAAGCATGCTCACCAACTGGTCGAGAGCCTTGAAAAAGGCCAGTTCGGCGACGCGGTGCAGTTAATCCATGAGCTTAACCAGACCCGTGACCGCGGCCTGTATCAGGAAGTGGGCAAGCTCACGCGCGAGCTGCACAGTGCGATCGTCAATTTTCAGATTGACCCGCACATGCCCCAGGCTGAAGAAATTTCGCAAATCACCGATGCCACTGAGCGCCTGTCCTATGTGGTCAGGCTGACTGAAGCGGCGGCCAACCGCACCATGGACCTGGTGGAAAACGCCACGCCCCTGGTCAACGGCATGGCCAACGAAGCCCAGGCCCTCAGCGTTGACTGGGGCCGCTTCATGCGTCGGGAAGTGGGGGCTGAGGAATTTCGTGAGTTGGCCCGTCGGGTCGAGGGTTTCCTGTCGCGCAGCGAACAGGACAACCACACGGTGTCCAGCAACCTCAATGACATTCTGCTCGCCCAGGATTACCAGGACCTCACCGGTCAGGTGATCAAGCGCGTGACCCAATTGGTCACCGAAGTGGAAAGCAACTTGCTCAAATTGGTGCTTATGGCAGGCCAAGTTGATCGTTTCGCCGGCATCGAACATGACCGCGAAGCGATCCTCTCGGAAAAAGATCCACAAAAACATCTCGCCAAGGGTGAAGGTCCGCAGATTCATGCCGATAAACGTGAAGACGTTATGTCAGGTCAGGATGACGTAGATGACCTGTTATCCAGTTTAGGCTTCTAAGGAGCACACCCATGAGCTTCGGCGCCGATGAAGAAATCCTTCAGGATTTCCTTGTAGAGGCCGGCGAAATTTTAGAGCAACTGTCCGAACAACTGGTCGAGCTGGAAAGCCGACCGGATGATGCGAACCTGCTCAATGCAATTTTTCGCGGTTTTCACACTGTAAAAGGGGGCGCCGGCTTCCTCCAGCTCCATGAGCTGGTGGAGTGCTGCCACATCGCCGAGAACGTGTTCGACATCCTGCGCAAGGGTGAGCGTCACGTTGATTCGGAGCTGATGGACGTGATTCTCGAAGCGCTGGATGCGGTCAACGGCATGTTCAGCGAAGTTCGCGAACGTGCCCCGATCACCGCAGCCACCCCGGAACTGCTGGCCGCCCTGGCGCGTCTGGCGGAACCTGCCGACACCGCGGCCGCGCCGGTGGTGGAAGCGGCTCCGGAGCCTGTGGTCGAAGCCGAAGCGGATGTCACCGACAGCGAGTTCGAGCAACTGCTCGACTCCCTCAATGCGGTCAAGGCCGAAGCCGAAGCGCCGCAAGCGGTCGCTGCAGTGGCCGCGCCCGCCGCGCCGACCGGCGAAGACATTACCGACGCAGAATTCGAATCCCTGCTCGATCAGTTGCACGGCAAGGGCCAGTTCGCTGCCGACGCCGTTGCACCTGCGGCTGAGGCGCAAGCACCTGCGAGTACCTCGCAAGTTCCGGCAGCCACCGCCGCCGCCGGCACCGACATTACCGACGACGAATTCGAAGCGTTGCTCGACCAGTTGCATGGCAAGGGCTCCTTTGCTGCCGATGCCTTGCCGGAAGTCGCCGCAACTGCTGCCGCACCGGCTGCTGCCGCTGCCGCACCTGCCGGCGACGGGCTGATTTCCGATCACGAATTCGAAGCCCTGCTCGACGAATTGCACGGCAAGGGCAAGTTTGCCGAAGTGGCCGCTGGCGCTGCGGCGACGGCAGCCCCGGTGGCGGCCAAACCGGCACCGGCCAAAGCCGCGGCACCTGCTGCCGCCAAGCCAGCCCCGGCTGCCGCCGCTCCTGCCGCTGCCGCGCGTGCCCCGGCCGCCGCCGCGGCCGACAAGCCTGCCAGCGAAGCCGAAACCACGGTGCGTGTGGATACCGCGCGCCTGGACGACATCATGAACATGGTCGGCGAACTGGTGCTGGTGCGTAACCGCCTGGTGCGCCTGGGCCTGAACAGTGGCGACGAAGCCATGCAGAAGGCCGTGTCGAACCTCGACGTGGTCACTGCCGACCTGCAGACCGCGGTGATGAAGACGCGGATGCAGCCGATCAAGAAAGTCTTCGGTCGCTTCCCGCGCCTGGTTCGTGACCTGGCTCGCCAGCTCAAGAAAGAAATCAACCTGGAACTGGTGGGTGAAGAAACCGACCTCGACAAAAACCTTGTCGAGGCCCTGGCCGACCCGCTGGTCCACTTGGTGCGCAACGCCGTCGACCACGGCGTGGAAACCCCGGAAGAACGCGAAGCCGCGGGCAAGTCCCGTAACGGCAAAGTGATTCTGGCGGCGGAACAAGAGGGCGACCATATCCTGCTGTCGATCACCGATGACGGCAAAGGCATGGACCCGGCGATCCTGCGCGGTATCGCCGTCAAGCGTGGCGTGATGGACAAGGATGCCGCCGACCGCTTGACCGACACCGAGTGCTACAACCTGATTTTCGCGCCGGGCTTCTCGACCAAGACCGAGATTTCCGACGTGTCGGGCCGTGGCGTGGGCATGGACGTGGTGAAAACCAAGATCAGCCAGCTCAACGGTTCGATCAATATCTACTCGACCAAGGGCCTGGGCTCGAAGATCGTCATCAAGGTGCCGTTGACCCTGGCGATCATGCCGACCCTGATGGTGATGCTGGGCAACCAGGCCTTCGCTTTCCCGCTGGTCAACGTCAACGAGATCTTCCACCTCGACCTGTCGCGCACCAACGTGGTGGACGGCCAGGAAGTGGTGATCGTGCGCGACAAAGCGTTGCCACTGTTCTACCTCAAGCGCTGGCTGGTCGCCTCGGCCGCCCATGAAGAGCAGCGCGAAGGCCATGTGGTGATTCTCTCCGTGGGCACCCAGCGCATCGGCTTTGTCGTCGATCAACTGGTCGGCCAGGAAGAAGTGGTCATCAAGCCTTTGGGCAAAATGCTGCAGGGAACCCCGGGCATGTCGGGTGCGACCATCACCGGTGACGGTCGTATCGCGTTGATTCTCGATGTTCCGAGCATGCTCAAGCGTTACGCCGCACGGCGTATTTGATTCTGGTGGGGCAGGGCGGTATTGCCTGCCCCGCCTAACGGAGTGTTTATGGTAGTCAAGGTCCTGGTGGTGGACGATTCGGGTTTCTTCCGCCGCCGCGTCTCGGAAATTCTTTCCGCCGATCCAACGATCCAGGTGGTCGGCACGGCCACCAACGGTAAAGAGGCGATTGATCAAGCCATTGCGTTGAAGCCGGACGTGATCACCATGGACTACGAGATGCCGATGATGGATGGCATCACCGCAGTCCGACACATCATGCAGCGCTGTCCGACCCCGGTATTGATGTTCTCCTCGCTGACCCACGAAGGCGCCCGGGTCACCCTGGATGCGCTGGACGCCGGTGCGGTGGACTTCCTGCCGAAGAATTTCGAAGACATCTCGCGCAACCCCGAGAAGGTCAAGCAGATGCTGTGCGAGAAGGTCCACAGCATTTCGCGCAGCAACCGTCGCAGCCTGTTCAGCGCCCCGGCGCCTGCGCCGGTCGCGGCTCCGGCGGCACCCACCAGCACGGCGTTCGGTCGCCCGGCGCCGGCAGCGGTTGCCCGGCCTGCCGCGGCACCCGTGCGGGCACCTGCGCCAAGCGCCCATTCGCCGGCGCCGAAACGCAAGGCCTACAAGCTGGTTGCCATTGGTACTTCGACCGGCGGCCCGGTTGCCCTGCAACGGGTCTTGACCCAACTGCCGGCCAACTTCCCGGCGCCGATCGTGCTGATCCAGCACATGCCCGCCGCGTTCACCAAGGCCTTCGCCGAGCGCCTGGACAAGCTGTGCCGCATCAGCGTCAAGGAAGCCGAGGATGGCGACATCCTGCGTCCTGGCCTGGCGCTGCTGGCGCCTGGGGGCAAGCAGATGATGGTCGATGGCCGTGGCGCGATCAAAATCCTGCCGGGCGATGAGCGCCTCAACTACAAACCCTGCGTGGATATCACCTTCGGTTCGGCAGCCAAGTCCTACGGCGACAAAGTTCTGGCGGTGGTGCTCACCGGCATGGGCGCCGACGGTCGCGAAGGCGCGCGCCTGCTCAAGCAGGGCGGCAGTGCGATCTGGGCCCAGGACGAAGCCAGTTGCGTGATTTATGGCATGCCGATGGCCATCGTCAAGGCTGAGCTGGCCGACGCGATCTACAGCCTGGACGATATCGGCAGGCATTTGGTGGAGGCCTGCCTCTGATGGATGTACTGAGTCTGATCGGTATCACCATGGCGTTTGTCGCGATCATCGGCGGCAACTACCTCGAAGGCGGGCACCTCGGCGCCCTGGCCAACGGCCCGGCGGCGCTGATCGTGATCGGTGGCACCGTGGGCGCGGCATTGCTGCAGTCGCCCTTGAGTTCGTTCAAGCGTGCCATGCAGATCCTGATCTGGATTATTTTCCCGCCGCGCGTCGACCTGGCCGGCGGCATCGACCGCGTGGTCAACTGGAGCCTCACCGCACGCAAGGAAGGCCTGCTCGGCCTGGAAGGCGTGGCCGATGCCGAGCCCGACAGCTACGCGCGCAAAGGCCTGCAATTGCTGGTGGACGGCGCCGAGCCGGAGGCGATCCGCAGCATCCTGGAAGTGGATTTCTACACCCAGGAAAGCCGCGATATCAACGCCGCCAAAGTCTTTGAAAGCATGGGCGGCTACGCGCCGACCATCGGCATCATCGGCGCGGTGATGGGCCTGATCCACGTGATGGGCAACCTCGCCGATCCGTCGCAACTGGGCAGCGGCATTGCCGTGGCGTTTGTCGCCACCATCTACGGTGTGGCGAGTGCCAACCTGGTGCTGTTGCCGGTGGCCAGCAAGCTCAAGTCGATTGCCCTGCGCCAGTCGCGTTACCGCGAAATGTTGCTCGAAGGCATCCTGTCGATTGCCGAGGGCGAGAACCCGCGCTCCATCGAATTGAAGCTCCAGGGCTTCATGGATTGATGTACATGAAACGTGTAGGAGCGAGCTTGTTCGCGAAAATCGTCAACGATGACGCGGGCATTTTGGACGAACGCGTTGCTCTCGGATTTTTCGCGAGCAAGCTCGCTCCTGCAGGTGATTCGTTTTGCGGAGGTAATCGTCTGTGAGCCGTCGCCGTCGCGAGCCTGAAGAACACGTCAACCATGAACGCTGGCTGGTGTCCTACGCGGACTTCATCACCTTGCTGTTCGCGTTTTTCGTGGTGATGTACTCCATCTCGTCGATCAACGAAGGCAAGTACAAAGTCATTTCCCAAGCGCTGATCGGCGTGTTCAACGACGCCGATCGTTCGCTCAAGCCGATCCCGATCGGCGAAGAGCGGCCCAAGACCGTGACCCCGGCCAAGCCGCTGGTCAACGACAGCGATGAGACCTCCGCCGGCATGGGCGGCACCGGCGACCCGCTGAAAAGCATCGCCGACGATATCAGCGCCGCGTTCGGCGACTTGATCAGCTCCAACCAGATGACCGTGCGCGGCAATGAGTTGTGGGTGGAGATCGAGCTCAATTCGAGCCTGCTGTTCGCCAGCGCCGATGCCATGCCCAGCGACCAGGCGTTCACCATCATCGACAAGGTGGCGGCGATCCTCAAGCCGTTTGAAAACCCGATCCACGTCGAAGGCTTCACCGACAATATCCCCATCAGTACCGCGCAGTACCCGACCAACTGGGAGCTGTCGTCGGCCCGGGCGGCGAGCATCGTGCGGATGCTCGCGATGCAGGGCGTGAACCCCGGTCGCCTGGCGTCGGTCGGCTACGGCGAGTTCCAGCCGGTGGCCAATAACGCCACGGCGGAAGGCCGCGCCCGCAACCGCCGGGTGGTGCTGGTGGTCTCGCGCAACCTGGATGTGCGCCGCAGCCTGACCGGCACCGGCACGGCAAATGCAACCCCGGACGCGGCATTGAAGCGGGCTGGCACACAAACTGCACCGGCCCTTGCAAAGCCGCCGGTACGGCAAAGCTCCGTCAATTCTCCGTCACCGGCTCAATAACCTATGCACTGTCTCGGTCGCGCCTGTGCCCGCCGGGAGGAATCAACCGAATGAGAGTCTGGGCAGTTGCCAATCAAAAAGGTGGAGTCGGCAAGACCACCACCTCCATCGCCTTAGCCGGCTTGCTGGCCGAGGCGGGCAAGCGCGTGGTCGTGGTCGACCTGGACCCCCACGGCTCGATGACCAGCTATTTCGGCTACGACCCGGACGCGCTGGAGCACAGCTGCTACGACCTGTTCCTGCACAAGGGCAGCGTGCCGAGCGATCTGCCTGGGCAACTGCTGCTGCCCACCAGCAATGAAAGCATTTCCCTGCTGCCGTCGAGCACCGCCCTGGCCACCCTTGAGCGCCAGTCGCCGGGGCAGAGCGGCCTGGGTCTGGTGATCGCCAAGACCCTGGCGCAACTGTGGCAGGACTTCGACTACGCGATCATCGACAGCCCGCCGTTGCTCGGTGTGCTGATGGTCAACGCCTTGGCGGCCAGCCAGCAGTTGGTGATCCCGGTGCAGACCGAGCACCTCGCGGTCAAGGGCCTGGAACGCATGGTCAGCACCCTGGCGATGATCAACCGCTCACGCAAACAGGCGCTGCCGTTCAGCATCGTGCCGACGTTGTTCGACCGCCGCACCCAGGCGTCCCTCGGCACCTTGCGCGTACTGCGCGACGCCTACCCGGACACCATCTGGCAAGGCTATATCCCGGTGGACACGCGCCTGCGCGACGCCAGCCGCGCCGGCCTGACCCCTTCGCAGTTCGACGGTAAAAGTCGCGGCGTGCTGGCGTACCGCGCGCTGCTCAAGCACCTGCTGTCGCAACAGCTTGTGGCGCAGGTGGCGTGATGAACCGTCCTGTCGAACTCAAGGTCAAGACGCGGCCGCAACTGGCACTGGAATCCTACCTGGATGCCTTGCTGCAGGACGCGACCGAGGAAGAACTGCCGGAACCGCTGCTGGTCCTCGAACCCGCCGTAGACGCACAAAGCACACTGGATGAATTCCAGTTGGCGGTGCTGGAAGAACAGGCGCGTGATGCGCAGGTGATGGTGCCGAGTCCACCGGTCGTGGTTGCGCCTGTAGTGGTTGCGCCTGTGCCGGTCGCACCCGTGGTGGTCGAGCCGGTGGTTGAAGTCCACCTGCCGCCGAGCATCACACCGCCGCCGGTCACCGGCGACGGCCGCCCGGCGTGGGCCGCCGAGCCGTTCGAATGCCTGCTGTTCGACGTCGCCGGGTTGACCCTGGCGGTGCCGCTGGTGTGCCTGGGCTCGATCTATTCCCTGGAAGGCCAGGAGCTGACACCGCTGTTCGGGCAACCGGAGTGGTTCCTCGGCATCCTGCCCAGCCAGGCCGGCAACCTCAAGGTGCTGGACACCGCGCGCTGGGTGATGCCCGACCGCTACCGCGATGATTTCCGCCAGGGCTTGCAATACGTGATTTCGGTGCAAGGCTACGAGTGGGGGCTGGCCGTGCATCAAGTCAGCCGCTCGTTGCGCCTGGACCCGAATGAAATCAAATGGCGCAGCCAACGGGGCCAGCGCCCTTGGTTGGCGGGCACCGTGATCGAACACATGTGCGCGTTGCTCGACGTTGCCGAACTGGCCGAGTTGATCGCCAGCGGCGCGGTCAAGTCGATGCCGGGCCAGCAACGCAGTTAATTGAACAAGATCGGCCGCACGGTTGTGCGGCCAAAGAAGCACACACGCCGTGTCCAACGGCATTTGAAGGGGTCAGGGGTATGAATAAGTCAGCGTCCGCACAAGGTTTGGATGATCCGATCCTGCAATGGGTTACCTTCAAACTGGACAACGAGTCCTACGGCATCAACGTCATGCGCGTGCAGGAAGTGCTGCGCTACACCGAAATCGCTCCGGTTCCGGGTGCGCCAAGCTACGTGCTGGGCATCATCAACCTGCGCGGCAACGTGGTGACGGTGATCGACACCCGCCAGCGTTTCGGTCTGATACCGACCGAAGTCAACGACAACACCCGCATCGTCATCATCGAGGCCGACAAGCAAGTGGTCGGGATCATGGTCGACAGCGTGGCCGAAGTGGTTTACCTGCGCCAATCGGAAGTGGAAACCGCGCCGAACGTGGGTAACGAAGAGTCGGCCAAGTTCATCCAGGGCGTCTGCAACAAGAACGGCGAACTGCTGATTCTGGTCGAGCTGGACAAAATGATGAGCGAAGAAGAATGGTCGGATCTGGAGAACATCTGATTGTTCCTTGAAGCAGCGGTGATCGTCCTGGCCCTGTTGTGGGCCGGGACGTTGGCGTTTTTGCTGCGCTATGTGCGCCAGCAACGCGAGTGGGTGGTGCAACAGGCCGAACGCGATGCCGTGCGTGACCGGCGCGTGGTGGAGTTGGCCAAGCGCGTCGATCACTTCCAGCAAAGTGCGGTGCGGGTCGGGGATGAGGTGCATGAACTGCGCGCGATCCTCGGGCCGTTGCCGGACAAGCTGGCGCAGATTGAACAGCGCGATCCGTCCAGCCTGTCTTTTGCCCAGGCGGCGAAGCTGGTTGGCATGGGCGCGACCGTGGATGAGCTGACGCAGTCGTGCGGCTTGACCCAGGCTGAGGCGCAGTTGATGAGTAAGTTGCACAAAAGCTGATTGCGCGCTGATGGGTATCTAGCGATCCAACTGTAGGCGCTGGCTTGCCCGCGCTTACAGGAAAGCAGCCTGGCGTCGCCCCTGGCCAATTAAATTGCAAACCCGATGGCTTTTTTTATCTCCTCAAAGGTCAACATCCTTCAAGCACCTTTGACCCCAGGAGAGCTCCCCCCATGACCACCCACAAAGCCCTGTTGATCCTCCACGGCAAGCAAGCCCTCAACGAGGACGTGCGCGCTGCCGTGCTGGCTCGGCGTGAGCAGGGCTGGGAGCTGGCGGTGCGGGTGACATGGGAGGGCGGCGACGCGCAGCGGCTGGTCAACGAGGCCCTGGACGGCGGGTACACGCACATCATTGCCGGCGGCGGTGACGGCACCTTGCGCGATGTGGCCGAGGCGATGGCCCAGGCCGGGACCGATGCGAGCCTGGTGCTGATGCCGTTGGGCACCGCCAATGATTTTGCCCGCGCCGCCGGTGTGCCGCTGCAGCCCGACCAGGCCCTGGCGTTGCTGGATGTGCCGGCCAGGGCGATCGACCTCGGCCGCGTCGGCGGGCAAGTATTCCTCAACATGGCCACTGGCGGCTTCGGCAGCCAGGTCACCGCCAATACCTCCGAAGAACTGAAGAAAGTGCTGGGCGGCGCGGCCTATCTGTTCACCGGCTTGTCGCGCTTCAGTGAGTTGAAGGCCGCGTATGGCGAGCTGGAAGGCCCGGATTTCCATTGGAAAGGCGAGCTGCTCGCGCTGGGCATCGGCAACGGCCGCCAGGCCGGCGGTGGGCATGTGCTGTGCCCCGACGCACTGGCGGACGATGGGCTGCTGGACATCAGCATTTTGCCGGCCCCCCAGGAAGTGGTCGGCACCCTGCGTGAACTGATGAACAATGGCTGGGGCCTGGACACCATGTTTGTCCGCGCGCGCCTGCCGTGGGTCAAGATCAAGGTGGCGCAAGGTTTGTATATCAACCTGGATGGCGAACCGCTGCAAGGCGATGACCTGCATTTCGAGGTCGTGCCCAAGGCCCTGCGCGTCCATCTGCCGCCGGGTTCGCCCTTAGTCGTCCAGGCTGATGATCTGCTCGCGCACGGCAAATAACACCAGGCCCGCCACATCGAAAATCTGCAGGCGCTTCATGATTTGCGAGCGGTGGGCTTCCACGGTCTTGATGCTCAACCCGAGGCCGTGGGCGATTTCCCGGGTGGATTTGCCACGCACGACCAGGCGCAGGATTTCCAACTGGCGAGCGGTGAGGTTGTGGTTGTGGGCGACCGGGGAGGACGGGGCCTGATTGCGTACCAGCGCCTGGCTGATCACGGTGTGGGCAATCGCCGGGCTCAGGTAGCGCTCGTCATTGCTCAGCGCCAGCAGTGCCTGCTCCAGTTCGTTGGCGCTGGTGTCCTTGAGCAGGTAGCCATGGGCGCCGGCCTCCAGGGCACGCATGATCAGCTCCGGGTCGGTGTGCATCGACAGGATCAGCACCTTGCTCTTGGGGTAGGCCGTCTTGAGCTGGTGCAACGCATCCAGGCCGCCGGTGTGTTTCATCGACAGGTCCAGCAGCACGATATCCGGCAGCAGGGCGCTGAATGTTTCCAGCACCTGCGCGCCATCGCTGGCTTCGCCAATCACCGTGTAGCCGGGAATGTCCAGGACCAGCGCGCGGACGCCGGCCCTGATCAGTGCGTGGTCATCCACCAGGAGTAAAGTGCGGGTCACTCGAGAACCTTCAGGGGACTGGCCCGTTCGAGGGCGCGCGGCGCCCAGGGGAAAAGTGCGTCGATCCGGGTGCCTTTGCCTGGCTGGCTGCTGACGGACAAGGTGCCCCCCAGTTGATCAATCCGCTCGGACATGCCCGCCATGCCCCGTTGGCCTTCCAGGCCTGGGTTGCTGGCGGGCGAAAAGCCCTGGCCGTCATCACTGATAAACAGCGACAGGCCCTGGGGCAGGCGTTGCAGGCGAACCAGCAGGTTTTGCGCCTGGGCATGGCGCAGCATGTTGGTCACCGCTTCCTGGGTGATGCGAAAAGCGGCCACGGCCATTTCTTCGGGAATGCCGGTCAGCCGTTGCTGGCATTCCAGGCTCCAATGAATCGAGGTGTTTCCCAGGGTCTTGAGCAGGTGCGCGCGCAGGCTGGCTTCCAGGCCCAGGCTGGCCAACTGACGCGGGTTGAGAATGGCGGACACGTCGCGCACCTTGGCCAAGGTCTCGTTCAGGGTGTTGCACAGCACTGTGCATTGGCCCTGCAGGTCTTCCGGCAGGCGGCGCTTGAGCCATTCGCTTTGCAGCTTGGCGGCGGTGAGCAATTGGCCGATATCGTCGTGCAGCTCTCGGCTGAGGCGGTGCCGCTCGTTTTCCTGGACTTGCAGCAGGCGATCGGCCAGTTCCTGGGGCTGGAACTTGATCGATTTACGTGAGTTCCACTGCCGCAGGCCCACCAGCACCAGGGTGGCCACGTTGATCAGCAACACCATCAATGGCAAGGGCGTGGAGCGAGCGTAGGCCCACAGCCCCAGCAGCAGTGAGCACAGGCACAACACGAGAACCAGTCGACGGGCATTGCTGCGGGAAGCGGATTTGACGAGGAGTGACTTGAGGCTGGCGTACATAGCGGATGCTTTTCACGTTTTATGCATCATGACGTTAGGTCACTTCGAGGGCGGCATGGTACCACTTTGCTTACCGTTGGTCGCCAGGCGTCATTTGCACGGAGTGGGGGCATGCCTATTAAGAATAGTTATATGTTGGCGGTTATTTGGTATGGATTGGCTTTATAGCGCGGGCAACTTGGTTGTCGCCACTTATTGCAGGGCACATTAGTTATTCTTGTCGTTTTTGGGCAAGACGCTGGGTGAAAGCGACACCTTAGTGCTTAACGGCGCAGTCATTCATGAAACGTGGTGCAGACGCTGTTGCGGCTTATTGGTGAAGTCCTTCTGCGGGATCTGGAGAGTGACCGTCGCAATCAGTGAGGTTTGTTCACTTTCATCCAGGCTCAACTCACCGGTGCGGGTGTCGATCAACTCCAGCTGCCACGCCAGTAACGTCAGGCAGTTGTTCAAGGCATCGAGGGCCTGATCGTGCAGTTGCAAAGGGCTCTGCGCGTTGGCAATCAGGTCCTGGATATGTCGCGAGAACTCGCTGATCGCCTGCAGAGCCAGATCATCGGCCTTTTCGGCGAGCGCCGTGAGGCTGAACTTCATGCAGTCGATGGCATCGCTGTCATTACGAATCAAATGCAGATGGCTCAAGCACTCTTCCGACTTTCTCAGCAGCTTTTCGGCCTCTAGCAGGAATTCGGGAAGTGTGGTTTGCCACTCGTTCGCGCTATTCATCATGCAAGTCTCCACAGCATACGGTCGGGCGATGAGATGTCGCACTGCGTGAATAGCGTAAAACTACCGCTGAAAGATGACTGAAATCTGTAGGGCGCTTCTGAGACTTTAGTAGGACGTTTATTTGAATGATCATGCGAGGCGCGCACTGCCCTCGTCATCGGGGCCGATTGCGCAACTTCGATTGCCGACAGGTGAGTGTCCGGAAGGCCCGCGGGCCTTGGGCTTACGATGGCAAACAAAAGCCTGACTCCATTCATGCAATGAGAATGGCGTCACATTAATGGCAATTAGATATCGCGAATATCAGGTTGGGCCTGATTGTGCCTAGGGGAATCCCTTACGCAGCGGAACCTTGCGCCGATTTGAATGTCGCGCAATGTTGCGATTCTGCCCAATGAAGAGGCCTGTGCAGTAAAGCATGATGTCAGTGTGACATCAATGGATTTGCGTGGCATTTTACAGGGGTCAAGGTCTGGCGCTTGCCGCCGATAACAAGCTTAGCGAACCGCATAATCCCTTAGCGCGACCTGCGCGCATATCAGGAGCTTTTAATGGCCGGCATTCTCGACACGGTAGATCAACGCACACAATTGGTGGGTGAGAATCGCCTGGAGATTCTCATGTTTCGCCTGGCCGGGCGGCAGCTGTTCGCGATCAACGTGTTCAAGGTGCAGGAGGTCTTGCAACTGCCCAAGCTGACCCTGATGCCTCAGCGCCACCCGTTTGTGTGCGGCGTGGTCAACCTGCGGGGCCAGACCCTGCCGGTGATCGACCTGTCCCAGGCCATCGGCATGCGCCCGCTGGTGCCGGGGCCCAACAGCACCATCATCGTCACCGAGTACAACCGCTCGGTGCAGGCGTTCCTGGTGGGCGGCGTCGATCGCATCGTCAACATGAACTGGGAAGCCATCCTGCCGCCGCCGACCAGCGCCGGGCGCCAGCACTACCTCACGGCCATCAGCAAGGTCGATGACCAGTTGGTGGAAATCATCGACGTGGAAAAAGTCCTCGCCGAGATCGTGCCATACAACGCCAAGGTCTCCCGCGATAAACTCGATGACCCGATACTGGAGCGCGCCCGTGGCCGTGAAGTGCTGCTGGTGGACGACTCCAATGTCGCGCTGTCGCAGTTGCGCGACACCCTGGGCCAGTTGGGCGTGAAGATGCACATCGCCAGTGACGGCCTCAAGGCGCTGAACATGCTCAAGGCCTGGGCCGACAGCGGCCAGGTGATGACCGACAAATTGCTGATGATCTTCACCGACGCCGAAATGCCTGAGATGGACGGCTACCGCCTGACCACCGAGATCCGCAATGACCCACGCCTGCGTGAGCTGTACGTGGTGCTGCACACCTCGCTGTCGGGCAGTTTCAACGAGTCGATGGTGAAGAAGGTCGGGTGCGATAACTTCCTGTCCAAATTCCAGCCGGACAAGCTGGTGGATGTGGTGCGTCAGCGACTGATGCTGGACGAAGCGCCGGCTTGACCTTAGGGTGACGGTTTTGCCCCTCAGGAATGCAGGCTCATGCTCCGTCTCAGCGCGCTGTACCGTTACCCTTTGAAATCCGGCAAGGCCGAAACGTTGCAGCAGATCGGCCTGGACAAGCTCGGGTTGGATGGCGATCGACGCTGGATGCTGGTGGACGAAGCCAGCGGGCGTTTTTTGACGCAGCGCGCCGTGGCGACGATGAGCCAGCTGTCGGCGCTGTGGAACCGCAGCGGTGGCCTGACCCTCAGTTCGCCTGGCTACGCAGCGCTGGACGTGGCGTTGCCCGGCAGCGAGGCTGAACTGCGCGGTGTGACCATCTGGCGCGACACCTTGCGCGTGCCGGATGCGGGCGATGCCGCCGCCGCCTGGGTCAGCGACTTTATCGGCAAGCCGACGCGGCTGGTCCACATCCCGCTGGAGCGCGCGCGCACCACACAAGCCGGTTATGGCAAGGACGATGATCAGGTCGCGTTCGCCGACGGTTACCCGTTGCTGCTGATCGGCCAGGCCTCCCTGGACGACCTGTCCCGGCACGTCGGTCGGCCCATGGAAATGCTGCGCTTTCGCCCCAACCTGGTGATCGACGGTGGCGATGCGTTCGCCGAAGACGGCTGGAAACGCCTGCGCATCGGCGATGTCGAGTTTCGTGTGGTCAAGCCGTGCTCACGCTGCATTCTGACCACCATCGACCCGCAGACCGGCGAGCGCAGTGCCGACCGCGAACCGTTCGTGACGCTGGAGGCCTATCGCAAGACCGAAGACGGCGCGATGTTCGGCCAGAACCTGGTCAACGATGGCGTGGGCCGCCTGGAAGTGGGCATGCCGGTGACTGTCCTCGAATAATGCGCCCCCAAAAAAAATGCCCGTCTCCTGCGAGACGGGCATTTTTTTCGCGCGGGAATTGCTTAGCCGCGGTATTCGCACAGGTAAGCGGTGTCCACGGCGACCTTCAGCTGGAACTTGCTGTTGGCCGGAACGTGGAACAGGCTGCCGGCGGCGAAGGTTTCCCAGGTGCTGCTGTCGGGCAGCTTGACGGTCAGGGCGCCGGATACCACGTGCATGATTTCACGCTGGGCGGTGCCGAATTCGTATTCACCCGGGGCCATGACGCCGATGGTCGCCGGACCTTCTGCGGTGCCGAAAGCGATCGACTTGACGGTGCCGTCGAAGTACTCGTTGACTTTAAACATGGGCGAATCCTCGGAAAAAGGGTCTGGAAAGGTCGGCCAGTATGCCCAAGGGCAAGGGAGCTGCCTAGACCGGCAAAATCAGCGGTAACAGGCGTGCGGTGTTGCGCGCATCTTCCAGCGCCCGGTGTTGCTGGCCATTGAACTGCATTCCCGCCAATTGCAGGGCGCTATTGAGCCCCGTTGGCTTGTCCAGGCGCCTGGCCTTGGCAAAGCGTTGCTTGAGGTTGATATGGGGCGTTTGGGCCAGCGCGCTGCTCAGGCCATGGCGCTGCCACTCCAGCTCGAGCTGCTGGCGATCGTAGTCGCCCCAGCTGGCCCAACCTTCCAGGTGTGCCTGATGCCGGCCCAGCCAGCGCTCGAACAGCGCCCACACTTCGCCGAAAGGCGCGGCGCTGTCCATGTTCGCCTGGGTGATATGGGTCAGCTTGCGGCAGAAGGGCGTCAGCAATGGACGCCGCTGCGGTCGCACAAAACGCTGGAAATGATCCAACTCGCGGCCCTGGCGGTTGACCAGGCTTGCGCCGATCTCGATGACTTCCATCTCCGTCACGGGCCAGCCGCCGTCATCCGTTGTGGCTTCAAGGTCAATAATCAGCCAATGAGGCATCGTGCAGGTTCCCGTACTCTTCCCGTCCTGATGGGGATAGAGCGTAGCCCGGCCGCGTAGTTCCGCCCAGGCTTTATTCGATCTCCAGCAACACCTGGCGATTGCGCACCTGATCGCCGGCCATGACCTGCACGGCCTTGACCACACCGTCGATGCCGGCCTTCAGCGGATGCTCCATTTTCATCGCTTCGAGCACCAGCAGCAGTTGCCCCTGAGTGACGCGTTCACCGGCGCGCACGCGCACATCGACGATGGCGCCGTCCATCGGCGCCTCGACCCTGCCGCCGCCGGCCGGGAGCTGGCGGTTGGCAACGTGGTGGTTGCGGTTGGTCACGCTCACGCCCGGTAGCCACAGCTGGGCACCGTCGAGGTGGTAGGCACTGCGGCGGCGGATGCCGTTGATCACTGCGGTGGCCCAGCGGCCGTCGCTGCTGAGGTGGCGGATGTCGATGCCGTTGGCCTGCAGGTGATGGTCGGCGAGGACGCTGACCGTGATGTCCTGGACCGCATCGTCGACGGCCAACTGATAGCTCCACGGCACGTCAGCGCCGTTGCGCCACCCCGATAAGGCCGGGGCATGGGCCTGAGCGCTGTGTTGATAAAACAGCGCGGCGGCCAGGGCCAACTGTTCGGCGGATGCGCGGGGGCGGCGGATCTCGCTGAAGTGTTCGGCGATCAACGCGGTGCTGAAGTCGCCGTGGATAAACTTCGGGTGCTTGAGCAGGTCGGTCAACAGCTGCTGGTTGCTCGCCACGCCCAGCAGCACCGTGTCCTCCACGGCGCGCAGCAGCTTGCGCCGCGCCTCCTCGCGGGTGGCGCCATGGGCGACGATCTTGCCGAGCAGCGGGTCATAGAACGGGCTGATGCGCTGACCTTCGAGAACCCCGTGGTCGACCCGCACGCCCGCGGCCGGTTCCCAGCGCAGCACCGCACCGGTTTGCGGCAGAAAGCCCTGGGCCGGGTCTTCGGCGTACAGGCGCACTTCCATGGCGTGGCCGCTGAGGCTGACCTGCGCTTGCTGTAACGGCAGCGGTTGGCCGGCGGCAATTTGCAGTTGCCAGTCGACCAGATCGAGGCCGCTGATCAGTTCGGTGACTGGGTGTTCGACTTGCAGGCGAGTGTTCATCTCCAGGAAGTAGAACCGGCCGTCGCGGTCGAGCAGGAACTCCACCGTCCCGGCGCCGACGTAATTCACCGCACGCCCGGCCTTCAGCGTCGCGTCGCCCATGGCCTGGCGCAGGGCCGGGGTCATCACCGGGCAGGGCGCCTCTTCAATGATTTTCTGATGGCGGCGCTGGACCGAGCAGTCGCGTTCGCCGAGGTGGATCAGGTTGCCGTGGCTGTCGCCGAACAGTTGGATTTCGACGTGGCGCGGTTCGATCAGCGCCTGTTCCAGGATCAGTTCGTCACTGCCGAATGCATTCAGGGCTTCGGAGCGGGCGCTGCGCAGTTGCTCTTGCAGGTGTTCGCGCTGATGCACCAGGCGCATACCTCGGCCGCCGCCGCCGGCACTGGCCTTGATCATCAGCGGGAAGCCGATGCGTTCAGCTTCTATTTGCAACGTGGCGTCGTCCTGGGCGCTGCCTTGGTAGCCGGCGACGCACGGGACACCGGCCTCGAGCATGGCGAGTTTGGACCGGCGCTTGCTGCCCATCAGTTCGATGGCCTCGACGCTGGGGCCGATGAAGGTCAGCCCGGCGTTTATGCAGGCGCGGGCGAAATCGGGGTTTTCAGAGAGAAAGCCATAACCGGGGTGGACCGCGTCGGCACCGGTGCGTTGGGCTGCGCTGAGAATCGCCGGGATATTCAGGTAGGACTGCTGCACCGGCGCCGGGCCGATATTCACGGCTTCGTCGGCCATCTGCACGTGCGCAGCCTGGGCGTCGGCGTCGCTGTAGACCGCTACGGTGCGATAGCCCAAGGCCTGGGCGGTGCGCTGGATGCGGCAGGCGATTTCGCCGCGGTTGGCGATCAGGATCTTGTTCATTCGGCCCACCGTGGCTTGCGCTGTTGCACAAAGGCCTGGGTGCCTTCGATCCCTTCTTCGCCCGTCGCCGCCTCGGCGAACCACGCGGCGGCCTGATCCAGCAACGGCCCCAGCGGTTGCTCCGCGCTGGCCAGCAGCAAGGCCTTGGTCCGCCCATTCGCCCCCGGCGCGCAACGCAATACCTGGCCCAGCACTTCATCCAGGCGTTCGGCCAACGCCTGCGGATCGCGCTCGACAAAATGCACCACGCCCAAGCGCTCAGCCTCGACCCCGTCGAACCGCGCCGCCGTCAGCGCCAGCCGGCGCGCGTGCGTCAGACCGATGCGCTTGACCACAAACGGCGCGATCTGCGCCGGCAGCAAGCCCAGGCTGGTCTCGGGCAAGCCGAACTGCGCCTGGTGATCAGCCAGCGCAATATCACTGACGCACGCCAAACCAAAGCCACCGCCCAGCACCGCGCCTTGCAGCACCACGATCACCACTTGGGGCACGGCTTCAACTTCCTGCAGCAAGGTGCCGAACGCGCGGTTCAGCGCCTGCAATTGCGCCTTGTCGCTGGCGCCGAGCAGGTCTTTCACGTCCGCCCCGGCACAGAAATGCCCGGCCGCGCCGCTGATCACCAGCGCGCGCACCTGATCGTCCAACTGCGCCAGCACCGCGCGCAGTTCATTGACCATCTCCAGGCTCATCGCGTTGCGGCTTTGCGGACGGTTGAGGGTGATGTGCAGCACCCCGTTATGGGGTTCGAGCAGCAGGGTGTTCATGGTTTTTTCCCCGGCAGGGTGCCCATCAGTTTGCAGATGATGCCCAGCATGATTTCGTCGGCGCCGCCGCCAATCGACACCAGGCGCATATCGCGATAGGCGCGGGCCACCGGGTTGTCCCACATAAAGCCCATGCCGCCCCAGTATTGCAGGCAACTGTCGCTGACTTCGCGGCCCAGCCGCCCGGCCTTGAGCTTGGCCATGGAGGCCAGGCGCGTCACGTCCTGGCCTTTGATGTACTGCTCGGTGGCCTGGTAGACCAGGGCGCGCAGGCATTCGATTTCGGTGGCCAGTTCGGCCAGGCGAAAGTGAATCACCTGATTGTCGATCAGCGCTTTGCCGAAGGTCTGGCGCTCCTTGCAGTATTCGATCGTGCTGTCGATGCAGGACTCCAGGCCCTTGATCATATTGGCCGCGCCAAACAGGCGTTCTTCCTGGAATTGCAGCATCTGCATCATGAACCCCGCGCCTTCATGGCCGATGCGGTTGCGTTGCGGCACACGCACGCCGTCGAAGAACACCTGGGCGGTCTCGGAGCTGTGCATGCCGAGTTTTTCCAAGGGCGGGCTGACGCTGATCCCCGGTGTGTTCATCGGCACCATGATCAGCGACTTGTTGAGGTGCGGCTTGTCGTCGGAGGTGTTGGCCAGCAGGCACATGAAGTCGGCGCTCGGCGAGTTGGTGATCCACATTTTGCTGCCGTCGATCACGTAGTCGTCGCCGTCCTTGCGTGCCTGGGTCTTCAGCCCGGCCACATCGGAACCGGCGCCGGCTTCCGAGACGCCGATGCAACCGACTTGCGCACCGCTGATCGCCGGGCGCAGGAATTCTTCGCGCAGTGCGTCGCAGCCGAAGCGGGCGAGGGCGGGGGTACACATGTCGGTCTGTACGCCGATGGACATGGGGATGCCGCCGCAGCGGATGCTGCCGAATTCTTCGGCGGCGACGATGGAGTAGCTGTAGTCCAGGCCCATGCCGCCGAATTGTTCGGGTTTGGAGATGCCCAGCAGGCCGAGGTCGCCGGCCTTGCGCAAGATATCGTGGATGGGGAAGCGGCCGGCTTTTTCCCATTCGTCGACGTGGGGGTTGATCTCGCGGTCGACGAAGGCGCGGACGGTGCGGCGCAGTGCCTGGTGTTCCTGGGTGAAGATCATTTTTTATTGTTCTCCGTGTGGGCGTTCTTCGGGTGTGCATGGCTCCGTCTGTGGGAGCTGGTTTGCTGGCGGTCTTGCAGCGGGTAGATATCCAATGGGCTCACCTCGCTCGAAATTGGGCTCACCTCGCTCCAAATGTGGGAGGGGGCTTGCCCCCGATGGCGGCCTCTGGGTCGACCATTTTTTTGGGTTGAGTACATATCCGTTTCTTTGGTAACGGCTGCTATGGGTTCCGCTCTTACAGCGGGTCACTTTTGGAAAAGAGCCCCAAAAGTAACCAAAAGGGCTCTTGCCCCACCACTCGGCACCTCGCCTAGGCTCGGTGTGCCCGAACGCAGGCTTGAATCCGTGGGCCGCCGTCATGGGCCATCCCTGGCCCAGGACGGCTAACCCGGCGTCCTGCCGGGTTACCCACGGATTCAAGCCTGCGTTCGGCCAGCGTGGTTTGACGGGGCGCCTAAGATCAAGATCAAGATCAAAAGCAGAGCAACAGCAGAGCAACAGCAGGGTTTTGTTGTCTTGATGACTTTAGAACCGTGCTACGCCAAAGCTGTTCGGTTGCAACGTCCGCATGTCGGCTTCCTGGCAAATATCCAGCAGGAACCCCAGCAACGTGCGGGTATCCCGTGGGTCGATCAGGCCGTCATCCCATAGGTTTGCACTGCCGTACAGCGCGGTGGATTGGCTGTCGAGTTTTTGTGCGGTGACTTGTTCCAGCATGTCGAGCATCTTGGGGTCGGGGGTCAGGCCGTCTTTCCGTTGTTTGGCTTCGGTGACGATGCGCAGCACTTTGCCGGCCTGGGCGCCGCCCATCACGGCGGTGCGGCTGTTGGGCCAGGCGAAGATGAAGCGCGGGTCGAGGCCGCGGCCGCACATGGCGTAGTTGCCGGCGCCGTAGGAGCCGCCGACCACCACGGTGAGTTTGGGCACACGGGCATTGGTCACCGCCTGGATCATCTTCGCGCCGTGCTTGATCACGCCTTGCTGTTCCGCCTCGGTGCCGACCATAAAGCCGGTGGTGTTGTGCAGGAACAGCAGCGGCGTGCGGCTCTGGTCGCACAGTTGGATGAATTGCGCGGCCTTGCTGGCGCCCTTGGGCGTGATCGGGCCGTTATTGCCGATCACGCCGACGGCGCGGCCCTGGATGTGCAGGTGGCCGCACACGGTATGTGCGTCGAACTCGCCCTTGAACTCGAGGAAGTTCGAACCGTCGGCCAGGCGTGCGAGGATTTCGCGGACGTCGTAGGGTTTTTTCGGGTCGTCGGGGATCAGCCCGAGCAGTTCGTCGATGGGGTACAGCGGCTCGGCATACGTGCGTTTGGGCATCGACGGCAGGCGCTCGTTCCACGGCAGCAGGCTGACGATCTCGCGCACGATCCGCACCCCGTCGGCATCGTTTTCCGCCAGGTATTCCGCGGTGCCGGCGATTTGCGCGTGCATCTCGGCGCCACCCAGTGCTTCATCGGTGGCGACTTCGCCGGTCGCGGCCTTGAGCAGCGGCGGGCCGGCCAGGAACAGCTTGGCCTTGCCGCGCACCACCACCACGTAATCCGACAGCCCCGGCTGATACGCGCCGCCCGCCGTGGCCGAGCCGTGGACCACGGTGATCTGCGGCAAGCCCATGGCCGACATGCGCGCCTGGTTGGCGAAGCTGCGCGCGCCTTCGACGAAAATCTCCGCCGCGTAGTTGAGGTTGGCGCCGCCGCTTTCGGCGAGGGTCACCACCGGCAGTTGGTTTTCCATCGCGATCTGTTGCAGGCGCAGGGATTTCTTCAGGCCCGTGGGGGAAATGGTGCCGCCCTTGATCGCGCTGTTATTCGCCACCACCAGCACGCGCACGCCGCTGACGTAACCGATTCCGGCGATCAACCCGCCGCCGGCGGCGCTGCCGTCCTTGTCGTCATGGAGTTTGTAGCCGGCCAGGCTGGCCAGTTCCAGGAACGGCGCGCCAGGGTCCAGCAGCAGGTTGAGGCGTTCACGCGGCAGCAATTGCCCGCGTTTGTCGAACTTGGGCTTGGCTTCCTGCGCCTTGCTCAACAGGTTCTGCTCCAACAGGCGCAGTTGCTGCAGGCTCGCCAGCAGCGCTTCGCGGTTGCGCACAAAGTCTGGGCTGTGGGCGTCGATCAGGGTTTCGATCACCGGCATGGTTTATGACTCCCCTTTGAGGACATCCGGCAGGTCGGCTTTGAAGATCGAGTCGAAGGCCACGGCAACGCTCCTTTACGTGAGTTGATCGGCGATGTGCTGCGGCACGGCGATGGGGATTTCCAGCAACTGCTGGGCAAAGGCCTTGCCCTGCGGGTCGATGCGCAGGCTGGCGATGCCGCCGCCGCCCAAGGCGTTTTCCAGCAGGAAGTTGAGGCTGTGGCTGCCGGGCAGGTACCAGCGTTCGACGCGACCGTGGACCGGGTCGAGCACGTGGCCCATCCAGTCGACGACCACGGCGGGGGTCAGGGCTTCGGCGATCCACGGCAGGTACGCCGGGTCGCGGGCAATCACCCCGACGTTGCTGTGGTTGCCCTTGTCGCCGGAACGGGCCACCGCGAGTTTCACCAGGGGCACGCTGGCATCGGCGCGGCCTTGGGGTTTGGGCGGTTCGAGGGCGGCGGCCGGCGTGCCCAGTGCGTGGCTGGCCGGAAGCGCGCAAGCGTGGCGTTCACCCTGCAAATCAATCGCCAGCTCACAGGACGATTTATCGATCAGGAACGAAAACAGTCGAATCAACGGATACACCGTCGGCCGCCCGCCGACGATGCCGGTCAGCCCCGGTGCCATGCCGGTGGCGGCCTGGGCGATTTCGCGGGCGAACAGCACCAGCGCCGGCTTGCTCGGGTGGCGCACCGCCAACTTCACCACCACCTCGCGGCAGTCCCGGCGTCGCGCATGCGCGCCGTAGGTGGCTTCGCTGCCGAGCAGTTCGATGTTCACCTCGGTGTAGGGCGCCCAACCGCGCTGGCTGAACAGCTCCGACGTCTTGTCGATAATCGCCTGGGCGACCCGCTCGGCCTTGGCCACCGCGTCGATCCCGGCGATCAGGCAACTGGCGGTGCAGCGAAAGCCATCCGGGTAAGTGGCGCTGACCTTGTATTGAGCGGTCGGCGGCAACCCCTTGGCACCGTGCAGACGCACACTGTGTTTGCCTTGCTGCTGCAATTTGACCTGGCTGAAATCGCAGATCACATCGGGCAGCAAGTAGGCGCGCGGGTCGCCGATTTCGTAGAGCAGTTGTTCGGCCACGCTCAGCTCGCTGATCAACCCGCCGCTGCCCGCGACTTTATTCACGGTGAACTGGCCGTCGGCGCTGACGTCGACGATGGGAAAACCGATGTGCTCGTAATCCGGCACGTCGCGCCAGTCGGTGAAGTTGCCACCGGTACACTGCGCGCCGCATTCGATGATATGCCCGGCCAGGGCGGCCTGGGCGAGGCGGTCGTAGTCCTGCCATGACCAGTTGAATTCATGCACCAACGCAGCGCTGACCACCGCGCTGTCGACCACCCGCCCGGTGATGACGATATCCGCCCCCAGCTCAAGCGCGCGGACAATGCCCGGCGCGCCGAGGTAGGCATTGGCGGACACGCACAGCGGCGGCAGCGGCGCGCCGTTGAACATGTCGACGCTGCCGCGCAGGTGTTTGAGTTGGGGCTGCAGGTCATCGCCCAGCAGCACGGCGATTTTCAGCGGCAGTTGCGCCGCGTCGCAGGCCGCTTGCAGGGCGGCGGCGCAGGCCTGGGGGTGGATGCCCCCCGCGTTGCTGATCACGCGGATGCCCTGGCGTTGGATCTCGGCCAGCAGCGGCGACAGCACCTCGACAAAGTCCGTGGCGTAGCCGGCCTGGGGATCTTTGATCCGCGCAGCGGCGAGGATCGACATCGTGACTTCCGCCAGGTAGTCGAACACCAGATAGTCCAGCTTGCCGCCGTGTACCAACTGGGCGGCGGCGGTGCAGGTGTCGCCCCAGAAGGCGCTGGCGCAGCCGATGCGAACCGTCTTGCTCATGAGAAATCCTTCCTCGAATGGCTGGCGACGAGACTACCAAGCAAGCGCTTGGTTTGTAAACTCCGGGCACAAGTTTTCAGCCAAGCGCTTGCTTGGCTGGCAGGCACGGCCTAAATTGCCGGCCAAGATGTCAGCAGACGTAAAGGAGAGCAGCATGGATGAGCACAAAGCCCTGCGGGTGATGCGCGCCATGGTCGACGGCGGCCAATTGACCGACCCCGACAGTGCCCGGGGCAAGTTGCTGCAAACCGCGGCTCACCTGTTTCGCAACAAGGGTTTCGAGCGCACCACCGTGCGCGACCTGGCCGGTGCCGTGGGCATCCAGTCCGGCAGCATCTTTCATCACTTCAAGAGCAAGGACGAGATCCTGCGCGCGGTGATGGAAGAAACCATCCGCTACAACACTGCGCTGATGCGTGCGTCGCTGGAAGAGGCGAGCACGGTGCGCGAGCGCGTGCTGGCGCTGATTCGCTGCGAATTGCAGTCGATCATGGGCGGCAGCGGCGAAGCCATGGCGGTGTTGGTGTACGAGTGGCGTTCGCTGTCGGCCGAGGGCCAGGCCCAGGTGCTGGCTTTGCGTGATGTCTATGAAGCGATCTGGCTGCAGGTGCTGGGCGAGGCCAAGGCCGCCGGCTATATCAAGGGGGATGTGTTTATCGCCCGGCGCTTCCTCACCGGTGCCTTGTCCTGGACCACAACTTGGTTCCGCGCCGAGGGCAGCTTGACCCTCGAGCAGTTGGCCGAAGAGGCGTTGTTGATGGTTTTGAAGGCTGATTGAGGCGCAAGCTATTAATTTTCCGGTGGAAGTTGTCTCGCCAGACAAAAACGCCTAGCTTATTGCCATCAGCAGGTTAAACGGTGTGTGCCTTAATGTTTTCGCCATGGCGACTGGCTGCAGGACTTACTTTATGGGCACTGGGCACCGTTGCGTGGATGCCGGCTTCGGCTGCGCAATTGGTGAGGATCGGCGCTGCGCATTTTCCGCCGTACACCGTGCGCCCCGAGCAGGGCGCCGACACCGGATTACTGCCGCAGTTGGTCGAAGCCCTGAACGCCTCGCAAACCGATTATCAGTTCGTGTTGGTGCCGACCTCGATCCCGCGACGCTTTCGCGATTTCGAGCAGGGCCGGGTCGACGTGGCGATTTTCGAAAACCCCGACTGGGGCTGGCAGAAGATTCCTCACACCACGGTCGACATGGGCCTGGAAGATGCCGAAATCTTCGTCGCCCAGCGTGAGCCCGATCGCGACCAGAATTATTTCGCCAGCCTTGGCGGCAAGCGCCTGGCGGTATTCAGCGGTTATCACTACGCCTTCGCCAACTTCAATGCCGACCCCAAGTTCATGGCCGAGCACTTCAACGCGACGTTGACCTACTCCCATGACAGCAACCTGCTGATGGTCGCGCGCGGTCGCGCCGATATCGCCCTGGTGACCCGCTCGTACCTGAGTGATTTTCTGGCGCGCAACGTCGACATGGCCGCCCAGTTCCTGATCTCGGAGCGCGTCGACCAGGTGTACCACCACTACGCGTTGCTGCGGCCCAAGGCGCCGATCAGCAGCGCAGCGTTTGCCGGCCTGCTCAAACGTTTGCGCGATGACGGCGAGCTGTTGAAGATATTCGAGCCCTATCGCATCGATGTGACGGCGGTGCCCTGAGGTTTCGGGAGACCAGGCTTCGCGCCGGGGCGAGTTTCAGAGCCGCCGTGCAAATGTATCGCTGTGACTGCCCGACACCTTGCGGCAATGCACCAGCGCATCGCGAATCATGAAGTTGACCAGGGTCGGCGAGACGCCGAGTTCCTTGGCGATGTCCTTTTGCGGCACGCCGTGCAGGCGGTACATCTCGAACGCATAGCGGGTGCGCTGGGGCAGTTCCGTCAGGGCGTCGGCGATGTTCTCCAGGGTGTTGAAATTGATGTGCGAAGTTTCCGGTGACGCGCCCTGAATCACCACATTCAAGCCTTCCTCTTCGGTCCCCGAATATTTGAGCTCCAGGGCCTGCTTGCGATAGTGATCGATCGCCAGGTTGCGCACGATCTGGAACAGATAACTCAATTGCGCCTTGAACGATGAGGTGATCGTCGGCGCCGATTGCAGCCGGAAGTAGGCATCCTGCACGACGTCTTCGGCCCGGGAGCGGCAGCCGGTA
This sequence comes from Pseudomonas veronii, assembly GCF_001439695.1. Taxonomy (GTDB): domain Bacteria; phylum Pseudomonadota; class Gammaproteobacteria; order Pseudomonadales; family Pseudomonadaceae; genus Aquipseudomonas; species Aquipseudomonas veronii. The sequence continues at coordinate 311,055 of NZ_JYLL01000002.1, forward strand.
ATACGTGCTGCGATCTTTACCAGAATCAGCCGATTATCGACGAATGCCTGGAGCAGCGGTGAGTCGCACCTGCCTGTGGATACTTGTTCCGTCATGGAAATCACCTTGATCGCAAAAGAGGTTAGGGGAGGGCGTCCGTGCTGAGGCCTCCTACACATCGGGCAACAAATTATGCTGAATGATAATTATTGTCAAATGAGAAGTCTGACTGATTTTGTCCGTGGGCTGAAGGTGTGAACCCCGTCTCGCTCGTCCACGACGACTAATTATTTGGCAGCGCCGTCCGTTCTTCTGGGTGACAGGTTCGTTGGTAAAACGGCCAAGGATCAGCACCCGCAGGAGGGCGAGATGGGTTTTTATCGTGCATATGGCGCGTTTCAGGTGGGGGGCGTCGAGCGATGAGCGCGCCGACTCGACTGCGCCTGTTCTGCCTGCCTTATTCGGGGGCCAGCGCCATGGTGTACGTGCGTTGGCGGCGTGTTCTGCCGGACTGGTTGCAGGTGTGCCCGCTGGAGTTGCCGGGGCGCGGTATGCGGATGGACGAGCCGTTGCAATGCGACATCGGCGCCTTGGCCGCGCAGTTGGCGGATGAAATCAGTCGTGACCTGAACGGCCCCTACGCGTTGTTCGGCCACAGCCTTGGCGGCCTGCTGGCGTTCGAGCTGGCGCACGCGCTCAAAGCGCGCAACGTGCCTGCGCCGCTGGCGCTGTTTGCGTCCGGCACCGCCGGCCCGGCGCGGCGCGACGTCAGCGAGTACGCCCGCGAAAAGACCGATGAGCAACTGATCGCCCGCCTGCGCGACCTGCAAGGCACCGCCGAAGCAGCCCTGGCCAACCGCGAATTGATGCAGTTGATGCTGCCGATCCTGCGCGCCGACTTCCTGCTCTGCGGCAGCTTCGCCTACGGCCGACGCGAGCCGCTGGGCATGCCGATTCATGTGTTCGGCGGCAAGCAGGACAGCGTGCGCGCCGACCAGTTACTCGACTGGCAGGCAGACGCCGCCAGCGGGTTTTCCCTGGACCTGTTCGACGGCCACCACTTCTTTCTGGTGCAGCACGAAAGCGCGGTGCTGCGCTGTGTGCGGCGCTACGCCGAGGAACACCTGGCGCGCTGGCGCAATGGCGCGGTGCGGCGACTGACCGCCGGCTGAACCCTTCCCGATTTTCCCGTAAGCCGATTTCAGGCAGGAACCCCCATGATGGACGCCTTCGAACTTCCCCGCACCCTGGCCCAGTCCCTTCAACGCCGCGCCGCGCAGACTCCGGAGCGGATCGCTCTGCGTTTCCTCGCTGAGTCCGCCGAACACAACGTGGTCCTCAGCTACCGCGACCTCGACCGACGCGCCCGTGCCATCGCCGCCGCCCTGCAGGCCAACGCCGACCTGGGCGACCGTGCCGTGTTGTTGTTCCCCAGCGGGCCGGACTATGTGGCGGCGTTCTTCGGTTGCCTGTACGCCGGGGTGATCGCGGTGCCGGCCTATCCGCCGGAGTCCGCTCGTCACCATCACCAGGCGCGCTTGCTGTCGATCATCGCCGACGCCGAACCGCGCCTGTTGCTGACCATCGCCAGCCTCGGCGATGACTTGGCGCAGATCGAAAACGCGCCGCCGCTGCTGGCGGTCGACACCCTCGACAGCGCGCTTGCCGAGCGCTGGGTCGCCACCGATGTGCAAGCCGACGACATCGCCTTCCTGCAATACACCTCGGGCTCCACCGCCTTGCCCAAGGGCGTGCAGGTCAGCCACGGCAATCTGGTCGCCAATGAACTGCTGATCCGGCGCGGTTTCGGCATCGACCTGAACCCGGATGACGTGATCGTCAGCTGGCTGCCGCTGTACCACGACATGGGCCTGATCGGCGGCCTGCTGCAACCGATCTTCAGCGGCGTGCCCTGCGTGTTGATGTCGCCGGCGTACTTCCTCGGCCGGCCCTTGCGCTGGCTGGAAGCGATCAGCGAATACGGCGGCACCATCAGCGGCGGCCCGGATTTCGCCTATCGCTTGTGCAGCGAACGGGTCAGCGAATCGGCCCTGGAACGCCTGGATTTGAAGCGCTGGCGCGTGGCGTATTCCGGCTCCGAACCGATCCGCCTCGACACCCTGGAACGCTTCGCCGAGAAGTTCGCCCCGTGCGGTTTCACCGCGAACAACTTCTTCGCCTCCTACGGCCTGGCCGAAGCAACCCTGTTTGTCGCCGGCGGCCGCCGTGGCCACGGCATCCCGGCCCTGCGCCTGGATGCCCAGGCGCTGGCCGCCAACCGCGCCGAGCCGGGGCCGGGCGCGGCGATCATGAGTTGCGGCACACATCAGCCGGACCACGCGGTGCTGATCGCCGATCCCCACACCTTGAGCGAACTGCCTGACAACTGCGTCGGCGAACTCTGGGCCAGCGGCCCGAGCATTGCCCACGGCTACTGGCGCAACCCCGAAGCCAGCGCCAAGACCTTCGTCCAGCACGCCGGCCGCACCTGGCTGCGCAGCGGCGACCTGGGCTTTTTCCGCGAGGGCGAGGTGTACATCACCGGGCGCTTGAAAGACCTGCTGATCGTGCGCGGCCACAACCTCTACCCGCAGGACATCGAGCAGACCATCGAGCGCGAAGTGGAGGTGGTGCGCAAAGGCCGGGTCGCGGCGTTCGCGGTGAATGAGCAGGGCCAGGAAGGCATCGGTATCGCCGCTGAGATCAGCCGCAGCGTGCAGAAAATCCTCGCGCCGCAAGCGCTGATCACGGCGATCCGCCAAGCCGTGGCCGAAGCCTATCAAGAGGCGCCGTGCGTGGTGGTGTTGCTCAACCCCGGCGCGTTGCCGAAGACCTCCAGCGGCAAGCTGCAGCGCTCGGCATGTGCGTTGCGTTACGCCGATGGCAGCCTCGACAGCTATGCGCAGTTCCCCGGTCTGCAAGGGGCGGCCAGTGATGTCGCGCTGGGGTCCACCTTGCAGACCCAGATCGCGGCGATCTGGTGCGAGCAGTTGCAGGTGGCGACGGTAGCGGCGGATGACCACTTCTTCCTGCTCGGCGGCAATTCCATCAGCGCGACCCAAGTGGTTGCGCGCCTGCGCGAAACCCTGGGCCTGGAACTGAACCTGCGCCTGCTGTTCGAAGCGCCGACCTTGTCGGCCTTCGCTGCCGATGTGGCACAGTTGCAGCAGGATGGCGGCGTCGCTCAAGGCACGATCCAGTGCTTGTCGCATGAGGATGAACTGCCGCAATCCCTCGCACAGAATCGCCTGTGGATCACCTGGCAACTCGACCCGCAGAGCCACGCATACACCATCCCCGGTGCCCTGCGCCTGCGCGGCGAGCTGGATGCAGACGCAGTGCGCGCCAGCTTCGCGCACCTGATCCAGCGCCACCCAGCCCTGCGCACGCGCTTCTACGAACGGGATGGGCAAGCCTTCCAACGGGTGTTGGCCAGCAGCGCATTCGACTTGCACGTCATCGACCTTGGTGACCTGCCCGCCGCCGCGCGCGAAGCCCGGGCGCAGCAGATCCGCGAGGAGCAGGCGCACACCGCGTTCGACCTGGAAAACGGCCCGTTGCTGCGGGTGAGCCTGGTGCGCCTGGACGACGAAGATCATCAGTTGCTGGTGACGCTGCATCACATCATCGCCGACGGCTGGTCGCTGAATATCCTCATCGATGAGTTCTCGCGCCTGTACGCCGCGGCGTCCCAGGGCCAGCCCCTGCAACTGCCGCCACTGGCCGTGCAATACGCCGACTACGGCAACTGGCAGCGCCAATGGTTGGCCGAGGGCGAAGGCCAGCGGCAACTGGCGTACTGGAAGGCGCAGTTGGGAGACGAACACCCAGCCTTGAGCCTGGCCACCGATCACCCGCGTGCAGCGCGGCAACGCAACAGTGCTTCGCGCCACAACGTGCGTCTGGGCGCAAGCCTCAGCGCGGCGATTCGCCAGACTGCCCAGGCCAACCAATCGACGCCGTTCATGCTGTTGCTCGCGGCGTTCCAGACCTTGCTCTACCGCTACAGCGGCCAGCGCGACATCCGCATCGGCGTGCCCAGCGCCAACCGCCCGCGCCAGGAAACCCAAGGCCTGGTCGGCTTCTTTATCAACACCCTGGTACTGCGCGCCGAGCTGGACGGGCGCCTGCCGTTCAACCAGCTGTTGGCGGCCACGCGCCAGGCGGCAGTGGGCGCCCAGGCCCATCAGGATCTGCCCTTCGAGCAACTGCTCGAAGCGTTCCCCCACGCCCGCGAACAGGGCCTGTTCCAGGTGATGTTCAACCATCAGCAGCGCGACCTCGGCGCTTTGCGTCGCCTGCCGGGCCTGCTCGCCGAAGAACTGGCGTGGCACAGCCGCGAAGCCAAGTTCGACCTGCAATTGCACAGCGAAGAAGACCGCAACGGGCGCCTGAGCCTGGCGTTCGACTACGCCGACGAATTGTTCGAAAGCACCACCATCCAACGCCTGGCCGAGCACTTCATCAACCTGCTGCACGCCGTGTGCGAGCAACCGCAGCGGGCCCTCGGCGACCTCAAATTGATGCAACACGACGAACAGCGGCCCTGGAGCGAAGCGCCTTGCGCGCCGGCCCGGCAATGGTTGCCCGAACAGCTCAACCAACACACCTCGGACCGCACCGCGCTGGTCTGGCAGGGCGGCAGCCTGAGCTTTGCCCAACTGCACACCCAGGCCAACCGCCTGGCCCATTACCTGCGCGACAAGGGCGTCGGCCCCGACGTGTGCGTGGCCATCGCCGCCGAGCGTTCGCCGCAACTGTTGATCGGCCTGCTGGCGATCATCAAGGCCGGCGGCGCCTACGTGCCGCTGGACCCGGATTACCCCGCCGAGCGCCTGGCCTACATGCTCAAGGACAGCGGCGTCCACCTGCTGCTGACCCAGACCGCGTTGCTGGCGCAATTACCCACGGCCGAAGACGTGTGCGTGATCGCCATGGACGGCCTGCACCTCGACCGCTGGCCGACCCAGCCGCCGGGCCTGCATCTGGACGGCGAGCACCTCGCCTACGTGATCTACACCTCCGGCTCTACCGGCCAGCCCAAGGGCGTGGGCAACACCCATGCGGCCCTGGCCGAGCGCTTGCAGTGGATGCAGGCCACCTACGCGCTGAATGACAACGACGTGCTGCTGCAAAAAGCCCCGATCAGTTTCGACGTGTCGGTGTGGGAGTGCTTCTGGCCGCTGATCACCGGCTGCCGCCTGGTGTTGGCGGGGCCGGGCGAGCAGCGCGACCCGCAGCGCATCGCGCAACTGGTGCAGGCCCATGGCGTGACCACTCTGCACTTTGTGCCGCCGCTGTTGCAGCTGTTTATCGACGAGCCGTTGGCGGCCGAATGCACCAGCCTGCGCCGTCTGTTCTGCGGCGGCGAAGCCTTGCCCGCCGAGTTGCGTGACCGTGTGCTTGCGCGGTTGCCGGCGGTGCAGTTGCACAACCGTTATGGCCCGACCGAAACCGCGATCAACGTCACCCATTGGCACTGCCGCGCCGAGGATGGCGAGCGCTCGCCGATTGGCCGACCGCTGGGCAATGTGATCTGCCGCGTGCTCGACGAACAGCTCAACCCGTTGCCAGCGGGGGTGCCGGGCGAGCTGTGCATCGGCGGCATCGGCCTGGCACGCGGTTACCTCGGCCGCGCCGGGCTCACCGCCGAGCGTTTTATCGCCGACCCCTTGGGCGCGCCGGGCAGCCGTCTGTATCGCAGCGGTGACCGCGCACGCTGGAGCGCTGACGGCGTGCTCGACTACCTCGGTCGTCTCGATCAGCAGGTCAAGTTGCGCGGCTTTCGCGTCGAACCGCAAGAAATCGAAGCGCGCCTGCTGGCCCTCGACGGTATCGCCCAGGCCGTGGTGCTGGTGCGCGATGATCAATTGATCGGCTATTACACCGCCACTGCCGCGCTCGACGCCCAAACCGTCAAAGCCGCCCTGGCCGCTGGGTTGCCGGAATACATGGTACCTGCGCACCTGATGCGCCTGGACGCCATGCCCCTGAGCCCGAGCGGCAAGCTGGACCGCCGTGCGCTGCCCGAGCCGGTGTGGCAAACCCGCGAACACGTTGAACCCGAGAGCCCGTTGCAGCAGCAGATTGCGGCGATCTGGCGCGAAGTGCTGGGCCTGCCGCGGATCGGCCTGCGCGATGATTTTTTCGCCCTCGGCGGCCATTCGTTGCTGGCCACGCAAATCATCTCGCGCACCCGGCAGGCGTGTGACGTCGAGCTGCCGTTGCGCACCCTGTTCGAAGCCAGCGAACTCGGCGCATTTGCCGAGCAGGTCGGGCAGATCCAGGCCGCCGGCCAACGCAACCAACAGACCGCCGTCGCCCAGGTCGACCGCAGCCGGCCGGTGCCGCTGTCCTATTCCCAGCAGCGGATGTGGTTCCTCTGGCAGTTGGAGCCGGACAGCCCGGCGTACAACGTCGGCGGCATGGCGCGTTTGCGCGGGGTGCTCGACGTGGGGCGTTTCGAGGCCGCGTTGCAGGCCTTGGTCATGCGTCACGAAACCCTGCGGACCACCTTCCCGAGCGTCGATGGCGTGGCCCATCAGCAGGTGTCGGCGCAGACCGGCCTGCGCATGGGCTGGCAGGACTTCTCGGCGCTGAGCCACCTCGAATGCGAGCAACGCTTGCAGCAGCTGGCCGATGTCGAGGCGCACACGCCGTTCAACCTGGAAACCGGGCCGCTATTGCGCGTGTGCCTGGTCAAGGCCGGCGCGCAGGAACATTACCTGGTGCTGACCTTGCACCATATCGTCACCGAAGGCTGGGCCATGGACATCTTTGCCCGTGAACTCAGCGCGCTGTACGAAGCCTTCATCGATGAGCGCGACTCGCCGCTGGCGCCGCTGCCGGTGCAGTACCTCGACTACAGCGTGTGGCAGCGCCAGTGGCTGGAGTCCGGCGAGCGCCAGCGCCAGCTCGATTACTGGATCGCGCAATTGGGTTATGAGCATCCGCTGCTGGAACTGCCCGGCGACCGCCCGCGGCCGCCGGTGCAAAGCCACCGCGGCGGGCTGTACCGTTTTGATTTGAGCGACGAACTGGCCGCGCGCGTTCGGGCCTTCAATGCTGCGCACGGCCTGACCCTGTTCATGAGCATGACCGCCACGCTGGCGGTGTTGCTCTACCGCTACAGCGGCCAGACCGACCTGCGCATCGGCGCTCCGGTGGCCAATCGGATTCGCCCGGAAAGCGAAGGGCTGATCGGCGCCTTCCTCAACACCCAGGTACTGCGTTGCCGGCTCGACGGGCAGATGAGCGTCGGTGAGTTGTTCGAGCAAGTCCGCCACACCGTGATCGAGGGCCAGTCTCACCAGGACCTGCCGTTCGACCATCTGGTGGAAGCGCTGCAACCACCGCGCAGCGCGGCGTACAACCCGCTGTTCCAAGTGATGTGCAACGTGCAGCGCTGGGAATTCCAGCAGCGCCGCCAACTGGGCGGGATGAGCGTCGAGTACCTGGCCAACGATGCGCGTGCGACCAAGTTCGACCTCAACCTGGAAGTCACCGACCTCGACCATCGCCTGGGATGCTGCCTGACCTACAGCACCGATTTGTTCGATGAGCCGCGCGTTGCGCGCATGGCCGAACATTGGCGCAACCTGCTCGAAGCGCTGATCGCCGACCCGCAGCAACGCCTCAGCGAACTGCCGATGCTGGGTGCCGACGAGCAGCACGCATTGCAGCGCAGCCTGGGAAGCGACGCGGCTGAACAGCGCCTCGACCAGTGCCTTCACTCACTGTTCAACCAGCAGGCACTGGCCCGTGCCGACGCGCCGGCACTGACGTTTGCCGGTGAGACCCTCAGCTACCGCGAACTGAATGCCCGCGCCAACCGCCTGGCCTGGATGCTGCGCGAGCGTGGCGTCGGCCCGCAGGTGCGGGTCGGCCTGGCGTTGCCGCGCTCCCTGGAAATGGTCATCGGCCTGCTGGCGATTCTCAAGGCCGGCGGCGCCTATGTGCCGCTGGACCCGGAGTACCCGCTGGACCGCCTGCATTACATGATCGAAGACAGCGGCATCGGCTTGCTGCTCAGTGATGCGGCGATGTTCGCCGCCCTCGGTGAACTGCCGGCGACGCTGGCGTGCTGGTGCCTGGAAGACGACCTGCCGGTGCTGGCGAACTACCCGGCCAGTGAGCCGCCGTTTCTCAGCCTGCCGCAACACCCGGCGTACCTGATCTACACCTCCGGCTCCACCGGCAAGCCAAAAGGCGTGGTGGTGTGCCACGGCGAAATCGCCATGCACTGCCAGGCCGTGATCGAGCGTTTCGGCATGCGCCCGGATGACTGTGAGCTGCACTTCTATTCGATCAACTTCGACGCCGCCACCGAGCGTTTGCTGGTGCCGTTGCTCAGCGGCGCACAACTGGTATTGCGCGCCCAGGGCCAGTGGGATGCCGAGCAGATCTGCGGGCTGATCCGCACCCATCGCATCAATGTGCTGGGCTTCACCCCGAGCTACGGCAGCCAGTTGGCGCAATGGCTGGCAACCCAGCGGCAGACCTTGCCGGTGCGGTTGTGCATCACCGGCGGCGAGGCGCTGACCGGCGAACACCTGCAGCGCATCCGCGCCGCGTTCCAGCCGCAGGTGTTTTTCAACGCCTACGGCCCGACTGAAACCGTGGTGATGCCGCTGGCCGGCCTCGCACCGCAGCACTTGGCGGAGGGCGTCGGCAGCGTGCCGATCGGCAGCATCGTCGGCGCCCGCGTGGCCTATATTCTCGACGCCGATCTGGCCCTGGTGCCGCAAGGCGCGAGCGGCGAGTTGTACGTCGGCGGGGCAGGGCTGGCGCAGGGTTATCACCAGCGTCCGGGGATGACGGCGGAGCGTTTTGTCGCGGACCCCTTCGCGGCCCGTGGCGGTCGCCTGTACCGCACCGGCGATCTGGTGCGCCAACTGAGCGATGGCCAGGTGGAATACCTCGGGCGGATCGACCATCAGGTGAAGATCCGTGGTTTCCGCATCGAACTGGGCGAGATCGAAACGCGCCTGCTTGAACATCCCGCCGTGCGGGAAGCGGTGGTGCTGGCGCTGGATTCGCCGAGCGGCAAACAGCTGGTGGCCTATCTGGCCAGCGACGCCGAGCACGGCCCCTTGCGCGACGCCTTGAAGGCGCACCTCAAAGCGCAACTGCCGGACTACATGGTGCCCGCCCATTGGCTCGTGCTGGACAGCATGCCGCTGACCGCCAACGGCAAGCTCGACCGCCGCGCCTTGCCGCCGCCGGATGCCGAGGCGAATCGCCAACACTACGTGGCGCCGCGCAACGCGCTGGAGCAGGCGTTGGCGGCGATCTGGTGCGCGGTGTTGAACGTGCAGCAGGTCGGTCTCGACGATAACTTTTTTGAACTGGGCGGCGATTCGATCCTGTCGATCCAGGTGGTCAGCCGTGCGCGCCAGGCCGGGATTCACTTCAGCCCGCGGGATTTGTTCCAGCACCAGACCGTACAGACCCTGGCCGCCGTCGCCACGCGCGCCGAGCAGGTCAGCGCCGAGCAAGGCGTGCTGAGCGGCCGCTCGGGGCTCACGCCGATCCAGCAGTGGTTCTTCGAGACAGAGATTCCCGCGCGTCAACACTGGAACCAGGCGCTGGTGCTCAAACCGCTGCAACTGCTCGATCCCCATCGCCTGGAGCAAGCCCTGCTGGCGGTGCTGGAACAGCATGACGCGCTGCGCCTGAGCTTCACCCGGCGCGACGCGCAATGGCACGCCGAACACCTGGCCGTGCCGGAGGGCGGTGTGCTGATGCAGGCGCAAGTGTGTGATCTGCAACAGTGCAGCGCGTTGTTCAGCGACACCCAACGCAGCCTCGACCTGGCCCACGGCCCGCTGTTGCGCGCGTTGCTGGTGGACGGCCCGCAAGGCCAGCAGCGCCTGCTGATCGTGATCCATCACCTGGTGGTGGATGGTGTGTCGTGGCGTGTGTTGCTTGAGGATCTGCAAAACGGCTATCGCCAATTGAGCGACGGCCAATCCGTCAGCCTGCCGGCCAAGACCAGTGCCTTGCGCGACTGGGCCGCCCGCTTGCAGGCCTATGCCGGCAGCGAATCCCTGCGCGAAGAATTGTGCGTCTGGCAGGAGCGCTTGGCCGGTGCGGCGGTGCCCTTGCCGGTGGCGCGCCCGCACGGCGCATTGCGCCATCGCGATGCCGAGACGCTCAGTGTGCGCCTGGACGCCGAACGCACCCGCCAGTTACTGCAACAAGCCCCCAGCGCTTATCGCACCCAGGTCAACGACCTGCTGCTGACTGCCCTGGCCCGCGTACTGTGCCGCTGGAGCGGTCACGCCTCGGCGCTGATCCAACTGGAAGGCCACGGCCGCGAAACCCTGTTCGATGAGATCGACCTGACCCGCAGCGTCGGCTGGTTCACCAGCGCCTATCCGGTGCGCCTGACGCCGCTGGCGGAGCAGGGCGCATCGATCAAAGCCATCAAGGAGCAACTGCGCGGCGTGCCGCACAAAGGCCTGGGCTACGGCGTGCTGCGCTACCTGGCGGACGACCTGTGCAAACAGACGATGGCCGCACTGCCGAGTGCCGACATCACCTTCAACTACCTCGGCCAGTTCGACCAGAGCTTCGGCGCCGATGCACTGTTCCACCCGCTGGAGGAATCCGCCGGCCTCGCCCATGACCCGGATGCGCCGCTGCCCAACGAACTGAGTGTCGACAGCCAGGTGTACGGCGGCGAACTGGTGCTGCGCTGGACCTTCAGCCGCGCACGCCACGATCAGCAGACGATTGGCGAGTTGGCCGCGGCCTACCTGGACGAACTGCACAGCCTGATCGCCCATTGCCTCAAGGACGACGCCGGCGGCCTCACGCCTTCCGACTTCCCCCTGGCGCGCCTGACCCAGGCGCAGTTGGACGCCTTGCCGGTGCCCGCCAGTGCGATCGAAGACGTGTACCCGCTGACCCCGATGCAGGAAGGCCTGCTGCTGCATACCCTGCTTGAACCGGGCACCGGCCTCTACTACATGCAGGACCGCTACCGCATCGACAGCGCCCTCGACCCCGAGCGTTTCGCCCAGGCCTGGCAAGCGGTGATCGCCCGTCACGAAGCCTTGCGCGCCTCGTTCTGCTGGAACGTCGGCGAGGACATGCTGCAAGTGATCCACAAACCCGGCAGTACGCCGATCGAGTACCTGGACTGGCGCGCCGTTGCCGAGGCCGAACAGGAACCGCGCCTGCAAGCGCTGCTCAAGGCCGAGCGCGAAGCCGGTTTCGATCTGCTCAACCAGGCGCCGTTCCACCTGCGTCTGATCCGCGTCGCTGAAGCGCGCTACTGGTTCATGATGAGCAACCACCACATCCTCATCGATGCCTGGTGCCGTTCGCTGTTGATGAATGATTTCTTCGACCTCTACACGGCCCTCGGCGCAGGCCACGACGCGCAACTGGCCACGCCGCCGCGTTATCGCGACTACATCGCCTGGCTGCAACGCCAGAACCTGAGTGCGGCGCGCCAGTGGTGGCAGCACAACCTGCGGGGCTTCGAGCGCACCACGCCGATCCCCAGCGACCGCCCGTTCCTGCGCGAACACGCCGGTGGCAGCGGCGGCATGGTAGTGGGCGATTGCTACACCCGCCTCGATGCCCGCGACGGTATACACCTGCGCGAACTGGCCCAGGCCCATCAACTGACCGTCAACACCTTTGCCCAGGCCGCGTGGGCCCTGGTGCTGCGGCGCTTGAGCGGCGAGCGTGACGTGCTGTTCGGCGTCACCGTGGCCGGGCGTCCGGTGGACATGCCGGACATGCAACGGACCGTCGGCCTGTTCATCAACAGCATCGCGCTGCGTGTGAAGCTGCCCGAGGAGGGCCAACAGTGCAGCGTGCGCCACTGGTTGAATGGCCTGCTCGACAGCAATATGCAACTGCGCGAGTACGAATACCTGCCGCTGGTGACCCTTCAGGAACACAGCGAATTGCCCAAGGGCCAACCGCTGTTCGACAGCCTGTTCGTGTTCGAAAACGCCCCGGTGGAAGTCTCGGTGCTCGACCGTGCGCAAAGCCTGAACGCCACCTCGGACTCCGGCCGCACCCACACCAACTTCCCGCTGACGGCCGTGTGCTATCCGGGCGATGAGCTTGGTTTGCACCTGTCCTACGACCAGCGTTACTTCGATGAAAGCACCGTGCAGGGCATGTTGAGTGAGTTCAAGCGCCTGCTGCTGGCGCTGATGCAGGGTTTTCATGGCGACATGGCCGAGCTGCCATTGATGGGCGCGCAGGAGCGTGAATTCCTGGTACACGGCTGCAACCGGAGCGAGCACGCCTACCCGCTGGAGCGCAGCTATATCGAGCTGTTCGAAGCCCAGGTGGCGCAGCATCCGCAACGCATCGTCGCCACGTGCCTCGACCGACAGTGGACGTATGCCGAGTTGAACCGGCGCAGTAACGGCCTGGGCCACGCACTGATCGCCGCGGGTGTCGGCCTGGATCAGCCGGTGGCATTGCTGGCGGAGCGCAGTCTCGATTTGCTCGGCATGATCATCGGTAGCTTCAAGGCCGGTGCCGGTTACCTGCCGCTCGACCCGGGGCTGCCCGGTCAGCGTCTGAGCCGGATTATCGAGCTGAGCCGCACCCCGTTGCTGGTGTGTACCGAGGCGTGTCGCGAGCAGGCCATTGAGCTGCTGCAAGGCGTGGAATGCCAGTTGCTGGTGTGGGAGGAGGTGCCTGCTCGTGGGGCGAACCCCGGCATTTACAGTGGCCCGGACAACCTTGCCTATGTGATCTATACCTCGGGCTCCACCGGCCAGCCCAAAGGCGTGATGGTCGAACAGCGCGGCATGCTCAACAACCAGTTGAGCAAGGTGCCGTACCTGGACCTGAGCCCGGTGGATGTGATCGCGCAAACCGCCTCGCAGAGTTTCGATATTTCGGTGTGGCAGTTCCTTGCCGCGCCGCTGTTCGGCGCGCGGGTGGATATCGTGCCGAATGCCGTCGCCCACGATCCCCAGGGCTTGCTCGCCCATGTGCAGGCCCAGGGCATCAGCGTGTTGGAAAGCGTGCCGTCGCTGATCCAGGGCATGCTGGCCGAGGCACGCATCCGCCTGGACGGCCTGCGCTGGATGCTGCCGACCGGCGAAGCCATGCCGCCGGAGCTGGCGCAGCAGTGGTTGCTGCGTTACCCCGAGATTGGCTTGGTCAACGCTTATGGTCCGGCGGAATGTTCGGATGATGTGGCGTTCTTCCGTGTCGACCTGGCCTCGACCCGGGGCACTTACCTGCCGATTGGTGCGCCGACCGACAACAACCGCTTGTACGTGTTGGACGCTGCACTGGCGTTGGTGCCGCAGGGCGCGGTGGGCGAGCTGTGCGTCGCCGGTACCGGCGTAGGGCGCGGTTACGTCAGCGACCCGCTGCGCACCGCCCAGGTGTTCGTGCCCAACCCGTTCGGCGCCGCGGGCGAGCGTCTGTACCGCAGCGGCGACCTGGCACGGCGGCGCAGCGATGGGGTGCTGGAGTACGTCGGGCGTATCGACCATCAGGTGAAGATCCGCGGCTACCGCATCGAGCTGGGGGAAATCGAAGCGCGTCTGCATGAGCAAGCGGCAGTGCGCGACGCGGCGGTCGGGGTGCAGGAGGGCGTCAGTGGCAAGCATCTGGTCGGCTATCTAGTGGCCGCTGATGCTGCGTTCAACCCTGGCGAGTGCCTGGAGCGCATCAAGCAACACCTGCGTTCTGAACTGCCGGAATACATGGTGCCACTGCATTGGCTCTGGCTCGAGCGCCTGCCGCTCAACGCCAATGGCAAACTCGACCGTAACGCCCTGCCGGCCCTGGAGATCGGCCAGCTGCACAGCCAGGGCTACCTGGCGCCGCGCAATGAGCTGGAAACCACCTTGGCCGCAATCTGGGCCGAAGTGCTGAGAGTCGAAAGGGTGGGCGTGCAGGACAACTTCTTCGAACTGGGCGGGCACTCGTTGCTGGCCACGCAGATCGCCTCGCGCGTGCAAAAGACGTTGCAACGGGATGTGCCGTTGCGGGCGATGTTCGAGTGCAGCACGGTGGCGCAGTTGGCCGAGTACATCGATGGGCTGGCGGCGACAGCGATCAGTGCCGAGAAGGTGGATCGGTTGAGTGATTTGATGGCGGAGTTGGAGGGCCTGTAATTTTCGCTGCCTGCATGGGCCTCATCGGGGCAAGCCCCCTCCCACACTCGACCGGGTTCATGCCTTCAAATGTGGGAGGGGGCTTGCCCCCGATAGCGTCAGTCCAGACGCCGCCTATTTCGGCCCAAGGATCTTCACCAACTTATCCGGCGACGGCGCCCCTTGCTGTTGCTGCAAGCCGCCCTTGTCATCCAGATAGAAAATCGCTGGCGTCGCCGACAACTCCAGCTCATCCATCAACTTCATATTGGCCTCGAGCTTGGCTTCAATCGCCGCCGGGATTTTGTCCAGCGCCTGCAACTTGCTGCCCTTGCCGGCGGCTTCGTGTTCTTGCAGGGCTTTTTGCGGGTCTGGGCTGGCCAGCAGGGCGGCGGATTTGCCTGGGCTGTCTTGGCGGATGATGCCGACCATGATGTGACGCAACTGCACCTTACCGGCCTTGACCCAGGGCCGCGCCTGTTCCCAGAACATGTTGCAGTACGGGCAGTTGGGGTCGCTGAACAGGTAGACCGTGCGCGGCGCGTTGGTGTCGCCGTCCTGGATCCAGCTGCTTTTTTCCATCTTCGCCCAGACTTCCTTGGCCATCGGCGCGTACACCAATTGTTCCAGGGGCGCGCTGCTCAGGTCATTGCCCTGGGCGTCGTACAGGGTGCCGGCGAGCACGCTTTTGCCGTCGGCGCTCAGGTACAGCGCCATGCCGCGGTTCTGGTACTGCGCGGCGTAGCCGGTGAGGCCGCTGGGGGCGTCGAACTTGCCGAGGATCTTGGCGCCCTTGGCTTCGATCTGTTTGATCGGGGCCGGCCAGTCTTCGGCCTGGGCCAGGGTGGCGGCCATGCTCAGTGATAACAGGGTCAGCAGGTGGCGGAGGCGGGGCATGTCGGTTTCCTTGTAGGGGGCGTGACGGCGGGGGCGGTGTCGAAGGGTTCCATGGCACGGGCCAGGCTGGCCTGGGACAGTTCACCGAGGTGGCTGTTGATCAGGCGTCCATCGGCTTGGTAGAACAGCGTGGTCGGCAAGGCCATGGAGCCCACGGCCTGGCCGAGGCGGCCGCTGGCGTCGAACAAGACGTTGTCCAGGGTCAGGCCCTGGGTCGCCAGGTAAGTGCTGACGCTTTGCATGCTTTCGGCCTGGTTGACGAACAGGAACGTCACGTCGGGGCGTTGGCGTTGGGCGCGTTCCAGTACTGGCATTTCCCGACGGCACGGCGGGCACCACGTGGCCCACAGGTTGATCACCAGCGGGCCGCCCTGGTAATCGCCCAGTTGCACCACCTCGCCGTTGGCGTTGCGCAGGGTGATGTCCGGCAGGCGCGAGCCCTTGTCATACAGGCTCAGCGACAGGCTGGTCATACCCCAGAACAGCAGGCCGGTGATGACCCCGGCACTCAACGGTTTGCGCAGGGCCGGGCGGCGCCAGCCATACAGCAGCGCGCCGAGGATCAGTGCAATGACGCCGGGCCAGGCGAGAAAGCCGCCGTCGCGCAGGTCGACGATCTGCAACGGGTCGTTGCGGTAGTAACTCCAGTACATCAGCACAAAGCTGACGCGGGCCGTCAACATGCCCAGCAGGAACAGGCTGAACAGCACCGACTCCGGGTTCTCCCCGCCACGCTTGGCCACGCGCCAGCCCACCAGAGTGGCGAGAATCAGCGCGCCGATCAGCAGGATGTGATTCAGGGCGATGGCGAAGGTGCCGATGGTCAGGGTCAGCATCAGCGGGCATCCCGCGTCTGGGTCCAGCGTTGCAGGAACGTATCGGCATCGACTTCGCCGGTAATGCGTCGGGCGCGGCGTTCTTCACCGTCCGGGCCGATCCATACGAAGCTCGGTGGCCCCGGCACTTTGTAGCGATCGAGCAGTGCGCGGCTGGCGGCATTGTCGGCGGTGACGTCCAGGCGCAGCAGGCGCACGTCTTTCAAGGCGTCCATTACGTGGGGTTTGCCGAACACCTGTTTTTCCATGATCTTGCATGACACGCACCAGTCGGCGTAGTAATCCACCAGCACCCATTGGCCCTGGGCCTTGGCGCTGTCGAGCTGGCTTTGCAGCACGGCCGGGTCGTTGATCGTCATGAACGCATCGTGGGCACTCGGCGCGCCGCTGATCCGCGAGCCGCTGTAGACCTTCAGCGGTTGCCACACATCGTCGCTGCCACCTGCCGCACCGACCAGCAGCAAGCCGCCCCACAACCCGAGCACCACGGAAACGGCGCCGGACAGCATGGCGACCCGCCCGAAATCCTGGGCCAGGCGCCAGCCGCAATAGGCCATGGCCATGGCCAGCGCGCCCCACAGGCCGAGCCACAGGTTTTCCCCGACCACTGGGCGGATCATCAACACGGCGGTGGCCAGGAACAGGAAGCCGAACACGCCCTTGAGCACGTTCATCCAGGTGCCCGGCTTGGGCAGGAAGCGGTTGCCCACGGTCACCAGCAGCAACAGAGGCACGCCAATACCGATGCCCATGGCGAACAGGATCAGCCCGCCGTGCAGGGCATTACCGCTCTGGGCGATATAGAGCAGGGCGCCGGCCAGGGGCGCGGTCATGCAGGGGCCGACCAGCAGGCCGGACAGCGCGCCGAGCACTCCGGCGCCGATCAGGCTGCCGCCGCTCTGGTTGCGGCTGACGTTGTCGAGGCGATCGCGCAGGGCCACCGGCAGTTGCAGTTCGAAAAAGCCGAACATCGGCAGGGCCAGGATCACGAACAAGGCCGCGAAGCTGCCGAGTATCCACGGGGTTTGCAGCAGCGCCGCCAGGTTGCTGCCGAGCAGCGCGGCCAGTACGCCCAGCGCGGCATACACCAGCGCCATGCACACCACGTAGCTGCCGGCCAACGCAAAACCGCGACGCGGGTTGGCCCCGCTGCCGACCACCAGGCCGGCGAGGATCGGCAACATCGGCAACGAACACGGGGCAAACGCCAGCAACAGGCCCAGGCCGAAGAACACCAGCAGGCTCCACCCCAGGCTGCGCTGCTGCAGGCCGCTGGCCAGGCTCTGGTCCTGGGCTTGTGCGGTGGCGGCGACGGCCGGGTTGCCGCCCAGGTCCACGGTCATCGACTGTGGCGGGTAACACAGGCCGGCATCGGCACAGCCCTGCCAGCCCAGCTTGACCTGGCCGGTCGTCCCCGCCGGAATCTTCACTTCGAGGCCTTGGCGGTATACTTGCTGTTCGCCGAAGAACTCATCGCTATGGGCTTCACCCTCGGGCAGCGCGGGTTTTTCGGCGAGGCCGTCGAACTTCATGCGTTGTTGGTACAGGTAATAACCATCGGCTATCTGCCAGAACAGCTGGGTTTCGCCGGACTCCAGGCGTTCGGACGTCAAGGTGAAGGCCTTGCCCACCGGGAGGAAGTCGGGTTTGGTCTCGAACGGGTTACCCGGCGCAGCCTGGGCGAATCCCGCGAACAACATCAGCAGTAAGGTAAATAGATGCCGCATGGTCAAGCCTTAGTTCGATGCAAGTGAGGCACACAATGTGTGGCGTTGATTAACCGATGATTAACCGGACGCTATTCTAGAGCGTAGGGATTATCTGATGTTGCGAACTTTGCCGGCATAATGCGCGCTTAATCGATCTGTCTTCTAATCCCCCCCATCTTTCATGAAGGGTTCAGCATGCACGTACTGGTCTGTGAAGACGACGAACTGATCGCCAGCGGCATCGTGGCCGGCCTCGGTGCCCAGGGCTTTACCGTCGAGCGCGTGGCCACCGCCGCCGCCGCGCGGGCGATGCTCAAGGCTGCCGAATTCGACATCATGGTGCTCGACCTCGGGCTGCCCGACGAAGACGGCCTCAAGTTGCTGCAACAACAGCGCAGCCAGGGCCTGGAAATTCCGGTGCTGATCCTCACCGCGCGGGATTCGGTGACCAACCGCGTCGACGGCCTGCAAGCCGGCGCCGATGATTACCTGCTCAAGCCCTTCGACCTGCGCGAACTCGCCGCGCGCCTGCAAACCTTGCTGCGCCGCGTGGCCGGGCGCAGCGTCAACCTGATCGAACACGGCCGCCTCAGTTACGACCCGAGCAGCCGCGAAACCCTGCTGGCCGGGCAGCCCGTGGACCTTTCCCGCCGTGAACAAGCGCTGTTGCAGGCGCTGCTGCACAACAAGGGCCGCGTGCTCTCCAGCGAACAGCTCAAAGACAGCGTCTACGGTTTCAACGACGAACTGGAAAGCAACGCCCTCAACGTGCATATCCACCATCTGCGGCGCAAATTGGGCAACGGCATCGTCGAAACGGTGCGTGGCCTGGGCTACCGCCTGGGGCCGGCGGATGGTGGAGAGAGCGCTTCGTGATGAGCCTGCGCCTGCGCCTGACCTTCAAGCTCGGTGCCGCTTTTGTGTTGATCTGGGCGCTGGCGGCGGCCTGGATGCTCAACGATCTGCGCAACCAGATGATGTTCTCCCTCGACCAGCGCCTGGTCGCGTCGGCGCGTATGGTCGCCGGTTTGATGGAGCAGATGCCGGGCCTGGCGAGCAGCGCCGAGGGCAAGCACTTCAGCGCCGAGCAACTGAACGTGCCGGGCGGCATGGCCTGTCAGGTCAGTTCCTTGCGCGGCGAAGTGTTGGCGCGCAGCCACACCACGCCGGACCAGGGGCTGGAATCCCATCGCAGCGGTTTTCGCGACCAGATCATCGACGGCGCGGCGTGGCGCAGCTTCACCCTGGCCCGTGGCGATCTGTTCATTACCACCGCCGACCGCCAGGTGGAGCGCGAGGCGTTGAACCTGTCGATCCTGCTGGCGGCCTCGGTGCCGGTCGGTGTGGCGTTGTTGGGCTGCCTGTGCCTGCTGTGGCTGGGGATCGGTCAAAGCCTGCAGCCGCTCAATCGCATGCGCGATGCATTGATGCGGCGCAGCGCCGATTCCCTCGAACCGTTGCAGATCCACCCGCTGCCCAGCGAGCTGAAACCGCTGCTCGACACCCAGAACCAGCTGTTGCAGCGCATTGCCAAGACCATCGAGCGCGAACGCCGCCTCACCGGCGACGCCGCCCACGAACTGCGCAGCCCGCTGACTGCGATCAAGACCCACCTGCAAGTGGCGCGCATGACCGACGGCGCGGCCCGCGACCAGTCCCTGGCCCATGCCGAGGAGGGCGCCGACCGCCTGCACCGCACCCTCGAGCAATTGCTGTTGCTGGCACGGGTGGAGGGCAGCCTGTCGTTCGACGACGGCGTGCAGTCGAGTGCCGAGCAAGTCGCACGGCTGGCGATCCAGGATGCCAACGCCGGCGACAACCAGCGCATCGACCTGATCCTGCCGGACGACCTCAGCGATACCCCGCTGGAAATGCCGGTGGGCCTGGCCGTCGCGGCCCTGCGCAACCTGCTGGACAACGCCCTGCGCCACACCCCGGCCGATACCCGGGTGGAGCTGAGTGTGTTGATGGCCGGCGATCAGGTGGTGTTCCGCGTGCGCGACCACGGCAAACAGATCGCCAGCGAAGACCTGCAATACCTGACCCAGCGCTTCTGGCGCAACGGCAACAGCGAGGGCTGCGGCCTGGGCCTGGCGATTGTGCAGGCGATCGTCCAGCGCTGCTCCTGCTCGTTGACGTTCGACAGCCAGCCGGATGGCCTGCGGGTCGATCTGGGCATGCCGCTGCGGCGCTGACCCGCGTTCTTTCGTGTGCCAAATAGTTACCGCCCGCCTGACGTTCAACCCTTCAGGATGGCGGTCATTGTTTTGCGCTTGAACGGGCCGAATGACTCGGCCTGTACCGAAAAGGACGCTTCTTATGTTGGTCATCGATACCAGTTTTCCCGCCAAGGACTTCAACGCACGCAACGGCGAGCCCGTGGCGCAAGTGGTCCTGCATTACACCGCCGCGCCCTTTATGTCATCCCTGCACACCCTGACGCGACACGGCGTCAGCGCGCACTATCTGCTGCCTGATCCGGCCGAGCCCGGCTACCGCGCCGCCGGTTACGACGAGTTGCGCGTGTTCCGCCTGGTGGATGAGAGCCAGCGCGCCTGGCATGCCGGGGCGAGCCACTGGGGCGGACGGGACAACCTCAACAGCCGCGCGATCGGCATCGAGGTCGTCAACCTGGCGCGGGATGAGGGCGGGGTGTTTACCTTTCCTGCGTACCCTCGGGAGCAGGTGGAGGTATTGATTGAATTGCTGCGCGACATTCTCGCGCGTTACCCGCACATCGGCCCGAGCGACATCCTCGGGCATTCGGATGTGGCGTACTGGCGCAAGAGCGATCCGGGGCCGCGCTTGCCTTGGCGCGGCCTGTTCGAGGCGGGCGTGGGGGCCTGGTTCGATGACGCGACGCGGGCGATGTATCAGCGCCGCTTTTGTGTCGGGTTACCGCCCGAGGTGGAAGTGGAGCGGGCGTTTCAGCGCTACGGGTATAAACCGGCGCAGAATCGCCAGGCGTTCGAACTGCGGACCCGCGCGTTTCAAATGCACTTTCGGCCCAGGGATTACGGCGGGGCCCTGGATGCTGAGACGTGTGCGATTTTGTATGCGCTGAATGACAAGTATCGGGGCCTTTGACAGCGAGCGCGGCTCAATTGGCGGCGCTTGATCCGTCCGTTAACCGCCACAACACCTAAATCCATTCGACGCTGGTGCGTTTCCACAACAGGCAATCCGCGCGCAGGCCCTTGGGCCAGACGCCAACGGATCGGCAGTTTGGTCACCATCACCCGCGTATCGAGGGATCCAGAGATGTCAGTCGCTACCAGCCAAATCGCAGACGCTCGGGTGCAGGTCAGCCCGGCACCCGTGGAAACGCTCTACCAGTTCGATGAAAGCCCGCTGCTGGCACGCCAGCGCCAGCAGGAGTCCAACGCCCGCAGCTACCCGCGGCGCATCCCTTTGGCACTCAAGCGCGCCAAGGGCATCTACGTGGAAGACGTGGAAGGCCGCCGTTTCATCGACTGCCTGGCCGGCGCGGGTACCTTGGCGTTGGGGCATAACCACCCGGTGGTGATCGCCGCCATCCAGCAGGTGTTGAGCGACGAACTGCCGTTGCACACCCTCGACCTGACCACCCCGGTCAAGGATCAATTCGTGCAAGACCTGTTCGGCCTGTTGCCGGCCGCGTTGGCGCAGGAAGCGAAAATCCAGTTCTGCGGCCCCACTGGCACTGACGCGGTAGAAGCCGCGTTGAAGCTGGTACGCACCGCCACGGGGCGTAGCACGGTGTTGTCGTTCCAGGGCGGTTATCACGGCATGAGCCAGGGCGCGCTGAGCTTGATGGGCAGCCTGGGGCCGAAGAAACCCTTGGGCGCCTTGCTCGGCAATGGCGTGCAATTCCTGCCGTTCCCCTACGATTACCGCTGCCCGTTCGGCCTGGGCGGCGCGCAAGGCGTGCGGGTCAACCTGCATTATCTGGAAAACCTGCTCAACGACCCGGAAGCCGGGGTGCTGTTGCCGGCGGCGGTGATTGTCGAAGTGGTGCAGGGCGAGGGTGGCGTGATCCCGGCGGACCTCGACTGGCTGCGCGGCCTGCGGCGGATTACCGAGCAGGCGGGTGTGGCGTTGATCGTCGATGAAATCCAGAGCGGTTTCGCGCGCACCGGCAAGATGTTCGCCTTCGAACACGCGGGCATCATTCCGGATGTGGTGGTGATGTCCAAGGCCATCGGCGGCAGCCTGCCGTTGGCGGTGGTGGTGTACCGCGACTGGCTCGACACCTGGTTGCCGGGCGCCCATGCTGGCACCTTCCGTGGCAATCAGATGGCGATGGCGGCAGGGTCGGCGGTGATGCGCTACCTCAAGGAGCACGACCTGGCCGGCCATGCGGCGGCGATGGGCGAGCGCCTGGCGGAGCAGTTGCGCATCCTGCAGCGCGACTTTGCGCAATTGGGCGATATTCGCGGGCGCGGGTTGATGCTCGGCGTGGAACTGGTGGACCCGAACGGCGCGCCGGATATCCAGGGCCACCCGCCGGTCCACCGCCAACTGGCGCCGCTGGTGCAGCGCGAATGCCTCAAGCGCGGCCTGATTCTGGAACTGGGCGGCCGCCATGGCAGCGTGGTGCGCTTCCTGCCGCCGTTGGTGATCAGCGCCGCCCAGATCGACCAGGTCGCCGAGATCTTCGGGCGTGCCCTGGCTGCGGCGGTCGCCAGCCTCTAATTTTTTACCCGCCTGGTACGTTCCTACAGATATCAGCGCTGCGCGTGGTGCGCAGCCGGCCTTTGAGCGATGGAGAACAGCAATGACCTCAGTATTCGACCGCGACGACATCCTGTTTCAGGTAGTGGTCAACCATGAAGAACAGTATTCGATCTGGCCCGACTACAAGGCCGTGCCGGAAGGCTGGCGAACCGTGGGCAAGAGCGGCATGAAGAAGGAGTGCCTGGCCTACATCGAAGAGGTCTGGACCGACATGCGGCCGTTGAGCCTGCGCCAGAAAATGGACGGCACCGCGCTGGCTTGAGCCCGCGACACTGACATCAGCGAAGATCCAATGTGGGGGCTCGATCGCTTGCTCCCACATTGACCCTCAGGACTCAGGCGTTCTTGTCTTTCTCCAGCCCGCCCGACGCGCCGGTCACCACTTGCACACTCAGGCGCGGCGTGGCCAGGTCCAGCCCAGCCTCGTCCAGATGACGTTTCAGCGACAGGTTGAACGCCCGCGACACTTCCCATTGCTTGATCGGCGCGGTCTTGAAGCGCGCCCGCAGAATCGCGCTGCCCGACTCGAAACTTTCCACGCCCTGAATCTCCAGCGGTGACCAGATATTGCGGCGTTGCAGCGGGTCGTTGCGCATTTTCTGGCCGACGTCGCGCATCAACTTGATCGCATCGTCGATTTCCATGTTGTAGGGGATCGCTACCCGGAAGATCGCGTAGCCGAACTCACGGGAGTAGTTCTTGATGCTCTTGATCTCGCTGAACGGGATGGTATGCACGATGCCGTCGATGTCGCGCAGGCGCACGGTACGGATGGTCAGGCCCTCGACCGTGCCGAGGTGGCCGCCGACGTCGACGTAGTCGTCGATGGCCAGGGAGTCTTCGATGATGATGAACAGGCCGGTGATCAAGTCCGCCACCAGCGACTGCGCGCCAAAACCGATGGCCAGGCCGATCACACCGGCACCGGCCAGCAGCGGCGTGACGTTCATGCCCATGTTGGCCAGGGCGACGATGGCGGCAATGATGAAGATGGTCACGAACAGCACGTTGCGGATCAGCGGCATCATGGTCTGCGCACGGGCGTTGGCCAGGCCTTTGCGCGAACGGGTGAGGGCGTGATGGATCGCGGTGTCGCTGAGAATCCAGATCAGCCAGGCAAACAGCAGCGTGCCGCCGAGGCCGAACAGCTTGACGCTGATTTCATGGCCGTCGCCTTCGGTGAAGCGGATCAGCGACAGGCCCCAGACCCGTAGCCCCAGCTCGATAAACGTCAGCCACACCAGCAGGTGGGCGAGGGTGTAGACGAAACTCTTCAAGCGCTCGGAGTACAGCGCATGGCGCTTGTGCCCGCGTTGCGGCTTGAGGGCATGGCGGCGTACCAGGCCGTTGATCACCATGCACAGCACCAGCAACACCGTGCAGAGCAGCGACTGGCGCAAGGCGGTGCTGGTGTCGCCGGCGGAGACGAAGGTGGCGAACAGTGAAATGCCGACCAACAGCAAGGCCGGGATGTACCAGAAGGTGCCGATGATTTCGATCGTGTCGCTGAGGGCGCGGCGGGTCAGGCGACGGGACAGCGGCTGGTTGCGGATCAGGTGCGCAATCGGCCGGCGGAAGCGCAGGATGAACACACCGGTGGACAACGCGGCCATCACATTGGCGACGGTTGCCGCCGTGTGCGCCAGGTGCTGGCCAAGCGCAGCGACCAGCCTGGGGTCGCCCAGGGCTTCGCCAAAGGCGGCGAAACTGCCGATCCACCACAACGGCCGGAACGCCTGGCGCCGCAGGATATACAACGCGTGACGGCGATGGGGACCGTCGAGCACGGAGAATGCGATCACGCAGATCGCCGAGAAACAGGTGCCGACCACCAGCGCATACGCCAGCACCATCGCCAGGGATTTGCCCAGGGACGAGGGCAACGCGTAACTCAGGTACACGGTGATCACCAGCGCGATCAGCCACGGCCCCAGTTTGCGCAGGGCGAAGCGCAGCATGTCCCAGGTGCGCGGGTGTTGCGGCAGTTCTTCGGTCAGGCCGAAGCGTTCGCGCACCCGGTGGCTGAGCCAGATCAGCGCGGCGGCCAGCAGGCTCCACACGGCGAGGATCAGGGCAAAACCGAAGATGATCGGCAGCCATTCGTTGGCCGGCAGCATCAAGGCCTCGAGTTCATCCGTGGCCATGTCCACTTCGTCGGACCAGCGTCCCAGCGGGCTGTCGGCGCCGGAAAACTGCTGCTCAAGGCCGGACAGCGTGCTGCCGATCAGCCCGAGCACGCCTTGTTCGGCGGCCGGCTGGGCCTTTTGCGTGGTCTGGCGCAGCTTTTTCAGGTCGTTGAGCAACTGGGTGCGTTGCTGGTCGTTTTCCAGGGTCTTGATCACCTCGTCCAGCGACTGACCCAGCGGCAGCTCGGCCTGGGGTTGCGGCTTGCTGGTGCCACCCAGCAGCCCGGGCAAACCCACGGCCTGGGCCGGGGCGAGCGGGAGCAGGGTGAGCAGGGCGATCAGCAAACAGCAGGGCAGGGCAAGCAGACGGGAAAGCACGAGGCGGTCAACCTTGAAAACGACGAATTGACCGAGTGTACGAGGCCCCTATGCCCAATGCGAGTGCATTTGTTATTCAGCGAGTTTAGCGAGGATCTTGTAAACCACGGTGCCCAGAATCAACAGCATGCCGATCCACATGCTGAACACGCCGAGGGGCTTGTCACGAAAGTTGAAGCCGACCGCGAGCATGATCATGCCGATCAGGATAGGGATGAGCATGGCGTGGAAGGAGGACATGGTGATCATGAGGCGATGGCCTTCTCAGAGTGGGAATACTGACAAGTCTAGGTGGGATTGCGGGAAATGCAGGTGATATAGATCAGGTCCACGCGAAGCCAAATGTGGGAGGGGGCTTGCTCCTCCCATATGTTTAACTGCATTCGGCCTTTGGATCAGGGCAGATCGCGGCTTGCGTAGAACGCGCCGAGCACTTTCACCAGATGTGCCAGGTCATGGCTGCCGCACAGTTCGCGAATGGAGTGCATGGCGAACGTCGGCAAACCGATGTCGACGGTCCGCACGCCCAGGTGGCTGGCAGTGATCGGGCCGATGGTCGAGCCACAGCCCATGTCGCTGCGCACCACAAAGCTCTGCACCGGGACTTCCTCGGCCATGCACAGGTGGCGGAAGAAACCGGCGGTTTCGCTGTTGGTGGCGTAGCGCTGGTTGCTGTTGACCTTGATCACCGGGCCGGCATTGAGTTTCGGGCCGTGGTTGGCGTCATGCTTGTCGGCATAGTTCGGGTGGACGCCGTGGGCATTGTCGGCCGATACCAGCAGCGATTTCTGAATGGTGCGGACAAATTCGTCACCTTCGGGCAGCAGGCGGCGCAGGGTCTGCTCGAGCATCGGGCCATCGGCACCGCAGGCCGAGCAGGAGCCGACTTCTTCGTGGTCGTTGCACACCAGCACGCAGGTTTCATCGGTCTCGCTGGTGAGCAAGGCTTGCAGGCCGGCGTAGCACGACAGCAGGTTGTCCAGGCGGGCGCCGGCGATGAAGTCGCCATTGAGGCCGATCACGGCGGCGCTTTGGGTGTCGTAGAAGCTCAGCTCGTAATCGAGCACCACATCGGCGTTCAGCCCGTGCTCGCGAGCCAACTGCTCGGTGAGCACGGCGCGGAAGTCCACGCGCTCGTCGCCGGCGAACTGCGCGAGGATCGGCGGCAGTTCGGTCTGGGCATTGATCGCCCAGCCCTGGTTGGCTTCACGGTTCAGGTGGATCGCCAGGTTGGGGATGATGGCAATCGGCAGCTTGAAGTCGATCAGCTGGCTTTCGACCTTGCCGTCGCGGCGGAAGGTCACGCGGCCGGCCAGGGACAGGTCGCGGTCGAACCACGGCGCCAGTAATGCGCCGCCGTAGACTTCGACGCCCAGTTGCCAGAAACCCTGGCGTTGCAGCTCGGGTTGTGGCTTGACCCGCAGGCACGGGCTGTCGGTGTGGGCGCCGACCAAGCGGATACCGCCCTGCAGCGGCGAATGGCGGCCGAGCTTGAAGGCGATGATCGAGGAGTCGTTGCGGGTCACGTAATAGCGCCCGTTGGCTTCGGTGGTCCAGGTGTCGCGCTCGTCGAGACGCTGGTAACCGGCCGCTTCGAGGCGTTGGGCCAGGGCCGCAGTGGCATGAAAAGGAGTAGGGGAGGCCTTGAGGAAGTCGATCAGGCCTTGATTCAACGCTTCGCGCATAAATAGCTCCAGACAGCAATGCGCGGAGTTTACCGTTCGATGGCGAGAAGTGCACAGCACAAATGTGGGAGGGGGCTTGCCCCCGATGGCGGAGTGTCAGTCACTGCATTTGTTCACTGACCCACTGCAATCCCCTTCCACATTTGACGGTGTTTACAGCTTTAGAAGGGCGCCGGGCACTCGAAGCGCAGCCGCTCGCCGCTTTGCGGGTGGGTGAAGCTCAGCATGCTCGCGTGCAGGCACAGGCGCGGCCAGGCGGCCAGGGCTTGTTCATGGGCGTACAAGCCGTCGCCGAGCAGCGGGTGGCCGATGGAAAGCATGTGTACCCGCAACTGGTGCGAGCGCCCGGTGATCGGCGTCAGCTCGACGCGGCACCAGTCACCGCAACGCTCCAGCACCTTCCAGAAGGTCAGCGCATGCTTGCCGAACTCGTGGTCGACCACATGGCGTGGCTTGGTCGGCGGATCGTAGCGCAGGGGCAGGTCGATGCTGCCGCTGTCCAGTTCCGGTTGACCCCAAGCCAGGGCGGTGTAGGCCTTTTCGGTTTCGCGGTCATGAAACTGGCGGGACAGTTCGCGGTGGGTGTCGGCGTCCCGCGCGAGCAGGATGATCCCGGAAGTTTCCCAATCCAGGCGATGGACGATTCGGGCCTCTGGGTAGCCGTTTTCCTGCAGACGGGTGATCAGGCAGTCCTTGTTGTCGTCGGCGCGGCCGGGCACCGAGAGCAGCAGAGTCGGCTTGTTCACCACCAGGACGGCGGCGTCCTGGTAGAGGATATGGATGTTGGACAACGGCATTAAACAGCCTCGTAACAAACGCCAACGGCGGCTCGATCACCCGGCTCCCGCAAAGGGATCAAGGTGACGGAGCCGCCGTGGCGACCGCCCTTTCGATCAACGATCGGGCAGGGTGATATTGAGTTCCAGAATCGAGCAGCTGCCGTCGTTTTCCAGGGCGACATGTACGTCGTCGTTACCGATATTGACGTACTTGCGGATCACCTCGACCAGTTCCTTCTGCAAGGCTGGCAGGTAGTCCGGGGTGCTGCGTTGGCCGCGTTCGTGCGCCACGATGATCTGTAGACGCTCTTTCGCTACCGACGCGGTACTTGGCTTTTTGTTGGCGCGAAAGAAGTCGAGAAATTTCATTGTTTAGTTGCCTCCAAAGATACGCTCGAAGAATCCCTTCTTCTTGACATCGAGGAAGCGGTGTTCCACGGTCTTGCCCAGTAAGCGATCAACCGCGTCGCTGTACGCCTGGCCGGCGTCGCTCTGGTCGTCCAGAATCACCGGGACGCCCTGGTTGGAGGCCTTCAGCACCGCCTGGGACTCGGGAATGACACCCAGCAGGGTCACTGCGAGGATCTCTTTGACGTCTTCAACGCCGAGCATCTCGCCATTGCTGACGCGCTCAGGGTTGTAGCGGGTGAGCAGCAGGTGCTCCTTGATCGGGTCTTCGCCTTTTTCGGCGCGCTGGGACTTGCTGGCCAGCAGGCCAAGCATGCGGTCCGAGTCACGTACCGAGGAGACTTCCGGGTTGGTCACCACGATGGCTTCGTCGGCGAAGTACATCGCCAGGTGAGCACCGGTTTCGATACCGGCCGGGGAGTCGCACACCACGTATTCGAAGGTTTCCTTCAGTTCAGCGAGGACTTTGCCTACGCCTTCCTTGGTGAGCGCATCTTTGTCGCGGGTCTGGCTGGCGGCCAGTACGTACAGGTTCTCAAGGCGCTTGTCCTTGATCAGGGCCTGTTGCAGGTTGGCTTCACCGTTGACCACGTTGACGAAGTCGTACACCACGCGGCGTTCGCAGCCCATGATCAGGTCGAGGTTACGCAAACCGACGTCGAAGTCGACGATGACTGTCTTGTGGCCGCGCAGAGCGAGGCCGGTACCGATAGCGGCGCTGGTGGTGGTCTTACCCACACCACCCTTGCCGGATGTAACCACGAGAATCTTGGCCAAGGTGTTTCACCCCTAAGGAAAAAGGACTTTTCAGCCCCCGAAAAACATCTCTTGGAACTCGCTGCAGGCGGACAGCCTTTGTAGGGAAAAGAGGTGGTTTCCGCGTGGAAACGCCAACTTCAAACTAGTCCTACGCAAGTCTTGCCGGTTTCGCTGTGCTATCAGAGTCTAGAGATGCTTGGAAAATGCGGCAGTATCCGTTAAAGACGGATGATGTTCAACACATCGCCCGACAGGCTGACTTGTACCGCGGCGCCCCACAGCGGATCGCGGCGCAAATCTTCGGAAACCTTGTACTGACCCGCGATCGAAACGAGTTCAGCGGTCAACTGCTGGCAAAAAATACGTGCCTTGGTATCACCCTTGATGCCGGCGAGGGCACGTCCGCGCATGGGGCCGTATACATGGATGTTGCCATCGGCCAGAAGTTCCGCGCCCGGACTGACCGACGAGATCACCACCAGGTCGCCGCCCTGGGCGTAAATCTGCTGCCCGCCGCGCACGGGGGAGGTGATGATCTTGGTCGGCTTGACCGTCGGCTCCGGCGGTTTTTCCGGTTTTTTCTTCACTTCACCGGCCAGCGGGTCGAGTGGGCGCTCGCGGGCACCGGACGGTGGCAGTACTGGCAGTTCAATAGCGATGGCGGCGGCAATGTCTTCGATACGGCTGGCACGAATCGCCAGGGTGCGCAGGCCATGGGAGCGGCACACGCGCATCAGGCCCGGCAGGTCGATTGCGCCTTGGCCGGCTGGCAGCTTGTCCAGGGCCAGCACCAGCGGCGCGTTGTTGAAAAAGTTCGGTGCCAGGGCGACCTTGGCGGCGAGCTGGCGGTCCAGGGCGTCGAGGTCATTGCGGGCCAATTCCAGCACGGTAATGGCGAGCATGCTGCCTTTCAGCTGGAACACGGGATCTTGGTCTAGCGGTTCGGTTTGGCTCATGGTCGGCAAAAGCGGCTTGTCACGAAAAGTGTCGAGACTTATAACGAG
The DNA here is from genome assembly GCF_001439695.1 of Pseudomonas veronii. Classification (GTDB taxonomy): domain Bacteria; phylum Pseudomonadota; class Gammaproteobacteria; order Pseudomonadales; family Pseudomonadaceae; genus Aquipseudomonas; species Aquipseudomonas veronii. The sequence continues at coordinate 340,424 of NZ_JYLL01000002.1, forward strand.
AACAACCACTGGCCGCAAGCCGAGTCGAACCGTTGTAGAATGCGCGGCCCTTGTCTTTACCGGAATCTGTAATGGATCGCCCGCGTTTTCGAGCTGTATTTTTTCACCCGCGATTTTGGCTGCTATGGCTGGGACTCGGCCTGTTGTGGCTGGTCACTCAATTGCCATACCGCGCGCTGCTGACCATTGGTCGCCTGCTGGGCGCGGGCATGTACCGCGTGGCCGGCGAACGTCGCCGCATCGCCGCGCGCAACCTGGAACTGTGCTTCCCGGAAAAGTCCGCGCAAGAGCGTAAACATTTGCTCAAGGAAAACTTCGCCTCCACCGGCATCGCCTTCTTTGAAATGGCCATGAGTTGGTGGTGGTCGCGCCAGCGCCTGGCGCGGCTGGCCCACGTCGAAGGCCTGGAGCACCTCAAGCAGGCTCAGTTGGACGGCAAGGGCGTGATCCTCATGGCCCTGCATTTCACCACCCTGGAAATCGGCGCGGCCCTGCTCGGGCAAAAACACACGATCGACGGCATGTACCGCGAGCACGGCAACCCGCTGTTCGACTTTATCCAGCGCCGTGGCCGCGAGCGCCACAACCTCGACTCCCTGGCCGTGGAGCGTGAAGACGTGCGCGGCATGCTCAAGCTGCTGCGCGCCGGCCGCGCCATCTGGTACGCGCCGGACCAGGACTACGGCGCCAAGCAAAGTATCTTCGTGCCGCTGTTCGGCATCCAGGCCGCCACCGTGACCGCTACCAGCAAGTTCGCCCGCCTGGGCAAGGCGCTGGTGGTGCCGTTTACCCAGGAGCGCCTGGCCGACGGCAGCGGTTATCGCCTGGTGATCCACCCGCCGTTGAGCGATTTCCCCGGCGAAACCGATGAGATCGATTGCCTGCGCATCAACCAGTGGGTCGAGACCTCGGTGCGCGAATGCCCCGAGCAATACCTGTGGACCCATCGCCGCTTCAAGAGCCGGCCGCCGGGTGAGCCCAAGTTGTACGAAAAACGCCGTCGGTAAGACCCGCCTTTCTCTACATGGAGTGACGCAATGCGCCCAGCTGAACCGGTTACAGGCTTGATTCTTTCCGGCGGCGGGGCGCGTGCGGCGTATCAGGTGGGGGTACTGGCGGCGATTGCCGAGTTGCTGCCGCCGGGCGCGGCCAATCCGTTTCCGGTGATCGTCGGCACATCGGCCGGCGCGATCAACGCGGTGAGCCTGGCCAGTGGCGCCATGGACTTCAGCGCGGCGATCGAGCGTCTGACGGCGTTCTGGCAGGGCTTCCGCAGCCACCTGGTGCTGCGCAGCGATTGGCCGGGGGTGATTCACCAGGCCGCTCGTTTCTGTTTCCACAGCCTGCTCGGCCTGGGCGCCCAGGTCCCGGTGGCGCTGCTCAACAGCGCGCCGCTACGGGACCTGCTGCACGAGATGCTGCACCTGGATGGCATCGACCAGGCCATCCGCGAAAAACACCTGAAGGCGGTGGCGGTCACGGCCTTCGGTTACGAGTCCGGGCAAGCAGTGACCTTTTACCAGGGCGGCGGCACCATCGATGCCTGGCTGCGCCATCGGCGTATCGGTGTGCCCAGCCGACTCACGGTCGAACACCTGTTGGCCAGTTCGGCGATCCCCTTGCTGTTTGCTCCGGTGAAGCTCGACCAGGAATATTTCGGCGATGGCGCGGTGCGGCAATCGGCCCCCATCAGCCCGGCCTTGCACCTGGGCGCCAGCCGCGTGCTGGTGGTGGGTGTCAGCGGCAACCCGCGCGGCGTCGAGCATGAACACGCCTCGCAGCGCGCCTACACCGGCCAGCAGCCGACCCTGGCGCAGATCGGTGGGCACATGCTCAACAGCACGTTCATTGACAGCCTGGAAAGCGATATCGAGTTGCTGGAGCGCTTGAACCAGTTCAGCCATTTCCAGCCCGCCGACAGCGCGGCCCGGGGCCTGGCGCCGGTGGATGTGCTGGTGATTGCGCCGAGTCAGCCGATCGATGAAATCGCGGCGCGGCATCGGCAGGAATTGCCCGCGGCGTTGCGCCTGTTCCTGCGCGGGCCGGGTGCGACCAAGACCAGCGGGGCGGGAGTGCTCAGTTACTTGCTGTTCGAGGCGGGGTATTGCAGCGAGTTGATCGAGTTGGGGCGCAGTGATGCGCTGGCCAAGCGCGAGGAGATAACCCGGTTTTTGGGGCTGTCCCCTAGCTGAATTTGGGAGCAGGCACGCCAGCTCCCCCATCAGGCCCGCGGTGTGGTCAGAAGTGGTACTTGACCAAAAAGCTCGCCGTATCCTGGTTGGTCTTGAACGCACCGGAATCTTCGATCCCGTACTTGTTCTTCCAATAGTCGTATTCAAAACCGACGTACAGCTGTTTCTCGCCCCAGTTCAACGCCTTGCCCAGGTCATATTTGACTTGTGGGTTGAAGTGCAGGTTGGCGTGATAAGTGCCACGGGCGTTCTTGTCGTTGTCGACCACCCAATCCATATAGCCGTCGATCAGGATGTTGGAGTTGCCCACGGGAAGGGTGTACGACCACACCGGGGTGATCTGCCACACACCGTCGCCCGGGCGATTGCCTTCGGTCTGGCGCTGGTAGAAGTTCAACTGGAAGTAGTCGAAACCAGGGATGTTCAGGTCGAAGCCCGGGCCCAGCAGGTACGATTCGTTATCGCCTTCGCCGAACTCATAAGTGAATGCCAGCAATACATCTTTGATCGGTCCGAAGGACAAGTCCTTGTCGAAAATCTTGCCGAACGATAGACGCGGGCTGAACTCGCCGTAGTAAGTACTGGGGCCGACGTTGCCGTCTTCCTTGCCGTTGTAAAAGATGCGGTCGAGGAAAAAGAAGTTGTCGCCGTACTTCCACGCATCGGCGTGTTCAAACGTGACGGTCTGTTGGATCTGCGGGTTGACGGTGAAGTTTTTGCCCCACAGGTACGTCAGGCTGTTGTTCTGCCACTGCAACAAGTCGCCGGCAACGGCTTGGCCGCCCGCCAGCAGGGTTGCCGCCAGCATCAGGCCTTTGAACATAGGTTTCATTCGGTTGCTCCCGAGTTAAAGTTTTATGGTTTTTCTTCTAAGCAGGCGCTCTGGTGTGGCGCCTTTTGGTTCGCTGAAAAAAATCGTCTGTTCGGTCAGCTTTAATGCTTTTAGCAAGAGCTGCGCCAAGGTGTAAAAAAAGCCAAAAAAATCCCCGTCGGCTGCAGCGGCTGCAGTCGAATTCAGAGGGCTTTTGCGCACTTGGGCCGCCGCCCGCAGGCCGGGATAAGTTGGCCTTGCAGTCAGCTTTTACATTCGCTGTTTTTTTTTCAGTCGATTCGAGCGGGCGCGGAGAATACTGGCTCCAAAGCCTTGGCTCAAGTGCGCTGTTAGAGCGCGCGTGGGGCGAGAATGGGGCACGGCTTGTGGCCGTCCCCAGGTCAAAGGTGTACATGTGGGCGTTCCCTGTTCGTTATTGTTTTTGTTGTGACGAAGGAATCAATGAGTGTGGGCGACGGCGGGTCGTTCAGAACCGCCCACATTGGGATCTGTGTGAGTCAGTCAGTGCGTGCTGGCCCCCTGGTTGATCCAGGTGCCGATCAGATCGCGTTCCTGCTGGGTCATCTGGGTGATGTTGCCCAACGGCATGATCTGGCTCGCCACGGCCTGCGCCTGAATGCGCGCGGCCTGTTGCTGGATCTGCGTCGGCGTGTCGAACATCACCCCCGCCGGTGCGGTGCTGAACAGCGGGCTGGTGGGCTTGGCCGAATGGCACACGGCGCAGCGTGCCTGGATCACCCCATGCACCTTGTCGAAGTCGACCGTCGCCTGGGCCGGCGCGGGTGCCGCAGCGGGGGCGGCCGGCGCGACGGGTTTCTCGCCGCCGCCCAATGCGGTCTCCGGCAACGGCTGGTACTCGATGGCCGCTGGTGCCTTGGCCACTTCGGCGATCGGCTTGGGCCCGGTGACATACGCCAGGCAAATCATCGCCAACGCGCCCACCGGCAAGGTCCAGGCATATTTCTGGCTGTTGTGCCGGGTGTTGAAATAATGCCGCACCAACACCGCCGCCACCGCGATCCCCGCCAGGATCAGCCAGTTGTAGTGGCTGCCGTAGGTGCTCGGGAAGTGGTTGCTGATCATGATGAACAGCACCGGCAAGGTGAAGTAGTTGTTGTGCCGTGAACGCAGCAAGCCCTTGGCCGGCAGGGCCGGGTCCGGCGTGCGCTGCTCCGCGATCGCCGCCACCAGCGCGCGTTGTGCCGGCATGATGATGCGGAACACGTTGCCCACCATGATGGTGCCGATGATCGCCCCCACATGCAGGTACGCGCCCCGGCCGCTGAACACTGTGCTGAAGCCGTATGCCGCCGCGATCAACAGCACGAACAGGATCAAGCCGAGCAGCGCCGGGCGTTTGCCCAGGGCCGAGTCGCAGAGAAAGGAGTAGATGAACCAGCCGGCGAACAGTGAGCCGATGCCCAGCAACACGCCTTCGGTGCCGCTCAGGCTGCTGCCGGGGGCGAGCAGGTACAGCGTCGGGTTGAGGTAGAACACCACGCACAGCAGCGCGACGCCCGACATCCAGGTGAAATAGGCTTCCCATTTGAACCAGTGCAGGTTGTCCGGCATGGTCGGCGGGGCCAGTTTGTATTTTTCCAGGTGGTAGATACCGCCACCGTGGATCGCCCACAAGTCACCGGACAGGCCGTCCTTGGGGTTGACGCGGTTGAGGTTGTTTTCCAGCCAGACGAAGTAAAACGACGCGCCGATCCAGGCCACGCCAGTGATCATATGAACCCAGCGCACGCTGAGGTTCAGCCATTCCAACAGATGTGCTTCCACAGTCTTTACCTCTCGCCTGTCACCCTTGTTGTCGGGTGATCCGGCCTTCTCTTATTGGTGGGGGGCGAGGATCAACCGCTCATCCTCTTTGAAAAAATGCTCATCGCAGTTATTGCCTGTGCCACTGCGATCAACCACCAGGAAGTCATCCCGCTTTTCGATCGTCAGCACCGGGTGGTGCCAGACGCCGCGATGGTAATTAATGCCCTGCCTGCCGTTGGTGACGAAGGCGCGGACCAAGCCTGATACAGGTGCATCGCCAAGTGGCGCGACCACGATCAGAAAGGGGTTGCCGAGCAGCGGAATGAAGGCTTGGCTGCCCAGCGGGTGTCGCTCCAGCATGCACACGGTCAGCGGCATTTCCAGCGCGTCGGCGCGGAAGATGCTGATGATGGCGTGGTCTTGCGGCTGGGCGGTTTCCACCGTTGCCAGCTTGTGAAAACGCATGGTCGACCCGTTGTTGATCATGAAGTGCTCGCTGCCGTCGGTTTCGATCACGTCTCCGAAGGGGGCGAAGGCTTCTTTGGTCAGGGGTTCGATCATCAGTGTGCGCATGGCTGGCTTCTTAATCTGTTGGGTTATTGATGGACCGTTGTAGGAGCAAGCTTGCTCGCGAAGGTCGTCAACGATAACGCGTGCATCCTGAATGAACGCGGTGTCCTTGAGTTTTTCGCGAGCAAGCTCGCTCCTACAGGTTCAGCATGACTTGGCGACCTTGCCCAGGACGCGCAGGCGACTCACACCGCCATCCGGGAACACGTTCAGGCGGATGTGGGTGATCGGCCCCAGCGCCTTGATCTGCTCGGCGAAGGTGTGTTCGGCGTGCATTTCCAGCTTCTGCGCCGGCAGCAGTTCGCGCCAGAACAGCGATTGGGTTTCGATCTGGCTGTCGGTGCCGCCTTTCACGAACGCGGCCTGGATCGAGCAGGTGTCCGGGTAGTTGCCCTTGAAGTGCAGGGTGTCGACGATGACTTTCTCGATCTCGCCCGCATGCCCCAGCGCGACGATCACCCAGTCATTGCCTGGCGTGCGACGCCGCGCGGTTTCCCAGCCGTCGCCCATGTTGACGCCACGGCCGGGGTTGAGGAGGTTGCCCATGCGGCCGAAGTGTTCGTCGGAACAGGCCAGGGCGCGACCGCCGTTCAACGCCGCCGCCAGGTCGACCTGTTCGTTGTCGCCCACTGCGGACCAGTCGCGGAACGGAACACCGTACACGCGCAGACGGGCCACGCCGCCATCCGGGTAGATGTTGAAGCGCAGGTGGCTGAACGCCTGGTCATGGTTGATTGCGTGGTAGTGGTGGCTGTTGCCTTGCAGCTCGACGGCCGACAGCACTTCCACCCACTGGGTGCTGTCATCCGGCTCGCCCGAGGCGAGGAAGCAGGCTTCCAGGGAGGCCGACGGCGGGAAGTTGCCGGTGAAGAATGAAGTGTCGATGTCCACGCCCTTGATCGAACCTGGTGCGCCCAGGCGGATCACCGCGCTGTCGTAGCCTTCGAAGCGCTTGCGGCGCGACTCCCAGCCGTCCATCCACTTGCCGTTGTCATCGAAAACGCCCTCCTTCCACACCGCCGGGGTCGGCTGGAACAGGCGGTTGGCGTCGGCGAACCAGTCATCGGTCACCGAGATGATTTTGGTGCCGAGGCGGGCGTCGGCCAGGTTGACGAACTTCTCGAAAGGTACGGGTTGCGCTTTCATTCTTCTTGTCTGCCTTGGATAGAGTGGCTGGGGATGGTCGTTTAGAGGGTCAGTAAGCGGAACAACGCGATCTTGTTGATCTCGTCCAGCGCGCACTTGAACTCGGTGTCGACCGGGTGGTGGATGCGCGTTTCGAACGCTTTGATGATCTGATGCCGGTTGCTGCCTTTTACCGCCATGATGAAGGGAAACTTGAACTTGGCCTTGTAGGCCTCATTCAGCTCGGTGAAGCGTGAGAACTCTTCGGCCGTGCATTGGTGAATACCGGCGCCGGCTTGTTCATGAGTGCTGGCTTCGGTCAGTTGGCCCTGGACGGCTGCACGGCCTGCCAGGTCCGGGTGAGCGTTGATCAGCGCCAGTTGCGTGGCGTGATCGGCGCTGAGCAGGATATCGCGCATGCGCTGGTGCAGGGTTTCGATCTCGTCGAGCGAAGCGTCCTGCCCCAGGTCGAAGGCCTTTTCGGCCACCCATGGCGAATGTTCGTAGATGTCGGCAAAGGCGCTGATGAATGCATCGCGGCTCAAGGTCGACGGTTTGACGGTCTGGAACCTGGTCATTGCGCCGCACCCTTATAAGGGTGAGTGGCGTGCCAGTGGCGGGCAATGTCGACCCGGCGGGTGAACCACACCTGTTCATGGCCCTTGGCGTATTCGATAAAGCGCTTCAACGCCGCGAGGCGCGCCGGGCGGCCGATCAGGCGGCAGTGCAGGCCGATGGAAAGCATCTTCGGCGCGTCGGCGCCTTCGGCGTAGAGCACGTCGAAAGCGTCTTTGAGGTACTCGAAAAAGTCATCGCCCTTGTTGAAGCCTTGCACCTGGGTGAAGCGCATGTCGTTGGTGTCCAGGGTGTAAGGGATCACCAGGTGCGGCTTGCCGGTGGGGTTGTTGGGTTCCCAGTAGGGCAGGTCGTCGTCGTAGGTGTCGCAGTCGTAGAGGAAGCCGCCTTCCTCCATCACCAGGCGCCGCGTATTCGGACCGGTGCGGCCGGTGTACCAGCCCAGCGGGCGTTCGCCGGTCAGTTCGGTGAGGATGCGGATGGCTTCGAGCATATGCTCGCGCTCCTGGGCCTCGTCCATGTACTGGTAGTCGATCCAGCGGTAGCCGTGGCTGCAGATTTCATGGCCGGCGGCGACCATCGCGCGGATCACGTCCGGGTGGCGCTGGGCGGCCATGGCCACGGCGAAGACGGTCAGCGGGATATCGAATGCTTTAAACAATTTGAGGATGCGCCACACGCCGGCACGGCTGCCGTATTCGTACAGCGACTCCATGCTCATGTTGCGCTCGCCTTGCAGCGGCTGGGCCGAGACCATTTCGGAAAGGAAGGCTTCGGACTCTTTGTCACCGTGCAAGATATTGCGCTCGCCGCCTTCTTCGTAGTTGAGTACAAAAGACAACGCAATGCGTGCCTTGCCCGGCCAGTGGGGGTGAGGAGGGTTACTGCCGTAACCGATCAGGTCGCGTGGGTAGTCAGCGCTCACTGCAGTCTTCCTTCTTGTGCGTGGTAGCGGTGGGTGTGGCGGCCGGGCAGTGAAAAGACTGAGTGGCGTCACAGCGATGAGTGATTGTATACAACTTATTCGCCACTTTGTAAGCCCGGATTTCTGCATTTTTTCCGCAACGCTCACCTTCAAGGGTGTAGCAAGAAACTTGCCTGACTGGTCAGCTAATGGACAAAAGGTCGTTTAAAAGCAAGGATGACTCATGAATCGGCCGGTCGCGCCAGGCCAGTGGAAGGATCGCAAGGTTTGTGATTTTTATTGTGTACAATTTTTTTGAAAAGTGTCTTAATCGACCCGCGCCAGCTTTTTCGCTGCCCTGAAAAAGTGCGGCACTCATTTCTACTGACCTCGGGAGGCGCGTACACGCCATGGGACGTTTGACCACACACGTTTTGGACGCCGCTCACGGCTGTCCCGGCAGCAGCATCACGGTTGAGCTGTACCGCGTCGACGGCGCGCAACTGGAACTGGTCGCCACTGCCGTCACCAACAGCGACGGCCGCTGCGACGCACCGTTGCTGCAAGGCGACGCCTACCGCAGCGGTGTGTACCAACTGCAATTCAGCGCCGGCGACTATTACCGGGCGCGCGGCGTGCAATTGCCGGAGCCGGCGTTCCTCGACGTGGTGGTGCTGCGCTTCGGCATCAGCGCCGAACAGGAGCACTACCATGTGCCGCTGTTGATTTCGCCTTATAGCTATTCCACCTATCGCGGTAGCTGAGCATCATCCCCTCGACGCTCTTCGTTGGTTTTTTTGCCCGCCCACACTGCGGGCTAATGAGATGGTCACCCCCAACACCCTGTGAGGGCTACGCTTTCACGGGGTGTTTTGTTTTCGGAGGCCATCATCATGAGCGAGTCAACACTGATCGGTACCGATCTCGGCAAACACACTTTCCACCTGCATGGCCAGGATAAGTCGGGCCGCGAGGTCTTTCGCAGAAAATGCTCACACCAAAACTCTGCCTACTTGTAACGGTTCGCGCTTGAAAAATATGCGACTCGCATTCATCGACTTTCTGACACGCTAAGTACATCAGTGCTGCTTTGTGGCAATTGCACCAGGGAGTAGTTTCCAGTGTGATCGCCATGAAATATTTTGCATGACTAAGCTCTCATCTTTGGGAAATGTCCTATTTACTCTCGATTTTTATGTGTGCAGCCTTTGGCGCATCGTTTGAGCGTCTGCCCGCCGACGCAAGAACCTCGACCGGACTGATCCGCGATAATTAATCGAGGGAATATGGACATGACGATGCCCACTCAATGGCAAGAACAGATCGAACATGTCTGCGCCCACATTGGCATAAGCCAGATTGACTTACTGCTCGACCAAGCAGGATGGAGCCACCGTGCTGTGCCTGCCTTGGAGATGCTAACGCCAAAAGTCCCCTGGTTCTCGTTGTTCACCGGCACGTCAGAGCAAAACCTGTTGGATCAGGCCCCTCTGTTGATGCGTCTGGACTTGACGCAGTGGCGACATAAGGCCTGGCTGGAACAGTTGGTGGAGCATGCCACCGATGGCCGCCTAATGGTGGTGATCTCGTCATTGCCCTTCGAAGTTTTGAGTAAAGTCCTGCAAGGGTTTTCGCAATTGGCTTGGGGTGGACAAACCGGTTTGTTACGGTATTACGATTCACGCATCTTTCCCCTGCTGATGTCCTCGATCCTCACCGATCAGCAGCGCGCCGAGTTTCTGCAAGCCGCTGCTTATTGGGGCTGGCTTGATCGGGATAACCAGCCGCAGTGGTTACAAGGCACGAGGCTCACCCATCAAAGCAATATCCAGGTCAGTCCCTTCGTGGAAATGAACGATCAACAATTTGACCTGCTTGGTTGTATCAGCGATGCACAGCAACTGTTAAATGGCAAAAACTTTGATTTCCTGGATGAGAGCCGAGAGCGGCGTTTCGCGCTAATTCACTCACTTGTTGTGCAAGCGGGTCAGGAAAATTATTTCGGCGATTTGACCGAGTATGTGAAACAGAACTTAAGCAGAACCTAGGTGCCTGGATAGCCACTTTGCGCTGGGACAAGAGTGTATTGCATGCACAAGTGATTTGAATGGTTTGCGCGGTCTAGGTAATCAGCAAGGAAGTTGCTAGCGATGCAGTCGATAATAAAAAAAACAACACAAAAAGTCGCGTTTTACTTGTTGGGATTCGCGTTATCTGGGTGTTCTTCAGCGAACAATGAAATGGCAGGGGGAAACCTGCAAGCCATCAACCATACCATGCATGGTATTAACTGGATGTCGGTCAATGGTTACCGAGCGGACGGTGGTGGTGGAAGCTCGTGTTGCATCATCATGCCCGTCAAATGGCGTCCTGGCTTAAAGGCCCAGATTGAATGGGAGGTCGATCCTGAGCCGTCTGCAAAAATGCCCTCTGTAACATCAGATGAGTTCAGAGAGGTTTATGCCAAACATGCAGCCAACTATCAGCGCCACAGCACCACCGTGGATATTCCAGAGTGGCCTGGAACGGAGCGATGCGGCCTGAAGGTACACTTTTTGGTTTGTAACCAGATCAAGGTTACGAGCTCATGTTGGGCATTTAACTCAGAGCATTACCCGATTAAAGAGCCCTCGCAAATGAAGGAGCCGGCCGTATGTCCGAAGTGAACAATAATTCAAAAGACAAAGCTTGGGGACCGCCAGTTTTTCCTGCTGCAGGGCGTTTCCCGACGAAAACATCGGATGTGACAGATAACTACAATAAGCAAATTGCTGAGCAAAATCGGCTTCAACAAAAACGTGACGATCAAGGGCGTCGCACACAGCGTTTTACCTGTTGTCATAGCCTGCATATCAGTCTGTTTTTCGATGGCACCAACAATAACGAAAAGAGCGACACCCAGAATGGTCATCCCACTAATATCGCCAAGCTGTTTCATGCCTCACTACGAGGTAAAGACGCGATGGGGCAGGGTTATTTTTCGTATTACATGCCCGGTGTCGGCACGCCATTCCCCGAAGTTGGCGAACTGGATTACAGCGATAGCGGGCTGCAATATGCCACTGGGGGGGAAGACCGGATCAACTGGGCCTTGGTACAGGTGGCCAGCGCGTTATCTTATGCTCTGAACAATAAAAGCGGAATTGATGACATTGTCGCCAAGACCAAGGTCGAGGCCATGAGCACCTGGAAGGCACCGCTGATGAGTGCTCTGGGTGAAGGCAATCGCCGCCGAATCATGAAAGAGCTGCTGGCCCCTTTATACGCTCGCAAGGACGAGGCCCAGCCTAAAGTGCTGGCGGTCAAACTGTACGTGTACGGTTTCTCTCGGGGAGCGGCAGAGGCTCGCACTTTTGTTACCTGGTTGAGTCAGTTGTTCGACACCCCAGAAGGGGATGAACTGCCAAAACAGGAACTGTTGGGCTTGCCTGTCAGCGTCGAGTTTCTTGGCGTGCTGGACACGGTGGCCTCGGTGGGTATCGCCCATGTAGCCCCATTCTTTGCTGGGCATATGGACTGGGCCGATAACACCCAGTTGCTACCGGATGCGCAGCGGTTCCCGGAACTGGTCAAGTGTTGTCGGCATTTTGTCGCGGGCTTCGAGCAACGCTCATGCTTTCCGTTGGATTCGATTCGTAACGAAAACGGCCAGTATCCGGCCAATACCTACGAAGTGGTGTACCCCGGTGTGCATTCGGATGTGGGCGGCGGCTACCCGAAAAATGACCAGGGCAAAGCTCGTGAAGGTACTCATGAGCTGGTGTCGCAGATTGTCTTGCACGACTTGTATGCCGCTGCTTTTGCAGCGGGTGCCCCTCTGCAAGTGCCAGAAGAGGTACTGCCGGACACGTTTAATACTAGCTCGGAGAGGTTGTGGAGAAAAATGGGGCCTGGGACTTCCTCAGAGTTTGTGGTCAGTCAGCAACTGATTGAGCGCTTCAACGCCTGGCTCCTCAAAACCCTACCAGGTGTTGCGGCTGACGAATCCGTCGAGGACTCGGCCTATAAGCCGCTGCGTTTGAACACCACCGTAGAAGACACCCTGGCCGATCAACTGGGCTGGATCACCGGTTGGCGTATTGGTCGTTACGTCAATGATCCTCAAGGTAATAACGACAGCTATAAGCGCCAGCCTTTTTTCACCCAAGCCAAAGAGGCGACGCCCTATCAGGAAACTACTGAGCGCGAACAGTATAAAAAAGACCAGGCTGATGCCGTGAAAATGCGGCGGGATAACCCTCAGTATCCCGGCCCACGAATCTATGAACCGCAGATTGATCAGACCCAACTCAGCCAAGCTGCCGAGGAATTCAAGTCTGACTACACCGGCCAGAAGCGTGAGCAATCCAGTTGGCAAGGCACGGTGACCGACGTGGTGTTACGCGATGCGATCTATTTACTTAACGAGAATGACGAGTCCAAGGACCATGACGCCCTCAAGACGGCAGGTGATCTGCGCAGTAAGCAACTGTTCCGTGATGCTCAAGGCACGTCCGGTGCAGACCCTGAGATGGCCCTACTGGTGGCGTTGTTCGATGACCAGATACACGACTCGCGGGCCTGGTTCATGCACGACAAGTTGAAGTCGAGGGAGTTGTGGGCCGGTTATTTCTTTTACCGCATGACCTATTTCGGCAATGACAATAGCCGTGATCTGTCCCCAGTCGTAGTGGCCGGTCGCATATTGGGCGTGGCGATGATTGCCGGGGCTACGGTGTATGGCATCAAGCGCCGTGGTGTATTAGGTGGTGTTGGCGGACTGGCGGCGGGCATTGGGGCGGCGACCATCGGCTACCAGGTGATCGATAAGGCCACTGGCCTAGTGGTACCGTTCTTGCCAGGCGCGGAACAACTCCTGCAACCAAGCAGCCATGTGGGTCAGATCGCGTCGGAGCAAAAGCATCAGATTGAACTGGATGACTTTGCCCGACGCATGGAACGAACCACAGCCATGTTGCGCAAGACGGGCAGCTTGTTCGAACCGGATAGTGTCGTTTAAGACGCGAAAAATAAATCATTCTGGTCGATTACCCTACAAACCTCAGTTCCAACTTCAACTGATGGCTTTGATAATCGAGCTGCACCTTCTCGCTTCCCACCCCATTCAGCCCGCAACTGTTCTCGGCTGCCCAACCAATTGGCCAGAGCAGTTGAGGGTGTTCCAACAGATGCTGATTGATCAAATGGCAGACGCTGTCGGCCTTGGGCGGCAAACCTTCAGGGCTGTGTAGCTGTTCAAGCAAAATGCGGATCGCATTGTCATCAGCGACTTCCTGCTGTCGATCTGCGAGCAGTTGCCAGATATATGGACGTCGGCTCGATAACCACTGCGCAATGTTCTGCGATGGGAGCAATATCGGAGGGGATGTTCAAGCGCTGACATATCGCGAGGAACTCGGTGACTTCAATAACCGTAGGGAATTCGAACTCTCTTGGCTGACGCTTTGTCTGGACCACCCGTTAATCAGTATTGCAAAAATGGGGGTGGCCATAGATTTTTATGCCGCTTGCGCATGCAACTATCTAGCGCCTTTTGCCCTGCGGCGCTGCCTAGGCTGGGTGTTTTCCTCATGCAGAAGAAAACCCCATGACCTCGTCCCCCGATCACGCGAGTGCTTCACCCGACACCGTTAATGCCGACGACCCGGACCTTGCCGCCCAAGTACAAGCGCAGGCGATTCGCGAGCAACTGATACGGCGGATCAACGCCTACACGCACCCCAGTCGCCTGATCAATCGAATTGCGCTTGCCGACGCGCGTTGCGTCGCCGCGACACGCGCACTGGCGCGGCTGATAGGCCGTTCGCCGAAAGTCTTGACGGTCATCCGCGCCGAGCTGCGCAAAGCGTTCGAAATGGACCCGGACCACCTCTTGTTCAGCGAGCCCAAGCCGCCCACCGCGCCGCGCAAAGTCGAGAGCCTGACCGAGCGGGCGTTGGCGTTGCTGGTCATGCCGACGGTGGTGATCAACGTCAATCAATTCACCGCCCTGAGTGTCAAAGACGCGCCGGAACGGCACTTGCCGTATACGCCGCTGGAAGCCCTGCGCCGCGTCGTCGCGCTGCAGCTGTTCGAGCGGCTCGCCCATGCGGTGAGCGCCTACTGGGACTGCCTGGCGCAGGGCACCTGGCTCACACGCCGGGAACGCTGGGTTGAGTTGCACACGGAGCTGTTTGCGGACCGGGTCTTTTTGGCGTGGCAACTGGACGAGCTATCGCGTGCGGGATTCGCCATGGTTCAGGCCCTGATCGATGCGCCCAGCGCTGAGGAGCGCCGACGTGCGGGCGGGGCTTGGGCTACGCTGCGCGTCGGCCAGTTGCTATGGCCGGGGGCATCGGCGGTCGCGATCCCAGGGGCACTGCATCTGTATCGCGAGGGCGACCCCAGCGATGCGCCGCACGTGGTTTACCTGCCGGGTGGGGGCCGCAACTTCTACGAGTACCCGTCCTTCGCCGCCCTGCAGGACGGCCTGCTGGCGCTGGACCGGTCGCGGTTCCACGCACTCTGGCAGTGCCTGCCGTTAAGTCGGCGCGATAACGTGTACCGCCCCGCTGCCTTGTCTGCGACGAGCGCCTTTATGCGCGGCCTGCCGCTGATGGCCGATGCGCTGGCGCTGGGTGCCGAGGCCTTGCTGAGTGGGCAATGGAGCAACGAGTTGGCGTGTGCGGCGAAGATGAATGACGGCTACGTGTTTTCCGAAGGGCGGCCTCGACTGCCGGATGCCGCACCGTTTCTGGCCGCGGTCGAAGGGGCGAGGCAGCAATGGGTCGGCGGCGCTCGGCTTGGCGTGATCGGCGCGCAATTACTCAAGTGGGACCGGCAACGCCGAGGCGCAGAAATCATCTTCGCCAGCACGGCCTCCGGCCTGGCCCTGCACACGGCACAGCGTCAGGTCGCACGCTACGAAGATGCGCTGCTCGCGCTGTTGGTCCCGGCTGATCCCAGCGCGGATACCCTGGCGTACCGGGTCATTGCGTCGCTGATGAGCCAAATTGACGTGCATATCCAAGCGTTGAATACGTTGATGCAAGATGCCGGGCAACGGCTGCTGGAGTTGGCTTTTTGGGCTGAACGTCCGGGGGGAGCGGGTACGCCCAGGCGCGTGTCGTTGTTTATGCAGGCCCAAACCGCGGCCCTGCGTTGCGAGGTGGAGTTGCAACACCGCCTCAAGCTGATCAGTACGGCGCATCGCGACCTGATGATCGAGGTGGTCGACCAACCGTTGGCCAGCCGCCGCCCGGGCAGTCTTGCCCAAGTGCTGTCGATCGCGGTGGGCAGCGCGCCGGACGCTTTCTACCCGCTCCATAACGTGTGGGTGGTGACCACGGCTGCGGCGCTAGAGCGCTCGTCGCGCCAACTGCCGGTGGTGCTTTACGCTTTCGGCGTGGAGGGTGGGATCAAGGCGTTTGCCGGGCTGGACGCGTTGACCCGCAGCCTCAAGGCAAGCCTGAACAGCCCAGACGACTCGGTGTTGTGGCGCTGCGTCGAGCACGATAAACGCGCCGACCTGCGCGCCCATGCCGCCGCGCAAACACTCGGCGTGCGCTACGTTGAAATCAACGGCAAGCCCGCGCTGGCTGCGCTCAAGAAACTGCTGGGGAGCTACGACCGCTTACACCGCAGCAGCGAGGACATCACGCGGGTGTTCAGCGAAGTGACGGATGCCGACCTGAGCCGCGCGCTGCTGATGGTCGATCTGGACGCGCAGTTGAAGATCCCGCCCAATAATGCCCTGAGCCAGGCGCTGGCCAATATTGAGCTGCTGCGCACGGCGGCGTCTGAGGCGAAAACCCTGCCCGCCTGGCTCGCGCACGCACCACGGGCCCAGCGTCAACACTTCAAGCGCTTGCTGCGCTTGTACCTGGGCAACGCGTTGGCCTTCAAAAGCCGGCTGGAGCAATGCCTGCCTGATCTGAACACCTTTGCCCGGCGCACCTTGATCGCCCGTTTGCGCGAGGACGGTTTTTTTCCGCAGTTGGATATCGACCAAGCGTTGATTGAGATGCCCGATGATGTCCACGGCGCTTTCTGTGGCTGGACCAGTGGCTGCGCCGTGGGCGATCGCCGCATCGTGCTGACCCCGACCGCGACGCGCACCTCCTTCAGCCTGCTGCAACTGGCGCTGCATAACCTGGACCCGCTGGCACCCTGGACGCAGTGGCGATTCGATCACGCGCGTTATCTGCAACCCGAATGGAAACAGCGCCTCAATGCCGCTTACTTGATCGACCTGGTGTCTTCGCTGGACATCGGTGGCCGCTACGATGCCCTGATCCACCAAGTTTATTATCCCCGTCGTGAAACCGACCGTGTGCTCAGCAACGGACGTATCCCTGGGTTATTGAATCGCGCCTTGCAAGCGGGCGCTGCATATCACCTGTTCGATGCGGTGCAACGGGGGCTGACGGCAACGGCACAAAGCCTGTTCAAGACGGCGATGGCGGCACGCACGCCGCAGGACCTGTCGAGCAGTCAGCCCGCGCTGCAACTGTATGTGGTCCATCTGGTCGGCCACACCCTGCAGCATGATCGCTATGTCGCAGGGATCGTCGCGGTACATGACCCGCGTACCGACCTGTGCGTGGTTTACTGGCCCGATGCGCCGCCGGCCCTGGTCCTGACCGAGTACGGCAGCTTGCAACAGGCCCATGCTGCATTGAACCGCATCGGTGCGTTAGCGGATAACGTCAAGACACTGGCGCGGCAGGTCGCGCCGGGCTGGGCATTCGAGGCGCTCCCCCAGCCACCGGAGGGTGTCGATACGCGCACCCAGGCCGCCAAAACGCTGAAAGCCATACCGGCGTTTTTCATGATGAAGGGCATCTGGCGGGGGATCGACTTCGTGCGCTCATTCGGCATCAAGCACCTGGAACCTGCGGTGGTGCTCGAGGAGATCGAAGCCCAGACCCTTGAACAGATCGCCAGTGCTCCGCAGGACTGGCTCGCGCTTGTGGCCGTGCCCCACTGCAACGCCCAGGCATTGCTTTACCACGCCAGCGTGCAGGAGCTGCAACGCCGCACTCAAGCGGCCAGTCATTCCGGCAAGGCGTTGGAGCACTATCGGAACCAGCGCCTGAATGAGCAGGGCGATACCCGCGCACGGGCGCTGGTGGGGTTTTTTTCGCCGTTGTACGGGACGTTCAATGACTTCCATGAGCTGCTGCTGGTGTCACGGCGTTATCACCGTTTCGGCGACCCCCGGGACGCGGTCGATGTGGGTTTCATGAGCGCCTTTATGGTGATCGACGTGTTGCTGAACTTTGTCCCCGGCCCCAGGAAAGTCGGACGTGTCGGCGCAGGTGTCGCGCGGCCGGCGCTGAGGGCCGTGCTGGGGCGGCTACATCGTTTACGGATGGCGACGGATGCCGGGGTTTCCCGCGTGGCAACGCCGCCCGTGACTCGGCTCAAGGCCTTGGATCGCTTCAAAATCAACGGCGTGCCTGAGGGCGCCGTTGCGCTGAAAGGGCCGGACACGGCAGGCGTGCAGGTGAAACACGGTGAGCTCTTTGTGGCGGACGACACCCACACTTACCCCCTTTACCGCCGTGGAGACGAACCGGCGTTTCGCCTGAAGAACCCGCAGGCACCGGGGCAGGACGAACTGATTTTGCACATCCACCAGTCCAAGGAATGGTTACTCGGCGCGGATGCACCGCAACCGGTCGCGGGCACCAGTTCCGGGGTGCTCAACCCATGGCGTCCACCCGTGACGCCGCCACCGGACTGGCGCCCACCGACGGTGCGCGCCGCTACGGAAAGCCGCATTTATCGCTCGTCTGCGCCGAACACCGAGTGGTTCGCCTGGCGCGCGCGCGTGCCCACGGGCCAAGTGCCTGGCTCCTCGGCGTTCGGCACGTTTCATGTGCATATGGACCCGCCGGGGTTTCCCTACGATGTCATCTATATCGGCGCCCAGTACGACCGCCCGACGGCATCGGGGGTGGGTTATTACCGGGTACTGGCGCCGGGGGACAGTGCGCCCTGGAGCGGCCTTGCATTCATTACCAAGGATGAACCGCTGGTGTCACTGGCCCGGGCGGACCTTGAGCGTTGGACAGACACTGCGCTGGAGGAACAGCCCATCCCGGTATCACGCACCCAGGCGGGCGAGTGGCGGCTGCATGCGCCGTTGTTCGACACGCCGTTGGAACGGTCTGTCGCCACGGCGTTCCCGAACCTTACTACTCATAGCCGCAGCATGGCCGTCGCCCGGCTGGTCGAACTGGCCGATACTTCTCGCTCGGCGACGGCCAGCCACCTGCTCAATGTGCGTGCAGCGCTGGACAATTGGTTGACCCCCACCGCCAACCGGCTGGGCCAGACCGATGATTTGCTGAGAATGCTGCGGCCCACCGAAAGCAGCGGCCGATCGATCTATATCGGCTTCGACGGCAAGGCACCGGGCTTCACTCGCGTCGACTTCAACGTCGCCGGCCTGGACCCGACCCTGCGCACCGGCGGCCGCGCGCGTGCGCCGCAGCGGGAGATTGCACAGCGCGCAGCCGTCAAGCGCGTGCTCGAACAGCAGGGCTTCGACGTGCAGGAACTGCAGGTCATGCGCGGCAAAAAGCCCAGCCATGAATTGCTCGTGACACATTCGCGCTGCGGTTCAAACAAACTGTACTACGTGTCGTTGCATTGGCTTGGGCGCGGCTCTGTACCGTTGGAAAACCGCCTGACAGACCATTGGTTCAATGCCGCGATCATCAGACACCCGACCTCGCTGGCGTTGGCTGCGGTCAAGAGTGCGCTGCGGGAAAACCGTCTGGTTCGGATCGCCGCCGGCATTCAGTGGCAGTCGACGGGGTCGGTCCGCCCCAGCGTGTATTTTGTCAAAGTGACCCCGCTCTGACGTTGAGCAGCGAGACCGCGCCAGCCGCCCCGAACAGCCCGGCACTGGTGCGGTTGAACCAGCTCTGGCCGTTGCCGCTGCGCAGATAGCGTGCCGCGCCGTGGGCGCCAAGGCCGTAGGCGAGCTTGCACAACAGGTCGAGCACGGTCCAGGTGGCGATCATCACCAGCAGTTGCGGCAGAAACGGCTGTTGGCTGCTGAGGAACTGCGGCAGGAAGGCGGCGAAGAACAGAATGTCCTTGGGGTTGCTGGCGCCCAGCACAAACGCACGGCCAAACAAGGCGCGAAAACGCGGCGTGGCGACGGCCAGGGGCACCACCGCGCCGTGGGCCGGTTGGCGCGATTGCTGCCAGCTCTGCCAGGCGAGGTAAAACAGGTAGAGCGCGCCGACTATCTTCAAGGCGCTGAACAATTGTTCCGACGCGAGCAACAGCGCACCCAGGCCGAGTGCCGAGGCACTCAACAGGCAGATCGAGGCGAACACGCCGCCGAGGAACGCCGGGTACGAACGGCGCAGGCCGTAGTTCAAGCTGTTGCTGATCATCAGCAACGACAGGGGACCGGGGATCAGGATCACCACCAGCGCGGCGCCGCTGAACAGCAGCCAGGTTTCCAGGTTCATTCACAGTGCTCCTTTCATGCAAAAGCCTCACCCAAAGGTGAGGCGGTTTCTTCGGGGGTTGCCGACCTAGAGGAAGATGAATTTCGCGATAAAGATCGCGCACAGCACCCACAGGCTGACGGAAATTTCGCGGTACTTGCCGCAGCCGGCCTTGAGCGCCACGTAAGTGATAAAGCCCAGGGCGATCCCGTCGGCGACCGAGAAGGTCAGCGGCATCATGATCGCGGTGACGATCGCCGGAATGCTGTCAGTAGCGTCGTCCCAATTGATATGGGCCATGCTCGCCATCATCAGCATCGCCACATAAATCAGCGCGCCGGCGGTGGCATAAGCAGGAATCATGCCCGCCAGCGGCGCGAAAAACATCGCCGCCACAAACAGCACGCCCACGGTCACGGCGGTCAGCCCGGTACGGCCGCCGGCGGCGACACCGGCGGCACTTTCCACGTAGCTGGTCACCGGCGGCACGCCGACCATGGCGCCGAACACGCTGGAGGCGCTGTCGGCCTTCAACGCACGGGACAGGTTGTGGATCTTGCCGTCGGGGTTGACCAGCCCGGCCCGTTGCGCGACGCCCATCAGGGTGCCGGCGGTGTCGAACATGTGTACAAACAGAAAGGCGAACACCACGCTGATCATGCTCACATTGAATACACCCATCACGTCCATGGCTAACCAGGTCGGTGCCAGGCTCGGCGGGGTGGCGAGGATGCCGTTGTAGTGCACCAGCCCGAGGCCCCAGCCGGCGAGGGTCACGGCGATGATGCTGATGAGGATCGCGCCGAACACCCGGTGGTAGCTGAGGATGGCAATCAGTAGAAAGCAGATGGCCGCCAGCAACGGTGCCGGCTCGTGTAGCGAACCGAGCTTGATCAGGGTGGCCGGGCTGTCGACGATGATGCCGGCGGTTTTCAGGCCGATCACCCCGAGGAACAAGCCGACACCGGCGCCCATCGCATGGCGCAGGCTCACCGGAATGCTGTTGAGCAGCCATTCGCGGATGCGCGACAGCGTCAGCACCATGAACAACACGCCGGAGATAAACACCGCGCCGAGGGCCGTCTCCCAGGTGTAGCCCATGGTCCCGACCACGGTGTAGGTGAAGAACGCGTTCAAGCCCATGCCTGGCGCCAGGCCCACCGGCCAGTTGGCATACAGGCCCATCAGCAGGCACCCCAGCGCGGCAGCGATGCACGTGGCGACAAAGGCGGCGCCGTGATCGATACCGGCATCGGCCATGATGTTCGGGTTGACGAAGATGATGTAGGCCATGGTGATAAACGTCGTGAGGCCGGCGATCAACTCGGTCTTCACTGTGGTGCCATGCACGCGCAGTTTGAACAGGCGTTCGAGCCAGCCGCTGTCGGTGGGGGAGAGGTTCGGCGCGGCGAGGTCCAGCGGGGCTTCGGATTTGCGGCTATCCACAGCAAGTACTCCTCAAGCATTTTATTGTTATGGTCAGCGCGCAGGCGCTGTGAGGTACTGGCGGGTTTTGTTGACTGATAGGTCAGGAACTCGCACGAAGCGAATTATGCTTTTGTATACAAAAAAAGCAAATAATGTTTTCGATTGTCTGCGCAAAAAAGGATGAAAGGCTAATTCACCGCACTCAACGCCTGATTGACCGCCAGCCAGCCGTTCACCGCGGCTTCCCCCGCTTCATTGAAGGCGCGCTGCAACAACTTCACCTGTTCGCGGCGCAAGGACTGCTCGAAACGCAGGCCTTCGGCGCTCAATTCCAGCAGGCGTTTGCGCTTGTCGGTCTCCGACGCGACGCTCTGCACCAGGTGCATTTCCTGTAATTGGCGCAGCGGCATGTTCAGCGCCTGCTTGCTCACGCCGAGCAATTCCAGCAGTTCCTTCACGCTCAGGCCGGGGTAGCGCGCGATAAAAAATACGATGCGCTGATGCACCCGGCTCAGGCCCCGGCGCTCCAGCATTTCGTCGGCCTTGGCGGTGAACGCCTGGTAGCCGAAGAAGAACGCTTCCATGGCGGTTTGCTGGCTGGTCTGGTTTTTAAGGTCAAGCATATTGACGTATCCACACAAGTCGTCGTAATTTCGGTCAACCAGTTTGACGTATTTCCCACAGGCTTTGCTACCGGTGACCCTATGGCCTTCTCAGAACGTGTTACGCGCCTCAAAAGCTCCTTGATCCGTGAAATTCTCGCGGCGGCTCAGCGCCCGGAAATGATGTCGTTCGCCGGTGGGCTGCCGGCCGAAGCGATGTTGCCCGCGTTGAACTGGGACGACATGCCGGTGAACATCGGCCAATACGGCATGAGCGAAGGCGAGCCGCAGCTGCGTGAATTGCTCGCCGCCGAGGCGCGTGCATTGGGTGTGCCGTGCCAGGCCAGCCAGGTGCTGGTGGTCAGCGGTTCCCAGCAGACCCTGGATCTGGCGGCCAAGCTGTATATCGACAAGGGCACGAACATCCTCCTGGAAGGCCCGACCTACCTGGCGGCCTTGCAGATTTTCCAACTGTTCGGCGCCGAGTGCCTCACCGTACAACTGGAAGCCGACGGCCCGGACCTGGCCGCGTTGCGCTCACGTCTCGAACGCTACCGCCCGGCGTTCATCTACCTGATCCCGACGTTCCAGAACCCGTCGGCCGTGCGTTACAGCGAGGCCAAGCGCGAAGCCGTCGCGGCGCTGCTCGATGAATTCGACGTGACCCTGATCGAAGACGAACCGTACCGCGAACTGACCTTCGACGGCGGCAGTGCGCAGCCCATCGCCGGCCGCCTGAAAAAGGCCAGTTGGATCTACACCGGCACCGTGTCGAAAACCTTGTTGCCCGGCCTGCGCGTCGGTTACCTGATCGCCAGCCCCGACCTGTTCCCGCACTTGCTCAAGCTCAAGCAGTCGGCCGACCTGCACACCAACCGCGTCGGCCAGTGGCAGGCGATGCAGTGGCTCGGCAGCGAGAAATATCAACAGCATCTGGTCGAGCTGCGCGGTTTCTATCGCGCGCGCCGGGATGCTTTTCAGGCGGCACTCGAGCGGCATTTCGGCGAATTGGCCGACTGGCAAGTGCCCCAGGGCGGATTATTCTTCTGGTTGACCTTGAAACAGCCGCTCGACACCCGCACCTTGTTGGCACCTGCGCTCGATCAGAACGTCGCGTTCATGCCCGGTGAACCGTTCTTTTCCGAGCCGGACCAGCACCTTGGCTCACTGCGGCTCAATTTCAGCCATATCGACCCGTCCCGTCTGGACGAAGGTCTCAAGCGCCTGGCCGCGGTGGTCCGTCAAGCACAGCACGCGCGAGCGGCATAAGGGGAGCCCCATGTACAAGGTTTATGGCGATTACAAGTCGGGCAACTGCTACAAGGTCAAATTGATGCTCAACCTGTTGGGCATCCCGTATCAATGGGTGGATGTCGACATCCTCAAGGGCGACACCCAGACCGCCGAATTCCTGGCCAAGAACCCCAACGGCAAGATCCCGGTGCTGGAGCTCGAAGACGGCACCTGCCTGTGGGAATCCAATGCGATCCTCAATTTCCTCGCCGATGGCAGCGAGTTTCTGCCGACCGAACCGCGCTTGCGTACCCAAGTGTTGCAGTGGCAGTTCTTCGAGCAGTACAGCCACGAGCCGTACATTGCGGTGGCGCGCTTTATCCAACTGTACTTGGGGATGCCCGAGGATCGCCTCGACGAATACAAAACCACCCACAAGGGCGGTTACAAGGCGTTGAAGGTCATGGAGCGCCAACTGCAAAGCACGCCGTACCTGGTGGGCGAGCAGTATTCGATTGCGGATATTGCGCTGTATGCCTACACCCACGTGGCGCATGAGGGCGGTTTTGACTTGACGCCTTACCCGGCGTTGCAGGCATGGCTGAAGCGTGTGGCCAGCCATCCCAGGCATGTGGCGATGCTCGACTGACTCACTCGGTCAATTGTGGGAGCGGGCAAGCCCCTCCCACATTTAGCTCAGTGGTGTGTCGGATAATTTGTCATGCAGCAAGTCGAAACAGCGCTGCGCCGCCGGGCTCAGCGCCATCGCGCTGCGACTGATCAACCCGATCTCGCGGTTCACGCCGGGATGATCGATGCTGATGCGCTTCAACCCCTCCAGGCTGTCCGCCGCCGACTCCGGCAACACACTGATCCCCAAGCCCTGACGCACCAGCGCCAACACCGTCGACATGTAGTTGGCCTCCATGCCCGCGTTCATCGTCAGGCGTGTCTCGTCAAATAACGCCTCGACGTGTTCGCGCACACTGCTGTCGCGCCCGGTCAGGATGATCGGCTGATCCGCCAGTTGCTTCAGGGTCAGCGCCGGATAGCGGGCGAGGGGATGATCCAGCGGTACGAACGCGCACAGCCGATCATTCAATACCGGCACGAACGCCAGCCCGTGGTTCAGCCGTGCGCGCACGCCGATGCCGAAGTCCACCTCGCCCGAGCGCACCTGGGCATGAATGCGATGGGCCACCAGGTCATGCAGGCGCACTTCGATCCCGCCGAAGCGTTCGCGAAACAGGCGCAGCGCGGGCGGCAAGGCGCCGGCGCACACCGAGGGCAGGGCGGCGATGGTCACCACGCCACGACGTAACGCCGCGAGGTCGCGGGAGCCGGTGACGATGTTGTCCAGGTCCAGCAGCAGCTTTTCCATCGGCCCGCGCGCTTCCTGGCCGGCGGCCGTGATGCTGACATGCCGCGGGCTACGGTCGAGCAGGGCGACGCCGAGCCAGTCCTCGAGTTGCTGAACCTGCACGGTGAGCGCGGACGGCGACAGGTGCAGTTCGTTGGCCGCCTTGGTAAAGCTGCCGGTGCGCGCGACAGCGAGGAAGGCTTGGATGTGTTGGATAGAGTTCTTCATTTTGTTTTTCCGAACACTAGCTGGTGAATATTCCAATTTACAAAGACTAACGCGTTTCCAATACTCCAGGGAAAACAATAACCGGCCACCAAGGCCGCTCTGGAGTAACCCATGCTCGCTACCCTGGGTGTCATTACCATCCTTTGCTTGCTCGCTGCCGTCATGAGCAAACGCCTCTCGCCCCTGGTGGCGCTGATCGCCTTGCCGATCATCGCTGCGCTGCTCGGCGGGTTCGGCCTGCAAACCAGTGCCTTCATCATTACCGGGATCAAGAACGTTGCCCCGGTGGTGGGCATGTTTGTGTTCGCGATTCTGTTTTTCGGGATCATGACCGATGCCGGCATGCTTGACCCGATCATTGATCGCATCCTGCGCACGGTAGGGACGCGTCCTACACGAATTGTCGTTGGCACCGCGACCCTCGCCTTGCTGGTCCACCTGGACGGTTCCGGCGCGGTGACATTTCTGGTGACGGTGCCGGCGATGCTGCCGCTGTATACGCGGCTGGGCATCGACAAACGCATCCTCGCCTGCGTCTGCGCGATGGCTGCCGGGGTCAACTTCCTGCCGTGGACCGGCCCGGTGCTGCGCTCGTCGGCGGCGTTGCATGTGCCAGTGGCGGATCTGTTCCAGCCGCTGATCCCGGTGCAGATCGTCGGCCTGATCTTTGTCTTCGCCTGCGCCTGGTGGCTCGGCCATCGTGAAGAAAAACGCCTTGGCCTGGGCGCCGGTTCGACGGTGGATGCCGTGCCGCAACGGGTGCTCAGCGACGACGACATCAAGCTGCGACGCCCGCGGCTGTTCTGGGTCAACCTGATGCTCACCGTGCTGGTGATGGTGGTGATGATCGCCGGCTGGGTCGACCCGGTGGTGATGTTCATGCTCGGCACCGTGGTCGCGCTGTGCATCAACTACCCGAATGTCGACGCCCAGCGCGCACGCATCGACGCCCATGCCAAGACCGCCCTGACCATGGCCAGTATCCTGCTCGCCGCCGGGGTGTTCACCGGCATCATGCAAGGCACCGGCATGCTCAAGGCGATTGCCGAAGTGGCGGTGGCGCAGATTCCGGCCGGCCACGGCAAGTTGATCCCGGCGGTGGTGGGCTTTATTTCCATGCCGCTGAGCATGTTGTTCGACCCCGATTCCTACTATTTCGGCGTGATGCCGGTGATCGCCGAAGTCGGCAAGGCCCTGGGCGTCGACCCGCTGCAAGTGGCCCAGGCCTCGCTGCTGGGCGTACACACCACCGGTTTCCCGGTCAGCCCGCTGACCCCCGCGACCTTCCTGTTGGTGGGGCTGTGCAAGATCGAGCTGGCCGATCACCAGCGCTTCACTATTCCGTTTCTGTTCGCCGCGTCGGTGTTGATGACCCTGACCGCGTTGCTCCTGGGAGTATTTTGAGATGAAAACCTTGCGCATCGGTTCCGGCGCCGGCTATTCCGGCGACCGCATCGAACCTGCCGTGGAACTGGCCGAACAGGGCGACCTCGATTACCTGGTCTTCGAATGCCTGGCCGAACGCACCATCGCCTTGGCGCAACAGGCACGCATCAGCGATCCGCAGGGCGGGTATGACCCGTTGCTGAGTGAGCGCATGCGCCGGGTGCTGCCCTTTGTCGGTGAGCAGGCGGGTCGCCGGCGCTTGCGCGTGATCACCAATATGGGCGCGGCCAACCCGGTGTCGGCGGCCGTTGAAGTGCGGCGCATTGCCAATGAGCTGGGCCTGAGCCTCAAGGTCGTGGCGGTGGTGGGCGATGATGTGCTCGACGTGTTGCGCCCCGAGCAGGTGTTGGATAACGGCCAGACCCTTGGCTCGCTGGGTGCGCGGCTGATTTCCGCGAACGCCTACCTGGGCGTCGACGGCATTCTGCAGGCGTTGCGCGCCGAGGCCGATGTAGTGATCACCGGGCGCGTGGCCGACCCGTCGCTATTTCTGGCGCCGCAGATGTTTGCGTTCGGCTGGGCGGCTGACGATTGGTTGCGCCTGGGGCGCGGCACGTTGGTCGGGCATTTGCTCGAATGCGCGGGGCAGGTCAGTGGCGGCTATTTCGCCGATCCCGGGTTCAAGGACGTAGACGACCTGGCGCGCCTCGGCTTCCCCCTGGCCGAGATCGATGCCGAGGGCAACGCCGTGATCACCAAAGTGAGCGGGTCCGGCGGGCGCGTCAGCTGCGCTACGTGTACTGAACAATTGATCTACGAAGTACACGACCCGGCGGCCTATCTGACGCCGGACGTGACGGCCGACTTTTCCCAGGTGAGCTTTGTCGAGGAAAGCGTCGACCGGGTACGCGCCCAGGGTGCTGCGGGACGGGTGCGGCCGGACCGGTTGAAAGTCAGCGTGGGTTACCTGGACGGTTGGATCGGCGAGGGGCAGATGTCCTACGGCGGGCCGGGAGCCGTCGCACGCGCCGAACTGGCGCGAGAGGTGGTGCTCAAGCGCCTGGAACTGATGGGGGTGAAGATGCAGGACGTGCGCGCCGAGTTGATCGGCATGGACTCGCTGCACGGCCCGCGCAGCCGCGTCGAGCCGTGGGAAGTGCGCCTGCGCGTCGCTGCGCGCTGTGAGGAACGCAGCGAAGCGGTGCGGGTCGGCAATGAAGTGGAAACCCTCTACACCAACGGCCCGTCCGGCGGCGGCGGTGCCAGTAAGAGCGTGCGCCAGGTGGTGGCGGTGGCCTCGTTGTTGTTGCCGCGTGACGCCGTCAACCCGAGGATCGAAGCATGAAGCTGCATACCCTGGCCCATTCCCGCACCGGGGATAAGGGCGACACCTCGAACATTTCGATCATTGCCTATCGCCCTGAGGATTATCCGCTGCTCTGCGAACAGCTCACTGCCGCGCGCGTGACGGCGTTCTTCGCCGGGCTGTTGGAGCCGGGGGCGGCGCCGGTGCGACGCTATGAATTGCCCAACGTGCAGGCGCTGAACTTCGTGTTGCCGGGGATCTTGCGCGGCGGCGTGACCCGTTCGCTGGCGCTGGACGCCCATGGCAAGTGCCTGGGCTCCGCATTACTGGACATGGAAATCCCCCCTCTGTAGGCGCGAGCCAGCTCGCGAAAATCGTCAACGATAACGAGGGGAACCTGACACCCAGCGGCGTCCTCAGGTTTTTCGCGAGCAAGCTCGCTCCTACAGAGGAGAGGGCGTTTGTCAGACGGCGGCGAAGCGCTTGTCCAGGTAATCGATGATCACCTTGGAGTCATACATCCAGGTGGTCTGGCCATTCTCTTCGATGCACAGGCACGGCACTTTGATCTTGCCGCCTTGCTCCAGCATGGTCTGGCGATCCTGTTCGTTGTTCTTCGCATCCTTCAATGCTACCGGCACATTCAGGCGATGCAGGGTGCGACGGGTCTTCACGCAGAACGGGCAGGCATGGAACTGATACAGGGTCAGTTCCTTGGCGGCCGCGTTGACCTGCGCTTGCTGCTCGGCGGGGCGCTGCTTTTTGCGTGGACGGGTAATGTAGTCGCCCGCGATGATGACGTGGCCGAGGCCCACTCGAAGTGCTTTGACGAACATGACTGAAACCTCTTGCCCAGAACAGAGGGCCGCATCTTACTTGATTTGTGGGGGCGAAAAAAAACCGGCGATGAACGCCGGCTTTTTCCTACCCGACCGGTTATTTGATCAGGCTGAGGAATTCGCTGCGGGTCGCCGCGTTTTCGCGGAACTCACCCAGCATCACCGAGGTGATCATCGACGAATTCTGTTTCTCCACACCGCGCATCATCATGCACATGTGCTTGGCTTCGATTACCACGGCCACGCCCAGGGCGCCGGTCACTTGCATCACGGCATCGGCGATCTGGCGGCTGAGGTTTTCCTGGATCTGCAGGCGGCGCGCATACATGTCGACAATCCGCGCGACCTTCGACAGGCCCAGCACTTTGCCGCTCGGGATATACGCGACGTGGGCCTTGCCGATAAACGGCAGCAGGTGGTGTTCGCACAACGAGTACAACTCGATGTCCTTGACCAGCACCATTTCGCTGTTGTCGGAGCTGAACAAGGCACCGTTGGTGACTTCTTCCAGTGTCTGTTCATAGCCGCGGCAAAGGTACTGCATCGCCTTGGCGGCACGCTTTGGCGTGTCGAGCAGGCCCTCGCGGGTAACGTCCTCGCCGAGTTGGCCGAGGATCGCGGTGTAATTCTGTTCCAGGGACATGAAACTACCTGTGGGATTTTCGCAAAGCGCAAGGGTACGGTGGCCGACCCATCGCTGCAAGCCTGACGATGGCACGGGTTACTCGTCGCGCCCTTCCAGCATGGTGCGCTTGAGCATCACATACACCGCGCCGGCGCCACCGTGGCGGGGCTGGCAGGAGGTAAAGCCGAGTACTTGGGCATGCTGGCGCAGCCAGGTGTTGACGTGGCTCTTGATCATCGGCCGCTTGCCGTCCAGGCGCACGGCCTTGCCGTGGGTGACGCGCACGCAGCGGATTTCGAACCGGGTGGCTTCGGCGAGGAAGGCCCAGAGGGTTTCCCGGGCTTTTTCCACGCTCATGCCGTGCAGGTCGAGGCTGCCTTCGAAGGGGATCTGGCCGGTCTTGAGCTTGCGTATCTGGCTTTCCTGCACGCCGTCGCGGGCCCACATCAGCTCGTCTTCGGGGCCGACGTCAATCACGAACTGGTCCGACAGACCGTCCACGGTGGTGGCGTCAGTGCGTACGGTCGCGGCCTGGCGCAGCTTGGCGATCTGCGCTCGGTCACTCTTGGGTTTGCCGGTGTCGGCGCGGTCGTGCTTGATCGGCTTGACGCCGCGCAGCTCGTTTTTGAACAGGGAAAAATCGTCGTCTTGCATGTCAGCCTCCGCGAGGGGCGGGCAGTTTACCTAAATCGCGGCGGCCGGGGCGCAGGAAACGCTATCCAAGCGCCATCAGTCGTGCTTTTTCATCAGGTGCGAGGCGATGTTCAGCGACAACGGCTGGCGCATCCGCCGCCGGCTGCGGCGCCATAACCACACGCCGAACCACAGCACCAGCAGGCCGCCCACCAACAGCATCGCCGAGCCACCGGGGCTGGCATTCAGTTCGCCCAGCGCCGGGGAATGCCCCGACAAACCCGCGCCACCGGCGACCGCCAGCAGCACACCTATGATCGCCAGCAGCGCGGCAATGCCGGCTACCAGGCGCAGACGCCAGTTGCTCGGGCCCTTGGGGCGCAAGCGACGAGCATCAAAACCATCGGATATCTTCATTCCGACCTTTCCTCCAGGGTATCGGCCCTTCGACCGGAAGATACACAGGTTGTTCCGGCGCCAGAGGTAATTGCAGCAAATGACAGGCATTTGCGGATGAGCGGGGCCTCGAATCGGCCGCACCGCTCATTTCGGGGCAATCAGATCAGGTCTTTGGTCAAGGCGAGGGTGGCGAAGTTGTCGGCCATGATGGCCATTTCGGTTTGTTGCACGTGCTCGGCACTCAGGACACCGCCCTTGTAAGGCAGGTCGCGGGTGGCGCAGGCGTCTTCCACCAGGGTGCAGCGAAAGCCCAGGTTCTTGGCGGCGCGCACGGTGGTGCTGACGCTGGAGTGGCTCATGAAGCCGCAGACGATCAGGTCCAGGGAGCCGAGGTCCTGCAGGTGTTTTTCCAGGCCGGTGCCGTGGAACGCGCTGGGCAGCAGTTTACCGATGATGGTTTCGTTGCCCATTGGCTCCAGGCCGGGAATGAATTCGCCGCGCTCGCCTTGTGGGTCAAACAGGCCGCCGACGGTGCCCAGGTGGCGCACATGCACGATCGGGCGACCGGCGTTGCGCGCCGCAGCGACCAGTTGCTTGATATTGCCCACCGCCGCATCCATGCCCGCGAGGGCGAGTGGACCGCTGAGGTACTCCTTCTGGGCGTCGATGATCACGAGGGTCGCATGGCTGAGATTGGCCGCTGCATAACCTCGACCGCTGATTTGAAACATCGTCTTTGGAACGGACATTCTGGGGGCTCCTGTGAGGGGGGCTTTTGCGCCATTGTCCACTGGCTGAGCGGTTCTGTGAATCGCTTCCATCGTAAGCTACGCCGTTGCTGGCGTGCAGCCGTGTCAAGCGGTGCGGTTGTTTGACGCAATGATGGCAAATTGGATGAAATCCGACATACGGTTGAGGCTTTTCGCACGTCGTCGCTACAGACGAAGGCTGTTAGAATCGCCAGTCGTTTTTTCCAGGAGTCTGCCCCCGTGATCACTTCCCGCCTGCGCACCTTGCGCGACCATATCCGTTGGGCTGTCAGCCGTTTCCATGGGGAAGAGCTGTTTTTCGGGCACGGTACCGACAACGCCTGGGACGACGCCCGGCAATTGGTGCTCGGCGCCTTGCATCTGCCCTGGGAAATTGCCGACAGCTACCTGGATTGCAACCTAGAAGAAGAGGAAGTTTCCCACTTGCAACGGCTGCTGCACCGTCGCATTCATGAGCGGGTGCCGACAGCCTACTTGATTGGCGAAGCCTGGTTCTGTGGCATGTCGTTTATCGTCGACGAGCGCGTGCTGATCCCGCGTTCACCGATCAGCGAACTTATCGAAAGCCGCTTCGAACCCTGGCTGGCCCAGCCGCCGGCACGCATTCTCGACCTGTGTACCGGCTCCGGTTGCATCGGCATCGCCTGTGCCTACGAGTTCCAGGACGCCGAAGTGGTGTTGGGTGACGTGTCGTTCGAAGCGTTGGAAGTGGCCAATCAGAACATCGAGCGCCATGGCGTCGACGAGCGTGTGTATACCGTACAGGGCGACGGTTTTGACGGGCTGCCGGGCCAGCGCTTCGACTTGATCGTGTCGAACCCGCCGTATGTGGACGCCGAAGACTTCGCCGACATGCCGGACGAGTACCAGCACGAACCGGAACTGGGCCTGGCCTGCGGCGACGATGGCTTGAACCTGGTCCGGCGGATGCTCGCCGAAGCGGCGGACCACCTGACCGAGAAGGGCTTGTTGATCGTCGAAGTGGGTAACAGCCAGGTGCATGTCGAGGCGCTGTACCCGGAAGTCGACTTCGCCTGGCTGGAGTTCCAGCGCGGCGGGCACGGTGTGTTCATGCTCACGGCCGAGCAGTGCCGCAACCATCAGGCGGTATTCGCCGCCCGGGTTTAATCGACCGCTCTGACGTGTGTGAGGGGGCTTGCCCCCGATGAGGGCGTGTCAGTCACTGAATGCATTGACTGATGCACCGCTATCGGGAGCAAGCCTGCTCCCACATCACCGATGGGTGGCAATCCAGATCAACAACCCCGCCTGAAACACGGTAAACGCCACCAGACAGGTGATGGTGAAGCGTAGCCCGCTGTCCTCACGCTTGAACTTGGTGACCTTTTCCTCTTCCTTGCGCAGCTTCACTTCCTGCTCCGTCAGGTTCTGCTCGGCCTGTTGCAGCATTTGCGCGGCTTCGAGGATTTCCACGAACTGCACTTTCTCGGTGTTCCAGCTATCGAGCACGTCGCTGACCTTGCCGGGCTGCACGTTGCCCTTCAGATGCTGCACGTCGGCGTAGGCCACATCAAAGCCCTGGATACGCAGGAAGTGATCGCGGCGCAGGCGCGTGGCTTCGTTGAGGGCGTCCTTGTTGGCCAGGTCCACCCCGTCGACGCGGTAGTGCGACCATTTCTTCTTCGCCCACGCGGCGCCCTGGGCCACCAGGAAGCGGCCGATGCCACGGTTGGCCGGTTCGATTTCCAGGCTGTTGCCCGGGCCGAAATGCACACGGTGTTTAGCGTGATCGACCCAGATATCCAGGTGATTCTGCTCGCGGCGCACCCGTTGGCCCGGCAACTGGATGACCATGCGCAACAGGCTGTGATGGTGGTCGTGGCGTTCGACATAGCCAAATTGCACAAACCGCAAGGGGCGTACCCCGGTGGAGCGGTCGGTGGGCAGGGGCGCCAGGCGCAGCATTTTGAAATGTTCGGCCTGTACGTCCGCCCACGGCAGGGGCGCCGCGTCGACGACCTCGGTGTGTTCCGCCGGGGTGTCGGCGGTAGGTTCTGGTGTTGCTTCGGTGTTAGTCATGCGGCGCGATCCTGTCCTAGCCCAGCCAGTCGACAGGCTTTTTGCTGTCGACTTTCGGCTTATCGGCCGTTTTTCCCAGTACTGGAGGCAATTAGTCGGTTAACGGGGCTGAAGTCCGTCGATAAAGCCAACCAGGCGGGTTTCCAGCTCGGCGGCGAGGGGCAATCGCGGGTCGTTGTAGGACGCCAACTGTTGCTTCACCTCCTTGGGCACGATACGCATCACATGGTTCATGCCTTCGATCACCGTCAGCTCGGCATCGGGCTTGGCGTCCTTCAATTGCCGCGCATCGCCCACACCCACCTGGATATCGTTGGTGCCCTGGATGATAAGCGCGGGCATGCGCAGTCTGGCAAAGGCGGCCGACGGGTCGGCGCGAAACAGGCTGATCAGATACGGTTGCACACTGGGTCGGAAAATCCCTTCAAGCGGGCCAGGCACATCGGTATCCACTTGGCCGGCCTTGAGGTGATCGAGGATTTCATTGCTGCGCAACTGCAGGGCCGGGGGCAGGTGACCGGCCAGTTGCTGGCGGATCACCTGGTCGACCGGGCGGGCGCTGCCCGACAGGGAAATCACCCCGGCCGGGTCGAGTTGCGGTGCCGCCAGGGCGGCCACCAGCGCGCCTTCGCTATGGCCCAGTACGATCAGCGGGCCCATGCGCTTGTCGGCCTTGAGCAGCTTGCCCCAGGCCACGGCGTCGGCCACGTAGGCGTCGAGGGTCAGGTCGCGTTCATCGGGCGTGGCGGCCAGGCTGGCCGCCACGCCGCGCTTGTCATAGCGCACGCTGGCGATGTTATGCCGGGCCAGGACCCAGGCCAGGCGCTTGAGGCTGTCGTTGCGCGCGCCGTCGGCACTGTTGCCGTTGCGGTCGGTCGGGCCGGAGCCGGCAATGATCAGCACCACCGGCACCGGTTTGTCGGACTGCGGTAGCAACAGCGAGCCGAACAGCTCGCCGCTGCCGGTGTCGAGGCTGATGGGCCGTTGCAACACCACGGGGGACGCGGCATGCGCTACGGCGGTGAACAGGGTGAGGGTAAACAGCAAAACTCGAAGCATCATTGCGCCATTATTCAGGAGGTGCCGGTTCGACCAACGTCTACCGGTAAGGTTTCGAGGATGAACTAGTCGGTTGGCCCGCGTATACTGGTGCGCTTGGTTATCACCGCTGAGTGATTACAACTGATTTCACGGAGCGCCCTGCATGTCCGGCAATACCTTCGGCAAGCTGTTCACTGTCACCACCGCGGGCGAAAGCCATGGCCCGGCGTTGGTCGCCATTGTCGACGGCTGCCCGCCCGGCCTCGAGCTGTCCCTGGAAGACCTGCAACGTGACCTCGACCGCCGCAAGCCCGGCACCAGCCGCCACACCACCCAGCGCCAGGAACCCGATGAAGTCGAGATCCTCTCCGGAGTGTTCGAAGGCCGCACCACCGGCTGCGCCATCGGCCTGTTGATCCGCAACACCGACCAGAAGTCCAAGGACTACTCGGCGATCAAGGACCTGTTCCGCCCGGCCCACGCCGACTACACCTACCACCACAAATACGGCGAACGCGACTACCGTGGCGGCGGCCGCAGCTCGGCCCGCGAAACCGCGATGCGCGTGGCTGCCGGTGCCATCGCCAAGAAGTACCTGGCGACCCAGGGCATCGTCGTCCGTGGCTACATGAGCCAGCTGGGCCCGATCGAAATCCCGTTCAAGACCTGGGACAGCGTCGACGACAACGCCTTTTTCAGCCCGGACCCGGACAAAGTGCCGGAGCTGGAAGCCTATATGGACCAGTTGCGCCGCGACCAGGATTCGGTCGGGGCGAAAATCACCGTGGTCGCCGAGGGCGTGAAACCGGGTCTCGGCGAGCCGATCTTCGACCGTCTGGACGCTGAGCTGGCCCACGCGCTGATGAGCATCAACGCCGTCAAAGGCGTGGAAATCGGCGCCGGGTTCGCCTGCGTGTCCCAGCGCGGCACCGAGCACCGCGACGAACTGACCCCGCAGGGCTTCCTCAGCAACAATGCAGGCGGCATCCTCGGCGGTATTTCCTCCGGCCAGCCGATCGTTGCGCACCTGGCGCTCAAGGCCACGTCGAGCATCACCACCCCGGGCCGTTCGATCGATGTACACGGCAACCCGGTGGACGTGATTACCAAGGGCCGTCACGACCCGTGCGTCGGCATCCGCGCCACGCCGATCGCCGAAGCGATGATGGCGATCGTGTTGATGGACCACCTGCTGCGCAACCGTGGGCAAAACGCCGATGTGCGCGTGAGTACTCCGGTACTGGGCCAGCTGTGACGGTGTGTGGCGCGCGAGCTTGCTCGCGCCTTGCCGCAAAGCGGTCCCTTGCATGACTCCAGCACTTCCGTACTGGCGACTCTCCAGCTTCTACCTCTTCTACTTCGCCCTGCTGGGGGCCACGGCGCCGTTCCTGGCGCTGTACTTCGATCACCTGGGGTTCTCCAGCGCGCGTATCGGCGAGCTGGTGGCCATCCCCATGCTGATGCGCTGCGTGGCTCCCAATCTGTGGGGCTGGCTGGGCGACTATACCGGCCGGCGCCTGGCCATCGTGCGTGTGGGCGCACTGTGTACGCTGGTGAGTTTTGCGTTGATTTTCGTCAGCAAGACCTATGCCTGGCTGGCCCTGGTCATGGCCCTGCATGCGTTTTTCTGGCATGCGGTGCTGCCGCAGTTTGAAGTGATCACCCTGGCCCATCTGCATAAGCAGACCTCGCGCTATAGCCAGATCCGCCTGTGGGGCTCCATCGGCTTCATCCTCACGGTGGTGATCATGGGCCGCCTGTTCGACTGGCTGAGCCTGGATATCTACCCGGTGGTGGTCGTGGTGATCATGGCCGGGATCATCGGTGCCAGCCTGTGGGTGCCGAATGCGCAGCCGGCGAACCACGGCCCCCGCCTGGCGGGCGAGGGCTTCCTCAAGCAGTTGCGCAGCCCCGGCGTCCTGGCGTTTTACGCCTGCGTGGCGTTGATGCAAATGAGCCATGGCCCGTATTACACCTTTCTCACCCTGCACCTGGAACACTTGGGCTACAGCCGTGGCGTAATCGGCATGCTGTGGGCCCTCGGGGTGGTGGCGGAAGTGTTGATGTTCCTGGGCATGAGCCGCATCCTCACGCGTTTCTCGGTGCGCCGGGTGCTGCTGGCGAGTTTCCTGTTGGCGGCGCTGCGCTGGTTGTTGCTGGGCGCGTTCGCGGAATTTTTCTGGGTGCTGCTGCTGGCGCAGGTGATGCACGCGGCGACCTTCGGCAGTTTTCATGCGGCGGCGATTGCCTTTGTGCAGCGCAGCTTCGGTGCGCGCCAGCAAGGTCAGGGCCAGGCGTTATACGCGGCCTTGGCCGGCACCGGCGGCGCGCTTGGCGCGCTGTACGCCGGTTACAGCTGGAACCTGTTGGGGCCAGCCCTGACCTTCAGTATCGCCAGCGTCGCGGCCCTGGCCGCCGCCCTTATCATCGGTTTTCGATTGCACGAGCAGAACCAAGGAACCGTCCTATGAGTTATGTAGCCGTTTACCACGTCGCCACACCGGACACACCGAACAAAGTCCTGACCCACTTCGACGATATCGCGTCGACCCTGGCCGAGCATGGCGTGCGATTCGAGCGCTGGCAGCCCGCCGTTATTGAAAAAGGCGCGGACGACGCCACCATGATCGCGGCGTATCAGCCACGGATCGACGCCCTCGGCTACGCCTGCGTCGAGGTGCTGCATGCTCCCGGCGACCCTGCGCAGAAGGCGGCATTGCGCGATCAGTTCCTTGCCGAGCGGCGTTACAGCGAAGATGAAGCGCGCTTTTTCATCGCCGGCCAAGGCCTGTTTGCCTTGCACATTGGTGACTATGTGTACGGCGTGCGCTGTGAGAAAAATGACCTGCTGCTGATCCCGGCCGGCATGCCCCATTGGTTTGATATGGGCGAGCACCCACATTTTGTGACGCTGCGCCTGTCCCATGCGGCAGGCGGCGGGGTGCCTGAATTCAGCGGGGACGATATCGCCGCTGGTTTCCCTGGGTTGGATGACTAGGCTTAATCGACTTGAATCTTCAACCCCGACGAGTTGGAAGTTGTTGTGGGAAGAAGCTTATTTATCTGTAAGGCCTGGCTGTTTATCGCCGGCCTTACGCTTTGACGCGCTCCATTATGTAACTCTCTCCGGTCTTAATGTTTGTATCGCCTGTCAATAGGAGGAATCCGAAAGGCGATAAGCATCAGCCAACAATAAGGAGAGAAAGCGATGAGTGATCCAGAGGCGTCAGGTGCGCCGTTGAGCGTGCCCACCGATGTCAGAAAACGCTTGGCCTTGTCCGGCAAGCCCCTGACTCCGACCGAATTGGAGATCTTGCGCTGGGCCTCCGAAGGCAAGACCATCTGGGAAATCAGCCGGATTCGTGAAACGTCCCAAGCCGCAGTGAAATTCCACCTGCGTAACATCTATGGCAAGTTGCAAGTCAACAATCGTGTACAAGCGATGAATGAAGCCGCCCGATTGGGCCTGTCCTGAACCCATGAAAAAGGGCCGCGACGCTGGATGGCGTCGCGGCCCTTTTTTGTGTGTCTTAGGCCGAATGGTAAGTCGGCAGGGCAAAGCGGTTCTGGCTCTGCAGCATGGAAATCTGCGGCAGTTCGCTGGCTTGTTCGGCCAGGTCGCGGCGAATGGCGCTGATCACCCAGGTGAGTTGATCGGCCGTGTGCAGTTGCTGGTAGGAGATCGAGCGCTTGACCTGCTTGCCTTCGCTGTTGCGCAGGGTCAGCAGGATACCGCCGTCCGGGCGTGGCTGAGTGGTGACGTCGTATTGGGAGAATACTGAGGCGAATTTATCTTGGATCAGGCTCATGTCTATCAGCTCCGTTGGCTCAAGTTGGCAAGCATGGAGTGATAGGTGCAGTGATTGTGCCATCTCGCGTTTTTATATAAAGTCTTTAAAAATCAATAACTTGTAAAAAGTCAGGATTTTTGATTTCGTGCAAATTGCATGAATGGCCATCATGCATCCTGCATTTTGCGCTACTCGATCCGGCCGGGCGGGCGCCTCGTCACTGATAGGGACTGCCGATGTGTCGCAAAATTCCCTGTGGGGCGGTTGCGGCTTCGGGATACAAAACATTTCAAATCCCGCGTGTACAGTCGAAGAACGGCTGGCGTATTTTCCCCTGAGCATTTGGCTTCCTGCCTGCAAAAAATGCCGGAGTTTCTGGCCCCGACGAAGAATAAGAAAAAGGACGTTCCTCCATGCGCCATCCGCAAAACGACATGATTACCTGGAGCATGCTGCTGCGTAAGGTGCCCGCCATCGTCCGCGCCTTGCCACGGGTGGTCCGCGGCATGCGTGCCGCGAATGTCACCGACCCCGCGCAGCCCTGTGGCCTGGGCTGGCATTTCGAGCAAGCCACCCTGCGCAACCCTGACGGCGCGGCGTTGTTGTACGGCGACAGCGTGCTCAGTTACCGCGATGCCAACCAGCGTGCGAACCGCATCGCCCACCACCTGCAGAGCCAGGGCATCCGCAAAGGCGATGTGGTGGCGCTGTTTATTGAGAATCGCCCCGAATTGCTGCTCAACGTGCTGGCCGTGGCCAAGCTGGGCGGCATCTGCGCCATGCTCAATACCTCGCAAACCCAGGCGGCGCTGGTACACAGCCTGAATCTGGTCAACCCGGTGGCGATTGTGGTGGGGGCGGAGTTGGTGGAGGCCTACACAGCGGTGCGCGATCAAGTGGTGATCGCGGCCGATCGCACCTGGTTTGTCGCGGATCAACCCGGCAGCGCGGTGCCTGCCGGCTATATCGACCTGATGGCGGCCAGCGCCGAGTGCACGCTGGACAACCCGGCCAGTTCCCGGCAGATCTTTTTCAACGACCCGTGCTTCTATATCTACACCTCCGGCACCACCGGCTTGCCCAAGGCCGGCATCATGAAACATGGCCGCTGGACCAAAACCGCGGTCAGCTTCGCCAGCATCGCCCTCGACATGGGCCCCGCCGACGTCATGTATTGCACCTTGCCGCTGTACCACGCCACCGGCCTTTGCGTGTGCTGGGGCTCGGCGATCGTCGGCGCGTCGGGGTTCGCGATTCGCCGCAAATTCAGCGCCAGCCAGTTCTGGGGCGATGTGCGCAAGTTCAACGCGACCACCCTGGGTTATGTCGGTGAGTTGTGCCGTTACCTGCTCGACCAGCCGGCCAGCGCCCAGGACCGTGACAACCGGGTGATCAAGATGGTCGGCAATGGCCTGCGGCCCGGTGTATGGGCGCAGTTCAAGCAACGCTTTGGCGTCGAGCATATCTGTGAGCTGTATGCCGCGAGTGACGGCAATATCGGCTTCACCAATGTGTTGAATTTCGACAACACCATCGGCTTCTGCCTGCAGCGCTGGGCGCTGGTGGACTACGCCCACGACAGCGGTGAGCCGCTGCGTGGCGCCGATGGTTTCATGCGCAAGGTGCAAACGGGCGGGGAGGGCCTGTTGCTGGCGAGGATCGATGAAAAGGCCCCGTTCGACGGTTACACCGACCCGGAAAAGAACCGCAAGGTGGTGCTGACCGACGTGTTCGAAAAGGGCGACCGCTACTTCAATACCGGCGATCTGCTGCGCAGCATCGGTTTCGGCCATGCGCAATTTGTCGATCGCCTGGGCGACACCTATCGCTGGAAAGGCGAAAACGTTTCCACCACCGAGGTCGAGAACATCCTGTTGCAACACCCGCAGATCGCCGAGGTGGTGGCCTACGGTGTCGAGATCGAAAACACCAATGGCCGCGCCGGCATGGTCGCCATCACCCCCAGCGAATCCCTGGCCGCCCTGGATATGCGCGAGTTGCTGCAGTTCGCTCATGGCCAGTTGCCGCACTATGCGGTGCCGCTGTTCCTGCGGATCAAGATGAAGATGGAGACAACGGGCACGTTCAAATACCAGAAAGTACGGCTCAAGGAAGAAGCGTTCGACCCGGCCAAGGCCGGCAACGACCCGGTCTACGCCTGGCTGCCCGGTTCGGATTGCTATGTGCCGGTCACCGGGCAATTGTTGGCGCAGATCCAGGGCGGACAGTTCCGCTATTGATTCTGCCTATGGTGGCTGTTGACAAAAAAACCATGACAGTGGGGAACTCCCTCGCGACACTGGGCGCCTACTCTTCAGTACCCGAAGCCGCACCAGACAAGGAGCCCCCACATGTCAGACCATGCCAAACAAATGACCGAAGACGAAGCCGCCGAATTTGCCGAGCAGGTCTTCGACGTCGCGCGCAGAGGCGATGCCGCCTTGCTTGCCGCGCTGCTGGCCAAGGGCTTGCCAGCCAACCTGCGTAACCACAATGGCGACACCTTGCTGATGCTGGCCGCCTATCACGGCCACGCCGACGCGGTCAAAGTGCTGCTGGAGTTCAAGGCCGACCCACAGATCGCCAACGACAAGCATCAACTGCCGATCGCCGGCGCGGCGTTCAAGGGCAACTTGCCCGTGGTCAAGGCGCTGATCGAAGGCGGCGCGCCGGTTGATGCGTCGTCGTCCGACGGCCGCACGGCATTGATGATGGCCGCGATGTTCAACCGCGTCGAAATGGTCGACTACCTGCTCAGCCAGGGCGCCAACCCCAAGACTGCCGACGCCCAGGGCGCCACGGCATTGGCCGCGGCACAGACCATGGGCGCGGTGGATACGGCGGCGCAGTTGCAGAAACTGGTGTAGGCTACGCGCCCTCGAAAACCCGCCCGCCACAGGACCCCTTCATGAAAAACGCCCTCGTCGAACTCATCCGTAAAATCAGCGCCGGCGTCATGGGCGACGACGAGGTGGCGCGCATCGCCGAGGAAGCGGCGCAGGCCTACGCCGACCCGGTGGCCTTTCTGGCGGCGAACCCGGACATCAACTACGACGATACTTTCCCGATTCCGCTGGGCGAGTGGGTGGTGGTCGGCAGCCTGCCGGACACGGTGCTGTTCCAGGCCGACACCTATGGCGACTTGTTTGCGCAGATCGTTGCCTCGTTCGGCCCCGGCGTGGTGTTCAACCTCAAGCCCAAGCAACTGGCCAAGACCGAAGCCCTCACCGCGCTCAATCGCATCCAGATCCAGATGAGTGCGCTCAGCCTGCAAGACGGTGGTTATGTGTTGCTGAACTTCAGCCAGCCGCTGGATGACGAGATCCAGGCCGTGCTGGTGTTCGGCAACGACCTGCCGCGCGTGCTGGAACTGTGCGCCGAAGTCGGCATCCACGGCGAACCGTCCCTGGAAGCCCTGCGGGTCGCGGTCCACGTCTGAAATAAAACGGAACCCCAGCCAGGGCTGGCTATCCTACAAGGGCATGCCCTCACTTAGGAGCGACACCATGGGTTCCACTTTCAACGGTCTGGTCGGGCTGATCATCCTCGCGCTGGATATCTGGGCGATCATCAATGTGTTCAAAAGCGGCGCGAGCACCGGTGCCAAGGTGTTGTGGATTCTGTTGATCCTGCTGCTGCCGGTCCTGGGCCTGATCATCTGGGCGATTGCCGGGCCGCGGGGCAACGTGCGGTTCTGAGCTCCAGCTTCACTCAAGCTGAAGCGGGCACGGAAAATGTGGGAGGGGGCTTGCCCCCGATAGCGGTGTATCAGTCGTTACAACAGTGACTGAACCACTGCTATCGGGGGCAAGCCCCCTCCCACAATAGG
This sequence comes from Pseudomonas veronii, assembly GCF_001439695.1. Classification (GTDB taxonomy): domain Bacteria; phylum Pseudomonadota; class Gammaproteobacteria; order Pseudomonadales; family Pseudomonadaceae; genus Aquipseudomonas; species Aquipseudomonas veronii. The sequence goes on from NZ_JYLL01000002.1 coordinate 381,353, forward strand.
TTCAGCAAATGCCTTGATATTGTGTGTCGAAATATTCGCTGTACGAAATTTTCACATCTCATCCAAGACAATTCGCCGGCTTTATCTCCCTGCAACGGCTCTATCTCAAGCACCGCCAGTTGCAGGATTGCGGCACGCGTTCAGTAATTAATGGCGTTGCCGGCAGTGATCGGGCACCATTTGCGCCATCGCGTTTACCGCCTACCCCAGCCAGCCTGGGCGAGGGCCGGACGCCACTGCACTCTTTTTCGCAACTTAAACCTCCAATGGGTCCTGAAACGACATGGCAAACCCGGACGCCCTGAATCAGCAGCGAGCTTCTAATCGCCTGCTGCAACCGACCGTCAAATCCCATCTGGCATACACGCTGCTTTGTGCACTGGTCATGATGGTGATGTTCTCCCTGCTGCGCCTGGCGCTGCTGGCCTACAACCGCGAGATGATCCTCGACACACCGGCCTCGACCTTCCTTGAAGCGTTCGCCAACGGCCTGCGCCTGGACATTCGCCTGGTGGTGTACCTGACGATCCCCTTGCTGCTGTCACTGTTCAGCGTGCGGGCCATGGCCGCGCGGGGGTTCTTCCGTTTCTGGCTGACCCTTGCCTCCAGCATCGCGCTGTTCCTGGGCCTGATGGAGATGGACTTCTACCGTGAATTCCACCAGCGCCTCAACGGCCTGGTCTTCCAGTACGTGAAGGAAGACCCGAAAACCGTGATGAGCATGCTCTGGTACGGTTTCCCGGTGGTGCGCTATCTGCTGGCCTGGGCCGTCGGCACGCTGATTCTGAGCGTGGCCTTCAAGGGCGCCGACCGGGCGACGCGTCCACGCGGCCCGTTCAGCGGCGGCAGCATCGGCACCCGCCAGGTGGCGCCGTGGTATTCGCGCATCGCGGTGTTTGTGGTGTGCCTGCTGGTCGCCGTGGTCGCCGCTCGCGGCACCCTGCGCCAGGGCCCGCCGCTGCGTTGGGGTGACGTCTACACCACCGACTCGAACTTCGCCAACCAATTGGGCCTCAATGGCACGTTGTCGTTGATCGCCGCGGCCAAGTCGCGCTTCTCCGAAGAACGCACCAACATCTGGAAGGCCACCCTCGAACAACCACTGGCCACCCAGACCGTGCGCGACATGCTGGTGTTGCCGCAAGAGAAGCTGGTAGATACCGACACCGCCGCCGTGCGCCGTGATTTCACGCCACCGGCCGAGAAAACCCTGCCGATCAAGAACGTCGTGGTGATCCTGATGGAGAGCTTCGCCGGTCACTCGGTGGGCGCTCTGGGGCGTCCGGGCAATATCACGCCGTACTTCGACAAACTGTCCAAGGAAGGCCTGCTGTTCGACCGCTTCTTCTCCAACGGCACCCACACCCACCAGGGTATGTTTGCCACCATGGCGTGCTTCCCGAACTTGCCGGGTTTCGAATACCTGATGCAGACCCCGGAAGGCAGCCACAAGCTGTCGGGCCTGCCGCAGTTGCTCAGTGCGCGCAAGTTTGACGACGTGTATGTCTACAACGGCGACTTCGCCTGGGACAACCAGTCGGGTTTCTTCAGCAACCAGGGCATGACCAACTTCATCGGCCGCAACGACTTTGTCGACCCGGTGTTCTCCGACCCGACCTGGGGCGTGTCCGACCAGGACATGTTCAACCGTGGCCTGGAAGAACTGAAAGCGCGTGAAGGCGGCAAGCCGTTCTACGCCCTGCTGCAAACCCTGTCCAACCACACGCCGTATGCCTTGCCGACCCCGTTGCCGGTGGAGAAAGTCACCGACCGTGGCAGCCTCAACGAGCATTTGACGGCGATGCGCTACTCCGACTGGGCCCTCGGCCAGTTCTTTGAAAAGGCCCGCAAGGAGCCGTACTTCAAGGAAACCCTGTTTGTGATCGTGGGCGACCACGGTTTCGGCAACGAGCAGCAGATCACCGAGATGGACCTGGGCCGCTTCAACGTGCCGATGCTGATGATTGCTCCGGGCATGCAAGAGAAGTTCGGCGTGCGTGACCACACCGTGGGCACCCAGATCGACATCGTGCCGACCATCATGGGCCGTCTGGGTGGCGATACTCTGCACCAGTGCTGGGGGCGTGACCTGCTCAACCTGCCGGAAGGCGACAAGGGTTTCGGCGTGATCAAGCCTTCGGGCAGCGATCAGACCGTGGCGCTGGTCACCGGCGACCGCGTGCTGGTATTGCCTAAGGAAATGCCACCGAAGCTGTGGGAATACGAACTGGGCGCCGAGCCGACCGGTAAAGTGATCGCGGAATCGCCGGACGAGGCAGGGCTGAAACAGAAGCTCGAATCGTTCCTGCAGACCGCGACCAAAAGTTTGCTGGATAACACCGCCGGTGTTGTCGATGGCAAGCCGGACTGATTGACCGGCAATAAAAAAGAGGCCTTCATGAAGGCCTCTTTTTTTGTCCGGCGTTTATATCTTGCCGAGTAACAACAGCACCAGCAGCACCACCAGGACTACGCCGAGAATACCCGATGGACCATAACCCCAGCTACGGGAGTGCGGAAACACTGGCAAACCGCCGACCAGCAGGAGAATCAGGATGATGATTAAAATGAGGCTCATAATTGTATTTCCTTATAGGCCTTCTGCAAGGACCGGTTGTTTAAAGTTAGGCCCGTGGGTTTAATCGCGGACGCCTTAATAACTCCGACTGTGCCGCTTCGCAGAAAATTCCGTGTTTTTTTAAAGCATTTCGAAGACCTGCTTATTTCTTTTAATGCGTCGCTGAATGCCTGCGCTTAGTTGAAAAAGATTGAACTTAGGGCGTGCCGTGGTATCCGACCCGGCCCGTGGTTTGCTCGGGGCATTCATCAATTGGATGGTGCGTGGGTGTAGGAAAAACCTTCGCTACACTGCCGATCACTTCTTCTGTGAACCACAAGGCTATTTTCCTATGCAAAATCGCATGATGATCACCGGTGCCGGGTCCGGCCTGGGTCGCGAAATCGCGCTGCGCTGGGCCCGCGAGGGTTGGCAGTTGGCCTTGTCGGATGTCAGCGAGCCAGGCTTGCAAGAGACTCTCAGGTTAGTGCGCGAGGCGGGTGGCGATGGCTTTGTCCAGCGCTGCGATGTGCGCGACTACAGCCAGCTCACCGCCTTTGCCCAGGCCTGCGAGGTCAAGCTGGGCGGGATCGATGTGATCGTCAACAATGCCGGCGTGGCCTCCGGCGGGTTCTTCGCCGAACTGTCGCTGGAAGACTGGGACTGGCAGATCGCAATCAACCTGATGGGCGTGGTCAAGGGCTGCAAGGCCTTTCTGCCGCTGCTGGAAAAGAGCAAGGGCCGCATCATCAACATCGCCTCGATGGCGGCGCTGATGCAAGGGCCGGCGATGAGCAACTACAACGTGGCCAAGGCGGGCGTGGTGGCGTTGTCGGAGAGCCTGCTGGTGGAACTCAAACAACAGGAAATCGGGGTTCACGTGGTGTGCCCGTCGTTCTTCCAGACCAACCTGTTGGACTCGTTCCGTGGGCCGACCCCGGCGATGAAGGCGCAGGTGGGCAAGCTGCTGGAAAGCTCGCCGATCTCGGCGGCGGATATCGCCGATTACATCTATCAGCGGGTGGCCGAGGGCGAGTTCATGATCCTGCCCCACGAACAAGGGCGGATGGCTTGGGCATTGAAGCAGAAAAACCCGCAGTTGCTGTATGACGAGATGACCGTGATGGCCGACAAAATGCGCGCCAAGGCCCAGGCGATTAAAGGCTGAGCGGGGCACGGTCGTAAATCTCGGAGCGGGGCTCGGCGCAAAAAAATCATGTGGTCTGTCAGGCAAGTTACCTACCGTTGTAGGTGGTGCCTGATTTGACCGCAAGCCGTTGCTGAGCATCACCCAAGCGCGCAAGGTCGGGGTCCTGTCACTCGAAAAGGACAACCGCCATGCTGGTCTTAAGCCGCACCGTAGGCGAAATCATTTCCATCGGCGATGACATCGCCTTGCACATCCTCGAACTCAACGGTTCCCAGGTGAAGTTCGGGGTTCAAGCCCCGGCCGAGGTGTCGGTCCACCGCGCCGAGGTGTACCAGAAGATCGTCGAACGCCAGGACACCGCCAGCCATCCGCTGCCCAATCCCTGAACTGCACCTTCAGTCGAACAGGTGCTTGGGCACGTCGTGCTTGAGCATCAACTGGCATTGCTCGCTGTCGGGGTCGAAGACGATCAATGCCTGGCCCTTGGTCAGTGCCTGGCGCACGCGCAGTACGCGGGTTTCCAGGGGCGTGTCGTCGCCATTGTCGGTGCCGTCGCGGGTCACGAAGTCTTCGATGAGGCGGGTCAGGGTGTCGACTTCAAGTGCGTCGTAGGGAATCAGCATACAAGCCTCTGGGGTTAAGTCCCGGCGATGCTACTGCGCCGGGACCGTTGTTGCCAGTGTCAGGACTTCTGGCCGACCAGGCTGTCCACCGACGGCACGCGGGTATCGCTCTCCATTTGGGTCTCGTACTCGATCTGATGACTGAACCGATCCAGTGACCCTTGCGCCGGTTGCGCGTCGCTGGCGAACACCGGCGGGCTGAGAATGTAAGCGCTCAACAACCGGCTGAGGGCCGCGAGGCTGTCGATGTGGGTGCGCTCGTAGCCGTGGGTCGCATCGCACCCGAACGCCAGCAGGGCGGTGCGGATGTCGTGGCCGGCGGTGACCGCCGAGTGTGCGTCGCTGAAGTAATAACGAAACAGATCGCGGCGCACCGGCAGGTCATTATCCGCCGCCAGGCGCAGCAGGTGGCGTGACAGGTGATAGTCATACGGCCCGCCGGAATCCTGCATCGCCACACTGACCGCGTGTTCGCTGGAGTGCTGGCCGGGGGCGACCGGGGCGATGTCGATGCCGACGAACTCACTGACGTCCCAGGGCAGGGCGGCGGCCGCGCCACTGCCGGTTTCCTCGGTGATGGTGAACAGCGGGTGACAGTCGATCAGCAAGGGTTCGCCGCTGTCGATGATCGCCTTGAGGGCGGCGAGCAGCGCGGCGACACCGGCTTTGTCGTCAAGGTGACGCGCGCTGATATGCCCGCTCTCGGTGAACTCGGGCAGCGGGTCGAACGCCACATAGTCACCGATGCCGATCCCCAGGGAATCGCAATCGGCGCGGGTGGCGCAGTACGCGTCCAGGCGCAGTTCGACATGGTCCCAACTCACCGGCATTTCATCCACGGCGGTGTTGAACGCATGCCCGGAGGCCATCAGCGGCAACACGCTGCCACGGATCACGCCGTTGTCGGTGAACAGGCTGACGCGGCTGCCCTCGGCGAAGCGGCTCGACCAGCAGCCCACCGGAGCGAGGGTCAGGCGGCCGTTGTCCTTGATCGCGCGCACGGCGGCGCCGATGGTGTCCAGGTGCGCCGACACTGCGCGGTCGGGGCTGTTTTTCTGGCCCTTGAGGGTGGCGCGGATGGTGCCGCGGCGCGTCATTTCAAAGGGGATGCCCAGTTCTTCGAGGCGTTCGGCGACGTAGCGCACGATGGTGTCGGTAAACCCGGTCGGGCTGGGAATGGCGAGCATTTCCAGCAGCACTTTTTGCAGGTAGTTGAGGTCCGGTTCGGGAATGGTTCGGGTCATGGAAACTCCTGATGGGTTGAGGGCATCGATGGTTTCGATGAGGGTGGAGCGGCGCCGGCCCAGGCAATACTTCGTTCAGGCGCTGGGCTGACTGTGCGGAAACAACAAATCCACAAACCGTTCTGCCGTTGGCTGCGGTTCATGATTGGCCAGCCCGGCCCGTTCGTTGGCTTCGATAAACACGTACTCCGGTTGATCGGCGGCCGACACCATCAGGTCGAGGCCGACCATCGGGATGTCGAGGGCACGCGCGGCGCGCACGGCGGCGTCGACCAGCGTCGGATGGAGGATGCCGGTGACGTCTTCCAGGCAGCCGCCGGTGTGCAGGTTGGCGGTGCGGCGCACGGCCAATTGCGCGCCACGGGGCAGGATGCTGGAGTAGTCATGACCGGCCGCGTGCAGGGTGCGTTCGGTTTCGGCGTCCAGCGGGATTTTGCTTTCGCCGTCGGTGGCGGCCTGGCGCCGGCGGCTTTGCGCCTCGATCAGGGCGCGGATGGAATGCTGGCCGTCGCCGACCACTTCGGCCGGGCGGCGGATCGCCGCGGCGACCACCTCGAAGCCGATCACCAGGATGCGCAGGTCCAGGCCTTCGTGGAAGCTTTCGAGCAAGACCCGGCTGTCGAACTGACGCGCTGCTTCAATCGCCTGTTGCACCTCTTCGATGGTCTGCAGGTCCACCGCCACGCCCTGGCCCTGTTCACCATCCAGCGGTTTGACCACGATGCGCTGGTGTTGGTCGAGGAACTCCAGGTTGTCGTCGGCGTTGCCCGCCCGCTGTTGCGCCGGCAGTTTCAACCCGGCGCCCTTGAGCACCTTGTGGGTCAGGCTTTTGTCCTGGCACAGGGTCATGCTGATGGCGCTGGTCAGGTCGCTCAACGATTCACGGCAGCGCACGCGGCGCCCGCCATGGCTGAGGGTGAACAGGCCGGCATCGGCGTCGTCTACCTGCACGTCGATGCCACGGCGATGGGCTTCTTCGACGATGATCCGCGCGTAGGGGTTGAACCCCGCCTGCGGGCCCGGGCCGAGGAACAGTGGCTGGTTGATGCCGTTCTTGCGCTTGATCGCAAAGGTGGTCAAGGCACGAAAGCCGAGCTTGGCGTAGAGGCTCTTGGCCTGGCGGTTGTCGTGCAGCACCGACAGGTCCAGGTAGCTCAGGCCACGGCTCATGAAGTGTTCCACCAGGTGGCGCACCAGCACTTCGCCGACGCCAGGGCGCGTGCAGTGCGGGTCGACCGCCAGGCACCACAGGCTGCAACCGTGTTCCGGGTCGTGGAAGGCTTTCTGATGGTTGAGGCCCATCACGCTGCCGATCACCGCGCCGCTGTGTTCGTCCTCGGCCAGCCAATACACCGGGCCGCCCGCGTGGCGGGGCGTCAGGCGTTCGGCGTCGACCGGCAGCATGCCGCGCCCCTGGTAGAGCTGGTTGACCGCCTGCCAATCGGCCGCGGTCTGGACGCGTCGAATACGGAAGCCACGAAACACGCGGGTCGACGGACGATAGTCAGAGAACCACAGGCGCAAGGTGTCGGACGGGTCGAGGAACAGTTGCTGCGGATCGATCCCGAGGATCTGCTGGGGCGCCGCCACGTACAGTGCGATGTCGCGCTCGCCGGCCTGCTCGTTGAGCAGTTCCTCGGCCAGGCTGGCCGGGTCGGGAAACGTGTGGCCGATCAACAACCGGCCCCAGCCGCAATGCACCGCGATCGGCTCGGCGGCCAGTGGGCTGCCGTCTTCGGCCAGGCGCGCTTGCAGGCGCTCGTAGGTCGGCGCCTGGCCTTTGAGCAAGCGTTGGCTGTAAGCCGCTGCGAGAGGTTTCATTGATCAGATTCCTTGTTCGCTGAGCCACAGGTTCAGCGCCGCCAGTTGCCACAGCTTGGAGCCGCGCAGCGGGGTGAGTTGACCGTGTGGGTCGGTGAGCAAGCGGTCGAGCATGGCCGGATTGAACAGGCCGCGGTCCTGGCTCGGGTCCAGCAGCAACTCGCGGACCCAGTTCAGGGTATCGCCTTGCAAATGCTTGAGGCCGGGCACCGGGAAGTAACCTTTCTTGCGGTCGATGACTTCACTCGGGATGACTCGACGCGCCGCCTCTTTGAGGACCTGCTTGCCGCCATCGGGCAATTTGAATTTGCCCGGTACGCGGGCCGACAGTTCCACCAGGCGGTAGTCGAGAAACGGTGTGCGCGCTTCCAGGCCCCAGGCCATGGTCATGTTGTCGACGCGCTTGACCGGGTCGTCGACCAGCATCACCGTGCTGTCCAGGCGCAGCGCCTTGTCTACGGCGGCATCGGCGCCCGGCATCGCGAAATGCTCGCGCACGAAGTCGCCGGCGGCGTCATTGGCGGTCAGCCATTTCGGCGCGACGGTGGCTGCGTAGTCGTCATGGCTGCGATCGAAAAACGCCTCGCGGTACGCCGCATACGGGTCGCTGGCGCCGTCCACTTGCGGGTACCAGTGGTAACCGGCGAACAGCTCGTCGGCGCCCTGGCCGCTTTGCACCACTTTGCAGTGCTTGGCCACTTCCCGTGAGAGCAGGTAAAAGGCGATGCAGTCGTGGCTGACCATCGGCTCGCTCATGGCGCGGAACGCCGCTGGCAGTTGCTCGATGATCTCGCCCTCGGCGATGCGCAGTTGGTGGTGCCGGGTGCCGTAGTGCTTGGCGATCAGGTCCGAGTACTGGAACTCGTCGCCGCGTTCGCCGCCGGCGTCTTCAAAGCCGATGGAGAAGGTCGACAGGTCCTGCACGCCGACCTCGCGCAGCAGACCGACGAGCAGGCTCGAATCGACGCCGCCGGACAGCAGCACGCCGACATCCACCGCGGCGCGTTGGCGGATCGCCACGGCTGCGCGGGTGCTGTCGAGTACGCGCTCGGTCCAGTCTTCGAGGGTCAGGTGCTGCTCATCTTCATGCGGGCCGTAGGGCAGGGTCCACCAGGTTTTCTGCTCGGTGTTGCCGTGGGCGTCGATACGCATCCAGCTGGCTGGCGGCAGTTTTTCGATGCCGGCCAGCAGCGTGCGCGGCGCGGGCACCACGGCGTGGAAGTTCAGGTAATGGTTGAGCGCCACCGGATCGAGCACCGGGTTGATATCGCCGCCCTTGAGCAGGGCCGGCAATGTCGAGGCAAAGCGCAGGCGCTGGCCGGTGCGCGACAGGTACAAAGGCTTCACGCCGAGACGGTCACGGGCGATGAACAGCCGCTGGGCATCGCGCTCCCAGATCGCAAACGCAAACATGCCGTTGAGCTTGGGCAGCAGGGCTTCGCCCCAGGCGTGATAGCCCTTGAGCAGCACTTCGGTGTCGCCGCCGGAATAGAAGGCGTAGCCCAGGGCTTCGAGCTCCTGGCGCAGTTCCGGGAAGTTATAGATCGCGCCGTTGAAGGCCAGGGACAACCCCAGCTGCGCATCGACCATCGGTTGGGCAGAACCGTCCGACAGGTCCATGATTTTCAGGCGTCGATGGCCCAGGGCAATCGGCCCCTGGGCATGGAAGCCCCAGGCGTCGGGGCCGCGTGGGGCCAAGTGATGGGTGATGCGCTCAATCGCAGCCAGGTCGGCAGGTTGGGCATCGAAACGTAGTTCTCCAGCTAATCCGCACATAAATTCCTTACCGGTTTTTCCGTTGGGGAGGGGTCAATACTCAATACGCCCAAAAGGCGCGTACCCAGAAACTGACACACGGCTATCAGTGGAGTTTTAGATCAATCTGTTATAAGGCAAACCGCCTTGACTGTTCGGGCGTGAGCCTGCGCAGCGTGTGGCGGCGGATTTGCGGGTGGTAAATAGGCTTGGCAAATATACAAGTTTTGCGCGGTTTGCCGTTGTGGACCGGCTGTTTGAAGAGGGCCAACAGTGTGTCGCTCGGGCGCTTGACCGCGCCGTTGTTATGACCCGCCGGTGCCGCGAATCAACGCGCGCACGGCGAATCGATTGGGGTGGCAGGCGTCGGCCACGCTTCTGGGCAGCGGCAGGGGTTCATCGTCCAGCCAGGCCGCCAGCAGTTCGGCGCACAGCGGCGCGGTCACCAGGCCGCGTGAGCCGTGGCCGCTGTTGATGTACACGCCGTCGAGCCACGGGCACTCGGCCTCGGGGGGCTGACGGGCGTCCTTGCGCAGCGCGGCGTAGGCCTGGTCGAAGAGGGCGCGATCGGCCAGCGGCCCGATAATCGGCAGGTAGTCCGGGCTGGTGCAGCGGAACCCGGCGCGCCCTTCGAGCTGATCGGCGGCCAGTGTGTCGGCGTTCAAGCGGTGGGCCAGGTCGACGGAGATTTCCTGCAGCATCTCCAGGTTGCCGACATGCTCGGCGACTGTCGGCGTCAGGTCGTCACTCTTGAAGTCGAAGCTGGCGCCCAGGGTGTGCTCGCTGAGGCGCGCCGGAGCCACGTAGCCCTCGGCACAGACCACGGTGGCCAGCGCCTGGCTGTCTGGGGTTTGCGCCAGGCGGGTGATTTGCCCGCGAATGCGCTTGAGGGGCAGCTCGGCGCTGAACGGGAAGCGCTTGATCTCGGCCGCGCCGGCCAGCACCACCACCGTGGCGCTGGCCAGCAGGGTGTCGCCGGCCAGGGCTTGCCATTGCCCGTCGACCCGTTGCAACTCAAGGGCCTCGTGATGCGTCAGCACGTTGATCAACGGGTGCCGGGCTTGCCATTCGCATAAGGCCGGCGGGTGTACCCAGCCCCCTTCGGGGAAAAACAGCCCGCCGTGTTCCAGCGCCACCCCGGCGCGCGCTTGAGCCTGGGCCTGGTCCAACGGCTGCAGCAGGCCGGGCGCAAACGCCGCGGCCAGCTGTGCCTGGCGCTCGGCTTCCTTGGCGTTGAACGCCAGTTGCAGCACGCCGCAACCGTCCCAGTCGACGCCCCGGTGCAGGTGTTCGAGCAGGCGCCGGGTGTGGCCGAACCCGCTCAAAATCAATTGCGAAAGGGCCGTGCCATGGGCCGACAACTTGAGGTACAGCACCCCTTGCGGGTTGCCCGAGGCTTCCTCGGCCAGGCGGGCATGGCGTTCCAGCAGGCTGACGTTCCAGCCGCGCGCGGCGAGGCTGGCCGCCGTGGTGCAGCCGGCCAGGCCGCCGCCGATCACCAGGGCGCTGCGTTCGCCGTGCAGCGGCGCCGGGCGGGCGAACCACGGTTTACCTGCGGCAGGCAACGGCGTCTCGGCCGGCCAGCCGAGGAATTCACCGCGCAGGATTTCCCATTTATGCCCGATGCCCGGCGTGCGCTTCATCTTGAACCCGGCGGCATTGATCAGGCGCCGTACCCAGCCGGTGCTGGTGAAGGTGCTGATGGTCGACCCCGGGGCCGCCAGGCGCGCCAGTTCGGCAAACAGCTCGGCGGTCCACATGTCGGGGTTCTTCGCCGGGGCGAAACCGTCGAGAAACCACGCGTCGATTTGCGCATCCAACTGCGGCAACTGCTCCAGCGCATCGCCGATCAGCAGGGTCAAGGTCACACGGCCGTTATCCAGCACCAGGCGCTGGAAGCCTGGGTGGATGGCGATGTACTGCGCCAGCAATTGCGCGGCGAACGGCTGCAGTTCCGGCCAGAGGAGTAGGGCGCGTTGCAGGTCGGCGTGGCTCAGCGGGTATTTTTCCACGCTGACAAAATGCAGGCGCGCGCCGGCCACCGCGTGTTGTTCGAACAACTGCCAGGCGCAGAGAAAATTCAGCCCGGTGCCGAACCCGGTTTCGCCGATCACCAGGCGCCCGCCCGCCGGCAAGGCGGCAAACCGTGCCTGCAAACGGTTCTGTTCGAGGAACACATAGCGCGTTTCTTCAAGGCCCGACTGGTCGGAAAAGTACACATCGTCGAAGACCCGCGAATGCGGGCGACCTTGGTCATCCCAGTCGATCTGGGCGTGGGTTACAGGGTTCATGGGCGACTCGGCAAAGGCAAGGTGGCCATTCTAGCCGATCAACCGGCAATGAATTGACCCACGGCAAGCGCACGTGGAATTTCCTCCCGCGTGTTGCTGCTCAATCCGCTAGTCTTGAGCGATCTTGAAACGGAGCTGCTCATGTTCGAATCCGCTGAAATCGGTCATGCCATCGACAAAGACACTTACGACACCGAAGTACCGGCCCTGCGCGAAGCCTTGCTGGAAGTGCAGTTCGAGCTGCAACAGCAGAAACGTTTCCCGGTGATCATCCTGATCAACGGCGTCGAAGGTGCCGGCAAGGGCGAGACGGTCAAACTGCTCAACGAATGGATGGACCCGCGTCTGATCGAAGTGCGTACCTTCGACCAGCAGACCGACGAAGAACTGGCCCATCCGCCCGCCTGGCGTTACTGGCGGCAGTTGCCCGCAAAAGGCCGCATGGGGGTGTTCTTCGGCAACTGGTACAGCCAGATGCTGCAAAGCCGGGTGCAGGGCGAAATCAAGGACGCCCGGCTCGACCAGGGCATCGCCGGCGCCGAACGCCTGGAGAAGATGTTCTGCGACGAAGGCGCGGTGATCTTCAAGTTCTGGTTTCACCTGTCCAAGAAACAGATGAAGGCGCGGCTCAAGGCCCTGGCCGACGACCCGCTGCACAGTTGGCGGATCAGCCCGCTGGACTGGCAGCAGTCCAAGACCTACGACAAGTTCGTTCACTTCGGCGAACGTGTGCTGCGTCGCACCAGCCGCGACTACGCGCCCTGGCATGTGATCGAAGGGGTCGACAGCAATTACCGCAGCCTCACCGTCGGCAAGATTCTGCTCGAGGGCCTGCAAAACGCCCTGAGGCAACCCAAGGGCAAAGTCAGCGGGATGAACCCGGCGCCGTTGCCGGCGGCCGTGGACCAAGTGAGCCTGCTCAACAGTCTCGACATGACCCTGAGCCTGGAAAAAGAAGACTACGAAGAGCAGTTGATCACCGAGCAGGCGCGTCTTTCCGGCCTGATGCGGGATAAGCGCATGCGCAAGCACGCGTTGATCACGGTATTCGAAGGCAACGATGCGGCCGGCAAAGGGGGCGCGATCCGCCGGGTCGCCGCGGCCCTCGACCCTCGCCAGTACCGCATCGTGCCGATCGCCGCGCCCACCGAAGACGAGCGCGCCCAGCCTTACCTGTGGCGTTTCTGGCGGCAGATTCCGGCACGGGGCATGTTCACCGTGTTTGACCGCTCCTGGTACGGCCGCGTGCTGGTGGAGCGCATCGAAGGCTTCTGCACCCCGATGGACTCGATGCGCGCCTATGGCGAGATCAATGATTTCGAAGAGCAACTGCGCGATGCCGGAGTGATCGTGGTCAAGTTCTGGCTGGCCATCGACAAGCAGACCCAACTGGAGCGCTTCCAGGCCCGCGAAGCGATCCCGTTCAAACGCTTCAAGATCACCGACGACGACTGGCGCAACCGCGAGAAGTGGGACGAATACCGTGCCGCCGTGGGCGATATGGTCGACCGCACCAGCACCGAGGTCTCGCCGTGGACCCTGGTCGAAGCCAATGACAAGCGCTGGGCGCGGGTCAAGGTGTTGCGCACTATCAACCTGGCGTTGGAGGAGGCGTTCGCCCAGTCCGACAAGCACGACCAGAAAGGCAAGAAGAAGTAGGCCTATAGGCGGGGTGAATGATCATCGCGGTTGGGCGGGCCTGGATTTATTCTCGAGCGCTCTCCCAACAACGACAAGATCGAGGTAGCCCCATGCGTGAAGTAGTGATCGTCGACAGCGTGCGAACCGGCCTGGCCAAGTCCTTTCGCGGCAAGTTCAACCAGACCCGACCGGATGACATGGCGGCTCATTGCGTCAACGCGCTGCTGACACGCAACGGCATCGACCCGGCCACGGTGGAAGATTGCATCGTCGGCGCGGGCTCCAACGAGGGCGCCCAGGGCTACAACATCGGGCGCAACGTCGCGGTGCTGTCGCAACTGGGCACAGGCACGGCGGGGATGACTCTCAACCGTTTCTGTTCCTCGGGCTTGCAGGCGATTGCCATCGCGGCCAACCAGATCGCCTCGGGCTGCAGCGATATCATTGTCGCCGGCGGCGTCGAGTCCATCAGCCTGACCATGAAAAGCGTCAACACCGACAACCTGATCAACCCGTTGCTCAAAGCGCAGGTGCCGGGCCTCTATTTTCCCATGGGCCAGACCGCCGAAATCGTTGCGCGCCGCTATCACGTCAGCCGCGAGGACCAGGACCGGTATGCCCTGCAAAGCCAGCAGCGCACCGCCCAGGCCCAGGCCGATGGCTTGTTCAACGATGAAATCGTGCCGATGGCGGTCAAGTACGCGGTCGAGGACAAGAACAGCGGCGCCGTGCAGGTGCTCGACGGTGTGGTCGAGCGCGACGACTGCAACCGCCCCGACACCACCCTGGCCAGTCTCCAGGGCTTGAAGCCGGTGTTTGCCGAAGACGGCTCGGTGACCGCGGGCAACTCTTCGCAATTGTCCGACGGCGCCTCGATGACCCTGGTGATGAGCCTGGAAAAAGCCCTGGCCCTGGGGCTCAAGCCCAAGGCGTTTTTCCGTGGCTTTGCTGTGGCTGGCTGCGAGCCCGACGAGATGGGCATCGGCCCGGTGTTCTCGGTGCCCAAGTTGCTCAAGGCCAAGGGCTTGCAGGTGGCGGATATCGACCTGTGGGAACTCAACGAGGCGTTCGCCTCCCAGTGCCTGTATGCGCGCGACCGCCTGGAAATCGACAATGCCAAATACAACGTCAACGGCGGCTCGATCTCCATCGGCCACCCGTTCGGCATGACCGGCTCGCGGCAAGTCGGGCACCTGGTGCGTGAGTTGCAGCGGCGTAATCTGCGTTACGGCATCGTCACTATGTGCGTGGGCGGCGGCATGGGGGCGACCGGGCTGTTCGAAGCTGTGCGCTGAGCCCACTGTGGGGGCAGGCCGGCTCCCGCACTTGCACAGTGCCGTATCCCAATCCGTCTACTTGCCCCTAGAATGCCGGTTCCACTTCCTCTGGCTTCTGGGGCACTCATGCACATCTCTTCCGGCCGCTGGGTCTATGGCTTTTGCTTGACCCTGCTGGCCGCGCTGCTCTGGGGCATTCTTCCGGTCAAACTCAAACAAGTGTTGCAGGTGATGGACCCGATCACCGTCACCTGGTTTCGCCTGACGGTCGCCGGCAGTTGCCTGTTCGTCTACCTCGCCGCCGTCAAGCGCTTGCCCAGCCTGCGCGTGCTCGGGCCGCGCCGCGGTTGGCTGGTGGCGATGGCCGTGTGCGGGCTGGTGGGCAACTACGTGCTGTACCTGGTGGGCCTGAACATGCTCAGCCCCGGTACGGCGCAACTGGTGGTGCAGATGGGGCCGATCTTCCTGATGGTCGCCAGCGTGTTTGTGTTTAAAGAGCGCTTCAGCCTGGGCCAGGTGTTGGGCCTGGTGGTGCTGGTCATCGGCTTTGGCCTGTTCTTCAACCAGCGTCTGGTGGAGTTGCTGACGTCCCTGGGCACCTACACCGCCGGGGTACTGACGGTCCTGCTCGCCACTACTATCTGGGTGTTCTACGCCTTGGGCCAGAAGCAATTGCTGACGGTGTGGAATTCGCTGCAGGTGATGATGGTGATCTACCTGTCGTGCGCGGTGTTGCTCACGCCTTGGGCGCATCCGCTGGAGGCCCTGCAACTGAGTCCGCTGCAAGGCTGGCTGCTGCTGGCGTGCTGCATGAACACGCTGGTGGCCTACGGCGCATTTGCCGAGGCCCTGGCCCATTGGGAAGCCTCGCGGGTGAGTGCGACCCTGGCGCTGACGCCGTTGGTGACGTTTGTGGCGGTGGCCCTGGCGGCGTGGTGGTGGCCGGATTTTGTGCAGGCTGAAGAGATCAATGCGCTGGGGTATGTGGGGGCGTTGGTGGTGGTGTTGGGGTCGGCGACCGTGGCGTTGGCGCCGTCGTTGTTTGCGGGGCTCAAGGCGCGGCGGGCGCGGTTGGTGTCTTGATTGGCCCAGGTGTTTTTATCGGGTGTACGCGGGCCTAAGTGTGGGAGGGGGGGTGCTTGCGATGGCGCCCTGACAGCCGATACATATCTAACAGGTTCACCTCGTTCCAAATGTGGGAGGGGGCTTGCCCCCGATGGCGGCCTCTGGGCCGACCATTTTTTTGGGTTGAGTACATATCCGTTTCTTTGGTAACGGCTGCTATAGGTTCCGCTCTTACAGCGGGTCACTTTTGGAAAAGAGCCCCAAAAGTAACCAAAAGGGCTCTTGCCCCACCACTCGGCACCTCGCCTAGGCTCGGTGTGCCCGAACGCAGGTTTGAATCCGTGGGCCGCCGTCATGGGCCATCCATGGCCCAGGACGGCTAACCCGGCGTCCTGCCGGGTTACCCACGGATTCAAACCTGCGTTCGGCCAGCGTGGTTTAACGGGGCGCCTAAGATCAAGATCAAAAGCAGATCAAGAGCAAGAGCAAGAGCAAAGCAAAAGCACGCGCTACGCGCTTATTGTCCGGCCTCCAGCATGTTTTCCGGGCGTACCCATTGGTCGAACTGTTCGTCGGTGAGGTAGCCCAGGGCCAGTGCGGCTTCCCTCAGGGTCAGGCCTTCGGCGTAAGCCTTTTTGGCGATCTGCGCCGATTTGTCGTAGCCGATGTGTGGGTTGAGCGCGGTCACCAGCATCAGCCCGCGTTCCAGGTGCGCGGCCATTTGGTCGGCGTCGGGCTCAAGGCCGGTGATGCAGTGTTCCTGGAAGTTGTTGCAGCCGTCGGCCAGCAAGCGGATCGATTCCAGCAGGTTGTGGATGATCACCGGTTTGTACACGTTCAACTGCAAATGCCCCTGGCTGGCGGCAATGCCGATGGTCACGTCGTTGCCCAGGACCTGGCAGGCGAGCATCGACAGCGCTTCGCACTGGGTCGGGTTGACCTTGCCGGGCATGATCGAGCTGCCCGGTTCGTTGGCCGGCAGTTTGACTTCCGCCAGCCCGGCGCGCGGGCCGGAGCCGAGCAGGCGCAGGTCGTTGGCGATTTTCATCAGGGCCACGGCCAGGGTTTTCAGGGCGCCGTGCAGCGTCACCAGCGGTTCGTGGCCGGAGAGGGCGGCGAATTTGTTGGGTGCGGTCACGAACGGCAAACCCGACAAGGCTGCCAGCTCGGCGGCAATCGCCTCGCCAAAGCCGTGGGGCGAATTGAGCCCGGTGCCGACCGCGGTGCCGCCCTGGGCCAGCTCGCACACCTGGGGCAGGGCGCTGCGGATCGCGCGTTCGGCGTAATCGAGCTGGGCGATGAACGCCGAGAGTTCCTGGCCAAAGGTGATCGGTGTGGCATCCATCATGTGGGTGCGACCGGTCTTCACCAGCTTCATATGCCGCGCCGACAATTCCGCCAGCCCGCCGGACAGGTGTGTGATCGCCGGCAGCAGTCGCTGGTTGACCGCCTGCACCGCCGCGATGTTCATCGCGGTGGGGAAGCAGTCGTTGGAACTCTGGGAGCGGTTCACATGGTCGTTCGGATGCACCGGGCTCTTGCCGCCGCGCGTCTTGCCCGACAGCTCGTTGGCACGCCCGGCGATCACTTCGTTGGCGTTCATGTTGCTCTGGGTGCCGCTGCCGGTCTGCCACACCACCAGCGGGAACTGGTCGTCATGCTGGCCGTCGAGCACTTCGTCGGCGGCCTGTTCGATCAGGCGTGCGATGTCGGCGGGCAGGTCGCCGTTGCGGCTGTTGACCCGGGCGGCGGCTTTCTTGATCAGGGCCAGGGCGTGCAAGACCGCCAGGGGCATGCGCTGCTCACCGATGGCGAAGTTCACCAGCGAGCGTTGGGTCTGCGCGCCCCAGTAAGCGTCATCCGGGACTTGGACTTCTCCCAGGCTGTCGGTTTCGATACGGCTCATCGGGCACACTCCTTCAGGTTCGTTTGCGCAGTTTAGGCCGTGATCGGCCCTGGGGGTTCCATAAAAGCCTTTTCATCGGATTCATCCACCGCAAATCCATGCCTGACAAGGGGTGGGGTTGAGCCATGGCGTTTTTTAGGCGCAGAATGGGCGCCCTTGGGGTCTTACCTCGCCTGCTAGAAAAGGAAACTCGATGACTCGTCTTCGTGCCATCTGTACCGCGGTTGCTCTGGTTTGCGCCAGCGGCCAGGTTTTTGCCGATACCGCCAGCCACAACGCCAGTGCCGAAGCCTTCCTTACCCTGGCCCACGCTGACAAGCTGGGGACCCCGGTGTACATGCAAGTGCAGCAAATGTTCGCCCAGCGTTTCGAACAGACCAAAGCGCCTGCCGCCAAGCAGTCCGTACTGGACAGCTACCAGGCCAAGGCCAACGCCGCCCTGGACCAGGCCATCGGCTGGCCAAAACTGAAACCGGACATGGTCAAGCTCTACACCAGCAACTTCAGCGAATCCGAACTCAAGGATCTGGTTGCCTTCTACCAGTCGCCGCTGGGCAAGAAAGTCCTGGAAAAAATGCCGCAACTGACCCAGCAATCGGCCCAGATGACCCAGGCCAAGCTGGAAAGCGCCGTGCCGGTGGTGAACAAGCTGTTGGAAGACATGACCAACGAGCTGACACCTAAAGCCGCCGCACCGGCCAAGAAGAAGTAAGCAGGAATGACCATGCAACAGCGTATCGAAACGGCGCTTGCCGCCCTGGGCCCGGACCACCTGAGCGTGCTGGACGAAAGCCACATGCACAGCCGTGGGTTGCAGACCCACTTCAAGGCCGTGCTGGTCAGCCAGCAGTTCGAAGGGCTTAACCGCGTCAAGCGCCACCAGAAGGTCTACGCCACCCTGGGTGACCTGATGAGCGAGTTTCATGCGCTGGCGCTGCATACCTATACGCCTGAGGAATGGGCGAAAACCGACGCAGCCCCGGCCTCGCCGACCTGCGCTGGCGGCCATTGACGGGTTGATGTTGAATTTACTGTAGGAGCGAGCTTGCTCGCGAAAAAACTCAGAGCGCCGCTGGGCGTCAGGTTATCCGTGTCATCGTTCACGACCTTCGCGAGCAAGCTCGCTCCTACAGTTAACGGTTCATCCCTGATAGAATCCGCAACGCGCCGCTTAGCCGGCGCGTTTTTTTTGCATCCGGTTCACCCCTTACGAGGGTAGCCACCTGGAGAGAACACCCATGACTCAACCGATTGTCGTGGCGGCACTGTATAAGTTCGTCACCCTCGAAGATTACGTCGCCCTGCGCGAGCCCCTGCTGCAGGCGATGGTCGACAACGGCATCAAAGGCACCTTGCTGATCGCCGAAGAAGGCATCAACGGCACCGTTTCCGGCAGCCGCGAAGGCATTGATGGCTTGATGGCCTGGCTGAAGAACGACCCGCGCATGGTCGATATCGACCACAAAGAGTCGTACTGCGACGAGCAGCCGTTCTATCGCACCAAGGTCAAGCTCAAGAAAGAGATCGTGACCCTGGGCGTCGAAGGCGTCGACCCGAACAAAAAAGTCGGTACCTATGTCGAGCCGCAGGACTGGAACGCGCTGATCAGCGACCCGCAAGTGCTGTTGATCGATACGCGTAACGACTATGAAGTGTCCATCGGCACCTTTGAAGGCGCGATTGACCCGAAAACCACCAGTTTTCGCGAATTTCCCGACTACATCAAAGCCAACTTCGACCCGGCCAAGCACAAGAAAGTCGCCATGTTCTGCACCGGCGGCATTCGTTGCGAGAAGGCCTCCAGCTATATGCTCAGCGAAGGCTTCGATGAGGTTTACCACCTCAAGGGCGGCATCCTGAAGTACCTCGAAGAGGTGCCGCAGGCCGAGACCAAATGGCAGGGCGACTGCTTTGTGTTCGACAACCGCGTCACTGTGCGCCACGACTTGAGCGAAGGCGACTACGATCAATGTCATGCCTGTCGCACACCGGTTAGTGTGGAAGACCGCGCATCCGAGCACTACGTGGCGGGCATCAGTTGCCCGCATTGCTGGGATAAGCTGCCGGAGAAAACCCGTCGCAGCGCGATCGACCGGCAAAAGCAGATTGAATTGGCCAAGGCTCGCAATATGCCGCACCCGATTGGCTACAACTACAAGCAAACCCCTTCCGAGGCCTGAACCATGTCCGCGCGCCTGCTCTACATAATGGACCCGATGTGTTCCTGGTGCTGGGGCTTTGCTCCGGTAGCCGAGGCGTTGGTCGAGCAGGCCCAGGCGGCCGGCGTGGAGTTGCACCTGGTGGTGGGCGGCTTGCGCACCGGCAGCGGCGCGGCGCTGGACCCGTCGACCCGGCGCTATATCCTGGAACACTGGCAGGCGGTCACCGACGCTACCGGGCAGACGTTCAAGCATGAGGGCGCGCTGCCCGACGGTTTTGTCTACGACACTGAGCCGGCGTGCCGCGCCATCGTCACCGCGCGCAACCTGGCGCCGGATTGCGCGTGGAAGCTGCTGGGGCTGATCCAGCATGCGTTTTATGTCGAGGGGCGCGACGTGACCCTCGCCAGTATTCTGGTGGAGCTGGCGGAAAAAGCCGGCATACCGCGTATCGAGTTCGCCGGGGCGTTTGACCGCGCTGAGCAGCACGCCGCCACCGCCGCCGATTTCACCTGGGTGCAGGATTTGGGGATCGCCGGTTTTCCGACGTTGCTGGCCGAGCGCAATGGCCAGTTGGCCTTGCTGACCAATGGCTACCAGCCGCTGTCCGAGCTGTCGCCGCTGCTCGGCCGCTGGCTGGAGCGAGCCGCCTGTGCCTGATCAGCCTGACACAGAGCCCTCCCACCGCGTCGATCGACTGACCTGGGCGGAAATCCGCCGCCTGGCTTTGCGTCACAAGAAATCCCTGTGGATCGCCAATGGTGTCGCCGTACTGGCGACCCTGTGCAGCGTGCCCATCCCCCTGTTGTTGCCCTTGCTGGTCGACGAAGTACTGCTGGGCCATGGCGATGCCGCGCTCAAGGTAATGAACCACGCGCTGCCCCTGGGCTGGCAGAAAGCCGCCGGTTATATCGGCCTGATGCTGCTGGTGACGCTGGCCCTGCGCTGTGGTGCGCTGGTGTTCAACGTGGTGCAGGCGCGCTTGTTTGCGCGGCTGGCCAAGGACATCGTCTACCGCATCCGCGTGCGCCTGATCGAGCGGCTCAAGCGTATTTCCCTCGGCGAGTACGAAAGCCTCGGCAGCGGCACCGTCACCACGCACCTGGTCACCGACCTGGACACGCTGGACAAATTCGTCGGCGAAACCCTCAGCCGTTTCCTGGTGGCCATGCTGACCCTGGTCGGCACCTCGGCGATTCTGGTGTGGATGCACTGGCAACTGGCGTTGCTGATCCTGCTGTTCAACCCACTGGTGATCTATGCCACGGTGCAGTTGGGCAAGCGCGTCAAACACCTGAAAAAACTGGAAAACGACAGCACCTCGCGCTTCACCCAGGCGTTGACCGAAACCCTCGACGCCATCCAGGAAGTGCGTGCCGGCAATCGCCAGGGCTTTTTCCTCGGGCGCCTCGGCCAGCGCGCCCAGGAAGTGCGTGACTATGCTATCCACTCCCAATGGAAAACCGACGCCTCCAGCCGCGCCAGCGGTTTGCTGTTCCAGTTCGGCATCGATATTTTTCGCGCGGCGGCCATGCTCACCGTGCTGTTTTCCGACCTGTCCATTGGCCAGATGCTCGCCGTGTTCAGCTACCTGTGGTTCATGATCGGCCCGGTGGAGCAGTTGTTGAACCTGCAATATGCCTACTACGCGGCGGGCGGGGCGCTGACGCGGATCAACGAGCTGCTCGCCCGTGCCGATGAGCCGCAATATGTCGGCGGCGCGGACCCGTTCACTGGGCGCGAAACGGTCGGCATCGACGTGCGTGGCCTGACGTTCGGCTATGGCGAAGAGCGGGTGCTCGACCAGTTGAACCTCAGCATCGAACCCGGTGAGAAGGTCGCGATTGTCGGCGCCAGCGGCGGCGGTAAAAGTACCCTGGTGCAACTGCTGCTGGGGCTGTACACACCGCAGGCCGGCAGTATTCGTTTCGGTGGTGCAACCCAGCAGGAAATCGGCCTGGAGACTATCCGCGAGCACGTCGCGGTGGTGCTGCAACACCCCGCGCTGTTCAACGATACCGTGCGTGCCAACCTGACCATGGGCCGCAACCGCAGTGACCAGGCGTGTTGGCAGGCCCTGGAAATCGCCCAGTTGGAGGCGACCGTCAAGGCGTTGCCCCTGGGCCTGGACAGTGTGGTGGGACGCTCTGGCGTGCGCTTTTCCGGCGGCCAGCGCCAACGCCTGGCGATTGCGCGCATGGTCTTGGCCGAGCCGAAGGTAGTGATCCTGGATGAGGCAACCTCGGCCCTGGACGCCGCCACCGAGTACAACCTGCACCAGGCGTTGGCGCGGTTTCTCAGTGGGCGGACTACACTGATTATTGCCCATCGGCTTTCGGCGGTGAAACAAGCTGATCGGGTGCTGGTGTTCGACGGTGGGCATATCGCCGAGGACGGCGACCATCAGCAACTGATCGCGGAGGGTGGCTTGTACGCCAAACTTTACGGGCACTTGCAACAAGTGCGTTGATTTAGCCTACGCTGTGCTATTAGGAGCGGATGTTCGCGTGCGTATTCAGCTGTGCATGTGCAAGGGACTTCATGAAGCAGAAGCGGACTCTCGGAACGCCAAGGTTGTTGGGCATTGTCTGGCCCTTTATTGCCGTCGTATTGTTCCAGGCATTATTAGGCTGTGTCAGTCTGTATGTGCTTTCAGCGGTGCGCGTCTATGTGGGCGGCGAAAGCCTGTGGTCCAAGGGCCAGAAAGACGCCATCTACTATCTGACGCTGTACGCCGATAATCGCGACGAAGCCACCTACCTCAAATACCAGCAAGCCATTGCCGTGCCCCAGGGCGGGCATGAACTGCGTGTCGCCCTGGACCGTCCTGCCCCCGACCTCAAGGCGGCGCGCGAGGGGATCATCAAGGGTGGCAACCACCCGGACGACGTCTCCAGCGTGATCTGGCTGTACCTCAACTTTCGCCATTTCAGCTACCTGGAAAAAGCCATCGAACTGTGGACCGTGGGCGATGGCTACCTGGTCCAGCTGGATGATTTGGCCCGGTCGATGCACCGGGCGATCACCGCGGGTCAGGTCCATGACGACGATGTGCGGCAATGGAAGGCGCATATCTTTGCCATCAACGACGGCGTGACGCCGGCGGCCAAGGCGTTCAGCGATGCCTTGGGTGAAGGCTCGCGCGTCGTCCTGCGGCTGTTGCTGATCACCAACCTGGCCACGGCCTTGTGCCTGATCGCCCTGGCGCTGCTGCGTACCCACAAGTTGTTGGCGCAGCGGCACGCGTTCGCCGATGCCCTGCAAGTGGAGAAGGAGCGGGCACAGATCACCCTGGAGTCGATCGGCGATGGGGTGATCACCACCGATGTCGATGGCGCCATTGCCTACATGAACCCGGCCGCCGAGGCCCTGACGCGCTGGACGTCGGCCCATGCCCAGGGCCTGCCCCTGGCGGCACTGTTCAACCTGCTGGATGAAAATGCTCAGCCCGATGGTTTTGCGCTGATCGAGCACATCACCAAGGGCCGCTTGAGCGGCGGCAGCGAACACTCCAAAACCATCCAGCGCCTGGACGGCAGCACCGTTTCGGTGACCCTGGTGGGCGCGCCGATCCGCAGCGCCGGCAAAGTCAGCGGCGCGGTGCTGGTGCTGCACGACATGACCCAGGAACGTCAGTACATCGCCAACCTGTCGTGGCAAGCGACCCATGACGCGTTGACCGGGCTGGCCAACCGTCGCGAGTTCGAGTTCCGCCTGGAACAGGTGCTGCAACAGGTCGCGCGTGAGCACAGCGGGCGGCATGCCTTGATGTTCCTAGAC
The DNA here is from genome assembly GCF_001439695.1 of Pseudomonas veronii. Classification (GTDB taxonomy): domain Bacteria; phylum Pseudomonadota; class Gammaproteobacteria; order Pseudomonadales; family Pseudomonadaceae; genus Aquipseudomonas; species Aquipseudomonas veronii. The sequence continues at coordinate 404,622 of NZ_JYLL01000002.1, forward strand.
CTGGACCAGTTCAAGCTGGTCAACGACACCTGCGGCCATGCGGCAGGCGACGAGCTGTTGCGGCATATCTGCGCACTGCTGCAATCGGATCTGCGTGAAGGTGACACCCTGGCGCGACTGGGGGGCGACGAGTTCGGCATCCTGTTGGAGAACTGCCCGGCGTCGGTGGCGGAAAAAATCGCCGAAAGCCTGCGCCACACGGTGCAGAACCTGCATTTCGTGTGGAAGGGCCGGCCGTTCATGACCACCGTCAGCATTGGCCTGGTGCATATCTCCCAGGTGCCGACCACCCTGGAAACGTCGCTGCGCGCCGCCGACATGGCCTGCTATATGGCCAAGGAAAAGGGCCGCAACCGCGTGCAGGTCTACCACGCGGACGACTCCGAGCTGTCCTTGCGCTTTGGCGAGATGGCCTGGGTGCAGCGCCTGCACATGGCCCTGGAAGAAAACCGTTTTTGCCTGTACTCCCAGGAAATCGCGCCCCTGGGGCACACCGACGCCGACAATGGGCACATTGAAATCCTCCTGCGCCTGCATGACGAGGCCGGCCGCATCATTCTGCCCGACAGTTTCATTCCGGCCGCTGAACGTTACGGGTTGATGAGTTCCCTGGATCGCTGGGTGGTGGACAACGTGTTCAACCTGATTGCCCGTTGCATGCATGAGCGTCCGGGCCGGCCCATGGCAATGTGTGCGATTAATCTGTCAGGCATAACGATTGGTGATGACGCTTTTCTCGGTTTTTTACGCGAGAAGTTCGCGGCTTACAGTGTTCCGCCAGAAATGATTTGTTTTGAAATAACTGAGACCTGCGCTATTGCCAATTTGGGCAGTGCGATTCGCTTTATTAATGAACTCAAAGCCTTAGGTTGCCATTTCTCACTGGATGACTTCTGCGCCGGAATGTCCTCATTCGCTTATCTGAAACATTTACCTGTAGACTTCCTGAAGATCGATGGAAGTTTCGTAAAGGATATGCTGGACGACCCGATTAACCGCGCCATGGTCGAAGTGATCAACCACATCGGCCACGTCATGGGTAAGCGCACAATTGCTGAGTTTGTTGAAACGCCGCACATCGAACAGGCATTGCTTGAGATTGGTGTGGATTACGCTCAGGGCTATGTGATTGAACGCCCGCAATTGTTTACCTTTGATAGTTTGCAGTGTCGACCTGTGCGGCCGCAGCCTCTGTTATTCAAGGCGCCCGGCACATTCCGCTGAAACATTTGCTGGTCTGTACAATCACACTTAAAAAGGAGCCTTACAGTGATCGACACCTTCAACCGAACCGGCCCGCTTATGGAAGCCTCGAGTTACCCCGCCTGGGCTCAGCAATTGATCCAGGACTGTAGCGAGAGCAAGCGCCGAGTTGTCGAACACGAACTGTATCAGCGCATGCGTGATAACACGCTGAGCGCCAAGACCATGCGCCAATACCTGATCGGTGGCTGGCCGGTGGTCGAACAGTTTGCCTTGTATATGGCACAGAACCTCACCAAGACCAAGTTTGCCCGTCATCCTGGCGAGGATATGGCGCGGCGTTGGCTGATGCGCAATATTCGGGTGGAATTGAACCACGCCGATTACTGGCTGCATTGGGCCCGCGCCCACGGCGTCAGCCTCGAAGACCTGCAAGCACAGAACGTACCCCCGGAATTGCATGCACTGAGCCATTGGTGCTGGCACACCAGTTCGGCCGATTCGTTGATCGTTGCGATCGCCGCCACCAACTACGCCATCGAGGGCGCGACGGGGGAGTGGTCCGCGTTGGTGTGCTCCACCGGCGTTTATGCGGCAGCCTTCCCCGAGGAAGACCGCAAGCGCGCGATGAAGTGGCTGAAGATGCATGCCCAGTACGACGATGCCCACCCTTGGGAAGCGCTGGAAATCGTCTGCACCCTGGCCGGTACGAACCCCAGCCGACAACTGCAGGCAGAGCTGCGCCAGGCCGTGTGCAAGAGCTACAACTACATGTACCTGTTCCTGGAAAACTGCATGCGCCTGGAGAAAGACAAACCGGCGGCAGCACCTGTTCGCGAGCGCCTGGTGCGCGTCGCCAGCGAAGCGTGATGTGAAACGCGTGGCGGGGGTTTACCCCGCCATTGCCAAGCGGTTGCGACCTTCGCGCTTGGCCACATACAAGGCGCTGTCGGCCCGACGCAACAGGCTTTCGGCAGACTCGGCAGGCAACAACGTCGAGCAGCCCAGGCTCACCGTCAGATCGATGCGTATGTCATCCGCCCAATATTCCTGGGCCTGTGTCGCCTGGCGCAGGCGCTCGCCGACGACCGCCGCCGCATCCCGGCCGGTGTTGGAGAGCAGGATCAGGAATTCTTCCCCGCCAAAGCGGAACACCATGTCCACATTGCGCAACTGGCCCTTGATCGACGCAGCCACGGCGCGCAGTACCTTGTCGCCGGCCGCGTGGCCGTGAGTGTCGTTGATGCGTTTGAAGTGATCGATGTCGAGCATCAGCAGGGACAACGGGGTCGAGTGTCGCCGCGCCATGTCGATTTCCCGCTGCAGGGTCTGGTCCATGGCGATGCGGTTGCCGGTTTCGGTCAACGGGTCACGCAGGGCGCTGCGGGTCGCGGCGCGATAGAGCAGGGCGTTACGCATCGGGTAGAGCAGGGTGGCCAGCAGTGATTCGAGTTGACTCAGTTCTTCTTCCATCAAACGTTGGTTGCGACGGAATACCAGCTCGCCCAGATGTTCGCCTTCATGGCTCAAGGCGTAGCTCACCGAATGATGGCCGCGATGGCCGAATTCCAGGCGCAGGTCACTGGCCTGATGGCTGTAGTGCAGAGCGTCCAGGGGCACCAGGCGCTGGATCTCGCGAAAGAACAGACCGAGGATGCATTGCGGTTCCAGGCTGGTCTGCAGTTGCAGGCCCAGTTGTTGGCGCAGTTGTGCAACCGTGGTGGGGCGGTGCGAGAGAGGGGATGACTGACTAAAGCCCAGGCGTTGCAATTTGGCACTGTCGAAGTCAATTGCGTGGAGCTGGGGCGGGTTTTTCATAAGCAGTCGGCCTCTAAGCACTTAGCTGTCTTACAGGCTCGATGAGAGTGGCGAGTGCCAAGCGTCTTACTGTTCCTTCAGTTCCGTAAAACATTGGAAACAGTTTAAACCGCTTTGCCAGGGGTTATAACCCTTGGGCACTGCCACACGTCTTGTCATCGCTTAACCTGCTTGAAAGGGCTAGAGCGAGATTCATGCCACTTTGTTTTATTTTGAATAAAATCCTTATAAATCAAAGGCTGTTTATGGGGTCAAAAACAGCCATGGCGAAAGGATGTCAGTTATTTGGCAGGTGACGGCGGTTTTACCCGCCGTACTGAACCAGCGTGGTGGCGTCGATCTGCTCGATCGACGTCACGCCGGTCAGCGTCATGGCCACACGCATTTCCTTGGCGAAGATATCCAACAGGTTTTCCACCCCGTGCTGGCCATCGGCGGCCAACGCATAGGCGGTCGAACGTCCCAACAGGCATGCCTTGGCGCCCAGGGCGAGCATGCGTACCACGTCGAGCCCGGAGCGGATGCCGGAGTCCACCAGCACCGTCAGGTCATCGCCGACTGCCTGGGCAATGGGCGGCAGTGCCTTGGCGGTGGAGAGCACGCCGTCCAACTGGCGGCCGCCATGGTTGGAGACCACGATGCCATCGGCGCCGAAGCTCACTGCGTCCTTGGCGTCCTGCGGGTCGAGGATGCCCTTGATGATCATCGGGCCTTTCCAGAACTCGCGTATCCACTCCAAGTCTTTCCAACTGATCGACGGGTCGAAGTTGTTGGCCAGCCAACCGACGTAATCTTCGAGGGTGGTGGGCTTGCCCAGGTACTTGGAGATATTGCCCAGGTCGTGTGGGCGGCCCAGCACGCCGACATCCCAGGCCCATTGTGGCTTGGTGACGGCCTGCAGCATCCGGCGCGCCGAGGCATACGGCCCGGACATGCCCGAGTGTGCATCACGATAACGCGCGCCCGGCGTCGGCATATCGACGGTGAACACCAGCGTCGTCACCCCGGCGGCCTGCGCCCGTTCCAGCGCGTTACGCATAAAGCCGCGGTCCTTGAGCACATAGAGCTGGAACCAGATCGACTGCGCGCTTTGCGACGCCACTTCCTCGATCGAACACACCGACACCGTCGACAGACAGAAGGGAATCCCCTTGTTGGCCGCCGCCTTGGCCGCCTGCACCTCGCCGCGCCGTGCGTACATACCGGTCAAGCCAACGGGGCTGAGGATGATCGGCATGGCATGTTCCTGACCGAACAGCGTGGTCTTCAAGCTCAGGCTATCCACGTTGCGCAGAATGCGTTGGCGCAGGCTGATCTCGGCCAGGTCCGAACTGTTGGCACGCATCGTGTGTTCGGCGTAGGCGCCACCGTCGATGTAGTCGAACAGGAAGCGCGGCAGCTTGCGCTTGGCGGCGGCACGGTAATCGGATGCCGACGAAATGATCATGAGCAGTGACTCCACAGGGCAAAGGGGGGTTACGGTAAGCAAACTTCTGGCATGATAAAAACAACTTTTATCGCTAGTGCCCAGTCGCAAAAGGAATACCGATGAACCTGAGAACACTGCGTGTCTTCGTTGAGGTGGTGCGCCAGGGCGGGTTTTCCCAGGCGGCGCAGGTGGTGTCGCTGACCCAGTCGACGGTGAGCAAGGCCGTCAAGACCCTGGAAGAAGAACTGGGCGCGCCGCTGCTTAATCGTCTTGGACACAAGAACGAACTTACCGCCGCAGGCGAAATTGCCTACCGTCGCGCCCTGGTGCTGCTCGCCGAACGCAGCGATCTGGTCGCCGAGATCAACGACCTGCGCGACCTCAAGCGCGGCGTGCTGCGCATCGGCCTGCCGCCGGTGGGATGCGGCGTGCTGTTCGCGTCTATGTTCGCCACCTACCGCAACCGCTACCCGGACATCGATATCGAACTTACCGAGCACGGCAGCAAAAAACTGCATGAATGCCTGGACGCCGGAGAGGTCGACCTGGCGGCCCTGTTGCTGCCGGTAGACGATGGCTTCGACTACCAGCCCGTGCGCAATGAGCCGCTGATGGCCGTGCTGCCCATGAGCCATGCGCTCGCGCGGCGCAAGCGCATCGACTTCACCGACCTCGCGGATTCACCGTTCATTCTGTTCGAAGCCGGTTTTGCCCTGAACGCATTAATCCTCGCCGCCTGCGAACGCAAGGGCGTGACGCCCCGCGTCACCGCCCGTAGTGGGCAGATCGACTTCATCGTCGACCTGGTGGCGGCAGGGCTGGGCGTCGCCTTCCTGCCACGCATGCTCGCGCACAAGCACCAGCACGCCGGCATCGCCCTGATCCCCTTGGACGAACCCCACACCGACTGGCACATCGCCCTGGCCTGGCGCGCCAGCGCCCACCTGCCACCCGCAGCGCGCGCCTGGCTGGACCTGGCCAAGGAAATGGCCCACGCAGGGTAAAAGCCGAACGGGTTATCCGATTGCGTTCGGCAATGCCAGGTAGTGCTTGACTTGTCCTTTTTAATCAGTAACATACGGTGAATTCCGCGATAGCTCAGTTGGTAGAGCAAATGACTGTTAATCATTGGGTCCCTGGTTCGAGTCCAGGTCGTGGAGCCAGATAGGAAAAAGCCTGCAGCGATGCAGGCTTTTTTTTGCCTTGGATTTTTCCGGGGTGATCAAAGCGCACAGCGTGACCAGCATGAATGCGTCTCTAATCCTACGATTCAGAGGTAAATATCGTGAAAGTCGCTGCAGTCGTTTCAACCAAAGGCGGGCCGGGTAAAACCACGGTCGGCGTCAATCTGGGCGCGTTCTGCGCCGATGCAGGGATCCGCACCCTGCTCATTGATCTGGATAATCAGCCGTCTCTGTCCTCATTCTATGCGCTATCGCATGAGGCGCCTGGTGGAACCTATCAACTGATCGCGAATAACGAGACTCGGGCCGACCAGGTCATTTCGCAGACCTGCATTCCTAATCTCTCATTGATCCATTCCAATGATCCGTTCAATCAGCTGGGAAATTTGTTGCTCCATGCTGCTGACGGGCGCCTTCGTCTCAAGAATCTGTTGCCGGCTTTCGAGCAGGACTTTGATCTGATTCTGATCGATACCCAAGGTGCTCGCTCCATCGTGCTGGAGATGGCATTGCTTGGGGCACAAATGGCTATTTCGCCCATCACCCCGGATATGCTGACTGCACGAGAGTTTCAGCGTGGAATGCTCCAGCTCTACCGAGACCTTGAACCCTTGGCCGCACTGGGCGCAGTGACGCCAATGCTGAATGTCGTGATCAACAAGCTTGATGCAACCAATGATGCAAACCTGATCTATCACACGCTGACCGAAACCTTTGCTGATCATCCGAAGGTCCAGATGATGCAGACCACTATCCCGGCGGCAGTGAGTTTTCGTCGGGCTGCCACAGAAGGCATTCCTGCGCACCGACTGGAGTATCGCCTCCCCACTTACCGCCGTTCACCAACCGCCTTCAAAGTCATCAAAGACCTCTCAATCGAGCTATTTCCCGAATGGCGCTCGAAATTTGAAGCGCTGAACGAAGAGCGTCTGAGTCAGAACATATCGTTGTTATCGAATAGGGTGGCCTTGGGGAGAGCTGCGGTATGAGTCTCCTTGATCTAGCCCCACCTCATTCGGTTGAGGCCGAGCAAGGCGTGATCGGTGGCCTGATGCTCGACAACTCCACATGGGACCTCATCGCGGACGTCCTCTCTGCGGACGATTTCTTCAGACGTGATCACCGCCTGATTTACCAGGCAATTGAGCAGCTCGCTTCACGCAGTTCACCTATCGACGTTGTCACTGTCCTTGAACGAGCCCCATGAAAGACAGGACACCGTTTCCCCCTTACGATAAGGGATAGGCAAACGGTTATGTTTATGACTAACAGCAACGATAAGAGTGGTGAGCTTTTGGGTCAGGAGCGGCGACGCCGC
>NZ_JYLL01000030.1 GCF_001439695.1 Pseudomonas veronii
TCGAACCCGCCGCTTGGCTCAAGGATACGCTGGAAAAACTACCCAGCTGGCCCAACAGCCGGATCGATGAGCTATTACCCCTCGCGCCTCAACCTGAGTAAAGGTGGGGCGGCTGGACGCTTACGCTTGACCCGATTCGGCACCTTGCTGTGGATGAGAATGGGTGAGAGGTCTTCATGCTTTTTGTAGAGTTCAAACAGGGCTTCAGCACGTTTTTGCGATCGTGCACGTACCATCAGTAGGTGGTTAAAGCCTTGCTCTCGATCGCCTCGCAACAACTCTACCGCCTTATCAGCAACCACTTGGTCAGCCAACTCGAGGTTGTATTCGCGCACTGGGTGAAATTCGATCGACTTGAAGTAGCCATCGATCTGCGCATCCTTCAACGGGTAGTTGTAGATAATTTTGCCTTCAAGAGGCTGGTTGTCCTCCCTGAAAGGCGTAGCAGTGAACTGCAGGCAGGGCTTTTCTTTGAACGCGGTCTTCACCCTGCCCCACGTCATGGCGGCCACATGATGCGTTTCATCGATGATCAGGTGGCTGCAGAGCTCAGCCAAGGCTTGGAGGGCCTCTGTGTCGAATCGCTGCAACGCTTGCGGGGTAGCGACAATTACATTCGCCTCGGCAAGTTGTTGTACATCTTCAGCCGACATTCCTGAGCCGATCGCTCTCACCACAGGGTTAAGTGCAGTGGCAGAAACAGCACCGATCTCCCGAAGTTTTTTCAGCCCGAGGCATTTTTCGACAAGTTGGGAGCGCAAGGCATCTGACGGGACTAGCACCAATGTCCTTGCCAACCGCCCTGCGATAAGCAAACCCAACATGGTATCAGTCTTGCCGGTACCCGTTGGCATCACGATCGTTGCGGTCGTGGCCGGAGACATCACTAAGTGGCCCAGTGAAGCGTAGAGGGCGGCAAGCTGAGGCTTACGCAAGCCTGGCGTATTGGTTTCCCGGATTGCCAAGTTGAAATTGAAGAGGTGTTGCTGCCAGCTTTGATAGACGTCTAAGTACTTCCCTGTAGCATCGGCCATTGCATTCACCAAATTGAATGTGAAAATCAGCGCTGATTAGTCAGTGGCCACATGCTATCAGTGAACATCATCTTAGGTGTACCCTGAAAAGCAGCGTTCAAACCCGCCACCCTCTCTGCCTTCATCAACCGAATATCGAGGCCAAATAGTCCAATCTGCGATGGAGGTACACCCAAAGCCATCCGAATCCGTCCTGGTCTCTGTCATAAATCGCCATTCGCGATCGCTCCCAACACCCGGTGCGAATGGGGGAAAAAATGGGGGCATAACTCGTTTTTTTTCCATCATCAGGAAGTTCATGCCGCCAAAAATACGAACTCCGCCGCTGGCACCATGTGATATCCGATGACTCTACCGGAGTCTGAGCGAATGCCCGACCCACCTCACCAGCAACAGAGAACTCCGCACTATTTATCGCCTTCGCCCGAAGCTTGCCTCGCAGACTCTCCAAATCGGCAACCCTTTAACAAGCAACTTCGCGCCTTCAGGCTCTTGCACTGATACGAGCTGCCTGGGGAAACGAGAGTCGAACGCCTCTCAAGTGGCATATCTACCGAGATCCAAGATATCCGTGGGAGTAAATGTGGGAGTATTTTTTGAGACATGAAAAAGCCCAACCTTTTCAGATTGGGCTAAGTCATTGAAATATATGGTCGGGACGGAGTGATTCGAACACTCGACCCCTAGCACCCCATGCTAGTGCGCTACCGGACTGCGCTACGCCCCGACTAGGCGTGTTACTGGGTTCGCTTCGCAATGAAGCGATCAGGAATATACCGCAAGCTTTTGAAATGTGGAAGTATTTTAAAAGCCTGAATCATTTTTTCAGAACCACCAGCACATCTTCGAGTTCGGAGATCATTTGGCGGATCAGTTGCTTGTATTGGGTGGTGTCGTCTTTGGCTTCATCACCGGACATGCGCTGGCGCGCGCCGCTGATGGTGAACCCCTGGTCGTACAGCAATGCACGGATCTGTCGGATCATCAGCACATCCTGGCGCTGATAATACCGACGGTTCCCGGTGCGTTTGACGGGGTTGAGTTGAGGAAACTCCTGCTCCCAATAGCGCAGCACATGCGGTTTTACCGCACAGAGCTCGCTGACTTCACCGATGGTGAAGTAGCGTTTGCCTGGGATGACGGGTAGCTCGTCGTTATGACTTGGTTCCAGCATAAGCCTCAACTCGGGCCTTCAACTTCTGCCCTGGACGAAAGGTGACCACACGGCGAGCCGTGATCGGGATTTCTTCTCCCGTTTTTGGATTGCGGCCAGGCCGCTGGCGTTTGTCTCGCAGGTCAAAATTGCCGAAACCGGACAATTTGACCTGTTCGTTGTCTTCCAGAGCGTGTCTGATTTCTTCAAAGAACAACTCGACCAATTCCTTGGCCTCGCGTTTGTTCAGACCCAACTCTTCGTACAGACGTTCCGCCATCTCAGCTTTCGTCAAAGCCCCCATACGTCACTTCCTTAACGTGGCGTTCAACCTTTGTTCGAGCGAGGTGAGGATATTTTGTGTCGTGGTATTCACCTCATCGTCATTAAGAGTGCGCGATGGATGCTGCCAGGTCAAGCCAACTGCAAGGCTTTTTCTATGCGGATCAATGCCTTTACCCTGATAGACGTCAAATAGCCTGAGGTCCGTCAGCCATTCGCCTGCATTTTCACGGATGACATCCAGAACGGCCGTGGCGGACACTTCACGATCGGCGATCAGCGCCAGGTCGCGACGCACTTCCGGGAAGCGCGACAGCTCGCTGAATTTCGGCATCTTGCCCAAAGCGACTTCGGCCAGGACCAGTTCAAAAACGAAGACCGGACGGTCGAGACCGAGGGTTTTCGACAGTTCCGGGTGAAGGGCACCGACGAAGCCCACCAGTCGACCTTCGCGCTCGATGCGCGCAGTCTGGCCCGGGTGCAACGCTGGGTGGCTGCCTGGCACGAACGAGAAGTCGTTCAGTGCTCCGGCAAACCCCAATACGGCTTCCACGTCCGCTTTAACGTCGAAGAAGTCCACTGCATCACGGCCTTGGGCCCAGCCTTCCGGCAAGCGGCTACCGCAAACAACACCGGCAAGCATCGGCTCTTGCTTCAAGCCATCCAGCTGGCCGACGAAACGCAGGCCGCTTTCGAACATACGCACGCGGTCTTGCTGGCGGTTCAGGTTGTGGGAAAGTGCCTTCACCAGGCCTGGCCACAACGACGAACGCATGGCGGCCATGTCGTTGGAGATCGGGTTGGCCAACAACAGCGGCTCGACGCCTGGGTTGAACAGTTCGAACTGCTTAGGATCGATGAAGCTGTAGGTCACCGCTTCCTGATAGCCACGGGCAACCAGCAGACGGCGCAGCTCAGGCAGGTGCGCGCGCGCTTCGGCCTTGGGTTGCGGCGCCAGGCGCGCTTGCGGGTAGCGAACCGGCAGACGGTTGTAGCCGTAGAGACGGGCCAGTTCTTCGATCAGGTCGACTTCGAGGCTGATATCGAAGCGATGGCTTGGCACCTCAACGCGCCACTGTCCGGCTTCACCGGCGGCAATGCCCAGGCCGAGGGCCGAAAGCAGACGCTCGATTTCCGCTGGCTCGATCACCAGGCCGAGCATTTGCTCAACGCTTTTGGCGCGCAGGGTGATCGGTGCAATCGACGGCAGGTATTGTTCGCTGACGGTTTCAGTGATCGGGCCCGCTTCGCCACCGGTGATTTCCAGCAGCAGGCCAGTGGCGCGCTCCATGGCTTCACGCGCCAGTTTCCAGTCCACGCCACGCTCGTAACGGTGCGACGCATCGGTGTGCAGGCCGTAGGAACGGGCCTTGCCGGCGATGGCGATCTGGTCGAAGAATGCGCTCTCAAGAAAGATGTCACGCGTGGTTGCGGACACACCGCTGTGTTCGCCACCCATCACACCGGCAATCGCCAGGGCGCGGGAATGGTCGGCGATCACCAGGGTGTCGGCACGCAGGCTGACTTCCTGGCCGTCGAGCAGAACCAGCTTCTCGCCTTCTTCCGCCATCCGCACACGGATGCCGCCATTGATTTCGGCGAGATCGAACGCGTGCAACGGCTGGCCGAGTTCAATCATCACATAGTTGGTGATATCGACGGCGGCGTCGATGCTGCGCACGTCAGCGCGACGCAGGCGCTCAACCATCCACAGCGGCGTTGGTTTGGACAGGTCGACGTTGCGGATCACACGCCCCAGGTAACGCGGGCACGCGTTGGGTGCCAGTACTTCGATCGAGCGCACTTCATCATGCACCGCAGCAACTGCGGCAACCACCGGCCGGGTGACGGGCGCGTCGTACAGCGCGCCTACTTCACGCGCCAGGCCCGCCAGGGACAGGCAGTCGCCGCGGTTCGGGGTCAGGTCGACCTCGATGCTGGCGTCTTCCAGTTCCAGGTAGACACGAATGTCCTGGCCCACGGGCGCGTCGGCCGGCAGCTCCATCAGGCCATCATTGCCCTCGCCCACCTGCAGTTCCGCCTGGGAGCACAGCATGCCGTTGGACTCAACGCCACGCAGCTTGGCTTTCTTGATCTTGAAGTCGCCCGGCAGTTCGGCGCCGATCATGGCGAACGGGATCTTCAGGCCCGGGCGCACGTTAGGCGCTCCGCACACGACCTGGAACGTCTGCGCGCCATTGCTGACCTGACACACACGCAATTTGTCGGCATCGGGGTGCTGCTCGGTGCTCAGCACCTCACCCACGACCACACCGCTGAATACGCCGGCGGCCGGAGTAACGCTATCGACCTCAAGACCGGCCATCGACAGACGAGCAACCAGCTCGTCGCGGCTTACCTGCGGGCTTACCCAGCCACGCAGCCATTGTTCACTGAATTTCATCCTGCTCTCCTAAAGATTCGTTACGACTAGCGAAATTGCGCGAGGAACCGCAAGTCGTTGTCGAAGAACAGACGCAAGTCGTTCACGCCGTAACGCAGCATGGCCAGACGCTCAACGCCCATGCCGAAGGCAAAGCCCGAGAACTCTTCCGGGTCGATCCCGGACATGCGCAGCACGTTGGGGTGAACCATGCCGCAGCCCATCACTTCCAGCCAGCCGGTCTGCTTGCAGACGCGGCAGCCTTTACCGCTGCACATCACGCATTCCATGTCGACTTCGGCGGAAGGCTCGGTGAACGGGAAGAACGATGGACGGAAACGCACCGCCAGCTCTTTCTCGAAGAACACCCGCAGGAACTCTTCGATGGTGCCTTTGAGGTCGGCGAAATTGATATCGCGATCGACCAGCAGGCCTTCGACCTGGTGGAACATCGGCGAGTGGGTAATATCGGAGTCGCTGCGGTACACACGGCCTGGGCAGACGATGCGGATCGGCGGCTTGTTCGCTTCCATGGTGCGGACCTGTACCGGCGAGGTATGGGTGCGCAACAACATGTTCGCGTTGAAATAGAAGGTGTCGTGCATCGACCGGGCCGGGTGATGGCCTGGGATGTTGAGCGCCTCGAAGTTGTGATAGTCGTCTTCGACCTCAGGGCCTTCGGCGATGCCGTAGCCGATATGGGTGAAGAACTGCTCGATACGTTCCAGAGTCCGGGTGATCGGATGCAGACCGCCCGAGGCCTGGCCACGGCCAGGCAAGGTTACGTCAATGGACTCGGCGGCGAGCTTGGCCGAAAGTTCGGCCTCCTCGAGCGACGCCTTGCGCGCATTGAGAACCTCTGTGACACGCTCCTTGGCGACGTTGATCAGCGCACCGACTTGCGGACGCTCTTCAGCCGGCAAATTTCCCAGGGTCTTCATCACCTGAGTCAATTCACCCTTTTTACCAAGGTAGTGAACCCGGATTTGCTCCAGGGCATTGATATCTTCAGCGCTTTGCACAGCCTCAAGAGCTTGAGCGACGAGCGCGTCCAGGTTTTCCATGTACAGACTCCAGATACAAAATAGGGGAAGAGCTTGAAGGCTCTTCCCCTATTTATGACGTTTAACACCTTGGGCCACAGGAGTAGCCCAGGGTGACTGTCGGGGGTACTTAAGCCAAGGTGGCTTTAGCTTTCTCGACAATCGCAGCAAACGCCGCTTTTTCGTTCACTGCCAGATCAGCCAGAACCTTACGGTCGATCTCGATGGACGCTTTTTTCAGGCCAGCGATGAAACGGCTGTAGGACAGACCGTTAACACGAGCACCAGCGTTGATACGAGCGATCCACAGAGCGCGGAACTGACGTTTTTTCTGACGACGGTCACGGTAGGCGTATTGGCCTGCCTTGATTACCGCTTGCTTGGCGACACGGAATACGCGTGAACGCGCGCCGTAGTAGCCTTTAGCAAGTTTCAGAATTTTTTTGTGACGTTTACGGGCAATGACGCCACGCTTTACACGAGCCATGAGTTACTTCCTCTATTCTTGATCCAAAAATTAACGAAGGCGCAGCATGCGCTCGACTTTTGCCACGTCAGACGGATGCAGCAAGCTGCTACCGCGCAGTTGACGCTTACGCTTGGTCGACATTTTGGTCAGGATGTGGCTCTTGAAAGCGTGCTTGTGCTTGATACCGTTAGCAGTTTTCAGAAACCGCTTAGCAGCACCACTTTTAGTCTTCATCTTTGGCATGTTCGGATACTCCGCATTCAGTTGATAAACATAATCAGAAGGCCTGCCGTGCCCTATTGATTACTTCTTCTTTTTCGGGGCGATGACCATGATCAGTTGGCGTCCTTCCATCTTAGGATGCTGTTCGACCGAACCGTACTCGAGCAGGTCAGCTTCAACCCGCTTGAGGAGTTCCATCCCCAGCTCCTGGTGGGCCATCTCACGGCCGCGGAATCGCAAGGATACCTTGGCCCTGTCCCCATCACTCAGGAAACGTACCAGGTTGCGCAGTTTTACCTGGTAATCCCCTTCCTCCGTCCCTGGACGAAACTTGATTTCTTTTACTTGAATCTGCTTCTGGTTCTTCTTCGCCGCAGCAATCTGCTTCTTCTTTTCGAAGATCGACTTGCCGTAGTCCATCACCCGGCAAACAGGTGGGACTGCGTCGGCGGAAATTTCCACCAGGTCCAGTTTGGACTCTTCAGCGATACGAAGCGCTTCATCAATCGAGACGATGCCAATCTGCTCGCCGTCAGCGCCAATTAACCGAACCTCGCGTGCCGAGATATTCTCGTTGATCGGGGCTTTCGGTGCAGCTCGTTTATCTTGTCTCATTTCACGCTTAATAATAATTACTCCGAATCTGGGCGACCACGCCGGGAAACCGCTTGCGCGAGGAACTCAGCGAACTGGGCGACGGGCATCGAGCCCAGGTCAGCACCTTCACGAGTACGCACAGCGACAGTCTGCATCTCGACTTCCCGATCTCCGATAACCAAAAGATAGGGAACCTTGAGCAAAGTATGCTCGCGGATTTTAAAGCCGATCTTTTCATTTCTCAAGTCGGACTTGGCACGAAATCCGCTTTCGTTGAGAGTTTTTTCAACTTCAGCAGCAAAATCGGCCTGTTTATCAGTGATATTCATGATCACTGCCTGGGTCGGAGCCAACCACGCGGGGAATGCGCCCTCGTAGTGCTCGATCAGGATACCGACGAACCGTTCGAACGAGCCGAGGATCGCCCGGTGCAGCATAACCGGGTGTTTACGGCTGTTGTCTTCGGAGACGTATTCGGCTCCCAGACGGATCGGCAGGTTAAAATCGAGCTGCAAAGTACCACATTGCCAGACACGACCAAGACAATCTTTCAGCGAAAACTCGATTTTCGGACCGTAGAAGGCGCCCTCACCCGGCTGCAGATCATACGCAAGGCCCGCGCTGTCTAGCGCAGCCGCCAGTGCGGCTTCGGCGCGATCCCACAATTCATCGGAACCGACGCGTTTTTCCGGACGAGTGGACAGCTTCATTTCGACTTCGGTAAAGCCGAAATCGCGATAAACGTCCATGGTCAGCTTGATGAACGCAGCGGATTCGGCCTGCATCTGCTCTTCGGTGCAGAAGATGTGGGCGTCGTCCTGAGTGAAGCCGCGCACGCGCATGATGCCGTGCAGCGCACCCGACGGCTCGTTACGGTGGCAGGCACCGAACTCGGCCAGGCGCATCGGCAACTCGCGGTAGCTCTTCAGGCCTTGGTTGAACACCTGCACGTGGCAAGGGCAGTTCATCGGCTTGATGGCGTAGTCGCGGTTTTCCGACTGGGTAGTGAACATGTTGTCGGCGTAGTTGGCCCAGTGCCCGGATTTCTCCCACAGGCTGCGGTCAACAACCTGAGGAGTCTTGATCTCCAGGTAGCCGTTTTCGCGCTGAACCTTGCGCATGTACTGCTCGAGCACCTGATACAGGGTCCAGCCGTTCGGGTGCCAGAACACCATGCCCGGCGCTTCTTCCTGGAGGTGGAACAGGTTCAGGCGCTTGCCGATCTTGCGGTGGTCGCGCTTCTCGGCTTCTTCGATGCGCTGGACGTAGGCGGCCAGCTGCTTCTTGTCAGCCCAGGCCGTGCCGTAGATCCGCTGCAGTTGCTCGTTCTTCGCGTCGCCGCGCCAGTAGGCACCGGACAGTTTGGTCAACTTGAACGATTTGAGGAAACGCGTGTTCGGCACGTGCGGGCCACGGCACATGTCGACGTATTCTTCGTGGTAGTACAGGCCCATGGCCTGCTCGTCCGGCATGTCTTCCACCAGACGCAGCTTGTAGTCTTCGCCACGGGCAGTGAACACGTCGATCACTTCGGCGCGCGGCGTGACTTTCTTGATCACGTCGTAATCTTTTTCGATCAGCGCGTGCATGCGCTGTTCGATTGCGGCCAGATCGTCCGGAGTAAAAGGACGCTCGTAGGCGATGTCGTAATAGAAGCCATCGTCGATGACCGGGCCGATCACCATTTTCGCCGTCGGGTACAGCTGCTTGACCGCGTGGCCAATCAGGTGTGCGCAAGAGTGGCGAATGATCTCCAGCCCCTCTTGATCCTTGGGCGTGATGATTTGCAGGCTGGCATCGGCGGTGATCAGGTCGCTGGCGTCAACCAGCTTGCCGTCGACCTTGCCGGCCACGGTGGCCTTGGCCAAGCCAGCACCAATGGATGCGGCGACCTCGGCTACGGAAACCGAATGATCGAATGAACGTTGACTGCCATCGGGAAGAGTAATAGTTGGCATGGCGCCTCCTCTCCTAGTGGTGACCCCTACCAAAGGTCACGTGGGTTGGGATGAGCCAGTACAAGATCCAATACCAGGCCGTTCAGTGATGAACGCCTGCCTTACAGCGGCAGGAGCCTTTCGGCCAACCGGTGATCGAACCAGAGTGACTGGAGTGGACGAAAAAGAAACATGGCAAGGCGGCATTTGGCGCGCCCGGAAATAGCCAAGCACACGATGCTAGCACAGATGAACGGTCATCGCGCCCACGGCGCCACAGCCAATAACAAATTCCCGCTTTTATAGCCGCAAAAGTGAACTTGAGCTGTACGTCCCCCGTCAAATCCGCCGAGAATCGCCATTCGTCCTCACGACTTTAGGAGCATTTAATGATGCGTTTTTCCTCGACCTTCGCGCTTGCAGCATCCCTTACCCTTCTCTCCCTCGGCGCACAGGCCGCCGCCCCTTCGAACTGGCCTGCGGGCGCCAGGGACGCATTCGTCAAAGACTGCAGCTCAGCCGCCAGCCAGAACGTGGACATCAAAACCGCCAAAGATCACTGCGAATGCGGCGCCGACAAGATCAATGCTGAATTGAGCACCGCGGAAATCAAGGAACTCATGACCAACCAGAACGCGAGCCAGGCGCTTAAAAACAAAGCAGTCTCGGCTATTTCGTCCTGCAAAGTCGTGAAGAAAAAGTAAGAATCGCTGCAATTCGGATGGCAGTTTTTCGGTAAAAGCCCTCTTAAAACTGCCATTTCGCACAAAATACGCAGCTTTTACGGCTTTTTTTACCAGCTGATATTTCGTGCGAAAGCCCCGTAGATCGGGGCTTTCAGCCAACCGAAGGACTAAACCCGGGGCTATTGATTAGCAAACAGTGCCTTGGGGGGGCTCCCAAGCCGAACATTTCGACTATGATAGCCCTGTGTGCCCAGTTGGCCTGAGCAGCACAGCACTACTGAAAATATATGTTTCTTGGAGATACACCATGTCTAATCGCCAAACCGGCACCGTTAAATGGTTCAACGATGAAAAAGGCTTCGGCTTCATCACTCCTCAAGGTGGCGGTGACGACCTGTTCGTACACTTCAAAGCTATCGAAAGCGACGGTTTCAAAAGCCTGAAAGAAGGCCAAACCGTTTCCTTCGTGGCTGAGAAAGGCCAAAAGGGTATGCAAGCTGCACAGGTTCGCGGCGAGTAATTCTCCGCTGAGCTAAAAAAACCCCGTCCATGTGACGGGGTTTTTTATGGGCGCTGCAAAAGCCTGTGGCTATCAGCCGCAATTGACCCGGGTGATCACCAGGTTGTCGTCGGTGTTGAGGTTAAGGCGGTCGGAGCGGTATTCCAGGGTGATCATATCGTTAGGCTTGAGAATTCGGGCGTTCTGCGCACCGGCACGGGTACGCGCTTGCTCCAGCAACTGGGGCGAGGCTTTCTGGCCGATCGTGAACTCGGCGGCCTTCGCCTCACAGCGGCTATGACCGGCATCGGTCACGGCGGCATCTTTGGCTGGCTCAGAGGTACCCGGGGTGCTGCAACCCGCCAACGCGAGTGCCGCCAACAAAGTACCGAATGATGCGAGCTTCCAAGGCATGAAGCCTCCTATGATAAAAAATGGACAGAGATCGTGCGACAGCGATCAGGCGGATTGGTTTCAAGACGTAAATCGCCTGCTGGCAAGTCTGCCTGACTCAGGGCAGGCATTCGCCCGATCAATCGTCACCAGATATGAACGAATTCAGTAAATGTCGATGTAGTCAAACGGTGGCTTAGGCCAGTTCTGTTTCAAGGCATTGAAAATCTGTGTGACCCAGACCTCATCGCTGGCGGCCACGTTTCCGACGTAACCGGAGCCCTTGGCCCAGGTTTCCAGGCGAAACAGCAACCCATCGATATCGACGCCGCCGACGGCCTTGCCGGAGGAGATGTAGGCAATACCTGCCCTGGTGACTCGCAATTGAGTGTGTTCATCGTCACTGGCACTGGCAAGCAGTTGGCGCACGGCGGCCAGTGTCAGGTTCTCGGGGTTGTTCAAGTCGATCTGCACGCGGTGTTCCCCGGTCATTAAAACAGGCTGACAGTGTCGCACACTGCTTGCCTCATTTCGAAATACCTCATGCGTAAGTAGCAGTGCCAAACGCCGTACAAAATGCTTAACTGCCGACGTAAGAACCGCGTTTCAGCGCATCACCCCGTACTTCCAGCTCGTGAGACACCCATGACCACCGTAACGCTCCAAGCCGACATCAAAGCCAAGTGGCCCCAAGGGCAGAGTTCCTACAGCCCCGGAAGCCCGGAAGAATTGGCGATCATCGGTATCGACCTGCTGGTCAAGGAGTTGGGCACCCAGGCCGCGCAAGCGTTCATTGGCCAGGTTTTCGAGAAATACCCGGCCGATCACATGGGCGCACACAACCCCGGGCGCGATTAAGCACCGGCCGGCGAGCGCCGACCGGCAATCACCTTACTTCAGGCGCGCCAGGCGCTCGGTCAACAGATCGAAAAAGCCCTGGGCGTCGCCATTCTCAACCCAGAACACATTCTTTTCCTGCTTCAGGCCGTCATACCAATCGACGATGGTCTGGCCAAAGGTCGGCCCTTCGCGGCTGTCCACCACCATATTGGCCTGACGCCCGCTGAACAACGAAGGCTTGAGCAGATACGCGATGACTGTGGCGTCATGCACCGGGCCGCCAGGAATGCCGTAGTGCTCCATATCGCCTTTGACGTATTCATTGAGAATATCGCCGACGACTTTGCTCGCGTTGTTGTTGATGTCGGCGATCTTCTTCAGGCGCGCTTCACTGGTCAGCACCTTGTGGGTCACGTCCAACGGCAGATAGGTCAGCTTGACGCCACTCTTGAGCACAATCTCGGCCGCGACCGGGTCGGCGAACAGGTTGAACTCGGCCACCGGCGTGATATTGCCGCCGTTGAAGTGCGCGCCGCCCATCACCACCACTTCCTTGATGCCCTGGGTGATCTCTGGCGCCTGGGTCAGCGCCAACGCCAGGTTGGTCTGCGGGCCAAGCATGGCGATGGTGATGCTGTGCGGCTTGGCGGTGCTCAGGGTCTTGATCAGGTAATCAACGGCATTGCCTTCGGCCAGGGCCTTTTTCGGCTCATGTACGGCGACACCGGAGATGCCTTCCTTGCCATGGATATTTTCGGCGTAGATCGGCGTGCGCAGCAGCGGTTTCGGCGCGCCCGCGTACACCGGGATGTCCTCTCGCCCTGCCCACTCACGAGCCAGGCGCGCGTTACGCGAGGTCTTGTCCAGGCGCACATTGCCGGCGACGGTGGTCAGCGCCCGAATGTTCAACTCCTCCGGGGAGGCCATGGCAAACAGCAAGGCCACTACATCGTCGGCACCTGGGTCGGTGTCGATGATCAGGTCGATTTTTTCCGCCGCTTGGGCGCTCACTGCGGTGAGTACGGACAAAAGCAAAACACTCCGGAACAGATTTCTCAGGGTTGGAAGATTACGCGGCATGAAACACTCCTTGTCGTTGGGGAACTCTAGAACGTGACGCCGGACACCAGTGCGATATTGCAATAAGGCTGGCACTCGCCCGTGCGGACAATGGCACGCGCGCTGCGGCTCAGTTGCTTGAATGCGTCATGACTGAGCAGACGCCGCTCGCCGAGCGCCGCCTGGTCGGTCAGGGCATTGAGCGCGCTGAGCGCCGGCGGTTGCTTGAGCAGGATTTCTTCGGCCAGCACGTGGCTTTCCACCTGCATTTCGCTGAGCACAATGCGCAAGGTGCTGATGAAGTCGGGAATGCCCTGGGTCAGGGCCAAGTCGATCAACTCGACGCCCGGCGGCACGGGCAGGCCCGCATCACCGATAACCAGGATGTCGCTATGCCCGAGGGAGGCGATCAGGCGTGACAGGGCGATATTGAGCAGCGGTGTCTTTTTCATGAGGGCACAAAACCTTGAACGTCGTGCAGCGTAGGAATAGAGGGTTGCGCGCCGGCGCGGGTGACTGACAGCGCGGCCGCCACCTGACCAAAACGAATCGCCTCGGCTTCGCTTTTGCCATGGGCCAGCGCTGCGGCAAAACCGCCGACGAACGTGTCGCCGGCAGCCGTGGTGTCCACCGCCTTGACGTTGGGCGCCGCCAGGTGCTCAACACGGTTGCCATCGCTGAACAGCGCGCCCTGAGCGCCGAGGGTGATGATCACTTTAGCGGCGCCGGCCTTGATCAACTGCGCCGCGGCGAGCTTGGCGCTGTCCAGGGAGTCCACCGTCACGCCGCTCAGGGCGGTGGCTTCGCTTTCGTTGGGGATCAGGTAATCGATCGAGGCATACCACTGCGCCGGCAAAGGACTGCTGGCCGGGGCCGGATTGAGGATCACCGTCTTGCCCAGTTCACGCCCGCGCTTGAGCGCATACCCGACGGTCTCCAGCGGCACTTCAAGCTGACAGACGATTACGTCGGCGGCCTGCAACACCGCATCAGCCGCCTGCAACGAAGCGGGCGTCAGCTCACCGTTACTGCCGGCAACGATCACGATCGCGTTCTGGCTGCTGTCGTCCACCACAATCAACGCCACACCGCTGGAACCGTCGACACGGCTCACAGCCTGGCAATCGATGCCTTCGACCAGCAACGCATCGCGCAATTGGACGCCGTAGGCGTCAGAGCCGACGCAGCCGATCATCGCCACCTCAGCCCCCAGCCGCGCCGATGCGACGGCCTGGTTCGCGCCCTTGCCACCGGGGACGGTGGAAAACGATTGGCCGATCAGGGTTTCACCGGCGCGCGGCAACCGGCTGGCGCGGGTGACCAGGTCCATGTTCAAGCTGCCTACTACCACTACTTTTGCTGGCATACATCAGTACTCATCAATTCGGTTCAGCGGTATTGGGCGAACACACCGGCAAGTGGCGCCGTCGACTCACGCAAGACAATACTCGGCGTCACGATGCGTTGATCGATCGGCAGTTGGGGGGTCGCAATTCGTCGCAGTAACAACTCGGCCGCCGTCTCGCCCAATTGCACGATCGACTGCCCGACCGTGGTCAGCGCCGGGTACACGTAGCGGCTCATTTGGATGTCATCGAAGCCGATCACCGACAATTCGCTCGGCACGCGGATGTTGCGCTCGGCTGCCGCACGCAACACGCCGAAACCGATCATGTCGTTACTGGCGAAAATCGCGCTCGGCGGGTTTTCCGACAGCAACTTCACTGCCGCGGCATAACCGCCGGTGCTGGTGAAGTCGCTTTCCAGGGTGCGATTGGCGGCAACGTCGATACCCGCCTCGCGCAAAGCGCGGTGATACCCCGCCAGACGCATTTGTGCCACACGGGTATGGCCAGGGCCGCCGATGCAGGCGATGTCCCGATGGCCCAGTTCAAGTAAATGCCGGGTCGCCAGGTAGGCGCCCTGCTCGTGATCTATACGCACCAGGTCGACATCAATACCGTCCAACGCCCGGTCGACAATCACCATGGGCGTGCGGACCGCGCTCAAGCCCGCGGCCAGGCCGCTGTCGTCGCCGCCCACCGAGGTCACGATCAAGCCATCGACGCGCTTCTCCAGCAACACTCGCAAATAGCTGCGTTGCTTTTCGGCGTTGTCGTCGGAGTTGCAGAGGATCACGCAATAGCCATTACGCTCGCAGTAATCCTCGATCCCCCGGGCCAGCTCGGCGAAATACGGGTTGAGGCTGTTGGGCACAAGCAGGCCGATGGTGGCGGTGGTCTTGGCCTTGAGCGAACGCGCCACGGCGCTGGGCACATAGTCCAGTTGCTTGATCGCCGCTTCCACCTTGAGGCGCACCGGCTCGCTGACCGGGCGCGTCTTGTTCACCACATGCGACACGGTGGTGTAGGAAATACCTGCAAGTGCTGCCACATCCTTAATCGTCGCCATGGTTCAGCCCCGCCGACTGGCGCGTTGACTGCGGTAGGTATCGAGGACCACGGCAATCACAATCACGGCCCCGGTGATGATGCGCTTGGTGGGTTCGGTGGCACCGATCTGCGCCAGGCCAGCCGCCAATACCGAAATAATCAACACACCGAAGAACGTACTGATCACCGAGCCGCGCCCGCCCATCAGGCTGGTGCCGCCGATCACCACGGCCGCGATCACTTGCAGTTCCAGGCCGGACCCGGCGTTCGGGTCCGCCGCCTCCAGGCGCGAGATCTGGAACAGCGCCGCAACACCCGCCAGCAGGCCCATCAGGCTGAACACCAGGATCTTGTAAGGTTTGGGATTGATCCCAGCCAGACGCACGGCTTCTTCATTGGTACCGATACCGATCAAGTAACGGCCGAATACCGTGCGAGTCAACACCAGTTGGGCGACGACGATCACCAGCAAAGCGATGATGAACGAAGGCGAAATCCCGAAGGCGATCGGATTGGACAGCCAGGCAAAGGAGTCACCGATATAAGCCGTGCGCGAGCCGGTCATCTGGTACGCCACGCCGCGTGCCATTTCCAGTACGCCAAGGGACACGATAAACGACGGAATCCGCCAGGCCACGGTGATCGAGCCGGTGATGGTGCCGGCCAGCGCGGCGCAGCCCATGCCGAGCACGGCGGCCGGCAACACGCTCCAACCCCAGCCGAGAATCGCCACGCTGACCGCCGACGCCGCCAGGGCCAGCACCGAGCCCACCGACAGGTCGATACCGCCGATGATCAGGATGAAGGTCATGCCCACCGCCAGCACCATCAGGTCCGGGATCTGGTTGGCCAGGGTGCTGAAGGTGTCGTAGGACAAGAAGTGATCGCTGAGCACCGAAAACAGCGCAATCATCGCCAGCAACGCACCCGCCAGCCCCAGGTAGGTGCCCAGGCCGTAAAAATTGCCGCCCGCTTTACCGGGGGAAGTTGTTGTTTTCATTGGGCATTCCTAAGCACTGTATCGTTGAGCAGCGCGTCACGTTTCTGATAGCCGGCGAAGGCGGCGGCAAGCAATTCATCCTGGGTCCAGCGGTCGCGCTCGAAGGTCTCGATCAACCGCCCGGCAGACAGCACGCCGATGCGGTCACAGATCAACATCAGCTCGCGCAGGTCGCTGGACACCACCACCAGCGCTTTGCCCTGGCGGGTCAACTCGCCGAGCAAGGCGTAAATGTCGAACTTGGCCCCCACGTCGATGCCACGGGTCGGCTCATCGAACAGCATCACCGAGCAGTCGCGCTCCAGCCAGCGGCCAATCACGACTTTCTGCTGATTACCGCCGGACAATTCGGACACCAACTGCGCCGGACTGGAACTGCGGATACGCATGGCATCGATCTGACGCTTGGCCAGGGCGGTTTCGTCGCGACTATTTACCACACCGCCGCCGGAAATTTCCGGCATGTTGCCCAAGGCGATATTCGCGCTGATGGATTGCGTCAGCAGCAGGCCTTCGCCCTTGCGGTCTTCGGTGATCAGGGCGATGCCGTGGCCCACTGCGTCGACCGGCGAGCGAATGCTCACCACTTGGGCCGGCGACCCCAGGGCAATGGTGCCGCTGTCGGCCAGGTCGGCACCGAAGATCAGGCGCAGCAATTCCGTGCGGCCGGCGCCGATCAGGCCGGAGATGCCATAGATCTCGCCGGCACGCACTTCAAAGGAGACGTCGCGGACCTTGTCCGCACGGGTCAGCCCTTTCACCGTCAAGGCCGGGCCGCCGATGGTACGGGGCCCCAGGTCAATGTGCTCGCCCAGCTCGCGGCCGACCATCAAGGTCACCAGTTGCTCGCTGTTGTAATTGGCCATCGGCTCGACGCAGACCAGTTTGCCGTCACGCAGTACTGCAATGCGTTGGGCGACACGGGCCAACTCTTCGAGCCGGTGTGAAATATAAATGATCGCCACGCCCCGGGCCTGCAGGCGGGTGATTTGCTCAAACAGCATCTCGACTTCACGGGCGGTCAACATAGCCGTGGGCTCGTCGAGAATCAGCACATGGCAGTCGCCGATCAGGTTGCGGGCGATCTCGACCATTTGCTGATGGCCGATACCCAGGCTGCCGACCAGGGTGTCCGGGTCAATCGCATCCAGGCCGACCTGCGCCATCGCTTCGATCGCCGCGCTACGCAGCTGCTTGCGGCTGATCCAGCCACAGTGGCTGGGCAAGTTGTCCAGGAACAGGTTTTCGGCCACGGTCAGCGTCGGCAGCAGGTTGAGTTCCTGCATGACCATCCGCACGCCCAGCTCTTCGGCCTGGGTGCGACTGCCGGGGCGGTAGTCCTGACCGTTGAATTGCATGTGCCCGGCGGTCGGTGTGACCAGCCCGCCGATAATCTTCGACAAGGTACTTTTGCCTGCGCCGTTTTCACCGGTCAGCGCCAGCACTTCCCCGCGATTGAGCGTCAAGGTGATGTCGGACAGAACCGGCTGGGCATAGGTCTTACCGATACCGCTGACCGAGAGGACAGCGTTCGGGGCGGAAGATGACATAGGAAAATCTCCAGGCGTCCGCTCAGGGTGAGCGGACGCTGTTGGGTGCAGCCGGGATTACTTCTTGAGGACGAGTTCGACCGGGGTTTCGATCACGCCGTCTTGAGCGTCGACCTTCTCACCCTTGACCAGCTTGAGCGCGTTCTGGATACCGAACACGGCCTGCTGTGCGGCGGCCTGGTCGGCGGTCGCCAGGACACGGCCGTCCTGCAGCATCGGCTTGATCGCGGCGATGTTGTCGTAGCCTACGACCAGAACCTTGCCGGCTTTGCCTGCCGCACGCACGGCCGAGACGGCGCCCAGGGCCATGTTGTCGTTACCGGCCAACAGCGCCTTGAGGTCGGGGTATTCGCTCAGCATCGCAGAGGCGACCTTCTGGCCCTGGTCGATTTCCCAGTTGCCCGATTGGGTGGAGACGATCTTCATGCCGGCCGCGTCCATCGCATCCTTGTAGCCTGCGGTGCGCTGCTGCGCGTTGGTAGTGGTCGGTACGCCTTCGATGATGCCGACCTTGTCACCCGCGGCCAGTTGCTTGGCCAGGTAATCACCCACCAGCTTGGAGCCTTTGCGGTTGTCCGGGCCGACGAAGGGAATATCGAGGTTTTTGCTTTTCAGCACGCCCGGGTCCAGGCGGTTATCGATGTTGACGACCTTGATGCCGGCATCGGAGGCTTTTTTCAGCACGGTGACCAGTGCCTTGGAGTCAGCCGGTGCGATGACGATGGCGTTCACTTTGGCGAGGATCATCTGGTTGACGATATCGATCTGCGCGCTGGTATCGGTTTCGTTCTTGATACCGTTGGTGATCATGTCGAAATCAGCGGCGTGGGACTTCTGGTAGTCCTTCGCGCCCTCTTGCATGGTGACGAAGAATTCATTGGCAAGGGATTTCATCACCAGGCCGACCTTGGGTTTGGCGGCGGTGTCGGCGGCGAATGCAGAAGAGAGAGGCAGAGCAGCAGATGCGGCGGCAAGCACAGCGACAGCAAGAAGACGTCCAGCGAATGGCAGCTTCATGGGTTCACTCCGATCTTATGATTATTGGGAGCAACGCTTGCACCGAAGAACACTTCGGCAGCCCACCCACCCGGGCGACTGATACGAGCTTTCAAGACGTTCAGGGCGTACCCGCGAAACATCTCGCAAACGTTTGCGTTAAACAAACTATGAGAACCTTGCCAGGATTTGTCAACGGAAGAAAACCGCCCTCCACCCAAGCCCTCTAGCGCCTGCGTTCCAGCCTGTCTCGCGGGGTTATTAAACATCACCGTCGCCGGATCGTTCTCTAAAACGACAGGCAGTGCCGCCGATGTCATACGCCTCCGGCGACTATCCCGTCATTATCTTCGGACAACCGAACGCAACACCCACGCTTTGTTCGGAAAGCCGGACAAGTGCATGGACAAACCTTCTTAAAGATAAATTTAATTTGTTTTAAATCAATACTTTAGATAATAAACACAGAGGCGTTCAGGCTGGTACAAATCCTGCTCCCTTCCTGCACCTCGAGGCGTTCAGAACCGCCCGAGCGCTCTAGATGAACTTGCTACCGCACTCATCAAAAACCAGAGAGAAAAATAATGAAATCTGCACTGAAGACCTTTGTTCCGGGCGCACTCGCCCTCCTGCTGCTGTTCCCCGTTGCCGCTCAGGCAAAAGAAGTCGAAACCAAAGCCAAACTCTCCAACGTGGTGATCCTCGCCACCGGCGGCACCATTGCCGGCGCCGGCGCCAGCACCGCTAACAGCGCCACCTACCAGGCAGCCAAAGTCGGCATCGAGCAATTGATCGCCGGTGTTCCCGAGCTTAGCCAGATCGCCAATGTGCGCGGCGAGCAAGTCATGCAAATTGCCTCCGAAAGCATCAATAACGAAAACCTGCTGCAATTGGGTCGCCGCGTCGCCGAACTGGCTGACAGCAAGGACGTCGACGGCATCGTGATCACCCACGGCACCGATACCCTGGAAGAAACCGCTTACTTCCTGAACCTGGTGGAAAAAACCGACAAACCCATCATTGTTGTCGGCTCGATGCGCCCAGGTACCGCCATGTCGGCAGACGGCATGCTCAACCTGTACAACGCCGTCGCCGTCGCCGGCAGCAAGGATGCCCGCGGCAAGGGCGTGCTGGTGACCATGAACGACGAGATCCAGTCGGGTCGCGACGTGAGCAAGATGGTCAACATCAAGACCGAAGCGTTCAAGAGCCCATGGGGCCCGTTGGGCATGGTGGTTGAAGGCAAATCCTACTGGTTCCGCCTGCCGGCCAAGCGTCACACCATGGACTCCGAGTTCGACATCAAGACCATCAAGAGCCTGCCCGACGTCGAAATTGCCTACGGCTACGGCAACGTAAGCGACACTGCCGCCAAAGCCCTGGCCCAGGCCGGCGCCAAAGCCATCATCTTTGCAGGCACCGGCAACGGTTCGGTGTCCTCCAAGGTCGTCCCGGCCCTGCAGGAACTGCGCAAGCAAGGCGTGCAGATCATTCGCTCGTCCCACGTGAATGCCGGCGGTTTCGTGCTGCGCAACGCCGAACAGCCTGACGACAAGTACGACTGGGTGGCTGCCCACGACCTGAACCCACAGAAAGCGCGGATTCTGGCAATGGTTGGCCTGACCAAGACCCAGGACAGCAAAGAGCTGCAACGGATGTTCTGGGAATACTGATTCCTGGTAACACCTGTGCAGGGGCGGATTCGCCCGCCCCTGCTTCCCCGCAAAACCCTCGCTACATATCTCCCCGCCCTACATCAATTCGCTTGAATCACTGTCAGACGAGCTTGTTGAATTTTAAGCAGTTGCGAAATCGCCTACAGTTAAATACTGTATGCACGTACAGCTTACTAAGGAATACTCCGTGGCAAAGTCCTCTTCCGCAGCGCCAACCCCGCCTGATGCTTACGAACGCCTGGCCCTTCGTGTGCAAAAGATCATCAATTCGACCAACGCCCAGAAAGCCAAGGCAGCCTTGATCTTCCGCCTGCCGGATGAACCGGAGGACGAATGGCAACGTCTGCTGGAGGAAATTGCGGAGAACGACAACGTCACACTCGCCTACCGGGACGACGGTGGCGTGCAGATTTTCTGGGTTGTGCCGAAGGAAGATTGATTCAATGAGTGTCCGTTTTACTGCTGTGTTTTTGTGCCTGTTTTTTGCCATCGCCGCCCACGCCCAAGCGCCCCGAACGTTCAGCGAAGCCAAGAAAATCGCCTGGAAGCTCTACGCACCACAATCCACCGAGTTCTATTGCGGCTGCAAATACACGGGCAACCGCGTAGACCTGAAAGCCTGCGGCTACATCCCACGCAAAAACGCCAGCCGCGCCGCGCGCATCGAGTGGGAACATATCGTGCCGGCCTGGCAGATCGGGCATCAGCGCCAGTGCTGGCAGAATGGCGGGCGCAAGAACTGTACGCGGTATGACGACGTGTTCAAACGCGCCGAAGCCGACCTGCACAACCTCGTGCCGAGCATCGGCGAGGTCAATGGCGACCGGAACAACTTCAGTTTTGGCTGGCTGCCGGTGCAAAGCGGGCAGTACGGTTCATGCCTGACCCAGGTCGACTTCAAGGCCAAGAAGGTCATGCCGCGTCCGTCCATTCGCGGGATGATCGCACGGACGTATTTTTACATGAGTAAACAATACGGCTTGCGCCTGTCGAAACAGGATCGCCAACTGTACGAAGCCTGGAACAAGACCTATCCGGTGCAGACCTGGGAGCGCCAACGCAATCAGACGGTAGCCTGCGTGATGGGGCGCGGCAACGAGTTCGTCGGCCCGGTGAATCTGAAAGCCTGCAACTGAAACCGAGCGGGAAAAATCGGTATTTTTCCGCCCAATCGGCCGGTTACTGCGCGACCTTGTGTTCGATGATCTGCGACTCGGTGTCGTTTTTCTTGGCACGGGCAAGTTTTTCCGTCAGCAAGGCCTGTTTGGCTTCAGCCTCGGCCCTGGTTTGGAATGGCCCCAACAGCACCACATCCTTGCCGTCTTCCTTCACGATATAAAAATTGAAACCATGCTCCAGCAACCAGGCGGTCAGGTCGGTGATCGCCTGCAGCTTGTGATCCGGCGGACCCACGCGCAGGTCCCACTCCTGAGCGGCAATCGCACCGGTTTGCGGCTGGCTTTCAGTCACGGCGGGCTTGGCCCTGGGCTCTTCGACACGCTTGCCTTCACCGCAACCGGCCAATGCCAACACCGCCATTGCCATCGCTACTTTACGCACTGCCCTGCTCCTTTAAGGATAAAGAGGCAACTTTATCATCCACTGTCTATTCTGGCCGTCATAAACGTTGGGTTAAACAATGCGAATCATGTATCGCAGACCTGTATGATGACGCCATGGGAATTAATGTCGCCTCTATGCGTCCTAAAAGAGGCAGTCACAGGGAAGCGCTTAGCAGTAAGCTACACACATCCGACACCTGCCCTGTCTGAAACATGTGTCCTTAAAAGTAATCAAGGAGAAGTCCATGCTGATACTCACCCGTAAAGTTGGTGAAAGCATAAACATCGGTGATGACATTACGATCACCATCCTGGGCGTCAGCGGCCAGCAAGTACGAATCGGCATCAATGCACCGAAGGATGTTGCCGTGCATCGCGAGGAAATCTACCAGCGCATCCAGGCCGGCCTGACGGCGCCGGACAAAAACCAGACGCCTTGAAGCGCCTTCAGTAGCCAGCCTTTTCGTTCACGGTCACGGCTGGCGAAAACCCTATTGGCCTGCTCGCGTTCTTTTCGCGTTCAGCGTATCCGGTCCCTTCATCGTCGCTAAAAAGATGAAACTGTCATTACGCCCGGAACTTGTTACATGATTTGCAGCCGAACCTCGTGAGAACCTCTTCCGCCATACGAGTGCACTCAGGAGCACATCGATGAGGCCTAGCACGAAGCGACCTTTTGCCGCCCGTTCCTGGATGATCGCCCTGTTCATCGGGCTCGTC
Source organism: Pseudomonas veronii (assembly GCF_001439695.1). Classification (GTDB taxonomy): domain Bacteria; phylum Pseudomonadota; class Gammaproteobacteria; order Pseudomonadales; family Pseudomonadaceae; genus Aquipseudomonas; species Aquipseudomonas veronii. The sequence continues at coordinate 22,495 of NZ_JYLL01000030.1, forward strand.
TTTGCAGGATTGGAATGCGGCTTGAGGTTCGAAATCAAAGATATCTACGTCACCGATGTGCCGTCATGGCTGGACTTGACGCTGTTGCTCGGCGGCTACCTGTTTGTGTTCTGCCTCAAGCCGATCCAGAAAACCGTCCAGCGCAAAATGTGCCAGCGCGCAGCTCCCGGCGAACACCGGAGAACTACCCACTGACGGCTGATGCCTGGCTATCAGATCGCCGGTATTTACAGCCCTGCAGCAGCACCTATGCTTGGCCTTGCACGGTCGGCTGAAAGGCGTTGAAGCAGATGGACACCCTGAGCAAATCCCAAATCGAATCTGCACTGGCATCGCGCTTGCCCAGCTATAAGGTCGTCTGCACATTACATGCTGACGGCACCCTCTCAGCCATTCTCAGCGGCCCGAACACCGACCACTTCGCAATCACCGGCATCGTGCGCGCACACTATCGCGGCGAAGAAGCGATTGCCCGACTTGCCAATGAGATACTCAGAGAGATGGTGCTGTCGCGCCAGGGCGTGAAAAATTATCCTTTGCACACGCCCGGCGCCCCAGGCACGTGTGAAGAAGGCCACGGCCGATAGAACGCGCGCCCTTTCCCTCTCACTCCATTCGGCGCTCGACGCGCAGCAGGCCTTCAGCGTCGCGCCGCACCTGAAACTGCTCATACCCGTCGATCCAGGCATGCGCAGTCACCATGGGTGTCAGGTGCGTCGAGGTCACGACCATCACATCCGCGCCCGCCGCCTCCCCCGCTCGGATCCCCACCGTCGCATCTTCGAATACCAGGCAGTCCTGGGCCGCGACACCCAGACGTTGCGCACCCAGCCTATAGCAGGCGGGATCCGGCTTGCCGTTGGCGACATCCTCGGCCGTCACCCACACCGCCGGCGGACTGATGCCCGCCGCCTGTAGGCGCCGTAGCGCCAACTCCCTGGGGGCGGACGTCACCAACGCCCATTGATCGCTGGGCACATCATTCAAGAACGCAACGGCACCGGGAATCGCCACGACACCCTCGACATCATTCAGCTCGGCCTCGGTGATCCATTGCGCCTCAGCCTCAGGATCGACCCCAGGCAACGCCTGACGCCTGATCGTATCGATCGCCCGCGCGCCATGAATGGTGGTCAGGAACGCCGCCACATCCAGGCCATGACGTTCAGCCCAGATACTCCACACCCGTTCGGCAGCCGCAATGGAGTTGAGCAAGGTGCCATCCATATCGAACAGGAAGGCGCGATAACGCTGGGCAAATACGGCTGAACCGGGGATGGACACGGTGTGGCTTCCTCGCAGGCGACGACAAAAATAGACTCGAGGCAATCTACGGATCACCTCGACGCTTGTAAACGCCAACAGCGCTCACGCGACGCATCCCCGGCGCTACAGCGGCAGAGCCCAGGGCGGGGCGACGTGTTTCGAGTGGTTTTTTCCAAGGCGGGAGAATTGTTGCTGCAGACCGACAAACCGTGGGGGGGGTGATCGCCTTGTGTCGGCCCGGCGTGAAGATTCTCATTCAGCCACTACACTCAACAAAGCAACCGCACGTTCTGTGCATCGTTCAGGGCAAGATTGCCGACAAAGAGGCTAGCCACTATGTACGCCGGACAAACGCATATGGAAACGTTCAATGGCGAAATTCTCGGCCAGATGTTCGTCCAGATCATCTGTCTGCTAGCGGTGGCTCAGCTTTTCTTCTGATCGCCCGCTTCACCGTCCGCCGCGAACGGGGCGTGGCAAAACGACGCCCAAATTTCAGACAACAAAAAAGGGCTCACCTTTCGGTGAGCCCTTCCAGACCGCCCAGCAGAGCGGATTTTGTTTGGTAGGCGCGATTGGACTCGAACCAACGACCCCCACCATGTCAAGGTGGTGCTCTAACCAACTGAGCTACGTGCCTGCTGTGAGGCGGCATTCTACGGAATTCCGGAGGGCTGTCAACATCTTTTTTGCAGCTAACCCTATGAATATGCGAATTTTTTATTTTCGGCCCGTACACCCGTATTTTTCGGGCGGCTGGCACGCGATTTTCAACTCAGGTAGGATCGGGGCACTCGTAAAAAATATAAAACAGAGGTTCCAGGATGGCGAACACCCCCTACCCCCAGTCGTATTACGCCGCGTCGGCGAATGCGGCTCCGCCTCGCCCAGTGCTGCAAGGTGAAGTCGAAACCGATGTGTGCGTGATCGGTGCTGGCTACACCGGGCTCTCCAGCGCGCTGTTTCTGCTGGAGAACGGTTTTCGCGTGACAGTCCTGGAGGCGGCCAAGGTAGGGTTTGGCGCGTCTGGCCGCAACGGCGGGCAGATCGTCAACAGCTACAGCCGCGATATCGATGTGATCGAGCGCAGCGTCGGGCCGAAGCAGGCGCAGTTGCTGGGACAGATGGCGTTCGAGGGCGGCAGGATCATTCGTGAGCGGATCGCCAAGTACCAGATTCAGTGCGATCTGAAGGACGGTGGAGTATTCGCCGCGCTGAACAGCAAGCACATGGGTCACCTGGAGTCGCAGAAGCGCTTGTGGGAGCGTTATGGCCATACGCAGCTGGAGTTGCTGGACGAGCGGCGCATCCGCGAGGTGGTGGCCTGTGACAATTACGTCGGCGGCCTGCTGGACATGAGCGGCGGACATATCCACCCGCTCAACCTGGCGCTGGGCGAAGCAGCAGCCGTAGAGTCCCTCGGCGGCACGATTTATGAGCAGTCAGCCGCATTGCGCATCGAGCGCGGCGCCACCCCAGTAGTACACACCGCCGAGGGCAAGGTCAGGGCGAAGTTCATCATCGTCGCCGGCAATGCCTACCTGGGGAACCTTGTGCCGGAATTGGCGGCCAAATCGATGCCGTGCGGCACGCAGGTGATCACCACCGCACCGCTGGGGGACGAACTGGCCAAAACGCTATTGCCACAGGACTACTGCGTCGAAGATTGCAATTACCTGCTCGACTACTACCGCCTGACCAGTGACAAACGCCTGATCTTCGGCGGTGGCGTGGTCTATGGCGCGCGAGACCCGGCCAATATCGAAGCAATCATCCGCCCGAAGATGCTCAAGGCCTTCCCGCAACTCAAGGATGTGAAGATTGACTACGCCTGGACCGGCAATTTCCTGCTGACCCTGTCGCGCTTGCCGCAAGTCGGTCGCCTGGGCGACAACATCTATTACTCCCAAGGCTGCAGCGGCCACGGCGTGACGTACACGCACCTGGCGGGCAAGGTACTGGCAGAGGCCCTTCGAGGCCAGGCAGAGCGTTTTGACGCGTTTGCCGACCTGCCGCACTACCCGTTCCCCGGCGGGCAACTGCTGCGCACGCCGTTTGCCGCGATGGGCGCCTGGTATTACGGGCTACGGGATAAGCTGGGGTTCTGATGGGAAGGCTTGCCTGGGATGCTGGCACGGCGCACTCAGCCGACGCCATCACAGGCAAGCTTGCGTCCACAGAGGCTGAGGTAGCTTGCCGACACGCGCTGATCAATGCTGAATCGCAGACACAAAAAACCCCGGTCTTTCGACCAGGGTCTTTGCTATCGGGTCAAAGGCAGCCAACGGCTTTCTTTGTGCTGCAAGGCGTTCAGTGGGCCTTGAAGCAGATATGGCGCAGCGGACGGGACTCGAACCCGCGACCCCCGGCGTGACAGGCCGGTATTCTAACCGACTGAACTACCGCTGCGTATCGCTTGACCGGCCGAGCGTAAACCCTCGACCGTCTTTAAACATCTGGCTGATCAGCCTTGGCTGTTCAACCTCAAGCCCGACGAATCGAACCTGGAAAATATGGCGCAGCGGACGGGACTCGAACCCGCGACCCCCGGCGTGACAGGCCGGTATTCTAACCGACTGAACTACCGCTGCGCGTCGGTGCAACCTTTAACGTTGCGTCTTACCCTAGGGCAAAACTCTCAAGAAGTGGTGGGTGATGACGGGATCGAACCGCCGACCCTCTGCTTGTAAGGCAGATGCTCTCCCAGCTGAGCTAATCACCCTTTGCTTCGTTGAGGCCGCGAAATTTACGCAGATAGCGGACCTAAGTCAATAGCCTGCTTGAAGTTTTTCTGAAAAAGACAAAATAGTTTCAAGACGGCTATCCACCCTACTCGCTGTAAATCATCTTCTTGCTCATGCCGCCGTCCACCACAAACTCCTGGCCGGTGACGAACCCGGCCTGGCGCGACAGCAGCCATGCCACCAGCGCCGCCACGTCCTCCACCGTGCCAACCCTGCCCGTCGGATGCTGGGCGTGGTCGGCGTCGGTCAGCGGCTCTGCGCGACGGGCTGCCGGATCACGCGCATCGATCCAGCCAGGGCTGACGGCGTTGACCCGCACTTCCGGGCCAAGGCTCATCGCCAAGGCGTGTGTCAGGGCCAGCACGCCGCCCTTGCTCGCCGCGTAGGCTTCGGTGTCCGGCTCCGACTGCCGAGCCCGGGTCGAGGCCAGGTTGACGATCGCACCGCCATGGGCGCGCAGGTACGGCGCACAGTGCTTGGCCAACAGCATCGGGCCGCTGAGGTTCACCGCCAGCACGCGATTCCAGGAGGCCAGGTCAAGGCTTTCAAGGGTGATATTGCGCGGGTCGGCCACCGCCGCATTGCACACCAACGCATCCAGGCGCCCGAACTGCCCAAGCACTTCAGCGACGCCCTGGGCGACTTGCTTCTCGTCGGCCACGTCCATGGTGATAAACCAGGCGTTCTCGCCGAGCACCTTGGACACCTTGGAGCCGCGCTCGCGGTCCAGGTCAGCCAGCACCACCTGCCAGCCTTCGCTGATCAGCCACGCCGCGATCCCCAGGCCAATGCCCCGGGCGGCGCCCGTCACCAGCGCGACGCGGCCGTTACCGCCCGCAGCCGCCTCCATGGACCACTCGATCACAAGGCCGCCAGCCCACGGGCCAGATCAGCCTGCAAGTCAGCGACGTCTTCAAGCCCCACCGCAACACGGATCAGGCTGTCGCGAATACCCGCCGCTTCCCGCTCCTGCGGCGCCAGGCGGCCGTGGGACGTTGTGCTCGGATGGGTAATGGTGGTCTTGCTGTCACCCAGGTTGGCGGTGATCGAGATCAGGCGTGTCGCGTCGATAAAGCGCCAGGCGCCCTCTTTGCCGCCTTTCACTTCAAAACTCACCACCGCACCGAAGCCGCGCTGCTGGCGCTGGGCCAATGCGTGCTGCGGATGGCTCTTGAGGCCGGCGTAGTGAACCTTCTCGATACCGTCCTGCTGCTCCAGCCACTCGGCCAGGGCCTGGGCATTGGCACAATGGGCTTTCATCCGCAGGCTGAGAGTCTCCAGGCCCTTGAGGAAGATCCATGCATTGAACGGGCTCAGGGTCGGGCCGGCCGTGCGCAGGAAACCCACCACTTCTTTCATCTGCTCGCTACGCCCCGCCACCACACCGCCCATGCAACGGCCTTGGCCGTCGATGAACTTGGTCGCCGAATGCACGACAACATCCGCACCCAGCTTCAACGGCTGTTGCAACGCCGGCGTGCAGAAGCAGTTGTCGACCACCAGCATGGCGCCTTTGGCATGCGCGACTTGCGACAGCGCGGCGATGTCTACCAACTCGGCCAGCGGGTTGGACGGCGACTCGACGAACAGCAGCTTGGTATTGGCTTTGATTGCCGCATCCCAGCCGGAAAGATCCGCCAAAGGCACGTAGTCCACTTCGATACCGAAGCGCTTGAAATACTTCTCAAACAGGCTGATGGTCGAACCGAACACGCTGCGTGACACCAGCACATGGTCGCCGGCGCTGCACAAGCTCATGACCACCGCCAGGATCGCCGCCATGCCGGTCGCCGTGGCGACCGCCTGCTCAGCGCCTTCCAGTGCGGCGATACGCTCTTCGAACGCGCGCACGGTCGGGTTGGTGTAACGGGAATAGACGTTGCCCGGCACTTCACCGGCAAAACGCGCAGCGGCGTCGGCAGCGGTGCGGAACACATAGCTGGAGGTGAAGAACATCGGATCACCGTGCTCGCCTTCCGGCGTGCGGTGCTGACCGGCGCGCACAGCCAGGGTATCGAAAGCTACGCCATCGAGGTCGCTGTCCAACCGACCGGCATCCCATTCCTGACTCATGCTGCGACTCCTTACTCAATGCTTTGTTTAAGATACAAAACCGGCCCCTCAGGGCCGGTGTTTACTCAATTGTTGTACAGATCGATGATCGCACTGACCGCCTGGGTCTTGATCTTCGACGAGTCGTTACGCGCCTGCTCGATCTTGTTCAGGTAAGCCTCATCGACATCACCGGTCACGTATTTGCCGTCGAACACCGCGCAGTCGAACTGCTCGATCTTGATCTTGCCACCGCCGACCGCTTCGATCAGGTCGGAAAGGTCCTGATAGATCAGCCAATCGGCACCGATCAGGTCGGCTACGTCCTGGGTCGTGCGGTTGTGGGCGATCAGCTCGTGGGCACTCGGCATGTCGATGCCGTACACGTTCGGGTAACGCACGGCAGGCGCGGCGGAGCAGAAGTACACGTTCTTCGCGCCAGCTTCGCGGGCCATCTGGATGATCTGCTTGCAGGTGGTGCCACGCACGATGGAGTCATCCACCAGCATCACATTCTTGCCGCGGAATTCCAGTTCGATGGCGTTGAGCTTCTGACGTACCGACTTCTTGCGCGCCGCCTGGCCAGGCATGATGAACGTGCGGCCGATGTAGCGGTTCTTGACGAAGCCTTCACGGAACTTGACGCCCAAGTGGTTGGCCAGCTCCAGCGCAGCGGTACGGCTGGTGTCCGGGATCGGGATCACCACGTCGATATCGTGCTGAGGGCGCTCGCGCAGGATCTTGTCGGCCAGCTTCTCGCCCATGCGCAGGCGCGCCTTGTACACCGAAACGCCGTCGATGATCGAATCCGGACGCGCCAGGTAGACGTGTTCGAAGATGCACGGGGTGAGTTTCGGCGCAACAGCGCACTGGCGGGTGTGCAACTTGCCATCTTCGGTGATGTACACCGCTTCGCCCGGCGCCAGGTCGCGGATCAGGGTGAAGCCCAGCACGTCCAGGGACACGCTTTCGGAGGCGATCATGTACTCGACGCCTTCATCGGTGTGACGCTGACCGAACACGATCGGACGGATGCCGTGCGGGTCACGGAAACCGACGATGCCATAACCGGTGACCATCGCCACTACCGCGTAACCACCGACGCAACGGTTATGCACGTCGGTGACGGCGGCGAACACATCTTCTTCGGTCGGCTGCAGCTTGCCGCGCTGGGCCAGCTCGTGCGCGAACACGTTGAGCAGCACTTCCGAGTCAGAGTTGGTGTTGACGTGGCGCAGGTCAGATTCGTAAATCTCCTTGGCCAGCTGTTCAACGTTGGTCAGGTTACCGTTATGCGCCAGGGTGATGCCGTAAGGCGAGTTGACGTAAAACGGTTGAGCTTCGGCCGAGGTCGAGCTACCGGCAGTCGGGTAACGCACATGGCCAATGCCCATGTGCCCGACGAGGCGCTGCATGTGACGCTGATGGAACACGTCACGTACCAGACCATTGTCCTTGCGCAGGAATAACCGGCCGTCGTGGCTGGTCACAATACCGGCAGCGTCCTGGCCGCGGTGCTGGAGGACGGTTAGCGCGTCATACAGCGCCTGATTGACGTTCGACTTACCGACGATACCGACGATGCCACACATGCGACGCAACCCCTACTTAATGAATCTTGACTGAACACTGCTTACTGAGGCGTTTTGGCCGGTAAGAGGTGCTCCTTGAACGGAAGATCAGCGGGTATGCTGATCCCGCTGGCCAGCCACTGACTGCTCCACCCCAAAATGAGGTTCTTGGACCAATCTGCAACCAATAGAAATTTTGGCACGAGTACCGACTCCTGCCACCACGAATCCTGCTGTACTGGCCCCAGGCTCAACAGCCCGACCGCCACGACCACCAGCAACGCGCCACGCGCAGCGCCGAAGGCCATGCCGAGAAATCGATCGGTCCCGGAGAGGCCGGTGACACGTATCAACTCGCCAATAAGATAATTGACCATTGCTCCCACCAGCAGCGTGGCGATGAACATGATGGCGCAGCCCGCGATGACGCGAGCCGAAGGTGTCTCGATGTACCCGCTCAAGTAGACCGACAGCGAACCGCCGAACATCCAGGCGACGACTCCTGCAATGATCCAGGTCAGCAACGACAGTGCTTCTTTTACGAAGCCGCGGCTTAGACTGATCAAAGCGGAGATGGCGACGATTGCGACGATCGCCCAATCAACCCAGGTAAATGGCACGGTGCAGCCTACAGACGGATAAGGCGGCGCATTTTAGCAGAGCGCCGGGCTATCGGTAAGCTGTGATTGCGGGTGCTTTGCAAAACAATAGTTTGTGACGAGTTAAGCGCATTTCAAGGCCCGCACAAAACCAAAGTGGGAGGGGGCTGGCTTCCGATGGCGGTGGGTCAGTCAGCACAACCGATACTGATCGACCGCCATCGGGGGCAAGCCCCCTCCCACATTTGACTGCATTCCAAGCTGAAAGCGGCGTGAACTCAGCCGCGTTCAGGCTGGAAACGCACCACAAAACCGTTGAGATTCTGCTGACGCCCCAACAAATCGCGCAGGCGGTCCGCCTCGGCACGCTCGATCAACGGCCCGATAAACACGCGGTTCTTGCCATCGGCGCTGCGGATGTAAGCGTTGTAGCCCTGACTGCGCAGTTTTTTCTGCAAGGCCTCGGCGCTTTCGCGATTGGCCAGGCTGGCCAACTGGATCGACCAACTGATCGGCAGGCCATTCGGGTCGATACGGCTCTGACCCACGTCCGGTTTGCCCGGCGCGGCAGGCTGCGGCACGACCGGCTTGGGGGCAGGCGCTGGCGCGGCGGGCTTGGCAGCGACGGCAGGCGCCGGCTTGACCACAGGCACACTCGGCTGCACCGGCATCGAAGGGGCCGGCTGCGCGGCCAATTCCTCATCGGCCGGCACCGGCTCTTCTTCAGGCAATGCCTGCGGCTCAGGCACCACCACCGGTTCAACCTGCACCTGAGGCACGACCGGCGCCTGGGGCGCTGCCGGGGCCTCAACGACCACCTGGCGCTGTTCGTCCTGACGGGAAAACAGCATCGGCAGGAAAATCACCGCCAAGGCCACCAGCACCAGGGCACCGACCATCCGCTGCTTGTATGCGCTATCCAGTAATGCCATGTGCAGCTTCCTCCGTGGAGCGCCGGGCCAACCATTCGAGCGCCTCGGCAACACAATAAAATGACCCGAACAACAGAATCTCATCCTCGGGCGTGGCAACCGCACACTGCGCTTCAAGGGCCGCAGTGACACTTGCATACGACGCCACGCGCGCACCAAGGTTCTGCAGGGCCGCCTCAAGCTCCGCGGCCGGACGGCTGCGCGGCGTGTCCAGGGGCGCCACGGCCCAGGCCTGGACATTCCCCAGCAACGGCGTCACTACGCCCTCCAGATCCTTGTCGGCCAGCAAGCCGAACACCGCCAGGCGGCGACCGACCGGCGCTATACGCGACAGGCGTTGCGCGAGGTATTCGGCGGCGTGGGGGTTGTGCCCCACATCCAGCAGCAGGTTCAGGCGCTTGCCCTGCCAATCGAAGGCACGGCGATCGAGACGCCCGACGATCCGCGTCGCCAGCAATGTACGAGCAATCTGCGCAGGATTCCACGGCAGATCCAATAGCAGATAGGCTTGCAGGGCGAGCGCGGCGTTTTCCATCGGCAGGTTCAGCAGCGGCAGGTCATGCAACGCCACGAGCTGGCCGCGCGCATCACGCCCGCGCCACTGCCAATGCTCAGCACCGACCTCAAGATTGAACTCACGCCCGCGCAGGAAGAATGGGCAATCCAGCTCCCGCACCCGGTCGAGCAACGTCTGCGGCGGGTCCAGATCACCGCACAGCGCAGGCTTGCCCTGGCGGAAGATGCCGGCCTTTTCATAGGCCACGGATTCACGGGTATCGCCCAGGTAGTCGACATGGTCGACACCGATGCTGGTGACCAGCGCCAGGTCGGCATCCACCACGTTGACCGTATCCAGGCGCCCGCCCAGGCCCACTTCAAGCACGACCACGTCCAGGCGCGCCCGTTCGAACAGCCAGAACGCCGCCAGAGTGCCCATCTCGAAGTACGTCAGGGAAATCTCACCGCGCCCGGCATCGAGCGCGGCGAAGGCTTCGCAGAGCTGCTCGTCAGTGGCTTCCACACCATTGAGTTGCACCCGCTCGTTGTAGCGCAGCAGGTGCGGCGAGCTGTACACGCCGACCTTCAGGCCTTGGGCCTGCAGCAGCGCTGCGACAAAGGCACAGGTCGAGCCCTTGCCGTTGGTCCCCGTTACCGTGATCACTCGCGGCGCCGGGCGGCCCAACCCGAGGCGGGCCGCTACCTGTTGCGAGCGCTCCAGGCCCATGTCGATGGCGGACGGATGCAACTGCTCAAGGTAGGCGAGCCATTCGCCCAGGGTACGTTGGGTCATAGGTTTGCAGGCACCGGCGGCACGACGATCGGCTCAACCTTCGGCGCGATGTAGACCGGCGTCGGCAGGCCCATCATTTGCGCGAGCAGGCTACCCAGGCGTGGACGCAACTCGCCACGGGCGATGATCATGTCGATCGCACCGTGCTCCAGCAGGAATTCGCTGCGCTGGAAGCCTTCCGGCAGTTTTTCGCGAACGGTCTGCTCGATCACACGCGGGCCGGCAAAGCCGATCAGGGCCTTGGGCTCGCCGACGATCACGTCGCCCAGCATCGCCAGGCTGGCGGAAACACCGCCGTACACCGGATCGGTCAGCACGGAGATGAACGGAATGCCCTCTTCCCGCAGACGCGCCAGCACCGCGGAGGTCTTGGCCATTTGCATCAGGGAGATCAGGGCTTCCTGCATGCGCGCACCACCGGAGGCTGCGAAGCAGATCATCGGGCAGCGGTTTTCCAGGGCGTAGTTGGCGGCGCGCACGAAACGCTCGCCGACGATGGCACCCATGGAACCGCCCATGAAGGAGAACTCAAACGCCGACACCACGACCGGCATACCCAGCAGCTTGCCGCTGACCGAAATCAGCGCGTCTTTCTCACCGGTCTGCTTCTGTGCAGCGGTCAGGCGGTCCTTGTACTTCTTGCCGTCACGGAACTTGAGGCGGTCAACCGGCTCCAGGTCCGCGCCCAGCTCGTTACGGCCGTCGGCGTCGAGGAAAATGTCGATGCGCGCGCGAGCGCCGATACGCATGTGGTGGTTGCACTTAGGGCAAACGTCCAGGGTCTTTTCCAGCTCCGGGCGGTACAACACCGCGTCGCAGGATGGGCATTTGTGCCACAGACCTTCAGGAACCGAGCTTTTTTTCACCTCGGAACGCATGATCGAAGGGATCAGTTTGTCTACTAACCAGTTGCTCATGCTTTCTTTCTCCAGTACCGGTGGCTTGAACACAGCCCCGCGTATGCCCTTGAGCTAAATTCATATGTGGCGATGACACATGCAGGACGGGGTCAGACGTTCGACCAGCCATTTCCCGCATGTTTCCTCAGCCTTCCAGACAACCTGCCCGTGCAGGGTTGCCACTTCATTTCCGGGCCTCCCGCAGGTGGCACCGGGCTGTTTTACACAGTGGTAGTTATGGACGGCGGCAGACTGCCAGCCGTCACATCACGCCATCGCTGTTGCGCACAGCCTGCATGAATGCGCGAATCTTGCCGTGGTCCTTGATGCCCTTGCCCTGCTCTACCCCACCGCTGACATCCACGGCATACGGCCGGACCTGTTCGATCGCCGCCGCGACATTGGCGGGGGTAAGCCCGCCGGCCAGGATGATCGGTTTGCTCAACCCCTCGGGGATCAGCGACCAATCGAAGGCTTCGCCGGTGCCGCCGGGTACGCCTTCGACGTAGGTGTCCAGCAGTATCCCGCGCGCGCCGGTGTAGGCCGCGCAAGCGCCGGCGATATCATCCCCGGCTTTGACTCTCAACGCCTTGATATACGGACGCTGGTAGCTTTCGCATTCGTCAGGGCTTTCATCGCCGTGAAACTGCAACATGTCCAGTTGCACGGCATCCAGGGTTTCGTTGAGTTCGCAGCGGCTGGCATTGACGAACAAGCCCACGGTGGTCACGAACGGCGGCAGTGCGGCGATGATCGCCCGCGCCTGCAGCACATTCACCGCCCGCGGGCTCTTGGCATAAAACACGAAACCGATGGCATCCGCCCCCGCTTCGACTGCCGCCAGCGCGTCTTCTATGCGGGTAATCCCACAAATCTTGCTGCGAACGGCTGACATGTCGTGGAAACCTCAGGGGTTGAACCGAGAAAGTCCCGGATGGTAACAAAAGCTTTTCCGGGCGTCAGCCGCCAAGTTCGCTGAAACCTGTGAGGAAGTGTGGCCCGATGAAGCGCTGCGGCAGCTCGAACTCGTCGCGGTACTCCACTTCCACCAGATACAGGCCAAACGGATGCGCCGTGACGCCGCCGGTCCGCCGAATACGGCTTTCCAGTACTTCCCTGGCCCACTCCACCGGGCGCTCGCCGGTGCCGATGGTCATCAACACACCGGCAATGTTGCGCACCATATGGTGCAGGAACGCTCCGGCGCGGATATCCAGCACGATCATCTTGCCGTGACGCGTCACCCGCAAGTGATGGACTTCCTTGATCGGTGACTTGGCCTGGCACTGGCCGGCACGGAACGCGCTGAAATCATGGACGCCAACCAGATGCTGCGCGGCTTCGGCCATGCGCTCGGCATCCAGCGGGCGGTGGTTCCAGGTGATTTCTTCGTTGAGGTGCGCCGGGCGGATCTGATCGTTGTAGATCACATAGCGGTAACGCCGGGCGATCGCCTTGAAGCGCGCATGAAAGTGCGCCGGCATGACCTTGGCCCAACTGACACTGACGTCATGGGGCAAATTGATATTAGCGCCCATCACCCACGCTTTCATCGAGCGCTCGGCCTGGGTGTCGAAGTGAACCACCTGGCCGCAGGCGTGGACGCCCGCGTCGGTACGCCCGGCGCACATCAGCGATACCGGCGAGTCGGCGACTCTGGACAGGGCCTTTTCCAGGGTTTCCTGCACCGTCAGCACGCCGGACGCCTGGCGCTGCCAGCCGCAATAGCGCGAACCTTTGTATTCCACGCCCAGGGCGATGCGGTAAAAGCCTGCAGCCGCCATTTCGGCAGCCGGGTTATCTATATTTGCCAAGAACTGAGAGCCTGATGAGTTGCGCAAAGGCGGGCATTATAAGGCGCTGCGCCCCAGACGCCATGTGTTTGGTACCGGCAATGCAAAACGGCGGCCCGAAGGCCGCCGTCTGGGTCATCCCGTGGCGATTACACCAGTCGGCCAAGCATTTCCTTGGCTTCGCCGCGCTGGGTTTCATCGCCCTCGGTCAGCACTTCGGAAAGAATATCCCGCGCGCCGTCCGTATCGCCCATGTCGATATAGGCCTGGGCCAAATCCAGCTTGGTTGCGACCTCATCGGTGCCGGAGAGGAAGTCGACCTCCGGTTCGTCACCGCCCAGCGCCGCATCTTCGGCGGTGAAGGACGGCTCGATCGGCGGGTTTTCCAGGCTCTGGGACAGACGATCGAGCTCGGCGTTGACGTCATCCAGCTCCGAGGCGAACGCATCGGGTTTGGCCGCCGGGGCGTCCGGCTCGTCAGCCAGGGACAGGTCGAAGTCTTCCGGCAGGTCGAGGTCGTCCAGGGCGGCCGGGGTCAGGGTCGGCGGTTCGACCGGCGACACGTCCTTCATCTGATCTTCAAGCCCCGAAAGGAAGTCGTCATCGGACTGGGACGCCGGCGGGTCCAGTTGCAGGTCGAGGTCAAAGTCCGACAGATCTTCCGGGCTCGGCTTGGCATCGGTCTGTTGCTGCAGCAGCGCTTCGAAGGTCTGCTGATCGGTCTTGTCCAACGCCGCTGGCGAAGCCGCCTCCAGCTCGTCCAGACTCAGATCGAAATCAGTATCGAACGGCTCCGCTTCTGCCGTCGCTTGCGGCGCGGCGGCCGGCTTGTCTTCCAGCAGATCCTTGACGTATTGAGCGTCCATCGCGGCGGCGGCCACGGCGGCACTCACTCCCGCCGCCAACACGGCCATGGCCGGGAAGCGCGACTTGAGCTGCTCGACCTGGGCATGGTTTTCACCATTGGCCACCAACTGACGCTCCTGGACGACAAAACCGTCCTTGTCGTTCTGCAGGCCGTAGACTTCCATCAGCTTCAAGCGCAGGTCGCTGCGCTTGGGTTCGTACTTGATGGCTTGTTCCAGCACATCGGCCGCCTGGTTCAAGTGACCGCGGTCGATATGGGATTGGGCCTGGACCAGCGCATCATTGGTGTTTTCCGGCGCTACGGCGCCAGCCAGTGGCGCAAGCACCGAGGCCGCGCTTGGTGCCGCTGCCGGCGCGACCACAGGTGCCGGCGCAGGCGCAGGCGCGGCGGTCAACGTCACGTTCGGTGCCGGTACTTCCAGGCCAGCGAAGCTGTCCGGTGGCAGATCAAGGTCGATGTTCGAAGCGAATTCCGGCTCTTCGGACAGGGCCCGCGCCATGCGCAGGTGCTTTTCTTCTGCGCGACGGGCATTGCGATGACGCGCCCACAGCAACAGGAGCAACAACGCCACCACGCCGGCCGCGCCGCCGATGACGCCAAGCACAATCGGGTTGGTCAGCAGTTCGTTGAATTTGTCTTCGCTGGTCGCAGGCACGGCGTCGGGCTTGATCGGCTCGGCCACCGGGGTCGCGGTGGCGGCCGGCTCAGCGGGCGCGACTGCAGCGGCCGGCGGCTCACCTGCCAACTGCGCGGGCATGACCGCAGTCGCCGGGGTTGCCGGGGCGCCTTTTTCAGCCTGCAACCTGGCCAGTTGATCGTTTTTCAGTTGGATCAGCTTTTGCAGCTTGTCCAATTGGCTCTGCAGGTCTGCGGCGCGACTTTTCAGTTCTTCGTTGTCACGGCGTGTGGTGTCGAGCTGTTCCCGGGCCATCGCCAGCTTGTCGCTCAGGGCCTGGCCATCACCCGCCTTGCCCTTCGCGCCCTTCTTGGCGGAGTCGGCCGAAACCAGACTCAAGTTGTCCTTGGCGTTGGTGCTCGCCGGCGCATTACCAGCCTGGGTGCGCTTGGTGGCGTCCAGTTGTTGCTTACCGGCCGTCTGGTGGGGCGCGGCACGGCGGCCCTGGCGCCAGGCGACGTTCTGCGCGGTCACTTCGGCAATGGCCTTGGGCTGCGGTAACGCCGTGCTTTGTACGGTATCCGGCAGGCGCAGCACATGGCCGGTTTTCAGACGGTTGATGTTGCCGCCGATAAAAGCGTCAGGGTTGAGTGCCTGGATCGCCAGCATGGTCTGCTGCACAGAAGCGCCATTACGGTGCTTCTCGGCGATTTCCCACAGCGTGTCACGGGCCGTGGTGGTGTGCTGGGCCGGCACGCTCAACGCGGGCGCGCTCAAACGCGGCGTGGCTGCGCTGTTGGTCGGCGTCGACTGGTCGAACTTGGCCGGGTCGAGCAGCACGCTGTAGTCACGCATCAAGCGGCCATTGGGCCATTGCACTTGCAGCAGGAACCGCACGTAGGCATCAGGCAACGGCTTGCTGGACGTGACACGCACCACACTGCGCCCGGCCGGGTTGATCACCGGGGTGAACGTCAGGTCATTGAGGAACGCCTGGCGATCGACGCCGGCATCGACAAACGCCTGGGACGACGCCAGGCTCGGGGTGATCTCGGAGGCCGTGAGGCCGCCGACGTCGAGCAATTCGATTTCCACCGACAACGGCTGGTTCAACTTCGACTTGAGGGTCATCTCCCCCAGCTGCAGCGCCTGCGCCATACCGGAGGACAGCGCCGAGGCGGCCGCTATTGCTAACACCAGTTTGCGAACTTGAACCATAGCCTCATCCTTTGTTTGAACACTCCCCGGCCTGCGAGAAGGTTGGTAACCGTTGCCATAAGGCACGGCGAGCCGATAGGTCACCGACACGCAACTGTTCCTGCTTGGGGCCAAGCATAGCGCCTGGTTAGAATCAATCTACAAATTGCCGCCAAGTATCTTTTACACAAGGCCTTTTATCAACAACTGCGCCAGCTGCACCGCATTCAGCGCGGCGCCTTTACGCACGTTATCTGACGTCAACCACAGATTTAGTTCCGCCGGATCGTCCACCCCCGCACGCACTCGTCCGACGTAGACTACATCCTGGCCGACGGCATCACCCACGGCTGTCGGGTAATCCCCCTCCTCCACCCGCTCGATACCCGCTGCGGCGTCGAGCGCACGGTTGACGGCGGCAAGGTCGACCGGCGAACCCAATTGCAATGACACAGTCAAGCTATCGCCAAAAAACACCGGGGCTTGAACGCAAGTCGCAGAAATCTTTAGTAAAGGAGTTTCCAGCACAGCGCGCAGTTCGTGTACGAGACGTTTCTCCAGCGCTGTATGACCTTGGGCATCCGGCGTGCCGACTTGTGCCAACAGGTTGAATGCCATCTGCCGATCAAAGAACTTGGGCTCCAGCGGGCGCACATTCAGCAACTCGGCGGTTTGGCGCGCCAGCTCGCTGACCGCTTCACGGCCCTGGGCAGACACCGCCAGATTGGCGGTAACGCTGACACGCTGGATATCCAGAATCCCACGCAGCGGCGCCAGCACCACCGCGAGGTTGGTCGCGGACGGGCTCGGGCTGCCGAGCTGGAACGGCTTTTTCAAGCCATCCAGCACATGGGCATTGGCTTCCGGCACCACCTGAGGCGCTTGCGCGGCCGGCAATGCGCCCGACAAATCGATCACCGAACAGCCGGCCGCCGTGGCGCGTGGGGCGAAGCTCAGGGTCACCGCCGGGCCGGCGGCGAAAAACGCCAGTTGCGCCTTGCTGAAGTCAAACTCATCGACTTCCCGCACGCGCACGTTCTTGCCACGGAACGGCACCGACGCGCCCGCGGAGTTGCTGCCCGCCAGCAGGTACAAGGTGCCCACCGGGAAAGCCAGCTCTTCGAGGATCTGCACCAGGGTTTCACCGACGGTGCCGGTGGCGCCGATCACGGCGATATCAAAGGTCTGGGTCATGGGAGCTGCCTCGGGCATTGCGGGGGGGAGCGGCACTTTACCGGGTGGTGGGGGGTGAGGCAATTGGGCTGGGCCTTGCGGTGCGACGATTCGACTTGCTCCCGATGCCTTCCTGAAAGCCAACAAAAAACCCGCGCCTGTCACCAGTCGCGGGTTTTTCTTAGTGCCTCAAGCGATCAACGCTCCAGCAGAATCCGCAGCATGCGCCGCAGCGGTTCGGCCGCGCCCCACAGCAACTGGTCGCCGACGGTGAACGCGCCCAGGTACTGGGTGCCCATGTTCAGCTTGCGCAGACGCCCCACCGGAACATTCAGGGTGCCGGTGACCTTGGTCGGGCTCAGCTCCTGCATGCTGATTTCGCGGCTGTTCGGCACCAGCTTGACCCAAGGGTTGTGCTGGCTGATCAGCCCTTCGATATCGGCGATCGGCACGTCTTTGTTCAGCTTGATGGTCAGCGCCTGGCTGTGGCAGCGCATGGCGCCGATACGCACGCAGATGCCGTCCACCGGGATCGGGCTCTTGAAGCGACCGAGGATCTTGTTGGTCTCGGCCTGGGCCTTCCACTCTTCACGGCTCTGCCCGTTCGGCAGCTCCTTGTCGATCCACGGGATCAGGCTACCGGCCAACGGCACGCCGAAGTTCTCGGTCGGGTAGGCGTCGCTGCGCATGGCCTCGGCCACACGGCGGTCGATGTCGAGGATCGCGCTGGCCGGGTCGGCCAGTTGATCGGCGACCGCCGCGTGGGTCGCGCCCATCTGCTTGATCAGTTCGCGCATGTTCTGCGCGCCGGCGCCGGACGCCGCCTGATAAGTCATGGCGCTCATCCACTCGACCAGGCCGGCTTCGAACAAGCCGCCCAGGCCCATCAGCATCAGGCTGACGGTGCAGTTGCCGCCGATATAGTTCTTGGTGCCAGCGTCGAGTTGCTGGTCGATGACCTTGCGGTTGACCGGGTCGAGCACGATCACCGCATCGTCCTGCATGCGCAGGCTGGACGCAGCATCGATCCAGTAACCCTGCCAGCCGGCTTCGCGCAGCTTGGGGAACACTTCGCTGGTGTAGTCGCCGCCCTGGCAGGTCAGAATCACATCGAGGGTTTTCAGCTCTTCAATGCTGTAGGCGTCCTTGAGCGGCGCAATATCCTTGCCCACGGACGGCCCTTGGCCACCCACGTTCGAAGTGGTGAAAAACACCGGCTCAATAAGATCGAAATCCTGCTCTTCCAGCATCCGCTGCATGAGCACGGAACCGACCATACCGCGCCAACCGATCAGACCTACACGTTTCATCGCAACTACACCTTGTTAAAAAGTGGGCCGACTTGCAGCAACAACTGCAAGCGGGCCCGAGAGATTACAGATTCCGCAACGCGGCGACTACTGCGTCGCCCATTTCTTGCGTACCGACTTTGGTGCAACCCTGCGACCAGATGTCTCCGGTGCGCAAGCCCTGGTCCAACACCAGGCTCACGGCCTTCTCGATGGCATCCGCCGCGTCGCCCAGGTTGAAGCTGTAACGCAGCATCATCGACACCGACAAAATGGTCGCCAGCGGGTTGGCGATGCCAAGGCCTGCGATGTCTGGCGCCGAACCGTGGCACGGCTCGTACATGCCCTTGTTGTTAGTGTCCAGGGACGCCGAAGGCAGCATGCCGATGGAACCGGTGAGCATCGACGCCTGGTCGGACAGGATGTCGCCGAACAGGTTGTCGGTGACGATCACGTCGAACTGCTTCGGCGCGCGCACCAGTTGCATGGCGGCGTTGTCGACGTACATGTGGCTGAGTTCGACGTCCGGGTAGTCCTTGGCGACTTCTTCGACGATTTCGCGCCACAGCTGGCTGGAGGCCAGGACGTTGGCCTTATCGACCGAGCAGATCTTCTTGCTACGCACGCGGGCCATGTCGAAACCGACCCGGGCGATACGGCGGATTTCGCTCTCGCTGTACGGCAGGGTGTCGTAGGCCTGGCGCTCGCCATTCGGCAGTTCGCGCACACCGCGCGGCGAGCCGAAGTAGATACCGCCGGTCAGCTCGCGCACGATCAGGATATCCAGGCCCGCCACCACTTCCGGCTTGAGGCTCGACGCGTCGGCCAGTTGCGGGTAGAGGATTGCCGGGCGCAGGTTGCCGAACAGGCCCAGTTGCGCGCGGATCTTCAGCAGGCCGCGCTCAGGGCGGATGTCACGCTCGATCTTGTCCCATTTCGGGCCACCCACGGCGCCGAGCAACACGGCGTCGGCCGCACGGGCGCGGTCCAGGGTCTCGTCGGCCAGGGGCACGCCGTGCTTGTCGATGGCAGCGCCGCCGATCACGTCGTGGCTCAACTCGAAGCCCAGGTTGTACTTGGTGTTGGCCAGTTCCAGGACTTTGACCGCTTCGGCCATGATTTCCGGACCAATACCGTCGCCTGGGAGAATCAGAATCTGCTTGCTCATGCGTTCCTCATTTCATCATGCGACCCGCCCTGGGGCAGGTCGGGAAAAATACTCAGCGTTCGGCCCAAACCACCAGCACGTCGGTGCTGAAGGTGCCGTCGGCTTGAATTTCGTAATAATCGCGGACTTCCTGGCCCATTGCCTGTTGCAGCTCAAGAATCGCCGCACGCAAAGGCGCTGGTGTACGCATGCGCTCGACCCACGAGGTGTATTCCAGGCGCAGGCGCTGGCGGCTGCTGTTGCGCACATGCAGACCGGCTTCGCTGAGCTGGCGCATCCATTCGGCGGCGGAGTAATCGCGCACGTGGCTGGTGTCGCGCAGCACTTCGACGGTTTGCAGGTAAGTGTCCAACAGCGGGCTGCCCGGTGACAAGACATCGACAAACGCCGCCACGCCACCCGGCTTGAGCACCCGGCGCACTTCGCGCAGGGCCAGGCCGAGGTCGCTCCAATGGTGCGCCGAATAGCGGCTGAACACGAAGTCGAATTCGCCATCGGCGAACGGCAAGCGCTCAGCAGCGCCGTGGACCGTGCGGATATTGCCCAGGCCACGGTCTGCGGCAGCGGCGGCGACCACGTCGAGCATCTGCTGCGACAGGTCGTAGGCCACCACTTCTTTTACCAGCGGCGCCACATGGAAACTGACATGACCGGCGCCGCAGCCCAAATCCAGCAGTCGCGCAGCGCCGTGCCCGGCCAGTTCGGCCTGGAGCAGCGCAAATTCAGTACCTTGGGCGTGTACGGCACTGCTCAGGTAGGCCGAGGCCTGTTCACCGAATTGTTTTTGCACGACTTGGGTGTGGGCGGCTTTGGTCATGGTGAGTTTCCTGGGTTTTGTGTGGTTAACACTGACCCCATCGGGGGCAAGCCCCCTCCCACATGTTGATGTGTGAACACGTTCAAATGTGGGAGGGAGCTTGCTCCCGATGGCGGCGGTCCTGCCTACATCACATCAAGCATCGCGAAACAACCAAGGCTGGCTGGCCCGGTGCTTGGTTTCAAACGCGGCAATCGCATCGCCGTCCTGCAAGGTCAGGCCGATGTCGTCCAGGCCGTTGAGCAGGCAGTGCTTGCGGAAGGCATCCACTTCAAAGTGGTACACCTTGCCGTCCGGACGGGTCACGGTCTGCGCGGCGAGGTCGACGGTCAGTTCGTAGCCGGGGTTGGCTTCCACTTGCTTGAACAGTTCATCCACTTCGGCATCGCTCAAGATGATCGGCAGCAAGCCGTTCTTGAAGCTGTTGTTGAAGAAGATGTCGGCGTAGCTCGGCGCGATGATGCTGCGAAAGCCATATTCTTCCAGGGCCCACGGCGCGTGTTCGCGGCTGGAGCCGCAGCCGAAGTTTTCCCGCGCCAGCAGCACGCTGGCGCCCTGGTAACGTTCGGCGTTGAGCACGAAGTCCTTGTTCAGCGGGCGCTTGGAGTTGTCCTGGTAGGCGTAGCCCACGTCCAGGTAGCGCCACTCGTCGAACAGGTTGGGGCCGAAACCGGTGCGCTTGATCGACTTCAAGAACTGCTTGGGGATGATCTGGTCAGTGTCCACGTTGGCACGGTCCAACGGCGCGACAAGACCAGTGTGTTGGGTAAAAGCTCTCATCGGGTATTCCTCAGATCAATTCGCGAACGTCGATGAAACGACCGTTGACGGCAGCGGCGGCGGCCATGGCCGGGCTCACCAGGTGAGTACGCCCACCGGCGCCCTGACGCCCTTCGAAGTTACGGTTGGAGGTCGACGCGCAATGCTCGCCGGACTCCAAGCGGTCCGGGTTCATCGCCAGGCACATGGAGCAGCCCGGTTCACGCCATTCAAAACCGGCTTCGAGGAAGATCTTGTCCAGGCCTTCCGCTTCGGCCTGGGCCTTCACCAGGCCCGAACCCGGCACCACGATGGCCTGCTTGATGGTCGAGGCGACTTTGCGGCCCTTGGCGATCACTGCCGCGGCGCGCAGGTCTTCGATCCGCGAGTTGGTGCAGGAACCAATGAACACGCGATCCAACTGAATGTCGGTGATCGCCTGGTTGGCTTTCAAGCCCATGTACTTCAAGGCGCGCTCGATGGAACCGCGCTTGACCAGGTCGGCTTCCTTGGCCGGGTCCGGCACGTTCTGGTCGACGGCCAAGACCATTTCCGGCGAGGTGCCCCAACTGACTTGCGGCTTGATCTGGCTGGCGTCCAGTTCCACCACGGTGTCGAACACGGCATCGGCGTCGGAGACCAGGTCTTTCCAGGCCTCAACGGCGGCATCCCAGTCGGCGCCTTTGGGGGCGAACGGACGGCCTTTGACGTACTCGACGGTTTTTTCGTCCGCCGCCACCATGCCCACGCGGGCACCGGCTTCGATGGACATGTTGCAGATGGTCATGCGGCCTTCGATGGACAGGTCGCGAATGGCGCTGCCGGCGAATTCGATGGCATGGCCGTTACCGCCGGCGGTGCCGATCTTGCCGATCACGGCGAGCACGATGTCCTTGGCGGTCACACCGAAAGGCAATTGGCCTTCGACGCGCACCAGCATGTTCTTCATTTTCTTGGCGACCAGGCACTGGGTGGCGAACACATGTTCCACCTCCGAGGTGCCGATGCCATGGGCCAGGGCGCCGAACGCGCCGTGGGTGGAGGTGTGGGAGTCACCGCAGACCACGGTCATGCCGGGCAAGGTCGCGCCCTGCTCCGGGCCGATCACGTGGACGATGCCTTGGCGCACGTCATTCATCTTGAATTCGGTGATGCCGTATTCGTCGCAGTAGTCGTCGAGGGTCTGCACCTGCAAACGCGACACGGTGTCGACAATGGCGTCGATCCCGCCCTTGCGCTCCGGGGTGGTCGGCACGTTGTGATCCGGGGTGGCGATGATCGAGTCGACGCGCCAAGGCTTGCGCCCGGCCAGCCGCAGGCCTTCGAACGCTTGGGGCGAGGTCACTTCATGGATGATGTGACGGTCGATATAGATCAGCGACGAGCCATCGTCGCGCCGTTTCACTTCATGGGAATCCCAAAGCTTGTCGTAAAGCGTTTTGCCGGCCATCAGTCGGTCCTCATCAGCGGTCTTTCTATGCCCCGGGTCTTGAGACATTCAATAACCCTTTGGCTTGTGAGGCTGATGGTATGGCGCTACATTAAATAACTCAAATTCATATTTTTTATGCTTTGGATTACCAACTGGAATACCACAATGGACCTGGCCAACCTCAATGCTTTTATTGCCATCGCTGAGACCGGCAGCTTCTCCGGCGCCGGTGAGCGCCTGCACCTGACCCAACCGGCCATCAGCAAACGCATTGCCGGCCTCGAGCAGCAACTGAAAGTGCGCCTGTTCGATCGCCTGGGCCGTGAAGTCGGCTTGACCGAAGCCGGGCGCGCCCTGCTGCCGCGCGCCTATCAGATTCTCAACGTCCTGGACGACACCCGGCGCGCCCTCACCAACCTCACCGGTGAAGTCAGCGGGCGCCTCACATTGGCCACCAGCCACCACATCGGCCTGCATCGCCTGCCGCCGATCCTGCGCACCTTTACCCGGCAATACCCCAACGTGGCGCTGGATATTCAGTTTCTTGACTCGGAAGTGGCCTACGAAGAGATCCTGCATGGCCGCGCCGAAGTGGCAGTGATCACCCTGGCGCCCGAGCCGCACAACCTGGTGCGCGCCACCCCGGTGTGGGACGACCCGTTGGATTTCGTGGTGGCGCCGGAGCACAGCCTGACCCGCAACGGCTCGGTCACCCTGGCGGACATCGCCGGGCACCCGGCGGTTTTCCCCGGCGGCAACACCTTTACCCATCACATTGTCAGCCGCCTGTTCGAGGCCCAGGGCCTCACGCCGAACATCGCGATGAGCACGAACTATCTGGAAACCATCAAAATGATGGTGTCCATCGGCTTGGCGTGGAGCGTATTACCGCGCACCATGCTCGACGATCAGGTGACAAGTATCGCTTTGCCGGGCATACAACTCAGTCGCCAGCTAGGCTATATCGTGCATACCGAAAGGACACTGTCGAACGCTGCGCGGGCTTTTATGAGCCTCTTGGATGCACAGGTCGAGCTGCCAGGGACACCGGCATGAAGCTGTGCGGCCTCAAGGCCTGAATAAAACCGCGCCGAACGCCCATCGAGCCAAGGCTTTTTGATAATGCGCAATCCCGTCGACCCTATGCCACCCCTGCCCCGCATTTACGCCCTGGACCCTGAAGAGGCGGAACAAAGCTGGGACAGCGCCCCGCAACTGCTGGCAGCGCTCAACGCTGCACGGCTGGGTGCATGGTGCTGGGAAATCGATACCGGGCGTATCAGTTGGTCGCGGGGCACCCAGGCGCTGTTCGGCTTCGACCCGCGCCAACCGTTGCCCAAGGATCTGGAGTACCTGGACCTGCTCGCGCCGCAAGACCGCGCCCGGGTGATACGCGCGTTTCACGCGGTGCTGGCCGGCGAGCCGTTCGAGCAGGCCATGCACCACCACATCCAGTGGCCGGATGGCAGCCAGCACTGGCTGGAAATCAACGGCAGCCTGGCGCCGGACAAAACCGGCCGGCGCCGCATGATCGGCGTGATCCGCGAGACCACCCGCCAGCGCGAACGGGAACACGCCCTCAGCCACTCCGAAAAGCGCTTCGCCACGCTGTTTCACTTGTGCCCGAACATGGTCCTGCTCACCCGCCAGTCCGACGGCTTGATCAGCGAAGCCAACCAGTACTTCCAGATCCTCTTCGGCTGGCCGGTCGCCGACGCCATCGGTCGCACCACCCTGGACCTCGGCCTGTGGCTCCACCCTGAACAGCGTGCGCAGTTGGTCAGGGCCACCCAGCGCAAGGGCGAACCCATCACCATGGAAGTGCAATTCTGTGCCAGCAACGGGCAGATCCACGATGGCACGCTCTGCGCGCAGAAGGTCGAGCTGGACGGCGAGGCCTACCTGATCAGCACCTTTCTCGACACCACCGAGCGCAAAAACGCCGAGCAAGCCTTGAAAGACAGCCAGGAGCGCCTGGACCTGGCCCTGGACTCCGCGCAATTGGGCACCTGGGACTGGCACATTCCCACCGGCATGCTCTACGGCTCGGCCCGCGCCGCCCAACTGCACGGCCTGCCGGCGGAAGCGTTCCATGAATCGTTCGAGGCGTTTTTCGAGGGCATGCCCAAGGAAGAGCGCGAGAATATGCGCAACGCCTATCGCACCCTGCGCGAAGGCCCGGCCGGCAACTATCAGCTGACTTACCGTGTACAACTGGAAGACGGCAGCCCGCGCTACCTGGAAAGCCGCGCACGCCTGTACCGCGACGAAAAAGGCGCGCCACTGCGCATGGCCGGCACCCTGCTGGACATCACCGACCAGGTCGAGCGCGAACAACGCCTGAGCGCCTCCGAAGAAAAATTCGCCAGCCTGTTCCAGGCCAGCCCCGACCCGATCTGCGTCACCCGCCTGGACAACGGCGAGTTCATCGAGATCAACCCCGCGTTCACCCAGACCTTTGGCTGGACGGCCGCCGAAGTGATCAACATGAGCGCCGAACAGATCGGCTTGTGGGACGAGTCGAGCCAGCGCCTGCAACGCATCGAACAGGTGATTCGCGACCAGGCGCTGAACAACGTGGCGATCATCGCGCACCACAAAAGCGGCCAGGCCCTGACCTGCGTGATTTCCAGCCGGATGATCAAGGTCGGCGACCAGCCGTGCATCGTCACCACCCTGCGCGACATTACCCAGCAGCAACGCTCCGAGGCCGCGCTGAAGGCCAGCGAAGAAAAATTCGCCAAGGCCTTCCATTCCAGCCCCGACGCGATCTCCATCACCGAACACGACACCGGCCGCTATGTGGAGGTGAACGACGGGTTCTGCCGCTTGACCGGTTTTCGTGCCGAAGATGTCATCGGCCTGACGCTGTACCAGGTCGGCATCTGGGCCGATGAAAACCAGCGCGCGGTGCTGCTGGCCGAACTGCAACTCAAAGGCCGTATCCGCCATTTGGAAATGCTCTGGCACAACAAGCGCGGCGATGTGCTGGCGGTGGAGGTTTCAGTCGAGCCGATCACCCTCAACGAAACCCCTTGCCTGTTGCTGACCGCGCGGGATGTGAGCCTGTTGAAAAACGCCCAGGCGCAGATCCGCCACCTGGCCTACCACGACCCGCTGACCAACCTGCCCAACCGCGCACTGCTGATGGACCGCCTGAGCCAGCAGATCGCCCTGCTCAAGCGCCATAACCTGCGCGGTGCATTGCTGTTTCTCGACCTCGACCACTTCAAGCACATCAATGATTCCCTCGGTCACCCGGTGGGCGACACCGTGCTGAAAATCGTCACCGCGCGCCTCGAAGCCAGCGTGCGTATGGAAGATACCGTGGCGCGCCTGGGCGGCGATGAGTTCGTGGTGCTGCTCAGCGGCCTGGATGGCACGCGCACCGAAGTCAGCGCCCAGGTTCAGGAACTGGCCGACACCCTGCGTGAATTGCTCTCCGAACCGATGTTCCTCGACGGCCAACGCCTGCAAGTCACGCCGAGCATCGGTGTGGCGCTGATCCCCGATCATGGCTCGACCCCGGCCGACCTGCTCAAACGTGCCGACATCGCGCTGTACCGCGCCAAGGATTCGGGGCGCAACGCCACGCAGATGTTCCACAACAGCATGCAGAAAACCGCCAGCGAACGCCTGCGCATGGAAACCGACCTGCGCCTGGCCCTGTCACGCGGCGAATTCAGCGTGCATTACCAACCCCAGGTGGACGCGCGCGGCAATAAGATCGTCGGCGCCGAGGCCCTGGTGCGCTGGCAGCATCCGCAACTGGGCGCGCAAGCGCCGTCCGAATTCATCAAGGTGCTGGAAGACAGCGGCCTGATCCTCGAAGTCGGCACCTGGATACTCGATGAAGCGTGCGCCGCCTTCGAGCAGTTGATCAAAGAAGGCAAGGTGGACCCGCTGAATTTCAGCCTGTGCGTGAACATCAGCCCCCGGCAGTTCCGCCAGAACGACTTTGTCGAACGGGTCGAGCACAGCCTCAAGCGGCATTCACTGCCTTACTGCCTGCTGAAACTGGAAATCACTGAAGGCATCGTGATCCAGAACCTGGATGACACCATCAGCAAAATGCGTCGCCTGAAAAAGCTCGGTGTGAGTTTTGCGATGGACGACTTCGGCACCGGTTACTCATCGCTCACCTACCTCAAGCGCTTGCCGGTGGATGCGCTGAAGATCGACCAGTCATTCGTGCGCGATGCCACCCACGACCCCAACGACGCCGAAATCATCCGCGCCATTGTGGCCATGGCGCGCAGCTTGAACCTGGAAGTGATCGCCGAAGGCGTCGAAACCCCGGAGCAACTGGCGTTCCTGCAAAAGCTGGGCTGCCACTTGTTCCAGGGCTATTTGCACAGCCGGCCCTTACCGATAGAAGGGTTCAGGCTCTTGCTGGATTGAGGCTCAGACCAGCTTCAGGGCCCGGAACCCCGAACTCATCCAGCGCGATGAGGCCAGGTCCTGCTTTTTTCCATAGAAATCCAGCGCCCCATCGATCACCGCCACCGAATGCCAGTTGTCTGCCAGGGTGCCGATCGCCCCGTTGGCCAACTCTGCGACCGTGCTTTCACGCACGTAGCCAAACAACCCCAGGCGGCGCAGCGCTTCGCCAGGGTACTCGCCATCGTTGAGGGTTTGCAGAGCCGTCGTGTAACTCTGGCGGGCACGAAAATCGTTGTTCTCGATCTGCGCGCGCTTGGCACTGACTGCGTACAAAAAGTGCGCGGCATTCAGCAACTGTCGATTATTGCCATGAAAGTTCGACTCGGCGGCAGCCTGGCGCACTTCCTCGTGGGTCAGTTGCAACCGGAAGGCATCTCGCATGACCACGTCAAACCCCGTCGGCGTGATTTGAACCTGCTTATAGATCGCCCTCGGGTCTTGCCCGAACCGGATCATCGCCGCCTTGATCGCCGAGACCGTGACGCAATTGCCTTCGACCCCCTGGTAAAACCCGCTCCAGATGTCCGCGGGCCGGACGCTCGCGACCACAGGGGCGGCGCCGCGATTGCTCGGCGGCGGCAGTTGATCATCGAACAAGACATACCCATAGCCCCGATCAGCCGTTCGTGGTGTCCCGCCATCATGCCTGACCCCCTCGCGCACCAGCGCCGACCCGCGGTTATGGGTCTCCAGCACCCCTACCGCGCCCTTGCCCGCCATATCGCTCACCGGGACGAACTGCGACAGGCCGAACACCCCCATGCCTTGCAGACAACGCTGGGTGGTCTCGCCCTCGAGCGTCTTTGCCAAGGCGGCTTCGAACGTGGCATAGCCCCCGGTCAGTTGCTTGCGTTTGACAAAGGCGGCAAACATGAAATTGGCATCCTTTACCACGCCGCTGTCCGCCCCCGTGAAGCGGGAAGCCTGCGACGCCTGCTGCAACTCCTGGCGGGACAGGTGCAGCTTGAACTCATCCTTCATCGTGACGTCGTACCCATCGCCCGAGGGTAGCAACTCGTTAAACATCGCGGCTGGGCGCTGACCGAACGTCATCATCATCAA
Organism: Pseudomonas veronii; assembly: GCF_001439695.1. Taxonomy (GTDB): domain Bacteria; phylum Pseudomonadota; class Gammaproteobacteria; order Pseudomonadales; family Pseudomonadaceae; genus Aquipseudomonas; species Aquipseudomonas veronii. The sequence goes on from NZ_JYLL01000030.1 coordinate 50,466, forward strand.
CTTGATCACCGCCGCGTGGCTGCTGCAATCAAAACTCTCGCCGAAGCGCCGCTCGCTCGTGTGGAATGCCGAAGCGATATCAGCCGGCCTTTCACCTGCGGGTTTCACCGGAAATACGGGAGAAGCCCCGCGCTGCTGGGCCGTTTCGATCATCGAACGGCTAGCTGTGGAGATATACATGCACTGGGTTCCTGACGCTTGTAAAAAATAAGCGGCCGAACGGGCAGCCAGGTTTGCGCTGACTGCCCCGTTCGCAGCCCTTCAATTCAACGGATTCACCAATAGGGCTATGGCACCAGAGCTATGGCATCGCCGTGCGTGGGCGCTTTTCCCTGTCGCCCCCATAGCTCTTCGCGACCGTTGATGACCGCCACCGAATGCCGGGCCCGATTGCACATGCCCAACTGCCCCTTGGCGAGTTCACGCACGGGGACCCTCTTCATGTGCTTGCTCAGCCCCAGCCGCTTCAACCCCTCCCCCGGCCCTCGCTCATCCTCGCCATCATTCAGGCTGCGGATCGCCGCACCGAAACTGCGTGCCGCCCTGCCATCGTTGTTTTCGTCCTGGGCACGCTTGGCGCTGATCGCGAAAAGAAATTGCGCGTCTTTGAGCATCTCTTTGTCAGCCCCGACAAATTTTGCCCCACGCGCACCTTCGGCGAGCTCCCGGTCCGTCAGGTTGACAGTTACGTCATCGCGCATGACCACGTGATAACCACGCTCGGTTTTTTTCACCTCCTTGAAAATATCCGTAGGGCTTTGGCCAAACTGGTACATCGCCGCCTTGATGGCCGATACCGTCACGCAGTTGCCATCCGGCCCTTGGCGAAAGCCGCTCCAGATATTGTCGGGCTTCGCGCCGTTGCGCTTCTTCGAAAGGCCCGCGATCATCGCCGCAGGCTCGGGTTTTGGCGGCGCAGGCGCAGGCACCACAGGCGTAGTGACCTCCGGCCGCGATGGGGATATTCCCGGCAGCGGCTTCTCTTTGTTATCAGAGACCAAGTTAATCAGCTGAGTCAAAAACGAAGTAAACAGCGTCATTAACTTATCGAGCGGCTCTGAATTATTCGCCACGCCATGAGTGTTTTCCCGCACGTGCTCCAGTACCCCCTGGCTCGCCGGAGACGGCACACTCAAGAAACCGCTTAATTGCGCAAACTGTTCATTTTTTGCTTTCATGGAATCGACAGGAAGTACCTGACGAACATCCACAACACGCGCAATATTATTAATTGAACAACATGACATACGGGCCTCCACTTGCAGGCACTTCCCGGAACATCAGCCCCAAAGAAGTGCACATCCAGTTCAATACGTATAAAGGAAGTTGCTGACGTCAGGCTCTGAATGCAGGCCGGCGGCTGGTCCGCCAGTCGCGCATATCAGATTGAGGTTCAGCCGGGCCGGGACTGGTTATATCCGGGGTAGGCGTATCTGGTTGTGGTTGTGGCTGTGGTTGTGGCTGTGGTTGTGGCGTGATCGCCGGTACTTCCGGGGTGGCCGGTCGCGGCTTGACCTCAAGCGCATGCACACCCGGCTTGGGTGCCGGCATGACCTCCGGCGTAGGTGTGTGCTTGTGCGTAGGCGTGGGCGTAGGCGTGGGCGTGTGCGTAGGCATGGGCGTAGGCATGGGCGTAGGCATGGGCGTAGGCGTGTGCGTGTGCGTAGGCATGGGCATAGGCGTAGGCATGGGCGTAGGCGCAGGCGTGTGCGTGTGCGTAGGCATGGGCATGGGCATGGGCGTAGGCGTGTGCGTAGGCGTAGGCATGGGCGTAGGCGTGTGCGTAGGCGTGTGCACAGGCACTACTTCAACCTTGCGAGCGGCTTCCGGCATCGGCATGACGCGAGGTAAAACCGCTGCCGCATTCGGTTTCGTTTCGCCGCTCAGCGCCTTCGTATCGGGGCAATGACAATGACCGACGTTAACGTTCACTTGCACCTGATTGTCGGCATCCTTGATCACGGAGGCAGCGGATTGATGCATGTGGGGTGACATCGGAAGAGCCGGCTGGCCTCGCCGATCAGCCGTCAATGCGAGGTGTCCAGGCTTCTCCGGCAGCTTGCTCGCGTCCACTGGAATGGCGGGCGTTTTATCCGCCCCAGGCAACATGCCGGACACCATGTTCCGCCCCGAAAACATCTCACGCACGGTTTTGACAACCTGCTCCAGCATGTCAAGCAAGCGTGCAAGCCCGCCTGTCTCGATTGTCATGTTGCTGTTCGAAACCTTGAAAGGGTCATGAGGCATGCCAGGGTGAGCCACAGTCGTATTGGCCCCCAATGTGCCGGTTTGCGTGAAGGTTTTCGACATGGATGGCGACAACCGCTCCATGGATGTTGTATCGCCGTTGAACAAAGGTGAATGATTAATCGATAGCGACATCAGTAAGTTCCTTATTGGCACGGCCCGGCTCGGTTAATCAGCGGGGCAGGCGAGAGTTTTTTATCGACTGGAAACAACCCTTGCTGCTTCACAGTCGATACTTTCGTGGAATACGAGGCTATCGAGTTCCAGAAATCGCGACTCATATAAGGAAACCAAATCAAATTTTCGGACTTTTCCCCCTGTTAATTTTTAAAAGACCGCAAACCAAGTAGCCTTAGCCAGATCCGACTGGACACACACGCTAATAAACCACCCTCGGGGCAACTTACCGACACAACCCCAAAACCTGCACGGCATCCGGCTGTGTTATTTCGCCCCGACTTCCTCGCGCAAAAACGCAAAATGCCCCGCATCTTTCGATACGGGGCATTTTCTTCAAACAAACGAGCGGCGCATTCAAGCGCGACGGGTCACCCCTCAGACGCGGCAGGATGGGCCATCCCCAACAACCGGCTCACCTGCTCCAAATCCGTCTCCCGACGCATGGCGGTGAACAGCTCGACGGCCTCCGGGTAATTGCGCGTCAGCATCGCCAACCACTGCTTCAGCCGGCCGGGCGCCTGGCGTTCGGTCAGTTGGGCCACCGACTGGGTCCAGAAATCCTGGAGCATCGGCTGCATCTGCGCCCAGGTCATTGCTACGACGTCTTCGCCGGCGCGTGCCGCCGCGATCTGCCGCGCAAGATCCGGACGCGCAACCAGCCCGCGACCCAGCATGATGTCTTCGGCGCCGCTGACTTCGCGGCAACGCTTCCAGTCTTCGACGCTCCAGATATCGCCATTGGCGAACACTGGCACCTTGACCACATCCTGCACGCGTGGAATCCACTCCCAGTGAGCCGGCGGTTTGTAGCCATCGGTCTTGGTCCGCGCATGCACGACGATATGCGCCGCGCCGCCCTCGGCCAGCGCCGTCGCGCATACCAGCGCGCCATCCGGGCTGTCGAAGCCCAGGCGCATCTTGGCGGTCACCGGGATATGCGCCGGCACTGCGCGACGCACATGCTCGACGATGCGGTTGAGCAGCTCCGGCTCCTTGAGCAGCACCGCGCCGCCACGGGACTTGTTGACGGTCTTGGCCGGGCAGCCGAAATTCAGGTCGATCACCTCGGAGCCCAACTCGCAGGCCAGGGCCGCGTTCTCTGCCAGGCACACCGGGTCGGAACCGAGCAACTGCACACGCAGCGGCACGCCAGCGGCGGTGTGGGCACCGTGCAGCAGTTCGGGGGCGAGCTTGTGGAAATAGGCCGGGGTAAGCAGGCGGTCGTTGACACGGATGAACTCGGTCACGCACCAGTCAATACCGCCCACGCGGGTCAACACGTCCCGCAGGATGTTGTCGACCAACCCCTCCATGGGCGCCAAAGCAATTTGCATGGAAAACACTCAACAAAAATCGTGGCGCAGTTTACTGGGTTTCCCGCCGCGACCGTTAACCCCCTGTCAGGGCGGCGCCGTAGCCGTCGAGAAACTCCGCCGGCATGCGCTTGGGCTTGCCGCTGGACAGTTCGATGCAGACAAAGGTGGTTTGTGCGCGCAGCAGGGTCGCGCCGTCGCGAGGGCGTACCAGCTGGAAACGCCGGGTCATTTTCAGGCGCTGGTCCCAGTCGACGATCCAGGTCGCCAGTTGCAGCTCGTCGCCTTCATAGGCGGCCGCCAGGTAGTCGATCTCATGGCGCACCACGGCCATGGCGCGGTCCAGTCGCCGGTACTCGGTGAGGTCCAGCCCCAGGCGCTGGGAATGGCGCCAGGCGCAACGCTCCAGCCAGGACACGTACACCGCGTTATTGGCGTGCCCCAGGCCGTCGATGTCCTCGGCGACGACCTGCAGATCGATGATAAACGGCGTTGCCAAATCCCAGCCCATGCCTTGCTCCTGTCGATTGATGTCGGCAGGGCAGTGTATCAGGCAGTTTGGCGCGCCTGTAAACAGCTGCCCGCCAGCAGCGCCAGCACCGCCTCGACCACCCGCGGATCGGCCAGCACGCGCTGGTGCCCGCCCTGCTCCAGGCGCAACAGGCGACTGTCGAACCAGGCGTCGTGGATAACCTGGGAAGCGCTGACCGGCACGAAGGTATCGTCTTCGGCATGCACGATCAGGCCGGGGAGGTCCATCTGGTAATGGGCCACGTCCAAGTGCTTGAGCGGCATGCCCAGGGTCAGCTCGACTTCCTGGATAAACGCTGAGCGCGCCCGCGACGGCAAACCGACCATCCCGGCAAACCCGCCGAGCACATCAAGGAAGCGCGACGGCGCGGCAATGCTCACCAGCGCTTCGGTACGCAGCCCCAATTGCACCGCCAGCATCGCACTGGCGCCGCCCATGGAGTGGCCGACCACCGCATGCAACGGCGGCAGCTCGGCCGCCGCTTCAAGCATCGCGCGGGCAAACAGCAGTACGTGGGCTTCACGCCCCGGCGAACGGCCATGGGCCGGGCCATCGAGGGCGAATACCGAATAGCCGTTCTGCACCAGCGCAGTGATCAGGCTGGCGAACTGGGTGGGCCGGCCTTCCCAACCGTGCATCAGCAGCACCGCCGGGCCCTGGCCCCAGCGCAACGCCGACAGGCCGAAACGCAAGGTGACGCGCTCTGCGTGCGCCAGCAGCGGCAACTCCCAATCCCGCGGCGGCAGATCCCGCGGGGTCATGAAGACCCGCCGCATGCTGTTGGCCACCGTGTGCGGCGCCAGGCGCCCCAAGGTGCCGTTGACGCCACGAATCCAGGTCAATGCGCCCATTTTTATAACCCCTCTTAACGTATGGCCGACTTGGCGGCACGCAACACACGATCGGACAATTCACCCGGCCCCAGGGCACGCGCCAATGCCAGCCCACCGACCATCAAGGCCATGTCCGCCAGGGCCTTGTCAGTGTCTTCCGGGCTGGCGGCCAGTTGTGCGGCCATCAGTTCCACATGTTCGTTGAGGACATCGCGAAAGGCGTCCGGCAGGCGGCCCATCTCGCCCACGGTTGCCGGAATCGGGCAAGCCTTGGCCGTGGAGTCGCGGTGCTTGCGCGACAGGTAGAACGCCGCAACCAGGGCACGACGCTCTTCGCCGGTGAGTTGGGCATCCATGTCGTCGATCGATGCACGGCGCTGGGCCAGCAATTGGCTGAAGGCTTCCAGCATCAGCGCATCCTTGCTTTCAAAGTGCGCGTAGAAGCCGCCGACAGTCAGCCCCGCCGCCCCCATGACCTCGCCAACGCTCGGCTCGGCCGGGCCACGCTGGACCAACGCGGCACTGGCGGCTTGCAGGATACGTTCGCGGGTTTGCGCTTTTTTATCGCTCATCGTGTGCCTCCGACTCTCATGGGTTAAATATTATAACCATAATAATATTTCGCAAGCGAGCGGCACGACCATTGGTCAGAAGCCCGGAGGGGCAAGGGAAGGGAGAATTGGCCAAACGCCAGACAAACAAAAGGGCCATTCAATAATTGAATGACCCTTAAAAATCCCGCAGAGCGGGTAATCGTGGCGTCCCCTAGGGGACTCGAACCCCTGTTACCGCCGTGAAAGGGCGGTGTCCTAGGCCACTAGACGAAGGGGACACAAACCTTCTATACAACTGATCAGGCTGAGACTGATCGATCCAAGGGCGGCGTGGCCAAAACCTTGAACCTGTAAATTGGTGGAGCTAAACGGGATCGAACCGTTGACCTCTTGCATGCCATGCAAGCGCTCTCCCAGCTGAGCTATAGCCCCGGATTTTTCGCCTCGCGGCGCAGCAGACCTTGCGAACTGCTTGTTGAAACTGGCGTCCCCTAGGGGACTCGAACCCCTGTTACCGCCGTGAAAGGGCGGTGTCCTAGGCCACTAGACGAAGGGGACAAAACCTTCTGTACAACCTGATCAAGCTAGGCCTGATCGATTCAAGGACGGTGTGGCCAGACCTTGAACCTGTAAATTGGTGGAGCTAAACGGGATCGAACCGTTGACCTCTTGCATGCCATGCAAGCGCTCTCCCAGCTGAGCTATAGCCCCTCATCGGTGAGGACGGGGCGAATCTTAATGGCGCTTTGGGAACGTGTCAAATTTATTTTCAACAATTTCCAAAATTTTTTGCCGGGATAACAATCACTTACCAACCAAACCCCGAAAAACCGGGGTTTGGCCGCCACAAGCGCTGACTCAGGCGATCGCGCCCAGCAGCTTCTCCCACTCTTTGTTTTCTTTCTTCGACACACCACCAAGCAAATCAAGGGCTTGGCGCAGACGGAAACGCGTAAGGTCCGGGCCGAGAATTTCCATCGCGTCGAGTACCGACACCGAACTGGCCTGCCCGGTGATCGCGGCAAACATCAACGGCATCGCATCGCGCAATTTCAGCTCGAGGGATTCGACCACGGCCTGGATCGTCGCGGTGATGGCGTCCTTCTCCCACTGGCGCAGGCTTTCGAGCTTCCACAGGATCAGTTGCATCAACTGGCGCACCTGATCGGCGGAGAGTTTCTTCGACTCAAACAGTTTGACGTCCGGGTTCACGCCACCGGCGAAGAAGAAACTGGCCAACGGTGCGACCTGGCTGAACGTCTCCACCCTGCCCTGCACCAGCGGCGCGATCTTCATCATGTACTCGGGGTTCAACGCCCACTGCTGCACGCGGCTGGCGAACTCTTCCACCGGCAGGTCACGCAGCCACTGGCCATTGAGCCACGACAGCTTCTCGATATCGAAGATCGGCCCGCCCAGCGATACGCGGGACAGGTCGAAGTTATCGACCATTTCCTGCAGCGAGAACTTCTCGCGCTCGTCCGGCATCGACCAACCCATGCGGCCCAGGTAGTTGAGCATCGCTTCGGGCATAAAGCCCATGCGCTCGTAGAAGGTCACCGAGGTCGGGTTCTTGCGCTTGGACAGCTTGCTCTTGTCCGGGTTGCGCAGCAGCGGCATGTAGCACAGCTGCGGTTGTTCCCAGCCGAAGTACTCGTAGAGCAGGATCAGCTTCGGCGCCGAGGGCAGCCATTCTTCGCCGCGCAGCACATGGGTGATGCCCATCAGGTGGTCATCGACCACGTTGGCCAGGAAGTACGTCGGCAGGCCGTCGGTCTTCATCAGCACTTGCATGTCCATGCGGTCCCACGGGATCTCGACGTCGCCGCGTAACATGTCCGGCACCACGCACACGCCTTCGCTCGGCACCTTCATGCGGATCACATGGGGCTCGCCGGCCGCCAGGCGCGCGGCCACTTCTTCTTTCGACAGCAGCAGCGCGCGGCCGTCGTAGCGCGGGGTTTCGCCACGGGCCTGTTGTTCGGCGCGCATCTGGTCCAGTTCTTCGGCGGTGCAGAAGCAGGGGAACGCATGGCCCATGTCGACCAACTGCTGGGTGTACTGCTTGTAGATGTCGCTGCGCTCGCTCTGGCGATACGGGCCGTGCGGGCCGCCGACGTCCGGGCCTTCCGACCAGGTGATGCCCAACCAGCGCAGGGCATCGAAAATCTGCTGTTCGGACTCGCGGGTCGAACGCAGTTGATCGGTGTCTTCGATCCGCAGGATGAATTCACCGCCGTGCTGCTTGGCAAAGCAGTAGTTGAACAAGGCGATGTAGGCAGTGCCGACGTGGGGGTCCCCGGTAGGCGATGGCGCGATGCGCGTGCGGACGGTGGTCATGGCTGGTCTCGAATGGGCGATATAACTGAAATTGAAACAAGGGGCGAATGGTAACAGCCATGGGCACTTAGGCTCCAGCGTCCTCCGTACCGAGCATGGCATATAGGCCAAGTTTGAGCCTGGAGACTCGCCGTAGCTATTTGCCAGCTGGCTGGCTGGTTATATTCCATTACCTCTTGTTACAGACTCCGCGCCCATGCCTGCCCCACTGAAACGCCGCCTGCTTATCTTCGTATTGATCGTGAGCCTGATCGCCCTGGGTTTCTTCGCCCATTGGTTCTTCAGGGGCCGCTTCTACGAAAGCACCGACAACGCCTACGTGCAGGGTGAGATTACCCGTGTCTCCAGCCAGCTCGGCGCGCGGATTGTCGAGGTGCTGGTGGGCGACAACGAGCACGTGCAACAAGGCCAGTTGCTGGTGAGGCTTGAAGACGACGACTTCCACCTCGCCGTGGACCGCGCCAACGCCGCCCTCGCCATGCGCGAAGCCGAGCGCACCCAGGCGCAGAGCAAGTTGACCCAGCAAGCCAGCCTGATCGCCGCCGGCGAAGCCAAAGTCGCGTCCAGCCAGGCCAGCCTGGGCCGCTCGCAGATCGACCTGTCCCGCGCCCAAACCCTGCGCAAACCCGGCTACGTCTCGGAAGAACGGGTGACCACCCTCTCCGCCGACAACCATATCGCCCGCTCCCAAGTGGCCATGGCCCAGGCCGACCTGCAGGGGCAGCGCCAGCAGGTCAACGCGCTGAATGCCGAGATCAAGCGCCTCGACGCGCTGATCGCCAACGCCAGAACCGACCTGGCCCAGGCCGAGCTGAACCTGACCCGCAGCGAAATCCACGCGCCCATCAGCGGCCTGGTCGGCCAACGCGCCGCGCGCAACGGCCAATACGTACAGGCCGGCGCCTACCTGCTGTCGATCGTCCCCGACCAGGACATCTGGATTCAGGCCAACTTCAAGGAAACCCAGATCGGCCACATGCAGCCTGGGCAAAAGGCCGAGCTGACGTTCGATGCTTACGGCGATACGCCGATCGAGGCGCGGGTCGACAGCCTGTTCGCGGCCTCCGGGGCGCAGTTCAGCCTATTGCCGCCGGACAATGCCACCGGCAACTTCACCAAAGTCGTACAACGGATTCCGGTGAAACTTACGTTTGCTGCGGATAACCCGCTGAAGGGCAAGATCCGCCCCGGCATGTCCGTCACGGTCAAAGTGAACATCAAAGATCAGCCTGATGGCCGGTGATCAACTGCTGCGCCCGGTCGGCGAACCGACCCGGCGCGACTGGATCGCGGTGATGAGCGTGATGCTCGGCGCCTTCATGGCGGTGCTCGACATCCAGATCACCAACTCGTCCCTCAAGGACATCCAGGGCGCGCTGTCGGCCACCCTGGAAGAAGGCTCGTGGATTTCCACCTCCTACCTTGTGGCCGAAATCATCATGATCCCCCTTACCGCCTGGCTGGTGCAGTTGCTCTCGGCACGGCGCCTGGCGGTGTGGGTGTCGGTGGGGTTCCTGATCGCCTCGCTGATGTGCTCCATGGCCTGGAGCCTGGAAAGCATGATCGTGTTCCGCGCCCTGCAGGGGTTTACCGGCGGCGCGCTGATCCCGCTGGCGTTTACCCTGACCCTGATCAAGCTGCCCGAGCACCACCGCGCCAAAGGCATGGCGATGTTTGCCATGACCGCCACCTTCGCGCCGTCCATCGGCCCGACCATCGGCGGCTGGCTCACGGAAAACTGGGGCTGGGAATACATCTTCTACATCAACGTGCCGCCCGGGCTGCTGATGATCGCCGGGCTGCTCTACGGCCTGGAAAAAAAGGCGCCCCACTGGGAGTTGCTCAAAAGCACCGACTACGCCGGCATCGTCAGCCTCGCCATCGGCTTGGGCTGTTTGCAGGTGTTTCTGGAAGAAGGCCACCGCAAGGACTGGCTCGAGTCGAACCTGATCGTCAGCCTGGGCAGCATCGCCCTGCTGAGCCTGATCACCTTCGTGATCGTGCAGCTGTCCAAACCCAACCCGCTGATCAACCTTGGCATCCTGGCCAATCGCAACTTCGGCCTGTCGAGTATTTCCAGCCTGGGGATGGGCGTCGGCTTGTATGGCTCGATCTATCTGTTGCCGTTGTACCTGGCGCAGATCCAGAACTACAACGCGCTGCAGATCGGCGAAGTGATCATGTGGATGGGCATTCCGCAGCTGTTCCTGATCCCGCTGGTGCCCAAGCTGATGAAATACGTATCGCCCAAATGGCTGTGCGCCGTAGGCTTCGGGCTGTTCGGCCTGGCGAGTTTTTCCTCGGGGGTGCTCAACCCGGACTTTGCCGGCAGCCAGTTCAACCAGATCCAGATCATCCGCGCCCTCGGGCAGCCGTTGATCATGGTGACCATCTCGCTGATCGCCACGGCCTACATCCTGCCGCAGGACGCCGGGTCGGCTTCCAGCCTGTTCAACATCCTGCGCAACCTCGGCGGCGCCATCGGTATCGCGCTGCTGGCGACCTTGCTGGATGCGCGCACCAAGACCTATTTCGATTATTTACGCGAAGCGATCGTGCCGACCAACCCGCAGGTGGCGGAGCGGCTGGCGACGCTGACGGAACAGTTCGGCAACCCGACGGCGGCGCTGGGCAAACTCAGTGAGATTACGCACCAGCAGGCGCAGATCATGGCCTACAACGATGCGTTTCACTGCGTGGGGTTCGCGTTGGGCGTAAGCATGCTCGCGATCTTGTTGACCAAGACGTTGCCGGCGGGGCTTAAGGCTGGGGGGAGTCATTGAGACCGTGTCGCGCCTATCGGGAGCAAGCTCCCTCCCACATTTGACGGCATTTCAAAGTTGGAATCCGGTCAAATGTGGGAGGGGGCTTGCCCCCGATGAGGCCAGTACCGCCACTACCAATCAAACCGCCAACAGGCGCTCACGCAACTTGCCGATTTCATCGCGGGTTTGCGCCGCCGCTTCGAACTCCAGATCCCGCGCCAGCTGGTACATTTTCTCGCCTATCGGGAGCAAGCTCCCTCCCACACTTGATCGGGTTCCAACGTTGAAATGCGGTCAAATGTGGGAGGGGGCCTGCCCCCGATGAGGCCAGTACCGCCACCACCGATCAAACCGCCAACAGGCGCTCACGCAACTTGCCGATTTCATCGCGGGTTTGCGCCGCCGCTTCGAACTCCAGATCCCGCGCCAGCTGGTACATTTTCGCGCCTATCGGGAGCAAGCTCCCTCCCACATTTGACGGCATTTCAAAGTTGGAACCCGGTCAAATGTGGGAGGGGGCTTGCCCCCGATGAGGCCAGTACCGCCACTACCGATCAAACCGCCAACAGGCGCTCACGTAACTTGCCGATTTCATCGCGGGTTTGCGCCGCCGCTTCGAACTCCAGATCCCGCGCCAGTTGGTACATTTTCGCGCCTATCGGGAGCAAGCTCCCTCCCACATTTGACGGCATTTCAAGCTTGGGCATGCTGGTGATTTTGTTGAGCACGGCGTTGCCGGCGGGGCTTGAGGCTGGGGGAGTCATTGAGACTGTGTCGCGCCTATCGGGAGCAAGCTCCCTCCCACACTTGATCGGGTTCCAACGTTGAAATGCGGTCAAATGTGGGAGGGGGCTTGCCCCCGATGAGGCCAGTACCGCCACTACCAATCAAACCGCCAACAGACGCTCACGCAACTTGCCGATTTCATCGCGGGTTTGCGCCGCCGCTTCGAACTCCAGATCCCGCGCCAGTTGGTACATTTTCTCTTCCAACTGGCGGATACGCTTGGCGATCTCGCTCGGCGAGCGCAGTTCGTTTTCGTACTTGGCGCTTTCCTCGGCGGCCTTGGCCATGCCTTTGCGCTTCTTGCTGCGCGAGCCGGGCACGGTGGCGCCTTCCATGATATCGGCGACGTCCTTGAACACGCCTTTGGGCGTGATGCCGTTCGCCAGGTTGAAGGCGATCTGCTTGTCGCGACGGCGCTCGGTCTCGCCAATCGCCCGCTCCATGGAGCCGGTGATGCGGTCGGCGTAGAGAATCGCCCGGCCATTGAGGTTACGCGCCGCACGGCCGATGGTCTGGATCAGCGAACGCTCGGAGCGCAGGAAGCCCTCCTTGTCCGCGTCCAGAATCGCCACCAGCGACACTTCCGGCATGTCCAGGCCTTCGCGCAGCAGGTTGATCCCCACCAGCACATCGAAGGTGCCCAGGCGCAGGTCGCGGATGATCTCCACGCGCTCCACGGTGTCGATGTCCGAGTGCAGGTAGCGCACGCGCACGCCGTGGTCGGCCAGGTAGTCGGTCAAGTCTTCGGACATGCGCTTGGTCAGCGTGGTGACCAGCACCCGCTCTTCCAGAGCCACGCGCTTGCTGATTTCCGAGAGCAGGTCGTCGACCTGGGTCAACGCCGGGCGGATTTCGATCTGCGGGTCGACCAGGCCGGTCGGGCGCACCAGTTGCTCGATCACGCGCCCCGCATGCTCAGCCTCATAATTGCCGGGCGTCGCCGAGACGAAGATGGTCTGCGGGCTGATGCGTTCCCATTCGTCGAAGCGCATCGGCCGGTTGTCCAGCGCCGACGGCAGGCGGAAGCCGTATTCCACCAGGGTTTCCTTGCGCGAACGGTCGCCCTTATACATCGCGCCGACTTGCGGCACGCTGACGTGGGATTCGTCGATCACCAGCAGCGCGTCGTCCGGCAGGTAGTCGTAGAGCGTCGGCGGCGGCGCTCCGGATTCACGGCCCGAGAGGTAGCGCGAGTAGTTTTCGATGCCGTTGCAGTAACCCAGTTCCAGGATCATCTCCAGGTCGAAACGGGTGCGTTGTTCCAGGCGCTGGGCTTCCACCAGCTTGTTGTTGGCGCGCAGGTATTCCAGGCGCTCGGCCAGCTCGACCTTGATGCCCTCGACGGCGCCCATCAGGGTTTCGCGCGGCGTGACGTAGTGGCTTTTGGGGTAGAAGGTGAAACGCGGCAGTTTGCGGATCACTTCGCCGGTCAACGGGTCGAACGCCGACAGGCTCTCGACTTCATCGTCGAACAACTCGATGCGGATCGCTTCCAGGTCGGACTCCGCCGGGTAGATGTCGATCACATCGCCGCGCACGCGGAAGGTGGCGCGGGCGAAGTCCATGTCGTTGCGCGTGTATTGCAAGCTCGTCAGCCGACGCAGCAGTTCGCGCTGGTCGAGTTTGTCGCCACGGTCGACGTGCAGCACCATCTTCAGATAGGTTTCCGGGCTGCCGAGACCGTAGATGCACGACACCGTGGTGACGATGATCGCGTCCTTGCGCTCCAGCAGCGCCTTGGTCGCTGACAGACGCATCTGCTCGATGTGGTCGTTGATCGATGCGTCCTTCTCGATAAAGGTATCGGAGGACGGCACATAGGCTTCGGGCTGGTAGTAGTCGTAGTAGGAAACGAAGTACTCCACCGCGTTGTTCGGGAAGAACGCCTTGAACTCGCCATACAACTGCGCGGCCAGGGTTTTGTTCGGTGCCAGTACCAGGGTCGGGCGGTTGATCTGCGCGATCACGTTGGCGATGCTGAACGTCTTGCCCGAACCGGTCACCCCGAGCAGCGTCTGGTGCGACAGGCCCGCTTCGATGCCTTCGACCATCTGGCGAATCGCTTCGGGTTGATCGCCGGCGGGTTCAAAGCGGGTGACGAGCTGGAAATCCGACATAACGTACCTCTTTCAAGTCACCCCCGGCTGCACTCCACCAAGGACGAAAAAAGCTCAGCGACCCGCGAATTTTCATCGCAGGTTGCAGGAAAAAACCATGATAGCTGTAGAAGTGGTGACGAATGTGCCGGGTTTCAAGGCAATCGTCCGACCTGCCGTCTACGCTCAAGGTTGGATTAAGACTGACGGTCGGTAAATAAACCGAAAAACTTGGCCGAAAAGCCGTTTCGGTTGTCGCCCTTGACCGTGATGGCCTCTATACTAGCTCCCCGTTTGTGCACCGCTCTAGTGCATTCGGCTGGAGCGCGACACGTCCCTCCTTTCCCCCAAAGAGCTGCCGCAAAAATGAGCCTGTTCTCCGCTGTCGAAATGGCACCACGCGATCCAATCCTGGGCCTCAACGAAGCATTCAACGCCGATACACGAACCACCAAGGTCAACCTTGGCGTGGGCGTTTACTGCAACGAGGAGGGGAAGATTCCACTCTTGCGTGCCGTTGCCGAAGCGGAAGCCATTCGCGTGGCGCAACACGCCGCCCGTGGCTACCTGCCGATCGACGGGATCGTGGCCTACGACCAGGCTGTGCAAAAGCTGCTGTTTGGCGCTGACTCGCCGCTGCTGAGCGCTGGCCGTGTGATTACCGCACAAGCGGTCGGCGGCACCGGCGCGCTGAAGATCGGTGCAGACTTCCTCAAGCAACTGCTGCCCAATGCCGTGGTTGCCATCAGCGACCCAAGCTGGGAAAACCACCAGGCGCTGTTCGAAAAAGCCGGCTTCCCGGTGCAGACCTACCGCTACTACGACGCCGCCACCCACGACGTGAACCGTGCCGGCCTGCTCGCCGACCTCAACGCCCTGCCGCCGCAATCGATCGTGGTGCTGCACGCCTGCTGCCATAACCCGACCGGCGTCGACCTGAGCCCGGCCGACTGGCAACAAGTTCTGGACGTGGTCAAGGCGAAAAACCTGGTGCCGTTCCTCGACATGGCCTACCAGGGTTTTGGTGATGGCATTTACGAAGACGCCGCCGCGGTGCGCCTGTTCGCGGAATCGGGCCTGACGTTCTTTGTATCGAGCTCGTTCTCCAAGTCGTTCTCCCTGTACGGCGAACGCGTGGGCGCGCTGTCGATCGTCAGCGAATCCAAGGAAGAAAGCGCGCGCATCCTGTCCCAGGTCAAGCGTGTGATCCGCACCAACTACTCCAACCCGCCGACCCACGGCGCGGCGGTCGTGGCCGCAGTGCTGAACAACCCTGAGCTGCGCGCCCAGTGGGAAGCCGAGCTGGCGGAGATGCGCCTGCGCATCCGTGGCATGCGCGAGCAGATGGTCGCCGAACTGGCCAAGGCTGCGCCGGGCCACGACTTCAGCTTCGTCGGTCGCCAGCGTGGGATGTTCTCCTACTCCGGCCTCACCGTTGAGCAAGTCACCCGTCTGCGCACCGAGTTTGGCATCTACGCGCTGGACACCGGGCGTATCTGTGTGGCCGCGTTGAACCAGTCGAACATTGGTGCGGTAACGAAGGCGATTGTTCAGGTTCTATAAACCTGGCGGCGCTGAACGAAGGGAAGCTACGGCTTCCCTTTTTAATGCCTGTCAGAAAACGCCCTGCTCCCCTAGACTGAACCCCGACTGCCCCTTTGCTGTGAGAGCCCTATGAGAAACGACGACCTGGACCTGCGTGCCGACCGCGACGAACTGGACCACTTCACCCCGCGCGCGCCGCAAGCCAAGCGCCAGAAAAGCCTGGTCTTGCAAGTGGCCCTCGGCGTATTCCTCGGCGGGTTGGCCCTGTGGCTGGTGCAATTGGGTGCGACAGCGATAATGGCCAAATTGGCGATGGGTACCCTGCAATTCGGCGGCTGATGAAGATTGAAAGGTGGGAGGGGCCTTGCTCCCGATCGCGGGGTATCAGTGATGGGTGTATTGGCTGACCCAGCGCTTTCGCGGGCAAGCCCCCTCCTACATTGGTTTATGGGGTTGCCAGGACGCGTTCCTCCAGTAACCTTACGAAGCTGTTCAGGCTCTGCGACACCGTGCCTCGGCGCCAGATCAACCAAGTGTGCAAGACGCGGAAACTGTCCGTCAGCGGCCACACACTCACCGTGGTAAACCCCGGCATGCTTTCCAACATGCTGCGCGGCATCAGCGCTAGGCCGGCCCCGGCGCTGACGCAGGCAAGCATGCCGTGGTAAGACTCCATCTCGAAAATCCGCCCCGGCACCGCGCCGTCCTGTGCGAACCAGCGCTCGAAGTGGTGGCGGTACGAACAGTTGGAGCGAAAGGTATAGATGCTTTCCCCGTTCACATCCTGCCCGCGGGTGATCGGCGCGTGATGCAGCGGTGCAATCACCACCATCTCCTCCTCGAACACCGCCAGGCCCTCCAGGGTGGCATGCAACACCGGCCCATCGACGAATGCCGCCGCCAGACGCCCCGACAACACGCCTTCGATCATCGTGCCCGAGGGCCCGGTACTCAGGTCCAGCTCGACCTTGGCGTGCTTCTGGTTATATGCCGCCAGCAGTGCGGGAATACGCACCGCTGCGGTGCTTTCCAGCGAACCGAGGGCAAACGCGCCCTGGGGCTCCTCCCCCGCCACCGTCGCACGGGCTTCCTGTACCAGGTCGAGAATACGCCGCGCATAGCCGAGGAAATTCCACCCGGCCGGTGACAGACGCAGGCGGCTCTTCTCGCGGATAAACAGCGCCACGCCAAGATCCTGCTCCAGTTGCTTGATGCGCGTGGTCAGGTTGGACGGCACCCGATGAATCAACTGCGCGGCGGCGCTGATGCTGCCTTGCTCGGCAACGGCCTTGAAGATTTCCAGCTGCACCAGGTCCAAATCATTCTCCAATCGTGAACGTATCGCTTAATATTATTCACTTTCCAGAAAAGATATAGCCCCTTACGCTGATTCCAATCCAAACCTTCAGCAGGACGGTGCCATGAACGCTATCGCTCACCAGACCCACGCCCTCTCGATCAACCCCGCCACCGGCGAAACGGTCGGCAGTTACCCGTATGAAAACGAGAGCCAGCTGGACGCCACCCTCAACCGTGCGACCGCCGCTTTCCGCACCTGGCGCCGCCAGCCGCTCAGCCAGCGCGCAGAGCGGTTACAGGCCCTGGCCGGCGCGCTGCGTGAGCAAGCCGAAGCCATGGCGCAGATGATCACCCTGGAAATGGGCAAACCCATCGTCCAGGCCCGCGCCGAAATCGAGAAATGTGCGCAACTCAGCGAATGGTACGCCGCCCACGGTCCAGCCATGCTCGCCGCGGAACCGACGCTGGTGGACAACGGCAGCGCGCACATCGAATACCGCCCGCTGGGCCCGATCCTCGCGGTGATGCCGTGGAACTTCCCGGTCTGGCAAGTCCTGCGCGGCGCCGTGCCGACGCTGCTCGCCGGCAACACTTACGTGCTCAAACACGCACCGAACGTGATGGGCAGCGCCTACCTGATGAAAGCGGCGTTCCACAAAGCCGGCTTTGCCGAAGGCCTGTTCGAAGTGCTCAACGTGACCCAGGACGGCGTTTCCAAAGCCATCGCCGACCCACGCATCGCCGCCGTCACCCTCACCGGCAGCGTGCGCGCCGGTATGGCCATCGGCGCCCAGGCCGGTGCCGCGCTGAAGAAATGCGTGCTCGAACTGGGCGGCTGCGACCCGTTCATCGTGCTCAACGACGCCGACCTCGACGCCGCCGTCCAGGCCGCGGTGATCGGCCGTTTCCAGAACAGCGGCCAAGTCTGCGCCGCAGCCAAGCGCCTGATCATCGAAGCCGGCGTGGTGGACGCCTTCACCGCCAAGTTCGTCGAAGCCAGCCGCCAACTGGTGATGGGCGACCCGACCTCGACCCACACCTACGTCGGCCCGATGGCCCGCTTCGACCTGCGCGACGAACTGCACGGCCAGGTCCAGGATACCTTGGCAGAAGGCGCGACCCTGCTGCTGGGCGGCGACAAAGTGCCCGGCGCCGGCAACTACTACGCACCGACCGTACTGGCCGACGTCACCGACCAGATGACCTCGTTCAAACAAGAGCTGTTCGGCCCCGTCGCCTCCATCATCAGCGCCCGCGACGCCGATCACGCCGTGGCCCTGGCCAACGACAGCGAGTTCGGCCTGACCGCGAGCATCTTCACCCGCGACTCGGCGAAAGCGCGCGCGATCGCCGACCAGCTGGAAACCGGCGGGATCTTCGTCAACGCCTTCAGCGTGTCCGACCCGCGGGTGGCGTTTGGCGGCGTGAAAAAAAGCGGCTTTGGGCGGGAGTTGTCGCACTTTGGCGTGCGGGAATTCTGCAATGCGCAGACGGTGTGGCTGGATCGCAAATAATCCACAGCAACCCCTGTGGCAAGGGAGCGTGATCCCGCGGGGCTGCGCAGCAGGCTCAGCAGCGGATATGCCGGCGCACGCACTGCACCAGCCCGTCCAGCGCCTCTGACTTCACAGGCGCGAGCACACAGACCGTGTGCTCGCGCTCACCTTCGGTCACGGTCAGGGTGTAATGCACCTGGCCTGGATTACCGGGTTCCGGCGCGGTGCTTTGCGGCAACTGAAAGAAGTGTGAAGCCTCGATCAGTTGCCGCAACTCTTGCTGGTCCGCCTCGGGCAGCGTCTCCAGTTCCACGGTGTTCGGTCGGGCCAGGCCCGGGAAAAACGCGGGTCCCCCAATTTCCTTGATCGAAATTTGCATGGCTGTTCCTCACCGCCCAGGCGGGTTGTCAGACGTTAATGCCCACTGCTTTCCAGCCTTCCTTCACCGCCTTGTGCTCGGCCTTGCCAGCACCGTACAGCCGACCGGCAATGTCGTAGGTGATGCGCGCGAAACGCAGAAACCCCGCGTTCGGCCGCAACCGCGCATCGCGTAACGCGTCATACCAGATACGCCCTGCGCGCTCCCAGGCAAACCCGCCGATCTTCGTGGCTACCTGATAGAACGCATGGTTGGGAATACCGGAATTGATATGCACCCCGCCGTTGTCCTCATAGGTCTGCACGAAATCGTCCATATGCCCCGGCTGAGGGTCCTTGCCCAGCAGCTTGTCATCGAACGCGGTGCCCGGCGCTTTCATCGAGCGCAACGCAGTGCCTTTGATTTTCTTGGTAAACAACCCTTTGCCGATCAACCAATCCGCATCTTGCGCCGTTTGCTGCAGCGCGTACTGCTTGATCAGTGAGCCGAACACGTCGGACAGCGACTCGTTCAACGCACCGGATTGATTGAAATACATCAGCTTGGCCTCATCCTCGGTCACACCGTGGGCCAACTCATGGCCAATGACATCAAGGGCTATCGTGAACCGGTTGAATAGCTGCTGATCGCCATCACCAAACACCATCTGGCTCGAGTTCCAGAATGCATTGTTGTAGTTCTGGCCAAAATGAACGGTCGCGTCCAGCGCCATACCGGCGTCGTCTATGGAGTTGCGGTCGAAGACCTGATCGAAAAAATCGAATGTGGCGCCCAACCCATCGTAGGCCTCGTCCACCGCCACATCACCACTGACGGGCTGCCCTTCGCCACGGATCAACTTGCCCGGCAGGCTATCGGCGCCCTCGGCGCTGTAGATCGAACGCCGTTTTTCGGCGCCCATGGGCAGGGCCATGTGGGCAGCCCCTTTGGCGGGTACGGCAACCATGCGCAACGAACGGAACGTGCTGTCTTTGGCGCGTGTGCGTAACGCGACTTCCCGTTGCGCTTTATCGCCGTTGCGGGCGATCTGGTCGAGCATGTATGGCGGGATCAGGCAGAAAATCGGGTTGCGATGCTGGCGAACACACATTGGCTGGCTCCATTTTGGCGTGGGGTGAACGTCCGGGTAACCGTTCAAGAATAGTCCTGCCGTGGCGGCTTGGGCCAAATTGTCATGAAGCTATGCTGCAGTAGTGTTAATCCGAGGACTGCGAGGAACTTACAATGCCCCCACGCGCCACCAAAATCGACCTTTCGCACCGCCCCCGGCTCGCCGATCTGCGCCCGTTGCTCGCGGCCGGCCCCAGCCTCATGGAGGCCAGGGCGGCGACTGCGCGTGTCACCGCGGCCAAGGACCTGCAGGACCGGCGCGGCTACGCTGAAGCGTTTCTCGACCGCTTCGTGGTGCCATGGCCCACGGTGGATGAAGCCCTGCTGGCTGACGTACAGCCGCTGCGCCTGGACTACACGCATTTCTCAGTGACCATGTCGCGCTCGAGGCGACTGGCACTCTACGTGGGCGCCAATATCGATGGCGCACAGCATGTGGATATCATCCGCAGCAACGACGCCTGGGCCTACGACGGCCGCCTGCCCATCAGCGCACAGGTGGGCGACGCGCTCTACACCGACAATGGCCTGGACCGCGGTCACCTGGTGCGCCGACAGGACCCCAACTGGGGCGACGCGGCCAACACCGCCAATGCCGACACCTTCCACTTCACCAACTGCTCACCGCAGATGAGCGGGTTCAACCAGAAGACCTGGCTGGAACTCGAGGACTACATTCTCGATAACACTCAACGCTGGAAAGCCCGGGCCACGGTGTTTACCGGCCCGGTGTTGGCGGACGACGACCGCGTCTACCGGGGCGTTAAAATCCCCAAAGCATTCTGGAAAGTGGTCGCCTACCTCAGCGACGACGGCAAGCCCTGCGCCAGCGCCTACATGATCGACCAAAACCGCGAGCTGGGTCAGCTCGACCTCATGTTCGGCCAGCTCAGAACCTACCAGCGCAGCGTGATTCAGATCGAACGCTTGACCGGTATCCGCTTCGCCAACCTGGCCGACTACGATGGTTTCAGCAATGAAGAGCGCGCCACGGGGACGCGAATTGAAGCGCTGATCCAGGGCCCTGAAGATATTCGTCTGTAACCGGGCGACCTAAGGCTATATCGCCCCGCCGTGATCGACTACCATACCGCGCCGGTTCCCAAACGGGACTAATAGGGAATCCGAAGCGCGGTACACCGCGTCAATCGGAACTGCCCCCGCAACTGTAGATGCCGAGCCCGCTCCCCCACTGCCACTGGACCCCGTCCGGGAAGGCTGGAGCGTGGCGACGACGCATCAGTCAGGAGACCTGCCGGCCCAGCAAAATCACTAACCGGCGGGGTGTCCGGGAAGGACATCCTTGCCTGCCTCACCCGCAGCGGTCGAGGGCGTGTTTCCGAACCGTACACCCCCTGTTCCAGGTACGGCTCCAAGGAGATTGCCCAATGCTGCCACGCGTTACCGCCCTGCTCACCGGCCTGGGCCTGTGTGCCCTGGCCCAAGCGGCCCCCACTCAGTACCCGCTGACGGTGGAGAACTGCGGCAGCAGCCTGACCTTCGCGCAAGCGCCCGCCCGCGCAGTGACCATCGGCCAGGCCGCCACCGAAATGCTCTATGCCCTCGGCGTGGGCGATAAAGTGGTCGGCACGTCGCTGTGGTTCAACAACGTGCTGCCACAGTTCAAGGCGCTGAACGACGGCATCGAACGCCTGGCCAATAACGAACCGAGCTTCGAGTCGGTGATCGCCAAGCGCCCGCAACTGGTGGCGGCCGAACTGGAATGGGTGGTCGGCCCGCAAGGCGTGGTGGGCACCCGCGAGCAGTTTCATGAGTTGAAGATCCCCACCTACCTGCTGCCCTCCGACTGCGAAGCCAAGAACAACCGGGTGGGCGCCGACGGCACGCGGCTGGAGCCGTTCCGCATCGACACGATCTACAAGGGCATCCGCCAGTTGGCGGAGATTTTCGACGTGCAGGATCGCGGCCAGCAACTCAACGATGAACTCAAGGCGCGCCTGGCCAAGTCCGTCGCCACCGTGCAAGGCAAGGGGCTCAAGCAGGCCAGCGCGCTGGTGTGGTTTTCCAGCGCCGAGATGGCCAGCGATCCCTACGTGGCCGGTCACAAGGGTGTCCCCGAATTCATGCTGCAAACGCTCGGCCTGCGCAACGTGGTGCAGTCCGATGAGGAATGGCCCGCCGTCGGCTGGGAAACCATCGCCAAGGCCAACCCCACCGTGCTGGTGATCGCCCGCATGGACCGCCGCCGCTACCCGGCCGACGATCATGCACAGAAGCTCGCCTTCCTGCGCAGCGACCCGGTGACGCGCAACATGGACGCGGTGAAACACAACCGCATCATCATCCTCGACGCCATGGCCCTGCAGGCCAGCGTGCGGACCTTCGAGGGTCTTGAACAACTGGCTGCGGCCATCGACGGCTACGACCTGCCGAAATGATACGAACCCTACTCGCCCTGGCATTGCTACTGATCGCCGTGCTCGCCGGCGTGGCCATCGGCGAAACCGCCATCGCACCGCAGGTGGTGTTGCAGGTACTCGCCAACAAACTGTGGGCGGCCGGCTACGTGCTGGACCCGATCGATGAAGGCGTGGTGTGGAACTACCGCCTGACCCGCGCCCTGGTCGCCGCCGCATGCGGGGCCGGGCTGGCCACCTGCGGGGTGATTTTGCAGTCGTTGTTGCGCAACCCCCTGGCCGATCCTTACCTGCTGGGCATCAGCGCCGGCGCTTCGACCGGCGCAGTCCTGGTGGTGCTGATGGGCGTCGGCGGCGGCTTGGTTTCGCTGTCGGTCGGTGCGTTCGGCGGAGCGATGGCGGCGTTTGCGCTGGTGGTATTGCTCGCACGGGCCAGCGGTTCGTCCAGCGGCACCGGGCAGATCATCCTCGCAGGCATTGCCGGCTCGCAGCTGTTCAATGCGCTCACCGCGTTCCTGATCACCAAGTCGGCCAGCTCCGAACAGGCGCGCGGCATTCTGTTCTGGCTGCTGGGCAACCTCAGCGGCGTGCGTTGGCCGTCGGTGTGGCTGGCGGTGCCGGTGGCGGTCGCCGGGTTGGCGGTGTGCCTGTGGCATCGTCGGGCGCTGGATGCGTTCACCTTCGGCCGCGACTCGGCGGCCTCCCTCGGCATCCCGGTACGCCGCGTGCAATGGGTGCTGGTGGGCTGCGCGGCATTGGTCACGGCGGTGATGGTGTCGATTGTCGGCTCCATTGGTTTTGTCGGGCTGGTGATTCCCCATGCCGCGCGCCTGCTGCTCGGCACCGGGCACTCGCGCCTGTTGCCGGCCAGCGCATTGGGCGGCGCGCTGTTTCTGATCGCGGCGGATGTGCTGTCGCGCACCTTGATCAAGGGCCAGGTGATTCCAGTCGGCGTGGTCACTGCGCTGGTCGGCGCGCCGGTGTTTGCACTGATTCTGATCGGCCGGAGAAACCCTCGATGAGTGCGCCGGTATTGAGCTGCAGCGGGCTGGGCTTCAAGGTGCGGGAAGCCGAGTTGCTGCGGGATATCCACCTGGAGGTGGCGCCCGGCGAAACCCTCGGGATCGTCGGCCCGAACGGCTCGGGTAAATCCACCTTGCTCAAACTGTTGGCCGGGTTGCGTACCCCCGCTCATGGCGAAGTACGCCTGGGTGGCGAGCGCCTGGGCGAACTGCCCCGCCGCACCGTGGCACAACGTCTGGCCGTGGTGGAACAACAGGCCGACACCGACGATGCCATTCGGGTGTTCGACGCTGTCGCATTGGGCCGCACCCCGTGGCTGTCAGCGCTGAGCCCGTGGTCCGAGGCAGACGATCGCATCGTGCGCCAGGCGCTGCACGACGTGGACGCCATGCACTTGAGCAACCGCGCCTGGCGCAGCCTCTCCGGCGGTGAGCGCCAACGCGTACACATCGCCCGCGCCCTGGCGCAACGGCCACAGATTCTGGTGTTGGATGAGCCGACCAACCACCTGGATATTCAGCATCAACTGTCGATTCTCAAGGGCGTGCAGGCGTTACCCGTGACGACCCTGATCGCCCTGCACGATCTCAACCAGGCACTGACCTGTGATCGCCTGGCCGTGCTGGACCGCGGGCGTTTGGTGGCGCTGGGCAAGCCGCAGGACGTGCTGACGCCGCAGCGGCTGCAGGACACCTTCGGGGTGCAGGCGCACTACCTGACGGACCCGTTTGACGGGGCGCAGATTCTGCGACTGCGCGCTTAACGGCAACACCGTTCAAATGTCGGCGCTGTCGAGCACGGCGAGGCGGCGATGGGATCAGCGTGCAGCACCTGCCGAACGGCCGCGTGCGCTGGGCTAATCCTCGACAATCCTCAGCCAAGGCCACCGCGCCTGA
This sequence comes from Pseudomonas veronii, assembly GCF_001439695.1. Classification (GTDB taxonomy): domain Bacteria; phylum Pseudomonadota; class Gammaproteobacteria; order Pseudomonadales; family Pseudomonadaceae; genus Aquipseudomonas; species Aquipseudomonas veronii. The sequence goes on from NZ_JYLL01000030.1 coordinate 74,238, forward strand.
TAGCTGCGCGCCTTCTGCGCAAACAACTCCGGCTCAGGATTGATCGGGTTGATCCTGAGCAGGCCCTGCTCCATATCAGTCAAACCAAACGGCGCATACACCTCGCCCGTCGCCACATCCAGCCCAATGCACGTCCCGGCCACCAGGTAACGATCAATCCCGGCGCGCGCGGAGTGCAGCTGCGGATACGGTCGGCCAAACCGCTGGCCATACCAAAGGTGAACGCGCGCCTGATTCTTCACTTCAATTTCTACCTCCAAATCCTCGAACAGCCGCTGTGCAGCGCGAATGACCGCGTCTTCGGCCTCCCAGGAAAGGTCCGGGTCGAAGTAAAAAACGTCGTAGTCCTTTACCCCCTGGTCAGCAGGCAGATTCGACTGATGATTCCAAACAGCCTGGAACAGACAGCCCGCGGTCAGCATGCACTGGTTCACACCAAGGGCCGGCAGGCGCGCGGTGATCTCGGCGTTGATGGGGTTGGCCATGGCCAACTCGAGAAAGGTTTCGACGGTCAATGTCATGTTCAATCCTTTGCAGTGGGCACCTGTCCTGGGGAGCCAACAGTACAACAACGCGGGTTACGCTTTCACGTAACGGCCTCTTCTTCACGTCATCAAAATTCGCTAAGGTGCCTCGACACACCGCTCCCCTATTGCCCTCACCGAGACGCCGACCTTGGCCCATTCCCCGACTGATCGCCCCGCCAGCTCCTGGTCGGTGTTTCTGATTTTCCTGCGCTTGGGGCTCACCTCCTTCGGCGGCCCCGTCGCACACCTGGGTTACTTTCGCGACGAGTTCGTCACCCGGCGCCGCTGGCTGAGCGAGCGCAGTTATGGGGATTTGGTCGCGCTGTGCCAATTCCTGCCCGGCCCGGCCAGCAGCCAGGTAGGCATCGCGCTGGGCCTGTCGCGGGCTGGCTACGGTGGGGCGCTGGCGGCATGGTTGGGGTTTACGCTGCCGTCGGCCGTTGTGCTGATCCTGTTCGCCTTGGGCATTGCCCAGCACAGCACGGCGCTCCCGCCGGGTGCGCTGCATGGCCTTAAGGTGGTGGCCGTCGCCGTGGTCGCCCAAGCCGTGTGGGGCATGGCGCGCAATCTGTGTAGCGACGCCGCGCGCATCACCGTGATGCTGATCGCGGCGTGCGTGGCCCTGCTGCAAACCTCGGCGTGGGGCCAGGTCGCCGTGATCAGCGCGGCGGCGCTGGCGGGCCTGCTGCTGTTCAAGCCCACGCCACCGGCCGCGCACGATGCGTTACCCGTGACGCTCAGCCGCCGCGTGGGGGCGATGTGGTTGTCGCTGTTTGTGCTGGTGTTGGCCGGCCTGCCGATCCTGGCCCAACTGATCCCCAATCAGGGCCTGGCGATGACCGACGCGTTCTACCGCAGCGGCTCGCTGGTGTTCGGCGGCGGCCACGTGGTGCTGCCACTGCTGCAGGCCGAAGTCGTGCCCACCGGCTGGGTGAGCAACGATGTCTTCCTCGCCGGCTATGGCGCCGCCCAGGCCATGCCCGGCCCCTTGTTCACCTTCGCCGCGTTCCTCGGCGCGTCGATGAGCCAGGCCCCGAGCGGCTGGCTCGGTGGCCTGCTCTGCCTGCTGGCCATCTTCGCCCCGTCGTTTTTACTGGTGCTGGGCGCACTGCCCTTCTGGGAAAGCCTGCGCCGCAGCCCGCGCACCCAGGCCGCCCTTGCGGGCGTGAACGCAGCGGTGGTGGGGCTGTTGCTGGCGGCGCTGTACCAGCCGGTATGGACCAGTGCGATCTTCAGCGCACGGGATTTCGGCCTGGCCCTGGTCGGCCTGGTGGCGTTGATGGTGTGGAAGCTGCCACCGTGGCTGGTGGTTGTCGGAAGCGGCGCGCTCGGATGGTTATTGAGTCTTGCCCTGTAACACGTCCACCGCGCCTTGCTGCTTGACCTGTCCGAAGACCTCGGCGGCTGACGACTAGCCCTTCAACTCACTCGCGCGATTGCTCGCCGCGTCGTCGTAAGCCACATACAACGACTCGGCGATTTGGCTCTTGATGGCTTTGGTGGACTCAAGGCCCAAGACAAAACCTTCGGCTTTGCCGCCGGCACGGTTGAGTTCTTCGTGGGTGGAGGCACCGGTGATGGCGTCGAGGAGTTTGGAGGCGTGAGGGCCGACACCTTTGGGAAGGGAGATTTGGTCGATGGTCATTGCGAAGCCTTTATGAAAAATGGACGGTAGCGCGTGGACCACTGCCGGGCTGGCATGGTAGACCTGTTTGTCGAGAAAGGGGCTGCTTTCGGCCCAAAACCGGACATCGAGTGTCTACAGATTCAGTGGCCCTTTCCGACCGCCCAAAACAAAACCCCTGTCTGCGTAAGCAAACAGGGGTTCTGGAATTTAATCTTGACGATGACCTACTCTCACATGGGGAAACCCCACACTACCATCGGCGATGCATCGTTTCACTGCTGAGTTCGGGATGGGATCAGGTGGTTCCAATGCT
>NZ_JYLL01000031.1 GCF_001439695.1 Pseudomonas veronii
CGAGCGTGCAACAGCTTTATCAACATGTGTACGAGATGATGGCGATGGGCAATACCACGCTGTTTTTGGATGTGTTTCCGTTGCATGCGTTTTATAAGGAGCGGGGGTTGGGGTTGCTTGAGACCTGTCTTCGGTCGCGCAAGAATATTTATGACAAGGCTCAGCCACCCGTGCTATGGCCCATCGGAAACGAGACACTAGAGTTTGGTACGAATCACAGTGAAATCCTGAAAGCTTTCGAGGCAATTGAAGCTGGCAATATCGCCAAAAGTGTTGAGTATCTCGCTGACCACGAACAAAGAAACATCCTTCAGCCAGCCATGTATACCGACCAAAAGCTGGTAGCCCTGCTGCGTAGTAACCATCTTTCCTATGTCACAGGCATACCGTCCGGGGCCGCGCAAGCCATTGAGCTAACGCTGGCAAATCAATGCCGCCCCGTCGAAGATGATCGAACCATTGAATTCAGCAACAGCCCTATCGCTAACCTGGCCGATATCGATCAACGCATGGCCTTCGTGCTCAAGGCTGCGGCGAAATTTGATGCACTGCTGCGTAGCAATGAGCGGCAGCGAATCGAACAGGCGCTAGAAGACATCGCTGAAGACCGGGGTGTCCGATGAGCCGGATCACGCAGATCGGTTGGCGACGTGTTGGGCTAGGACTGATCGCTGTCGTACTTTTCTTAGGGTTAGCGATACGTCTCGGCACCGATGAACCGGAGATTGCATTGACGCCTGGCGAACCCTGGGAAGATATGCGCCAGCGCTCCAGCGCAAAGATTGGCCCAGCCATTCCGGGGCATCACTGGTTCAGGGCGCCCAAATCCGATGCCCGACTGCGGCTCGTAGACCCTCAATATGGATTCATAACTCCTTTGGCCCGTTTCTTCACGATAGGCTTCGATGATGAGCAAATCGATGGCATCCGCATGTCCCCTCAAATCGAACCGCTATTGCTCGATGACACGCTTGAAATCGTGCTGGACTTACAGGAACAGTGGCGCAAAGGTGGCTGGACCCCCATCCATATAAAAGACGACCCACCCTTCGCCGACACCCCTCAATGGCGTGCCCGCTTGCGGAACGTGAACCTGGGCGGTACGTCCTATTGGCAAGCGGCGGACAAATACCAAGTGATGATGGTGGTCAATCGCTTCAAGGACGTTCGACATCCCACTGAAGAACGCTATCTCATCAAGCTGCACCTGGCCGCGCCGTGGATACCGCAATGATCAGATACCCACTTTGGCGCCGGCGAACCGAGGGTTGCTTAGACGCCCGGCTGCGGCTCGTAAAGCCTGAATATGGATTCGTGCCCCCAGGCTCGCTTCTTCACAGTGAGCTTCGAGAGTAATGGAAGGGTCAGCAGTGTCCGCATTTCCCCTCAGGTCGAACCGCTTTTTGCTCGATGACACGCTTGAAGTCGTACCGGATTTACAAGAGCAATGAAGCGGCATTTTGACCGCGCGCCTTCAGTTCGCTGGCCGCAGCAGCTGCATCTGCTGGCGATAGTCATCCGTCACCTGCCGCGCCTGGCTGCTGCTGGTGATCACCTTCGGCGTAATCAGCACAATCAACTCAGTGCGGTCCTTGGATTTGCTGGTGTTGCCGAACAACCAGCGCAGGCCGGGGATTTTCCCCAGGTACGGCACGGCACTGCCGCTCTCGCTGTTGTCCTGTTTGATCAACCCGCCGAGCAATACGGTCTGCCCGCTCTGCACGGCGACTTGCGTCGAGACTGAACGCGTGGAGATACGCGGATTCACCGGCGTGTCGCTGCTGCCGGTCTGGTTCTCGGCATCGCTGACCTGCTGCTGGATATCCATGTACACCAGGCCGCCCGGATTGATGCGCGGCACCACGTCCAGAATCACCCCGGTCTGCACGTATTCGACGCTGCTCAGGGTGGTGTCGGCATTGCCGGTGTTCACCGTGGTCTGGCTGATAGGAATGTTGTCGCCCACCTGGATCTGCGCCGGCTGGTTGTTCATCACCACCAGCGACGGCGCCGACAGCACCTGGGTGCGGCCGTTGGTTTCCAGGGCATGCAAGGCCACTTGCAGGTTGGAACTGACGAAGGAATAGAACAACGAATCCGACGCCCCCAACCCTGCCCCGCCACCGCCCAACGCGCCCTGGCTGCCGGAGGCGTTGGCGACTGTGGTGCTGGTGGAATTGCCGGCCAGGCGACCGAGGTACCACTGCACGCCAAGGTCCAGTTCACCGGTGAGTTTGACTTCGAGGATGCGCGTCTCGATCTGCACTTGCAGCGGCGGATTGTCGAGGCGTTTGATCGCGGTTTCGATCTCTTTCCATTGCGCCGGGCGGGTACGCACCAGCAGTTGGTTACTGCTTTTTTGCGCGGTGATGCGGGTGCCGGCTTCGAGGCTTTTATCCGGTGCCGGTTCGGACGCTTCGGCGACGGGCTCGGGCTCGGGCTCGTCGGCAGGCGGCGGCGTGTTCTGCAGGCCACCGGTATTGTTGTTGAGCGATGACAACGTGGTGGTGCGCAACCCCGGCGCGACCTTGGCCGGCGTATCGTCCTTGATCGCGCCGTTGCCGTAGATCTGCCGCAGGTACTTGGCCAGGTCCGAGGCCTTCATGTTGCGCACGTCGTACACATACATCTGCGGCTCGTTGCCGCCGCCTTCGTCGATGGTGCGAATCCAGTCACCCACCTCGCTGAGGTACTGCGGCTGGGAAGAAATCGCCACCACCGAGTTGGTCCGCTCGATCGGCAGAAAGCGCAGCATGCCCGCCAGCGGCATGCCGCTGTCCGGGCCGAACATGGCTTGCAGCTCGGGCATCAGCTCGGCCACCGACGCGCGTTGCAAGCCAAATACGCCCACCGACATGCCCTTGAGCCAGTCCACATCGAAGGTGTCGATGGTGGCCTGGTAGTTGGCCAGTTCTTCCGGGGTGCCGGCCAGACTCAGCACATTGCGCGCCGGGTCCACCAGCAGAAAAGCGTTTTCGCGGGCGAACGGCTTGAGCAGTTTCTGCATCTCGGTGGCGGAGATATAGCGCAACGGAAACAGCCGCGCCGACAGGCCGTTGGACGGTGGCGCCAGGTTCATCTGCGGCACCAGCTTGCCCGCCACCGCCTGGTTGGCCGGCAGGATCACGTAGCGGTTGCCCTGTTTGATCATGGCGTTGTCGGTCCAGGACAACAGGGTTTCCAGGATCGACAGCGCCTGCTGTTTGTCCACCGGCTTGGAGGTGGAAAAGCTGACATTGCCTTTCACGCCTTGGGCGATGCTGTAGTTCTCGTGCAACAGGTCGCCCATCACGCTGTTGATCACCGCTTCGATCGGCTGGTCGGCGAAGTTGAACACGATATCGCCGCCCTGCTCTTTCGCCGGCAGGCTGGCGCTGGGTGGGCGCACGAATTGCTGGCTGCCCCGTCTCATCTGGCGTTGGGGCGCTACCTTCGCCGCGGGCTGCGGGCTTTGCGCGGCGGGCACCTCACTCGGCGGGCGTTGCACGCCGGTGCCTTGCATGGCTTCGTGGAGTAACGCGTCGTCCGCGTCGAGGCGGTCGGGCAGTGAGCCACAGCCGCCCAGGGAGACGGCGGTAGTCAGGCAAAACAACGAGGTGCGCAGATCGATCAAGGGAAGGGCTCGCGAGGCAGAGAAATCGGTGGCCGGGTCGACGGCGGCGGCAAACGCTTGGCGTACAGGTTCAAGGTTTGCGTGCGGCCGTCCAGGGTGAAACGGGCGGATTGCGGCGTGAGGTGGTCCAGGCGCCAGCCGTTGGGCAGCACCTGGCCCAGGCGTACCGTCAGCGGGCGGCCGTCGGCCTGCTTGAGCATCGCCATTTGCAGATTGCCGGTGATCAGGATGCCGCTCAGGGTCAGGTTGGCCAGGCTGCTGGCCTGGGTGTTGCCGACGGCGCGATCGGGGCTGCGATCCGCGCTGAACAACGGGGTTTGCCAGGTGCCGGCGAGGCTGTCCAACGTCACGCTGGGGGCGACTTGCACCCGCGCAGAGGAATGCCCGCGCACCGCCGGTTCGGGCAGCCACTGCGGCTCGTCGCCGATGCTGCTCAGGATGAACGCCATCAACAGGCCCAATGCCCCGACCAGGCCGAGCAAGCCCCATTCCAAGGGGCGCAAGACACCGATCATCGGGCCACCTGCGGTTGCAGGTAACCGCGCACCAGCACCTGCACCACCAACTGCCCCGCCCCGCCGCTGGCCGGCGCCTGTTTGCCACGGCGGATGCGCAGCTCATCGACGAACAGAAACGGCGGCTGGTATTCCAGCTCATGCAGGATCGCGGTCAGCGGTTCGATGGCGCAATCGAGGGTCAGGCTGACCTGCACCTGTCGATACGGTTCGCCGTCGTCCTGCTCCGGGGTGATGGGTTTGCGCTGGGTCAGGCTGCAGCCGCCGCCGAGGTTGGCGTGGCGGCTGATCAGATCGGCGAGGCGTTGCATCAGGTCGGCGGCGACCCCATCCGGGTCATCCCCCGGCAGCAGGCTGGTTTGGCTGGCCGGGTCCTGGCGAGCCTGCTCCAGTTGCTCGCGCAGCGCATCACCCTGGCGCAACACGCCGGCATAGCGTTGCTGCTGTTCGCGCAGTTGTTCGGCCTGTTCGCCCATGGCACGCAAGGGCCCGGCGAACCAGCTGTCGATCAGCAGCCAGTACGCCGCGCCGAGCACCACGGCCAGGATCAGCAACGCCGTGCCACGGCGTTCACGGGGTGTGAGGGGTCGGCGCATCGGCGGCCTCCGGGCGAAGGTGGGCACGCAAGGCAAACTGATCCTTGCCGCTGCGCGCATCGGGTTGAATCACGCCTTCGAACTGCGCATTGTCCAGGCGGTGACAGCCTTTGATCCGGGTGATCAGGGCGCTGGCCTTGGCGCTTTGGCCGGAGAAGGCAATCTCGCTGCCCTTGATGTCCAACTGGTCGAGCCAGGTGTCGGCGGGCAGGCATCGGGTGAGGTCGTCGAGCAGCGCCACCAGCGGCGGCTGGGCCACCTTGCGCCGGGTCAGGTACTGCACCGCGCCACGGGTGGCGAGCAGTTGCTGACGCAGCGCATGCACCTCGGCGACCTGGGCCTTTTGCTGCTGGACGCTGTCGTACATGGTGTCGAGCACGCGCTGGCGGTCGTTGAGCCACAGCAACATCGCCGCAATCAGCAACGCGCCGCACAGCCACGGCAAGCTGCGTTGCAAACCCTTGCCCGGCGGACGCGGACGCGGGCGCAAAGGCGCGGGCAGCAAGTCGATGCCCAGGTCGCCGACATCCACGCGATGCGGCTGCAGGCCGAGGGCGGCGCAGTCGCTGAGGATCTGATCGAGGCGCTCGCGCAGGATCGCCACCAGCGTCACCTGCAGTTGGGTCGGCGTGCGCCGTTCCTGGCGCGCGACGAAGTACAGCCGGTCGGCCTCGAACGGCGTGTAGCGATCCAGTTCATAGCCGACCACGGCGCTGAGGTTGCGCGCAGCGGCTACGGGCAAGTGGATGGTTTGCAGCAGCACCGCGTCGGCCGCGAGCACCAACACATGCCGCGCATTGCCCGGCGCCGACGCGACCGGCTCGCTCAACGGCCAGTGCCAGCGCTGCTCGGGCGGCTCGCGCAACGCCAGCCACGCCGGCACACACACGCGCAGCTCCGTGAGCCACAGGCGCCAACCTTGTTGCAGCAGGCTGCCACGCCAATAACGGGCGATGGGTTCCAGTCGATTCATTCTTGCCAACGCAACACCCGGTAGGGTTGTGCGCCGTCCTCCGTTGGGCTCAATAAAACCGTGACTTGCAGGCGTGCTTCATAGCCGCCGGGGCGTTGTGCGCGGCTGTCGACCACCAGCACCTCGCCAGGGTCGGCGCCCTGTGCGCTCTGCTGCGGCAGGTTGAGGGCCTGGCGCATCAGCGCGCTGGCGAACGCCGGAGCGGGCCGATCCAGGTCGCTCCACAAGGTGAGCTCGGGCAGCAATTGGCGGTACAGCGCCTGGCTCATGCCGGGCAATTGGCGCACTTCTTCGAGCACGCGAAACGGCGCCAGCCCCTGCTTGCGCCGTGCGTCCAAGGCCTTGGCCACCTGCGCGGCCTGGGCCGGGCTGGCGCCGCAGGCCAGGGCCAGACGCGTGAGGTCGTGCGCCTCGGCGTTGACCAGGTACAGCTTGCCGCGCTCACTGCGCAGGCTGACGTGCAACTGCGCGTCATCGAAGGTCAGGAGCCTTTCACGGCCGTCGGCGATCCAGTGCCGATCGGCCATCGCCAGGGCGACGCCGGCTTGCGCTGCGAGCTCCGTCTGGGTGTGCTGGCGATGCCACAGCGCCTGGCGACTTTCCAGCTGCACCCAACCGGCCAATCCACCCAGCAACACACTGAGCAAGGCCAGCACCCACAGCACCAGCAGCAGCGCCGCCCCGCGTTGCCGCCTCATTCGCCCGACGCTCCGCTGGCCAGGTTCAAGCGCAAGGCAATCACCTGAGTGACCCACGGCACCGGCCCGTCGACATGCGCGGCGATCCGCACCGCAGCGGGCAAGCGCCGGGGCCACGGCCACTGGTCGATCCATCCGGTGGGTTGGCCCAGGGGCGATACGCCGCGATAACTGAAGCGCAGCGCCGCAAGGTTCGTCAGCAGCACTTGCGGCGCATCGCGGGAAGCATCGGCCTGCCGTTCCAACCGCGAGAACCCCACCTGCAAATCCTCGGCGACCCGTTGCAGGGTGAAGCGCTGAATCCCGCCGCCGAGCACACCGGGCAGGGTCGCGACAAACTGCAGACGCTCGGGCTCCCCTAAGAAAAACCCGGCGCTCTGGCGGTCGTCTTCGCTGACATCCAGCGGCAACGCCTCACTGATCGCGGTGCGCAGGAACTGCTGGGCGGCGCGCATTTCGTCCAGGCTCACGGTGTACTGTTGGGCCTTGACCACCGCGCGATTGGCGCCGAGCAACGCACCGCTGAGCAGCACCAGCAGCACCGCGAGCAAGCTCAGCACCACGAGGATTTCCAGCAGAGTGAAGCCCTGCTCGCGGCGCCTCACTGGCGCACCTTCAGAGTGCTGAACCGGGCCTGGCGCGGCCCCTCGCTGACGATCAGGTCGAGACGATACAGATGGGCTTGCTGACGCACGCAGGTCAGTTGCCAGTGGATGCCGTCCAGCGCGCCCTGGCTGACACCTTCGACCAGGCGCCCCGCTGCTTCCTGGTCCAGCACACTGAGGGCGGCATGGGTCAGGCGGTCGCTGTGAGCCGCTTGCGCCAACGAGCGCGCGCTCTGGCCGAAGGCGACCAGCAGCACCGTGCTGCACACCGCCATCAACGTCAGGGCGGCGAGCATTTCCAGTAACGTGAAACCGGCCTGGCGCTTCATGGCAGCGCCTTGGACTGCACGCTGCCGGTCAGCCAGCCAACGTCGATGCGCCAACGCCGGCTGCCGTTGGCCAGCAGCAGATGGCCGCCGGTGGAACTGCCGTCGGGATAGAACTCTACGGCGGCGCCGACCTGTTCGGCGGTATGCACGGTGACCTGCAGCTGCGGCGGCCAGGCGTGCGGGGCGCGGCCCGGGGCCTGGAAGGTCAGGCGCTGCAGATCGAATTCGGTCCTGGCCACACGCGCCTCGACAATCGCCGCGGCCCGCGTGGCGCGCAGGGCGTCGACCATCTGCCCGACCACGCGGCGCTCGTTCGCCGCCTGCACGGCCTGGCGCACACCGAGCCCCAACAAGCCGACAGCGAGGCTGATCAACAGGATGACCACCAGCATCTCCAGCAAGGTAAAGCCGCGTTGGGGCATCGGCGGGTTATTCCCAGTTACCCAGGTCGGCGCTGTAGCCGTCGCCACCCGGTTGGCCGTCCTGGCCGTAGAAGATCAGGTCGAAGGCGCCGTGTTCGCCCGGGAAGCGATAGCCGAATGCATGGCCGAACGGGTCTTTCAGCTCCGACAGCTTGGCATACGGCCCGGCCCAACTGCTGGCGTTGCCGGGCTTGTCCACCAACTGCTGCAGGCTGTTGGGCGGTGAGCCGACATCCAGGGCGTAGCTGTCGATTTTCATGCTCAGGCTGGCCAGTTGCGCCTTGCCCGCACCGTACTTGCCCTTGTCCACATTGCCACCGACCTGGCGCACCACGATGGTCGCGACAATGCCCAGCAGCACGATTACCGCGAGCATTTCCAGCAGGGTGAAACCGCTTTGACGGCGTTGAGTTCTCATCGATCGGGTTCCTTGAAGGTTCATATATGGCTGGTCAGGCTCATCAGCGGCAGCATGATCGCCAGCATGATCACGGCCACCAGCAGCGCCATGACCACGGTGAGGGACGGCACCAGCGCGGCGAGCAGGCGCTCGATGCCGCGCCTGGCTTCGATGTCGAAGATGTCGGCGACTTTGAGCAGCATGCTGTCCAGCTCACCGGCCTGTTCGCCGACGTCAATCATTTGCAGGGCCAGGTCGGGCAGCAGCGGTTGCGCACCGAACGCACTGGCCAGGGTGCCGCCGCCTTTCACCGACTCGGCGGCCTCGGCCACTTGGGCTTGTAACGCGCGGTTGGTGCAGACCTGCCGGGCGATGACCAACGCAGGCAACAAGGCCACGCCGTTGCTCAGCAAGGTGCCCAGGGTGCGTGTCAGGCGCGCCGCTTCGACCCGCTGCAACAGCGGGCCGAGCACGCGCAGGCCGAGCAGGCGGCGGTCGTAGCGGTCGCGGCGCCGGGGGTCGCGCAGGCGTGCCGCCAGGGTGCCCAGCGCGACGCTCGACCCGGCCAACAGCAGCAGGCCGTAGGCGCCGAGGAATTGGCCGAGGGCCAGAATCACTTCGGTGATCAGCGGAATCGGCACGTCCAGGTCCTGGAAGATCGGCACGAACTGCGGCACCACATACGCCAGCAACAACGCCAGGGAGCCGAGCACGCCGACCACCAGGAACGCCGGGTAGATCAGCGCATTGATCACCTCGCCGCGCAGCCGCTGGCTGCGTTCGAGGTAGTCGCTGAGTTGGCGCAGGGTGCTTTCCAGCGCGCCGCCGGCTTCACCGGCACGCACCATGCTCAGGTACAGCGGGGAAAAGGTGCTGCCCTCTTCTTCCAGCGCGGCGGATAACGGTTTACCCGCCTTGACGTGGTCACGGATACGCTCGATCAGTACACGCACTTGAGGCTGGCCGGGCTGCTTGAGCAGCAAGCCCAGGGAACGTTCCAGCGGCTGACCGGCGCCGAGCAACGTCGCCAACTGCTGGGTGAAACTCACCAACGCCGCGCCCGTCAACGGCCCCCGCCGCAAGGCATGGCGCAGGCCCTGGCGGCCGGCGGCGTCGATCTGCAACAGCAGCCAGCCGCGCTTGTGCAGGATCGCGATGGCGGCGCTCTGATCCTTGGCTTGCAGCGTGCCGCGCTGGGTCACGCCCTGGCTGTCGAGGGCACGGAAGGTGAACAGACTCACGCGCCCTCACCACGGGTGACGCGCAGCACTTCTTCCAGCGAGGTGACGCCCGCCACCGCCTGGCGCAGGCCTTCCTCATGCAAGGTGCGCAGGCCCGCACGTCGGGCGGCCTGCTCCAACGTCGCGGCATCGGCGTGGCGCATCAGCAGGCCGCGCAGTTCGTCGTTCATCACCAGCAATTCGGTGATCGCGCTGCGGCCGTGGTAGCCGCCTTCGGCGCCGGGGCGATAGAGCAAGATCGGGCGCTCATCGGTGAAACGCTGCAGGCCATGTTCCTCGATCAACTCCGGCGGCGCTTCGAAGGCGACACGGGTCGCCGGGTCCAGGCGCCGCACCAGGCGCTGCGCGAGGATGCCGCTGACGGTCGAGGCGATCAGGTAACTTTCCACGCCCATGTCCAGCAGGCGCGTGATGCTCGCGGCGGCGCTGTTGGTGTGCAGGGTGGAAAGCACGAGGTGGCCGGTGAGCGACGACTGGATCGCGATGCGGCAGGTTTCCAGGTCGCGGATCTCGCCGATCATGATCACGTCCGGGTCCTGGCGCACGATGGAGCGCAGCGCGCCGGCGAAGTCCAGGCCAATGGCCGGCTTGACCTGGATCTGGTTGATGCCTTCGAGCTGGTATTCCACCGGGTCTTCGACGGTGATGATCTTGCGCTCGGCGCTGTTGAGCCGCGCCAGTGCGGTGTAGAGCGTGGTGGTCTTGCCGGAGCCGGTGGGCCCGGTGACCAGCAGGATGCCGTGGGGCCGTTCGAGCACGTCGAGGAAGGCGGCCAGGCGCTCGCCGTCGAAGCCCAGGCTGGGGAAGTCGAACTGCACGGTTTGCCGGTCGAGCAGGCGCATGACCACCGACTCGCCGAAGCTGGTCGGCACCGTGGACACCCGCAAGTCCAGCGCCTTGCCCTGGATGCGCAGCATGATCCGCCCGTCCTGGGGCAAGCGCCGCTCGGCGATGTCCAGGCGCGCCATGATCTTCACCCGCGAGATCACCGCCGCCGACGAACTGGCCGGCGGCGCTTCGGCGTCGTGCAGCACGCCGTCGATGCGGTAGCGCACCTTGAGTTGGTTTTCGAAGGGTTCGATATGGATGTCCGACGCACGCTGCTCCACCGCCCGCTGCAGGATCAGGTTGACCAGGCGGATCACCGGCGCTTCGGAAGCCATGTCCTTGAGGTGTTCGATATCTTCCAGCGCGCCGCCCTGCTCATCGAGGTTCTCGATCAGGGTGCCCATGGCGGAACGGCCCTGGCCGTAATAGCGCTCGATCAGCGTCTCGACTTCAGTGCGCGGGCCGATGGCCAACCACACCGGCACATCACAGGCGTAGGCCAGGGCCTGGAAGGGATAATGCTGCGTCGGGTTGGCCGCAAGCACGCGCAGCCCGCCGTGGGCCCAGCCCATGGGCACCACTTGGTAATGGCGCATGAAGCGCTCGGTGAGCGCGGGCAACGGGTCGAGCAACGGCGGCGCGGCATCGGCGAGCAACAGCGGCGCGCCGAGCAACTCGGCCCAGGCGCGCGCCAGTTCGACTTCGGACACCAGCCCCAGGCGCGTGAGCAGGCCGAGCAGGTCGCTGCCGTCCGGGGACAAGCGTCGGGCGCGCTCCAGGTCGACGGTTTTCAGCCCGGCGTGCTGCATCAGCCACACGCACACGCGGTCGGTGTGCGGTATCTGCGTATGGCAGGCATCGATGGGCATTGACGACATAGTGGGGTGTCTAGTTGCGAGAAAGTATGGCTATTTGGAACTACTGGATATAAAAATAAAATGCCATTAGTTCGCCACGCCGCAGTCGGAGTTAACTGGGTTAATCGACTGGAAGTTCCAGCGCTAGTTCCTGAAGCGGGGAAACAAACTGAAAAGAATAACCTGCGACCGGCTTGAAACAGCCGCGAAATCCTTGATTTAAAGCCTCCAAGCCGACACCCAAGGATTCAGCTAATTGCAATTAGCCACTTCGCTAATCAGAGCCAGGCGCCGAAGTTTTTCCTCGACGCGCATCAAGCTCAAACTTTCAAACAACCTTGTTGTTGATCTTCATTGCCGCTGAGCGCTGGGTTTGCCGCGTGGTAGCAAACACAGACGATCTGCCCGTCAGAAGTCGACCGTCGCCGACAACAGGTAGGTCCGCGGTGTCGACAAGGTCAGCCCCGGTTCGCTGTCGTCCGACGCACCCGCCGAGCTCCAGTAGCGTTTATCGGCGACGTTTTCCACATTCGCGCGCAGGGTGATGTGTTTGTCATCGACCTTGAACGCATACCGCGCGCCCACGTCGATGCGGTTCCAGGCGTCGATTTCCTTGACGTTGGCCTGGTCCAGGTATTGCGAGCTGGAGTAGATGCCGCGCGTGGTCAGGGTCAGGCCTTCGAGGCGCGGCACGTCCCATTCCGCGCCGAGGTTGACGTTGTACTTGGGCGTGGCCGGGGCGCGGTTGCCGTCGAACGTGCCGTTGGTGGTGTGGGTCAATTCGCTGTCGATGTACATCACGCCGCCCAGCAGGCGCAGGCCCTTGAGCGGTTCGCCGAACAGGCTGAGTTCCACGCCGTCGTTCTGGCGCTTGCCGTTGGGGCCGAACACCCGCGAGGTCGCGTTGGTTTCATAGGCCGGTTGCTTGATGCGGAACACCGCGGCGGTCACGGCGAACGCACCGGCGTCGTATTTGGCGCCGACTTCCACCTGGCGGCTGATGAACGGCGGGAAGATTTCATCTTCGTTGACCGAGGTGGAAGGCGCGACCTTGCCCTGGCTCAGGCCTTCCAGGTAGTTGGCGTACAGCGACAGCGCGTCGGTGGCCTTGAACAGGATGCCGCCGGACGGCGAGATTTTTTCTTCGTCGTAGGCGGTGTCGCCTTTGACGTTGTTGGTCCAGTCATCCACCTTCACCCGCTGCCAGCGTGCGCCGAGGGTCAGCAGCAGGCGATCGTCGAAAAAGCCCAGGGTGTCGGACAACGCCACGCCGCTGAATTTATTCTCGGTGTATACCTGCGCATCCTGGCGGATGGCGGTGGACGGCGTCGGTGTTTGCACCGGGTTGTAAAGATTGCTCGGCGCCGCCGCATAGCGTGCGCCGCCGTTGGTGAAGTCCATGTAGAAGTAGCTGGCCGCCAGGTTGACCTCGTGGCTCACCGGCCCGGTATGGAACCCGCTGCGCACGCCTGCCGTGGCGGTACGCACATTTTCATCGCGGCTGAAGTCGCGCGGCTGCACGCTGAAATCCCCTGCACTGTTGCTGACGGAAACGGCGTGACGCAGGAAGTCGTGGTTGCTTTTGCGCGCGCCGACACCGCCGTAGAGCATCAGGTTATCGCTGAGGTCGAACTCGGCGTTGAGCGTGCCGAACGTGTCGTTGGTGCTGGCCTTGCTCCACGACTGCGCGTAGTTGCGGCGTACATCGTTGGCGCTTGGCACCGGGGCCGCGGCGGCCACCTGCACGCGCTCCTGCGGGGCGTTGGTGTCGCGCTCGGTGTGGCCGATATCGCTGGAAAGGCGCAGGCGCTCACCGCGAAAGTCCAGGCCCAGCACGGCCATTTCACGGTCGACACGCTGATGGTCCCACTCGGTATCACCGGCCTGTTTCACGCCGTTGAAGCGCAGGCCGAACTTGTTGTCCTCGCCGAAACGCCGGCCCACGTCCACCGCGCCGCCAGCCTGGCTGTCGGAGGCCCAGGTGCCGGTGAACGAGTTGATGTCCTTGTCGGTGGCGCGCTTGGGCACCACGTTGATCCCGCCGCCCACACTGCCGCGCGGCGAGATGCCGTTGATCAATTGGCTGGGGCCTTTGACGATGTCGACGCGGTCGGCCATTTCCATGTCGATGGTGTAGGTCGGCAACACGCCGTACAGGCCGTTGTAGGCCACATCACTGTTGAACAGGCTGAACCCGCGAATGGTGAACTGTTCATAGCGCCCACCGGCCGGGTTGGTGGCGCGCACCGACGGGTCGCTGGCGATCAGGTCGCCGAGGGTCCGCGCCTGCTGGTTCTTCACCGCCTCCTGGGTGTAGGTGGTCATGCTGAAGGGCGTGTCCATGAAGTCCCGCGAGCCCAGCAGGCCCTGCGAACCGCGTCGCGCCACTTGCCCACCGGCGTAGATATCGCCGTCGGCTTCGCTGCGGGTCCCGAGGATGGCGGTCGGAGCCAGTTGCAGGCTGCTGCCCTGCGGCACCGGCACCAGCATGTAGGCCTGCTCCCCCATCGGCTGCAGTTGCAGGCCGGAACCTTGCAGCAGGCGGGCAAAACCTTCTTCCACCGCGTACTCGCCGGATAAACCACTGCTACCGCGGCCACTGACCAGCGCCGGGTCCACCGCCAGGTTGACCCCCGACAACCCGGCGAAACGGGTCAACGCGGCACCCAGGCTACCGGCCGGCACTTGGTAGCTGCGGCGGGTGGCGGTGTCTTCGGCATAGCTGATCGGGGTAAACAGTGGGCTGGCGCTGAGGCTCAGCATCAGGCTCAGTTTGAGCAAGGGGCGGACGGCGGGCATGGGCGGAAGCTCTCGATTTTGTTCACTTACCTGGAATGACAGGCGAGGTGAAAAAAAGGGACAGGCTTCCGCGCTTTTTCTAGCAAATAACCACTAAGGCTCAATCAACCGACAGGTTGACTCGACGATCCCGGCGCCGCGCAGTACCGCCACGGTGGCGTCGGGATCGTCCGTTTTCAGTGCAGGAACTTCAACCAGCCAGCCAGTGCCAGCGCGGCAAAGCAGGTCCAGCCCGAGAACAGCCAGCGCCACACGCGCGCACGCGGCACGAACCCCACGCCCCGCACAAAGGCCACACTCATCGCCGCGAACAAGGCCATTGCCAGCCCATGATCAGCTTTGCCGTCCGGGGTGGCCATCAGGGGCGGATAGAGCGTACACACCAGCATGATCGCGATCGCGATAAGCAAGCTCAGCGAGTGAATGCGTGAGGGCGCCGGAGCCTCGGCGACACGCGGCATCATGGCCGCGGCTCCTCACGGTCGCTCAGGGCGCGCCCCGCTTCGTTCTCGCCCCACATCGCATTCAATATGGCCAGCAACAAGGCGAAACCGACTCCCAGCATCCAGGCGAAATACCACATAGTCTTTGCTCCTCTGATGGCGTTAGTAGGCCGAATGTTCGTTGGCTTTGATCTGTGCCACGGTGACCTTGCCGCGCATGACGCGATAGGCCCACGAGGTGTAGATCACGATCAGCGGCATGAAGATCAACGTGGCCCAGAACATGATGGACAGGCTGAGATGACTGGACACGCTGTCCCACACAGTCAGGCTGGCCGCAGGCACGGTCGACGACGGCATGACGAAGGGGAACATGGACACGCCGGCCGTGCTGATCACCCCGATCACCGCGAGCGACGAGGCGACAAACGCGGCCAGTGTGCGGCGCATCATCATCAACAACGCAGCACCAGCGGCGCCCGCCAGGCCCAGCGCAGGCAGCAGCCACAGCAGAGGGTAATGGCCATAGTTGGCCATCCAGGCGCCCGCTTCGCGTACCACGGTTTTGTTGAGAATGTCCGGCAGCCCGGCGGTATCCACCACCGAGGTGATGCGATAGCCGTCAATCGATTGCAACCACACACCAGCAATAACGAATGTACACAGCAGCACCAGCGCCGCGCCCACCCCGCCCTTGATGGCACGGGCCTGGATCACGCCTTCAGTGCGGTGCGCCAGATAGGTACCGCCTTGCAGGGTGATCATTGCACTGCTCACCACACCGGTCAGCAGCGCAAAGGGGTTCAGCAGTTGCCAGAAACTCCCGGTGTAAGTCGATACCAGCATGTTGTTGAAGTGGAACGGTACGCCTTGCAACAGGTTGCCGAACGCGATGCCGAACACCAGCGGCGGCACGGCCCCACCGACAAACAGCCCCCAGTCCCAGGTGCTGCGCCATTTGGCGTTGTGAATCTTGCTGCGATAGTCAAACCCCACCGGGCGGAAGAACAGCGCCCACAGGACCAGAATCATCGCCCAATAAAACCCGCTGAACGCGGTGGCATACACCACCGGCCACGCTGCGAACAGCGCGCCGCCCGCGGTGATGAACCACACTTGGTTGCCGTCCCAGTGCGGCCCTACGGTGTTGATCGCGACGCGGCGTTCCACGTCCGAGCGGCCCACGAAGGGCAGCAAGGTGCCGACGCCCATATCGTGGCCGTCCATGATGGCGAAGCCGATCAGCAGTATGCCGACCAGTGCCCACCAGATAATTTTCAGAGTGAAGTAATCAAGCATGGTGGAGTTCCTTCAGGTTGGCATCGTAAGCGTAACGGCCGGTTCCGAGGCTGCCGGGCCCTTGGCGGGCGAACTTGACCATCAGGAACATTTCAACCACCAGCAGCACGGTGTAGAACGCGACGAAGCCTGCCAGCGAGCCATAGAGGTTATTGACGCTAAGGGTGGAGACACTCATGTGAGTGGGCAGCACGCCGTAGATGGTCCAGGGTTGACGGCCGTATTCAGCGACGAACCAGCCCAGCTCGCAGGCCAGCCAAGGCGCCGGCAGCATGCAGAGTGCCCAACGCAGCAACCAGCGGCGGCGTGTGCAGACCGACTTCAAGGTGCTCCAGAAGGCCAGCCCGAACAGCAACAGCATGGCGAAACCCAGCGCGACCATGACCCGGAACGCCCAGAACATCGGGGTCACGCGCGGTACGGTGTCGTTCATCGCCTTGTCGATGATCTCCGGCGTGGCCTGGTTGACGTCTTCAACATACTTTTTCAGCAGCAGGCCAAAGCCGAGGTCCGCTTTGTACTCTTCGAAGGTATCGAACGCCGCCTTATCGGTGCGATCGGCCCGCAGGGCTTCAAGCGCATTGACGGCGGTAATGCCACGCAGGATGCGCGCGCGGTTTTTCGCTTTGATGTCATGAATGCCCGGGATCTGCTTGCTCACCGAGCGCGTGCCGATCAAGCCCATCACCCACGGCACATCGACTTCCCAGTTATTCCTGGACTCGGCTTCATTGATGCTGGCCAGCAAGGTCAGGCCGGCCGGCGCGGGTTTGGTTTCCCACATGGCTTCCATGGCCGCCAGCTTGGTTTGCTGCGCCTCACCCACGGTGTAACCCGACTCATCCCCCAGCACGATGACGCTCAGCACCGAGGCCAGGCCGAACGCCGCCGCCACCCGGAAACTGCGCTTGGCGAATTCGACATCGCGATTTTTGAGCAAGTACCAGCTGGAAATCGACAACACAAACATCGAACCGGTGACGTAACCGGCAGACACGGTGTGTACGAACTTGGCCTGGGCCACCGGGTTGAACAACACCGCCCAGAAATCGACCATCTCCATACGCATGGTGATGTAGCTGAATTCCGAGCCGACCGGGTTCTGCATCCAGCCATTGGCGATCAGAATCCACAGCGCCGACAGGTTGGTACCGATGGCCATCAGCAACGTGACCAGCAAGTGGTGCTCTTTCTTCAGGCGATCCCAGCCAAAAAAGAACAGACCGATCATGGTCGATTCGAGAAAGAACGCCATCAAGCCCTCGATGGCCAGCGGGGCACCGAAGATGTCGCCCACGTAGTGCGAGTAGTACGCCCAGTTGGTGCCGAACTGAAATTCCAGGGTGATGCCGGTTGTCACCCCCAGGGCGAAGTTGATACCGAATAACTTGCCCCAAAAGCGCGTCATGTCCTTCCAGATGACGTTCCCGGTCATCACATAGACGCTTTCCATGATGACCAGTAGCCACACCATGCCAACCGTCAGCGGTACGAATAGAAAGTGGTAAAGCGCAGTGGCTGCGAACTGCAGCCGTGACAAATCCACCAGTTGTTCTGAGATCACTTGCTTGCCCCTTGAGTCGAGGTGGGTACACCGAAACGGTTGCCGACGATGTTCGGGTCGACACTGACGTGCGAATCCCGGATGAACAGCCACCACAGCACGCTCAGCAGCACGAGCTTGATCAGCACCGCGGTGAGTAGATGGCGTAGTAGGCGTTTGTCGGAAATAGTCATGTCTATGCACTAAGCACAGGGCATGCCAAAGCCAGATCTTCTATTTTTATCGTTATAAAACAATTTGTTATGAGTTTTTTAGCGGTAGCCCTGGCGCACCGCTGCTGGTCAATGCGCTGCCAGTCTGGCAGCTTGGCAGTCACTGGCAGTCGTAGAGGGCTAGGCCAGGCCTTGTTCCTTCAGGCGCCGGTACAAGGTCCGGTCGCTGATCCCCAGGTGCTTGGCCAGTTCGCTGCGGGTGCCTTTGAATGTGGCCAGGGCCTGCGCCAGCGTGCTGCCGTCGAACGGCGTCGAAGCCGCAGGCGCAGCCTGAGGTGGCGGCGCCACGGAGGCCTGGGGTAAATGGATGGCGCGGATGACCCCATCGTCAGCAAACAGGCTCGCCCTTTCCAGGACGTTGCGTAACTCACGCACATTGCCTGGCCATGAGTACTGCTGCAGGGCTGCCAGGGCTTCGGCATCGATGGTCAGTCGACGTTTGCCGGCACCACGCCGTTGCAGGAATGAATTCACCAGCAAGGCGATGTCTTCTACCCGGTTGCGCAAGGGCGGCAAATGAATGGGGAAGGCGCTGATGCGGTAGTACAGGTCCTGCCTGAACTCGCCTTTTTCCATCATTTTTTCCAGCGGCTTGTGGGTGGCGGCAATCAACCTGAAATTGGCGTGGAAGGTCTCGACACTGCCGACCCGGCGATAGGTGCCCGATTCGATCAGGCGCAACAGTTTGACCTGCATGGCCAACGGCACATCGCCAATCTCATCCAGGAACAATGTGCCGCCCTGGGCGGTTTCGACCAAGCCGGGCTTGCGGGTGATGGCGCCGGTGAAGGCGCCTTTTTCATGGCCGAACAGCTCGCTCTCAAAGAGTGTTTCGGTCAAGCCCGAGCAATCCACCACGACAAACGGCCCGCTGGCCCGTTCGCTGGTTTCATGGACGGCGCGCGCGAACAGCTCCTTGCCGGTACCCGACTCGCCCAGGAGCAGCACCGGCAGCATGGACGGCGCCACCCGCTGCAGTTCCGACAGGGCAAGGTTGAAGGCCGGTGAACAGCCGACCAGCCCTTCGTTGCTCGGCCGCGCCGAGGCGCTGCGCACCAGCGTCAGGCGCTCAACATAAGCGGTGATCACCCCATGTTCGTCGAGGATCGGCCGTAATTCGACGTCGACATGCTCAGGCCCCCGAGGCGTGTGGTGGATGTGCAAGACACGATCCGGCCCGCGCTTTTCCTGGGCCTTCTTCATCGGGCAATTCTCACCCGCCTGGTCACAAGGGACGTCGTAATGGTGTGAGATCTGATAACACTTATGGCCGATAAAGGGTTTGTCAGCGCTGCCGAACTGGCGCTGATAGGCCGTGTTGGCTGCCAGGATGTTGTAGTCCGGATCGAGCACGATCATCGGATTGGGTTCGTGTTCCAGAAACGAAACAAGCGACTGCACTTGATCCGGGTGTGGAACGGCGTTGGCTGGGGTAGGCAGAAAAGTCTTCATCATGGCTCCTGGAATCCATTTTTCCATCCTGTTGTGGCACTGCCACCTCTGTCAAGGCACTGCCAATGGCAGAAGAATCCCCCAGATACAGGCCTGAATACCCCTATACAGAAACACAAAGCCCAATAAAATCAATTGGATATTAGGCTATTTCGGCAAAACCATGGCCTGGCAAACTTATTGCTATGTCAGTCCTTAGTCTAAGCGGCTCGAAAAAAAAGCCCCCCCTAAGGAGACAGTTCATGCGCGTCAAACTTCACGTCGAAGGCTTCTTCGACTCTGCCACCAACACCGTCAGCTATCTGGTACTGGACGAGACCACCCTCCACTGCGCGATCATCGACAGCGTATTGGATTACGACCCTAAATCCGGCCACACCGCCACCACGTCCGCCGACCGCCTGATCACCCGGGTGAGCGAGCTGAATGCGCAGGTCGAGTGGATTCTCGAGACCCACGTCCACGCCGACCACCTGACCGCCGCGCCCTACCTGAAAGAAAAGCTCGGCGGGAAGATCGGCATCGGCAGCCAGATTTCGACGGTACAAAAGGTCTTCGGCACGCTGTTCAATGCCGGTAGCGATATGCCCCGCGACGGCAGTCAGTTCGATCACCTGTTCGTCAACGACGAGTCGTTCAGCATTGGCACGCTGCACTGCACCGCACTGCATACACCCGGCCATACGCCGGCCTGCATGACTTATGTCGTCAGCGATGGCAGCGAAACGGCGGCCTTCGTCGGCGACACGCTGTTCATGCCCGACTACGGCACCGCCCGCTGTGACTTCCCCGGCGGCAATGCGCGCACGCTGTTCCAGTCAATCAACAAAGTGTTGAGCCTGCCGGCGGATACATTGCTGTATATGTGCCACGACTACCAGCCGGGCGGCCGCGAGGTGCAATTCGTCAGCACCGTTGCCGAACAGCGCGAGCAGAACGTGCATGTGCGTAATGGCATCAGTGAGGAGGAGTTCGTGGCGATGCGTACCAAGCGGGATGCCTCGATGGACATGCCGACCCTGATCCTGCCCTCGGTCCAGGTCAACATGCGAGCCGGGCATTTGCCCGAGCCTGAATCGAACGGGATTCGCTACCTGAAAATCCCACTCAACGTCGCCTGACATTCCCCCCACCCTAAAAAAAATCATAAGAAAAATACCCATAACGGAGACACTTATGGATATCCGCCGCCTTGCGCCTGCTTTATCAGTATCAGAACAGATTTTCCCCAGCCAATTGGCCGAACTGAAAGCCGCCGGCTTTCGTGCCGTCATCTGCAACCGCCCCGATGGCGAAGGCAGTGACCAACCGTTGTTTGCCGAAATCAAACGCGCCGCCGACGCGGTCGGCATCGAAGCGCACTACCTTCCCGCCGAGTCGGGCAAAGTCACCGACGAGCAGGGGATTGCCTTCGGCGAGTTGCTGGAAACGCTGCCCAAACCGGTGTTGGCTTATTGCCGGTCCGGGATGCGCTCGACAACGATGTGGGCGCTGTCGCAAGCAGGTCAGCACGACCTGCCGCACATCGTCGAAAGCGCCAAAAAAGCCGGCTTCGATATGAAAGGCGTGATCCGGCGGATCGCGAACCAGGGCCGCACGCCGGTCGAAGTGGCCGAAGCACAACATACCGTGGTCATCATCGGTGCCGGCGCGGCGGGTATCGCCACCGCCTCCAGCCTGCTGGCCCGCGCGCCGGGGCTCGACATTGCGATCGTCGACCCGGCCGATGTGCATTACTACCAACCCGGCTGGACGCTGGTCGGTGGCGGTGTGTTCGATGCGCGCCAAACGGCGCACACCATGGGCACCACCCTGCCCCGCGGCGTGCATTGGATCAAGGCGGCGGTGGCGGCTTTCGAACCCGAGCGAAATGCGGTGATTCTGGATGGCTGCCGGGTCGTCAAATACGAGCAACTGATTGTGTGCCCCGGCCTGAAGCTCGATTGGCATGCCATCGAGGGGTTGTCGGAGACCCTCGGCCGCAACGGCGTGACCTCCAATTACCTGTATCACCTGGCACCTTATACCTGGGAAAAGGTCCAGCAACTGCGGGGTGGCCGGGCGATTTTCACGCAGCCGCCGATGCCGATCAAATGCGCCGGGGCGCCGCAAAAAGCCATGTACTTATCGGCCGACCACTGGAAACGCAGCGGTGTGCTGGATGCCGTCGAGATCGAGTTCTACAGCGCCGGCGCGGCGCTGTTCGGGGTTCCCGACTATGTGCCCGCGCTGATGGAATACGTCACCGCTTACGGCATCGACCTGAATTTCGGCAACACCCTCACCCGCGTCGATGGCCCGGCGCGGACGGCCACGTTCAGCGGCGTGAACCCGGATGGCAGCCCCCGTGTGCTGACCCGTGAGTTTGATTTGCTGCACGTGGTGCCACCGCAGGTCGCGCCGGACTTCATTCGGGTCAGCCCGCTGGCTGACGCGGCCGGCTGGATCGATGTCGACCCCGCCACGCTGCGTCACAAAACCTTTGCCAATATCCATGCGCTGGGCGACGCGGCCAACACGAGCAACGCCAAGACCGCGGCCGCTGCGCGCAAGCAGGCGCCGGTGGTGGCGCATAACGTGCTGGCGGCCATGGGCAAGGCCAACGGTTGCGCGCAGTACGACGGTTACGGCTCCTGCCCGCTGACGGTGGAGCGCGGCAAGATCGTCCTGGCGGAGTTCACCTATGGCGGCAAGGTCGCCCCCAGCTTCCCGTCATGGCTGATCGACGGCACCCGCCCTTCCCGGCTGGCGTGGCTGCTCAAAGAGCGGATTCTTCCGCCGCTGTATTGGAAGGGTATGCTCAAGGGCCGCGAATGGCTGGCGAAACCCGAGTTGACCGACCAATGAAATCAGCGCTGAACGCAAGGAGACTGAGATGATCATCGTCTTACTGCTCGGGCTGACAGTCGGCGTGATTCTGGCCCTGACCGGCGCCGGCGGCGGCATACTCGCGGTGCCGTTGCTGGTGTTTGGGGCGGGCTTGAGCATGGCCGAGGCCGGGCCCATCGGGTTGTTGGCGGTGGGCCTGGCCGCGACGCTGGGCGCGGTGATGGGCCTGAAAAACGGCACCGTCCGCTACAAGGCGGCGCTGTTGATCGCCACCGCCGGGATCATCTGCTCGCCCCTGGGCCTGTGGTTGGCGCAGCGCACGCCGAATCGCCCGTTGACGATCCTGTTTGCCTGCGTGCTGATGTACGTGGCGCTCCGGGTATTCAAACGGTCGTTGCCGCCGTCCCCGGCGTCGAAGGCCGCCGTCGCGACCAAACCGCCGCCCTGCGTATTGGACGCCCAACGCGGCAAGCTGAACTGGACGGCGCCGTGCGCCTGGGCGCTCACGGTGTCGGGCGTGATCGCGGGCGGGCTTTCGGGGTTGCTCGGCGTGGGTGGCGGCTTTGTGATGGTGCCGGCGCTGCAGCGCTACACCAATTTGACCGCGCAGTCGGTGCTGGCGACGTCGCTGGCGGTGATTGCGCTGGTGTCGATGGCTGGCGTGGCCGCCAGCTCGGCGGCCGGGCATTTGCAGTGGGCCGTGGCCCTGCCGTTCTCCGTGGGCGCCTTGTTTGGAATGGCCGGCGGGCGCCTGATCGCGGCGCGGCTGGCAGGCCCGCACTTGCAACGCGGATTTGCCGCCGTGTCGATGCTGGTGGCGGTGGCCCTGCTGGTCAAAGCGCTTGGATCATGAGCGCGGATTCCCGACTTTCCAGGCGTGCGTGAAACACGCCTGTCAGGGTTCAACGTCACGCTTCGGTCGTGCCTGGCAGGCGTGGGCATTGGCGCGCCATCGTGGCAGCCGTTGATCACCCGGGCCGCCAAGATACAAGTACCCGCGCGATACGTTATTAGATAAAGGCTAAATAAATATCCAACTTATCGGCTGAATCGAATCACTGGCTTAATCCGAGAAAATACTATAAGTGCGCGCGCAACATTATAAATCGCATGAATATGCACCCCAAAGGAATTGAACTTTACCGCCTCACCCCGTTAGCCATTAGTCGAATACTGCCTTTCGCGGACAGCGTTTTATAGTGTGTAATAGAAAAATCACCCACTATTAAAATCGACTCCCGGTACTTTGAATGTCGCCCATCCCCTCTTCACCGAATACCCTTCCGATAAATGAGGAACTGTTGCAATTACTCCAAGCGACGGCTAACGCCCAAACCGCCTGGATGACAACCGTCAATCATTTGGAAGCGGCCTGTGATGAGGTATGGCTGGCTCGCATGTGGGAAGTGGAACACCTTGAAAATCAATACAGGGCCTGCCAGGACCAGCTGTTTTCCTATCTGAAAAAAGCGATCAAGATCTAGACTTATCAGTACGGCCCTGCACTCTTTTCGGTCGTTCGCGCGCCGAAAACAGCGCCCGCCAGAACTCGGGCCGGCTGAATATTCGACTAAAGTACAAAGCCGCACTACGCGTGTCGAAAAAGCCACCTTAGTTGAATAACCGACAACTCCGCCAACGCCCGACAGACGTGGAGCTGTATCCTTTCAGTCGCACCGCCAATCAATCTCCCTCGCATCCTGATATTTTTCATACATGGCCCGATTTGCCATCTGGATCAGCCTGACCGTCACACTAGTGCTAAAGCATTAAGAGGGATGGTCGACATTCAGGTGATAAAGGATCAATCAACCTGAGTTACTCACTGGAGTCCATATGTTCGGCTGGATCAGCAATATCCGAGTCAGTGCTAAATTAAGTTGGGGATTCGGCCTGGTACTGGGGCTTGCGTTGTTGCTGGCCGCGACCGGCTGGTACGCCGTGGTGGCATTGACCGACCGCGGGCTCAAGGTTGAGGAAATTGCGCAGGTCAGCGATTACACCAAAGACTTGCGGATCATTCGCTTGCGCATCGGTACGAACACCCAACCGGATGCCTATCAACCGCTGCAGCAAACCCTGGATCGCCTCGCAACCCACTTGGACAGCATCAGGGAAAAATTCATCGACCCGCAGGATCAAGACCTGATTCAACAGCAGGAAAATGCAGTCAAAGGGTACGGGCAACTGCTGCATGACCTGGCCACGCCCAATATTGACCAGGCGGCCTTGTTTAAACGGATGGGTCAGTTGGGCGACGTGTTGCTCGACACCACGCAAAAGCTGATTGAGTCGCAAAACACCAAACGCGATTCGGATGCCGCGTCCGCCAAGGCCTCGCTGGGCCTCGTTGCGGCCCTGGCGCTGCTGCTGGGCGCGCTCGCCGCATGGGTGATCACACGGCAAATCGTCAATCCACTGCAGCACACGCTCCAGGCGGTGAACCGCATTGCCCGGGGTGATTTGACCGAGCATGTGGCGGTGACCCGGCGCGATGAGCTGGGCCAACTGCAGTCGGGCCTTCAGCAGATGATGCTCAACCTTCATGAGCTGATCGATGGCATTCGATCCGGCGTTATTCAGGTTGCCAGCGCGGCCGAACAACTGTCGGCGGTGACCGAGCAAACGAATTCGGGGATCAGCACCCAGAAAGCCGAAACAGATCATGTCGCCACCGCAATGAACGAGATGACCGCCACCGTCCACAACGTCGCACGCAACGCCGAGGAAGCTTCCGTCGCTGCGTCGGCCGCCGATCAGCAAGCCAGCGAGGGCGAGCAGATCGTGGGTGAAGCCATCGAGCAGATCCAGCGCCTGGCGACAGAACTCAACCAGTCGGCAGACGCTGTGCGCCACCTCCAGGAACAGAGCGATAAAATCGGCGGTGTCCTGGACGTGATCAAAGCCGTCGCCCAGCAAACCAACCTGCTGGCGCTGAACGCCGCGATTGAAGCCGCCCGCGCCGGAGAGGCCGGCCGTGGTTTTGCGGTGGTGGCCGACGAAGTGCGCAACCTCGCCCTGCGCACCCAGCGCTCCACCGAAGAAATCGAGAGCCTGGTCGCCGGTGTGCAAAGCGGCACCCAAGCCGTGGCCTCGGGCATGGAAAGCAGCCTGTTGCTGAGCGAAAGCAGCGTGGAATGCACCCACCGTGCCGTCAGCGCGCTGGAGAACATCACCAGCAAGGTCTCGATCATTCAGGCCATGAATCAGCAGATTGCAACGGCGGCGGAACAGCAAAGCGCCGTCACCGAGGAGATCAATCGCAGCGTGATCAACGTTCGCGACATCTCCGACCAGACGGCCAACACCTGCGAGGAAACCGCCGCGTCGAGTAACGAACTGGCGCGGCTGGGACATGAGCTGGAACGGCTGGTGGAGCGTTTCAAGGTCTAGGTGCGGCGGATCGCCAATATCGGTGCTTACAGATTCGTCCGGCGCGGTGGCACAGACACCACCGGTCGATCGGTAAACACCCTGTTGGCGCTGCGGCCCAGCCCATAAATCGCCAGGGCCGCCAGACCGGAAGGCACCACAAGCGCGGCAAACACTTGCGCGAAGGTCCAGCCCCAACTCAGCATCTGCGCGCCGGCAAAGGCGCTGAGGATCGCGCCAACACGACCGATACCGCTCATCCAACTGGCGCCGGTTGCTCGCGCCTGCGTGGGGTAGAACGTGGCGGCCAGCGCATTCATGCCGACGCTCGCGCCATTGAGGCAAAACCCCACCATCCAGGCAATCGAGCACAGCAGCACAAAGTGCCCCGTGGCCTGGCCGATCGCATAGATCACCGCACCGCTCAACATGAACACCGCCATCAGCACCCGGTATTTGTTCCAGCGATCCATTACCCAACCGACGCACAGCGCGCCTGCGGGTCCGCCGATCTGGAACATCGCGGTCACGATGGCCGCGTCCGCGACGCTATAACCGCCGCCTTCTTTCACCAGGGTCGGTAACCAGCCGCTGAACAGGTAGACCAGAAACAACGCAAGGACATAACCGCTCCACAACATCAACGTGCCGAAGCGATAGGACGGGGACAATACGATCTGCATCGCCGAAGCGCGCATCAGCGGATGAGCCGGCAGGCAGAAGGTCGATTTCGCGTCGCTGACGCCCGGCGCGAGTTTTTCCACAATGGCGCGGATAGACGCGTTCGGCGCCTGCCTGGCGACCAGGAAGGCCACCGATTCAGGCAGTTTGAAATACAGCAGCGGCGCCACCAGCAGGGGCAAGACACCGCCCAGGATCAGCATGCTTTTCCAGCCGAAGGCCGGAATCATCCAGGCTGACAGAAAGCCGCCTGCCGCGGCGCCCAAGGAAAACCCGCAAAACGCCACCGTGATCAGGAACGAACGACTGCGCTGCGGCGCGTACTCCGACACCAGGGTGCTGGCATTCGGCATGGCCGCGCCGAGCCCCAAGCCCGTCATGAAGCGCAGTACGACCATGGTATTGATGTCCGGGGAAAACGTCGTCGCCAGCGTCCACAGACCAAACATGAACACACTGCTCACCAGCACGATCTTGCGTCCGTAACGGTCGGCCAGCGGCCCCGCGACCAGCGCACCGACAGCCAGGCCAATCAGCGCCGCACTCAACACCGGGCCCAACTGCTGGTGGCTCAAGCCCCAGTCCATTTTCAATTGCGGTGCGATAAAGCCCATGATTGCCACATCGAAGCCATCCAGGCCGATGATCAGGAAACCGAGAAATACGACCCACTTCTGAAAGCCGCCAATGGCGCGACTGTTGATCAGCGCCTGGATGTCGATGGGTTGAGTTGTCAGCATGAAAGTCACCTCTGTGTTGTGGGGGCGCCCAACCACTGCGCCCGCTTTTTTATTGGGGTGAAACGAGGATCGCGACCGGCGGCTCAAGCGCTGCCGAGACTGTTGAACCGTACCGGACGGATAATCCGGGTTTCCTGAGCCAGGATCAGATGCGCCGATGCTTGCAGGTAGGCCGGGAAGCGGGGGTCGCCATCCCGCGCCTGGCTGCGGCGCTCGAAGTCATCGAGACTGTCGTAGCCCCAGAGGTGAACGACTTGGTTCAATGGGCCGATGCTGCTGGTATAAAAACCCAGCGGCGCGCCCAGATGCTCCAGCAAAATCGGCATTGCCAGACGATCGAATACCTCGATGAACTCGCTCATGCCGCGTGGACGGATGGTGTAGATGCGGTGATCGATGACCGGTTTGTGAATCATCAGGCCACCTCCTGCTGGGGGGTGCCCGAAGCTTTTTCTGCAGCCACGCGAGCCAGGTGCAGGCCGGTGAGATAAGCGAAGGTCATGATCGGCCCGAGCGTGATCCCGGCAGCGGGATAGTTGCCGCCCATGATGCTCGCCCGGTCGTTGCCCACCGCGTAAAGCCCATCGATCGCCTGGCCTTGTCGGTTGAGCACTTCGCCGCGCACGCTGGTGTTGATGCCATCGAAGGTGCCGAGGTCGCCCATGATCACTTTGAGGGCGTAGTAAGGGCCTTCGCCAATCGGCGCCACGCACGGATTCGGCAGGTTCTGCGGGTCGGCGAGGTAGCGGTTGAAGGTGGTGCTGCCACGGCCGAACTGCTGATCCACGCCCTGCCCCGCCGTGCGATTGTAGTCACGCACGGTCTGTTCCAAGCCGGCCGCGTCGAGCCCGGCGTTGCGCGCCAATTCAGCCAGGGTGCTGCCGCTGTGCAAGTAACCGTTGCGCAGCAATGGCGCGAGGGGCATCGGTGCCGGCTTGGCATAACCCAGCCCGTACTTGGCCATGGTCCGGCGGTCGCAGATCAACCACATGGCGGTTTCAGCCTGGTGGGCGCAGGCGTCAATCATTGCCGCGCCCACGTCGTGATACGAGTTGGACTCGTTGGTGAACCGTTGGCCATTGCGGGTCACGCCGATCACTCCGGGCTTGTAGCGATCGAGCAGATGCGGGAAGGCGGTGAACCTGCCGTTACCCATCGGCACTTTCGAGACGGGCATCCAGGCAGCAGGCGCCTTGAGCCGTATATCGACGGTGCCACCCAAGGCCTCGGCCATGCGTGCGCCATCTCCGGTGTTGGTCTGCGGCACCGGGGAGAAATGCTCGCCACCGCGGCGCACATGGGGATAGGCCTGCTTCAACCGTTGCAGATCATGGGAAAACCCACCGCTGGCCAGCACCACACCGTAGCGGGCTTCAAACCGCACTTCACCGCCCGCGGTCTGAGCGACCACGCCATTGACCCGGTCTGCGCTTTTCAACAATTGCTGCGCGCTGGTTTGCGTCAGAATCGGAATCCCCAGGTCCAGTGCCGATTTCGCCAGCCGCGCGGCCAAGGCATTGCCGCTGGTCACCTGAATGCCGCGCCGGTAAAGCAGCAACTCCTTGGCATGCGTCATCAAGCGCTTTGCGACATAGAGGAATGAGGTCAGGGATTTGGTGGCATTGAAGAAATGCTTGAGGTCGGCATTCGACGAATTGAACATCATCCCAATGAACGTGATGGTTTTGAGCGGCGGCCGCAGGCGTGCCATGTCGGCCCCAAGCTTGCGGATGTCGAAAGGCGCGGCGAGGATCGAACGGCCAATATCGACGCCACCGGCCACGTCCGGGTGATAGTCCGGATAGAGGGTGGGGACGAACTGGACCTCGGTCTCTCGCTGGAAAAAGTCGATCATCCGCGGCGCGTTATCGAGAAATGCATCGACGGCCTCGGCATCGTAGAAATCGCCCGTTTCGTGCTTCATATAGGTCAGCGCGGCCTCGCGGCTGTCCGGGATGCCGTTGGCCTGGGACAAGGCATTGCCGGGAATCCACAGCACCCCACCCGAGAAGGCGGTGGTGCCGCCGAAGAACGCATCCTTTTCAATCACAATGACTTCCAGCCCCTGCTTGCGCGCCGTAATGGCGGTCGCCAGGCCACCGGCACCGGCGCCGATCACCAGTACGTCGCACCGGCGGATCGCCGCGGTTGTTGTCGTCGTCATAGTCAGTCTCACTCGGTAAAAGCCAGCCGAACGGCAGCCGTCGTCGCCATCGACAGCACGACAGGCGAGGGTTCGCTGGGGGATTCGGAGTCGACCGTCATCGGCCGAACGGAGGTCAGGCCTGGCGGCTGATCGTGGGTGATTCGTAGCCGGGGCGAGGGATCAACGCCATCAACATACTTTCCAGGCCTCCATCGACGGTCAACTCGGCAGCGTTGACATAACCTGCCCGCGGGCTCGCAAGGAACAGGACGGCATCGGCTATGTCCTGCGGCTCGCCGATCCGCTGGTTGGCGGTCATCGCCTTGCGCTCTTGCTCGACCTTGGGATCGGCGTAGAACGCTGCCGACAGCGGCGTGCGGATCAGGCCCGGGCAGATGGCATTGCTGCGGATGCCCCGCGGCCCCCACTCCGCCGCTATCTGCCGAGAAAGCATGGCGACCCCGGCCTTGGCTGTACTGTAGGCACCGCTGAAGGTTTGCGGGTAATGCGCGGCGATTGACGCGATATGCACGATGCTGCCGCTTTGTCGGGCCAGCATCAGGCGCCCGAACGCCTGGGCACACAGCAGATAGCCCGTCAGGTTGACCGACAGCACCTGGTTCCATTCGTCCAGGGTCAGCGTTTCAAGGGCCCCGGCCTGCAGCACGCTGGCGTTGTTGATCAGCACATCGCAACGCCCATGGAGCGCCTGCACTTGCTCCGCGGCCTGTTGCACGCTAAAGGGATCGGCAATATCGCAGTGCAACACCGAGACATCCGCTTCACTGTTTTTCGCCAGCTCGGCGGCCAGTTCACGGCATTTCCGTTCGTCGCGATCGAGCAGCACCACATGGGCATTCTGGCTAACCAGCGCGGCGGCGATCGCAGCGCCGATACCGCCAGCCGCGCCAGTGAGGACACAGACTTTGGCCTCGAGGTTCAGCCAGTTTTTCGGCAGGTCGTTATTATTCATTGTTATCTCCAACACGCATTTCAAGACAGTTCGCCCACTGCATGGCAAGCAGCAGGCGAGGCTCAGCATAGAAGCGTGGGACGACTCACAAGAATGGACAAAACCTTCAACCGTAGAGACTTTTACGACAAATCAGCGGCAAATTGCCCTACGCGCGGATTCTTCGCTAAGGTAGAAAACACGTGCCTGTAGACCATAAGAATAATGAACAAGATTCCCAGCTATGCCCTGTACGGCGAGGCGGCGGCGCCGATATGGCACGACTCCCTGCATGTCGAGTCAATCTCCCTGCGCTCCGGCGCCTATAACTGGGAGATCGCCGCTCATCGCCACGATGGGTTGTTGCAGATGCTGTACCTGCAAAGCGGCGAAGGCGAGGTGCTGCTGGACAACCAGCGGGTCGAGGTCAAGGCCCCGTGCCTGCTGTTCATCCCTGAGCAGATCGTGCATGGCTTCGCCTGGCACGGCCGGGTCGAAGGGCATGTGATCACCGCCGTCCAACACCCGCTGGAAAGCATCGTCCAAGTGCTCTCCCCTGGCCTGTTACCGCAGATCCAGAAACCCTGCGTAGTCGCCCTGCCGCACTGGGCGCCGGCCGATGATCCGCTGGAGCCTCTGTATCGGGCGTTGTACGGCGAATACCACGGACGCGGTCGGGAACACATCGCGTGCAGCATGTCGTTATTGTTGGCGCTGGTGATTCAGATGCTGCGCCTGAGCGAGTACAGCCACGACCTGCATGCACACCGTCATGATCGACGCAGCCAGCAGGTCATTGCCTTTCGCGAGCTGGTGAACAGGCACTTTCGCGAGCATCTTTCGCTGCATGACTATGCCGGTTTCCTGGGGGTCACCGTCGTCACATTGGGCCGGCTGTGCCACGAACAACTCGGCATGACCCCCATGACCCTGATCAACGCCCGGCTGATCCTCGAAGCCAAACGCGAGCTGGCCCATTCGGCCCAAAGCGTGAAGCAGATTGCCCATGGCATGGGCTTTTCCGATGTCGGTTACTTCAGCCGTTTTTTCCGCAAGCACGCCCAGTGCAGCCCGAGTGAATTCCGCCTTCAAACCCAAGCCACACGTCACGCAACGTGACGCTCTCAGTCAACTCTGACCGTTGTGTTCAAGCAACCCGAAAGCTCGAGAATTAAAGTTGAAGCGCCAGGGGAAGCTACCCCAGCTCACAACTCCAATAATAGAGCGACGTCAATGAGACTGACACAATCCTTGCCAGCGTGCCTGACACTCAGCTTCGTATCACTTGCCGTCTTTGCGGCAGAGGGCCCTCCTCCCCCCTCCGTGAGCCAACCCAGCGGTATCAACCTGGGCGGTACCAGCTTTTATGATGGGTTCGCAGGCCCCCCCGGGCTAACGCATCAGACCTATCTGAAGTTCAGTACATCCAGCAGCGTTCGTGACAATGGCGGCAAGGACAACCGCAACTTCGATAACCCGAAGATCAACGTCATTACCCTGATCAACCAATTCAGCTATTACTCGCCCGACACCATCGGCGGCGGCGCGCACTTGGGCTGGAGCCTTTTGGTGCCCGTGGTCTCCCTGGACGGCGACTTTGGCGACAACGGCGTAAAGCTCAAGGACAACGGCGTCGGCCTGGGCGACGTCACTGTCGGCCCGCAGATCCAGTTCGATCCGATCGTCAACGCCGAAGGCCGGCCGGTGTTTGTGCAGCGCGTGGCCTTCGATACGATCCTGCCCACCGGCAAGTACGACAAACACAAGGACTTGAATCCCGGCTCCAATTACTTCTCCTTCAACCCCTACTGGGCCGCGACCCTGATGCCGGCGCCGCGCTGGGAAGTGAGTTGGCGCTTGAATTACTTGTACAACTTCAAGAACAACGACCCGGCAAGCAGTTCGGCGCAGTTCTTTGAAGGGCGGCCGGTGCACGACACCCAATCGGGTCAATCGGCGTGGGCCAACTTTACGGCTTCGTATGAGGTGTTCCCGAAGGTTTCAGTCGGGATCAACGGCTATTACTTCAGGCAGATTTCCGATGACCAGGTCAACGGCGACCGCCTGAGCAATTCTCGGGAAAAAGTACTGGGCATTGGCCCCGGCCTCTTCTGGAAAATGACCGAAGACCAGGCCTTTTGGCTCAATACCTATAAAGAGACCGGCGTGGAAAACCGCAGCAAGACGGATTACGCCGTGCAGGTCCGCTACGTTCACAAGTTCTGACTGAGGTGATATGCGATGAATGCGCTCGACTCCATCGACAGCAAGAAATCACTGGGCGCTATTTGCCTGATGATGGTCATTTCCCTGGGAACGCTGCAGATCCAGCCGATCCTGGGCGGCGCGTTGATTGATCAACTGGGGCTGCCGCTCAATGCCATCGGCGCGATCTTCGCCGCCGAGTTGATTGCGATGGCCATCGCCTGCGGCGTCTGTGCTCTGTTCATGGCACGGGTCGACCGCCGCCGCTTTGCGCTGGTGGCCTTGCTGATCCTGGCCGCCGGCAACCTGGCGAGCACACAACTGCACAGCCAGGCCTGGCTGATGGTGTTCAGGATCATCTGCGGCGCCAGCGGTGGCGCGGTCATGGCGGTGGTGTATGCGACTGCGGCGCTGCGCAGGTCGAAAGACGCGACATTCGCCGTGATCAATATCGGCAACCTGCTCTGGGGCATGCTGCTGGTGACGTCCATGCCCATGCTCTTGCAGGCGTTTGGCGTGCAGGGCGCGTTTTCCTTGCTGGCCATCACCAGCCTGTTCGCGGCGCTGGGTTGCTGGAAAATCCCCAGGCACTACCCTGACGCCCATCGCATCGCCCAGGGTGCGGCTCAGCCGTTCGGGCTGACTGCCGTACTGCTGATCCTGTTGTTTGCACTGTTGTTTTTTGGGCACTCCGCGCTGTGGGTGTATCAGGAACGAATTGGCAAAAGTATTGGCCTGGAACCCCAGCAGATCGGCGCCATCCTCGGCGGCAGCATCCTTGCCGGCGCCCTGGGCGCCGGGCTCTCCGGGCTGTTGGGGCGCCGCCTGGGTTTGCTGTTTCCGCAACTGCTGAGCTTTGGCACCGCGTTGCTGGCGACCCTGGTGATGGTCTATGGCGACAGCACCGTCGCGTTCGCCGCCACGGCGTGCCTGATCCATATGGTGTGGTTTTTCAGCCTGCCCTACCTGCTGTCGATGGCGGCCGAACTGGACCCTTCCGGTCGATTGGCCGGCCTGGGCAACGCGGCGATTTTTGTCGGCCAAGGGCTGGGCCCGTTCGGTGCCGCGCTGGTGGTCGGCGAAGGGCATTTCCGGGCCGTGGGGTGGCTGGCAGCCTCGGCGTATGGAGTGGCCTTGATCATTTCGTGCCTGGTGGTGGCGCGCTTTCGTCGAGGCCTCAAACCGCGCGCGCCGGCCCTGTCGCCACAATCTGCCTGAATACCCTGCCCTGACGTGAACCCACTGGATCAATGAGATGACGCGATGAATATTCCATTTCCCAAAACCCCCGAGTTTTCCGGCGCGCTGTATACCCCCAGCCGCGTAGAAGCCGACGTATTCGACCTGGAGATCGAAGGCGCTGTGCCTGAGGCGATCCGCGGGACCTTTTATCAAGTCTCGCCGGACCCGCAATACCCGCCCATGCTGGGCACGGATATCTTCTTCAACGGCGACGCCATGGTCAGCGGCTTCTATTTTGCCGATGGCAAGGTCTCGTTGCGTCGGCGCTATGTGCTCACCGATCGCCTGGTCGCCCAGCGCCGTGAAGGGCGTTCGCTCAACGGCGTCTATCGCAATGCCTACACCAACGACGCGCTCGCGGCAAAAAACAACACCACGGCCAACACCTCGGTGATCCCGCATAACAACGTCCTGCTGGCACTCAAGGAAGATGCCATGCCGTGGGCACTGGACCCGCAGACGCTGGAGACCCTCGGCGAGTGGAATTTCGACGGGCAGATCGACTCAGCCACCTTCACCGCCCATCCCAAGCTCGACCCGGTGACCGGAAACCTGCTGGCCTTCAGCTACGAAGCCAAAGGCGACGGCACACCCGACATGGCGTATTTCGAAATTTCGCCGCAGGGCAAACTGCTGCACCAGATCTGGTTCCAGGCGCCCTACGCCGCCATGGTCCACGACTTCGCGGTCACCGAGCATTATGTGGTGTTCCCGCTGATCCCCCTGACGGTGGACGTCGAGCGCATGAAACAAGGCGGCCAGCATTTCCAGTGGCAGCCCGAACTGCCCCAGCTGTTTGCCGTGGTGCCCCGCCACGGGGACGCGCGCGAGGTGCGTTGGTTCAAAGGGCCCAAGGACGGCTTCCAGGGCCATACCCTGAACGCGTTCGACGAAGACGGTAAAGTCTATGTGGACATGCCGGTCACCGGCGGCAACGTCTTTTACTTCTTTCCCCAGGCGGACGGTTTCGTACCGCCGCCGGAAACCCTGGCGGCCAGCCTGATGCGCTGGGTCTTTGACCTGAGCAGCGCACAGGACGAACTGCAACCGCAGGCGCTGACGGACTATCCCTGTGAATTTCCCCGCTGCGATGACCGTTACATAGGCCGCAAATATGAACACGGATTCCTGCTCGCCTTTGATCCGCAGCGGCCGTATAACTCGGCGAATGGCCCGATGCCGTTTCAGTTCTTCAACCTGCTGGCTCACATCAACCTGACAACCGGTGTCACCGACGCATGGTTTCCCGGTGACAGCGGGTGCTTTCAGGAACCCATTTTCATTCCACGCTCCGCCGCGGCAGCGGAAGGCGATGGCTACGTGGTCTGCCTGCTCAACCTGATTGTCGAAGGGCGCAGTGAACTGGTGGTGCTGGACTCCACTGACATGGCGGCCGGCCCCATCGCCCGCATCAAAGTCCCATTCCGTATGCGGATGTCGCTGCACGGCTGCTGGGCACCGCGCTAAATCGGCATAGCGTTCCCCTCCCCTCCAATAGCCACGCCCGTAGCCATCCACATACTGGAATGGCACGGGCTGCTTGGCGTTTCAGGCAGCAATCCGATCACCGAACAGAAAAATAACATTTATTCCGAAATGCAGGATTTATACAAAAATCCCACTTTACAGGATTAATTCGCAAGACTAGATTGAGCCCATTGCAGCCCATCTCACGCTCCCCTTTCCGAGAGGACACTTCATGAAATTCGCGAGCTTTATCGTTCAAGGCCGTACCACCTACGGGGTGGTCGAGGGCGCTCAGGTGATTGACCTGGAATCGGTCAAATCCACCTTTGGCACCGACCTCAAGCAAGCCATCGCCATCAATCGCCTGGGTGAACTGACGCCGACCATCCTGGCCGCGCTGCCACGCGTAGCGTTGGCGGACGTGACGTTCCTGCCGGTGATCGCAAACCCGGGCAAAGTGCTGTGCATTGGCATCAACTACGCCACCCATGTGCGTGAAACCGGTCGGGAGATGCCGACCTACCCAATGATTTTCACGCGTTTCGCCGACAGCCAGGTTGCACACCTGCAACCGATCATTCGCCCAAAGGTTTCGCATAAGCTGGATTTCGAAGGCGAACTTGCAGTGGTCATCGGCAAAACCGCGCGCCACGTCAAGGCTTCGCAGGCGCTGGAGTATGTGGCCGGTTATGCCTGCTACAACGATGGCAGCGTCCGCGACTGGCAGAAGCACACCATCCAGTTCGTACCGGGCAAGAATTTCCCGGACACCGGCGGCTTCGGTCCCTGGCTGGTGACTTGCGATGAGATCGGCGACCCGCAGGACCTGGAATTGACCACGCGCCTGAACGGCCAAGTGATGCAACACACCCGCACCAGCGACATGATTTTCGACGTGCGCCACCTGATCGAATACTGCTCCACCTTCACCGAACTGGCGCCCGGCGATGTGATTGTCAGCGGCACCACCGGTGGCGTCGGCGCATTCCGTGAACCGCCGGTATGGATGAAGCCCGGCGATACCGTCGAGGTCGAGATATCGGGCATCGGCATCCTGCGCAACAGCATCGCCGATGAACAATAAGCCATGAAGCCATTACCTGAATCAGAACACCTGCCGGAGCAGGACGCCGACAGCAAAGGCTCAAGCCTGGAGCGCATGCTGCGGGTGCTGGATCTGTTTACCGAGGCCAGCCCGATCTGGGCGGTCGACGAGATGGGCGCTGCGCTGGGTTACACGCGGTCGACCATCTACCGCTACGTGCGCGAACTGGCCGAGGCGAACCTGTTGTTTCAGGTCGAAGCCGGCCGCTACGCGTTGGGCGCACGGATTATCACCTGGGACCGCCAACTGCGCCTGAGCGACCCGCTGGTACGCGCAGCGCAAGCCCTGGAACAAGACCTGCCGCGTTGGAGCGAGCAACAGGTGTGGCTGATCTGCCGGCTGTTCAAGAACCAGGTGGTGTGTATCCACCAGCATGGCGACTTGTTCAGCGAGGTCAGCTACTCCCGCGGCTCACCCAGGCCGCTGTTCCTCGGCGCGACCTCGAAGGCGATCCTCGCCAACATGACGTCGCGCCAACACAGTCAGCTGTTTCTGGAAAACCCCGATGAAGTGCGCGCCAGCCATCTGGGACAGACCTGGGAACAATTCCGCCGCTCACTGCAGCAACTGCGCCGCCAGGGCTATGTCGCCAGCGCGGCTGAAATTGACCCCGGCGTCTACGGCCTGGCGGCACCGATCTTCGACAACGACAGCAAGGTGGTCGGCAGCATCAGTTGCCTGCGTCCGATTCAGGAGCGCGACAACGCCCAGGAAGCGCAACAAGGGGCACAAATGCAGGCCCTCGCACAGGCGTTGTCGCAGCGCATGGCGACGCTCACCCACCGCCCCGCGTAGCCAGACTGAAAACTTTGGAAGGGAATAACAATGACAACCCTCAACAGCTTCAGCACCCAAGTCTTGATCATCGGGGCAGGCCCTACCGGACTGACCCTGGCCAACCTCCTCGGCCAGGCCAACGTGGACAGCCTGATCATCGACCGCAAACCCGGCACCGTGACCGAACCGCGTGCCGTCTCGATCGACGATGAATCCTTGCGCACCATGCAAGCCATCGGGCTGGATGACGCCGTGTTGCGCGATGTGGTGCCCGGTTATGGCGTGCATTACTTCACCCGCGCGGGCGGGCGTTGCTTCGGCAAGGTCGAGCCGACCGGCAGGTTATATGGGTTTCCCAAGCGTAACGCCTTCCGCCAGCCGCTGTTCGAAAGCACGCTGAAGACCGGCCTTGAGCGTTTTGCGAACCTGACCGCGCGCTTCAATCACGAGCTGCTCGAGTTCACCCAAGACCAGCATGGCGTGCACGCGTTGATCAAGGATGCCGATGGCCAGTTGCTCAACGTCAAGGCCAGCTACCTGATCGCCTGCGACGGCGGCCGCAGCCCGGTGCGCAAGCAACTGGGGATCGAGATGGTGGGGTCGAGCTTCTCCTCACGCTGGCTGGTGGTCGATACCGACCAGGATGACGACCCCTTCTGGCAGACCCGCGTGTACTGCGATGCCCGCCGCCCCGTGGTGGAAGTGCCCGGCCCACACCGCACGCGGCGCTTTGAATTCCTGCTCAAGCCGGACGAAACCGATGCGCAGGTGCTCAGCCCCGAATGCCTGCACACTCTGCTTCATCCGTTCAAAGGCGATGCCCCGGTGTCCATCGTGCGCAAGACGGTGTACACCTTTCATGCCCGCATCGCCGAACGTTGGCAGGTCGGCCGCGTATTTCTCGCCGGCGATGCCGCGCATTTGACCCCGCCCTACGCGGGGCAAGGGATGAACAGCGGCGTTCGCGATGCCCACAATCTGGGCTGGAAGCTGGTCGCCGTGCTCAAGGGCCAAATGGCGGCGAACGCCCTGCTGTCCTACGAAAGCGAGCGGCGCGACCATGCCTGGGCCTTGATCAAGCTGGCCCTGAACCTTGGTGTGGTCATGGCGCCAGCCACCGTGCTGCGGGCTCGCCTGATCAGCGCGGCATTCGCGGTCATCGGCCTGGTGCCGCCGCTGCGCGATTATTTCCTGCAAATGCGCTTCAAGCCCAAACCGCGCTTTACCAAAGGCCTGGTATTGCCCGAAGGCAAGGCCGGGAAACTGGCCTGCGGGCAAATGTTTCCTCAGCCATTGCTGACCGATGCCCAAGGCCGCGCTCACCTGCTGGACACGACCATCGGTGCCGGCTTCGCCCTGATCCAATATGGCGACCTGCCCCATCCACGTCTCGATGAACTGCGACACGGTCTGTGGGACCACCTGGAAGCCAAACGCATCCTGATCCTGCCCGCACACGTTCAGACGCTACCGTCGATCCCCGGCTGCACCGTGCTGCAAGACCGCGAGAATGCGCTCAAGGACCTGCTCGGCGACAGCCAGAAGTTTCTGCTGCTGCGTCCGGATCGCTATGTCGCCGCCATCTTCGAGATGGCCACGCAAGACCCGGTCGCCGACGCATTGCAATCGCTGTTCGGCATCACCCTGACGAACAACTGCGCGGATCAGCCGGGCATGGCGCCCGTCTACCCCTGAACCTTCAGCCCCAGAGGTGTTTATGCAAACCTTGCAGACTTCCACCCCCGCCCGCCTGTGTTACCTGCACCTGGCAAGCAAAGCTCCACAGCAGCAGGTCGACTTCTATCGGCGCCTGCTGGACATGGACGGCCTGGCGCAGGCTGACGGCAGCTGGCTGCTCCAGGGGCCCCAACGGGCCATGCTGATTTCACCCGCCGACCATAGCGGCCTGCTCGCGGCGGCGTATGACCTGGGCAGCCAAGCGCACTTGAGTGAACTGC
Source organism: Pseudomonas veronii (assembly GCF_001439695.1). Taxonomy (GTDB): domain Bacteria; phylum Pseudomonadota; class Gammaproteobacteria; order Pseudomonadales; family Pseudomonadaceae; genus Aquipseudomonas; species Aquipseudomonas veronii. The sequence continues at coordinate 38,321 of NZ_JYLL01000031.1, forward strand.
GCGCGCGCCTGCTCGGCAACGGTTGTCAGGTCGAAGCGCTCGACTCGCCGCTGCTGGAAGCGGGCGCCTTTCAAATCCGTGACCCCCAGGGTCGGCAAACCCTATTTGGCGTGTCTCGCGGCGCGTCCACCATCGACCGCAAGGGCATGCCGGGGCGCCTGCAGCACGTGGTGTTCCAGACCACGGAGCTGGAAGCGATGATCGACTTCTACGTCAACACAGTGGGGTTCACCGTCTCGGACAATGTCGTCGACGAGCAAAGCGGCCAGCTCACCACCTGCTTCCTGCGTTCGGACGATGAACACCATTCGCTGGCGTTCTTCCGCGGGTCGAAAAACGAGTGGGATCACCACTGTTACGAAACCAACGAATGGAATGACATCCGCGACTGGGGCGACCGCTTCGCCAAGGAGCGGATCACCTTGTTCTTCGGCCCGGGACGACATGGCCCAGGCAACAACCTGTTCTTCATGGTGGTCGATGCCGATCGCAACCGCCTGGAATTCTCGGCCGAGCTGGAGATCACCGAAGCCTCCCGCCCGCCTGGCGTCTGGCCGCAGGAGGAATACACCCTCAACGCCTGGGGACGCGCCTGGATCCGAAGCTGAATACGCTCAACCTAAAGGGTCTGCCCTCACCACCCTCAATCGACGCGGCTACCTGCCTCTAAGGTAAGACTATGACAACTCCAATACTCGCGGCCTACGCCATCAACGGCGACCAATACATCAACGGCACCTGGCGTGCGGGTCGTTCTGCACGACGCCTGGACGACCGCAACCCCTTCAACGGCGAACCCTTGCTGGAAATGCCCCTGGCCTCGGTGGCCGACCTGGATGACGCCTACCAGGCCGCCCAGCGCGCGCAAACCGACTGGGCAGCGCTGCACCCGACCCAGCGCAGTGCGCAACTGGAAAAACTCGCCCAGGTCATCCAGAACCGCAGCGAAGAAATCATCGACTGGCTGATCCGCGAGTCCGGCAGTACCCGTATCAAAGCTGGCATGGAATGGCAGTTCACCCTCAACCTGGTTCGCGAATGCGCAACACTGCCGATGCAGGTTGAAGGCCGGATCCTGACCAGCTACAAGCCTGGCGAACAGAGTTTCGTGTTTCGCGAGCCGCTGGGGGTCGTCGGTGTGATCAGCCCGTGGAACTTCCCGCTGTACCTGAGCATGCGCTCGGTGGTGCCGGCCCTTGCGCTGGGCAATACCGTGGTGCTCAAGCCTGCCAGCGATACGGCGGTTACCGGCGGCCTGTTGATTGCCCATCTGTTCGAAGAGGCCGGGTTCCCGGCGGGCTCGCTGAACGTGGTGGTCGGCGCGGGTGCAGAGATCGGCGATGCGTTCGTCGAACACCCGATACCGAGCCTGATCTCCTTCACCGGCTCCACCGACGTGGGACGCAACGTCGGACGCATCGCCACTGGCGGCAAGCACATCAAGCGCGTGGCCCTGGAGCTGGGCGGTAACGCACCGCTGGTGGTGCTGGAGGATGCGGACATCGAGATAGCGGCGCATGCCGCCGTGGTCGGGCGCTTCCTGCATCAGGGCCAGATCTGCATGAGCGTCAACCGGGTCATTGTTGATCGTGCGCTGTATGCCGACTTCGCGGCGCTGGTGGTCGAGCGCGTGCGCAATCTCAAGACCGGTGACCCGGCCAAGGCCGATACGGTAATCGGGCCGGTGGTCAACCAGAGTCAGCTTGATGGCCTGCTTGGGAAGATCGACGCCGCCGAGCGTGCCGGTCTCAAGCAACTGTGTGGCGGCCAGGCGCGCGGGCTGGTGCTACCGGCCCATGTCTTCGGTGAAGTGGGCCCCGAGCAGGCCTTGGCCCGCGATGAAACGTTCGGCCCGTTGCTGCCGCTGATGATTGCGCAGAATCAGGCCCATGCCCTGGAGTTGGCCAATGCAAGCGAGTACGGTCTGTCCAGCGCGGTGTTTACCCGTGACATGGCACGCGGCCTGAGCTTTGCCCGGGGCATCGTAGCGGGCATGACCCATATCAACGACATCACCGTCGATGACCAGCCCAATGCGCCGTTCGGCGGCGAAAAGAACTCCGGTCTTGGACGCTTCAACGGCCACTATGCCTTGGATGAGTTTACCCGAGCCCATTGGGTCACCTGGCAAGCCGGGGGCCATCACTACCCGTTCTGATCGTCTGTCAGGAGCGGGCAAGGCTCACACCTTGCCCGCCAGCCCAAAACAAAAAAACAAAAGGCGAAACAATGAATAACCTAGCCTGCGTATCCACCGATCAAGTCGTTCGCTCTGATCGGCTGATGAAATGGAAAGAGTTCATGAGCGATCACCTGGGCCGCACGCCGGAGTATATAAAGCGCCTGGAGTCCACCAACATCGACCCGTTGCACAACGGCAACTTCCAGGGCCGCCTGGAATACGGCGACTTGGGCCAGTTGCGTTTCTGCCGCATGACCGCCAGTGCCCATCGCTATTCACGCCACCTGAGCAAGGCGCTTGATGTCGTCGACACACCGCGCATGTTGATACTGCAGGTCGCTGGTGTCAGTCATTTCGAGCAAGGCCAGCAAAACAGCACCGTCGCGCCGGACGAAATGCTCCTGGTCGACTGCGGCAAACCCTTCAGCGTCACCAGCACCCAGGGCTGCGAGCACTTTATCCTGCTATTCCAGGGCCCCGCCGGGCAACTGACGCAGACCGGCGACATGCACTTGAATGGCCGCAACGGGCTGGGGCGCATGCTGATGCACTTGATCAGCGACGCTTATCACCAATATCCCCTGCTCAACAGCCAATCGGCCGGGCTGATCGGCGACAGCATCACCGGGTTGCTGAACAATGCGCTGAAGAACAAACAAGATGAAAAGCAACTCGACCATGACTTCCGCTTTTTCAAACAGAATCGCCTCAAAGCGTATATCGAGCGTCACCTGGCCGACCGCGACCTCAGCATCGAGCGCATCGCCAACGCCGAGCAATGCTCAGTGCGCAGCTTGCATCGGGCATTTCAGGACGAACTGGGGTGCAGTGTCAGCGAGTACATCTGGCAGCGTCGGCTGTCCCGTTGCGCCGAGGACCTGCGCAACCATGAACAGGCCCATCGCTCCCTCACCGAGATCGCCTATGCCTGGGGCTATGGCAGCAGCTCGCATTTCAGCCGGCACTTCAAAGCGACATTCGGCATGTCGCCCCGGTTGTTTCGTGACACCGCCAGCGACACCCGTGCCAACGCCACTGCGGCGTAACCCCAGGCGCCGTCCGCCAGCGCCAAGGCGTTGATGGACGGCCCCTGCGATCAATGCGCCTCACCGCCCGGCAAGGGCTGGTAACGCACCGATCAACCGTCATCCTGTACGTCGCCCCAGCGAAACCGTCAAAGGCACCCGGGGACAAGAAACCGGCCCCCCTGTTTTTCTCTCCCGCGTTGCCTTGCATGTCTTTCAGGAACTCAAGACCCGCACCGGAGAGTCTCAGTGCGCTGACTGATGCCTCGAACGGCTGCTGGGTTCTGGTGGTACTGGTTTTACCTTCACGGTAATGACCTGACCTCGACGTTTCGCAAAGGCTGGACGACCTAATGCACAACGGCCAGCCCCTAGCGCCTGGCGCGGTTGGCGCGACCCGCCATTCAACTTTCATAAAAGCTTAACGAAAGTGCTGCAAAGTTCGGGAGCCCGTTATCACAATGAGTTCCTTCGATGAAAAATTTGATGAAGTCTGCTGCACTCGCCGTTGCGGTTTCTCTTTGTGCAAGTTCCATGGCTTTTGCTGAGGAAAGCGTTCGTCTGAGCGGCTCAGGCGCTAGTTTCCCGGCACCGATCTACCTGACCTGGTTCAAGGATTTCAGCAAGAAAACCGCAGGCGTCACTGTGGATTATCAATCCAAGGGCAGCGGCGCCGGTGTGCAGGACTTCCTGAACAAAACCGTCGATTTCGCCGCCAGTGACTCGGCAATGAAAGACGAAGATATCGCCAAGGTTGCCGAAGGCGTGCAGTTGCTGCCGATGACAGCAGGTGAAATCGTGTTGGCTTTTAACCTGCCGGGCAATCCTAAAGAACTCAAATTGCCACGCGACGTTTACTCCAACATCTTCTTGGGCAAGATCACCAAGTGGAACGACCCGCAAATCGTTGCAGCCAACCCGGGCCTGAAACTGCCTGATATGCCGATCACCGTGGTCGTGCGTGCAGACTCCAGCGGTACCACTGCGGTATTCACAAAGCATCTGGCGACGATCAACCCACAGTTCCAGAAAGATTTGGGTGAAGGCAACACCGTCAACTGGCCTGCCAGCGACAAATTCATCAAATCGCCGAAGAACGATGGTGTGACAGCGACCGTGCGCCAGACTCCGGGCGCTATCGGCTACATCGAATACGGTTTCGCCAAGCTGGCCAAGGTTGACTTTGCCCAACTGCAGAACAAGGCCGGCAAGTACGTTGTCCCTAACGCAGAAAGCGGTGCCGAGGCCCTCGCGGCTGTGAAAATGCCGGAAAGCCTGGTGGCCTGGCTGCCGGATCCGGACGGCGCCAAGTCCTACCCGATCACGTCCTACACCTGGATGATCTTCCGCAAGCACAACGAGAACCCGGCCAAGGCCAAGGCGATGCGCGAAATGGTCGAATACAGCCTGACCGAAGGGCAGAAAATCGCCGACTCGATGGGTTACATCCCGCTGCCGAAATCGGTTGTCGATGAGGTTCGCAAAGCGTCCGCCAACATCCAGTAACGCACGTGAGGCCTCTCTCGGTATGCGCGCTCAGCCATACCGGGAGCGTTTCCCCCTTGTTCCGGAGTTAGCCTATGAGCACACCTTTTGTCGTACCGGTTAACCAGGATTCTGCCTGCCAGCCACCCTCTGCAAAGGATTTCCTGGTTGATCGCACCTTCCGTGCGCTCGCACGAATAGGGGTGATTCTGATTCTGGCGTTGGTCTTCGCCTTGGTATTCGAGGTGGGACGCAAGGCCCTTCCAGGCATGGAAAAGCACGGTTTTGATGTGCTTCTCGGCAGCGTCTGGGACGTTAACCAAGGCAAGTACGGCATTTTGCCGGCCATTTGGGGCACGCTCTACAGCGCCCTGATCGCGCTGCTGATCGCAGGCTTTTTCGGCGTCAGCATGGCGATTTTCCTGACCCAGGATTTCCTGCCGGCGAAGCTGGCAGCCGTGTTTCGAACCATCGTCGAATTACTCGCGGCCATCCCCAGCGTCGTTTATGGCCTGTGGGGGATTTACGTGGTGATCCCGACGATTCGCCCGCTTACGGCGTGGCTGAACAGCGAACTGGGCTGGATACCTTTTTTTGGCACAACCTTGAGCGGGCCGGGGCTGCTTCCTGCGGCGTTGGTACTGGCCATCATGATTCTGCCGACCATTGCGGCCGTGTCGCAGGACGCCCTCACCGGTGTCCCGATGAAAACCAAACAGGCCGCCTACGGCATGGGGACGACCCATTGGGAAGCGATTCTGAAGGTGATGGTGCCATCCGCTGCCACCGGTATTTTCGGCTCCCTGGTCCTCGGCCTGGGTCGCGCGCTGGGTGAAACCATGGCGCTGGCCATGCTGGTGGGCAACGCGAACAACATCTCGCTTTCTCTGTTTGCCCCGGCCAATACGCTAGCGGCCTTGTTGGCGCTGAACTTCCCCGAAGCCGGGCCGAACGAAATCGAAGTATTGATGTACGCCGCACTGGTACTGATGTTTATCACGCTCCTGGTGAACGTCATCGGTTCCATGATCATGGTCTATGCCCAACGTGGTACTAAATGATGACTGACATCACTTCCTCTACAGCCGCTTTACCAAGCCTGCAGCGCAAGTTTGAAGGCCGCGCCCTGCGCAGCCTGGTGTTGACCACACTGGTCTGGGGTGGTGCTCTACTGGCCAGCGTGCCGCTGATTTCCGTGCTCTACATGCTGATCACGCGCGGAGGGGCACGCCTGAGCCTGGAGGTATTCACCGAACTGCCGCCAACCGGTTTCGAGACCGGCGGTGGCTTCGGCAACGCGATGGCAGGCACCTTCGTCATGGTCGGTATCGCGGCGGCAATCGCGGTGCCGGTCGGCATCATGGCGGCCATCTTTCTGGCGGAACTGGGGCCAGACAGCAAGCTGGCAAACGCCGCGCGCTTTGCCGCCAAGATGCTCACGGGCCTGCCATCCATTCTGGCCGGGGTATTTGCCTACGCGCTGGTGGTGATGACCACCGGTACCTATTCAGCACCGGCGGGTGGCGTGGCACTGGCGGTACTGATGTTGCCCATCGTCGTGCTGACGGCTGAAGAGTCGATGAGGATGGTGCCTAAAATCATGAAGGATGCGGCCTACGGCATGGGCTGTACCCGCTCGCAGGTCATCTGGAAAATCGTATTGCCTACCGGCATGCCGGCAATCCTGACGGGCGTCATGCTCGCCGTGGCCCGCGCCGCGGGCGAAACCGCGCCGTTGTTGTTTACCGCGCTGTTCAGCAACTACTGGATTTTTCACGACGGCAGCCTGGCAGTCATGAATCCGACTGCATCGCTTGCCGTGCTGATTTACAACTTCTCCGGCATGCCCTTCGACAACCAACTCGAGCTCGCATGGGCAGCCTCACTGGTGCTGGTGATGATCGTACTGGTCGTGAATATTGTCAGCCGCATTTTCGGCAAGCCCAAGTATTGAGAACGGGAGCATCTGAATTTTGAACGTATCAACTGCGCAAATAGCCGCTCCGTTTGTCACCCAGGCGCCTGTGGTCATGGACTGCAAGCTGGACAAAATTTTCTACGGCAACTTCATGGCGGTACGTGACAGCCATGTGCCGATCGAAAAAAACAAGATCACCGGTTTCATCGGCCCTTCTGGCTGCGGCAAAAGTACCGTGCTGCGTAGCCTCAATCGGATGAACGATCTGGTGAAAGGCTTTCGGTTTGAAGGGCACGTGCATTTCCTTGGGCAAGACGTCTATGGCAAGGGCGTTGACCCGGTGGTCGTGCGGCGTTACATCGGCATGGTTTTTCAGCAGCCGAACCCATTTTCGATGAGCATTTTCGACAACGTTGCGTTTGGCCTGCGCCTCAATCGCTACAAAGGCGACCTGGGAGACCGTGTAAAGCACGCCCTGCAAGGCGCGGCGCTGTGGGATGAGGTCAAGGACAAGCTCAAGGTCAGCGGCCTGTCACTCTCCGGCGGCCAGCAACAACGGCTTTGTATCGCTCGCGCCATCGCGACCGAACCTGAAGTGCTGTTGCTGGATGAGCCCTGTTCGGCACTCGACCCGATCGCGACGCGCCGGGTCGAGGAGTTGATGGTTGAGCTGAAGAAGGATTACACCATCGCCCTGGTCACCCACAATATGCAGCAAGCCATCCGTGTTGCGGACACGACGGCGTTTTTCTCGGTTGATATTTCTCAGGGCACGCGCACCGGTTATTTGGTTGAGATGGGCCCAACGGCGCAGATTTTCGATAACCCGCGCGAACAAATGACCGGGGATTACATCAGCGGCAAGTTCAGCTAAACAGCAAACGTCCAGTCAAGACCGCATACCGCTATAGTGCCAAAGGTGCTTTAGCGGGCATCCGGTCGTTTTACCTGCTTATCTACCGTTTCCCAGGATTGCCAATGCCTGCACCCCGTCGTCTTGATTTACCTGCAATCGAACGCGCGCTACGCGAGGTGCAGAGCCGCTTTTCCGAGCTCAGCAGGCACTTTACCGAGCCGCGCGACCCCTTGACCGACGAAGTGCTGCACAATGTACTTGAAGGTTATGCGTTGATTGACAGCTATGTCGCAAGCGGCGTAGACCTGTTCGACCTTCAGCAACTGAACCTGATGCTGGAGATCAACGCCACCGTGCTCTGTGGCCGGGACCCGGTACGCCGACGAGAATACGCTCAACATCTGGCGGCGACCGAGGAACACTTCTTCAACAACGTCGAGGGGGGGATAAAAGACTTGTTCAATTGGTACTGTGCGTATCGCAGCGAATCCGTCTGGAAACGTGCAGCCGGTGTCTACGTGCGAATCCTCAGCAAGCCGCAGTTGTTTATTGAAGGCAATAACCGCAGTGGGTCGCTCATCGTCAGCTATTTGCTCATGCGCGCAGGTTTGCCTCCGTTCGTGCTGACGCTGAAAAACGCCGAGGGCTACTTCAACCCGTCATCGGTCATACGCAACTCCGCCAAGCATGGCGTCAAGGCGTTGTATGAATTGCCCAAGATCAAGAAAAAGTATGCAGCCTTCCTGGAAGAACAGGCATCTGATTCAATGAAATTTTTTCTCAACGACAAGGCCTCGTCCCTCTACCAGGAGGGTCATCGATGAGCCGGTATCCCACGCTCGCTAAATGCCGAGCTTCCGGCAGCCGGGTATGGCACGCCATGCGGCGCGCCGTCCCGATGCACGGATTCAGGCGTCAGCGCATACGCATTTCGTTCGATATCGATGACACCCTGGCCTGCCAACTCCACCACTGCGCGGTCGAGCCAAGCCGGCTGCCGGCCTGTGTGCATCGTTGGCTGGGTGAACCATTGCGTATCGGCACACGCTCCCTGACCCAAGAGTTACGTCGCCAGGGCTGCAGTATCTGGGTCTACACCTCGTCCGGTCGCACTCCGTCCTACATCAGGCGTTGGCTTTTGCTGTACGGCATCCGCGTCGACGGGGTGGTCAACAGCATGCTGCATAACCGTGCCCTGACGGTGCATGGCCTGTCGAACGCGCCCTCGAAATTTCCGCCGGCATTCGATATCGACTTACATGTCGACGATTCCGAAGGCGTGCGGACTGAAGGGCGTGATCACGGTTTTCGCGTTGTTGTCGTGCATCCGGAGGATGAGCGCTGGGCACAGAAAGTCCTCGATGCCGTGGCGGAAGTCCAAGCACAGCTCGCTTGGCAACAACCGTTCAGGAACAAGAAGCCAGCACAACAATGCTCGGAAATTGTGCCCTCGTGAGTTTTAGTAACCCTGGCTTATCACCGCGGCCCATGGCTGCAAAAAAATCTTCACGGTCTGGACATTCTCTTGTGTGTTCATCGAAATCGCTCCATTGCCTTTACCCTAACCGGACACGTTGTGGGCCTGCGGGTGAGGAAGAGGGTATTCGCACGCCGCGCGGGTATTGGCTGGCAGTCAATTCGATCAAAAGCGACGCGCAACGCGATCTTGCCTGATGCGCAGGACGTGCTTAGGGCGCGAGTATTTCCTGAAGAAACGCGATGAATACACTGATGCGGCTGGAACCACGGTGGTTGGGCAGATACAGCGCATTGATGCAGGTGCTTGCACTGCCTGGGTTGACTTCATATTGCTCCAGCACCCGCGTCAGCCGACCTGCACTGACGTCCTCACGTACCAGCCAATCGGCCAATAGCGTCACCCCGCCACCGGCCAAGGCAGCCTCGCGCAGAATGTCGGCATTGTTGCTTTGCAGCCGTCCCTGCACGTTCACGCGGATGACGTCCTCATCGCCCAGGAATGTCCAGTCGTGGTGGCCCGTGTGGTAATCGAAACGCAAGCACGGGTGCTCGAGCAAGTCGCGAGGGTGTCGCGGCAGTCCGGTTCGTGTCAGGTATTCGGGACTCGCCACCACCCAACGCTGGAAATAGCCCAGCCGCTTGCTGACGATGTCATCACTGACAACCGATGAACCAAGACGTACTGACACATCGATTTGTTCGCTGAGCAGGTCACTGACCTCGTCGCTCAGCGAGAGACTGATTTCCAGACCGGGATGGCGTTCAAGCAACCGCCCCAAGTGCGGGGCGATGATTCGCCGGCCGAATTCCACCGGGACACTGACCCGCAAACGCCCCTGAGCTTCGCTGCCACGGTCGGCAACGACGGCATCCGCGCCATCGATGGCCTCAAGGATCGCCACGACTTTATCGAAATAGTGCTGCCCCGCCACCGTGACGCTCGTATTGCGCGTGGTGCGGTTGAGCAGGCTGGCGCCCAACTCACTTTCCAGCCCCGCGACCTGCCGTGTCACAGACGATGTGGAGATGCCGAGCTTACGCGCCGCAGATGAGTAACCCCCACAGCGCACCGTTTCGACAAACATTTTCAGCGCCAGCAACTTGTCCATGCACGGATTCCGAGATCGAAAGGTAAAGGTAGCGACTGTGCATGACCAGGCAATGGGAGTCTTGCATGGCTGTGCTCAATGGCTTGATTGGTTAAGGAGGCTTGCGATCTCCCTATTGATCGGATGATAATCAAAATTGATCAAATGATCGACCGATTAATAGAGCGACGTCTCGGAGCGGGTACATGCCACGGCGAGAACCGGTCGCTCTGAACCCGTGCAAGCACAAAGGCGCGCACTTGAACCCGTCAAGACAACAATAAAAAGGAGATCGACGATGCAATGCCCCTGCTGTCTTTCAAAGACCCGTCGCCAACTGCTGGGCATCATGGCAGCTACCGCCGGTGGTCTGCTGGTTACCCGTTTATCACCCGCCTCGGCGGCACCGATCAAGAAAGGTGCCGATGTCCCGGTGCGATCGGTGGACATCCATGCACATTACTACCCTGAAGAGTTCTTACACCTCCTGGGAAGTGAGGGCAAAACGTTCGGTGCAAGCTATACCCGCCAGGAGACTACTTTCAGCTTCTCCACCCCGGCCGGAGGATTGGGGCCATTGCCGTTGAAATTCATCGACGTGCAGGCGCGTTTGCTCGATATGGACCATTCCGGCGTCGACGTACAGGCGCTGTCCCTTAGCGTGCCAATGGTGTACTGGGCAGATCGACAACTCAATGCCCGCCTGGCACGTGCCTGGAACGATGCTGCGTCGATGGTCCATCGCCAACACCCACAACGTTTTGTGGTGCTGGCCACGTTGCCGATGCTAGAGGCTGACGATGCCATCGCCGAGCTGGAACGCGCCGCCGAATTGCCTGGGGTTCGTGGGGTGTACATGGGCACAAACATCAACGGCCTGGACCTGGACAATCCGCGCTTCGCGCCCGTCTTTGCCCGTATAGAACAGCTCGGACTCCCAGTATTCCTGCACCCGCAACAAACGGTCGGCGGCAACCGTCTGAGCAACTACTACTTGAGCAACTTGCTGGGCAACCCGTTCGATACCGCTATCGCGGCGTCACACCTGATCCTCGGCGGAGTATTGGATCAATACCCTCAACTGCATGTGTCATTGCCTCACGCCGGTGGGGCTTTGCCAATACTCGTGGGACGTCTCGATGCCGGATGGACCTCACGTCCTGAGACACGACGCCTGGCCCAAAAGCCGAGCAGCTACTTGACGCGATTCAGCTACGACACCGTGTCGCACTCCGGGCCGGTGCTGGACTATTTGATCGCCAACGTCGGTATCGACCATCTGGTCCTGGGCAGCGACTACTGCTTCGACATGGGCTATGAACAGCCGGTGCGTTTTGTCGAAAGCGTAGGCTTGGGCCCGCGCGAGAAAGCGGCAGTACTCGGCGCCAACGCGGCCAGAATCCTGAAACTCCCCGTATAGCGTTGGTGAAACTCTCGATTTCCCTTTGGCCGGTTTGACCGGCCTTTTTTTTGCGAACCGTTCAAGACTTCACCAGATCGTCTCTGCCGTTCGCTCGGGACCCCAGCCAAGATGATCGAACCGAATAAACAAATACTGATCAATCATAACCATGGGCCCATGCGACTTTAAATAAATCAGTCAAAAGACTATAAAAAACCAACCGACCCGCATTGCCGACAGAAAGCACTACACCCATTAAATTATATTGCCCCATCTGTTGACAAACATGGATAAACATCATTTTCGGTAATAATCAGTATCCCACCTGAGCATTTCTACAAACAACCTGGCGACAGCATAATCAGCTCCAGAAGCCAACAAAGAGATTTTGTTCCCTCTCTCATTCTTACTGGAAGACACCCTGATGAAATATGCAATGCTCGCCTCACTGATGATGTTTAGCGTATACGCTTCAGCCCATGATGGCGCCAACAACAATGCCTCTGCCCCTGAACCTGAGCAGTACAATTATTCCGAACACCTGGATATCGCCAAGGTCATCCACATCACTACAGCCGAGGACACAAACAACGCTTGTGGCCCAGTGGACGCGCACATGGTGTATGTGGATCACAAGGGTATAACGCACGACCTGCAATACAAAATACTCGGTGGCGCTTGCCAGAATGGTTAAAACTTCAAAGTTTACAGGTGCTAAAAAAGAGGAGACCGCTTCGATCTGAAGCTAATCTCCTCTTTTTATATTCAGTCTAGAAAGACTGCAACAGCCCAACGATCACACCCCACTTTCATCCCGCCAACGCAAGGCTCTCGCCAATAAGTCCGATGTGAGCCGCTCCATCAGGCTTGGGCGATCCCCATAATCCGATTGCCCATACTCACCCCCCAATCCGCCATACGCATGCCTTCTGCAAGTTGTTGGTGCTGCCAGGCAAGCAGGGCTTTATCGAGGTCGCCGATGTCGTCGATTGCTTGCGCCAGGGCCAGTGCATTGCGGGCTGCCTTGGCCGTGCTTCCGGCGGTATGAGGACGCGGCACAAAAGCGGCGTCGCCAGTCAACAGCACACGGCCAAACACCATCTGAGGAACTTTGAGATCAAGGATCGCTTGCACAAAAATATCTTGGGTCTGGCGAATCAGTTCCCGAAAAGCCGGGTTCGCCTGCCGCTCCCCCATTCCCCGTATGTAAGCATCCTGCCCAGCGGCCAAGGCTCCGGGTGGAATGGAGTGACTACGCCGACGGCCATCGCAGTCAGTGAGCACAGCGTCCAGTTCCGCCCCTTGTGCAGCTTTCAAATACCACAGCCAATTGAACCGACGCTCGCCCGGATTAACGGAGCCATTCACGCTCGGCACCATGTATTCCAACATCAGCGATTCAGGGTCTTGTTGAAAAACAAAGTCCTCGTAAAGCTGCATTTTGGCGAAGTCTGGAAGTTGCTCTTCATCGACCAGCCCGCGCCACACCACATACCCCGAATAGCTGGGTACTGTTCCAGGCAACACCACGCTTCGCACGGTTGAACCCGAGCCATCAGCGCCAATCAGCAGGTCTGCCTCGGCAGTGCTGCCGTCGGCAAAAATCGCAGTCACCCGGTGTTCATTCTGAGTCAGATCCACCAACGTCTTGCCACGGTGATAATGCTCAGCAGCAAATGCAGAAAATAATGAGCTGTACAGTGTGTTCCAGGACGTCTGGGTTTGCGGCATCGGCTCTTTATGCACGACGCTACCCTCTCGATCCAGATAGAGACGATCATGGGACCGGACGCCGAGCGCTCCTGCCGGATGAATGCCCGCATAACGAAAATGGTGCAGGACGTCCGCTTGCAGAACGATGCCCCCGCCACGACTATCCATCGCCGCAGGGGATCGCTCGTAAATATCGACCTGCCAACCAATCGCGCGTAACGCCGTGGCGGCGAACAGCCCGCCCAGGGAACCACCAATGACCAAGGCCTTTGGAACGCCTGAACTCTTCATTACCTTTCTCCTCGTTGCAGGGTGATTCCCGCAGCTGCGGTTTACCGTTGCGTTATGCCAACACCGGATAGTCGACGTACCCCTTGGCGTCGCCGCCAAAAAAGCTGTTGCCGTCAGCCACGTTGAGTTCGTTGCGACCACGCAAGCGAGCCGGTAAGTCGGGGTTGGCAATGAACGGGCGACCAAACGCAATGAGGTCTGCACGGCCCTGCGCAATGGCCTGTTCGGCCGTTTCGCCGGAGTAGCCACCCGCCAACATCAGAACGCCGTGGAAGTCAGTACGCAGTTGCTTGATGATCGCGTCCCAGCGTGGATCGTTACTTTCATCGAGCACTGTGCCGACCATCATCGGTTCTACCAGGTGCAGATAAGCGAGATGCCAGTGATTGAGCCGGGATGCGATGTAGCCAAAGGTTTGTTCCGGGGTGTCATCGCCCATTCCCATGAAACGTCCCATCGGTGTCAGGCGGACAGCAACGCGTTCGGCACCTACTTCCGCGGTCACGGCTTCCACGACTTCAAGCAGCAACCGCGCACGGTTTTCGATACTTCCCCCGTAGCGATCACTTCGCTGATTGCTGGCGCTGTTGATGAATTGGTCGAGCAGGTAGCCGTTGCCCGCGTGAATTTCCACACCATCCATACCGGCCAGAATCGCGTTGCGAGCGGCCCTGCGGAAGTCACCAACGATCGCTTCGATCCCAGGAATGTCCAGCGCCTGAGGGACAGGTACATCACCCCATACGCCCTCGCCCTCTTCATTCAGGATGAAGGTCTTGCCGGGCACTGGCTGCGCGGTCGGTGCCACCGGCAAGCCGCCGTTAGGCTGGAACACCGGGTGCGACACCCGCCCCACATGCCAGAGCTGCAGGAAAATGCGCCCGCCTTCTGCGTGCACGGCTTCGCTGACAGCCTTCCAGCCCTGAATCTGCTCGTCGCTATGGATGCCGGGCGTCCAGGCGTAACCCTGGCCCTGCTGCGAAATCTGTGTAGCCTCGGTAATGATCAATGCAGCACTGGCACGCTGACGGTAGTACTCGACGTTCATCGATGTCGGTACGTTGCCAGGTTGCCCCGCTCGCGAGCGAGTCAGAGGCGCCATGACGACGCGGTGATCGAGGGTGAATTGGCCGAGTTTGATAGGGCTGAACAAGTGATGAGTCATGATGATGTCCTGAATGGATTGGGATTGAAAAACCGCCTCAGGCGGCTTGGCTTCGCTTCAGTATCTGGATCATTATTTCGATGGGCTGCGCGCCACTGATCACGTCATCCGCGATCTGGATACTCGGCACCGAGCGCACACCGGACGCCTTGGTTTGGGCTTCGAGCTTCAAGACTTCAGCGGTGCCTTCATCGGCCTTGAGAAAGTCGACAATGACCTCTCGGTCCAGCCCGGTTTCGGCAGCGATGTCGGCCAGCACAGTGAGGTCGCCGATATCCCGCCCTTCGCTGAAGTACGCCTTGAAAATGGCCTTGACCAGCAAGGAAGCATCTCGACCCGCCTGTTGCTCGCGCCATACCAACCGATGCGCGGCCAGGGTGTTGGGGGTTTTTTCGACGCGCTCATAATCGAACTCAAGGCCGACGGCCTTACCGGCGTGAGTGACCTGTGCGTCCATGGCCTGGCTACGCGCCCAGCTGCCGAACTTGCCAGAGCGATAGGCTTTGCGATCCATGCCTCGAACCGGCATGTCCGGGTTCAACTGATAAGGCAGGAAACTGATTGGGCGGTCCGTTGAAAAACCCGAAGCGGCCAGCGCGCGTTCAAGATTTTCCTCACCGATCCAGCACCATGGGCAGATGAAGTCGTAAGTCACCTGAATTTTGGATGAATGCAAACTCATGACGGTCTCCGTGGTTGAATGTTTCACCTCCCCAAGGTAGGTGCCGGAGCGCCGACAGAGAATCCACCTGCTGCACAACGTTGCTTTTCGCAAAACGCAACGATGCACCGATCACGTCGTCGGCTGTGTTTGCGACTTGAGCAATTCGGTGAGGAAATCAATGAACGCATTGATACGTTTCGAGCCGCGATGATTGGGCAGGTACAAGGCCGAGATCGCTGAACTGGCGCTGTTCGGATTGACGACAAAAGCGTCGAACAAGGAAGTGAGTCGACCACTGTCGACGTCATCATTGACCAGCCAATCGGGTAACAGCGCCACCCCGCACCCGGCCAGCACCACTTCGCGCAGGACCTCGGCATTGTTGCTCTTGAATTGCCCTTCGACGGGCACGCGCAGCTCTTGGCCCTGCTCTGTAAATGTCCAGAACTGCTGTGGCGCGCCATAGTTGAAGCGCATGCACTCGTGCTGCATGAGGTCCATGGGTCGGTCGGGAAATCCTCGAGCGTTCAGGTACTCGGCGCTGGCGACTACGCGGCGGCGAAAGTTGCCGATGCAGCGGCTGACCAGCGTTTCCATCGCCGCTGGCGACCCCAGCCGGATCGATAGATCGATGCGTTCGCCGAGCAAATCGACGATGTCGTCCGATAGCGTCATATCCAGTACGAGCAGGGGATAGCGCGCTAAAAGCGCGCCGATATGAGGGGCAATAAGACGCTGTCCAAACGCCACGGGCACGGAGATACGCAACTGTCCCGCGGGCACTTCACCGCGGTCCGAAACTGACTCGTCAGCGTCAGCCATGGCGCTCAGAATATCCCGGCTTTTCAGGTAGTACACACTACCGGCATCGGTCAACGTGACTCGCCGGGTAGATCGATTCAGCAGCACGGCACCCAGGTCATCCTCAAGCCTGTCGATCATTCTGGTGACTGAAGAGGTCGCCAGATTGAGTTGCCTGGCGGCAGACGAAAAGCCTTTGGAATCTACTGACTGGATGAATATTTTCAGTGCGAGCAGCTTGTCCATGAAACCCCTTCCGTCATTACGCTCCTTGAGCGCCTATCTTTGGACATCGGCGCACCCTGCGCGAGTTAACGGTTGTTAATTCTGCCGCCGTTGCGCCTGGCGCAATGTAGCGTTGCGCCTTGATGGGGTACTCCATCACAAGCGCCCTCTCTAAGCTCACGACATGGAAAATCGCCGCCCATCGCACGCGGCGGATTGAAAAATCTGTCGTTAATTCAGCTCGAGAGGTAAGGCGATGAAGCGCAAGACGATCATCGGTGCCGTTCTGGCAATCGGCGTCGCGGGGTTAGGCTTTGCGTTCTGGATGATGTGGAGGCCGGAAATTGCCACTGTCAGCCAACACCTGAATGCTGATCGCGAGACGCTGGACAGAGGCCGCCGCGTGGTCGAAGCGGGCGACTGTGCGGTCTGTCACACACGGCCAGGGGGCGCCTACATGGCCGGTGGGTTGCCGCTGGTAACGCCCTTCGGAACCCTCTTCACCACCAACATCACCCCGGACCCGCAGTCCGGTATCGGTCAGTGGTCGCTGGACGCCTTTGAACGGGCCATGCGTGAAGGCATCGCGCGTGACGGCCACTTTCTCTATCCGGCCTTCCCCTACGTGCATTACCGGAAGCTGAGCGATGCCGATATTGCCGACGCCTATGCTTTCCTGATGAGCGTGGACCCGATCAAATACACCGCACCGGAAAATCATATGGTCTTCCCCATGAACTTCCGTCCGCTGGTGTCTTTCTGGAACTTACTGTTCCTGCATGGGGATCCGCTGGAACCACTTCCCAACCGATCAGCACAATGGAACCGCGGACGTTATCTGGTCGAGGGCGCGGGGCACTGTTCGTCGTGCCATTCGCCCCTGAATCTGATTGGTGGGGAGAAAGGCAGCGAACTGTTCAACGGTGGCGTCGTCGACGGCTGGACAGCTCCCGCCCTGCACGGAATGACCGAGGCACAACACCCCTGGAATGAAGCCCAGTTGGTCGCCTATCTGACGGGCGAGGTCGCCGAAGGACATGGCGCAGCGGCGGGCCCGATGTTGCCGGTCAGCCTGAGCATCGCGCAATTGCCGGCGGAAGACGCGCATGCCATCGCGCAGTACATTCTTGACCTCAAGAAAACTTCATCGGATGCCCCATCGCCGCCCTGCACCTCTGGGGTCAAGCCCAGCGCTACGGCGCTGCGGGGCGCCGCGTTGTTCGAGGGGGCCTGCGCGAGTTGCCATGGCCGCGCGGCGCCGATGCGCGTCATTGAATCGCGGCCGGCACTGGCGAACACCTCGGCGGTGAGGGCGGACTCGCCACGCAATTTGATCCAGACCATCCTGCAGGGCATCCCGATGTCCAGCGCCGCTTCCAGCCACTACATGCCTGCCTTCGCCCACAACCTGGACGACACCCATGTGGCCGCACTTGCCGAGTACTTGCGCAATGAAAGCTGTGCAAACCGACCCTGGACGGATCTCGACAAGACAATCAAAAGTATTCGGGCTCAGGAGCAGCAACCGTGATCACACTTGACATCAACGGCAAGACTCACGAACTGGACATCGCGGACGACATGCCCCTGCTATATGCCTTGCGCAACCAGGTGGGGCTCAATGGCGCCAAATACGGCTGCGGCCTGGGTCAGTGCGGCGCGTGCACCGTGTTAGTGAACGACAAGCCGGTGTTTTCCTGCCTGACGCCGTGCGGCGCACTGGCGGGCAAATCGGTACGCACCGTCGAGAGCCTGGGCAGCGTCGACCAACCGGGGCCGTTGCAGAAAGCCTTTATCGATGAACAGGCCGCCCAGTGTGGTTATTGCATCGCGGGAATGATCGTGAGGGCGCAGGCGCTGCTGGAGGCCAACCCTCATCCGGACGATGAAACGATCCGCCGCCACATGGCACCGAATTTATGCCGCTGCGGCACCCACGTGCGGATCTTCGCCGCGATCAAGTCGGTTGTCGCGCAGGGAGGCAAGGTATGAAAAACCCCACGCAAAACGTCAATCTGAGCCGCCGCGCCTTCGTGATAAACGGGGCTTTGGTGATGGGGTTCGCGATGCTTCCAGGTATTCCCCGAGCCTTCGCTGACACCGAGGTGGACACCTTGGGTACGACAATCCTGGCGCCTGATCTGCCCGGCAGCCTGCGGGCCACGCCCTATCTGGACGCCTGGATCCGCATCGATGCGAAAGATGGCATCACCGTCTACACCGGCAAAGTGGAGCTGGGCACGGGTGTTAAAACTGCGCTCCTGCAGATCGCCGCCGAACGCCTTGAAGTGTCACCTGGGCTCATCCGTTTTCTCACTGCCGACACTGCACTGACACCCAATGAAGGTTACACCGCCGGCAGCCATACGATCGTCGACAGCGGCACTGCACTGTTCAACGCCGCGGCCCAGGTGCGGCAGTTGTTACTCGAGTCCGCAGCACGGCAATGGCAGCGCAGCATCGACAGCCTGACCACGCGGGATGCGGTGATCTACGATACACAAGGCCGCAGCATGACCTACGCACAGGCAGTGGTGGGGGTTCAACTGCATCGCTTTGCGTCGGCCAACTCGCCCTTCAAGCCAGCTGGCAGCTTCACCCTGATCGGCAAATCGTTGCCTCGGCTGGACATCCCGGCCAAAGTCAGCGGCGGTGCGGCCTATGTGCAGGACATGCGGCTGCCCGATATGCTGCACGCCCGGGTGATACGCCCGCCCCGGCGCGGCAGTCAGCTTCTGGAGATCGACGAGGCCGCCCTCAGGCAACTTCCCGGCGAGGTGAAACTGGTCCGCAATGGCAGCTACCTCGCCGTGGTCGCCACCGATGAATGGCTGGCGGTCAAAGCGATGCGCGAAGGCTACGCCAAGGCCCGCTGGACAGAAGGTAACCCGCTGCCTGACTCGACACATATCCATCAACTCCTCACCGAATTACCGGCGCGGCGCTATCCGGTGAGCGCCAAGGGTGACCTCCCGCAACCGCTGCCGCGTGCTTACAAGGCCCGGGTGACCAAGCAATACCTGATGCACGGCTCCATCGGGCCCTCCTGCGCAGTGGCCTGGTTCAAGGATGGAACATTGACCGTCTGGACCCATACCCAAGGTGTCTACCCTCTGCGCGCGGGTATCGCCGAGATGGTCGGCCTGCCAGTGGCTCAGGTGCGTTGCATCCACGCTGAAGGTTCCGGTTGCTATGGCCACAACGGCGCCGATGACGCCGCCGCCGATGCCGCGCTGATTGCCATGGCCATTCCCGGCAAGCCGATACGGGTGCAATGGATGCGCGAACAGGAAAACCTCTGGGAGCCGTACAGCTCGGCCATGCTTGCCGAGGTGGAAGCGGGACTGGACGACAGTGGGCGTCTTCGTGACTGGAAATACGAGCTCTGGAGCACCCCGCACAACGAACGTATCGTCAATGCCGGGCGCCTGTTGCCGGCGTGGCTGTTGGCCAATCCCTTCACCCCGGCACCTTCGGTGCCGATTGCTCAGCCCGAAGGTGACGGCGACCGTAATGCCGTTCCGTTGTATGAGATACCCAACCTGAAGGTCGACATGAACTTTGTGCTGACCATGCCATTCAGGACCTCGGCCATGCGTTCGCTCGGTGCCCACATCAACATCTTCGCCATCGAAAGCACCGTCGATGAACTGGCGGCTAGGGCCACCATCGACCCGGTGCAATTTCGCCTGAATCATTTGAGCGATCCGCGAGCACGGGCGGTGGTGGAGCGCGTGGCCGCTGAGTTCCGCTGGCCGCACAAAGCAACGGGACCCGGCAGCGGAATTGGCTTCGCCTTTGCCCGCTACAAAAACATCATGGGTTACTGCGCGATCGCCGTGCAGTTGCATGTGCAGCGTCAGACCGGGCAAGTGATGATCGATCGCGTAGTCGCCGCCGTCGACGTGGGGCAAATTGTCAGCCCCGACGGGCTGCTCAATCAGATCCAGGGGGGCATCGTGCAGTCCGCGAGTTGGACGCTCTATGAACGAATCCTCTATGACGCCAGCGGCATGCACAGCTTCGACTGGAGCGGCTATCCGATCATGCGTTTTCCGGATTTACCGCAACAGGTCGAGGTCCACATGATTGATCAGCCGGATCAGCCATTTCTGGGTGCCGCAGAAATCGTCCAGGGCCCCATGGCCGCAGCACTGGGCAATGCCATCAACGATGCCACCGGCAAGCGTTTGCTCGATCTGCCCCTGGCACGACGTGGCTGGCAGGATGCGCTGGGGTCATGACCGATCCGGGCGGTGTCGACGTTATGCCCTTCAGCCAAAAGTCAGCCACCCGATTCCGGCGAAACGTCTGAATCGGTAGCCAGGCGCACGCTCGTGAGCGCCTGGAGCTCATGCAGCAATTAGTTAACGCGAACACTAATAACCCGAATCAATCAGCCTTCAGCAGCGCTCTCCATGTTGCCGGCGTACCCAGTTCAGAATCGACCAACTGATTTTCGAATCGATTGCGCTCACCTATGGCACTGACCGAGCGATCGGTAATAGAGAACCAAAAGATACCGACAAAGGCTACGGCCATGGAAAACAAGGCCGGATATTCGTATGGGAACCAGGCTTGCGGATTATGGAGGATCTTGACCCACACGGTCGGGCTAAGAATGCATAGGGTAATGGCTGATACCAGCCCCAGCGATCCGCCAATCACGGCGCCACGTGTCGTCAGGCCCTTCCAGTAAATCGACAATAACAGCACGGGAAAGTTGGAACTTGCGGCGATGGAGAACGTTAAGCTCACAATAAATGCGATGTTCTGTTTTTCAAAAGCAATGGCCAATAGAATCGACAACACCCCCAACGCGATGGTTGTAACGCGAGAGACGCGCATCTCTTCACGGTCGCTGGCGGTGCCCCGGCGCAAGGCATGTGCATAGAGGTCATGCGAAACAGCAGACGAGCCTGCAAGGGTGAGCCCAGCCACCACCGCCAATATCGTCGAGAACGACACAGCACACATAAACCCTAGGAACACATTACCGCCTACGTTGTGTGCGAGGTGAATCGCAACCATATTAACGCCGCCTGATATTCCCCCTGATGCATCGTGATAGGCCGGATTGCTGGCAACCAAGGCGATAGTGCCGAAGCCGATGATTACGATCAGGGCATACCCTATGCCGACAAGACCGGTGGCATAAAGAATACTTTGGCGTGCGGCCTTAACGTTACCGACAGTGAAAAACCGCATGAGAATATGTGGAAGGCCTGCCGTGCCGAAGACTAATGCCAGGCCTAGGGAAATCGCAGACACCGGGTCGCTGATCAGACCGCCTGGACTCATGATTGCTATATGGGAAGGATGCACCTGGGTCGCTTGAGTAAACAGCTGGTTCAGGCTGAATCCAAATTGGGACAGCACCATGAAAGCCATGAAGACGCAGCCGGTCAGCAGTAATACGGCCTTGATAATCTGAATCCAGGTGGTTGCTAACATCCCACCAAAGAAAACATAAATCACCATTAGCGTGCCCACTAGAAGCACTGCTGCGGTGTAATCGAAACCAAACAGCAACTCCACTAGTTTTCCGGCACCTACCAGTTGAGAAACCAGGTAAAGCAACACGATCACAATGGAACTGGAGGCTGAAAATGCCCGTATGGGCCGCGGTTTCAACCGATAGGACAGTACATCCGCCAGGGTGTAGCGCCCCAGGTTTCGCAGTGGCTCCGCAATCAGAAACAGAATGATCGGCCAACTGGCAAGGAAGCCGATCGAGTAAATCAGCCCATCAAATCCACTGGTGAAAACCAAGGCGGAGATGCCCAGCAAAGACGCCGCAGACATGTAGTCGCCAGCGATAGCCCAGCCATTCTGGAAGCCGGTGATTTTTCCTCCTGCGGCATAGTGATCCGCGACGCTATTGTTTTTGCGTGCCGCCCAGCGGGTGACGAACAGCGTGAAAATAACGAAGGCCAAAAACATGCCGATGGCAATGGGATTATGTTTTTGTACGGCGCCAGGGAGATCGGCCGCGTATACCGTTACCGAAGCAAGCATGGCGGAGATTGTAATAAGTAGACGCTTCATTTGTTGAAGCTCCTGATAATTGTTTTTATTTTAGGGTCGTAGCAGGTGTTAGTGCGCCAGACATAGACAGCAACGAGGAGAGTCGTGAAAGCGAGCATTCCAAAACCGATTGGCACGCCCCACGTCATCGGCTGCCCTTCTGTGATAGGCGTACCCAAACGGGCAGGTATAAAGGCCAGGGAAAGAATAAAACCAAAATAGACGGCGAGCATAAGCGCCGTCATGCTCCACGAAAATAGTCGGCGCTGTTTTACCAAAGCACGAAACTCCGTATTTTCGAGAATCGGGTTTTGAATAGTGTCGTCAACCTGTTCAGCGGACATGGTCGGGCCACCGTCTTGCGGATATGTATGTTCCATGGTGATCTCCAGCAAATGGCTTGTGGCTGAGTTAAAACTTCACGGGCACTGCAGTCTCACGCATCACGGCTTCCGGAGTCCGGTACAACTCCGCCATGTCACGCTCTTCCTCGCTTTTCAGTTGCGCCTGCATATACGCGCCAAGATGCCTGGCGTGCTGAACAATCGACGCGCCGAAACGACAGCGCCGCTCGCTGTAGTCCGCCAATGCCTCTTCAACCGTTGCATGTCGCGCAAGTGCGTCCACGATTGCCAACGCATCACCGGCGGCCTTGGTAACGCCCATCCCACAATGGGGACGCGCCACGAATGCCGCGTCGCCGAGCAACGCGACACGGCCAAAATTCATCTTCGGTACTTCCAGGTCGTAAATTGGCTGGAATAACGGCTGAGCAGCTTTCTTAACGACTTCGGCAAACTGCGGGGCCAGTAATGTCTCTGCGGACTTGTACATATTGTCGAGCACATCACGACGTATCAGCGCCGGAGGAATTCCGCCTTCAAACTGTTTACCGCTTTCATCACGCAGCAAATCCTTCAAGTCATCGTCATCGCTGGTGCGGTACCACACGAAGTTGTAACGGCGCTCGCCGACAAGGGTGCTGTTGGAATGCCCGGCAACTGGATACCCCAAGATCTGCTCATGCGGGGGCAAACAAAACGCGAATTTATCGAAAAGTGCGGCGTGGGCAGCGTCAGACAGAGCACTTTCATCGACTAACCCGCGCCAGGCGATATAGCCGGCATATTGCAGGTGCACATCGGGTAAAAAATGTTGGCGAATCGTCGACCGAAACCCATCAGCCGCAACAATGACGTCTGCTTGATGAGTCGTCCCATCGGCCAATGTCACGCTGGCATGGGTTTCAGTACTTTCGACCGACACCACACTGCCACCGCAGCGATACCGTGAGTCTGGGAATGCACAGCGAAGCACCTGGTACATCTTCCCCCACGCGGTCAACGTTTGTGGAAGCGCATTCTCAAGTACGGCTTCGCCGTCCTGGGCCAAAGTGACGCGCGACAGCACATCGATACCTACCGATGCGTCGAGGGGAATTCCCGCTGCGGCCATCGCTTCGAACAACTCAGGGTGTGTAACGATCCCTGCGCCTCGTCCAGCGAGTTCATCCGGAACGCGTTCGAAGACCTCAACGTCCCAACCGTTGCGCAACAGCATATTTGCTGCAAACAGGCCGCCCAGCGAGCCGCCCACGACTATGGCGCGGGGCTTGTTCGAGGCGTTCATCATGGCTGCTCTCCCACCGTTGCAGAGGCATGGGAGGCGTAAGAACCCACAGCATCGATCTCGGAGGCCGGGAAATTGAGCTCGATGGTGACACCAGACGGATCTTCGATGAACACTTGATGCAGGCCTAGGCTCGGCACGGTGCGATCGCGCCACGCAATCCCTTCGGCTTTGAAGACGTCCCAGAACTCGACCAGGCCGGTGACCAAAAAAGCAATGTGATCAACCGTCCCAGTGCCTGTCAGCGGGATTTCTTTATCGCCCAGGTATTTTTTCAGGCCTTCAGGATTGGAAGGATCAATCCCGATAATGTGGACCGTGCCGAAGTCCTTCTCATCACCGCCCATGTACAACCAAACGCCAGGAAAATCGAATGGCGGCCGGTAGCCAGGAGTAAAACCGAGGACCCTTTCATAGAATCGACTGGACTTTTCCAGGTCGAACGACCGGATCGAGTAGTGAGCGAGCTTCACGACTTGCATGGTGCCTCCAACAGTTTTTTTGTATTTATTTATCAGTTGATAAACAATACGACCAGCTGAAATTGAAGTAAATAGGTGGCGGATCAAATTTTTGAGGACAGGCTTGAACCACGCTGTGGCGTCGCCAACAGCGAACGGGCTTCAGGCGTTGGGAAAGGGCTTTTCAGAGCAGGATGGTGCGCGGACACCCCTCCTCACCCGCTCAGTTGAAGGCTGAAACAGGTGATGAGTGGTCGACAGAAAAGCAGGGCAAAATAGGCGATCAGGAGGCAACAAACACGAAATCGAAACCGATCAATTCAAGCGAGGCTTCTTACCCAAATCGTTATCGACTTGCTGCAATACATGGGGACTGCCGTTAAGGAACGCATCGACCATTTGCTCGATCAGCGCATCTATGTCTTCAGTCACTGGAAGATCGTAAATCCATTTGCGAACACCGATATAGAAAATACTGGCATGCAGACTCCAGATCAGCTCGAGCTCTTTTTCATTGATCGTGTCCCCTGAGGATGGCGCCAATCCATGAGTCTGACGGATTTCTGCAATGACAGGGATGAAGACCCGCTCACGCAATTTAGCCAGATACCGATCATTGATGCCTTCACGTGTCAGCCCGGCGAATACGAAGATACGAATCCACTCTCGCCGCAGAATCACACGAGCGTATGAGGTGTAGAAATGAACCAGGCGAGACTGAAGGGGTTCGGAACGATCCTTGATCATCGCCTCCCACGAGGAATCCCACTGATATACCTCGTCGTACACGCGGTCTATCAGTGCCTCTTTGCTGGGGAAATATCGATAGAGTAACGGTTGGGTAATATCCAGTTGTCGCGCCAGCTCACGGGTACTGCCCGAGAATCCGCACGTCGCAAAATGCTCGATAGCTTTCTGCACGATTTGCTTTTCCCTGACCTCAGGCGAAAGGCGTCGAGTCGTCGATTTGACGGGGTCTGCTGATTTCGCTGATTTTCCCGACTCGTTCTCGTCTCTATCTTTTAAGTCTTGCATAACGCCTCGCTGGAGCTTCATTAAGGCATCATACAAAACAAAAGAATGCACTGGCTATGAACCACACCTATTTGGCCAGACGACTTTCAATATCCTTCTTGAACAACGCAGGTCGGCTTAAATAATGCCCCATGGCCAACACTTCCATTTGGCCGTCGATCTCCAGCGCAAATGCCGGAAAGCCGCGCGCATTCAGAGCTTCAAGCATCTCGTTGCTGCGCTTGATGTGGTCTTGCAATGAGTCTGCCGTGATCAAATCAAAAGTTGCCATAAACGATTCGGGTTCAAACCCAAGCTCATTGGCAATGCCGGCGATTACCCCTCGGTCAGCAATGGCCTGACCTTCTTGGTAGTAGGCAATTTGCAGGCGTTTGAGCATTTCGATACCACGTCCGGACAGCTGTTGAGCGGTCAACATCGCTGCAATCGGTGGTGAAGAGTCCAGCTGGACATTTTCATGTTCCAGTACGCCTTGAACATAGGCGTCCGCGAAGGTCTGTTTGCTGAATGCCGTAATCCGGGCTTCGTGAGGACGAACAAAATCGCGCCACTCACCCGACATCAACTTGCTTTTGTCCCCCGAAAGCATGCCCACGCCATGGGCCTGAATTTCCAGGCCAGGAATAGCGGTGGCCGCCGTGATCATCGGCGCCGCCCCATAGCACCAGCCACAGAACGGGTCGTAGACGTAATGCAATGTCGCAGTGCTCATTCAAATCTCCGGGATCTGCCGTGCCACACGGCGAAAGGGGTTCGTTACGTCGTGGATCAAACATGCGAAAACAGCAATGAGGCGATCAGCGCTCGGCCAAGCCTTCAGGCCCGAGCAATTCGCTGATGAAATCGATAAACGCATTGACGCGTTTGGAGCCACGATGATTGGGAAGATACAACGCAGAAATGGCCGAACTGGCATCGTTCGGATTGATAACAAAGGACTCGAACAATGACGTCAAATCACCGCTGCCAATATCGTCGTTGACGAGCCAGTCAGGTAACAGAGCCACCCCGCCACCCGCCAGCGCAACCTCACGTAAAACTTCCGCATTGTTGCTTTTGAAGCGCCCCTCAATCGGTACCCGAGTCTCCTCACCTTCCTTTAAGAAAGTCCACACCTGCTGCTTTGGGCCGTAACTAAAACGCAGACACTCGTGTTGCATGAGGTCCATGGGATGTTCAGGAAAACCATGTGCATTCAGGTACTCGGCACTGGCCACAACCCGGCGTCTGAAATGACCGACGGGACGACTGACGACACCATCCATGGCTGCTGCCGATCCCAATCGGATCGCCAGATCGACGCGTTCCCCCAGTAATTCGACGATGTCATCGGAGAGCGTCATGTCCAACACAAGTTGAGGGTATCGCTTCAACAGCGAGGCAATATGCGGCGCAATCAGACGGCGCCCCAGCGCTACAGGCACGGAAATACGAAGATGACCCGCAGGGAGTTCCCCGCGGTCAGTGACCGAGGCATCCGCCTCGGCGACAGCATTCAGCACCTCCCGCGCTTTCAAGTAGTAGGCGGCCCCGGCATCTGATAATGAGATTTGACGCGTGGATCGATTAAGCAGGACAGCGCCTAGTTCCGCCTCAAGCCCATCGATCATCCGAGTCACAGAAGACGTCGCCAGGCCTAACTGTCGAGCGGCAGAAGAAAAGCCCTTCGAATCCACAGCCTGGACGAACATCTTCAATGCGAGCAGCTTGTCCATGACACTCCTTGACTCACCCGTTGTTCATCTTGAGCATTGCGCCAGTTCGGGTCCGACGAGAAACCACCGAGAAGACGACCAAAGCGACCAGTGACAATCCGCTTCCCACCGCAGCAATCGCCAACCAGCCGGCATGTTCATAAAGCGAACTGGCCACCGAAGAACCGATTGCACCACCGATAAAGATACTGATCATGTACAACGCATTCAGACGGCCTCTGTTAGCAATGCCCAAGGCGTAGACGGCTCGCTGACCCAACACCATGTTCATTTGCACTGCAAAATCCAGCGCTACACCGGTGACCGCTAACCCAATCACACCGTAGAAGGGATTGATGAAGGCCGGTAGGAAACTCAATATACCCAGCACCATGGCCAACTGCGACGCTCGTCGAGTATGTCCTGCATCAGCGAGTCGACCACTGATAGGTGCGGCAATTGCACCGATCGCGCCGACCAGAGAGAAAATCGCAATCTGACTTTGCGTGAGGCCGAACTCACGACTCAATATCAACGGCACAGCGGTCCAGAACAAACTGAACGCCGCAAACATCAGCCCTTGATAAAGCGCGCGCTGACGCAGCACGGGCTCGCGACAAAACAGTTGTCCCAGGGACATCAGCAATTGACCATACGACGCGCGATGGGTCGGTTGCCATTTAGGCATGGTCATGCCAATCACGATGGAGATAACGAGCATCAAGGCGGCGGCCCCGATAAACACCGCCCGCCAGCCCAAATGATCGGCAACCAGACTCGACAGCGGCCGCGCAAGCAGAATCCCTAGCAGCAAGCCACCCATAATCCCGCCAACTACCCGACCGCGAGATTCTTCCGGTGTCAGATGTGCCGCCAACGGGATAAGCATCTGCACGGAGACTGAGCTGAAACCGATGAGTGCCGACACCACTAGAAATACACTCGGCTGCTTGGACAAACCGGCGGCTACCAGGCTGAAGATCGTAATCACAATTGTCGCGATCATCAGCCGACGGTTTTCTACCAGATCCGCCAAGGGCACCAGGAAAAACAATCCGAGCGCATAACCAATCTGAGTCAGCGAAACGATGAAACTCGCGCTTCCACTCGACATGCCGATATCCGGGGCGATCAAGCTGATAATCGGTTGAGCGTAATAGATGTTGGCCACGATGGCACCGCAACAAAAAGCAAACAGAAGCACGAGCCCCTTTGTCATCGACGCTTTTTGTATCGTCGCTGCTGTATCTCTTGTAGAAACGCCCATGCCATAGACTCCTGAGGTTCGACAGCGGTGACTCTTCAGAAAAAGTCACGCGCATTGATGTTTTCCAGGTCAACAACATAGGCGGCACTGCATCTTGAGAGAATATGGTCAGGACGCAACGTCGCGTTGCGTCTTGCGCAAGAGATACCCAGGCTCGGTGCGCGCCCCCGCTTGATTCGAGGACGAGGAATCGCCATGCGCCAAGTAAACTGACTCGCCGATGATCCAAAGGCCAAATACAACTTCCGATGGGATCCGGCTACTTACACGGTGGCCGAGAAACTAACCGGCTTTCGGCTGGAACGACGCACCAATTACCTGATCAAGCGGAATGGCCAAGACAAGCAGATCCAGACATGCACGCTCGAGTGCAGTGGATGTTCGTGTGATTGCGGCGCTGAATACCGTTGCTCGTATGAAGCAAGCGACTGCTCAAAATGCGGCCACACCGGCAAGAGGCGAATGACCTTTGGTTTTCCCGGCAGACCCCTTTTGGAGCGGGAAGCAGGCGTGAAAAATAGAGAAGTCACGCAAATGTCACGCACACGAAAAAGGCCAATGCTGTGAACATTGGCCTAAGTCGTTGAATTATATGGTCGGGACGGAGTGATTCGAACACTCGCCCCCTAGCACCCCATCTCCTTTTTAATACTTCTCGAAAGCTTCCAGAATTTTACTCTGGATTTTTCTAAGCGGGTATTTACATGAACTCCAGCGGTGTTCTGCTCTACGAGAGTCCAGGAACGTCCATCAAGAGTCGACGTTTTTGTGGGGGGGGGTAAAAGTAGGGGGAACCCATTTTATGGCCAAAATCACCATCAAAGAACTCGAGTCGCTGAGCGCTAATGATGCCGGCCTGATCCTCAGGGAGGATGGCAATCTCGCCGTTCGAATCTCAGTCCGTAGGGACGGCGTGCCGGTCAGCTTTTTCTATCGGTATCGGTGGGGCGAGCAGAACAAAGAGTACGCTTGCGGGTCTTGGGAGCGCCAATCCTTGACGGACATCCGCAAGGCACGCAACCAAGTCCAAGCGCTCATTTAACAGGTTCATCACATTTCATGCGCTAACCGACAAAATCCCCGTGTTAACACAAACAGACACCAATCATTGTCTATGTAAAAAAACGCGCTATATTGTGTTTGTGACAAACACAAACCACTATATGATGTGCTTTAGTGTAAGTCAGCTTAAGAGATTAGGTGTAAAAGCCCCACACTCGTAGGAGATTTACGATGACTGATCGACGCCCTATCAACAAAGATGTGACCGTTCCGAAGCCCGGCGGTGGCGAACAGCCTCGCTCGCGAAATCAAGATGGTCAAATTCGAGACAAACGGAGTGACGCCGGTAAGCCTCGGAGCAAATAGATCAATGCTGAACTGCGTCGCCTGGTATCCATGAAGTTACCCGGCGATGCAATACCATGGAACCGCGTCAATGTGACTTGGATTCAACCTTGCCGTTTACCAAGGTCACCACCATGTATACGTAAACCTCCGTCCCCCACGTATAGACTTGCACATTGCCGCTGCTGGCAGCCTCTTTACCAGGGATCTTGACGATATCCAGCACCTGTTCATATGTCATGCCGGGCTTAATTGCAGCGTATTGTTGATCACTAATATTGGGACGCTGGGCTCTTATCGTTTCAAGATCGAGAAAGCCGGATTGATAGTTGACGTTATTGCCATTGCCAGAAATGACCGGACTGTTGTTGCCGCTGGAGCTGTGCGAAACCGCCGGGGTCGGAAGGACGAGCGCTACCACTGATGCCAAAGCCCCCAATATGCCTGTGTACAAGCCAATTTTTTCATGTTTGCCATGTCATTCTCTGGATTCTCAGATGATTCAGTTATACGACTACGGCGAAGCGCTGAGCATCAAGGGTGGCAACAGCCGAAAATCCAGCGCCCTTTTTGAAGCTCATGTTATGGACAAAATTCTTCATCGCATCAGACGGATCGATGGTTTCGAGGTTAAGCCCGTCTACAGTTGGCCTAGAGAACGCAACACTCAGAATCGGCTGCTCCTCCATATGACCTGTCGAGCTGTTGAGCACATTGTCCAGAGCGGTGACGATGACTAGGTCATCCGGCAGGATTGCCAACAACTCTCGACCTACTCGCAGGGCGCAACTGCACACGTAGTCCTGATGAAGTTCGTTGAACCGCCCAGCAGGCATAGCTTTGGTCGACAGCTTGCCGCTTTTGAGTAGAGATTTGATTTCGGTCGGAATCACATCGGAGCCATGGATAGCGACTTTGGCTTCTAGGACACCACCTTCATGAACAATCATCTGAATAGCTGAGCCGAGGTGTGATATTTCTGCAAACGACTCGAAAGCTTCGATGGCATCTAGCTTGGCCTGACGGTCACCATCAAGGATACGGATCGCAATGTCCCTCTCCCCTGCCCACTCGGTATGGGCAGTTTTCCATTCAACAAGCTGAGCCTGATATTGCCTTTCGTCTTCCGCCTGCGCGGTGCCAATCTTGCCTGCAAGGGCTACGCGCTGACGAGCCTCTAGCTTGAAGAGACGAGCCCAGAAATTGGGGTGATATGTAGCGGCCGCATGCGTAGCTTCTTGCTCAAGAGTATTGCTCTTGAGTGGCTGTCTAGGTTCAGGGTTGGAGAGAAGTCGCTTCCATTTCACGGGCTCGGCACATTCCTTGTGCATCGAAAGGAGGATATCTACGTGATTTTCGTAAACCTCAAATTCATACGCTGCTTGTTCGAGCGCTTCCATCTTTGCGTACTCTTTCTGTCGCTTTTCAAGCTCACGCTGACGGCGATGAGCGTTGCGCTCTGATCGCCGCGCAGACGCTTGCAGCGAACGTACAGTCCCTTTCCACCCCATCACGACTCTCCATACCGTTCATATGATGGCACATTAACATAACTCGTATGTATTGCCTGAATCACCTGCGCATTTGGTAACCGAAACATCAGTTAACCCAGAAGTAAGGGGACCTTCACGGCCCCCATGTTTCTCGTTTACTCCGCCATTTGACGTATGGCCTTCTCAATCCGCTGACGTCCCGCATGAGCAAGCTTGCTTACACCAGCTTCTTTCGCGACCGCGTATATCAAGGCCTCCCCTTCGTGCCCCCGCCGCACCATCTCATCAACCAAAGCACGTAGTTCTGGCAGGCAGATTTCAGATAGCCCTCTCGTAGCATCTTCGTCGCCAGGCTTACGGAAGACGACACTGGAGTCCGACTCGATATGAGTCGGCCAGAAAAAGACTCCTGTCTGCTCTTCTTCATGTGAGCGGAATCGAGCCCGGGCAAGTTGGTCAACGCGATCACGTATCCGTGACCCGGTTCGTACCCAGCCATGAGCACGGGCAATGCGCCTTGCGAGCGCCGTGTCCAGAACAGGTCCCTCTTGCGCTACGACATGAGCAATCATCTGCTCCAATGTTTCCGTGTAACTCGCCTCAAAGAACTGGTCTGGATCGACCAACCCTACCGCCTGACGAGGGTCGGCTTCTTTATAAATCAAATATTCAAGGGGACGAGCAAAATCCAGGACATCCTCATCTGGTGTGATAGATGCAGCCTTGGCGTACTTCAAACCAGGCAACGCGCCGGAGGGGTCATTGGATTCGGCCACACTATCCACTGTGGCGACCACAGTAACCTGACTTACTACCTCAATGACCTCAGCCATAGCTGCGTCGATTTTCAGTCGTTCTGCCTCTTGAGTTGCATCGATGACAGCCTGCTTGGCTCGGGAATCCGCTAGAATCTCGTTCAGCCGTTGGTGTACCTTTTCGGCAGTTCCAATTGCATCAACCCACCAGTCCGTCGACCATATCCTAACGATCTCCCAGCCAAGTCCACGCAGTACAAACTCACGGAGCTTGTCACGATCACGAGCGGTCGCACTGCGGTGATAGGTAGCACCGTCGCATTCAATCCCGGCAAGGTACCGTCCAGGTGTGTCAGGGTGAACAACCCCAAGGTCTATTCGAAAGGAGGAAACGCCAATCTGGGTAAATATCTGCCATCCCTTTTTAGCCAAGGCCGCTGCAACTGCCTCTTCGAATGGGCTGTCAAAACTACCCACGCTACCAAAGTCAGCCTCTGCGAGAGCCCGTGGACCACGCTCTGCAAACTCCAAGAAGTGCTTAAGATCTCGAACCCCGATCGCTTGCGTACGAGCTAGATCAATATGCTCTGGGCGCAAGGTCGAAAACACCACAAGCTCCTGGCGAGCACGGGTTATTGCCACGTTCAGTCGACGCTCACCACCAGGGCGGTTCATCGGACCGAAGTTCATGGACAGCACACCGGCAGCGTCTTTTCCGTAGGTGGTCGAGAAATAGATGATGTCTCGCTCATCGCCTTGAACGCTCTCAAGGTTCTTGACGAACACAGGCTCCAGCTCGGACTCAGCGAAATACGAATCGAGTGATGGGTCTTTCCGGCAAGCCTCATCCAGCATGTCCATGATGAGCTTCTGTTGCTCGCCGTTAAAGGTTACGACCCCCACGGTCCGCCCGCTTTCGCGGAAGGCTGGAGACTGTAGGCGGGCAACCAAATCAGCAACTAAATATCTTGCTTCAATTAAGTTTGTTCGCGACCCACCCTTGTCATATACACCCGGGACTGGGCATAACCGTACTGCTTTGTCGGCCGTAAACGGTGATGGGAAGGTCACCAGCTTCGACTGGTAGTATCGCAGGTTCGAGAAAGCGATCAGACTTTCGTGGCGGCTACGGTAGTGCCAGTTCAGATTACGCATTGGCAGATTGGCACTGATGCACTCGTCCAGAATACTCTCGAGATCAGCCTCTACATCCTCATCTTCAGCGGTCGACTCAGCTCGGTTAAAGAACGAAGTCGGAGGGAGCTGTTTGGGGTCGCCCACCATCACCACTTGCTTCCCTCGGGCCATTGCGCCGACGGCATCCCAGACAGGTATCTGAGATGCCTCATCGAAGATAACGAGATCGAATGGCGTTGAGGCAGGAGGCAGATACTGAGCAATGGATAGAGGGCTCATGAGCAAACATGGAGTCAGCTTGGTTAGCGCTTCTGGCGCACGACTCATCAGCTCCCGCAATGGAATGTGCTTGGTCTTCTTGCCCATCTCATGTCGCAGGACTCCCCACTCTGAAGAGCGACTTACACTGTCTTGGCTTGGCAGGTCGGAACATAGCCGAGCCCGGAGCCAGTCCTTGGTCAACTCGGTGAACTTGTCATCCAAAGCCCGGAAATCACGAATGCGCTGTTCATGCTCCACGCTGACGAACGTCCGGATCACCTCTTCGTTGTCGACCGTCGTGTTCAGCCACCAGCGGGCGTAATTTACTTCCAATACACGACGGACTTTTCCAGAGCTGATGGCTCCTGTTTCCATCGATTGAACAATCGGAGCTAGGCCGACAGCGTAGGCCTCATCGCGAACCTTCCGCCAAGCGCACCATGCCTTCAGACGCGATTCAGACGAGACGACAGTTTCGCAGTTTTTCTTGATATCACTTAGTGCCAGGTTGGAGGTTTCGATGACGCCCATTTCGGTGAAACGACCGACGGCAGTCAGGTGCGCTGCTCGCTCCTGGAGCAGCTCGAGCTTTTCGCGAAGGGTAACGCCGGCGATGGCTATAGTAGCCTCCGGCTCAAGTAATGCGTTACCGTCACCCAGCAAAGTTTGAAGCGGTGCTTTGTAGGCCGCGACCTGTTCTGGATTGAGTGCTAGCTTCGCCACCGCGGTAGCCATCTCCCCTTGGAACGCTACCGCCCTACGTGCGACGTCAACCTTCGTTTTCAAGTCATTCCAGACAGGAACGATTTCTCGCAGATCGGCCAGATCCACCAACTCTCGCTCAACTGCTGCTCTGTTCTTGAGCAACTCAAAATCAGCTTTTAACGACGAGCCACAACGCCCCTCCTCTACATGAGGATGGTCGTCGACAAGTCGACCGCGTTCTTCTATGCCACGTCGTTCAGCCTGGAACCGCAGAGCAGCAGTCAGCACGTCAATATCCGTGGTTAAACCGCTCCAAAGAGCGCTCGTTGCTGAGCTGAGATCAACCAGCTCATCTAACCCAACATCGAGACGAGTCAGCGCACGCAGCCGGCGGAGTTCCTCCTTCAGCTCATCACCTAGCTGGCCCTGCTCAACCAACTGCAAGCCGTCATCGATCCAAGCAGAATTACTTTTCTGAAGCCGCATAGCCTCTTGCAGCTTGATCGCTGTCTCAAGATGCGTTGCTTCGGATTTGGCACCTTGCCAAACAGCAACACACTCATGACCTGGCTCCAGCTCATCGATTGCTCGACACACCGACCGAATCTCTACCCAAGTAGCGAGATCCTTGCCATTGTCGACTTCATCTGTTGACGTCTGAGTCGGTGCCAATAGCCCAGCGATGCGGCGTTTTCCGAACCAAGACTTAGGCCAGAGAGACTCCTCCGCGTCTTTCCATTCGCGCAGCAGGAGTTCGGTATCAAGTACTTCAATCGCATCCCCATAGGACGCCGTTAGCTGGTGTTTGAGGTCGTCTATCTGACGCAGTAATGTGACAGCTTGCCCGAGAACGTCAGTGACATTCTCTGGCCAGGCGGGGCCTAGATCAACGAACGTAGCGCGGCGTTGCTGCAGCAGATCAATGCCTTGTTTAGCTTCAGCAATAATACGAGAGGACCAGAAGGATGAGAGTCTGGAGTTAATGTCCCGGTGTTCGTCGACCCAAGTGCAGCCGTCACTCAGGCGTTTAGAAATCGAGCGAGCATCGGGGCGCAGTGCGAAACGCCAATCATGCCCAGCGGCAGCGGGAAGTACTCGAGAAAGGATCGATAGCCCCTCAAGTGCTGTTGGGGTGTACTCCGTAACAGGAAGCCCGGAAAGCTCAACAAAGCGATCGGCAGCTCGCTGGACTTCAAGCACAGCGGGAAGCACGTCACGAGCCGCCTGCACGAATTGTTGCTGCCAATGAGGCGACCACTCTGCTTGGCCTACCCCGGACAAAGCGTTGCCTGCCAGCTGACTGTAACCCACAGCCTGCGCGTTCACTTCAAGGCGGTCGCCCAGCTCTCTAAGCGCAAGCATGGCCTTCTGATCATGAGTGTCCGGGGATGGCCAAGAAAGCGCAGCTACTGCCTCATCAACACCCGATGTCACTGTCCCGATAGCATCGTAGATCGTATAGCCATTGCGGTGCCGACGATGCAGACGCTCGACATAAATATTAAGGCTGTCACGCAGGGAAGCGAGCCGCTGCGCTTCCACCTCCCAAGCGGTAGCATCTACCTCCCCTTTCGCTTCCCAAGCCGATTGCAACTGAGCAAGGACATCCGTTTTTCGAGCCTTGCTGGAGTGAAGTTCAAGGCAAAACTCACCCAGACCGATTTCACGCAAGCGCCGGTACACGACATCCAGGGCAGCAATTTTCTCAGATACGAACAGCACCCGGCGCCCTTGAGCGATGGACTGGGCAATCATGTTGGAAATCGTTTGGCTTTTACCCGTGCCAGGTGGGCCGATGAGAACGAAGTCTTTGCCCTTGGCCGCTGCCATCACCGCCGCAAGCTGAGATGAATCAGATGGCAGTGGGCAGAACACATCAGTCGGGCCGTAATCACGGTCCAGCGACTCAGCCTCCGGAAACGGCGTATTGGAGATGAACGAATCGCGCGGCGTATCCAGGAGGTGCTGGACCACAGGACTTTGTCGAAGGTGCTCTGCATTCTCGGCGAGATCCTTCCACATGAGGTACTTGGCAAATGAGAACATCGAGAGCACAACGTCCTCGTTCAGCTCCCAGCCAGGGATATCCTTGATCGCATGACCAACTTTGTTCCAAATGGCTGCGATATCCAGACCGGAGTCGTCCCGAGGCAGCTCCTGCTCCAGTGAACCCAAGCCCAGCTCAAAGTCTTGACGCAGCATCTCGATCAGAGTCGGGTTAAAACGAGGCTCGTCATCGTGCAGCACCATGGTGAATCCGGAACGTGCGCTCCTACGCTCCAAAGTGACAGGAACCAAGACCAGTGGCGCTTTATACTTCTGCCCGGCCCTATCCTCACGCGTCCAACTAAGAAAACCGATGGCCAGGAAAAGCGTGTTGGAGCCACCCTCCTGCAAAGCAGTACGAGCGCTTCGATATAACTCAGTTAACCGGACATCCATTTCGGCGGACGTCAGCGCAACGAATACTTCCCTACGTTTGAGAGCATCTTCAGCATGACGGCGGCGAACATCTTCTCGTTCACGCTGCTCATAGAGTGCGCGCTCACGCGGATCTGCGCCATCCATCAGGTCAGGCCTGGTAAGCAGCTTCAGAGACTGTCCACTTGCAAGAATGTCCTCGAGAGCACCGGGATCAGGAGATTCAAGCTTCAGCGCTCGCTTACCCATTTTGAAATTGAGCAAGTTATTTCGAAGCGACAGATCCAGAAGCTTTCGCTGCCACCGGCCGAGGCGATCTGCTGGGTCGAGCTTAGACAGATCCTCAACCTGCACCTTAATATTGTCATCGGCGATGCCGATCCCTTCCTCCACAAGAAGCGATGGGGCTTCATCAGACTCAGCAGCGGCGACACGTGCAATCTGAGCCTCTGAGCTGGAGAGAGGTTTGATACGTTGCAAACGGGCGCGACGGATATCTAGCAGCATCTCGAAAACACTTTCAGCGTCTTCGGCTACCTGTTTCGTGCCCATCTCTACCGCATAAGAGAATGGCGGTATCGAGGCGTGGGTAATAAGCGTGGTCTCAAATAGCACGAGTTCCTGAAGCTTCACCCGCTTACGTACTGCAGTGACATCATCCACAACGGCAGTCGTAAACTCTTCTGGCTTAAGCCACAGACCAGCAAAAGCATGACCATGTGTGAATACGATCACAGGGTTAAGACCGATCTGCTCCAATGCAGCGCAGAAAAACAAAGTTAGGTCGAGACAAGTAGCTAACCCGGAGTCAGCAATCTGACTAGGGCTCCGAATCTTCTGTCCGGACTGTTCAAAACTAGCCGGAGGCAACGCATAGTCGAGTTTCATGCGCGCCACGGCGCCCCACACTGCCGAAGCCAACTGCCAAGCTCTTTTCGGACCTCCCTCATATCCATCAAGTGCAGATGGCTTATCGCTGAGACGAAGCAACTCGGCTGCCCGTTTGAGCAACCTTTCAACCGCCGCATCATTTGGCTGAACAAAAGCCGCCGTCATATCTGGTATATGGCGCAATCCGCCCCACTGGTTTCTGGGCAGAAGATCTACGACCTGTTCAAACAAAGCAACTTCCTTGCGACCGCTCTCCGCCTCCTTGTCATCGGCTTCGAGGACAAACGTAAAGGTCGACATCTCTGACTCTGTCAGGCGACTCAACAACGGGCCGTCCAAAACAAGATCAAGCCCAGGTATGACCCGGAAGCTATCTGCAGCGATCTCGTCGATCCGCCAGATCTTGGACTTAAATACCTCGGGGGCCGAGCTAAGCGTAAGAGTGGCATTGACGAAACGATCGCTCGTTTCGTTCGAGATACGAAGCTCGCGAATCACAGGGATAGCGTTCTGAAAATCTGCAAGATTCAGCTTTGCTACCAAGGTGGCAAGGACTTTTACTTCTTTAGGCGGGACGTCTTCTTGGGGCGTGAGGTGCTGAACGATGTCGTCCATGCGCAACAATCCTTGTCGTTATGCCCAAGGGAGTGCCGGAATTGGCCGGCCAGGGAGCCGCTCTTGAGCTGATGGCGGGATGATATCTCTTCTAGTGACAGCCGTAATGTGCCTTTGGTCGTCACTGATTTCTCAATCCATCATCGAACGTCACATACTACGACCGACACAGCTCAATATCGAAAAAGGACCGAAGCCCACTGGGCAAACTTCGTAAGCGTCCAGCCGCCCCACCTTTACTCAGGTTGAGGCGCGAGGGGTAATAGCTCATCGATCCGGCTGTTGGGCCAGCTGGGTAGTTTTTCCAGCGTATCCTTGAGCCAAGCGGCGGGTTCGATG